>NZ_CP041040.1:2412524-3618786 GCF_006385575.1 Microbacterium foliorum | reverse complement strand
GACGCTCCGTGCTGAGGGGGTGACGGGCCGTCGGGATGACGCGCCTCGCCTGTGGATAACTTCGGATGCCACGGTAGTCACCGTGGCTGTGAACGGCAACCTGCCCTTGGAAATCCGCGCGCGTGTTGCGCATACGTGCACGCCACAGGTTGTGGATAATAGCTGTGCGGATCCTGTCGGGGTCCGGACCGAAGCGCGCAGATTTGCTCTGTGGGCCGCCAGGACGTACCCTTAATCGGTTGACTTATGCCTGAATGGCAGATCCCTATGTCTCCGGTCAAGATGATCCCGGTGGCAGCATTCCCGGAGTGATTTCATGAGCAAGCGCACTTTCCAGCCCAACAACCGTCGTCGCGCCAAGAAGCACGGCTTCCGCCTTCGCATGCGCACCCGCGCCGGCCGCGCGATCCTCTCGGCTCGCCGCGCGAAGGGCCGCACCGAGCTCTCCGCGTAGACCGCTGTGCTCGCCCGCCCGTTTCGTGTGACCCGCGGGAGCGACTATCGTCTGGTCGTTCGACGCGGATCCCGTTGTGGCGGAGCCAAAGTCGTCACCTCGATGCTGGCGACGGGCGAGAGCAGAGCCGCGAGGTTCGGATTCATCATCAGCAAGCAGGTGGGCACCGCTGTGGTGCGCAATACCGTGCGTCGGCGACTCAAAGCCGTGTGTGCGGATGCGCTGGCGCGGGTCCCCGAGGGCACGGATGTCGTCATCCGTGCCCTTCCTGCATCCGCGACCGCCAGCTACGCCGAACTCAGCGCCGATGTGAATCGCTGCCTCGACCGCCTCAGTCAGGTTCGACCGTGACTGCTCTTCCGGCATCGTCGATCGGCGACGCGCACCTACAGACGGGGGATGTGCTTCGCAGCATCCCGCTGATCCCGAGGAATCTCGTTCTGGGGTTCCTCACCGGGTATCGCAAGGTGATCTCTCCGATGTATGGAGATGTCTGTGCCTATTACCCATCCTGTTCCGCTTACGCTGTAGGTGCGGTGCAACAGCATGGCGCGGTGCGGGGAGCGATGCTCTCGGCATGGCGCATCCTGCGTTGCAATCCCTGGAGCCACGGCGGCGTCGATGACGTCCGTCCGCACCAACACTTCCGTTATGACCTGACCGCTCGCGGTTTCGTCGTCCCTGCCCGAAAGGATTGATCGGTGGGTCTTGACCTTCTGCTCGCCAGCGCAACACCGTCGCCGGAGCCTGCCTCCGGCGGCTTCGATCTGATCGGGACCATCCTCTGGCCCCTCAAGTGGGTCGTCGAGCTCGTGCTCGTCGCCTGGCACTGGCTGCTGACCGCTGTCGGGCTTCCGGCAGCATCCGGTCTGACCTGGGTGCTTTCGATCGTCGGCCTCGTGGTCGTGGTGCGCGCCGCGCTGATCCCGCTCTTCGTGAAGCAGATCAAGAGCCAGCGAAAGATGATGGAAATTGCTCCTGAACTGCGCAAAGTTCAGGAGAAGTACCGGGGCAAGAAGGATCAGCTGTCTCGCGAGGCGATGAGCCGCGAGACCATGGGGCTCTATAAGAAGCACGGCACGACGCCGATGTCGAGCTGTCTGCCGCTTCTCGTGCAGATGCCGATCTTCTTCTCGCTCTTCAGCGTGCTGAGCGATGTCTCGAAGCACCACAACCTGGGTGTCGGCGGAGTCGGCCTGCTGAATGCGGAGCTCACCGAGCAGTTCTACAACGCGGAGCTCTTCGGGGTGGCGTCGCTGCACGAGACCCTCGGCAACGCGGTGGATGCCGGCAACACCGTCGCGATCGTGATTCTGGTCGTGCTGGTCGTGCTGATGATCGCCTCGCAGTTCTTCACCCAGCTGCAGATCATCTCGAAGAACCTGTCACCGGAGGCCAAGACCGGCCAGGCGTACCAGATGCAGAAGATCATGCTCTACGTGCTGCCGCTCGGCTTCATCTTCTCGGGTATCTTCTTCCCGCTCGGCGTCGTCGTCTACTGGTTCATCTCGAACCTCTGGACCATGGGTCAGCAGTTCCTCGTCATCCGTGAGATGCCGACTCCCGGGTCTGAGGCGGCGAAGGCCCGTGAGGAGCGACTGGCTCGCAAGGGCAAGGCGATCGACTCGTCGGGCAAGGTCGTTCCCATGGCGGCCTACGAAGCGGAGCAGCAGCGCCTGCTCGAAGAGGCGGAGCGCGCCAAGGCGCAGACTCCCAAGCGCCAGCAGCCCGTGGGCAAGAAGCGTGCCAAGAAGAAGGGGAGCGGTTCATGACCGACAACATGACCGAGACCGTGGAGCCCACGGTCGCTGATCTCGAGAACGAGGGCGATGTCGCAGCCGACTACCTCGAGGAGCTGCTCGATATCGCAGACATCGATGGCGATCTGAATCTCGATGTACGCCAGGGCCGCGCCTATGTGTCGGTCGAGGCTGAAGGAGATGGACTTGCTCTGCTGTCGGCGCCCGACACGGTGCAGGCTCTGCAGGAACTGACTCGCCTCGCTGTTCAGAACAAGACCGGTTCGTTCTCACGACTGATCCTCGATGTCGGCGGGTCCCGGGATGCGCGGCGTCGCCAGCTCGAGACGCTCGTCAACGCGGCGGCTGCGAAGCTCGATGATGGCGCGACGCAGGCGTCCCTGCCCGCGATGTCGAGCTACGAGCGCAAGCTGGTCCACGATATTGCCGCTGATCAGGGACTTGTCTCCGAGTCCTACGGCGAGGGCGCTGACCGCCACACGGTTCTGCGTCGTCGTTGACGTTTCACGTGAAACATCTGGTCGGGATGCCGCAGTGAGTGACGTTGAGATCGAGCCTTCCGTAGCCGCTGAGCTGTTCGGGGATCGGATCGAGCTGGCACGCCAGTTCTCGGCGGCCCTCACTGAGCATGGCGAGGAGAGGGGCCTGATCGGCCCCCTGGAGTTGCCCCGTCTGTGGACCAGACACATCCTGAACAGTGTCATCGCTGCTCCGCTGTTCCACGGATCCGTTGCGGATATCGGCTCTGGTGCCGGCCTGCCCGGAATCGTGCTGGCGATCGCGCGGCCCGATGTGCAGTGGACGCTCATCGAGCCGATGGAACGCCGCGTGATCTGGCTCAACGAGCAGGTTGCAGAATTGCACCTCGACAACGTCGAGGTGCTTCGAGCGCGTGCCGAGGACGTGAGTCGCCCAGTGGGCTTCGATGTCGTCACCGCGCGAGCTGTCAGTGCGTTGAAGACGTTGATCCCCCTCACCGCGCCGCTCGTGCGTGACGGTGGTGAGCTCATCCTGCTCAAGGGGATGAATGCCGACAACGAGATCGACGCGGCGCAGAAGCAGATCAAGAAGTTCCGCCTCTCTCACGTCCGAGTAGAGAGGCTCGGGGAGAACGTGCTCCCTGAGACGACGCGAGTAGTGCGGGCTGTCGTTCGATAGCTGCTGTCTGAGGAACGTGAGTTCCTCATAGCTCTTCGCGCTGCGGATGATGCTGCGTGGGTCGGCCCTGAGTCCATTGATGGGCATGGGCAGCACATCGGCTCTTGCATGCGTAGCAAGCGACCGTCTTGGGTAGGGGAGAGCGTTGCTGCGCGAACACGAGTGACGAGTGACCTACTGCAGCCGCTTGTCGTCGTCGTCATCGGGGATCTACGGCGATCGGCTACTCCGCCGACTTGTTGTTTCACGTGAAACATCTGTACTGGCTGCCGCGCATGGGAGTGCTGTCCGGGGACCAGTCAGGGAAGAGAGAGGATGCGTCGGCTGGCCGGCTGAGTAGGGGCTTGCACTGATAGACATCTACGGTGCGGCCGGATGGCGGTGAATAGGGTGGGCATCTGACCTATGCCGACAGCCAGCGCTGTGGTGGGGGGCTAGGTGTCTAGAGATTGCCTTGCTACGCCGACCACTGCTGCAAGGACTGGGCGCCCAGCAGCGGCGACGCGGTGCTCGCACACCCCACGTCACGGAGGCTGGTCGATGTCTTCCCTTTCCTCCCTTCGTGCGTACGCACGACCGCGGCTCGATTCCGCCGCTGTCGTGCTCGTGCATGGGGATCCCGTCTCAGGTGGGGGATCTATTCATCGGGTCGCCTTGGCGCCGGGATTGAGACTCCACCACTCGGATACGAGCTCATCCGGTGAGGTGGCCCCGATGAGCGCGCTGCGCTGGGAGTGAGAGTACAACCGATACGACAGGGGGGTGTGTTTCACGTGTAACACACCGTCACCCATGCATCGGCAGGTTCATCGGCATCCAACTCATGTCCGAGAAGGAGACGCGATGAGGGTCTGCGGTAGGAGGTCGACGGGCCTTGGCCCAGGGTCTCGCAACCATATCTCGTGCCTATGTTTCACGTGAAACGCGAGTCTCGAGCGCGGTGGTGGCGGCTATAGAACGCACCTGAGCTCAGCGGTAGCGCTGCTGCGTGGACCTGGACCGAGGCTGGCGCCGGCCGCAGTTTCGGGATTGGTCTCGGTATCGGTCTCGGTGTCGGTCCCGGCATCGGTGTCGGTGTCGGTGTCGGCGTCGGTGTCGGTGTTGGGTGCGGTGCGCCAGCCTGGCGAAGGGTCTGGCGACCTGCGCACGAGTGACTGCATCCGCGGACGGATCTCAGCGAGGGCACCTCATGCGAGTAGTGAACCCGTAGTGCCGGTCGCAGGTCGTCGCCGTGAGTCGGCGGGGTTGGGGGAGCGAGCCTTCATTCGGAGTGCGACTTCGGCAAAGGGAAACCGCGCGCTGAACCGTGGCCTCAATCAAAGTGAGGTTCAGCCACATGAGGCTCGGACTACTGTTTCACGTGAAACATGGGAGCCCTGTCCACGATGCGATCGATCTGCCTGGGAACGAGGGTCAGAACGTCACTGACGTACCGTGGGCCGGGCTAGCGAGGCACCGATACGGGTGTATGAGCTGATGTCCCAAGGGGCGGATGCTCCATGTGCCGCTTGGATGACGGGCAGAAGCTGCCCTTTCGATGCGGGGCGGACCCGATTTTGGTGTGATGTCGGAGCTGTTGCGGAGATACCTCCGCTTCGTCAGCGATCTGCGCGGCACTCTGTGGGGCGATTGAATGGGCTTCCCTGAGGGTGGGTGCGGCATGTGCGACGGCCGAACCGTGGTCTGCTTGCCCGGGACACCCCTTGCGAGCATCCGGGGGAGCGCGCGGGGGATCACCCAGCCCGCAGCACACGGTAGTCGGCGTGGTCTTGGCCCACTGCGGACCGGCGTGGCCCGGAGCTGCAGGTATGCAGTCGAGTGGCGTGTCGCACCGTCCAGCGGTTGTGGGCCCAGGCGAGCCGCTAGGCGATCGAGCCGGACACCCTGCGGCCCTGCAACCTGGGTGACGCCGCCTGTGAGTTCTGGTGCTGGGGTGCACTAGCGGGCAGGCTCTCCTCGGCGGGGGCCTATACCCGGGAGCCCGAGTTGTCTTGTGCGCGCGGTCACCGTAGACGGGTGTTTCACGTGAAACCGCCGTACCGATACGCATTCGACCTGAGTCACGCGCGCCCGCGAACGCCAGTCTCGGTAGCGAAACGCGCTCGCGATTCTTCTACGTCGGGCTGCCGGGAGCGGCGTGTGATGCGACCGCGACGATAGGCGGAGTCCGCTGCAGTTCGAGAACGCGGAGACCTTGAGCGTGCGTTGTTGACATGAGACAGGAGGGGGACACGCGCTGGACTGCACAACACCGCTACAGGTCCCAGATGATGCCCGGGGGGGTGTGGAGATGTCCCCTGGTTGGCAAGGAGGAGATGAGGGGGAGATGAGGATTGCCGCGGTGGCGAGCACCGCAATCCCGCGGTGTCCCTTGTGTGCGGCAGCGAACCGCGGAACGTTTCACGTGAAACACACCCCCGGGGAAACGCCTTCGACCCAGCACAATCAGCGTCGGCGAAAGGCAGTACTGACACTCCAGTGCGCGGCCGATGGGCACTCGAGGCGCTGAGGAGCAGCGGTGAGAACCGAAAGCGCCGCGGCTCAGCAGAAGCCCGCACCCGGCGAGCTGGGACGACTGATGCTCCTTTGCGCCGCACACGAGCTCAGCAGCTCGGTACCGGGAGGTGCTCAGCACCGAGCGCACGAAGCCCGCGCTTCGCATGACCATCGATCGGCCGGGTCCGCAGACTGGCGCGCTATCAGCCGGTCAGTTCCACGTGAAACATCGATATTGTGAGGGGATGGTTCGCTTGCTCATCACCGGGATGTCAGGGGTAGGCAAGTCGAGCGTTCTTCGTGAGTTGGGGGAGCGGGGTTACCCGACGGTCGATACGGACTACGGCCCGTGGACGACGGACTCGGGGCGATGGGATGACATGCTGATGGGCGCCCTTCTCGGGGAGAGCACTGAGCTGGTGGTCTCCGGCACCGTCGAGAATCAGGGCGACTTCTACGATCGCTTCGACCACGTGGTTCTGTTGTCGGCGCCCGTCTCAGTACTGCTCGATCGGGTGCGCCAACGAACCACGAATCCCTACGGGTCGACTCCGGACGACCGCGAAGAGATCAGGTCGAATCACGCGTTGGTTGAGCCGCTGCTTCGTGCGACAGCGACGGTCGAGATAGACGCCACGCAGCCACTCCCTCACATCGTCGATCGGGTTGAAGAGCTGCTCCGCTGAACGGGTCCGTCTTGGCGTGGGAGTCACCGCGGAACCGCTGATTCTGGGGTCCTGATGCCACCTAGCAGCCTCGCTGTCCCCAACGATCCGAGCGACGGAGCCCACCTCTGACACGGCAAGGTCCGTCGCAGCGATTAGAGTGGAGGACGGCCCCGAAAGGAGTGGATGTTTCACGTGAAACAGCCCGAAAAGGCATCACCGAAGGACTCTTTCGGGATGGATACGCCGCTCGCGCGGGAACTCGCCGACCTCTCCGCTCGACGCCGAGTGCTCGAGACGGTGAACATCGACTTCACCGGAGATACCCGCATCCTCACGGTCTCGAACCAGAAGGGCGGCGTGGGCAAGACCACGAGCGCCGTCAACGTGGCTTCGGCACTGGCGCGTCTCGGAGCGAAGGTCCTGGTCATAGACCTCGACCCCCAGGGCAACGCGTCGACCGCTCTCGGTGTGCCGCACAACGCAGACACTCAGAGTGTGTATGACGTGCTGATCGACGACCTCCCGCTCGCCGACATCGTGCAGCAGAGCCCGGAGGACAAGAACCTCTTCTGCGCCCCGAGCACCATCCACCTCGCCGGCGCCGAAATCGAGCTGGTGGCTCAGGTCGCACGTGAACATCGACTGCGACGAGCACTCGACGAGTATCTCGTCGACAACCCGATGGATTTCGTGATCATCGACTGCCCTCCGTCTCTCGGGCTGCTCACGATCAACGCCTTCACCGCGGCCAGCGAGGTCTTCATCCCGATCCAGTGCGAGTACTACGCCCTCGAGGGACTGAGCCAGCTTCTCGGCAGCATCCAGATGATCCAGAAGCATTTGAATCCCGGACTTCATCTCTCGACGATTCTGCTGACGATGTTCGACGGCCGCACTCGACTGGCGCAGCAGGTGGCCGACGAGGTCCGCACACACTTCCCCGATCAGGTGCTCGATACCGTCATCCCGCGCTCGGTGCGGGTGTCGGAGGCACCGAGTTTCGGTCAGACCGTGATCGCCTACGATGGGCAATCCGCCGGCGCCGTCGCGTATCGCGAGGCTGCTGTCGAGATCGCGTCGCGGACGGCGACGCAGAGCAAGGAGAAATGATGGCGAAGCGCACTGGACTGGGTCGGGGCATCGGTGCCCTCATTCCCACAGCTGATCAGTCCGAGCGTCCCGTGGATGTGTTCTTCCCCGGCGCCAATCTGCGTCCGGCGACGGATCAGGCCAGCGACCAGCCCGCCGCAGAAGCCGACCTCGAGGTCGTGCCCGGCATCCACCTGATCCAGGTCGATCCGCAGAAGATCGTGCCGAACCCGCGCCAGCCGCGTACGCACTTCAACGTGGAAGACCTTGCTGAGCTCGTGCACAGCGTGCGTGAGTTCGGCGTGCTGCAGCCGGTCGTCGTGCGCAAGAACAGCGACGGCGAGTACGAGTTGATCATGGGGGAGCGGCGCACCCGTGCCGCGCGCGAGGCGGGCCTCGAGAAGATCCCTGCCATCGTCCGCGAGACTGCCGACGAAGACCTCCTGCGCGACGCACTGCTCGAGAACCTGCACCGCTCAGAGCTGAACCCGCTGGAAGAGGCCTCGGCCTACCAGCAGCTGCTCGAGGACTTCGGCATCACGCAGGAGGAGCTGGCCACTCGGATCGGTCGATCGCGTCCGCAGATCAGCAACACGATCCGCCTGCTCAAGCTGCCCATGCCGGTGCAGCAGCGCGTCGCCGCCGGTGTACTGACCGCCGGACACGCTCGTGCGATCCTCAGCCTGGAGTCGCCGGAGGCGATGCAGCGTCTTGCTGACAAGGTAGTGAACGAGGACCTGTCGGTGCGAGCCACCGAGGTCGCGGCGAAGACCGAGCCCGCAGGCCCGACTCGCTCGGCGGCGAAGGCGACGCCCGGTGCCCGCCGTGCCTATCTCGACGAGGTCGCCGGCAACCTCGGGGATCGCCTCAACACACGGGTCAAGGTTTCGCTAGGCGCACGAAAGGGCCAAGTCATCATTGATTTCGCCTCCATTCAGGACCTGAACCGCATTCTCAGCGAACTGGGTGAGACGGGATACGGCCCGGCGTGATCTACGTACGTTCAGTCGTGTGTTCGCCTAGACTCGCGACATCTCGACGATGAGGGGGAAGGCCATGTCCGGAGTACAGGATCCCGCGAAGTTCCAGCGACGAGTGATCGCGGTGAGTATCGCCGCAGCACTCGGAGGCTTCCTCTTCGGTTTCGATACGGCCGTCATCAATGGCGCTGTCGACGCGCTGGCGGGTGACGTCTCCGGGTTCGACCTCGGCGTGGGCCTGAAGGGCTTCGCGGTCTCGTCCGCCCTGATCGGCTGTGCAGTGGGAGCCTGGTTCGCCGGACCGATCGCGAACAAGCGCGGTCGCATCCCGGTGATGGTCTTCGCTGCCGCCATGTTCTTCATCTCGGCCATCGGTTCAGGTCTCGCCTTCAGCGTGGTCGACCTCATCATCTGGCGCGTCATCGGTGGACTCGGTGTCGGCGCAGCATCCGTCATCGCCCCCGCGTACATCGCCGAAGTCTCGCCCGCTCGCGTGCGGGGCCGACTCGGCTCGCTGCAGCAGCTCGCCATCGTCACCGGTATCTTCGCCGCACTGCTCTCGGACGCGTGGCTGGCAGGGCTGGCCGGCGCCGCTGATCAGCCCCTGTGGGGCCTGACAGCCTGGCGGTGGATGTTCATCGTCGAGGCGATCCCCGCACTCGTGTACGGGATCATGGCGTTCCGTCTGCCGGAGTCCCCCCGTTATCTCGTGCGCAAGGGAGATCTGAAGCGCGCCTCGGAGGTCCTGGAGACGGTCACGGGCGCTGTCGACGTCGATGCCAAGATCAAGGAGATCACGAGCACGATCGACACCGAGCGAAAGGAGTCGCTCAGCGACCTGCGCGGCAGCCGTCTGGGGCTGAAGCCGATCGTCTGGGTCGGCATCCTGCTGTCGGTCTTCCAGCAGTTCGTCGGCATCAACGTGATCTTCTACTACTCGACCACGCTGTGGCAGTCGGTCGGGTTCGATGAATCCAGTGCCCTCCTGACGTCGGTGATCACGTCGGTGACGAACATCGTCGTGACGATCATCGCGATCCTGCTCGTCGACAAGGTCGGGCGCCGCATCATGCTCCTGGTCGGTTCGGTCGGCATGACCGTGACCCTCGGGCTGATGGCGCTGGCCTTCTCGTTCGGCACCCTCGACGCCGAAGGGGCGGCGACGCTGCCGGATCCGTGGGCGACGGTCGCACTGATCTGCGCGAACGGTTTCGTTGTCTTCTTCGGAGCCACCTGGGGGCCGCTGGTGTGGGTGCTTCTGGGAGAGATCTTCCCGAACTCCATCCGTGCAGGCGCTCTCGCGGTCGCCGCTGCAGCGCAATGGGCTGCCAACTTCTTCATCTCGACGACGTTCCCGATCTTCGCGGAGATCGGGCTCACGTTCGCCTATGGCTTCTACGCGTTCTTCGCTCTGGTGTCGTTCTTCTTCGTGTACTTCAAGGTTCCCGAGACCAAGGGCAAAGAGCTCGAAGAGATGACCGACGAGCTGAAGGTGGAGCGCCGGGGCACTCGAAAGGCGTCGTAGGCTGGAAGCATGACCGAGTCCGTTCCGCGCCGCGCCAGCCTCGAAGTGCTGCGAGCAGAAGCGTCGGACGAACTCGCCGTGCTGATCCAGGAGAGGCTTCTCGGTGGAGAAGACCCGTGGGACTTCATGGAGGAGCTGCCGAGCGTCGACGAGCTGGTCGTCTACCTGCTGCGTGCCGACAACATCACGGCCAACGACGGTGTGCGCCCGAATGAGGCACGCCACTATCGGGTGCTTCGCCAGATCGCGCTGGAGTACCCGGAGCTGACGCCGGCGGTCTGGGGACTTCTCGACGAGAAGCAGCGCCACCGTCGCTGGGACCCCTCGGTCGCCGACCGCTCCTGAGGGCCATCACACGATGCCTCGGATGCTCGTCGGCTACGACCCCTCCTGGCCGCAGCAGTTCGAGAGGATCGCTGCAGAGCTGCACAGGCTCGGGGATGCCGAGTGGACGATCGAGCACATCGGTTCGACGGCGATCCCGGGAATGCGCGCCAAGCCCATCATCGATCTGGCGGTGCGTGTCCGAGACTCCGACGACGTGGAGGCCCACAGCGCGGCGCTGGAGGCCGCTGGATGGCGCCTCGGCAGCGCTGTGCGCACGCATCCGGTGATGATCCTCGAAGCCGACGGCATCCGCAGCGCGATCGCGCACTTCTTCACCGTGGAGGAGTGGGATGCCGTGCATCAGCGGCTGCTCAGGGACTGGCTGCTCGCGCATCCGGAGGACGTGGATCGGTACTCCCACGCCAAGTGCGACGCCGTGGCTGCTGCCGCACGCGGGACATCGACGTAAAACGCTGCGAAGACGCCCGTGATCCAGGAGATCGTCGACCGCGCCCGCGCGGCACGGGGACTCGCCCCTGTGCCGGTCTACGACAAGTAGGCGGCACGACAAAGGGCCGCCACTCCCGAAGGAGTGACGGCCCTTGTCGACGCGGGATCAGCCGATGAACGCGGCGAGGTCCTGCTCGAGGGCCGGCTTCGGCTTGGCGCCGATGATGGTCGTCTTGACCTCACCGCCCTGGAACACCTTCATCGCGGGGATCGAGGTGATCTGGTACTTCATCGCCAGCTGCGGGTTCTCGTCCACGTTCAGCTTGAGGATGGTGATCTTGTCGGGGTTGTCGGCCTGGATCTGGTCCAGCACCGGGGCGACCATGCGACACGGTCCGCACCACTCGGCCCAGAAGTCCACGAGGACGGGACCTTCGGCCTGCAGAACGTCCTGCTCCCAGGTCGCCTGGCTCGTAGCCTTTGCACTCATCAGAGTTCTCCTTGTTCGAGGTTCGCCTGCTACAACAGCAGACGAGGTGAAACTGTTCCCTGCCGGTCAGGCGGTGATGATCTCGGCGGCCTCCGCAGCCGGGAACTCGACGGAAGCGTCTTCAAGATCCGCGAGGAAGTGCTCGGCGTCGAGGGCCGCGACCGTGCCCGAGCCGGCGGCCGTGATGGCCTGACGGTAGGTGGGGTCGATGACGTCACCGGCTGCGAAGACACCGGGCACCGAGGTGACCGACGAGCGGCCGTCGACCCAGATCGTGCCCTCTGCGGTCAGCTCGAGCTTGTCGTGCACGAGGTGCGTGCGCGGGTCGTTGCCGATCGCGATGAACAGGCCGTCGAGCGGGAGGTCGCTCAGCGTGCCGTCGACCGTGTTGCGCAGCTGAACGCCCGAGACGGAGTCGCCACCGAGGATCTCGGCGACCTCGCTGTTCCAGATGAACTCGATCTTCTCGTTCGCGAAGGCGCGCTCCTGCATGATCTTCGATGCACGCAGCGAGTCCTTGCGGTGGATGACGTAGACCTTCTCGGCGAAGCGGGTGAGGAACGTGGCCTCTTCCATCGCCGAGTCGCCGCCGCCGACGACCGCGATCGTCTTCTCACGGAAGAAGAATCCGTCGCACGTGGCGCACCACGAGACGCCGTAGCCCGAGAGGCGCTCTTCGCCCTCGATGCCGAGCTTGCGGTAGGCCGAGCCGGTCGCGTAGATCAGCGACTGGGCCTCGTGCACCGTGCCACTGCCCAGCGTGACCTTCTTGACGGGGCCGGCGAGGTCGAGCTCGGTGACGTCGTCGTAGACGACCTCGGTGCCGAACTTCTCAGCCTGCTCCTGGAACTTGGCCATGAGCTCGGGGCCCTGGATCCCCTCGGGGAAGCCGGGGTAGTTCTCGACCTCGGTGGTGTTCATCAGCTCTCCGCCGACCTCGACCGTGCTCGCGATGAGCAGCGGCTTGAGGTTCGCGCGCGCCGCGTAGATGGCGGCGGTGAATCCGGCGGGACCCGAACCGATGATGATGACCTGACGCATGTGCTCTCCGTCGTAGATGCTGAGACGCCGAAAGACGTTCGACTGCTTCAACCAATGGTAACCGCGCGACATTCCCGCGCGAGAGGGCTCAGCGGCCGGGCAGGAATCGCCGCAGCATGGAGCTCGCGACCTTGAGCTCGGGCGCACGCAGCAGGGCCAGGATGCCGATGTAGACGACCACGACGGCGATGCCGATGATGCAGGTGCCGAGGGCACCCTGGATCTTGTCTGACGTGGTCCAGCCGGTGGGGCCGCCGAGCAGCAGGAAGACGCCCCAGCCGGCGAATCCGGCCGGCACGGCAGCGACCGCGTACCGGCCGATCGCGGTCATCCAGGAGCGGATCTGGAGTCCGCCGATCTTGCGGTGCAGAAGCCAGCTGGCCACGATCATCTGCAGTGTGCTCGCGATCGACTGACCCAGCGCGATGGCGGCGGCCAGCATCGTCACCTCGATGACATCGGCGTCGAGCAGCCACTGGGCGACCAGGGCGCTGACGACCACGAGGCCGCACTGGAAGAGAGTGAACCAGAAGGGCGTGCGTGTGTCGCCGTAGGCATAGAAGGTGCGCTGCACGATGAACAGGATCGTCAGGGGCACCAGGCACACGAGGAAGCAGACCAGCACGAGCGCGGCCTCTTCGGCATGCGACGCCTGGTTGGTGAACACCCTCGACGCGGGGACCGCGGCCGCAGCGACGGCGGCGACGGCGACCGCGATGAAGAACAGAAGGGTGCGGATGCTCTGGGCGATGTCAGCCTGGACCTCTGCGTGTCTGCCGGCCGCAGCGTGCTCGCTGATCTGCGTGAAGTAGGGCGTTCCGATCGACAGCACGATGATCGAGTACGGCAGCATGAAGATGAGCCAGGCGTACTGGAACGTGGCGACGGAGGCGCCTTGGCCAGAAGCCTCGGTGAGGATCTGCGTCTGCACGAGCCCGGCGCCGAGGCTCGCGAGCGCCATCAGGAACGTCCATCCGGCGAGTCTTCCGACGTTGCCGAGGCCCACCCCGCGCCAACGGAAGTCAGGGCGCAGCGCGAGACCCGTGCGACGCCAGAAGATCAGCAGGATCGCGGCCTGGATCACGATGCCGAGCGTCGCCGTTCCGCCGAGCGCCGCGATCATCTCGGGAGTCCACTCGGAGACACGGGTGAGCGGGCCGCCGAACAGGGCGCCGACGATCAGGAAGCCCACGATCGACACGATGTTGTTGACGACCGGCGCCCAGGTGAACGGACCGAAGATGCGCCGAGCGTTGAGCGCCTCGCCGAGAAGCGCGTACAGGCCATAGAAGAGGATCTGCGGCATGCACCAGTAGGCGAACGCGGTCGCGAGCGCGAGGAACTCCGGGGAGCCCTCCTTGCCGGCGTAGAGCCACACCAACCAGGGCGACGCGATCGTCGCGAGCCCGGTGATCGCGACCAGCACGACTGTGCCGAGGGTGAACAGCTTGGAGATGAACGCGTTGCCGCCGTCGGCATCCGCAGTCGCCTTGACGATCTGAGGGATGATCACCGCGGTGAGCACGCCGACCGAGATCAGTGAGAAGACGTTGTTGGGCAGCTGATTCGCGATGGCGAAAGCATCCGCCGCGCCCGCGCCCACCGAGCCGATCACGCCGACGAGGACGATGGTCCGCAGGAGACCGGTGACGCGGGAGATGAGGGTGCCCGCGCCGATCAGTGCGCTGGCGCGCCCGAGACTACTCATTCATCTCCTCGACGGCATCCGATTCGGATGTCGTCTCCTGGTTCTCTGCGTCGGCCTCGCGGCGCCGGCGTCGGATGGTGCGGATGATGCCGAGACCGAGGAGCAGCACGATGAGGCCGCCGAAGACCCCGAGACCGATGGCCTCCCATTCGGCGCGCACCGAGACGCGGACGCTCTCCGGCTGACTGATGGGCACGCCGGTGGGGCTCGAGAGCGAAAGCTTGAGGGTGACCTCGCCGCTGCCGACTCGGGCGGACACGGGCACCTTGACCCTCGTCGTGGTGCCGGGCTGGATCGTCCACGGGGTCACGGACTGCACGTCGAGACGCGGGTCGCTCGGCGTGACGCTGAGCTGGATGTTCACCGGCCACGGCAGATCGTTGCGCACTGAGAACGGCAGGTCGGCGTTGGCGGAGAGCAGCTGGATCGTGCTCGCGGGAGGGATGTCGACCGCGTTCAGTGTCTCCGTCGTCGCGACGTTGACGTCGGAGACGGCGTCGTCGAAGCCCTTCTCAGTGAGGCCGACGCCGGTCGCCCGCATGATCTGGATGCGCTTGGGGCTCAGCAGCAGCTGAGTGTCGTCGAGGATCGAGGCGAAGTCGCCGAGCACGATCTCGCTGTCGAGCATCCCCCGCAGTGCCAGGGCACGGGATTGGTCTTGCTCGGTCGAGAGCGTCGCCGGGGTCGCCGGGACTGCGAGTACCTCGGAGAGACCGAATCCGAGAGAGTCGACTGACGCGACGGCGTCTCTGAGCGCCTCAGCCGTGCGCGTCTCGTCGCGGTCGAGTCCGATCAGGATCGGCGTGGCCGGATCTGCCTGACCCGCCAGAGAGAGATGAGCGCTCGCCTCAGCAAGCCGCTGCTGACGCGCGGCGGTGTCGTCTTCACTCGCGGCCTGCGACACGGCATCGGATGCTGCAGCGGCGGTGACCAGCACGCTGCGGCCGCCCACGTCGGCGTGTGCACCGGCGGCGCCTCCGATCGAGGAGGACGACAGGACGGTGACCGCGCCGTTCACGTACGTCGAGAACACGTCGAGGTCGGCGGCGGACACGTCGCTGCGCGGCCACAGGATGCCGGACGTCGCGCCCTCGATGGCGGTGAGTTCGGCGTCACCGGGCAGCACGGGGCCGTCGGTGGGCTGAGGCGTCGGTTCGTCACTCGGCTCTGGCGCCGGCGTCGGCGCGGTGCCGTCTGTCGGCGCAGTGCTCTCCGTCGGCACCGAGGCCGGGGTCGGGGCGGGCGTGGGGGTGGGCGTGGGAGTCCCGTCTGCGGGCTCGGTGAAGCCGCTCGGGTTGAGGAAAGGCGCGAGCGTCGTGGGCTGCAGGAGCGCGGGGAGGCCCGCCTGCGCCTGTGTGGTGGCGTCGGCATCGCCGAACTGCAGGGCGAAGCGCTCGTTCGGCAGTGCGTCGAGAAGGCGCAGCCATTCGCGGGCGCTCTCAGGAGCCGAAGAGCCGAGCACTCTGATGGCCGCAGGGATCGCCGGGTCGATCGCCAGGATCGCCGAGGTCCCTCGGACTCCCTCGACCACCGCGGTGAGCGCGCCCTCGGGGGCGGTGAGCGCACTGAGCTCGTCGGCGGTCAGCAGGGCGCCGTTGTCGGGTGTCGCCGTGACCGGCACCATCACAGCGATGGGCGGGTTCGCGGCAGCGGTCACGACGAGCACTGTCGTCGATGTCACCGATCGCGCATCGTCCTGAGCGTCGGTCTGCGCTCCGCTGAGGGTCGCGCGCAACGGGTAGACGCCGGGGGCCAGGTCGCCGAGGGCCTCCGGCGGAAGGAGAAGGCTCGTCGTCGCGGATGCTTCGGCGTCGACGGGCGCGGTCGTGTCTGAGCCGAGCTGCTCGAAGCCGCCTGTCGCGTCGGCCTCGTCGAGCCAGGTCGTGATCGCGGCCTCGTCGGTGAGGGGAGTGCGGTTGAGCTCCACCGTGACGCGACCGGACGAGAGCTCGGACCTGGAGTCGTTCTGCACGGTGATCGAGGCGGTCGTCGCAGATCCGGGAGCGACCGTGCCACGCACTCCTGCCGAGAGGAGCAGGTCGACCGACGAGCCCTCGGGCTCGGCATCCGTGGCTGCGAACGCGCCGGGAGCGCCGGCGCCGGCCAGGCCGAGAACGATCGCCGAGATGACGGATCCGCGTGCCAGGCGGTGCAGGCGCGTGCGGAGGCCGTTCTCGGAGGTGGTCGCGGTCATGAAGGTCTTCCTCGAACGCCGGGGATCCCAGGCTGCTCGTGAGTGCTGACCTTGTGATTCTAGGCGTCCGGCTGAATGAGAACCCTGAAGACGCGTAGAGTGACGGCCGTGTCCGACACCCTCACCCCTGCACCCGATCCGCTCCGCAGCACCGCGCTCGCTGCAGATCTCGACGACGCGGATCTGCGTTCGGAGCCGCTTCGCCGCCTGTGGGGCGAAGAAGCGGACGACGCGCTCGCCAGGGGCATGCGTGAGCCGATCCTGCGCGCGATCGCCGATGACGACGGCGTGCTCGCCACTCTCGGCAGGCTGCTGGTGCTCGGAATGCCGCAGCCGCTCGCCGCTGTGACCGAGGCTCTGCCGAGACTCGGCGCCGACGGCCTCGCCGCTCTCGGCCTCGCGCGGATCGAGGGGAGCACCGTTGTTCCCACTTCTCTTCTGCGGCCGCAGCCGTTCGTCAACTCAGACGGGATGGGCGAATGGTGGATCGCCAGCGACCTGGATGAGGTGGCGCTCGATGGTGCGCTTCCGGCGGATCACGTGCTCGGCGTCGGCGGAGCCTCGCGCACCCTCGCCGAGATCATCATGCCGATCGAGGTCGACCGCGCTCTCGATCTGGGCACGGGATGCGGCATCCAGGCGCTTCTGGTCGCTCGTCACGCAGGTTCGGTCGTGGCCACCGACATCTCGGCGCGTGCGCTCGCATACGCCGAGCTGAACGCCCAGCTGAACGGCGTCTCGAACATCGAGTTCCGCCTGGGGAGCATGTTCGAGCCCGTAGCAGGTGAGGCCTTCGACCTGATCGTCTCGAATCCGCCCTTCGTGATCACCCCGCGCGCAGAAGGCGTGCCCGAGTACGAGTACCGCGACGGAGGCCTCGTCGGCGACGCGCTCGTCGAGCAGTTCCTGCGTGCGGTTCCGTCGTTCCTGACCCCGGGAGGTGTGGCGCAGCTGCTCGGCAACTGGGAGTCCCGCGGAGGTCAGGCATCGCTCACCGGTCGCTCCGGTCTCGACCGCCTCTCGTCGTGGGTTCCCGGCGACCTCGACCTATGGGTGATCCAGCGTGAGGAGCTCTCACCGCTCGGGTACGCAGAACTGTGGATCCGAGATGGGGGCACGACGCCGCGAGACGCCGCGTTCACCCCGCTGCTCACGGCCTGGCTCGACGACTTCACCGCTCGAGGCGTCACGGCGGTCGGATTCGGCTACATCCTGGTGCGCCGGCCGGTCGCCGACGGCATCCCGCTGCGCCGTCTCGAGCGGGTGACGCAACCCGTCTCGAACGTGGGCGGTGCACTGCGCTCGGGCCTCGCCGCTCACGACGTGCTCGCGGCAGGAGTGCCCGCGACGCTGCTCGTCGCGCCCGACGTCACCGAGGCACGCCATCTGCTCCCCGGGAACGATGATCCGAGCATCATCGAACTCCGACAGGGCGGGGGATTCGCGCGCACGATCGCGGTGGATCCCGCGCTCGCCGGCTTCGTGGGAGCGTGCGACGGCGATCTCACCGTCATGCAGATCGTCTCGGCCCTCGCCGACCTGTTCGAGGTGCCGCTCGTCGAGCTGTGGGCCGACCTCGAACCCCGCATCCGACAGCTCGTGCTCGACGGCCTGCTGATCGCGGGGGAGTGACGAAGGAATACTGCACCGCATCTATGCGTTCGAATACACCATGAAGGCTTTCGGATTCCTCTCCTTCGGGCACTATGCAGACGTGCCCGGTTCGGCGACCCGCACCGCGGGAGACATGCTGAAGCAGACCATCGAGATCGCGGAGGGTGCCGACGAGATCGGCGTGAACGGCGCCTCGGTGCGCGTTCACCACTGGGCTCGCCAGGCGGCGTCGCCCATGCCGCTGCTGTCGGCCATGGCCGCACGCACGCAGCGCATCGAGGTCGGCACCGGCGTGATCGACATGCGGTACGAGAACCCGTTCCAGTTCGCCGAGGAGGCGGCCGCTCTCGACCTGATCGCCGACGGGCGCATCGCGCTCGGCGTGAGCCGTGGGTCACCCGAGACGGCTCTGCGCGGATACGAGACCTTCGGCTTCCACGACGAGGAGGACCCCGAGCGCGGCAGCGTGATCGCGCGCGAGAAGTTCGACCTCTTCCTCCGCGCCATCGACGGCGAGGGCCTCGCCCCCGGCGACCCCCGCATGGTCGGCGCCGGCCGCTATCTCGCGATCGAGCCGCAGTCACCGACTCTGCGCGACCACATCTGGTGGGGCTCTGGCTCACGGGCCACGGCTGAGGAGACCGGGCGCAAGGGTCTCAACATGATGAGCTCCACGCTTCTCACCGAGGCGACGGGGGTGCCGTTCCACCAGCTGCAGCGCGAGCAGATCGACCTCTTCCGCGCCGCCTACAAAGAGGCCGGCCACACCGGTGCACCGCGAGTCTCGGTGAGCCGCAGCGTCTTCCCGCTGGTCTCCGACATGGACAGGGCGTACTTCGGCCTGCGCAGCGAGGAGAACGCCGACCAGATCGGCATCATCGACGGCTTCCGCTCGACGTTCGGCAAGACGTATGCGGCCGAGCCCGACGTGCTCATCCAGCAGCTCCTGGCCGACGAGGCGGTCATGTCGGCAGACACCCTGCTGCTGACGATCCCGAACCAGCTGGGCCCCGCTTACAACCTCCACGTGCTCGAGTCCTTCGCGACGCACGTCGCCCCGGCGCTCGGCTGGAAGCCGAACACCGAGGGCCCTGTGCAGGGCGATCCGGTCTGACGACCGACGGGTTCAGCCGATGAGAGGGGGCGGATGCTGACGGCATCCGCCCTTCTTCATGCTCCGAAGCGACGGACTCCGCGGCGACTGAGACTCGCCCCTCCGAGACAGACGGTCCGGTCAGGCGGGGTGGACGACGCGGAAGCGCTCGCAGATGATCGGCATGTCGGCCTCGAAGCCCCGAGGGCTCTCGGAGTGGGCGCGCCAGTACCGTTCGTGTGATTCGCGCCAGTAGGTGAGAGTGCGATCTCCCTCGCCTTCGGAGTGCGCGTGCTCCTCGGTGACCTCGTCGAAGGGCACGGTGCGGACGGCGGTCGTCTCGAGCACCGCCCGCGGCGCACCGGATCCGTCGAGGATGATGCTCAGCTCACCGACGTACGGCTCGGGATCACCCGTCTCGTCGTAGTCCCACTGCGCGGAGGCGGTGCCGGTCTTCACCCCGTCGAGCACCAGCGCCAGCAGGGCGTCGGCATGCGCGGGCGTCGCACCGAATGCCCAGGCGCCGGGCGTCTGCTCCGGAAGCGCAGGATTCTCTGCGCGGACGTGGTTCCAGAAGGCGGTGAGCACGGCGCTGTCGGTCATGCGGCAAGCCTATTGCCGCGGCTACTTCGAGTCCGCGGGGCCGAACAGCTCCTCGCCGTGCTCGTGCAGCAGACGGTAGGCGTCGGCGAACGTCTCGGGCTCGGGTTCTCCCGGCTTGCCGTACTTGGCGATGAGCAGACCGAGCAGACCGCGGGCGGGCGGGGTGAGAGGCTTCATCTCGGTGGGGTCACCGGGCTTCGGCTCAGCGCGCTCGGGATTCGGGGGCGTGTACGCGGGTGTCGTGACGGGCCAGTCGGCCGGATGCCGGGGCTGGTCGAGGTTCACGGCGTTGAACAGCGTGTTCGCCGACTGGTCGCGGTCGTTGAGCGGCTTCAGGCCGTGCAGGCGCGAGAGGGTGGACGTGACCGACCCGTGGTGCATCTCGTCGTGGACGACGGTGCCTCGCCGCGTGTAGGCCGACACGGCGATCGCCGGCACTCGGCATCCGAGTCGATCGAAGGTGAACCCCATCTCGCCCGCCTCGGTGTCTTTCGTCGGCTTCGTCGCCGAAGGAGGGGGCACATGGTCGTAGCATCCGCCGTGCTCGTCGAAGGTGATGAGCAGCAGGGTGTTGACGGCGTTGGAGCCCTTCGGCGACGCGCTGGTGCGCACGGCCTCGTAGATGTCGTGGATCAGCCGGTCACCGGCGCGCACATCCGAGATCGCACTGTCATACACGGCTTCGCCGTCGACCTCGCTCTCGCGCGGCGAGCCGAACGGCGGATGGAAGTCGTTGTGGTCGTAGACCATGCGCGGCTCGATGAAGGCGTATGCCGGCAGGGTGCCGTTCGCAGCCTCCGCGTAGAAGTCCTCCATCGTGCCGAAATGCTCGGTGCGCCAGTACTTCTCGAGCACCGCGGCATGCAGCATCCCGGTGAACGACACCAGCTGCAGCTTGTCGATGTAGATCTTCCAGCTGACCTTCTCGTCTTCGAGTCGGTTGAACACCGTCGGCGCCGCGGGCGCATCGAGCCATTTGCGGTACCCGCCGCCGGCCTGGTTGGTGACGAAGCCATGCGAGGTCGACGCATGGAAGAACGACCGGTTGCAGAACGTCTGCGACGGCACCCCCGCGTACCAGTGGTCGAACACCGCGAACTCGGAGGCGAGCGTCGACAGCACAGGCAGCATCTCAGGGGAGAAGGAGCCCATGATGTGCGCGGCCTCATCGGGCTGGGGCTCGGCGCCGTTGCGCAGACGGCGGAAGTTGATGATGTAGTCCTCGAGGAACCCCGACATCGTCGCCTTCTCGCCGTGCGTCGGTGCGTTGAACGGGGCCGACATCTGGTCGACGAAGAGGTCGGCGTTGTCTTTCGGGTCTACCGTGCCGAAGATCTGCGTGTTCACGTGCGGATACTCCTCGCCCGGGTCGGGGTCGGGGAGGCTCATGATCCGGTCGGTGTCGCCCGTGTAGACGTGTGCGTCGACGACCGTGCCGTCAGCCGCGGTGTTGCTGTGCGTGCCGAACGCGAGACCCTCGAACTTCTCGCCCGCAGGCAGCGTGTCCTTCGAATACAGGTACCCGAGCAGGTTGTCGAACGAGCGGTTCTCGCCCATCACCACGACGAGGTGGTCGAACCCGGGTTCGCTGCGCGGAGTGAGTGCGGCGAACGGATCGGGCTCGGTTGCGAAGCCGCTGCGCTGATTCGCGACGTGCGCACCGATCGCCGCGCCGCCGGCGCCACCGATCACGGCGCCGGCCAGTGCGGCGCCGCCCATCTTGAGGAACCCCCGCCGGGAGGGCACAGGCGCTGCGGGGGAATCGCTCTGTTCTCCGCTCACGATGCCGATCCTAGGACCGGGATGGCGTCGGCGCACGGATTCGGATCGCGGGGACGACTCACCGGAGCGATCGGACGTCGAACGGCCTGTCGGCCCCCGCATCCGAAGCTGTGCCCGGACTCACCCGACGCCGACGGATGACACCCGCACCCCGGTACGCTGGAACCCATGCTCAATATGGCTGACGGCCTCGTCCGTCTCGGCGCGCTCGCCGAGAACCCGGTCGTCCGCACCCTCGCCGAGGCCTTCGAGGCAGCGGGCTTCGAGCTCGCCGTGGTCGGCGGACCCGTGCGTGACGCCCTTATCGGCAGGCCGACCCACGACCTCGACTTCACGACGAACGCGATGCCGGACGACATCCTGCGCATCGTCAAGCCGATCTCGACCGCCCAGTGGGACATCGGCCGGGCGTTCGGCACCATCGGCGCGCGTGTGCAGGGCGAGCAGGTCGAGGTCACGACCTACCGAGCCGACAGCTATGACGGAGTGACCCGCAAGCCGACCGTCGAGTTCGGCGACACGATCGAGGCCGACCTGCACCGACGCGACTTCACCGTCAACGCGATGGCGCTGCTGGTTCCGGCCGTGAAGCTCGTGGATCCGACCGGAGGAGTAGAAGACCTCATCGCCGGTGTCCTGCGCACTCCCGCAGACCCCCACGTGTCGTTCGGTGACGACCCGCTGCGGATGCTGCGCGCTGCGCGCTTCAGCGCTCAGCTGGGTTTCCGCATCGACGACGACACCATCGACGCGATCGCACAGCTGCGCGCGACTCTCGAGATCGTGAGCCCCGAGCGCATCCAGTCGGAACTCGTGCGGCTCATGCAGACCGACGACCCCGTGCGCGGTGTCCGCGTGCTGGTCGACACGGGGCTGATCGAGGAGTTCCTCCCCGAGGTGAGCGCTCTGCGTCTCGAGGTCGACGAGCATCACCATCACAAGGACGTCTACGAGCACTCGCTCACGGTGCTCAAGCAGGCGATCTCGCTCGAGCACGCTCGCACCCCGGGCGCAGAGCCCGATGTCGCCCTGCGCATCGCGGCCCTGCTGCACGACATCGGCAAGCCGCGCACCCGCAAGCTCGAAGACGGCGGCGTCGTCACGTTCCACCACCACGACGTCGTCGGAGCGCGCATGGCGCGCAAGCGGCTGCAGGCGCTGCGGTTCGACTCCGACACCGCCGAGGCCGTGTCGAAGCTGATCGAACTGCATCTGCGGTTCTTCGGCTACGCCGAGGGAGCCTGGACGGATGCTGCGGTGCGCCGCTACGTGCGCGATGCGGGCGACCAGCTCGAGCGACTGCACATCCTCACCCGCGCCGACGTCACCACGCGCAACAAGCGCAAGGCGGGGCGGCTCGCCTCGGCGTACGACGACATCGAGTCGCGTATCGCCGCGCTGCGCGAGCAGGAGGAGCTCGACTCCATCCGTCCGGAACTCGACGGCAACCAGATCCAGAACATCCTCGGCATCGCGCCCGGTCGCGAGGTCGGTGAGGCCTACCGATTCCTGCTCGAGCTGCGTCTCGACGAGGGCGTCATCGGAACGGATGCCGCCGAGCGGCGCCTCCGCGAATGGTGGGCCGCCAGGGCCTGAGCCCATCGAGCAGCTCCACTCCCTGACGGCCCGCGCGCGGCGCGCCCATGAGGGGGGTCCCCCCAGTCGAACGCCCCTCACGGCGAGGAGCCTCATCGGCTCCTCTCACGCAGACGTCCGAGGACGTGTGCCGTGTCGCGCCCCACGCGCGACCGAGATCACGTCGCACGAGCGGCGATCACGTCGCGTCTCGCGCCACAGCGACCTCCCGAACATCTTCGCGGCTCGCGTCGACGCGCCTGACCACGGCAGGGCCCTTCCTCATCAGCCCGACGCGTTCTGTCCGTTTCCCGTCGCTATTCCGACTCGTCGATCTCGACCGTCGCGTGCGCGGCTCGCCAGCGAGCGGGAGGAACCCCGTGCACGTCCTGAAAGGCGCGCCGCAAGCTGCGCGGACTGCTGAAGCCGCTTCGCCGGGTGATCTCGGTCGCCGTCAGGCGCTCCACTCCGAGCATCAGCATCGCGGCCACTCCGACCCGATGATCACGGATCGCGTCCTGCACCGAGCGTCCGTCGCGTGCATACGCCCGCTGCAGCTGGCGTGCCGAGACGTGCAGCGAGTCAGCGAGGGCGTGCAGCGTGAAATCCATCGAGTGGGCCTGCTCCGAGATCGCGAGATCGGCGCGCTCACGCAGAAGATCGAGCGGATGCCCGGCTCGGATGTCCCGATCGGTGGGGTCGTCGGGTCGGCCGGGCGAGATGTCGACGACGAACTCGCTGTGCATGACCTCGTCGATCTCGGATTGGCCGTCGAAGATCTGTCGCGATGAGAGGGCGCTGCGCACCCGGGCCACCGATCGGAGCCGAGAGCGAAGCTCTCGCAGCGAGAACGGCTTGGCGAGATAGTGCGCGACGCCCAGCGTCCGCATCTGCGCGACGCTGCTCGCCCTGCGGTCTGCGGTGACGGCGATGACATCGACATCGTCGCCGGGATGCGTGCGCAACAGGCGCAGAACATCGATTCCCGAGATGCCGGGAAGCTGGAGGTCGAGCAGGACGACGTCGGGACGGTCGCCGTCCACCATCTCGATCGCCGCCTCGCCGGAGGACGCGATGCCCGTCACGACGAAACCGGGGGTCCGCTCGACGAACATCCGATGCAGCTGTGCGACCATCGGGTCGTCATCGACGATCAGTACGCGTAGCGCAGCCATCGCCGAACCTCGAACGGCGCGACGGGGCCCGTTGGCATGATCTCTCCGATCGCGACGATGCACCTCGCTCATCTGCATCGATCTGATGGGCCGAAGTGTGCACCGCGAGGGTTCGCCTCGGGGTGTCACCGCGCCCCGGGGCGTCGCACGGGTCGCGAGAGGCCGTCAAGGTCGCACCAGCAGGTGCCTTCGTGCATATTACGGACTCTGGACCGAAGTGCCGGTATACCAGTAAAGGGACCCGTGCCTCGGCGGAATATCGCGGGTTACGCCCGCGGCATCCGGCTCCTACACTGGGGTTACGCTCCACCGACGACGAATGGAGATGCTGTGGTCGCGTCGTGGCAGGTGTCACGTGATGGTCCTCCTGAGGCCTCTCGTCTGCTGATCGAGCGCGCACATGAAGAACTCATCGCCGGCAACCTCGATGATCATCGACTGCAGCAGGTGCGTCCTCTCGTCCGGGAGTCGTGGGTGCGCTCGTGGAGAGGCCGGGTCGCGCCCGAGGAAGCCCCACGCATCGAGCTCGTGAGCGAGGAGCTCGAGGCCTATCGACTCGCGCATCCGCTGGCATCCGCCATGGACATGATCCGTGCCCTGCTTCTGCCCGGCACCCCCGAAGAGTCGGGGGTCGTGGTCGCCGTCGGCGATCAGGCCGGCCGGCTGCTTTGGATCGAAGGCGACCGCCAGCTGCAGTCGCTCACCGAGGGGATGGGATTCGTCGCCGGAGCGAACTGGGCGGAGGATGCCGTCGGCACCACCGCCCCGGGCACCGCGCTCGAGCTCGAGCACTCGGTGCAGATCCGCGGGGCCGAGCACTACAACCGACTCGTGCATCCGTGGTCGTGCACCGCGGCGCCCGTGCGCGACCCTGAGACGCGGCGCGTGCTCGGAGTGATCGACGTCACGGGCGGAGACGAAGTCGTCTCGACTCAGGCACGGCTGCTGGTCGATGCCACGGCGCGGGCGGTCGAGTCCGAGTTGATGGTGGCGCGGCTTCGGGCGCGCAGCGACGCGCCACGCCCCACGACCTTCTCGTCTCGCGCCAAGCCCACGACCCGCGCGACCCTGCACGTGCTCGGGCGGGACAGAGCGCGCCTGGAGTCCGAGACCGAACTCGAGGAGTCGATGATCGAGCTCAGCGCTCGCCACGCGGCCATCCTGCTGATGCTCGCGGTGAACCGGCAGGGCCTGTCTGCCGAGCGCCTGAGCGAACTCGTCTACGGACCCGGCGCATCCGCCGACACTCTGCGCCCTGAGATGGTGCGCCTGCGCAAGGTGCTCGAGAAGCACGCGCCCAGCCTCGTTCCCGAATCCCGGCCCTACCGACTGACGGTGCCCCTCGAGACCGACGCGCACGACGTGCTCTCGCTGCTCGACCGAGGCGCGCATCGGGTCGCACTGACCGCCTATCGCGGCCCCGTGCTTCCCGAATCGACCTCGCCCGGTGTGGAGGAGTTCCGAGAGTCGGTGAGGGCGGCGCTGCGCGAGGCGATGCTCTCGGAAGCGAGCCTCGATGTGCTCCTGGAGTACGCCGATATTCCGGAGGGGCAGGGGGATGCCGCGGCTCTCCGTCTCGCTCTCGAGATGCTGCCGGCCCGGTCACCGAAGCGCGCGGGACTCGTCGCGCGCATCGAACGCATCGAAGATCGCTGACGCGGGGTCATACGGCTGACGGATCCCCGCCCGGACGTGTACACGCCGACGGTATGCCCGCCATCCGGGGAATCATCAGCCATCCGAGCGGATCCAGCCTGGGATCGCCGTGCAACCGTTCGCAACGTTGCGCATCGGAGCGCAACCTCCGCCGACCTACCGTCAGAGGACAGCCGCAGCACCGACGCCGTGGCCCGTCGAAGGAGTTCCGATGACGATCGTCGAAGAAGACGTGTCCACCGCCCCCGCATCCTCCGCGTACGCCGCTCCCGGCCAGCCGGGCGCCGTCGCGACCTACCGACCGCGGTACGGCCATTACATCGGCGGAGAATTCGTGGATCCGGTCAAGGGTCAGTTCTTCGAGAACGTGAGTCCGGTCAACGGCAAGCCGTTCACCGAGGTGGGTCGTGGGACCGTCGAAGACATCGACCGCGCGGTCGACGTCGCCTGGAAGGCGTTCGCGAGCTGGGGCAAGACCAGCCCGGCCGAACGCTCGGTCGTGCTCAACAGGATCGCCGACCGCATCGAGCAGCACCTCGAAGAGATCGCCGTCGCCGAGACCTGGGAGAACGGCAAGCCGGTGCGCGAGACGCTCGCCGCCGACATCCCCCTCGCGGTCGATCACTTCCGCTACTTCGCCGGCGTGCTCCGGGCGCAGGAGGGCGGCATCAGCCAGCTCGACGAGAACACCGTCGCGTATCACTTCCATGAGCCGCTCGGAGTGGTCGGCCAGATCATCCCGTGGAACTTCCCGATCTTGATGGCCGTATGGAAACTCGCGCCGGCGCTCGCCGCAGGCAACTGCGTGGTCATCAAGCCGGCAGAGCAGACTCCGGCATCCCTGCTGTTCCTGTTCGACATCATCGGCGACCTGCTGCCGGCGGGTGTCGTCAACATCGTCAACGGGTTCGGCATCGAGGCGGGTGCACCGCTCGCGCAGCACAAGCGCATCCGCAAGGTCGCCTTCACGGGGGAGACCACGACCGGGCGCCTGATCATGCAGTACGCCTCGCAGAACCTGATCCCCGTGACACTCGAACTCGGAGGCAAGAGCCCCAACGTCTTCTTCGAGGACGTCGCCCGCAACACCGCCGACCCTTTCTACGACAAGGCGCTCGAGGGCTTCACGATGTTCGCGCTGAACCAGGGCGAGGTCTGCACGTGCCCGTCGCGTGCGCTCATCCAGCGGTCGATCTACGACGGCTTCCTCGCCGACGGACTCGAACGCGTCGGCAAGGTGATTCAGGGCAACCCGCTCGACCCCGCCACGATGATCGGCGCGCAGGCGTCGAACGATCAGCTGGAGAAGATCCTCAGCTACATCGACATCGGCAAGCAGGGCGGCGCGCGGCTGCTCACGGGTGGCGACCGCGTCGACCTCGGCGGCGACCTCAGCGAGGGCTTCTACGTCGCGCCGACCGTGTTCGAGGGCACGAACGACATGCGTATCTTCCAGGAGGAGATCTTCGGGCCGGTGCTGTCGGTCACCTCGTTCGACGACTTCGACGACGCGATCTCGATCGCGAACGACACGCTCTACGGACTCGGCGCGGGAGTGTGGAGTCGCAGCGGCGACACCGCCTACCGCGCGGGGCGGGCGATCGAGGCGGGCCGCGTCTGGACCAACACGTATCACCAGTACCCGGCGCACGCCGCGTTCGGCGGATACAAGCAGTCGGGCGTCGGGCGTGAGAACCACAAGATGATGCTCGACCACTACCAGCAGACCAAGAACCTCCTGGTCTCTTATGCGGAGGGCCCGATGGGCTTCTTCTGAGTTCGACCCCGGGCGGGCGCTGCATCCTCAGCGTCCGCCCGGAACCATCTGCCCTCGAACCACCCCAGGAAGGCGCGGAGCATGGTGAGTATCGGCACCTACCAGCGGGTCGACGTGACGGATGCCGCGGCATCCCTCGTGCGAGATCTCACTGTGCAGCACGGACCTCTGATGTTCCATCAGTCGGGTGGATGCTGCGACGGCTCGTCGCCCATGTGCTACCCCGTGGGCATGTTCATCACGGGGGCCGGAGACGTGCTGCTGGGGGCGCTCGATGTCGGACTCGAGGCCCCGGTCGAGGTCTTCATGTCGGAGTCGCAGTTCGAGTACTGGAAGTACACGCACCTGACCATCGACGTCGTGCCGGGTCGAGGTGCGGGCTTCTCGGTCGAGGGCCCGACGGGGATGCGGTTCCTCATCCGCTCGCGGATGCTGAACGACGCGGAGCTCGCGTACTTCGGGCTGGCGGGTTCGGCGGGCGGCCGATCGGCTGGCTGATACCCGACTGGCGGGCGACTCGCCGTCGATCGGTCAGCCATCCGTGAAACGGCCAGTCATCCGTGACGGATGCAGGAGACGACGAAGCGATACGTAGCTCAGCCGTACTGACCTCTTGACGGCCGTCAGTACGTCATGCCCATCGCCGTTCTCACTTCGTCGAGAGTGTCGTTCGCGATGGATTCCGCGCGCTCGTTGCCCTCTCGGAGCACGGCGGCGGCATCAGCCACGGTGAGCGTCGCACGGTGTGCGCGGTGGTCTGCGAGGAACTCGTTCACCGCCTCGGTCGTCAGGCGCTTGAGCGCACCGGCCCCCGCGCCGCCGACCTCGTCCGCGATCTCCCTCGGAGTGCGGTCGAGGACGACCGCGGCCGTCGCGAGCAGCCCGAAGACTCCTGGCCGATTCTTGGGGTCGTAGGTGATGACCCGCTCCGAATCGGTGGGAGCGCGCCTGATGGCGTCGGCCGTCTCGTCAGCTGTCATCCCCAGCGCGATGGCATTGCCATAGCTCTTCGACATCTTGCGACCGTCGAGGCCGGCAAGCTCAGGGGTGTCGGTCACGAGAGCCGCCGGCTCGGGAAACACCTGGCCATAGCGGTCGTTGAAGCGACGCGCGATCGTGCGTGTCATCTCGACGTGCGGCAGGTTGTCCTTCCCCACAGGAACGAGGTTGCCCTTGCAGAACAGGATGTCGGCCGCCTGGTGCACGGGGTAGGTGAGCAGCAGGCCGCTCAGGGCTCGACCGGATGCGGCGAGCTCGGCCTTGACCGTCGGGTTGCGGTGCAACTCTGCCTCGGTGACCAGGCTGAGGAAGGGGAGCAGAAGCTGGTTGAGGGCCGGCACCGAGGAATGGGTGAAGATCGTGGTGGTCTTCGGGTCGAGACCGGCGGCGAGGTAATCGAGGATCGCGCCGTACACGTTGTCTCGCACATCACCGGCCGAGTCGCGGTCGGTGATCACCTGGTAGTCGGCCAGGATGATGAACGTCTCGACACCGGCATCCTGCAATCGGACACGCTCGCGGATGGTGCCGAAGTAGTGGCCGAGGTGCAGCCTCCCCGTGGGGCGCTCCCCGGTGAGAACGCGGTACTTCTCTGGATGCTCCGCGATCGCCTCGCGAAGGTCGGGCATGCGAGCGAGGGTTGCGGCGTACGAGTCCATGATCTGCTCCTGATTCGAGAGGAGCTGCACGGACATGGTGCCGCGAAGGGGTCGCGGGCTGCCGTGCAGCCCGCGCGTCAATGCGTTACGGCTGCTCCGGCAGCCACCACGACGAAACGGTGAAACGCATGGCTCGAGGATAGCGACCCGCGGCGCTCGAGGCGACCGGCAGCGGCATTCCCCTGGTTACATGGTCCGATGTGGTGGACGGATGAGGAGTGGGCCGAACTCGTGGACCCGGAGCTCTGCGGCATGTGTGCCGACGCACATCTGCCGGAGAACGAGCACAGCATCCTGGTGGCCTCGACCGACATGACTCACATGCGACTGGTGCGCAACCAGGCGCATCCCGGCTACACCGTGGTCATCCTCCGCGAGCATCTCACTGACCTCAGTCAGCTGGACGCCGGTCAGCTCAGCGAGTTCTGGCGCGATGTCCAGCGCGCAGGCCGGGCCGTCGATGAGGCATTCGACCCGCGGAAGATCAACTACTTGGTGATGGGGCATCGGGCCCCGCATCTTCACTGCCATGTGTTCCCGCAGCACCTCACGGATGACCCTCTGCGAAACGTCGACATCTCCGACGGACCTGTCTACCTCCCTGACCCGGAGATGAGGGATTCTATGGCGGCACTACGAGAGGCCTGGCACGCGGTCGTCTGAGACCAGGAGTCGTCCCCGGTCACTCGGCTGGACGATACCCGCCTGGCGGGAGACACACCGTCGGTCGGGCAGCCATCCGTGAAACTGTCAGCCATCCGGGATGGTGGGGACGGTGGGGACGACCCGCCTCAGCGCGGGAGGCGCGGAACCGCGTCGACCAGCGCTCGCGTGTAGGGATCCTGCGGGGCGTGCAGCACGGATGCCGTGGCACCCTGCTCGACCACACGACCGTTCTGCAGCACGACCGTCCGGACGCACGCCGAGGCGATCGCGGTGAGGTCGTGCGACACCATGATGAGCGACAGGCCGTTCTCGCGGCGGAGGCGGTCGAGCAGTTCGAGCACCTGCACGCGGGTCGTGACGTCGAGCGCGCTGACCGGCTCGTCGGCGAGCAGCACCCGCGGGCGCGAGACGACCGCCCGCGCGATCGCGATGCGCTGACGCTGCCCGCCCGAGAACTCGTGCGGGTAGCGGCGGGCGGTGTCGGCGGGGAGGCCGACGGATTCGAGTGCCTCGGCGATGCGGCGCTGCGCGTCGGCACCTGATACCAGGCGCAGCGAACGGAGCGGCTCGCCGATGATGCGGTCGATGCGCTGGCGGGGGTCGAGCGACGAGTACGGGTCTTGGAACACGGGTTGCACGCTCGCGCGGAAGCGACGCATCTGCGCGCGATCACGCAACGACAGCGGCTCGCCGTCGAACAGCACCTGCCCATCACGCGGTGCAGACAGCCCCAGCAGCAGCCTCAAGATCGTCGACTTGCCCGCGCCCGATTCGCCGACGAGGCCGAGGGAGTCGCCGTCGTCGAGGCTCAGCGACACGTCGTCGAGCACCCGCTGGGATCCATAGGCGAAGCTCGCACCGCGCAGTTCGAGAAGGCTCATCGCTCGCCCTCCGCGGCGTCGAGGAACGCGTCGAGTGCACGCGCGCTGTCGACCAGCATCCGCGTGTACGGCTCCGCCGGATCCTGCAGAACCTGCGTGACCGCGCCCTCCTCCACGACGAGCCCGTCACGCAGCACGACGATGCGGTCGACCATGCGCGAGACGACGGCGAGATCGTGGCTGATGAACAGCAGCGCCATGCCCCGGTCGGCGACGAGTCGCTCGAGCAGGGCGAGCACGGCATCCTGCACCGTCACGTCGAGCGCGGTCGTCGGCTCGTCGGCGATGAGCAGCTGCGGACGCGCCGCGAGGGCGATCGCGATCGCCACACGCTGGCGCTGGCCGCCCGAGAGCTCGTGTGGGTAGGCGCGGGCGATGCGCGGATCCGACAGTGCGACCTCGTCGAGAGCGCTCGCGACAGCCGAACGCAGCTCCGCACCCCGCAGCCCGAGATGACGGCGCAGCGGCTCGGCGATCTGACGACCGACCCTCATCAGCGGATCGAGGGCGGTCAGCGGTTCTTGGAAGACGATCTGCGCCACGGGTCCGCGCAGCGGTCGCAGCTCGGCATCCCGAGCACCGACGATCTGGTGCCCATCGAGCAGCACCGAACCGGAGGCGTCGAGAGAATCCGGAAGCAGTCCGGTGACGGCGAGCGAGGTGAGCGACTTGCCCGACCCCGATTCACCGATCAGGCCCAGACGCTCGCCGGCCGCGAGCGAGAACGAGACATCGCGTACCAACGCGCCCGCGCCCGAGCGCACCGTGAGACCTGCGACCTCGAGAATGCTCATCGGCTCCTCCTGCGGGTCGGGTCGGCGAGGTCGCGCAGGCCGTCGGCGAGGAAGTTGACGCCGAGCACGAGAGCGATGATCGCGATACCGGGCGCGATCGCGCCGACCGGAGCGGTGAGCACGGTGCCCTGCGCCTCCTGCAGCATCCGACCCCACGAGGCGTTGGGCGGCGGAGCGCCGAGTCCGAGGTACGACAGGCTCGCCTCGGCGAGCACGGCGGCGCCGAACTGCAGCGCGAGGCTGACGGCGAGAGTCGGCGCGATGTTCGGCAGCACGTGCTGGAACACGATGCCCAGCGTCGAAGTGCCGCTCGTGCGGGCGGCGGTGACGAACTGCTCCTGCAGCACTCGGCGAGACAGGATGCGGGTGAGTCGCGCCACGACCGCCGACATCGCGAGACCGATCGCGAGCACCGCCGACCACAGCGACGCCCCCTGCACCGCGACGACGAGCATCGCGAGCAGCAGCACGGGGAAGGCGATCACGACATCGAGGCCGGCGGAGAGCGTGTCGTCGACCCAGGGGCGGGAGAACGCGGCGATGAGGCCGACGATGGTGCCGAGGACGGCGGCGATCGCGACCGAGCAGGTGCCGACGATCAGCGCGATCCGTGCACCCCACATGAGCTGTGACAGCAGGTCGCGTCCGAGACGATCGGTGCCGAGCAGGTGCAGGGCGCTCGGCCCTTCGAGGCGACTGCCGCTGGTGTCGGCGAGCGGATAGGGCAGCCAGAACAGCGAGACCAGGGCGATCAGCACGACGACGCCGGTGAGTACGAGTCCGATCAGCAGGGTCGCCTTCGGCCGGCGCCGCACGGGGACGGAGCCGGTGATCAGCTGCTCGGCGACGCGGCTCATCGGTTGCCCGAGACGCTCGTGCGCAGACGGGGATCGATCAGGCGCTGCACGATGTCTGCGGCGAACCCGACCAGCAGCACGAAGAGGGTGCTGACGACGAGGACGCCCTGGATGACCTGGAAGTCGTGCTGCTCGATGGCCGACAGCAGCAGGCTGCCGAGTCCGGGAAGAGTGAAGACGCTCTCGACGACCACCGCGCCGAGCAGTGTCGTCGACAGCTCGATGCCGAGGATCGCGACGACGGGCACCGAGCCGTTTCGCACGCCGTGACGCAGAAGCGCCTCGGCAGTGCCGGAGCCCCCGGCCCGAGCGGTGCGCAGGTAATCGCTGCCGATCACGTCGAGGGTGGCCGACCGCACGTATCGGCTCAGGGAGGCGCTCATCACGATCACGATGGTGATCACCGGCAGGGCGAGCGAGCGCAGAGCGTCGGCCGGATCCTCCCAGCCGTCTCGGGGAAACCCGCCGGATGGCAGCAGGCCGAGTCCGAGAGCGAAGACCCACACGAGCACGACGCCCACCCAGAAGACGGGAACCGCGACGCCGAGCTGCGCGAAGCCCGAGAGCGCGATGCCGTACCAGCGGTCGGACTTCACCGCCGCCGTGATGCCGATCACGAGCGAGACGAGCAGGGCCACCGTGAAGGCGATGAGAGTGAGAGGGAGGGTCACGGCGAGGCGGTCGGCGATGTCGGGGCCGACCGGACGAGAGCTCAGGAAGGACTCTCCGAGATCGAAGCGCAGCAGCTGCCCCGCCCAGGTCGTGAACTGCTGCAGCAGGGGCTGATCGGAGCCGACCTGCGCGCGGGCGGCGGCGATCTGCTCGGGGGTGGCGTTGACCGAGAGCAGGGCGTTCGCCGGGTCGCCCGGCAGCAGTCGCAGCAGCACGAAGATCGCGATCATCGCGACTACGAGCGAGACCACGAGGAAGGCGAGGCGGCGGATCAGATAAGCGAGCATGACTGTTCAGGATGAGGAGGGGGATGCCGACGCGCGGCATCCCCCTCGCGCGTCAGGACTTGACGATGTCGTAGGCGAAGAACTGGGAGTTCAGGCCGTTGACCGGGTAGCCGCTGAGGTCGCTCGAGGCGACCACGATCTGCGGGTAGAGGTACAACCATACGCTCGCGGCATCCTCGGCGATCTTCTCGTTGACCTGCTTCAGCAGTGCCGTCTGCTCGTCGGTCGTCGCGGCCTGCTCGGCCTCGGCGACCCACTGCTGCACGTCGGCGTCGTTGTAGCCCCAGTAGAAGTCGGGGTTGCCGTACCAGACCACGTCGCGGTCGTTCACGTGCTCCTGGAGCGTGGCCTCGAAGTCCTGCTCCTTGAACACCTTCGTGTACCACTCGTCGGCGCTGATCGTGTTGATCTCGACCGTGATGCCGACCTCGGCGAGCTGCGACTGCAGGAACTCCGCCACGGCGGGGTGCGGGTCGTAGCTCGGGGTGTCGAGCGTGAACGTGAAGCCGTCGGCGTAGCCGGCCTGAGCGAGCAGATCCTTCGAGAGCTCGACGTCATACGGGTTCACCGAGGTGAGGTCCTCGTACCACAGGTCGGTCGGCGGCACCATCGAGCCGATGAGCGTGCCGTAGTCGCCCCAGATCGACTCGAGGAGCTTCTGGGTGTCGACGGCCGAGTAGATCGCCTTGCGCACGAGCGCGTCGTCGAAGGGGGCGACGCGGTCGTTGAACGCGAGCAGCTCCTTCGTGGTGGAGGTGCCCTCGCTGATCACGTAGTCGTCGTTATCGAACTGCGCGAGCGAATCCGGGCTCTGCACGCTGGTGATCACGTCGATCTCGCCCGTGGCGAGAGCGTTGTTCTCGGCGGTCGCGTCGGTGAAGTACGTATAGACGACCTCGGCGTTCTTGGCCGGCTCGCCCCAGTAGTCGTCCCAGCGCTCGAGCGTCAGGGTCGAGCCCTTCTTCCACTCGTCGAGCGTGTAGGGGCCCGTGCCGTCTTCCGATCCGGTGATGTCGCCGGCCTCGTCGTTCACGACCCAGACGTAGCTGAGGTTGTAGAGGAACGAGATCGACCGCTGCGACAGCGTGAAGACGACGGTCTGGTCGTCGGGGGTCGCGATGTCGGCGATGGTCTTGAAGCTCGACTTGCGGGCCGAGACCGAGTCCTCGGCGGTGACGGCCTCGACGCTCGACTTCACGTCGGCGGAGGTCAGCGGGTCACCGGAGTGGAAGGTCACGTCGTCGCGCAGCGTGATCGTGTAGGTGAGTCCGTCGTCGGACACCTGAGCGTCCTCGGCGAGAAGCGGCTCGACCTCGCCGTCGTCGGTCAGCCGGTAGAGGCCCTCGTAGACGTTGCCGGTCAGCGCCTCGGTCACACCCTGGCCGCCGCCCTGGGTGTTGCTGAGGTTGGTCGGCTCGTACAGCGACCCGATGAAGATCGTGGCGTCTTCGCTCGAGGCGTCGTCGGTGGCTCCCGAGGCGCAGCCGGCCACGAGGGCGAGCGTGGCCACGGCGCCGAGCGCGCCGAGAGTTCGGGTTCTTCTCATGAGTGCTCCAGGGTGAGAGGGTGCGGCGTCACGCCGCGTAGATGTCGAAGCCGTCGCGGAAGACGACGTTCTTCTCGCCTGCTCGGATAGGCAGGGGGAAGCGGTTGGATGCCGGCGGCAGCGGGCAGTTGTACTGGGCGCTGAATCCGCAAGGCGGCACGAAAGCGCGGTTGAAGTCGAGGGTCACGGATCCCGCGTCGTCGCGCAGCTCGACGAACAGGAAGCGGCCCGACCCGTAGGTCTCCGAGCCGTTGGTCTCGTCGCCGAACACGAGCAGCAGCGTTCCGCCGTCGTCGAAGGCCGCCAGGGTGTACTCGCGGCCGTCGAGCTCGAAATGGATGTCGCCGGGGACCACGAGCTCTCGGGTGCCGCCGTTGTCGCGGATGTGCTCGAACGACACCCGGCGATCGCCGGACACCGGGGTGAAATGCCCCTCGAGCACCCATGCGGGGTCGTAGTCATAGGTGTCGATGCGGTCGAAGGCGCGGACAGCGGGCGCGTCGGCATCCCACAGGCGCAGTCCGTGCTCGGCCTCACCGGTCTCGATGTTCGTGCGCTGAATCGGCGTCACGGTCACCGTGTCGGATGCCGCCTGCTGCTCGGCATCCAGATCGGGTGCCTCGCCCGTCCAGCGGGTCTCGATCAGGGAGAGGTTTCCGGTCGCCGAGGTGACGGAGGCACGGCGCTCGGCCTGCCACTGGGTGTGATCTTCGCGTTCAGACATCACCTTCCATTCTCTTGCATGCAGAAGGGGGTGGGGTCGGCACCGTCACTCTGGGTAATGGGAGCCGTGACCTGTGAGGGATCGATGACAAACCTTGTCATCGATCGTAGAATCGTCGCATGGCAACGATGAATGTCTCGCTTCCCGATCCCCTCAAGGAGTTCGTCGAGGATCAGGTGGCCGAACGCGGTTTCGGCACCAGCAGCGAGTTCGTTCGAGACCTGATCCGCAAGGAGCAGGCCCGCTCGACCCTCCGGGCTCTCGTGGTCTCCGGCATGGGTTCCGGCCCGGGGTCGGAGATGGACGGCGACTACTTCGACAGGTTGCGACAGCGCGTCAGGGACGCCGGGCTCGACAAGAAGTGAGTGTTCGTCGGGTCGTCACGACCGCATCTGCTGACGATGACATCGTGGGAGCGATCGACTATTACGTGATCTCGGGGGCGGACGAGGCGGCGAGCGGGTTCATCGACGCCCTGGAAGATGCGAAGGACCTCATCGCGGAGTTCCCCTCCATCGGCTCGTCGCGCTTCGCGCTCGAGACCGAGATCCCTGAGCTTCGTGATGTCGCCGTGAAGCGCTTCCCGTTCGTCATCTTCTACACGGACGACGCGGATGCCGTCCGCATCCATCGAGTGCTTCACACGAGTCGTGACATTCCGACCGGTCTGGCCGGAGGGTGACAGCGCTATCGCGAGCATGCACGAATGTCGCGCCGGAAAGGGGCTGCCGGCCCTCATTCCGCACGTTTTTGGACGCGATGCAACGCGTTCGGTCGAGTCTCTTCCGCGCAATGGAATGCAACGTATGCCGGTATACCATTACTCATATACGCGCAGAGTCGTCAGTCCCCAGCTGACCCGCGCGTACGGGCGGTTCGACCGTCCTGCGGAGGGAGTGTCAGATCTCCTTCTGATCCCGAGGGGGGGATGGGGTGGGAACGCTGATCCCCAGTCAGCACCCACCCCCACAACCCACCCTCGGGGGTTCGCGTTCAGAACGATCTGGACCAGAACCAGAACGCCGCGAAGGCGATCATGAAGACCACCGGCACCCACGGGAAGCGGCGCTTCAGTCTGCGTCCTTCGTGCGCGACGCCCGGCGGCGGCGACAGCAGGCCGACCGGGGGAGCGAACGGAAGGCGCTCGTTCGCGGGCCGTGCTGAGGTGGCCGGCGAAGCGGATGCCGCAGCCGTCGGATTCTCGACGAGCAGACGCTCGTCTCTCCAGCGTTCCCACTGATCGAGCTTCGTGATCAACGCGCCGACGGCACCGAACAGCCACGCCCAGGTCGCAGGGTCGAGCGTCGACACCCTGCGCTGCGTGTAGAGGAACATCCAGTCGTCGACGATCTCGACGTCGAGCTCGGCGGCGTTGTCGATGAACCGGGCCATGATGTCGGGGCTGAACAGATAGAGCGCGTCACGCTCGTATCCCTCGGGGCAGTAGAGCGTGAAGTACTCGTCGAAGTCGCCTTCGAGCGACAACCGCTGCTCCTTCTGGAAGGACGCCGGCAGGTTCGACCCGAAGCCGTTGTTGCCCTTGGCGTCGAGCACGATGTTCGGCAGTGGCACGTCGAGCTTCACCGCGACATAGCCCCAGCGGTAGGTGGTCGAACTCTTTCCCCGCTTCACCGTGTACTGGTAGTTGCCGAACTCGACGAACCGCGGTGTCGTGCCGCGCACGAGATCGGTCGACATGCGCGAGCCGCCGAGGCTGAAGATCATCCCCGGCAGCGCGGGGGCAGTGACCTTTCCCTCGTACGACATGCCGTTCGCCTGCGCGAAGCGGTGGAGGCGATAGCGGGTGACGCGGGCGCGACGCCAGCCGATGAACGACCCGACGGCGATCACGACAGCGACGGCGCCGAAGATCAGCAGCGGGACGATGGCGAACCCTGATCCGCCGGGCGTGGAGACCATGCTGACGATGGTCGTGAAGATCACCGGGACCACGATGATGGCCATGAGAGCGACGACGACGATCGCGATGATGCTCGCGGCGTTCGTGCCGCTGGATCCTCGAGCGCGAAGCTCGGCGGCGAACGCGGTGACCGCCTTCGGATCGACCGGCTCGGTGAGCGGAGCGGCGTCGAAGGTCGGTCCCGTCTGCGGCGTCGTCGTCATCGGTTGACCTCGTCGGCATCCCACGTGAGGTCGGCGTTCTCGGGGATCAGGAATGCCTCGAGCCGTTCGTCGGCGCAGATCGCGGCGACCAGCTCGGTCGACCCGGCCACGATCGTCGAGTCGTGATCGATCTCGCTCACCATCACCCAGGCGTGGTCGTCGGGCCACAGGATGCTCGGAGTCTGCGCCGACGGGGCGAAGCCGTGCTCCTCGCCCGGGCGGTCGCGCCAGGGGACATCCAGCACCCAGTCCTGATTCGCGAAGGCGCCGATCGCTCCACGGAAGAGCACGTGGTCCCGGTCGGGGAGGCGGAAGCGCGGGCCCTCCGAGATCTCGCGCGACAGGATGCCCTCCTGCCAGGTCCGCTTGCGGAAGGCGTTGTTGAACGGATTCTTCACGCTGCGATCGAGCATCGCCTGATGATTCGGGTCATCACTGAATGTGTAGAAGGCGCGGGACGGGCCGTGCCCCATATGGCCGACCAGACCGCCCCGGCCCTCCCAGAGCGCCGCGAAGCCGGCATCCGGAGTCGTGGTGTGAGCGATCAGATGCGAGGCGATGGATGTGAGCATCTCGGGCGCCAGCTCGCCTTCCGTGGGGGCACTGAACTCGCGCCCGTCCGGTGAGATCCGCGTGCGCCAGTCCCCGTCCATCGGAGTGCGGACGATGCGCTGCCACTGCGCCAGCGGATGCAGCGTGGTGCCGAAGGCGGATGCGGTCTCGGCCCAGGTCGCAGGCTCATCGATGAACCGATCGAACAGCGCCTGCCGCTCCGCCTCCGGCATCGCGTCGTACTCGTCGTAGGTCGGCACCGGCCGGTCGGGCAGTGAGCGAACGATGCCGGGATGCAGGATGCGCGCGTAGGCCGGGAAGCCGTGCGGCACGACGGCGTGCATCGTCGCGTTCCATGGCTCGTCGAGGCGCTCGCGCAGCCAGTCGCCGGCCGAGGTGTCAGACATCCAATGCATGCGACCCACGGTACCTGCGAGATATCGGATCACCCCTTCGCGCGGCGGAGGCGGCGGAATATGCGGGGGAGTGTGAGGCCCGCCGAGCTCGAACAGCGTCAGACGAAACGCCGCGGGCGTCGAGGGCCAGGCATGTTTCGTCTTGCCCGATCTGCCCGGCGAGCGGGCCGGGAAGACGCTTGCCGACGAGGCTTCAGCGCACCCGAGAGTGCCCTCCATAATCGGAGGGTGAGCTCGACTGCAACCATTCCCTCGCTCGACGGCCGCCGGTTCCGGATGGTCTCCTCCACCACTTCGGCGGTAGACCCCGAATCGCCCAGCGAGTTCGTCTATCGGGAGAAGGACGGCGCGATCTGGGGCGACTACTCCGGTGACACCGTCACCTTCGGACGCTTCGTCGGCACCCGCACCGGCGACACCATCTGGGTGTCGTTCGTGCACGTGCTCGTCTCAGACGGCGCCGTCGTGACCGGAGACGGCGAGAGCCAGCTCGAACTCACGCACGACGGTCGCATCCGACTCGTCGAGCACTACGAGATGCACGGACTGCCGCAGCTCAGCGTGTGCGAAGAGGCCGCAGCAGCCTGATCAGCGCGGCGGGAGCATGTCGCGACCCGGCGTCGCCGGCGTCCATCGCGTCATGCCCAGCGGAGTCGCCAGGTCGCGCTCCGGCAGGTCGCTCGGCAGCAGGAACGAACGGCGGATCACCTCGTCGAGCACGACCACGCTGACGACGGTGCGCACCTCGGGCAGCTGTGCGATGACGCCGGTCGTGAACTCGTGCACGCCACTCACATCGACGGCGCGGATGAGCAGCATGGCGTCGTGCTCGCCCGTGGTGATGGCGCACCACTCGACGTCGGGCATTTCGAGCACGCTCTCGCGGAACGATGCCCAGGCCTGCGGGTGCACGGTGACGAAGACGAGCGCGCCGATAGACAGTCCCGCCTTGGACTGGTCGACCCGGGCACTGAACCCGGTGATGACGCCGTCCTGCATCAGCGTCTCGACGCGCGTGTAGGCGTTCGCGCGGGAGATCCCCACGGTTTCGGCCAGCGCAGCGATCGAGATGCGACCGTTATCGCGCAGCGTCTCGAGGATTCTGTATCCGATGTCGTCCAGTGGGGCGGCACTTCGTCCAGATTGCTTCACGGCTTCGTCGCTCTTGGTGGACACAATGCTCCTCATGGGCGGGGTCTTGGACAGACTGTGATGACGTCTGCATTCTTGCTGGACACATAGTCCCATACAATGCGAATCTGATCACCGGTCGTCCACCCGGCGTCGACCGAACCCGATGAAACTCCTCGCCCCTGGAGGCCCATATGTCGTCACGTCGCAGCACGTCCGTCATCGCGATCGGAGCTGTCGCGCTCTTCGCTCTCGCTGGTTGCTCCGGTGGCAACTCGGCGAACAACGGCGGAGAATCCTCCGGTTCCGACTCTCTGGTCATCGACACCGCATTCTCGATCGAGACCGCCGACCCCGGCCACACCTACGACCCGACCGGCAACATGATCGCCAAGGCGCTCTACGAGACGCTCGTCGACTTCGAGGGCTCGGATGTCTCGACCCCCGTGCCCGGCCTGGCGTCGTGGGAGCAGAACGACGAGGCGACAGAGTTCACCTTCACGCTCGAGGGCGACCGCGTCTTCTCCGACGGCTCGCCGATCGAGGCGAAGGACGTCGTCTTCACCCTGCAGCGCATCCAGGGCATGACCGACGCCAAGCCGAACTTCCTCCTGGGCGGCCTGACGATCACCGAGGTCGACGAGAAGACGATCTCGATCACCTCCGAGACGCCGCTGCTGCAGCTCCCCGCGATCCTCGCCAACCCTGCGCTGGGCATCGTCAACGCCGACGTGGTCATCGAGAACGGCGGATCGATCGACGGCTCCGACAGCGCGCAGAGCTTCCTCGACGGCGAGTCCGCCGGTTCCGGTCCGTTCGTGCTCGACACGCTCGACCTCTCGTCGCAGGTCGTGCTGACCAAGAGCGACGAGTACGACGGCGACGAAGAGGCGGCCTACGGCCGTGTGGTCGTGCGCAACGTCTCGGAGAGCGCGACGCAGCTCGCCAACCTCAAGGGCGGCGACTCGATGGTCGCGATGGACCTCAACGGCGACCAGGTCTCCGGCCTCGGCGACGGGCTGAACGTCGAGTCGGTGCCGTCGGGCCAGACGATCTTCCTGCTGCTCAACCAGTCCGAGGCCGTCGCGGGTGAGCTCGCGAACGTCAAGATCGCCGAGGCGATCCGCTACGCACTGGACTACGACGCGCTGCTCGAGCTCGCAGGTGCGGGTGCCGTGCAGGCGACCGGCGTGATCCCGCCCGGATTCGAGGGCGCCCTCGACACCGGCATCGAGCAGGACCTCGACAAGGCCGAGGCCGCTCTCGCCGAGGCGGGCTACACGGGCCAGACCCTGAAGCTGCAGTTCCCGAACGACTACCCGGTCGGCGGCGTGGAGTTCACCCCGCTCGCCGAGCGCGTCCAGGCTCAGCTCGAGGATGCCGGCATCGCCGTCGAACTCGCTCCGGCCCCCTTCGCCACCGAGCTCGACGCGTACGTCAACGGCACCGAGGGCTTCGGCCTGTGGTTCTGGGGCCCTGACTACGCCGACTCCGCGAACTTCCTTCCGTTCGCTCCGGGTCTGAAGGTCGGTCTGCGCGCAGGCTGGGCCGCCGAGGCCAACCCCGAGATCGCGGGCATCGCAGCCGGTGCTGCGGCCGCGACCGACGAGGCCCAGCGCAGCGAGGCCTTCACCTCGTTCGCCGAGGCGATGCAGGCCGAGGGGCCCTTCGTGCCGCTGATCGTCCCCGGCCGCAACATCGCCACGGCGGATGCCGTCACCGGCGCCGTGTACAACTCGGTGTGGGAGATGGACATCGCCGAGATCACGCCCGCCGGCTGATCGGGGCTGACTGATGACGACGGTGGCCGTGCGACGGCAGGCTCAGCGTCGCAGGTCGCCGCTCGTCGGATACCTGCTGCGCCGGATCGGCACTTCGCTGCTCCTGCTCGTGGGGGTCACGATCGTGACCTTCGCGCTGACGAACCTCGTGCCCGGCGACCCCGTGTCGGCGGCGCTGGGTGAGGGAGCATCGCAGAACCCCGAGACGCGTGCGGCGTTCATCAAGGCCCAGGGCCTCGACCAGCCGCTCTTCGTGCAGTACTTCATCTACATGGGGAATCTGCTTCGAGGAGACCTCGGAACATCGCTGGTGACCGGGCGACCGGTCACCAGCGACCTGGCCACCGCGGTGCCGGCGACGATCGAGATCGCGATCGGCGCCATCATCCTCAGCCTCGCGGTGAGCGTCGTGCTCGGAACGCTCGCGGCCTACCGTCGCGGTCTGGTCACCGACCAGGTCATCCGCATCGTGACGCTGATCGGACTGAGCGTGCCGACCTTCTGGCTCGCACTGGTCAGCTTCTACGTGTTCTTCCTCGAGCTGCGCATCGCGCCCGGCTCCGGTCGAATCTCTCCGTCGATCACGCCGCCTCCCCGAATCACAGGCCTCTACACGGTCGACTACCTGCTCAACGGAGACGGGGTCGGTTTCGCCGACGCCCTCGCGCACCTGGCCCTGCCGGTGATGGTGCTGTCTCTCGTGACCATCGGTCTGCTCACGCGCTTCATCCGCACGTCGGTGCTCGAGGTGCTCGGCAGCGACTACGTGCGGGCGGCCCGCGCCAAGGGTCTTCCCGCGATGCGCGTCATCCTCGACTACGTGCTCCGCGGCGCATCCCTGCCGATCCTCACCGTCGTCGGCGTCGCCTTCGGCTCGCTGCTCTCGGGCACCGTGCTCGTCGAGTCGGTGTTCGCGTGGCCGGGTCTGGGCACCTATGCCTACAACTCGGCGGCGAACCTCGACCTGCCCGGCATCATGGGCGTCGGTCTCGTCGTCGGATTCATCTACCTCCTCATCAACTTCGTCGTCGATCTGCTCTACGGCGTCCTCGACCCGAGAGTGAGGATCGCATGAGCCGCATCGATTCGGCATCCGGCCCCTGGCGGTTCCGCTTCCGCTGGCCGCGTGCCTGGCGCACACCCCTCGGCGTGATCGGCACCGTCATCGCCGGAGCATGGATCATCGTCGCCTTCACCGCCCAGTGGTGGGTGCCGTATGGCCCCAACGCCCAGGTGCTGCCACGTCTGCAGGCGCCGGGCATCGACACGCTGCTCGGCACCGACGGCAACGGCCGCGACATCTTCTCGCGTCTGATGACGGGTGCGACCGTGAGCCTTCCGCTGGCGCTCATGCTCGTGATCGCCGCGATGATCATCGGCACCGTGATCGGTGCCGTCGCCGGCTACTTCGGCGGATGGGTCGACGAGACGCTCATGCGCATCACCGACCTGTTCATGGCGTTCCCGACCGTCATCCTCGCGATGGTGGTGGCGGCATCGCTCGGGCCGTCGCTCTTCAACGCGGTGATCGCGGCGATCGTGGTCTCGTGGCCGCAGTACTCGCGAGTCACCCGCAGCATCGTGCTCGGACTCCGCGGGCAGAACTACGTCATCGCGGGTCGCCTGCTCGGCCACTCGCCGCTGCGGACGCTGTTCATCGACATCCTGCCGAACATCGCCGGGCCCGTGCTGGTGCTCGCGACGCTCGACATCGGTGCCGCGATCCTGCTGCTCTCCGGCCTCTCCTTTCTGGGTCTCGGCGCCCAGCCGCCGACGGCCGAGTGGGGATCCATGATCTCGGCGGCCATGCAGAACTTCGACGCGTGGTGGCTCGGGGTCTTCCCGGGTCTTGCGATCCTGACCGTGGTGCTCGCCTTCAACTTCCTGGGCGACGCGATGCGCGACATCCTCGACCCGACGGCCGAGGTCACGCACGAGAAGCAGGCCGAGCACGTGGCATCGGCGAAGGGTGCGGCAGCATGAACGGCGCACCCGCTCTCAGCATCCGCGATCTGACGATCGAGATCGGTCGTCCGCTCGTGCACGGCGTCTCGCTCGACCTCGAGGCCGGTCGCATCCACGGCCTCGCCGGGGAATCCGGATCGGGCAAGACGCTCACTTCGCTCGCTGTGCTCGGACTGCTTCCGCGGCAGGCGCGCACCGGCGGATCCATCCTGCTTGCGGGGGAGGAGCTGGTCGGCATGCGCCGCCGGGCTCTCAACCGCATCCGGGGCAAGCGCATCGCGATGATCTTCCAGGATCCCTCGGCGTCGCTGCACCCGCAGCTGCCGATCGGCCGCCAGCTCACCGATCACATGCGCGTGCACCTCGGACTGCGGGGCGAGGCCGCGAAGGCCAGGGCCATCGAGCTGCTCGAGACCGTGCAGGTGCCCAACCCGGATGCCGCGCTCAAGCGCTACCCCCATCAGTTCTCGGGCGGTCAACGGCAGCGCATCGCGATCGCCTGCGCTCTCGCGTGCGACCCCGAGGTGCTGTTGGCCGATGAGCCGACCACCGCGCTCGACGTCACCGTGCAGGCCGGCATCCTGCGCCTGCTGCGCGACCTCGCGACCGAGCGCAACCTCGCCGTGCTGCTCGTCACGCACGACCTGGGCGTCATGAGCGCGATCGCCGACGAGGTCGCCGTGATGAAGAACGGGCAGATCGTCGAGCGGGCAGACCGCGAGACGCTGTTCCGCGACCCGCAGCACGAGTACACCCGCACGCTGCTCGCGGCCCTGCCGGGGTCGAAGCTCGAGAGCGCAGATGCGGATCCCGCTCTGCTCGATCCGGTGACGTCGGATGCGGCCGTGAAGGATGCCGAAGAGGAGGCCGCAGATGACTGACGTCGCCGTCCTCGACGCGCAGGGCGTTGTCGTGCGCTACCCCGGGAGCCCGCCCGTCGTCGCCGTCGACGGCGTCTCGCTGACCGTCGCACCCGGAGAGACCGTCGCGCTCGTGGGCGAATCCGGCAGTGGCAAGTCGAGCCTGGCCCGCGCGGTCGTCGGCATCGAGAAGCTCGCCGGGGGAGAGGTGCGCTTCCGAGATGCGCCCGTCAAGCCGCTGGGCATCCGTCGGCGCGACCTCGCGCTCACCGGCATCCAGATGGTGTTCCAGGATCCCTCGACGTCGCTCAACCCCCGACGCCGTGTGGGCGACCAGATCGCCGACGGCATCGCCACCGCCCGCGCCCGTGGCGCCGAAGGGTCGACCGTCGCGGAGTGGCTCGAGCGTGTAGGGCTGCCGACCGAGGTCGCGACGCGCTTCCCGCATCAGTTCTCGGGCGGTCAGAAGCAGCGGCTCGCGATCGCGCGGGCGCTCGCCGCACGGCCGTCGCTGCTCGTCGCCGACGAGCCGATCTCGGCTCTGGATGCATCGACCCAGACCAGCGTCGCGGGGCTCATGCGTGACCTGGTCGCCGAGTCCGGTGCGGGCATGCTGTTCATCTCGCACGACCTCGCCGTGGTGCGCCGCATCGCCGACCGCACCTTCGTCATGTTCGCCGGCCGGGTGCTCGAAGCGGGGGCCACCGATCGTGTGTGGTCTGCGCCTCAGCATCCGTACACGCAGGCGCTGCTCGCCGCGATCCCCGAGCCCGACGGAGCCGGCCGCATTCCGGTCGCCCCCTCGACGAACGAGCGCATCGTCTGGTCGGAGATCGCCCCCGTCATCGACTGACACGCGTCGCCTGCTCCCTCGCTCGGGAGGAGATCTGCCCCTCGGGAGGAGATTCTGAGCCTGACCCTCCTCCCCAGGCACAGATCTCCGCCCGAGAGGGAGGCCCGAGGGAGGCCTTGAGCGGATGCTGCGTGGCGGTGCTCCGATGCGGGAGATCCCTTTCGTAGTCAGGGGAGACCCGCGCCGTAGAGTGGCACCCATGGCTGAGAACCTTGGCAATCTGCGAAAGCGCCGGGAGATCATCGCGGCATACGTCGTCGCTCTCGAACGGCCCGAAGAACTGCTGCGGATCTGCGCAGACACCCCCGGTGATGTGGCGTCTGCGGTGGCGGCGGTGGCCGAGGCTTTCGATGTGAGCGACGACGCGGCCCAGGCGATCCTCGACATGCAGGTGCGGCGCTTCACCCCGGAGTCCTTCGTGCAGACCCGAGCCGAGCTCGCTGAGGTCGATCGGCGTATCGCGGACGCCACAGCCTGACCGGCAAGTGCCGGCGCCGGCTGAACAGGGCTGATGCGTTCGATCCCTGCTTCTCGGGAGGCGATCCGCGCCTGGGGAGGAGGCTTCGAGCCCGAATCTCCTCCCGAAGGGGAGTTCTCCTCCCGACCGAGATGACCAGAACGGATGCTGCGCCAGCAGACCCGGGAACGCACTGCGGGCCGAGGCGATCGCCCCGGCCCGCAGCATCCGCTCGTGGATCAGAGAGGTGCGACGATGTCCTGCTCGACGTCCCACTCGGTGATCTCGAGCGAGGTCTCGATCATCTGGCCGGCGGCCTCGGTGCTGCCGGTCGTCGCCAGCACCACGTAGTCGTCGGTGACCTCGAACACCACGTCGACCGGCACGCCCTGCGCCTCGGACGTACCGCTCACGAGGTAGACGTCCTGCCCCAGGCGGCTGCCGGTTCCGGTGACGGTGAACTCGCCGGTCAGCGCGCCCGCGGCGGTGGCCGGGTCGGTGCCCGCCGCCGTCGCCGCACCGCTGCTGAGCGCGGCCACGATCGGGTCGCTCGAGTTCGGGTCGGCGACCTGCCAGTCAGTCGTCGGCGTCTTGACCCAGGCGTCGTCGCCGATCAGGATCAGCGATCCCATGGGCGTGATCGTCTCGACGGCATCCGTCGCGGGGTTGTACCGGGCGGTCGTGTCCATGCCCAGGATCGACGTCTTGGCCTGGTAACCGGCCGTGTCGGTCATCGCCTCGGTGATGCACGCGCCGAGCGCGGTGCCGTCGACGGTCGCCCCTTCGGTCAGCTCGGGGCAGTCGGACTCGGGCGCGGTGGTCTCCTCCGCGGCCGCGGTGGGCTCTTCTTCGGCGGGCTCCTCGGCACCCGCAGTGCACCCGGTGAGCAGTACGGTGGCGGTCAGGACGATGCCGACCCCCCATTTGTTGACGCGCATGGCGTTCCCCCTTCGGTCGTGTGCGCGCTGAGTGTCAGCCCGCACGCACTCCAGCATGCCAACTGCTCGGAGATACGCGTGGGGGCAGGCCGAAGGATTCTCCGCTAGACTGTCAAGGTTGTCTGCCATCAGGCACCCACTCGGGTGGCTCGGCGGATGACGTTCACACACCCTCCTGCTTCCGGGAACGTCCCGGAAGCCGTTCTAGTCCGAAGGAGGTGGGTAAGTGACGCACCAGTACGAACTCATGGTCATTCTGACCCCCGAGATCGACGAGCGCCAGGTCGCCCCTACGCTCGACAAGTTCCTGAAGGTCATCACCAACGATGGTGGCTCGATTGACAAGGTCGACATCTGGGGTAAGCGCCGTCTGGCTTACGAGATCCAGAAGAAGAACGAAGGCATCTACGCCGTCGTCAACTTCACCGCCACCAGCGAGGCCACGCAGGAGCTCGACCGTCAGCTGAAGCTGAACGAGCAGATCATGCGCACCAAGGTCCTCCGTTCTGAGGAAGCTCAGGCGATGGTCGCGTTCGAAGCGAAGCGCACCGAAGAGAAGGCTGCTCGCAAGGCCGCCAAGGCTGCGAAGGCCTGAGTCCGATGGCCGGCGAAACAGTCATCACCGTGGTGGGCAACCTCACGGCCGACCCCGAGCTGCGCTACACGCAGAACGGACTGCCGGTGGCGAACTTCACCATCGCTTCGACGCCTCGGAACTTCGACCGCGCCGCCAACGAGTGGAAGGACGGCGAAGCGCTGTTCCTCCGCGCGTCGGTCTGGCGCGAGTTCGCCGAGCACGTGGCGGGTTCGCTGACCAAGGGCATGCGCGTCATGGCGCAGGGCCGTCTGCGTCAGCGCTCCTACCAGGACCGCGAGGGCAACCAGCGCACCGCTATCGAGCTGGAGGTCGACGAGATCGGCCCCTCGCTTCGGTACGCGACCGCGCAGGTCACCCGTGCGGCGTCGACCGGTGGCGGCGGCGGTGGTGGCGGCGGACAGTCGCGCCCCGCACAGCAGCAGCAGGTGTCGGAAGAGCCGTGGTCAACGCCCGGTTCGTCGACGAGCGCAGATGCCTGGAGCACTCCGGGCAGCTTCGGCGACGACACCCCCTTCTGAAACAACTTCTGGAACCGGGTCCCTGAGCCTGTCGAAGGGCTCGGCATCCGTCTCATCATTAAGGAAAAACAATGGCTGGAAAGTCTAGCGGCGACCGCCGCAAGCCGCGGAAGGGTGGCAAGCCCACCGCTCCCGCGAAGTCGATCCGGGTCGGAGTCATCGATTACAAAGATGTCTCCACCCTCCGCAAGTTCGTCTCGGAGCGTGGCAAGATCCGCGCCCGTCGTATCACCGGTGTTTCGGTGCAGGAGCAGCGTCTGATCGCCACCGCGATCAAGAACGCACGCGAAATGGCACTCCTGCCCTACGCTGGCGCCGGCCGGTAAGGGGTATCGAGATGGCAAAGCTGATTCTCACGAACGAGGTCGCCGGGCTTGGTAGCGCCGGTGACGTGGTCGAGGTCAAGAACGGGTTCGCCCGCAACTACCTCATCCCCAAGGGCTTCGCTACGGCGTGGACCCGCGGTGGCGAAAAGCAGGTCGCTTCGATCCAGGCTGCTCGTCAGGCTCGCGCGATCCACGACCGCGACGAGGCCGTGGCGCTGAAGAACTCCCTCGAGGCCACCAAGGTGCGCCTGGCCGTCAAGGCCGGCAACGAGGGTCGCCTCTTCGGTTCGGTCAAGACCGATCACATCGCGGACGCTGTCGCAGCCGCGGGTCTCGGCTCGATCGACAAGCGCAAGGTGCACATCCCGTCGGCGATCAAGTCGACCGGTGAGCACGAGGCCACGGTTCGTCTGCACGACGACGTGACCGCAGTCATCACGCTGCAGGTCGTCGCCGCCAAGTGACGACGTCGGCGGGCCACTGAGCCCGTCGAAGTATGAACGCCCTCTGTCTTTCGGGACAGGGGGCGTTCTGCGTTCGAGGCCGGTCTGTGCCGCGGATCGCCTGGTGCCCTCGGCTAGCGGGTGAGACCGAGTTCGGCGGCGCGACGGGGATTCGCCGGCAGCGTCTGATCGACATCGACGGACCGTGACCACCCCTCATCCTCTACGGGGATGCCGCGAGAGACGAGAGCGTGCACGGCGTCGTCGACTCCGTCCACGAAATCTCCTCCGACGTGGGAGCCCGCGACGAGCGAGACGATCACGCAGATCGAGTTCGCGTCGACCGGGCCGATCCAGGTGACGGCGACGCCTCGGGCAGACAGCGGACCGAGCCTGGTCGTGAGGGCCGAGAGCCCGCTTCCGCCGATCAGAACATCGCCGACGACCGACCCGCGTCGGTAGAGCCGCTGCACTCCCGCCTCGGCCCCCGGTGCGTCTGCACGGAAATGAGCAGCCTGCATCGCACGGTCGATCTCGACCAGAGCGACATCGGCGGCCTCAGCAGGGATGCGGAACGTCCGTGCGCCGTTGACAGCCCACCGCAGACGGCGGGGATCCTCCGTCACCGCGGCCACCCCTGAGCGAGTGACCGCTCGAGGTCGCGCAGCCCCGTCGACCATTGGTCCGCCAGCTCGCCGGCCGCTTTCGCGATGGCAGCGAGCTCGATCATCTGGCTCGTCCATCGGCTGTGCGCTGCGGCGTAGGCCGCCTGGGCTTCGCCGCTCCAGCGGTGGGAGAGGTCGTCGGACATCGATTCCAGCCGGGCGAGCGCCGCGCTGATCTGCGCACTGCCGGAGGAGATCTCCGCCGCCAGGGCGGTGATCTGCGTCGGCTCCGCCTTGAGGACCGCCATCAGATCCCCCTCTCACGTGCTGCCATGTCGCGCAGCATCGCATCGATGCGTGCACCGCGGGCGGTCGTCTCTGCGTGCAGGGCGCGCAGTTCCGCTCCCGGATCACGCGAATCGCCCGGTGCTGTGCGCCGCAGGGCTTCGACGAGCGCCTCCGATTGTCGGGCTCCGGTCTCACGCACGAAAGCCGCCTCGACCGAGTCGTCCTCCCCGGAGAGCACGGCCTCTCGCGTCGTGAGGTTCAGATCGATCCGGCCCTGCAGCACCTGCCATTCGCGCCCCAGCATCCCCGCGCGCGCCTGCGCGGCGAAGGCCTCCTCGGCGTCTTCCGCCTCCCCCGGAGGGAAGAGCTCGTCGAGCTCCGATCGGACGGCGGCGAGGCGCTCCCGCCACGCGGCAGGGTCGTTCGCAGAGATCATGCGTACTTCCTCGTGGTCTGGAGGAGGACCTGGGCCAGATCCTCGAGGCGGAGGACGTTCTCCACCAGCTGGGCGCGGGCCGACACGACGCTCTCGATCACGTCGTAGATGATGTTGATGATGGAGTAGATCAGGCGGATCACTCCGAAGATCTTGGTCGCGGCGAGGGCGCCCTCCGCCGCGGCGACGATCCACCCGGCGATGGGGACGGTCGCTTCGACCGCCATGCGAAGGAGCGTCTGCGAGAGCTGGTTGATCGCGAAGCCGATGGTCGCGGCCGCAGTCTTCGACGCCAGGACCAGCTGGCCGACGAGACCGGCGACAGTATCGGCCACGCTTCCCAATCCGTAGGCCCCGAGTCCGATCGCCGTCATCCCGCCCTGATAGGCGGTCCCGGCATCGCCCTCCCAGAAGGCGGCCGTCTCGGCGAGGCCGGCGCTGTTGTCGGAGATCGCGCGCATCGCCTCCCCGACGTGGGTCCACGCCTGCTGCACCTCCTCGATGCCCGTCCAGTCCCCGGCGAACGGTTTCATGATGACGTCCTCGAGCAGGCTCATGCCGATGAGCTGCTCGATGAGCCAGTCGACGCCGCCCAGGATCGGGCCGGCGCCCCATCGCATGTTCTCGATCTCGCTCTTGGTGGCGTTCGGGGCGACAAGCCACGACGACGCATCCGCTCGCTCGCTCACGGAACCGCCTCCCGGCCACCCGTCGATGCGGGAGGTCGCGTTCTCGTAGAGGTCGGTGACACCGTCGGACAGCGTCCCCGGCGTCTCGACGAGCTCCACGATGAGGTTCGGTTCCGGCGCGCCGTGGTCGGCATCCGCAGCAGCACCGGCAGCGCCGAGCGTGGGCGAGGACGACAGAGGGCTCTGATACGGAGGGAGACTGAGGCCGATCTGCTGCATCAACTGTTGCGCGGCCTGATGGGCCTGCTGCTCATGGGCTTCGTATGAGCGCGCGGCATCATCGACCCGATCGGCTGCCAGCGCGCAGACCTGCCCGAACGTGTCTGCCGCCTGCACTCCGAGCATGGCCACCACCAGCGAGACCCCGGTGAACGGCAGCATGACGATGCCCGTATCCGATGGCGTGAGGACGCCGTAGCGCTGGATGTAGTCGGCGATCGCTCGAGTGTGCGTCTCCTGCTGCCTCCGCAGCACCTGCGACGCGAGCGCCATCTGACCGTAATCGACCTGCATGTTGAACCTCCCCCTCAGAGAGTCTAGGCGCATCGCCATCGGCCTCATCTGAAGCGTTTGCGGCGGGTTCCGAGCACGACGGATGCCCCGCGCTGGGGACGCGGGGCATCCGTGAACTGTGCGGCATCGCAGACGCGGGCAGGTCTGGGGAACCTGCTCATGGCATCACGGGACCCGCACACCGACGGTGTCGCATCTCCTCCCCCGAGGACGTCGACACCGCCGGGGTCTGCGGCTACGCCGTCATGGGACGACGACGCAGCATTCCGGCTCCGAGGAGGAGCAGGAGTGCGGCGAGGAAGGCGAAGCCGAGCGAGGTGGAATCACCGGTGGCGGCGAGTCCCTCTGCCGGAGCGGATGTCGTCACGGGATCGGCTCCGGGGTCTGTGCCGGGAGCTGTTCCGGGGTCTGTTCCGGGGTCAGTGCCGGGAGTCGTGCCGGGGTCGGTTCCGGGGTCGGTGCCGGGATCGGTTCCCGGGTCGGTTCCGGGATCGGTCCCGGGATCGCTCGGGGGAGCCGTGACCGTGCTCTCGCCGACCACGGAGATCGCGTTGCCGCCGATCGTGATCGGAAGAGTCACGGGTGCGGTGACCTGGGTGCCGCCGAGGATTCCATCGTCACCGGAGGTGGTGCTGCCGGTGGACGGGGTTCCCCCGGTGGTTCCGGTGGAGCCGGTCCCGCTCGTCGACTCGCTGTCTCCGATCACGGAGATCGCGTTGCCGCCGATCGTGACGGGTGCGGTCACGGGTGCGGTCACCTGCGTGCCGCTCGCGACGCCGTCGTCGCCCGACGTCGACGGCGCTGTGGATCCGGTTGCGCTGCCGCTCGAGGGGGCCGGTGCTGCGGCATCCTGTCCGAGGGTCTCGCTGTCGCCGAGCACGGCGATCGAATTGCCGGACACCGTGACGGGTGCGTCGACCTGAAGCAGGGCCTGGGTGCCTGACAGCAGACCGTCATCGCCGTTCGTCGTGATCGCCGGAGCGGGGGCGGGGGCCGGTGCCTGGGGAGCCTCGGCCGGCGCCGCCGACTCGCTCGACGAGTCGCCGAGCACGGCGATCGCATTGCCGGTCACTGTGACCGGCGCGACCACGTCGACGACGGCCTGAGTGCCGGAGGCGGTGCCGGAGTCTCCGCTCGTGGTGGGGGCCGGCGCTGGTGCCGGCGCTGGTGCCGGAGCGGGCGCCGGGGCCTGCTGAGCGGACGAATCTCCGAGCAGGGAGACGGCGTTGTCGACGACCGTGATGGGCGCCGAGATCGCGGTATCCGCTTGGGTGCCCGAGAGCAGCCCGTCTTCTCCTGAGGTGTCTGCCGCGTTAGCGGCCGTCGCGCCGAGCAGGGTGATCCCGCCGGCGAGAAGCGTGCCCCACAGGGCCCGCTTGATGTATGTACGCATGATGACCTTCTCCTGATTGGAATTGGGTGTGTCTGGATGGGTGCACGCGAAGAGCATGTGCGCGCGCAGCACGGCATCTGTCGTTCACATGGAACGACCGGACAACCCCTCAGTCAGGAGAGACGTCGGTGTCGGCGACCAGAGACGTCGGCAAGACGTCGTCGGGTGCACCGGGGGTGCGCTCCACAGCACGGAGCGCGGAAAGGCCCGCGTCGCTGAGGAGCGCGGGGGACAGCGAGGAGGCTCCGCTCGAACCGGCGGAGGAAGAGGGAGCCGCGGGAGCTCCGGCGGGCGGTGCGGACGGCGAGTGCCCACGGTCGGATGCCGGCACAGTCGTGGCCGGCGCAGCGACGGGTGCTGCCGACCGGAGGTCGGATGCTGCCGGGCCGGCGAGCTGAAGGCGCGCGACCGCGGGGGAGGAGCCGCCTGCCCGTGTATCGGATGCTGCGGAGACGACCTCTGCAGTGTCGGAGGCGAGCGGCGCCGCTCCGAGGGGATCGGATTCGGGCTCGGATGCCGGGATGGTGGGCCGAGTGGGCGTGACGCCCGAGACCACCGGCGGCACGGTGTCGTCGACGACCCCGCCGACGATCGGTGTCGTGTCGTCGATGACTCCGACGACCACGTCGATCACGGCGGGCACTCCGATGTCGTCGGTCACGTCTCCGACGATCGGCAACTCTGCGATCGCGTCCGTCACGGGTGTCACGATCGACGCCACCGGGGATCCGTCGATCAGGTCGGTCACGGGAGTGACGACGGCCTCGGCGGTGTCGGCGGCGACGTCGATGATCGGCGATGTCGCCGGGCCGACGACCGGAACCTGCGTGATCGTCTCCGCGACGTGTTCGACGGTCGGCTGAGCAATCTGCTGCACGGGCTCGACGACGGGGGCGACGACCGGCTCGACGACCTGAGTGTCGACCGCTTCGACGACGTGTTCGACGGCCGGGGCCACGACCTGCGTGACGACGGGTGCGGCCGGGGCCACGACCGGTGCAGTCACTGCCGTCACGGTGTCGTCGACGGTCGAGACCGTCTCGCTCACGACAGAGGCGACGTCGCCGAGCAGCGAATCGTTCGAGCTGTCGTCCGCGCTCGCAGACGACCCTCCCGTGAAGACCGTGAGCGCCGCCCACGCGACCGCGCCCAGGCTGCCCCAGAGGGCGACAGCCGGAAGGCCACGCCGGGTTGCTTGAGCGTTCACGTCGACTTCCCTCCCCCGAGAGCCATCGTTCGTCGTCGACGCACACTGCGTCGATTGCGGGTGACGTTACTCCCGGTAGATCGCGATGTCTAGAGGGATCCGCTCGAAAACGGCGTCATCGCGCGCACATTTCAGAGGGTTGCGCAGTGTGACTCGCCCGGTTGCATCTCGGCTTGACTTTCCCCAGGTTCTACACATCCCCCACCGGATTCGATCAACCTTCAACGCCCGGTTGAACCACGTTCTCATCCACAGGCTGGGGAAACTCTAAACTCCAGGCCAAGTGGAAAAACAGACCTCGGTTTCGACGTACTCCACCGAGTTATCCACATGTGTTCTGCACAGACTCTCCGGACTTGTTCGCACGCTTTCCACATAGTTATCCACAGGGCGTGTTGCGACCGAAAACCCCCGCTCGTAGCGTGGTGCAGCGACCCGATGTCGGAAGTGCCTGTTTTGCTGTGCGAACGGTCCTTCTCCAGCTGACTCGCATCGAGTGTCCGACGCAGTCGGCACGGAGCACACCGGAAAGAACGTCGCATCGAAGGGAGCAGTGTGTCGATCGCCGACATCTCAGAGGAGCGCCTCGGGGGCAAGCGTCCACCAGAGCGCACGCCCCCGCACGACACGCTCGCCGAACAGAGCGCGCTGGGCGGAATGCTCCTCTCGAAGGATGCTGTCGCCGATGTGATCGAGACGCTCAAGGGCGCTGACTTCTACATCCCCAAGCACGAGCTCATCTTCGAGGCGATCCTGTCGCTCTACTCGCACGGCGAGCCGACCGACGTCGTCGCCGTCACCGACGAGCTCATCAAGACGGGCGAGCTGAGTCGGGCCGGCGGTGCCGACTATCTGCACACGCTCACCTCGATCGTCCCCACCGCGGCGAACGCCGGCTACTACGCGGGCATCGTGTCGGAGCGGGCGATCCTGCGTCGTCTGGTCGATGCGGGCACCCGCATCGTGCAGCTCGGTTACGACGGCCAGGGCGACGCGACCGACATCGTCAACAACGCCCAGGCCGAGATCTACTCGATCACCGGCTCGGAGACCGCCGAAGACTACGTGCCGCTGCAGATCGCGGTCGACGCCGCGCTCGAGGAGATCGAGGCGGCCAGCGGCCGCGACGGCTCGATGACGGGCGTTCCGACCGGCTTCAAAGAGCTCGACGAGCTGACGAACGGCCTTCACGGCGGGCAGATGATCGTCGTCGCCGCGCGTCCTGCGATGGGTAAGTCGACGCTCGCGCTCGACTTCGCGCGCTCGGCATCCATCGGTCACAACATCCCCTCCGTCTTCTTCTCGCTCGAGATGGGCAAGAGCGAGATCGCGATGCGTCTGCTGAGCGCCGAGGGGCAGATCCCGCTGCAGAACATGCGAAAGGGAAACCTCGACCCTCGGGACTGGACGACGGTCGCGGCGACCCGAGGACGCATCAACGATGCCCCCCTGTACATCGATGACAGCCCGAACATGACGCTGGTCGAGATCCGGGCGAAGTGTCGTCGACTCAAGCAGCGTGAGGGGCTGCGGATGGTCATCATCGACTACCTGCAGCTGATGACGTCGGGCAAGCGCGTCGAGTCGCGTCAGCAGGAGGTCTCGGAGTTCTCGCGAAGCCTCAAGCTCATCGCCAAGGAACTGCAGGTTCCGGTCATCGCACTGTCGCAACTGAACCGTGGTCCTGAGCAGCGCACCGACAAGAAGCCCGCGATCAGCGACCTGCGTGAGTCCGGCTCGATCGAGCAGGACGCCGACATGGTGATCCTGCTGCACCGCGACTCCGTCTACGACAAGGACGTTCGTCCGGGCGAGGCCGACCTGATCGTGGCCAAGCACCGTAACGGCCCGACCGCGACGATCACCGTGGCCTTCCAGGGGCACTACTCGCGCTTCATGGACATGGCGCCGGGCGGCGACTTCAATGACGGTTCCTGAGTGAAATGTCCAATTCCGGGCTGATTTGTCATAGAGATGTCCGATGGGACAGGTCGGCCGGAATTGGACGAGACTGCGTAGTCTGCTCAAGTCGGAGGCAGCGGGCGTCAAGCGTGTCGGGTCCGTGCCAATAGGCGACTCGTGCTTGGTGCCCGCCGTCGTGCGTGCGCGAGTCTCGTTCTGTCGCTCCGCGCTCGGCTCGTGGCCGCAGGTCTGCCGTTAGATGTTGTTCGCGAACGCCTGCTCGAGGTCAGGCAACTGCGCGAGCAATGGATGCGCGAGGCGTCGATACCGAGTTGCTCGTTCGAGTGTCGACTCATCGACTGCGGCGACGATGCCGAGCTTGATGCACCTGGAGAGCAGTCCGTACGCGATGTTCGTAGGGATGTCGGTGCGATGGAGCAGATCCCGCATGGTGAACTCATCCGTATCGAGCTCGCGGAGGGCGCAGAGGAACGCGAACATGTTGCTGTTGCCGAAGAGCAACTTCGACTGTTCGCGTGTCGTGGTGTTCGTCACTGCTTCCTGCCCCGTTCGCACGCGTTGCACATGTGCAACCTAGACATGTCTAGCGTAGTAAAGCCGTCAGCCGAGGGTCGAGTGTCGGCTCAACTGTATGAGTTGACGTCGGGCGGTGCACTGCATGATTCAGACGTCAACGGGCGCCGCCCGCGTCGCTCACCGGCCCGTCGAGGCTGTGTGAGGTCGAGCGGGCTGGGTGCTACTCGTTGCATCGCGAGCAGTGCAGACGGACTATTGCGCTGTGCGGCGTATGCAGGCAAAGTAGTCCCATGCTGGCATTTCGCGAATCGCGAATCGCGAAAGACGTGGCGAGCTGTGGGAAACGTCGGTGCACGTGCGTCGGCCAGCAGGGGCGGTCGACGCGCTGACGCTGGCGCGACTGTCGCTTGAGGCGATGGGCGATTCCGTGCCGTTCAGGTCGTTCCGGTGGAACCACGGCCAACCGAACTTTCCGGGTTCGTTCTGGTCCGAGAAGATGCAGGCGCATGTTGGCTACGAGTCGCGTCTCGAACTCAGTCACTTGCTTGTGGCCGAGTTCGATCACGATGTTGTGCGCATGTGGTCGCAACCGTTCAAGCTCCTCGCCGCAAGCGGTACTCGGCGTGCACACGTGCCGGACTACGGGACTGCCGCACGAACAGGTGACAGTTGGGGTGTCAGGCCGCGAGTGCGACCGGGTTCATGATGGTCTCGTATTCGATGGGGGTCAATCGGCCCAGGCCAGCTTGCCGGCGGCGTCGGTGGTAGGTCCTTTCGATCCAGGTGATGATTGCGATTCGGAGCTCTTCTCGGGTTCGCCACCGTTTGCGGTCCAGGACGTTCTTTTGCAGCAGGGCAAAGAACGATTCCATCGCGGCATTATCACCGGCAGCGCCGACCTGGCCCATCGATCCGATGAGGTGATGACGGTTCAGAGCGTGCACGAACTTCCGGGACCTGAACTGAGATCCGCGGTCCGAATGGACGATGCAACCGGCCGCGTCGCGACGCCGGGATACTGCGTTGTCCAGGGCGTTCACCGCGAGACGGGCCTTCATTCGGTCGCTGATCGAGTAGCCCACGATGCGGCCGGAGAACACGTCTTTGATGGCGCAGAGGTAGAGCTTGCCCTCGTCGGTCCAGTGCTCCGTGATATCAGTGAGCCACAGTTCGTTGACGTCATCGGCGGAGAAGTCCCGCTTGACGAGGTCGTCGTGGACTGGCGGGCCGGGGCGCTTTCCGTTCTTGGCGCGCTTCTTCCCGAACACGGACCACCACTGGTTGTCTCGGCAGATCCGCCACGCGGTCCGCTCACACATCTCCTCGCCGGCTCCTGCCGCTTCGCCGACGAGGAACCGGTAGCCGAACTCGGGATCGTCGTGGTGGGCGTCCAGCAGCGCGTTGGCGCGATACGCCTCGACTATCTCTGATTCCGTGACCTGGTGTTTGAGCCAGCGGTAGTAAGGCTGGCGGGAGAGCTTCAGGACCCGCAGGGACACCACGACGGGGATGCCGTCATCGGCGAGCTCGCCCACGAGCGGGTAGAGCCTTTTCCCGGCAGGTTCGCCTGCGAGAGGTAGGCGGCTGCGCGGCGGAGGACCTCGTTCTCCTGCTCCAGCAGCCGGATCCGCTTGCGGGCGTCGCGCAATTCGGTCGACTCCTCCCGGCTCCTTCCGGGGCGGTTGCCGTCGTCGATGTCGGCTTGGCGGATCCATTTGTGGAGCGTCATCTCATGGACGCCGAAGTCCTTCGCGATCTGCGCGAGACTGACGCCGTCCTCACGGGACCGGGCCACGCGCACGACATCTTCGCGGAACTCCTGTGGGTAGGGAGCGGGCATGGTGCACATCCTTCCAGGCCGCCCCTACGGGCAAGCCAGATCAGATGTCACCTATCAGTGCGGCAGTCCCGCGGCAAGCACCAGTATCAACGTCAAGTCGTGTCATGCTGATACCCACGTAAATCATCAAGGAGCAGGGGCAAGCATGAGGAAAGTGACCAAAGCCACGATCGCGGGAGCGCTCGGTGTCGTGTTGCTTACAGGCGGGACCACGTTCGCTTTGTGGAGCGATTCGGCAAACGTGAACGGGGGCACGGTGAACTCCGGCACCCTGGCACTCACGCCATCGGGCACACCCGCGTGGAACGACATCTCGACCCCGACACCGGTGCCGATCACGATCGCGGACTTCCTCATCGTGCCCGGAGACACGATCGAGTACACGGCCGCCTTCACTGTCGACGCATCGGGAGACAACCTTTCAGCCACCCTCGATGTGTCTGATCCGGTCGCGGCTACCGGTGATGCGGCATTGCTCGCAGCGACTACGGTCACCCAGACGTTCACATATGTCGGCGGTGAGCCGGTTACCGATGGGGCCATCACGAGCGCCGACGATGGCGAGGTGATCAACGTGACCGTGACGATCGTGTTCGATGAGAGCACACCGGGCACGACCGCGCAGGCCGAGAGCATCAACCTAAGCGATATGACAATCACCTTACAGCAGGACGCCCGGTAACGCCCGCGCCCGGATACGGAAGCCCGTTTGAAACGTCTCGCCGTCACCATCGCAGCGGTCGCGCTGGTCCTCCTCGTGGGGACCGGTACGACTGCGGCGCTGTGGAACGATTCCGAGGCCGTCGAAGGCACCACCGTTAACTCGGGCACCCTGAAACTCACGATGAACGGGCAATCACAGGTGACGATCGGACCGTTAAGCGGTCTCTACCCTGGTGGCGTCATCGCCACGAAGATCGCGCTCGCCGGCCAGGCATCCGGCAATCTCGGGCTCGACTACACGCTCGCAGCCATCCTCTCTGACACCTCGTCGGCCTCGTCGACGCTGTACGGCATCATTGACGCTCAGGTCTTCACCCAGAGCGATGCGGGAGCCTCCTGCGCATCCACCGGACTACCCGACGGGATGCAGGTGTACGGCAGCGGTGGGGGCTTCACAGAACTGAGCGCACTGGTCGTAACCGAGTCACTCGTTGCTCCGGCTGCGGATTCCGCGACGACCCACTTGTGCATACGGTTCACGATCCCAGCTGGAACTCCGCCCGACGTCGGCGGCATCGAGCTCAGCGGGGCGGCGACGACCTTTACCATCACCGCGACGGGTGAGGGCACCCGATGAGCGCGCGGGAGCAATCGCGTAGACGGCGGCGATGGCAGCTGCCGCTCGCGGCGCTCCTCATGATCGGTGCGGGCGCACTAGCGCTCCCCGCTTCGGCGCAATGGTCGGCGAACGCACAAGCCTCGGTCTCCGCCACGGCGGGCTACCCGGCAATCACCGTGAGTAACGGGCAATGGCTGAGTTGCCGAGGACCACAGTTTCACAACGGATACGCGGACAGCATCGGCGCGGACTTTCAGGTCGTGCAGTATCTGTACCGCGATCAGATCGCGCCGGTGTTCAGCAACTTCAGGGTCTACCGGATCGTCGGCGGCGTGACACGGGACCAGCTGTGGGCACCCAGTTCCGCGCCGTTGGACAATCCGAGTCAGTACAACTACCTGTTCCACGGCCGCGGCACCGAGTTCTACAACCTGCCGCCCGACAACTCACCGATGCAAGTGTATGTGCGACCGGTCTACGCCAGCGGTTGGCTGGGCCCCAAGAGCAACACAATCACGATCTATCCTCAGCCGGACCTCAGCCAGAGCTACTGCCAGACATGATCATGACGCAGCACGCACCGACCCCGGCCGACAAGCTCGGCGAATGCGACGCTGAGGCGCCGATCGAGCACACACAACCTCGCCCGTGGCGCGGACTGTTGCGTTTCATCGGGTGGGTCGTGTTCGCGCTGGTCATGGCCGTCGTCGCACTCGTGCTCGTTATCCCGCGGCTGATCGGGGCCGTTCCTCTCGCCGTGCTTACCTCGTCGATGGAGCCGGTCTTGGCCCCGGGCACCCTGGTGGTCTCGCAGTCCGTCGACCCGGAGACTCTGGCGATCGGAGACGTCGTGACGTTCCAGCCGGTCTCCGACGACCCGATGCTCGTGACACACCGCATCGTCGAAGTCGGATACCAGGCCGACGGTGACCTTACGTTCACGACGCGCGGCGACAACAACGGCGCAGACGACCAGCCGATTGTGGGAGACCAGGTGATGGGCAAGGTGGTCTACTCCGTGCCCTACGTGGGATACGTCACCACCTTATTCGGCGTTACGGAGCGGGGCTGGATCGTCGGAGCACTCGGGGGACTCCTCATCGGCTATGCCGTCTTCACCCTCCTCCGCGCACTGATGAGAAGGCAACCCAGATGAGGCTCTCGTGTAGCGCCGCTATCGCACTCTCGGCAACCGCGCTCCTGCTCTCGATGGCGTCGACGATATTCGTGGACGACGCGTACGCCGCCGATTCCCCCGTTGCATCGCAATTGCGCCTGAGTTACGACGGGGTCACCTGGCACGACGACCTGCCAGCACTATTCGAGCCGGCGACGTTGGTTCCGGGCGACGTGCTCATGACGACGTTGTTCGTGCGCAACGACTCTGAGGACGCGGCGACGCTGACGATTATCGCCGAAGATGTCGCCCTGGCGTCGAGCTCGCCGGATCCGTTCTACGACGAGCTCGCCCTCGTTGTGCGCGAGCAAGGTTCCGCCAGCGTCGAGGTGTCGTTCTCTGAGCTGTCGGACGCCCAGCTTTACGGCTCCCGCGTCGATCCCACGCAGGTCGTCGCCCTCGATATCGCCTTGGTCTTTCCGCACGATGCCACGTCGGGTGCGGATCTGCGCGTGGATCGCGCATCGTTCGCTCTGCGCGTGACACTGGCACACGACGAAGCGATCATTCCGAGCGAACCGGGAGACCAACCCGGTGATCCCGATGAGCCGCTCCCTGGCACCGGCGGAACCGCGGCCGGACTCTGGTGGGCGCTGGCGGCGATCACCGCGGGGACGACGGCGCTGTTGTTCGACCGTCCACGAGCGACGATTGGTCGCGGTACATCGCACGGCAGGCTCGGGAAACGTTCGTAACGACCGTCTCGAACCTGCCTATTGAGCACTCAGAGCACGGAGCGCGCTCGACTGATTCGGCTATCGATCGTCGCAGACGTCGTCGTATTCGGCCGGCACGGCATCGAACAGCGCTGTGTGGCGCTGTTGTCGGTTTCCGGTTCCGCTACCGGTAGGACGACGTCGGAGACATCGGCGGAACCCGACACCGCCATGCGATCGAAAAGCCGCCCTTCTCCAGGTCCGCTCACAGGTCGGGATGCTCCTCCCGATACTACGTACCCAGGTGCCCAGGGTGCCCTGCGGAACGCCAGTATCGACAGCAGACCTGGCCGCCTCGATGCCCCCGGCATCGTTTCTGCGGGAACGTCATACTGCGCGATAGCGTCGAAGCATGAAATGAGTATTCGGCGGTGTGAGCGCCGCTGATTATTGCGGTCGAGCGCCACTCGATATCGCGGTTCAGCGCCAGCAGGAGCGTCGGTGAGCGCCGCGCATGTCGACGCTCACCGACGCTGTGATCACCGCGTCGCCGTCGCGGCCTGTTCGCGCATGTTCATCTCCCCGGTCGTGATCCAGATCGTGTTGTGAACGATGCGATCCATGATCGCGTCCGCGTGAACACCTGACCCGAGCCGCTGATGCCAGTCCTTCTTCGCGTACTGCGTGCAGAACACCGTCGAGACGGCGTCGTAGCGGCGCTCGAGCAGCTCCAGCAGCATCGATCTGACATCATCGTCGGGCGGGTCGAGGAGCCACTCATCGATCACGAGGAGCGTGAACGATGAGTACTTCCGCAACCACTTCTCTCGCCCGCCGGGCTTGTCCTGCGCCGTCGCCCATGCTTCCTCGAGGTCGGGCATGCGGATGTAGTGGGCCCGATAGCGGTGCTGGCAGGCCTGCTTCGCCAGCGCGGACCCGAGGTACGACTTCCCCGACCCGGTGAAGCCTTGGAAGACGACGTTCTGTTGCTGGGTGATGAACGAACACGTCCCCAGCTGAGCGAGAACACCCCGGTCCAGGCCGCGCTGCTCGATCAGATCGACACGACGCAGGTCCGCGTCCGGGTAACGCAGCCCTGCCCGTCGGATGAGGCCCTCGACCTTGGACTGCGTGAACGCGGCGTGGGCGTCGTCGACGGCGAGCTTGACGCGCTCTTCGAACGCCATCCCCAGGGTGAGGGTGTCGTCTTGCGCTTCGAACGCGTCCAGCAAGACGCTCACGCCCATCTCGCGCAGCTTGCGCTTGGACTCGCTGTCGATCCGGCTCACCGGTCTTCTCCCGCGTAGTAGTCCGCCCCGCGGACGTACCCCGCTGGCTCCGCGGACGCGTCGCCCAGCGATGACGATGGCGGTGACGATGGCTCGAACCGTGGCCGTCGCCGGGCCGGCGGCGCGTCTTGCCCGGTCTCCAGGATCGGTCGCAGGTGCGCGTAACGCGGCGAACGGACCTGTGACCCGAGTGCGACACGCGCGGCGGCCTCGACCCTGCCGGCCGAGTAGCGTCGGGTGAGGCGCAGCACCGCGAGAGCCGCGTCCAGGCCCTGCTCGTCAACGGGCACGGACTCGAAGATCCCTTTCACGATCGTCGTGGTGTTCTCCCCGACCCGGGCCGCCCACTCCCGGACGCGTTCGGCATCCCACTGGCGATACCGCGGACCGTCCGGAAGGTCACTGTCGTGCGTGTAGTGCTCGCCCGTGACCCCCACCGGCGCGAGGAGATGACTCGTCAACCGCGCATCGCCGTCGAACACCTCCAACGCCCGTTCGGTGACGCGCAGATCGACAGCCCGCCCGACGTGCGCGTAAGGGACCGAGTAGAAGTTCTTCTCGAACACCACATGCCCGTCCTTAAGGACCCGCCTGCCGTAGAACCAGCGACTGATCTCGTACGCGACCGCCGGCAGCGGCCGCAGCAGCGGCTTCTCTTCCGCCTCGAACACCGACAGCCTCGACCCTGCGCGCTTCTGGAACGGCGCCGCGTTATAGGCGTCCATCCGCTCGTAGATCGCCTCGCGCAGCTCCGGCAGCGTCGCGAACTGCTCGTCCCGCAGCGCCGCGATCACCCAGGTCGCGACCCCGCTGACGGTGTTTTCGACACTCGCCTTGTCTTTTGGCTTCCGGACCCTGCCCGGCAGCACCGCCGCGCAGTAGTGCGCAGCGAGCTCGCGATACGCGTCGTTGAGGACGACCTCGCCCTCGGCCGGATGCGAGATCACGCCCGTTCTGAGATTGTCTGGAACGATCCGTGGAACGCTCCTGCCGAACCAGTCGAACATCGCCTGATGCGCGCGCAGCCATGCTTCCTGCTTCATGTCCAGCGACGGCCAGCAGAACGCGTACCGGGAGAACGGCAGACACGCGACGAACAAGAACACCCGCGTGCGCTCGCCCGTCACCGAGGCGAGGCTCATCGTCTTGCCGGACCAGTCGACCTCGACGCTCTGGCCGGCCTTGTGGCCGACGCGCGACGTCAACCCGGCGACGAGGACATGCTGCTGGTAGGTCTTGCAGAACCGGTCATAGCCCATCGCGGCCGTCCCCGTCGCCTGGCAGGCATCGCGATACTCGCCATGCAGGAGCTTCAACGTGACCCCGACACGAGCGAGCTCCCTGTGGACCTCGCCCCAGTCCGGCTGGGCGTAGACGCTGTGATGCTCGCCCCGACCGGGAAACAGGCGCACATACACGTCCGCGTCCGCCACGTCGGCGACATCGCCGAAGTCGATGCCCGCCGCGTCAGCGGCGGCGATGACCGCGTCCACGGAGTGCCGGGACATGCCCTGCGCGGCGATCTGTCGCCGCGAGAGGCCCTCCGCTCGGAGGCGAAGCACGAGCTTCGCCTTGATCTTTCGTACCATTCGGTTGCTCCTTCTGCCGCGTGAGTGGCCACGCGGCAGAAGGAGCCTAGAAACCCGCGCGACAGGTGGCGCTCACATCGACGATCCGGTGGCGCTCACGGCGACGATCACGCCCACGGCGACGCGGTGCCCGACCGCGATACGCGCGGCGCTCAGCAAGCCGAATACTCACTTCTCATCGGAGCGACTCAATCGATCTGGCGCACGGGCAGCGCGGCCGCCCATGGCCAATACCACTTCGGCTTGATGCGTCTCGAACGGAGCGATCCGATCGCGGCGGAGGGGAATCACTCCGTCGCTCGCCTCTACGGGGATCTCGAGGTTGACGTCGGCCCGGCCCTGGCGACAGGTGCGATGACGCTGAGCGAAGCGTTTCGGATCTACGACCTTCGCCGTGCATCGCACGTCGGCACGTGACTGGTCCGTCTGGCGGGCCTGATGCCGCGGTGAAGATTTTGGCCATATGCCGCGGAAGCTGCGCCCGATTCAGCGGACAACTACTGTGGAACGCGCGGCGTGTCTGGACGTTTCACCACGGAACCTACATTCAACTGATCGATCGGGCCCGAATCCCGCTCTAGGCTGGGCCGCCCTCTCGGCGTACGATGCCGCTGTGGCCACAAACATCGACCCTCAAGAGATCGTGAAGCAAGTCACCGATCGACTGGCTGAGCGCTATCCCGAAGTCCAGCATGAGCACATCTCGTCGCTCGCCGTCGAGGAACTCGGAAAGATCTCGAACAGCAGGGTCACCGACTATCTCACCGTGCTCACCGAGCGCGCTGTTCGCAGCCGTCTCGCGAAGTAGGCCGGATCCGGCGGACTCACGCCGGGATGTACGGGCGAGATTCGCACGGATGCAGCAGGAGTAGCCTTCGACCGTGGCCAAAGTCTTCGATTCCATCGACCAGAACCTGAAGCAGTGGATCGAGAAGCAACCCCTGTGGTTCGTGGCCACAGCGCCCCTCGGGGCGGAGGGGCACGTGAACATGTCGCCCCGCGGCCACGACTCGTTCTCGGTTCTGGACGAGCATCGGGTCGGCTGGGTCGACTACACCGGCAGCGGCGTCGAGACGATCGCGCACATCCGCGAGAACGGCCGCGTGTGTCTCATGTTCAACTCGTTCGACAGCAGGCCCCGCATCGTTCGGCTGCACGGCCGGGGCGAGGTCTTCCTTCCCGGGCAACCTGGCTTCGACGAGGTGGCCTCGCGGCATCCGGAGCACCCGAGCACTCGAGCCGTCATCACGGTGCACGTCACGCGCGTCAGCGATTCGTGCGGGTGGGGCGTGCCGGTCATGGAGCTGAAAGGCGAACGCGACCTTCTCCGCCTTCAGGCGGACAAGAAGGGGGAGGACGGCATGGCCGAATACCGCGCTTCCCGCAACGCGGTGAGCATCGACGGTCTGCCGGGGTTCCCTGCCGAGCTCTGACCGACGCCCTCGGTGCGCCGGTCGCACCCCCGTTTCGCGCTCAGCGCCTGAGCAGTGTCTCCTGGATCTTCGCGGCGACGGCCTCGCGCAGCGGGCGCACCGCGTCGGCATCCCACGACTCGGGGTTCGGGAACGACCACTCCAGCACCTCGCCGCTGGGGGTCGAGGGCAGCGCGAGCCCTGGCTTCATCAGCACCACGACATCGGCCGCGTCGAGGTCGTCGCTCGTGACGGCGCGGGGCACACGGTCGGTGATGTCCATGCCGAGCTCTGCGACCGTGGCGGCCACTGCCGGGTTCACCTCGTCGGAGGGTGAGAGACCCGCGGAGGTCGCGACGAAGCGATCGCCGGCCAGGTGCTGCAGCAGAGCGGCGCCGAGCTGCGAGCGGCCGGCGTTGTGCTGGCAGATGAACAGGACGGTCGGGGCGGTGTCGGTCACGGGTTCTCTTTCTTGTGGGGATCAGCTCGCGGCGAGACGGGGAGCGAGCTGGATGATCCGGCGCTCCAGCTCGTCGTAGGCGGTGTCGAAGGCGTCGACGGAGCCGACGCGCACCGGGTCGGGGATCGACCAGTGCAGGTGACCCGAGACGCCGAGCTCTTCGTGCGCGTTGTCGCAGACGGTCACCACGAAGTCCGAGTCGGTCACTACGGCATCCAGAGCGCGGGGAGGCTCATCGGGGAGGTCGAGGGAGTGGCGATCTGCCGCGGCCACTGCGCCAGGATCGATCCGCTCGGCGGGGTGCGTTCCCCCCGACGATGCGGGGATGCTGCTGTGGGCCGACCACAGCGCTGCGGCCAACTGGGATCGGGCCGAGTTCGCGGTGCAGACGAACACGACCCGGCTCGCACGCTCGACCCGCCCCGGCGTGAGTCCGTGCAGTGCGGTGTCGGTCAGGTGGACGTAGCTGCGCCGCTTGTCGGCCTCCGACCGCGAACGCGCCACGATCCCGACGGCTTCGAGCGCGTTCAGGTGATGCGTGATCAAGTTCGCCGGAAGCCCCAGGGCCACCCGGATCTCGGTGGGGGACAGATCGCCCAGAGTCAGCAGGTCGACGATACGCAGGCGGGACGCGTCGCCCAGCGCCGCGTGCTTCGCTGCACGGGCGTCGACATCGGTGGTTTGTTCAATGTTCATTGTCTCAATCTTGACTGAAGCACCCGGCCCGGGTCAAGATGAGTCGACATGAACATCTCGCCTCCGTCTCGCATCGAGCCCCTTCGCCCCTCCCTGCCGCGTCGCGCTGCCGCCGAGTTCGTCGGCTCGGGACTGCTCGTCACCATCGTCGTGGGGTCGGGCATCGCCGCCCAGCGGCTGTCTCCCGAAGACGTCGGGCTGCAGCTGCTCGAGAACAGTCTGACGACGGCGCTGGGCCTGGCGGTGCTGATCCTGATGCTCGGTCCCGTCTCGGGCGGGCACTTCAACCCGGTGGTGTCGATCGCCGATTGGCTGATCGGGCGCCGCGCGGGCACGGGCCTGCCGCTGCGCGACCTGCCGACCTACGTGCTCGCGCAGATCGTCGGCGGCATCGCGGGAACCCTCCTCGCCGGGGTGATGTTCGACACGGCGCCGGCGTTCTCATCCCACGACCGCGCGACCGGCGGGCACCTGGTCGGCGAGGTCGTCGCCACAGCCGGTCTGGTGCTGTTGATCTTCGCACTCGCCCGCACGGGCACGGCGTCGGCGACGGCTGCCGCGGTCGGGGCGTACATCGGCGCGGCGTACTGGTTCACCAGCTCGACGTCGTTCGCGAACCCGGCTGTGACGATCGCGCGCATGTTCACCGACACATTCGCCGGAATCGCGCCGGGCTCGGTGGTTCCGTTCATCGTGGCGCAGGTCGTCGGGGCCGCTCTCGGCCTCGCGCTCCTGCTCGTCTTCTATCCGACGGCCGCCCGCACCGCGGACCGTGTCGTCGTCGCCCAGCACCTCGAAACCCAGCCCTGAAGGCAGCCATGCACCTCGTAGCGATCGGCGGAAGCGACGCCGGAATCTCCACCGCACTGCGGGCTCGCGAACTCGACCCCTCGGTCGACGTCACCGTGGTCGTGGCCGATGCCTATCCGAACTTCTCGATCTGCGGCATCCCCTATTACTTCTCGCGCGAGGTGCAGCCGTGGCAGTCCCTCGCCCATCGCACGCACGCCGATCTCGAAGCCACCGGCATGACGCTGAGTCTGAACACCCTCGCCACGGCCATCGACGTGCAGGGGCAGAGGCTCACCGTGCGTGACCAGGACGGCACCGAGTCGAGCATCGCCTACGACGAGCTCATGGTCGGCACCGGGGCCTCTCCGTCGACGGCCGGCATCGCGGGTCTCGACCGGCTCGGCCCCGACGACGGCGTGCACCTGCTGCACTCGATGGGGGACACCTTCGCGCTCGAGCGCTACCTCGACGAGCATCAGCCCGAGACGGCGATCATCGTCGGTGCCGGGTACGTCGGACTCGAGATGGCCGAAGCTCTCACGGTTCGGGGCCTCCGGGTCACGCAGCTTCAGCGGGGGCCCGAGGTGCTCTCGACCCTCGACCCCGAGCTCGGTGCGCTGGTGCACGACGAGCTCACCCGTCACGGCGTCGACGTGCTCACGGACACCCGCGTCGAAGAGGTCTCGCGCGAAGCCGGGCGGCTCACGGTGTCAGGATCCCGCGACGACGAACCGTTCTCCCGCGATGCGGACCTGGTGCTCGTCGTCGTCGGTGTGCGCCCCAACACCGGACTTCTCACCTCAGCGGGTGCTGCGACGGGTGCCGGCGGGGCCGTCGTCGTCGATGACCGGATGCGCACCGGGCTGCCGCATGTCTGGGCGGCAGGTGACGGAGTGGTCACCCATCACCGCCAGCTCGGTGTCACCTACCTGCCGCTCGGCACGACCGCCCACAAGCAGGGGCGCGTCGCCGGCGAGAACGCGATCGGCGGCGACGCGCACTTCGCCGGAAGCCTCGGCACGCAGGTCGTGAAGGTCTTCGATGTCGTGGCGGCTCGCACGGGCCTACGAGACCATGAGGCGATCGCCGCGGGTTTCGCGCCGCACAGTCACACCGCGATCGCGGACGATCACAAGCGCTATTACCCCGGAGCCACTCCCATCAGCATCCGTGTCACGGGCGACACCCTCGACGGGCGCCTCCTGGGTTCTCAGCTCGTCGGCACGCGCGGCGCCGAGATCTCGAAACGAGTGGACACGTATGCCGCGGCGCTGCACCACGCCATGACCGTGGCCGAGATGAGCGACCTCGACCTGTCGTACACGCCGCCGCTCGGCTCACCGTGGGACGCCGTGCAGGTCGCGACCCAGGCCTGGGAGCGAGAGGCGCGCACCCTGTCGCAGCGTCTCGTCTGACGCGCGCGCGCCGGTGCGCGGGGATCGTCCAGCTGATCCGGGGAGGACGGGACGCCCCCACCACGGGGGAGGCGGCAGAAAGGGCGCCCCATCCGATGCCGTCAATGGGCGGCACCCCAGGTGTCGCGTTACAGCGCGACAGAACTGTGTGGCAAGCGTGGCACCACCGGCGTCACCGCACAAGCCCCATCGTCGACCGGTATGCCGCTGGTCGGGCGGCTCCCCGATCAGTTCAGCGCTTCGGCGTGACGGCGCAGCTCCCTGCGGTTCGACACGTCGAGCTTGCGCATGATCCGGTGCATGTGGCTCTCGACCGTGCGCACACTCAGCACGAGTCGGGAGGCGATCTCGGCGTTGGAGAGTCCGCCAGCGGCGAGGCGCCCCACCTCCTTCTCGCGGTCGGTGAGGGTGACCGCTGTCGCGCCGAACCGCGCGAGGTCGTAGTGCCTCCCCGGGTGACGGGCACGGATCTGCTCCTCGCGCTCGACCGCGCGCTGCTGCCCCGCCTCGTCGCCGCGCTCGGTGAACCAGGCCCGCGCGAAGCGGCAGGCCGACAGCGCAGTGCCGGTGAGTCCCCGGACGTCCAGCTCATCCGCGACGGCGAGCATCGCCGCGGGATCCCGCTGCACCAGCGCGCTCACGAAGGCGGCATGGGCGGCCAGCCCTCTCGCCTCCGGGAGCTCTTTCGCGCGCGCCATCGCGACGGCCAGCCTGGTCGGCGTCGGGTCGAGCTCGACTGCGGAGAGGAGGGCGGTGAGTCCGGCCACCCGTGCTCCGCGATTCCAGAGAGCTTCGCCGGAGCGGGCGAGCAGCTCGGCGGCCTTCTCCGTGCTGCCGTCGAACGCGAGCAGCTGCACCTGGGGCCACGCCTTGCTCTGCCCCGGAAGCGGGCCGTCTTCGGCCCCGAGCTGCTCCAGGTCGGCGGCCAGCCGCTCGCCGGTCGTCACCTGCCCACGGCGGATCGCGACCACGGCGGCGACCGACAGCAGCGAGAGCTGCACCCCGGGCGGCAGGGGTGAGGGCTCTCCTGCCGAGAAGATGACCTCGAGCAGGTCGTCGACGGCCGCATGATCACCCGCTGCCAGATGACACAGTGACGCGGCGGTGCCGAAGGCTCGCACAGCGTCGATGTCCAGATAGCCGTGCGCCTCGTCGAACCCGCGCTGCAGCACGTCGAGGGCGGCTCTCGGGTCGCCCTGGCCGAAGAGCGCCATGCCGAGCAGCACCCTGGGGGTGTACCTCTGCTCTTCGTTCTCGAGAGCCTCGATGAGGCCGAAGACCCGAAGCGCATCGGTGAACCGCCCGAGGCTGACGAGCACGCCCATCTGCGTCTCGAGCATCATCAGCGTGACCGTCACGGGCAGCTCGTCTGTCACCTCGAGGCGGTTGCCGAAGTCTGCGGGCACCGTGTCGAGATTCGCGAGCAGCTGCACCTCGGCAGCCCTCAGCATCCCGGCGTGCACACCCGCCGTCTGGGCGTCGTCTTGCAGTTGCGCGACCGCCCGCTGCAGGTCGTCGTCGACGTAGGCGGTCCACTCGGCCTTGAGCACGGCGAACTCGGCACGACTGGCGTCATCCCCGGTGCGGGTGGCAGGAGACGAGAGGACGTCGGCGATCACGTCTCGCACCTTCGCCGTGTGGGTGTGCATGAGGGCGCGGATGTAGCGCACGGCACTGGCGGCGGTCGGGTTCGCCTCCCACTCGGCGGCCGTGACGATGCGGCGTGCGCGGGCGCGCTCCTGCAGCAGCCGGACGAACAGCGCGTCCTGACCGCCAGACGCGGTCGGGGACGACTGCTGGTCGGTGAGCACCGACCACACCGACTCCGGCGTGCTCAGCTGTCGCACGATCTGGCTCGTCAGTCGCGTGCGTCGCGCGGTGAGCGGCTCGTGCCGGAAGAATTCGACCAGCAGGGGTGGCATGACGGCGACGAGCTGCCGGTCGCCGCTGGGGATGAAGGTGATCATCCGGCGCTCCTCCAGCAGTTCGAGCGTGCCCCAGTCGACGAGCTGGCTCGCCGTGTCGATATCGGCCACTCCGACGATCGCGATGATCTCGAGCGCATCGCGCGTGGCGTCGTCGAGACTCTCGAGGTGTGCTTCCAGCACTGCTCGCAGTCCGCTGCTCCACAGATCGCGGGTCGCGGTCCACTCGCCGCCGCGCAGCACGAGACGCTGTTCACGCACGGTCGCGTCGACCAGGGCCAGCGCGAGACCGATGTTTCCTCCCGACTTCGCGAACACCCGGCTCATCGTGCTCGCCTCGATCGGGTGCGAGAGGTATCTCTCGAGAGCCGTCTCGAGCTCTTCGAAGCGCAACGGAGTCATGTCGATCACATACGTGGGCTCGAGAGTCGATGCGGAGAGGCCGCTCGGAGTGTGCCTGGCACGAAGACCCTGCAGCCGGGAGAGCACGATCGGCACCCCGTATTCGCGTCGCACCGACTCCGCGACGCCCCACGACGACTCGTCGAGGTCATCCCAGTCGTCGAGGAACAGCACCGAGCGCGAGGCGCGGAGCGCCTGACGCAGCGAGTCGGCCGTCTCGTGAAGATTCGGCCCCGGCCGTTGACCGCCGGTGGCACCGATGCCGGCGAGATGCAGCGCGGCGAGCGGATGCTGGCGCAGCGACGCGATTCCACGCACCGAGACGACCGTCCACTCGTCCTGCTCGACGCGGGCGCGCAGCGCTGTGAGAAACGCACTGCGACCCGAACCGCGGCTGCCGACGACATCGATACTGACGCCCGCCTGGATCAGAGCCACTGCTGCGGCGAGACTCTCCTCGCGACCGACCACCATGAGATCCCGCTTCCTCACGCGCTGTTCCTACGCAAAAGTACACTCCAGGACCGGGTGGGGGATAGACGCGATGCGACGAGCCGACGCTGCTGCTCTTCACCGAGCTTTCCGCACGATCGGACCGATGCTGCCGCGAATGCGGCACGGTGCGCGGACCGACCGCCGAGCTTGCGTACCGCTCGGTGATGATCCGCGGGATGACAGACGCCGAGCAGTAGCCGGATCGCGAGTACTGAGGGGCGTCGTATCGGACTCCGCAGCGCCCCGACCTCGCTCTACGCAACGGCGACGGGTCGCCACTGAGATTCGCGCAGAACACTGCTGGACGGGCACGAGGCAGCCGGTGATTTCTCACGGCCTCAGGCAACCCCTCTATGACCGAGAGTGCTGTATGCCAGCCTCGCGGCCTCCCATCACTCGTGTCACCACTGCGGCGGGCGCTGCGCGCCACTGAGAGAGCGGGCCCCGGCACCGAAGATCGCCGCTCCCGGTTCGGACTCCGGTGGTCTCTGCGTCTTCCGGCACGTGGTGCACGAGATGGTGGAACGGTTCGATCACCCAATCGGATCACCGCGGATCATCCGCGCGAACGCCGCCACAGAGTCGCATTCCTCCCCGCTCGCGACTTCTCCCTCCCCGGATCGTGGCGGCGTTCACCGGTGCCTGTCGCGGTCGCGTGGTCGCTGCGGATGCCGCGCGGTGGTGTCAGAGCACGATGTCGGCGGCCTCGGTGAGCCGAGTCCAATCGGGCGACCGAGCTCCCTGCCGGGCGAGCACGTCGGCGTCGAGCAACGGCCCCATATCGAGCCCTGTGACACGGGCGATCTCGGCGACGGCAACCTGGAACGTGCGGTACGCGCCCAGTGGCGGCGCGGCGAGCAGGCCGTCTGGAGTGTCGACGAGCTCGGACTGATCGAGCACGAACCCGGCGGATGACAGACCCTCGGGTGCCTGCCAGGCGGCGATCTTCCAGAACAGCAGGGGGATGCGGATGCCGCGATAGGGCGGGTCGTCGTCGCCCAGCACAGGAGCGGTGAACACCGAGATGCGCTGATCGGTCGCCTCTGCGTACTCGATCACATGGTCTTCCAGTCCGAGCCAGAGCTCCTTCGACTGGTTGAAGCCGGCTGCCTGCGGGGCGGCGTTCGGGTAGAAGAACGTCGCCTCGGTGGCATCCCTCGCCTCATCGACATCGCCCCATCCCGGATCACGCCGCCGCACGAGATGGCCCCGGTCGAGGTCGTTGCGCGCGTAGACAGCGGGACCCGTCTGCAGCTCGGCTTCGACTCGGGGGTCGAGACGCCACTCTCCGGTGCGTGGCAGTTCGCGCAGCAGTGCTCCGTCGATGTTCACGCCCGTCACGGCAGCAAGCCGACGGTCGCCGTCGAGCAGCACTGTGAAGCGCGGGTAGGTCAGCTCGGTCGCATCCTGTGTCGGCCGGGGCAGGGCGACCCGCGTCGGAAGGAAGTCGAGGTCGTATCCGTCTGCCATGCCCCCATGATGCCCGCCCCCTCGGACATCTCCCAAGGGGTTGCCGGACACGGGAACGCCCCCACCCGATCGTCTCGGGAGGGGGCGTTCGCCGTCAGCGGGTCACGGCGTGGGCATGCCGCCGTTGACGTTGAGCGTCTCGCCTGCGACGTAGCTCGACTCGGCCGAGGCGAGGAACACGTAGGCCGGTGCCAGCTCGGCCGGCTGTCCCATGCGGCCGAGAGGCGTGTCCTCACCGAACTCCGGGAGCTTCTCCTGCGGCTGTCCGTCGCTCGGCTGCAGCGGAGTCCAGATCGGGCCCGGAGCCACGGCGTTCACGCGGATGCCCTTCGGTGCGAGCTGGTCGGCGAGGCCCTTCGTGAATGCGTTGATCGTGGCCTTGGTCGACGCGTAGTCGACGAGGATCCCCGACGGCGAGTACGCCTGGATCGACGTGGTGTTGATGATCGTCGACCCGGCCGGGAGGTGCGGCAGCGCGGCCTTCGTGATCCAGAACATCGCGTAGACGTTGGTCTTGAAGGTGTCGTCGAACTGCTCGTCGGTGATGTCGGTCAGAGACTCCTGGTAGACCTGCTTTCCGCCGTTGTTCACGAGGATGTCGAGGCCGCCGAGCGCGCCGACCGCCTCAGCCACCAGCGTGCGGCAGTACTCGGGATCGCGCAGGTCACCGGGGATCTGCGCCACGGTGGCGCCGGCTTCCCGCAGGATGCCGGCGATGCGCGCAGCATCCTCCTCCTCCTCCGGAAGGTAGGAGAGCGCGACGTCGGCGCCCTCGCGGGCGAAGGCGATCGCGGTCGCCGCTCCGATGCCCGAGTCGCCGCCGGTGATGAGAGCCTTGCGACCGGTGAGACGGCCGGTGCCGCGGTAGCTCTCCTCGCCGAGGTCGGCCTTCGGGGCGAGGTCGGCGTCGAGCCCGGGCTCGGGCATGCGCTGCTTCTCGGGCTCGATGTCGGAATAGAGCTCGGCCGGGTTGACGAACGTGTACTGGTCGCGAGACATGGGGTGTCCTCTCGGTCGCTGGTCTGGGGGTATGACTCCAGCCTGCGTCGAGGTCGTGATGTGGGCCAGCGCCTTGCGTCTCCGGACTCAGGTCGCTAGGGCGGTGCCCGGGAGACGTCGTTGACGTCGCGTGGGGAGGAGAACTGCTCTTAGGGAGGAGAGATTCGCAGGATTCCTCAGCCCGAAGGGCAGATCTCCTCCCGAGGGGCAGCAGCCCGAAGGGCAGATCTCCTCCCGAGCGGGCGCCATGCAAGGGGTCGACCAACCCCGGCGCCCGGAGTAGCCTCGCCGCATGGCCCGACTCATCTACTCCATGATCACGTCGCTCGACGGATACGTCAGCGGGCCTCACGGAGGATTCGACTGGGCGCTCGATGAAGAGCTGCACGACTTCATCAACAGGCAGTTCGCCGACGTCGGCACGTATCTCTATGGCCGACGCATGTACGAGACGATGGTCTATTGGGAGACCGCCCACCTCGAGCCCGATCAGCCGCAGGTCGGCATCGACTACGCACGGGTCTGGCAGGCGGCCGACAAGGTCGTCTTCTCGAAGACACTCCCTGACGTGGCGAGCGAGCGCACGCGGATCGAGCGGACGTTCGACCCCGAGGCGATCGAGCGCTGGAAAGCCGAATCCGACAGCGACTTCACGGTCGACGGGCCGACGCTCGCCGCCGAGGCGATCCGCGCGGGCCTGGTCGACGAGTTCGGCCTGTTCATCGGCCCGGGGATCGTCGGGGGCGGCAAGCCTTTCTTCCCCGGCGGTGTGCACGTCGATCTCGAGCTGCTCGACGATCGGCGCTTCAGCAGCGGTGTGATGTTCCTCCGCTACGCGACCCGGCGGTGACCGGGAAGCCCGGCGTCAGGGGCGCACGCGAACGGTGCGGCCCTCGAAGGTGACCAGGTCGCCGTCGTGCAGCTGACGGCCTCGGCGACGATCGACCTCGTCGTTGACCTTCACGAACCCGTCGATCACGACCTCCTTGGCGTTGCCGCCCGAGTCGAGCAGCCCCGAGTACTTCAGGAACTGTCCGAGGCGGATCATCTCGCCGCCGATGCAGACATCGTCGATGCGGCCGGAATTCGTCATGAATGAAATGGTAGCCGCCGAACGCCATCAGCCGACGATCAGCCGAGCGCGCGCTGGAGCCGTTCGCTGAGTCGGTCGGCCGCCTTCGAGGTGGTCCGCCGACGCGTCGGCGACTGCAGTGCGATCCTCACGTCGGATCCGCCCGCGGTCATCGGAGTGGCGACGACCCTCACGTCGGCGGGCCCCCCGAACAGCGTCCGTCGTGTGCTGAACGCCACGGAACGATGATCGGAGACCCGCCATTCGACGTGCTTCAGCTCCGTTGTGAGCTGCTGCAGCACCCGCACGACGGAGTCCGCCTGCGCGGGTGTGTAGAAGTACGTGTGCACCGTGACCGGCATGGATTCCCCTGACGACAGCATCTTCGGTCTGCGATCGAGACCGTACCCACCTACAGAGACCGCGCGGTGAACGGATCATGATGCGAAAGTGCCGAACTCGTCGGAGATGCGTCGAGCCGCCGACCCCGGAGGGCCGACGGCTCGAAGAACGACGCGAGTCGTTCAGTCGTCGATGTCGGTGCCGACCACGGCGAAGTCGGCGCTGAAGTCGATGTCGATCGAGCGGCGGTCGCTCGTGAGCACAGACGCGTCGTAGGGGCTGACCTCATCGTTGTCGGCGTCGAGGTCGGTGATCATGCCGTCGGCCTCGGCCAGCGCGGCGTCGACGAGTGCGCGGATGGTCGCCTCGTCGAGGGTGTTCGTGGGGGCGGAGTCGTCGTCGTCCTGCTCGGTCGAGATGACGGTGGCCGCGAGGTCGGCATCCACGCGCACCTCGGTCTCGCTGCCGTTCGCCGCCGTCAGCTGCACCTCCCAGGTGCCGTCGCGCTTCGCGTCGATCGAGGTGACGTCGCCGTCGGCTGCGCCGCGGGCGGCATCCGCGATCTCCACGAGCTCATCGGCCGAGTCGGTGCCGATTCCGGTCACCGGGCCTCCGCCCTGGGGTGCGCCCTGCTGGTCGTCGTCGTCACGGTCGTCGCGGTCGCCGTCCGGCTGCCCGCCGTTGTCATCGGCATCGCCGCGGGGGGCGTCCGAGACCGAGGGGCGGTCGTCGTCGTCGCCGAACTCGTCGCCGATCGCTGCGCCGATGGCCACGCCACCGCCGGCGAGAACCACTGCGGCCGCGATTCCTCCGCCGATCAGCAGAGCCCGCTTGCGTCCGCGCCTCGCGGGGGCTGCGGGAGCGGATGCCGGAGCGGCGGTGTCAGCGGCGAGCGGTGCGACGGGCACGCTCTCGGCGTCGTGGGCCGGCGTCGGGGCGGGGGGCGCGGGCGGTGCCGGCGGAGTCGAGTTCGCGGGGAGGTTCTCGGGCGTCTGGTCGGGGGTCGAGTTCTTGTCGTTCATGTCTCGATGCTCTCGTAGCAGTGCTGAAGCCACCCTGAAGCGTCCTGAAGAGTCCTTCAGGAAGCGGAGATCGGCCGCACCGGGTCGTGGCCTGGGGTTTTCCTCGTGCCGTTTGCAGGATCCGGGCACGTCTGCAGGACGAGAACAGGTGTCTGGTCCCGCATCCGTGCTTCAGTCCTGCGGGCGGGCCGGGTGCCGATAAGTGCCGGGCCCTGCGGGCGGGCCGGATGCCGAGAGGATGTCAGTCCGAGAGAGGCAGGGTCACCACGAAGCGGGCACCGCCCCAGCGCGAGGCGTCGACGGAGACGGTGCCTCCGCTGGCCGCGGCGATGCCCTGCACGATCGCGAGCCCGAGACCGCTGCCTCCGGCATCCCGGCTGCGGGCCTCGTCGAGCCGCACGAAGCGCTCGAAGATGCGCTCGCGCTCGTCGGCGGGCACCCCTGCTCCGTCGTCCTCGACGGTCACGAACACCCAGGCTTCCTGCGGGATCACGCTGATCGCGACGCGGCCGGCACTGTGCCGGGCGGCGTTGTCGGCGAGGTTGCGCAGCAGCTGGCCGAGCAGACGTGGATCTCCGGTGACCCGGGCCGCACGGATGCCGGACCCGTCGACCTCGACTCCCCGTGACCGCAGCCGGCGCACCTCCCCGAGCGCGAGGTCGTCGAGGTCGATCGCCTCGTCGTGCGTGCCGCCGCCCTCATCGAGGCGGGCGAGCAGCAGCAGCGACTCGACGATGCCCTGCAGCCGGAGACCCTCGTCTGAGACGACCTCGGCCAGTTCGCCGATGCTGGTGGTGGCCGGGTGCGCCTGCGCGAGCTCGGCATGCTGACGGATCGTCGCGAGCGGTGAGCGCAGCTCGTGCGACGCGTCCGAGACGAAACGGCGCTGGGCCGTGGCCGAGGCGTCGAGGCGGTCGAGCATCCGGTTCATGGTGGTCGCGAGCGCCGCGATCTCGTCGGATGACGGGGGCACCTCGACGCGTCGGTGCAGGTGCTCGGCGGTGATCCCGTCGACCTCTTCGCGGATGCGGGCGACGGGCCGCAGTGCTCGGCCGACCACGAGCCAGGTGGTGACGGCGACGAGCAGCAGCAGCAGCGGCACGGCGACCGCGAGCAGCACGGCGACCGTCGACAGCGTCTCGACGCCGTCTTCGATCGAGACGGCGAGCACTAGCGTCTCGTCGTCGTCGAGATCGTCAGAGACGACGAGCATCGGCTCGCCACCGATCGTCGTGGTGCGAGCCTGGTCGGCGAGGGGGAGGGCGGTGGAGCCCAGCTCGTCGCGGGCGTCCTCGCTCGCGGCCCTGACCGCGCCGTCCTCGCCGATGATCTGCACGATCTCGTCGTCGAGAGAGTCGACGCCGCGCTCGCCGCCTGGCCCGCCTCCGGGGCCGTCGAATCGTTCGGCGAGCTCGTCGAGTCGCTGCTCGGCGGCGCGCTCGGCGCTCGCATGGATGCTGGAGCTCAGGATGCCGTAGAACGAGAACGCCCCGATCAGCAGCGCGACGGCCACGACGAGGGTCGCGCCGAGGGTGGTCCTGGCGCGCACCGATCTGAACGCGCGTCTAGCCACCGTCGGCCGCCAATCGGTACCCGGCGCCGCGGATCGTCTCGATCGCCTCGCGTCCGAAGGGCTTGTCGAGCTTGCGGCGCAGGTGGCCGACGTAGACCTCGACGATGTTCGGGTCGCCGTCGAAGTCGTCATCCCAGACACCCTCGATCAGGGCGCGCTTCGACAGCACCTGGCCGCGGTGGCGCATGAGGTGCTCGAGCACGGCGAACTCTCGAGCGGTCAGCGTCACCTGGGTCTCGCCGCGCCACACGTGGTGCGAGGAGGGGTCGAGTTTCAGGTCTCCGGCTTCGAGGATCGCGGGGCGGGCGACTGCACCGCGCCGCACCAGAGCACGGATGCGGGCCACGAGGATCGCGAATGAGAACGGCTTGGTCACATAGTCGTCGGCGCCTGTCTCGAGCGCCTCGACCTGATCCCACTCGCCGTCCTTCGCGGTGAGCATGAGCACGGGCGTCCAGTTCTCCTCGGCGCGCAGCGCCTCGCACACCTTCCACCCGCTCATGCCGGGCATCATCAGGTCGAGCACGATCGCGTCGTACCTCGTCTCGCGCGCACGCCAGAGCCCGTCCACACCGTTGTTCGCGACGTCGACCGCGAAGCCCTCCGCTTCGAGCCCCCGGCGGACGGCGTCGGCAAGACGCACCTCGTCGTCAACCACCAGGATCCGCATTCCTCCAGTGTGGCGGGCGCACGCTGAATCCGCGCTGAAGCCTGTCAGATGGGGCTCATGCGCGCACCCGGGGTGTCCCTCTTGCGCCCTCGGGAGGAGAACCCTCCTACGGGAGGAGAGGATGCCGCTGAGACTCCTCCGGGGCGCAGTTCTCCTCCCGGGGCGCAGATCTCCCGAGGCCACGAGGCAGCGCACACCCTGTTGGCACTGTCCGTCCCATGTGGTTGCATGAGGCATGACCGGAATCCGGGGGGACAGGTCGAGAGGTGCACGTCTGCTTCTCGTCGCCGCGACGATCATGATGCTCGCAGGGTGTGCGACGGCGACCACCGGCCCGCCGGGAGCATCGCCGACGGCAACGCCGACGCCCACCGCAGCGTGCCCGCAGGTCGAGGGCGTCGAGCTGCCGCCGGAGTGCGCGCCGTATGACCCCGAGCACGCGATGGCGCAGAATGACCGCTATCGCGACCGGGTCGACCTCTCGGACGAGAGTCGAGCAGCCGCCGAGCAGCCCGCCGCCGACATACGCACGGCTCTCGAGACGCTCCGCACCTCAGGAGACCTGTCTGTCGAGGCTGTGGAAGACGCGATCGCGGATGCCGGGCTCAGCGGCATCCAGACCCTCGGCGACGAGCGGGCCGTGGCCTTCGGCGTGGCTGCTCCCGAGGGCGGCTGCATCTTCGGCGAGGTCTCGGCGGAGGTTCTCTCGGTCGAGATCGGCGGCGTCATCATGGACGGCGGCTGCCTGCCGGCAGTGGGCCACTGACCAAGAACGACCGGAACTGACCACAACAGCCAGGCGCGGCCGAGATCAGGCGTCGCCGAAATCAGGCGTCCGTGCGGAACCCGGCGGCCTTGTGCGTGCCGTCGCAGAAGGGCTTGATCGTCGAGAGACCGCACCGGCACAGCGCCACCGTGCGGCGCGTCACCTCGATCGGCTCGCCGTCGGAGGTCTCGATCACCGCTGCTCCGCGCACCAGCAGCGGACCGTCGGGGTACGCCGTGATCGTGACGGGATCCTGCGCGCCGCTCATCGCGCGTCCCTCTCTCGCAGCGAAGACTCTCCGCGCGTCCACGAGTCGAGCATGTGCCCGGCCGCCCAGCCGTCGACCGTGAGGCAGGCTGCGGCGCCGAACATGATGTCGGGCAGCAGGTCGGGGCGATCCTCGGCCAGCCCCCCAGCGAGGTCGCGTGCGGCGATCTGCTCGTGCACGGCATCCGCCTCGACGTGCTCGTCGAAGTAGTCGGTCACGTCCTCACTGAAGCCGAGTCGTCGCAGGCCGTCGGCGTAGAACCGGTTCGGGATCGACGAGGTCATCTCGAACGCCGCCAGATGACCGACGATCGCCCCGAGCAGCCGACGGTTGAGACCGAACATCGACATCGAGTTGAGAGAGGCGAGTGTGATCGCCGGCACGTCGTCGACATACGCACCGTAGGTGTCATCGAGGCCGGCGCCGCGCATCGCCCGCGCGAAGATCGTCGCGTGCACGCGGTCGGGGCGCCCTCCGCCGTACTCGTCCGACTGGATCTCGACGAGCGCGGCCTTCGGCCGACCGGTCAGGCGGGGGATCGCCCACGAGTGCGGGTCCGCCTCGCGCAGCGTGTAGATCGAGCGCTGCATGAAGAACTCGTGCATCTGCTCTTCAGTCGCCTTCTTCGCGACGTAGCGCGACAGGCTCGGGCCGGTGTCGGCCTCGGCGAGGGCGAAGAGCGCGCGGCCGACGGCATCCACGGTCGGCTCGGGCAACTCGGGGGCCGGCACGGTCGCCCGCAGCGCCCGCTCGAACGCGTGCTCGAGGATTCCCCGCGTGGCGATCAGCGCCGGGTCCCATTCGAGGGCCGGATCCAGCCCGGGCAGCGATCCGTACGACGAGGCGTACAGCACGAAGAGCGCGAGCTGGATGTCGTCGTCGCGGACGACGTCGTCGCTCATGGCGAGCGCGGCCTCGGCTCGGGCGCCGAGATCGTCGGCGTCGTCTCCGGTCAGTCGACGGATGATGCCGTCGCTGAGCGGGCCGCGGGCGACGATGCCGTGAAGGGCGGACGGAATGAGGGCCGGTGCAGACATGCTCGAAGTCTCGCCCCCGATCCGCCCTCTCGAGAAGGGTCTTGACGGCGACGCATCGGATGCGGAAGGGACGGATGCCGCGACATCCGTCCCTCATGTCATCCAGCCGCCGGATCAGGCGTGCACGGGGTAGTGGCTGCTGATCGCGATGCGGTTCCAGCTGTTGATGACCACGGCGAGCCAGGTCACGGCGGCGATCTGCTTCTCGGTCAGCACGCCATCGACGTCGACTCCGCGATCCGCGAGGCGGCAATGGTCGCCGATCAGGGTCACGTTCTCGGCGATCTGCAATGCGGCCTGCTCCTCGGCCGTGAAGTACTGCGACTCCCACCAGCCCGCGAGCACCGCCAGCCGGTCAGCCGTCTCGCCGGCCTTCACGGCATCGGCGCAGTGCATCCTGAGGCAGAACGCGCACCCGTTGAGCTGCGACGCCCGCACCTTGACCAGCTCGACGAGCAGGGGCGAGAGCCCGGCATCCGTCCCCGCCTCTGCGGCCTTGCCGCTGAACTCCAGCATCGCCTGATACGGGGCTGCATAGACCTTGCCGATGTTGACGTGCGTCACGTCGTCTCCTTCGCTCATGGGGCGCGAGATGCGCCTCCATGAGTACTGACGCCGTAGCCTCCGGATCTGTGACGTCGGCCGCGCCGCCTAGGCTGGAGCCATGAACAAGAACTCGCTCTGGACCATCGTCGGCGTCATCCTCGCCGTGGTGATCGCCTGGTGGATCGTCAGCGCGCTCTTCTCGATCCTGTGGTTCATCGCGAAGCTCGCGATCGTCGCCGTCGTCGCGGTCGTGGTCTTCCTGGTGCTGCGCGGGATGTTCAGCTCGAAGGCCGACTGACCGGCAGCGCCGATCAGGAGACCGGGGCGTTCGCTCCGATCCGATACCGCGCCGCGCGGTGCGTGTCCTGCACGCGGTCGCCCTTTCCCTGCAGCTTGTTGCGCAGCGTGCCTGGCGTGTACTCGTTCGGGTAGACGCCGCGCTCTCGGAGCACCGGGATGACGTGCTCGATCACGTCCTGCCACGTGCCGGGCGTGACCGCGTAGGCGAGGTTGAAGCCGTCGATGTCGGTCTCCTCGACCCACGACTGCAGCTCGTCGGCGATCTCGACGCCCGAACCCACGATGGTGGGCCCGAGGCCGCCGATCGCGTTGTGGCGTCCGAAGTCTCCGACGGTCCACTCGCGCCCGAGGTCGGCCTCCTCCTTGAGGTGCTGCAGCACCGACTGGATCGCGTTGGACTCGACGTTGCCGACCGGCTCGTCCTCGGCGTACTGCGAGAGGTCGACGCCCATCCAGCCAGACATGAAGGTCAGTGCGCCCTCGGGGCTCGCGTACGACAGGTACTCGGCGTGCTTCGCCGCGGCATCCGCGCTGGTGGCGCCCGTGATCACGGTGAGCAGCGTGTAGATCTTCGCGTCGTAGCGGTCTCGACCCGCGTCCTCCAGCGCGTCGCGGATGCGCTTCACGGTGCCGGCGAGCACCTCCTTCGAGGGCGCGGCGACGAAGATCGCCTCGGCGTTCTCCGACGCGAAGCGCACACCGCGAGGGCTGGCTCCTGCCTGGTAGATGACCGGGGTGCGCTGCGGCGACGGCTCGGAGATGTGGATGCCGGGAACGCTGAAGTGCGTGCCCTCGTGGCCGATCGGGTGCACCTTCGACGGGTCGGTGAAGATGCCGCGCTCGCGGTCTTCGACGACGGCGTCGTCTTCCCACGATCCCTCCCACAGCTTGTAGAGCACCTCGACGTACTCGTCTGCATGGTCGTAGCGGTCGTCGTGCGCGAGCTGATCGTGCTGACCCATGTTGCGGGCGGCGCTGGGCAGATAGCCGGTCACGACGTTCCAGCCGACGCGTCCGTTGGTCAGGTGGTCGAGCGTGCTCAGGCGACGGGCGAACGGATACGGATGCTCGAAGGCGGTGCCCGCCGTGATGCCGAAACCGAGGTGCTCGGTGACGGCAGCCATCGCGCTCACGAGCAGGATCGGGTCGTTCACGGGAACCTGCGCGCCGTTGCGGATCGCGGCCTCGTTGGTGCCGCCGTAGACGTCGTAGGTGCCGAGCACGTCGGCGATGAAGATGCCGTCGAAGGTCGCGCTCTCGAGCAGCTTCGCCAGATCGGTCCAGTACGAGATGGTGTTGTACTGACGCGAGCGGTCGTCCGGGTGCCGCCACAGACCGGACGATTGGTGGGCGACGCAGTTCATGTCGAAGGCGTTGAAGCGGATCTGTCGGGTCATGGGGACAAGCAAACCCGCCGAGGTGCCCCGTGTCAGCCCGTGCGACACGGGGCGACACATTCGTGTGCCTGATCCGGCCGGGTCAGTCCCGGTCGCCGTCGACCGTCTTCATGGTGGAGGTGATCGGCCGCGGGTCGGGCATTATCGTCTCGACCTGGGGTTTCGCGTTCGCCTGTGCTCGGCACCAGACCACGAACCCGACCGCGGTGAAGACGCCGTAGAACACGTACATGAGTCCGGTCGCGTAGAAGCCCGAGCTGAACAGCAGCGGCACACCCACGACGTCGACGGCGATCCAGATGAGCCAGAATTCGGTCCACCCCTTGGCCATGCCGTAGGTGGCGAGCAGGGATCCGACGAAGGTCCAGGCATCGGCCCACACCGGTTCCCACGAGCCGAGGGCGCGGAAGAGCGGGGTCAGCGCGATCGTGCCGATCACCATCACGAGCACCAGACCGATGCGGGCGCTGTTCGGCGCCCAGCGCGGAGTGACCCGACCGCCCGACGCCGCGGCCTGCCGCCAGCGCACCCAGCCGTAGATCGCGACGATGATGAACATCACCTGGCGCCCGGCCTGGCCGAGCAGGTGTGGAAGCTCGTGATCGGGATTGAGGATGGATCCGAGGAAGACCGTGAGCAGCAGCAGATTTCCGACGATGCCGACCGGCCACGCCCAGATCTTGCGCTGCATGCCTCCGAGGGCGCTGGCGAGACCGAACGCATTGCCGACCACCTCGCGCACGAGCAGCACCTGGCCGCCTGGCAGCACCCACTGCGAGTTGAAGGCGTCGACCAGCCAGAGGAAGACGTTCACTTCGTCTCGTCGGGGAACGGGCGCTCGTCGAGCACCAGCTGCAGGAAGGTGAGGTCGAGCCAGCGATCGAACTTGGCGCCGACCTGCGGCATGCGCCCGACCTGCATGAAGTCGAGGCGCTTGTGCATGATGATCGATCCCGTGTTGCTGCTCTCGATCGCGGCCACCATGACGTGCTTGCCGAGGCGGCGGGCGCGGTGGATGAGCTCGATCATGAGAGCCTTGCCGATGCCGCGACCCCGGTGGCCGTCGCGCACATAGACCGAGTGCTCGACGGTGTGGCGGTAGCCGCTGTGCGGGCGCCAGTCTCCGAAAGTCGCATAGCCGAGCACACCGGACTCGTCGACCGCGACGATCACCGGGTAGCCCTTCTGCTGTCGATCGCTGAGCCAGGCAGCGCGGTCTTCGACCGTGACGGCCTCTTCGTTCCAGATCGCGGTCGTGTTCAGCACCGCATCGTTGTGGATGGCTGTGATGGCCTCGAGATCGGCGGTCTCGGCATCCCTGATCTGGTGGTCGCTCATCGGGTCTCCTGCATCTGCGCTCGGGTGCGCACTGCACGACGGTAGCAGGATGCCGGGGTGTCGGATGCGGGAGACTGGCGTCATGTCTCTCGCTGAAACGGTTCGCGACCGCATCGTCCACGCGATCGACGAGGAGCAGCTGGGCGCCTACGGACTTCATGTGCTCGTCGGTCACGAGTCCGCACAGCACCGGTGGCGCAGCGACGATCGGGTGAATCTCTACTCGGTGTCGAAGGGAGTGAGCGCACTGGCGGCGGGCATCGCCGTCGACGAAGGCCTCCTGTCGCTCGATACCCGCGCTGTCGACGTGCTGGACGTGCCCGAACTAGGTGCAGGTGCCGAAGCGGTGACGCTCGAGCATCTCCTCACGATGACGAGTGGAATCGACTTCGAGTGGTTCGGGGATCAGGAGGTGCCCTGGCCCGACCTCGCCTTCGAGATGCTCGCTCGACCGAGCAGGGGTGCGGGTGGGCACTTCCAGTATTCGGACGTCAGCACCTACGTCGCCATGAGAATGCTCGGGGCGGTTGTCGGGGATGTGCGGGAGTGGTTGATGCCCCGACTCTTCCAGCCGCTCGGCATCCACAACCCGCAGTGGCTGAGGTGCCCCCTCGGCTGGATCGTCGGCGGAAGCGGACTCGAACTGCGCACGGAGGAGCTCGCGCGGATAGGTCGCGTCCTTCGCGACGGGGGCTGCTTCGGAGACGACCGCATCGTGTCGGAGCGCTGGATCGATCGGATGCACTCCGACTGGGTCTCTTCGGGGGCGAGCGGCCTCTACTCCTCCTACGGACTCGCCGCCTGGCGTGGACCACGCGACGGCTGGCGTCTGGACGGGCGATACGGGCAGTACGTCTTCATCGACGAGGCTGCGAATGCGGTCGTCACGATCACGGCGCACGAGGAGAAGAGCGATCAGCGGCTCGTCGAGATCGCTGCGGATGCCGTAGTCGAAGCCCTGTCAGGCGGGGCGGTGTCGGGTGGCTGACGGCTGATCCTCGGCGCTCACTCCGTGATCTCCTGCTGCGCGGGATTCCAGGAGGTGAGCTTGGCGGGATTGAGGACGACCCAGAGCTGGGTGATCACGCCCGCCTCGACATGCAGGTTCATGACCGAGTGCACCCGCCCTTCGTCGCGGAACACCAGGCCGAGCCCGTCGCCGAACTGCCGCTCCTCGACGATGAAGTGCGGGTTCTTGGTCGCTATCCCGAGCAGGAAGCGCGCGACGTTGTCGGCACCGCTCACGACGTTGCGTGCCGCGCTGACCGCGCCGCCGCCGTCGCTGCGGAGCTCGACATCCGGTGCGAGGAACCGCAGGAGTGCGCCGATCTCGCCGGTTCGTGCGGCATCTTGAAAGGCGCGGACGACTCGGTCGTGCTCGGCGCGGGGCACAGCGGTGGCCCGGTTCTCTCGCACGTGACGACGAGCGGATGACGCGAGCTGCCGCACCGCGGCGGAGGAACGGCCGACCGCCTCGGCGATCTCGTCGAAGGGCACGGCGAAGACGTCGTGCAGCACGAAGGCGACGCGCTCAGCCGGGGTCATCGCCTCGAGCACGACGAGCAGCGCAGTCGAGACGTCGTCGTCGAGGGTGACGCGATCGAGGGGATCTTCAGACGTCGTCGCTGTGCGCGATCCGATCGCTCCCGCGAAGAGCTCGGCCGGAACGGGCTCCGGCAGCCATGGCCCGACGTACTGTTCGCGCCTGCGCCGGGCTGAGCCCAGAAGGTCGAGCGCGACGCGGCCGGCCACGGTCGTGAGCCACCCCGCGGGATTCGCGATCGCCGCGCGTTCCTCCTCGCTGAGCCGGTACCAGCGCAGATAGGTCTCCTGCACGACGTCCTCGGCATCCGTCAGAGTGCCCGTCATCCGGTAGCCGAGGGCGAGCAGGCGTCGTCGTTCGCGGAAGACGTCGTCGAGGTCGTCGTCCATGGGTGTCTCCTCGTGGTGTCGCGCTCGCCGTGCTTTCGTGCGGGTGTCTTCGCAGGATATGACGACGGAGCACGGCGGAGTGTGAGGCCTCACATTCTCGGATGCTGATTCGTCATCTTGTGCAGGAGGCGTGGACGTGCGCCCCGGAGGCAGAGAGGGAGTCGGATGAGGATCGCGGTCGCAGGAGGAACAGGGGTGGTCGGTCGGCACGTCGTGGAGGCCGCGCGGGGTGCGGGGCACGACGTGGTGGTGCTGTCGCGGTCGGCCGGTGCCGATGTGATCACGGGTGCCGGTCTCGATGCGGCGCTGCAAGGGGTGGATGCCGTGATCGACGTCACGAACACGACCACGCTGTCGGCTGCGAAGGCGGTGAAGTTCTTCGAGACGGCGACCCGCAATCTGCTGGCCGCGGCGAACCGGGCGGGCATCGGGCATCACGTCGCGCTGTCGATCGTGGGGATCGATACGATCGACGCCTCGTACTACTCGGGCAAGCTGGCGCAGGAACGAGCCGTGTCTGCGGGGTCGGTGCCGTTCACGATCGCTCGGGCGGCGCAGTTCCACGAGTTCGCGGGGCAGGTGCTTTCGGGGATGTCCGGGCCGGTGGCGGTGATGCCCAAGATGCTCATGCGGCCCGTGGCGGCGCGGGAGGTGGGGGCGCACCTGGTGCGGGTCGCCGAAGCCGGGGCGACCGGGCGTGCGCGGGATCTGGTCGGGCCGCGCGACGAGGTGCTGGTCGATCTGGCCCGGCGGCAATTGGCGTTCGACGGTGTGCGGCGGCGGGTGCTGGGGGTGCGGCTGCCTGGGGCGTATTGGCGCGGGTTGGCCTCGGGGTCACTGCGCGGAGGTGCGGATGCTGTGCAGGGTGAGGTCACGTTCGACGAGTGGCTGAGTGGTGGCGACCATCTGCGTGCGTAGCTTTCATCGGTCCCATCGCATCCCGGCATCTCGCCCGACTTTCGAACATCTGTTCTAAAATAGAGCCATGCCCGCACTCCACCTGACGCCGCTTCTCGAGGCACTCGAGCGCCTCGGCGACACCTGGGGTGACGCTGAGGGAGCAGGGGAGCTGTCTCGCAACGAGCTGCTCGAGACGCATCGTGCGGTGAGCCAGGTGCAACGTTGTCTCGACGGAATCCACGCCGAACTCGCCGCCACGATCGCGTATGAATCACGACCGGAGCTAGGCCCCGAGGGCCTGGCGAAACAACAGGGTTATCGGAGTGCAGCCGCGATGATCGCAGCCACGACAGGCGGGTCGCCGGGAGAAGCGAAGCTCCTCATCTCGGTCGGTCAGGCAGCAGCGCCGCGCACCAACCTGTTGGGCGAGGTGCTGCCCGCGAAATACCCTGCGCTGGCGACAGCGCTCGCCGCGGGGGAGATCTCGGTGCAGGCCGCCGCGCTCATCGTCACGCTGCTCGAGCGGCTTCGCCTGAAAGTCGGCTCGGCTCGGGTCGAAGAAGCCGAGCGGCTGCTCGTCGCCCGTGCCGCGGGGATGTCGCTCGACGACGTCCGCAAGATGCTCGCCCGCGCGGAGGCCTGGCTCGATCCCGACGGCGTCGCCCCGAAAGAGCGAGAGGCGCGCGATCGCCGGTCGCTCACGATGTTCGAGCGTGACGGTTCCTTTCACCTGAACCTGCAGACAGACATCGCCTCGAGTGCGCCCATCAAGGCGGCGATCCAGGCCTACGTGTCCGCGACGTTCCAGGCGCGGATCACTGCGACCGATCCCGATGCACCGGATGCCGATCGTCGCTCGGTCGCGATGATCCAAGCCGACGCGTTGACCGCCATCTGCGAGCACGCGATCGCCTGCGACAACGGCGGGATGCCCGCATCGGGTGCGACTGTGGTGGTGCGCGTGAGCCTCGATCAGCTCACCTCTGGCGAGGGCAGCGCGACGATCGACGGCAGTGACCAGCCCGTGAGCGTCAGCACGTGCCGCCGGATGGCCGCGGGCGGCGGCATCATCCCGGTGGTTCTCGGATCAGCGGGGGAGATCCTCGACTGGGGGCGCGAGAAGCGGCTCTTCACCCGCGCGCAGCGGCTGGCCCTTGTCGAGCGAGACGGGGGATGCGCGATGTGCGGTCTTCCGCCGCAGATGACCAAGGCGCACCACATCAGGTGGTGGGCGCGAGACAGCGGACCCACCGACCTGAACAACGGTGTGCTGCTCTGCGAGTCGTGTCATCACCGCATCCACGACAACGGATGGGACATCCGCATCGATGGTGTCGGTGTCGCCGCGCGGGTGTGGCTCATCCCACCGCCGCACGTCGATCCGGCGAGGACTCCGAGACTCGGGGGCAGGGCCCGCTATGACGTCGCGGCCTGAGGTCGCTCCTGCGGTGTGGGTGTCAGACGTGCACGTCGGCGGGGGATTCCTCGCCCTCGTGGAAGTTCGGCTTCTTGCCGATCAGGCGGCCGATGCCCAGGATGATCCCGACGATGATCAGACCCGCGATCAGGCCCGCGATGGCCGAGAACAGGGTGTCGCCGATCCAGACGATGACACCGCCGAGAGGCTCGAGCATGTGCTCGATGCCGTGCAGGATGTCGGCTCCGAAGTGCACGCCCACCTCGCCGAGGTTCACGAGCAGCAGATGTCCACCGACCCACAGCATCGCGACAGTGCCGAGGATGCTGATGAAGCGGAAGACCGCGGGCATCGAGCGCACGATGCGCATGCCGGTGTGGCGGACGCGTGCGACCGGGTTCTTCGCCATCTTCAGACCGATGTCATCGATCTTCACGAGCAGGGCGACCGCGCCGTAGACGACACCGGTCATGAGCAGGGCGATCACCGCGAGGATCGCGAGCGTGGTCCAGATGTCGAGACCGGCCTCGAGGTTCGCGAGCGAGATCAGCATGATCTCCGTCGACAGGATCAGGTCGGTGCGCACCGCGCCCCACACGAGCTTGTTCTCGTTGCGATCGCTCTCGTCGGCGTGGCCGTGCTGCACCCCGAACCACTCGAGCACCTTCTCGGCGCCCTCGAAGCACAGGTACGCGCCACCGAGGATCAGCAGATAGGGCAGCACCCACGGGGCGAAGGCGGTGAGCAGCAGCGCGATCGGGATGATGATCACGAACTTGTTGGCGAGAGATCCCAGAGCGATCTTCGCCACGACCGGCAGCTCGCGGGCGGGCGTGATGCCCTGCACGTACTGCGGGGTCACCGCGGCATCGTCGATCACGACGCCGGCGGCCTTGGCCGAGGCCTTCATCGCGGCGCTGAGGATGTCATCGACGACGGCGAGCAGTCCAACCGACATGTGCGTCTCCCTGTGGTGTGTGTGGCTGAGCAACTCTATCGACTCCTTTCAAACTCACAGCCCGCTCACAGTCCTGCGGGACCAAAACCGGCGCGCTCCTGGTTCTCCTCTATGACGCTGCAGCCAGCCGCGTCAGACAAGGAGTCAGATCATGTCGAACGAGTACAGCAAGAACCCCGCGGCGGTCAGCGACCTCACGCACCTGCAGTACGAGGTGACGCAGGAAGACGCCACCGAGCCGCCCTTCCGCAACGCGTACGGGAACAACCACGACCACGGCATCTACGTCGACGTCGTCTCGGGCCAGCCGCTCTTCGCGTCGACCGACAAGTTCGACAGCGGCACCGGATGGCCGAGCTTCACCAAGCCCATCGAGGCCGATGCCGTGACCACGCGCACCGACCGCACGCTGTGGATGAAGCGCACCGAGGCGCGGTCCAGCGGGGCCGACAGCCACCTCGGGCACATCTTCGACGACGGACCCCGCGACGCCGGAGGGCTCCGGTACTGCATGAACTCCGCGGCCCTGCGCTTCATCCCGGCTGACAGCCTGGAAGATGAGGGGTACGGTCGCTACCGTCACCTCTTCCCCACCACCCCCACCTCTGAGGAGCAGTCATGACCGACACCGGAACCATCACCCGCACCCCCGGAGCCGAGACCGCCGTGCTCGCCGGTGGCTGCTTCTGGGGCATGGAAGACCTCATCCGCCGCCAGCCCGGCGTGCTCGACACCCGTGTCGGCTACACCGGCGGCAGCAACGACCATGCCACCTACCGCAACCACCCCGGGCACGCCGAGGCCGTCGAGATCGTCTTCGACCCCACCAAGACGACCTACCGCGACATCCTCGCGTTCTTCTTCCAGATCCACGACCCCTCGACCAAGGACCGCCAGGGCAACGACATCGGCTCGAGCTACCGCTCGGCGATCTTCCCGCTCAGCCCCGAGCAGGAGGCTGTCGCGCGCGACACCATCGCCGACGTCGACGCCTCGGGTCTGTGGCCGGGCAAGGCCGTGACCACGATCGAGCCCGCGGGCCCGTTCTGGCAGGCCGAGGAAGAGCACCAGGACTACCTGATCAAGTACCCCAACGGCTACACCTGCCACTTCCCGCGTGCGGGATGGGTGCTGCCGAAGCGCGAAGAGAACGCGACGGTCTGACGGAGGTCAGCTCGCCTGCAAGAAAGCCAGCGCTGCTTCCTTGAAGGCACGGGATCCCGGAGCGTTGAAGTGATTGCGGTCCGGGATCTCGAAGAACTGGCCCTGAGGGGCAGCGGTGGCGAGTGCGCGCGAGCCCTCGATGATGGCGTCCTTCGACCCCGTCGCGAACAGGATCGGGCTCGCCGGGGCATTCGACGGATCCGGGTCGATCGTCCGTGACGACCGCAAGCCCGCGGCCAGCGCCACGAGTGCACCGAGGTCATTGCCCGGCACGCGCTCGGTCAGTGTGATGTAGTTCTGCGTCGTCGGATCCGACACAGGCGTGCCGTCGGCCAGATACGCGCGCACCTGATCGAGATCGAGTCGGGCGAGAGGGATGCCGTCGGGCACCCCGCCGAGCACGGCACGGCCGATGCGATGCGGAAGATCGCGCACGACCTCCCAGCCGACGCGCGCGCCGAGCGAGTATCCGACATAGACCGCTTCATCGACGAGGTACGCGTCCATGACCGTCTCGACATCGGTCGCGAGGGTGCGAATGCCGTAGGCATCGGCCTGGTGCGGCTTCTGGCTGAGGCCATGGCCCCGCTGGTCGAGCGCGAGCACCCGGTAGCCGGCCTTGGTGAGCTCACGCACCCAGCCCGTGAGCACCCAGGTGTCGCGGGCGCTCGACGCGAAGCCGTGCACGATGACCACCACCGGAGCGTCGATCTCGCCCCACGTGTACGTCGCGAGGCGAGTGCCGTCAGCGGAGTACACCTGCTGGGGGTCGGGCATGTTGGTCAGGTCGGAGAGAGGAACAGCCACGGCATCCATTGTCCTCCTCCTCCTGCCCTCGCACACAGACCGGGGGCCGACACGCCAGTTGTCGAACGGACCCGCCGAAGCGGTTCGTCGTCTGGTGTGTCGGCCCCCGGAATGGTGGCAGCTGCGACTCAGAAGCGAGCGCGCAGAGCGTCACCGAGCGATTCGTCGACGTTCGTCCAGTACTGGAAGAAGCGCTCGCGGATCGCGTCGATCGTGATGGCCTGTCCCTGACCGGTCAGCGTGTCGAGGAAGCGCGCGCGCTGCTCGTCATCGAAGACCGTGCGGTACAGCGTGCCCGCCTGACCGAAGTCGTCGTCATCGAGGTGCAGGGTGGCCGCGGCGCGGATCAGCTCGCCATCCGACTCCCAGCTCGCCTCGACGCCGGCAGCCGGGTCAGCGGTCGGGCCGCCCGCCGGGCCATACGAGTTCGGCGTGTAGACGCGATGCTCGGCCGGGTTGAACTTGTACTGCATCTGGCCCTCGTGCATGTAGTTGCGCACCTCGGCCGCATGCGGCTGGTTGACCGGAAGCTGGTTGTAGTTCGCGCCGATGCGGTAGCGCTGTGCGTCGGAGTACGCGAACACGCGAGCCATGAGCATCTTGTCGGGCGAGATGCCGGTGCCGGGAACCTGGTTGCCGGGCGAGAAGGCGGCCTGCTCGATCTCGGCGAAGAAGTTCTGCGGGTTGCGGTCGAGCGTGAACGTGCCGACCTTGATGCGCGGGTAGTCCTTCTTCGACCAGGTCTTCGTCAGGTCGAACGGGTTGAAGCGGTAGGTCTTGCCCTCGTCGTAGGGCATGACCTGCACGTAGACATCCCACGAGGGGGCATCGCCGCTCGCGATCGCGTCGAACAGGTCGCGACGGTAGTAGTCGGCATCCGACCCTGCGAGCTTCTCGGCCTCTTCGGCGCTCATCGCCTCGACGCCCTGCTTCGACAGGAAGTGGTACTGCACCCAGAAGCGCTCGCCTGCGGCGTTGACCCACTGGTAGGTGTGCGAGCCGTAGCCGTTCATGTGGCGCCAGCTGCGCGGCAGGCCACGGTCTCCCATCAGGTACGTGACCTGGTGGGCGGACTCGGGGGAAAGGGTCCAGAAGTCCCACTGCATGTCGGCGTCGCGCAGACCCGAGTCGCCGAGGCGCTTCTGCGAGTGGATGAAGTCGGGGAACTTCATGGCGTCGCGCAGGAAGAAGGTCGGGGTGTTGTTGCCGACGATGTCGAGGTTGCCCTCGGGCGTGTAGAAGCGCAGCGCGAAGCCGCGCACGTCGCGCCAGGTGTCGGGCGAACCCTGCTCGCCGGCGACCGACGAGAAGCGCAGCAGCGTCTCGCTCTGAGCGCCGGGCTGGAAGGCTGCGGCACGCGTGTAGGCCGACACGTCTTCCGTCACGGTGAAGGTTCCGAAGGCTCCGCCGCCCTTGGCGTGGGGGTTGCGCTCCGGCACGCGCTCGCGGTTGAACGACGCGAGCTTCTCGACGAGGTAGCGGTCGTGCAGGACCGTGGGTCCGTCTGCTCCGACGGTGAGCGAGTGGGCGTCGCTCGCGACGGGGGTGCCCGTCTGGGTGGTGGTCGATGGGTCGGTCATGTTCTTCTCCTTCTGCGCGCAGCGACGACGATCGCCCCGGGTGCCCGGGATCGGGCGGCGGATGCTACTGCGCGGCGTTCTGGCAACTGGGGCACAGGCCCCAGAAGGTCACTTCGGCTGTCTGGACGGTGAATCCCCCCGCCGAAGACGGGGTGAGGCACGGCGCTTCGCCGACGACGCAGTCCACATCGCCGATCGCACCGCACTGGGTGCACACGATGTGGTGATGGTTGTCGTCGATGCGCCGCTCATAGAGCGCCGCGGAGCCTGCCGGTTCGATCCGGCGGATCAGACCCGCCGTCGTCAGGTCCGCGAGGATGTTGTGCACCGACTGGATCGACGTCGTCGGAAGCACGTCGGAGACGGCACGGAAGACCCGCTCCGCATCCGTGTGGGCCATGGATTCCAGGGCCTCGAGCACGGCGACGCGGCCCGCCGTCGCGCGCAGCCCGGCACCGCGAAGTGCCGAGTCGAGTTCTGTCTCCATGCCTCGACTCTAGCGACTCTTTTGAGTAACTCAAAAGAACGGCGTGTCGGCCGCGCGGGTTGCATCCTGCACACGCGCACGTAGCGTGAAGGGATGTCTACGAGAAGAGCGGTGACCGTGGGACTGATCTTGATGGCGGGGGTGGCGCTCGCCGGATGCACTGGCGAACCCTCAGGGTCAGCCGAAGAATCGCCGTCGCCTTCCGCCTCGGCGTCGAGCCCCGCACCGAGCGCCACTCCCGACGCCGAGGGGGATGAAGCACTGCTCCCCGTGCCCGTCGAGGAGATCGCCGACTGGGCGAAGACTGCCGTTCCCGGCGGAGACGCCGACGGATATGTCTTCGGGTTCTCCGGGTGGATGAGCGAGAACAGTTCGGCCAACGACGTGACGACCTTCACGTCACTCCCGGCGGGGTCTTACCAGGCTCAGTTCGCCTGCAGGGGTGACGGCACCATCACACTCGTGACCAGCGAACTGGACGAGGGAGCCCGATCGGAGCCGATCGTGTGTACGAACGAGACGATCGCCTTCGACGTCACGACCGCGCGCACCGGAGTTCGGTTCGAACTCGCTCTCGAGGGCGCGCCCACGGTCCACGCGATGTCCCTCCAGCGGATGAGCTGAGCGTGCCCGAGGACATGAGGGCGCTGTGGAACCGCGAGGCCGAAACCTTCGACGAAGCCCCGGACCACGGTCTCCGAGACCCTGTCGTCCGCCGTGCCTGGGCCGATCTTCTGCTTCCGATGATCGGGTCACCGGGGCGCCGTGTTGCCGACCTCGGATGCGGCACGGGCACTCTCTCGACTCTCCTGGCTGTCGAGGGCCAGCACCTCGTTCACGGCGTCGACTTCTCTCCGGAGATGGTTCGACGGGCTCGCGAGAAGACCGCGCAGGTCGACCCGCGGCCGTTTTTCACGGTGGCGGATGCGGCGGAGCCGCCACTGCCGGCCGCGACCTTCGATGCGGTTCTCTGCCGTCACGTGCTGTGGGCGATGCCCGACCCCTCCGAAGCCCTGGCGAGATGGAGTGAGTTGCTCGTGCCGGACGGCGTGCTGATCCTGGTCGAGGGGTTGTGGAGCAATGGTGTGGGTCTACCCGCTGCCGAGTGCGTTCGGCTCGTGAAGCAAGTCCGCAGCGATGTCGAGCTTCGGCTGCTGGACGACGACGAATACTGGGGCGGACCGACGAACGACGAGAGGTACGTCATCCGCAGTGCCCGGTGAAGACACCTGTGGAAGCGTGATCTGACCAGTCAGGACTCCGACGGCGCGAGCGGCAGCTCGAGGCCGTAGTTCCACGTCAGGATCGCCGGCTGCTCGCGGTAGAAGCTCAGCACCGACACCGATCCGGCGTCCAGCGTGATCTGAGCGCCGAAGCGCGGAGCTAGGCGCAGGTAGACCGCGGTGAGGATGCGGAGGAAGTGCCCGTGCGCGACCAGCGCCACATCACCCTCGGTCAGTTTCGGCAGAACGCGGGTGAGCACGCGGGATGCGCGGGCCGCGACCTCCTCGACGGTCTCGCCCGGCGTCGCGCCGCGGATCACGCCGTGGGTGAATGCGCTCCAGTCGTAGCCGAGTTCTTCGCGGATGTCCTTCGTCGTGCGGCCCTCGTATCCGCCGTAGTCCCACTCGACGAGCAGCGGATCGATCTCGGCGTGCAGACCGGCGAGCTCGGCCGTGCGCCGGGCGCGCTCGAGCGGTGAGGACAGCACGAGCGAGAAGTCGTAGTCGGCGACCAGCTGGCCGGCACCGCGGGCGAGATCCTCGCCCCGGGCCGTGAGCGGGATGTCCGTGAGGCCGGTGTGCAGGCCGGCCTTCGACCACTCGGTCTCGCCATGGCGCAGGAGCACGAGCTTTCCCGTCGGGTTGTCGGGCGCGGGACGGTCGGGCAGCTGGTCGTACACGGGGATCGCAGGCACACCGCAACCGTAGCCCGACGTCGGGGCTCCGGTCACCGGGTGATCGTGAACCCGCCGCCGCGCACCCGCACTTTCCCGCCGCCCACGGCGGTCAGGAACGTGCGGCGCGAGATGCCCATGTCATCACTCCTCGCCGGCATCCCGCAGTGCGCGGCCCCACGGCTGAGCGGGGTCGTGGATGGCGACGGCCAGCGTCGTGTCGGACTGCCCGTAGTACGCGAACCACCTGCCCTGGAACTTCACGAGTCCCTCGACGAACGTGACGTTCGAGACGAGACCGTGCATGTCCTCGAAAGTCTGCGGACGCAGCCATGGCTCCTGCAACCGCGCGAGCACCTTCGTCGGCTCGTCGGGGTCGATCGCGATCTGCCCGCAGCGGTAGTCGACGTCGACCGAACCGTCGGCGTGCACCGTGCGCGTCGCCCCGTTCGTGAGCATGACGAGCAGGCCGTTGTCTGTGACGCCCGGCGATGTGCCGATCTCGACGAGCGCCTCGTCCCACGTGCCGGCAGTAGGGGAGTACATCGGCTCGGTGTCGGCGGTGCCCGGCGTCCAGTGGATGAGATCGTCGCTGGTCGCCCAGTAGATCGCACCCTCGCCGAAGTACATCCACCACTTGCCGTGCATCTTCTGCGGCACGATGACCCCGGCCTTCGACCAGTTGAACCCGCGGGGGTCCATGGTCTTGAACGTGTCGAAGTCGTCGAACAGCGGGCCGTGCTTGGTCCAGGTGCGCAGATCGGTCGAGGTCGCGAGGCACAGTTGCGCGCTGCGCCGATCCCAGCCGGTGTAGGTGAGGTAGTAGGTGCCGTCGATCAGCGCGATGCGCGGATCCTCGCATCCGTAGCGCTCGTAGTCCTCGGAGGGGGAGAGGATGGGGGCGTCCTCTCGGGTGAAGTTCACGCCGTCGCTCGAGCGGGCGATGCCGATGTGCGACACGATGTCGTCGGCGTGCGCCCGGTAGAGCAGCACCACCTCGTCGCCGTCGACGAGGGCCGCAGGGTTGTAGAGATTCGCCGACTCCCAGCTGTCGCCCTTCGGGCGCAGGATCGGGTTGCCCTCGTAGGGGGTGAACGGGCCGAGGGGGAAGGATGCTCCGGTGAACATGGGGGTCCTTTCTGGGGGACTGGGGAGGGCGGATCAGCCCTTGACGGCCGCACCGAGGTCGGTGGCCCGGAAGAAGCGTTGGAAGACGATGAAGAGGATCACGACGGGGAAGGCCAGCGCGGTCGCACCCGCGAGGATCGCTCCGTTCGGGTTCGCCGTGGACTGCGCGACATTCGAGATGTAGTTCGCGAGAGACACGGCGAGCGGTTGCAGCGATGCGTCCTTCGTGATGAGGAACGGCCAGAGGAACTCGTTCCACGGACCGATGAAGGTGACGAGCACGACCGTCACGAGCACCGGCTTGATCAGCGGGATCGCGACCGAGGTCAGCAGGCGGATCTCCCCTGCGCCGTCGATGCGGGCGGCCTCGAAGATCTCGACGGGCAGCGCCTTGAAGAACTGCACGAAGATGAACACCGCCGTGGTGTTGATGAGGAACGGCAGGATCATGCCCATATACGAGTCGCCGAGCCCGTAGTTGCGGGTGATCTGCACGTACAACGGGATCATCAGCAGCTGGAAGGGCACCATCTGCACCAGCAGCATGAGCACCCAGATGACGCCGCGACCTCGGAAGTCGAGTCGCGCGATCGCGTACCCGGCGAGCAGGCCGAACACGACCGTTCCCAGCAGTACGCCGGCCGTGAAGATCAGCGAGTTGAGCAGGGAGCCGGCCAGGTCGATGCGGGAGTCGATCGCGAGGAAGTTGTCGACCGTCCATCCGCTCGTCGGGAAGAGCTCGTTCGGCGAGTTCGTCGGGTTCTCCTGGAACGCCCCGACCAGCATGAAGTAGAACGGGAAGGCGAAGCCGATCGCCGCGACCGTGAGCAGGATCAGGCTCAGGATGCGGGGAAGTGAACGCTGGCGTCTCATGGTCATCGCTCCCTGGTGGCACGGTTGGCGGCGAGCGACAGCATGCCGACCAGGATCACGAGGATCATGCCGATCGCTGCCGCGGTGTCGGGATTCTGCTGCTGGATGCCCAGCTGATAGATCAGCAGCACGGGTGTCGAGGAGGCGCCGTCGGGGCCGCCGCCGTTCGTCAGCAGGTACGGCTCGGTGAAGAGGTTCGCTCCGGTGATGATCGACAGGATCAGCACGAGCGTGGTGGCGCTGCGCACACCGGGAACCGTGACGTTCCAGAAGCGCGAGAACGCGCCGGCACCGTCGGTCTCGGCCGATTCGTAGAGCTCTTTCGGCACGTTCTGCAGCGCTGCGAGGTACAGCAGGATGTAGAAGCCCAGCTGCTTCCACGTGACGTACAGCGCGATCATCGGCATCGCGAGACCGCTGTTCACCAACCATGACGGATCGGGGGCGAGTGGCCCGAGGATCGTGTTGATCAGACCGTTGCCCGAGAACAGCAGCATCCACACTCCGACGAGCGAGACGCTCGCCGTCAGATACGGCACGTAGAACGCCACGCGGTAGGCGGCGACCCAGCGGATGCCGGTGTTCAGCGCCGCCGCGAGCACGAGCGAGAGCACGGCGGTGAGCGGCACGTTGATGACGAGGAAGATCAGGGTGTTGCGGAACGATCCGAGAACCCTCGGGTCGGTGAGCACGGTCACGAAGTTGTCGAAGCCCACGAACGGTCGCTCGACTTCGACGTTGGGGGCCGTGAAGAAGTAGTCGTGGAAGGCGATGTAGACCGCGAATCCCAGCGGGAACGCGAAGATCGCCAGCACGAAGATCAGGTACGGCAGGGCGAACAGGCCGCCGATCGGTTGCGCACCCAGGAGTCGGGTGCGCAACCGCGCCCTCGGTGGCCGGCCCGCGGACGGGGCCGGGGCTGCAGTGCCCCCGGCCACGTCCGCGACGGCGTCGTCTCGGAGCGTCATGACGGGCTCATCACTCGGCGACGAGGTCGTCGATCTTCGTCGTGGCGTTCTTCAGGAAGTCGTCGACCGACTCCTTGCCGAAGATCACGGCGGCGGAGTACTCGTCGCGGAAGGCCTGCCAGGCCTCGACCGAGTTGGGGATGCTGGGCACGTCTGCCGTGGCCTCGGCCTGCTCGGCGAACGCCACGTAGTTCGGGTTCGCGTCGAAGTAGTCGGCGTAGGTCTCGGTGAGGTCGGTGCGCATCGGCATCTGGCCCGTCGCCTCGAGCAGCTGTCCGTCGCTGTCGACGCTCGTCGAGAACTTCAGGAACTCCCACGCGGTGCCCTGGTTCTCGCACGCGGTGAACATCGACACGCTCTTCGAGTCGGCGAAGGTGGTCGGGTTCTCGCGGCCGTCGCTCGTCGGCACGGGCATGAACCCGACGTCGACGGTCTCGGCATACGACGGGATGGCCCACGGGCCGGCGAGCTGCATCGCGGTCGTGCCGGCCGACATCGCGTCATCGGTCGAGGCCTCGTTGGGCGAGAGCTTCTCGTCGTAGAAGGTCTTCCAGAACTCGGCGACCTCGCGCCCGGCATCCGAGTCGACCGTCGCTGTGCCGTCTTCGACGAGCATCGTGCCGTCGGTCTCGGCGAGATAGAGCGGGTAGAAATCGAACCAGGGCTGGTAGAACTCGCTGGTCGGCGCCGGCCAGATCGCGCTCTGCACGCCGGATTCCACGATCGCCCGTGACCCGGCGAGGAAGTCGTCGTACGAGGCCATCTGGGGGTCTTCGGGGTCGATGCCCGCCGCCTCGAAGAGGGCTTTGTTGTACATCACCATGACCGGGTTCGACTTCCACGGCAGCTGATAGAAGCTGCCGTCGGTCGCGTACGAGTCGACCTCTCCACCGCGCTCGGTGATGTAGTCGCTGCCGCCCTCCATGGAGCTGAGGTCGACGAGTCCGCCCTGCTTGACCCAGCCTGAGACCGCAGCCGGAGCCACGTTGTAGACGAGGCACGGCGCGGTGCCGGCGGTGATGGCCGCGGTGATCGCCTCTTCCGACGACGAACCGGCGGGGATCTCCTGAGCGTTGACCTGCTCGTCGGGGTGCTCGGCGTTCCAGGCGTCGACCACGGCGGTGCCCCAGGCGACCTCCTGTTCGTTGTTCGACAGCCAGATGTCGATCGAGCCGGTGCCCTCGGCCGAGGCATCGCCGCCTCCGCCACCGGACGAGCAGCCGGTGGCGACCAGTGCGACGGCTCCCAGGAGCGCTGCTGCGCGGATCTTCTTCTTCATGTTGTCCTCCTTGACGCGATGGTTCGGGCGATCGTCTAGCGGGTGGTGCTCTCCCGGAAGTGCACGACGTTGCAGTCGACGACCTCTGTGCGCGGCTCGGCACCGAGGATGTCGGCCTGCAGCAGGCGGGCGGCGGCGCGTCCTCGCGCGGCAGGGCCCGATGAGACGCTCGTCAACGCGGGGGAGAGATGAGCCGAGAGGTGGTCGTCGTCGAAGCCGGCGATCGCGAGATCCCGGGGGATGCTGAGGCCGCTCGACCGTGCGAATGACAGCCCGGCGATCGCCATGGTGTCGTTCGAGTACAGGATGGCGGTCGGGCGCTCGGGCAGCGCGAGCAGTTCGGCGGTGCGCTCGCGGCCGCTCGAGGCGGTGAAGTCGCCTTCGCGCAGCAGAGCATCGCCGCCCACGGCGGCGATGTAGGCATCAGCCCGCACCCGCGAGTGCACGTAGTCGAGCGGACCCGAGACGTGCGCGATGCGCTCATGCCCCTCGGTGCGCAGGTGAGCGATGATCTCGCGCACGGGTGAGTCGTCATCGGTGCGCACGCAGGAGAACCTGGTCGGCTGCTCGTAGGCGCCGACCAGCACCGACGGGAGGTCGAGCTCTTCGAGCAGCGGCACGCGCCAGTCATCGTTCCTCAGGTCGAGCAGCAGGGCGCCATCCGCGCGACCGTGACTGAGCGACCGGTAGGCCCGCTCTTCGGCTGCGCGATCGGGAACCACCTGCAGGATCAGGGCGGTCTCGGTCTCGGCCAGCACCGACTCGACACCGGCGATGAACGCGGGGAAGAACGAGTCGTTCGCGATGACCTCAGGGTCTCGGGCCAGCACCACCGCGATCGCGTTGGCCTTCTGGGTGGCCAGCGCGCGGGCGCTCTGGCTCGGCACCCAGTTGAGCTTCTCGGCGGCGGCGAGCACCTTGGCCCTGGTGTCGTCGGAGATGGGCCGCTTGCCGCTCATCGCGTGCGAGACGGTGGCCTTGGTGACGCCGGCTTCGCGGGCGACGTCGGCGATCGTCGTGCGGCTCATGCCACCTCCTCGTGGAACATCGGGCTGACCATCGGCATCCGGCCAGCAGGATTTAACCGGTTTGACGAATGCGGGTGAGGCGAGTGTAAACCGGTTTGACGATCGCGGTCAAGAGCTCCTCTCGATCTCAGGAGGCCCCGCGTCAGACGAAGGTGACGGTCTGCTGCAGTCGGGTGCGCACGTCGAAGAGCTCGTTGCCGCCGATGGCACGGGCGCCGGGGACTCCCTGGCGCAGCACCATCGAGAGCGCGCTGCGACGCACGACCACGACGGGCACGCCGCGGCTGCTGCCCAGCGGCGTGACAGCCTGGGCCAGATCATCGTCGGGGAGCACCATGATGAGTCCGCCGAACTTCACGCGGGCGGCCTTGGCGACGGTGCGCATGCGCGCGAGAGCGGCGGTGACGGGCGCGCGTGTGCCGAGGCTCGGGCCGGTGATCTCGCCTCGCCGGAACCCGACGACCCCGCCGAAGTCCTCCGACATGATGCCGTAGAGGCCGGACGGGCTGAGCACGACATGGTCGAGCTTGTCGTCGGCGTCCGCTCCTGTGGCCACGTCGTGCCACACCGTGAAGCCCATGCCGAGCGCGCTCACCGTGCGGGCGGTCGCCTCTTCGGCGAGAGCATCGGCCAGCAGGCGACGCAGGTCACGTGGGGCCGAGCGCACGAGCGCAGGGTCATAGGGGTCGGGCACCTCGACGCCGCGGCCGGCCCATTCGCGGATCAGCGACAGGTAGCGCTCTCGGCGCCAGCCGCCCGGGTGGCCGTACGACCGTGCCCGGGGGCGGGTGTCGGTGCGGGCTGCCGACTGCGGGCGCCAGCCGTTCCACTCCGGTTCGGCCGGGATGCCGGGGTGCGCGCCGGAACGGCGGTCGTAGGCCGCGCGGCCCTCGGGGGTGCCGATCAGCTCCCACGCCCGCTGCACCTGGATGAACACGGCGGCGTCGCCACCCGTGTCCGGGTGCGTCTGGCGCAGGCGACGACGGTAGGCGCGCCGCAGCTCGTCGTCGTCGACGGTCGGGTCCACACCGAGGATCTCGTAGGCAGAAGCCGAGAGCGGGCTGTCGAACATCGCTCTCCTTCCGAGATCGCGGCATCCAGAATATCCGGACGCTGTTGTGGATCAGCCGGGCGCCGCGGTCGAGGTCAGGCCGGCACGTCCACGACGCGCTCGACGCCGATCACCGGCACCACGGAGCCGGCGGATGCCGCGGCGATGTCATCCGCGAGTCGCTCGAGCTCCTGCGCGGGCACCCACACCTCGAATGTGGCCAGCGCCCCGTAACGCGGATCACCGAGCGTCGCGCCGTGACGCGGCACCCAGTCGCGCAGAAGGTTGTCGAAGCGTCCGGCATCCGCCTGTGCGACGTCGATCGTCACCTGAGTGAGGGACTGCCGGTGCACGAGCGATGCGAGATCGAAGGTCTCCGAGACGGCCGACGAGTACGCGCGCACGAGCCCGCCGGCACCGAGCTTCACGCCGCCGAAGTAGCGGGTCACGACGGCGACGACGTCGGTCAGCTCTCGCCGTCGCAGCACCTCGAGCATCGGCACCCCCGCAGTGCCGGACGGCTCGCCGTCATCCGACGAGCGCGCCTGATCGCCGAGCAGACCGGTGACCATCGCGGTGCAGTTGTGCCGCGCATCCCACCACTGCTTGCGGATGCGCGCGATCACGGCATCCGCATCCTCGACCGAGGCGACCGGCTCGACCCGTGCGATGAACCGCGACTTCTTGATGACGAGTTCGTGCTCCACGGGTGCGGCGATCGTGGCCGGGTAGCTGCGGGGCGGAGTCATCCGCCTCAGACTACCCAGCGCTCTCGCGCGCTCAACGATCGACGAACGACATCTGCTGCGGGTTGTACCGGTCTCCCCGCACCCCGACCCGGTCGGCGAGCCGGTCGAGATCCGCCATCTCGTCGGCCGACAGCGCCACAGCCGTCGCTCCGACGTTCTCGGCGATGCGAGAGGTGCGTCGGGTGCCGGGAATCGGCACGATCCACGGTTCGCGAGCCAGCAGCCAGGCGAGGGCTATCTGACCGGGCGAGGCATCCTTGGCCTCCGCGAGTGAGGCGACGTGGCCCACCAGCGCCTGGTTCGCTGCCCGGTTCTCCTCGCTGAAGCGCGGGATCGTGCCGCGGATGTCACCTTCAGCGAATGAAGTGCTGCGATCGACCGTGCCGGTGAGGAACCCCTTGCCGAGCGGGCTGAAGGGCACGAAGCCGATGCCGAGCTCGCCGAGGGCGGGCAGGACCTCGGCCTCAGGGTCGCGCGTCCACAGCGAGTACTCGCTCTGCAGCGCGGTGACCGGCTGCACGGCATGTGCCCGGCGGATCGTCGAGGCCGATGCCTCGGACAGCCCGAAGTGCCGCACCTTGCCCTCTGCGATCAGCTCGGCCACCGTGCCGGCGACGTCTTCGATCGGCACGTCGGGGTCGACGCGGTGCTGGTAGAAGAGGTCGATCACGTCGGAGCGCAGGCGACGCAGCGACTGCTCGGCGACGCGGCGGATCTGCTCCGGCCGGCTGTCGAGGCCGACGCTCTTGCCGTCTTCGATGCGCCAGCCGAACTTCGTCGCGATGACGACCTGGTCGCGGATCGGCTCGAGAGCCTCGCCGACCAGCTCCTCATTCACATACGGGCCGTAGACCTCTGCGGTGTCGAAGAACGTGACTCCGAGGTCGAGCGCCGAGCGCAGCACGGCGATCATCTCGTCGCGGGTGCCGGGGTTCGGCCCGTAGCTCTGTGACATTCCCATGCAGCCGAGTCCGACTGCCGAGACCTCGAGTCCCTGTCCGAGTGTGCGAGTGTGCATGCGGTGTCCTTTCGTCGAGACCGACGCTACGCGCGGCCTCGACGATGAGGGAGGGGCTGTCAGCCCCTCCCTCATCCGCCCGCGGCTACTCCGGGGAGTCGTCGCGCAGGTACGCGATGTGCGCTGCGTGACGGGTCAGATGGTTCTGCGACTTGCGCACGAACAGCCACGAAACGAACAGCAGTGCGAACCAGATCGGCGTCACCAGCAGCGCGGTAAGGGTGTCTGGCTGGGTCGTCAGTGCCCAGAGGATGAACACGAAGAACGCGAGCACCACGTAGACCATGAAGACGCCGCCCGGCATCCGGAACTTCGACGCCGCGACCTTCTCGGGCCGCCGGCGGCGGTAGACGAGGTAGCTGCACAGGAAGATCGTCCACACGAACATGAAGCAGACGGCCGACACCGTGGTCACCATGTCGAACGCGGTGCCGATGTCTTCACCCGCGTAGAGCAGCACGACCCCCGAGAACAGCAGGATGCACGACAGGAACAGCGCATTCTGCGGCACCCTTCGCTTCGAGAGGCGACCGAAGATGCGCGGTGCGTCGCCGTCTTTCGCGAGACCGAAGACCATGCGCGACGTCGAGTAGATGCCCGAGTTGGCGCTCGACATGGCCGAGGTCAGCACCACGAGGTTGACGACCGTCGCGGCGATGCCGAGGCCCGCGAGGGCGAACATCGCGATGAACGGGCTCTCGCCGGCGACGTACTCGGTCCACGGGGTGACGGCCATCAGGATCACGAGCGCACCCACGTAGAAGAGCAGGATGCGGATCGGGATCGCGTTGATCGCCTTGGGGAGGTTCTTCTCGGGGTCCTTGGTCTCGGCTGCGGCGGTGCCGACGAGCTCGACGCCGACGAACGCGAACACCGCGATCTGGAAGCCCGCGACGAAGCCCATGAAGCCGTGCGGGAACATGCCGCCGTGGTCCCACAGGTTGCTGAAGCTCGCGGTTCCCGCATCGTGCTGGAAGCCGGTGAAGATCATCACGAGACCGGTGACGATGAGCGCGACGATCGCGATGATCTTGATCAGCGCGAACCAGAACTCCATCTCGCCGAAGGCGGCGACGGTGGGCAGGTTCAGCGCGAGCAGGATGACGATCACGAGGACTCCGGGGATCCACAACGGGATGCCGGGGATCAGCGCATCCGAGTATCCGGCGATCGCGATCACATCGGCGACTCCGGTGACGACCCAGCAGAACCAGTACGTCCATCCGGTGAAGAAGCCGGCCCACGGGCCGAGCAGATCGCTCGCGAAGTCGCTGAACGACTTGTACTTGAGGTTCGACAGCAGCAGCTCGCCCATCGCCCGCATGACGAAGAAGAGCATGAAGCCGATGATCATGTAGACGAAGATCACCGAGGGGCCGGCGACCGAGATCGTCTTGCCGCTGCCCATGAACAGGCCGGTGCCGATCGCACCGCCGATCGCGAGCAGCTGGATGTGGCGGTTGCTCAGGGCCCTCTTCAGGTGCTGGTCGTCGCCGTCGCCGTCGCCCCCGGCGGTCGCGTCCACCCCGACGGATCCCCGTGTTCTCTCTGTCGTCATCGCTCGATCCTCCGGTATCGGGTGCCGCGTCCCGCTGCGGCATCCTTCCGACCGTAATGGCCGATCAGGGATGGCAGTTAACCGAATCGATTCGATATCCTTGTTCGACCCCCGATCATCCCCCAGTTCTGCGAGCCGCTCCTCTCATGGCCACCTCCCTCACCACGGGCCGCCCGTGGCGCGTCATCCTGTCGTTCTCGATCCCCCTGCTGCTCGGCAATGTCGTGCAGCAGATGTACCAGTTCGCCGATGCCGTCGTCGTCGGCCGGCACCTCGGCGTCGAGTCTCTCGCCGCCGTCGGCGCGACCGGCAGCCTGCTGTTCCTGCTGATCGGCTTCGCCTGGGGTCTGACGAGCGGCTTCGCGATCCCCATCGCGCAGGCGTTCGGCGCGGGTGACGGTGCGGCGGTGCGCCGCTCGGTCGCGACGGGCGTGATCCTGACCGGCATCACCAGCGTGGTGCTCACGATCGTCGCGCCGTTGATCGCGGCACCGACGCTCGCCCTGCTGCAGACGCCGGCCGAGCTCATGCCCGAGGCCACGGTCTTCACGCAGATCAGCTTCATCGGCGCCAGCGCGACGATGTTCTTCAACTACCTCTCGGCGATCATCCGCGCGATCGGCGACTCGCGCACGCCGCTGATCTTCCTCACGGTGTCGTGTGCGCTCAATGTCGGCCTCGTGATCCTCATGGTCGGACCGCTCGACTGGGGCGTGGGCGGCGCGGCCCTCGCGACCGTCGTCGCCCAGGCCGTGTCGGTGGCGCTGTGCCTCGAGTTCGTGCGCCGTCGGCTGCCGATGCTGCACCTGCGTCGGGCCGACTGGCGCGTCACCCGCGACGACTTCAGGGAGCACCTGCGCCTCGGCCTGCCGATGGGTTTCCAGGCGTCGATCATCGCGATCGGCACGCTCGTCGTGCAGGTGGCGCTGAACACCCTCGGCTCCGATGCCGTCGCCGCCTACACGACGGCGTCCCGCGTCGACGGCCTCGCCGTGGCGTTCCTCTCGTCGCTGGGTCTCGCCTCATCGATGTACACGGCGCAGAACCTGGGTGGACGCCGCCCCGACCGCATCCGCCGCGGTGTCGTAGAGGGCACCTGGATGGCGATCGCCGCCGGCATCGCGCTCGGAGTCGTCATCATCGCGTTCGGTGCGCCCCTGGTGCGGCTGTTCGTCGGCGAGGGCGCCGCAGCGGATGAGGTCGTCGACCTCGCACACCTCATGCTGATCATCAACGGATGCGGTTACTGGGCGCTCGGCGTGCTGTTCGTGCTGCGCGGTGCGCTGCAGGGCCTCGGCCACACCCTCGTGCCCACCGTCACGGGGGTGATCGAGCTGGTGATGCGCGTCGGTGCCGCCATCGTGCTCGGCGCGATGATCGGCTTCGAGGGCGTGGCGCTCAGCAACCCTCTCGCCTGGCTCGGCGCGATCGTGCTGCTGGTGCCGGCGTATGTGCGCGCTCATCGGTCGCTCGCTCGCATGCCGGTCGACCCGATCGAGTCCACCGAGACGTCGGCGATGGCGATCATCGGACCGACGGACGGCTCGATGGTCGTCGATGCGGTCGTCACTCAGCCGGTGCGAGTGGTCAAGACCTCACGTTTCGGGCGGTTGACGCGTCGCTGAACAGCTCGTCACGGTTGCAGAACATCATCCTTGAGATGGATGTCCAGCACGCCGACACTTCGTAGTGTTGGTAGTGCGGAGATTCCGCAGACCGGGGGGTCGTGATGACATCGTCAAGGGTGGCAAGCGAACTAGCATCGATTCTGGTGCCGATCGGAGTGGCGGGAGCTGTGCTCGCAGCGCTGTGTGCGCTCATCGCAGGGGTCGCGATCATGCGCGGAGCAGCGGGTCTCGCCGGCGGAGCGGTCGGTCTGTGGATTCCGAGCGCGATGCTCAGCTCCACGGCATCGTTCGCGAATCAGTGGACGCCGCTGCTGATCTCAGGCGCGGCGCTCGTCGTGATGCTGGTGATCGGAGCCGTGGGTCGCGGCATCGTGAGCGCCGGTGAGCCGGCACGCGAAGCGGCCCGCGCAGCGCGGGTCCAGCCCCTCGTCGACGCACCGGATCCGGTTGCCGTGCCGCGCAGCACGACGGCGACGCCGAGCACGGGCAGTCAGCCCGCGCTGGCAGGCTGAGGGCTCGTCAGCGGTAGTCGCGATCGCGGTGCTGCGCGCCCTCGTCTCCTGAGGTCACGCGCTCGGCCTCTCTGGCGCGCAGCTCGACGCGCCGGATCTTGCCCGAGATCGTCTTGGGCAGCTCGGGGACGAATTCGATGATCCGCACCCACAGGTGCGACGACAATCGGTCGCGCGCGTAGGCGAAGATCGAACGGGCGGCATCGGCCTCGGCACCGACCGCGTCGGGGCGCAGACAGACGTAGGCCTTCGGAACCGCGAGCCGCGTCGGGTCGGGGCTCGGGATCACCGCCGCCTCGATCACGAGGTCGTGCTCCAACAGCACCGACTCGAGCTCGAACGGTGAGATCTTGTAGTCGGAGGCTTTGAACACGTCGTCTGCCCGGCCGATGTAGGTCAGATACCCGTCGGCATCCCGCTGGGCGATGTCACCGGTGTGGTGGTAGCCGCCGACGCGGGACTCGGCTGTCTTGTCGGGGTCGTCGTAGTACCCGGCCATGAGCCCGACCGGCGGGTCGGCCAGATCGAGTGCGATCTCGCCCTCGTGCTCGGCGATCTCACCGGTGGCGGGGTCGAGCAGCACCACGGGATACCCGGGCAGCGGGCGCCCCATGGATCCGACCTTGACGACCTGGCCGGGGGAGTTGCCCACGCAGGCCGTCATCTCGGTCTGGCCGAAGCCGTCGCGGATCGTGCCGCCCCACGCCGCGCGCACCCGGTCGATGACCTCGGGGTTCAGCGGCTCGCCGGCCCCCACGAGCTCGCGCGGCGGGTGGGTCAGTCGCGCGAGGTCGGCCTGGATCAGCATCCGCCACACCGTCGGCGGCGCACAGAACGTCGAGACGTGGTGCGTGTCCATCACCTGCATCAGGGTGTTCGCGTCGAACCGGTCGTAGTTGTAGACGAAGACCGTCGCCTCGGCGAGGAACGGCGAGTAGAAGCTCGACCATGCATGCTTCGCCCACCCCGGCGACGAGATGTTCAGGTGCACGTCATCGGGTCGCACGCCCAGCCACCACATGGTCGACAGGTGTCCGATGGGATACGAGACGTGCGTGTGCTGCACGAGCTTCGGGCGGTTGGTCGTGCCGCTCGTGAAGTAGAGCAGGGCCGTGTCGTCGGCCGGCGTCGCGGCGTCCGGTTCGAAGGTCGTCGGCGCGCTGGAAGAGTCGTCGAAGCGCGTCCACTCAGACGGGACGCCGTCACCCACTCCGATGCGCAGCACGTCGGCGTCGATGTCGGCGATGCGCTCACCGAGGCTGCCGAGCGTGACGATCGCGCGGGCTCTGCCGTGCTCGACGCGGTAGGCGAGGTCGGATGCCGAGAGCAGGGTCGACGTCGGGATCGACACCGCGCCGATCTTGGTGATGGCGAGCATCACCTCCCACAGCTCGATGGTGTTGCCGAGCATCACGATGACGTGGTCGCCTCGTCGGATGCCGAGGCCGGTCAGCCAGGCCGCGACCTGGTCTGAGCGGGCCGACAGCTGGCCGTACGTCCAAGACTCGAGACTGAGATCGGCCGACACGATCTGCACGGCAGGGCGGTCGGGCGTCTCGCCCGCGATCACGTCGAACCACTCGAGCGCGAAATTGAACTCGGTGGGCGACGGCCAGACGAACCCTTCGCGCGCCGCCGGGTAGTCCGTCGCATTCGCGAAGAGGAAGTCGCGCATCTCTCTGATCGCGGTCGTGGCTGCGGTGGCGCTGCGGCTCATTCGGGGCTCCCTTGCTCGACGGACCAGTCCATCCTCGCCCACGATCCGCTCAGCGCGCGAGCAGACCGGCGCCGTCGCGGAGCTCGAACACCAATTGCGTCTCGGTGCCGCGGACCACGGGGTGGATCGTGATGTGCTCGAGCACGATGTCGCGCAGAGCGGTGGCATCCTGCACCGCGACGTGCACGAGGAAGTCGTCGACACCCGCGACGTGGAACACCTGCAGCACCCGGGGGATGCTCGCGAGCGCGTCGAAGAGCGCCGTGACCTTGGGGCCGGTGTGATTCGCGAGGCGCACTTTGATGATCGCCTGCAGGGGCAGGCCGAGAGCCGCCCCGTCGATCCGGACGCGGGTGTCGCGGATGATCCCGCGCTCACGCAGCGCTCGCACGCGATGGGCGCACGTGGACTCCGCCAGGCCCAGCCCGTGCGCGAGAGCCTTGTTCGTGACCTCGGCATCGCGGGTGAGCACGGCGAGGATCTCGAGATCGATCTCATCGAGTTGTGCTTTCGCCAATGCCCGCACCTCCTGTGGTCGCATGTTCGCTCAGAATATCGGGAACCACTCAGAACACGACGGATGCTGTCGAATTTCTGCGCATCGATCGTGATTCGGGCAACGTGGCAGGCATGACTGCACCGTTGCATCCAGACACCGTCGCCGTGCACAGCGGCCGCTCAGACCTCGAAGGACTCGGCGTCCACGCGCTGCCGATCGACCTGTCGACGACCAACCCGCTGCCCGATATCGAGCGCGGTGGCGACTCGTACGAGGCGATGGCGACGGGCGGGCGGCCGCCCGCCGACGGCAGCATGGTCTACGCGCGGCTCTGGAACCCGACCGTGGCGCGGTTCGAAGACGCCCTCGCCGAGCTCGAGCACGCCGAGGCATCGGTCGCCTTCGCGTCGGGCATGGCGGCGATGACCGCGGTGATCCTCGCGCACGGACCGGCTGCCGGCAAGAACCACGTGGTCGCGGTGCGCCCCCTCTACGGCGGCACCGACCATCTGCTCGGCTCGGGCCTGCTGGGTGTCGAGACCACGTACTGCCACCCTGCCGAGGTCGCTGCGTCGATCCGCCCGGACACGGGACTCGTGGTGGTCGAGACCCCCGCCAACCCGACCCTCGAGATCGCCGACATCGCCGCGGTGGTCGCGCAGGCCGGAGGCGTCCCCGTCGTCGTCGACAACACCTTCGCGACGCCCGTGCTGCAGAACCCCCTCGACCACGGCGCGGCCATGTCGCTGCACAGCGCCACGAAGTACCTCGGCGGGCACGGCGACGTGATCGCCGGTGTGGTGGCCTGCAGCGAGCAGACCGCAGAGACGCTGCGCCGCGTGCGCGCAGTGACGGGCGGGCTGCTGCACCCGCTCGGCGCCTACCTGCTGCACCGCGGACTCACGACCCTTCCGGTGCGCATGCGGGCGCAGCAGGAGAGCGCTCGCCGCATCGTGCAGTGGCTGATCGACCGGCCAGAGGTCGCGGAGGTCTTCTATCCCGGCCTCGATGAGGATCCCGACGGCATCCTCGCGCGCCAGATGCGCGGCACCGGGGCCATGATCGCGATGCGGATGCAGGGCGGGTATGCCGCGGCATCCGCCGTCACCTCGTCGACATCGCTGTTCACGCACGCCGTGTCGCTGGGTGGTGTCGATTCGCTGATCCAGCATCCGGCCGCGCTGACCCACCGGCCCGTGCCCGCAGAGGCTCGCCCCGATGCGGATGTGCTGCGACTCTCGATCGGTCTCGAGAACGTCGACGACCTGATCGCCGACCTCGCTCAGGCATTCGCCTCGTTGTCGCGGGTCACGGACGCCGCCGCGATGTCCGCGGAGCCGCTGGCCAGAACCTAGGGCAGGCGGATCGTGCCGGTGGCGATGCTCTCCGTCGGCATCCGGTCGCGGTTGTAGGTGATCTCGTCGTACCCGTGCGGGGTCGGTGTGCCGTCTTCGTCGAGGCTCACGAACACGATCTTCTCGATCGTGAGGATGCGCTTGCGGGTGATCATGTTGCGGGCGACCGCGCGCATGGTCAGAGACGTGGTGCCGAAGTGGGTCGCCTGCAGGCCGATCTCGATCAGGTCGCCCTGCACGGCCGAGGCCTCGAAGTTGATCTCCGAGATGTGCTTGGTCACCGCGCGGTAGTTGCCCAGCTGCACGATCGCGTAGATCGCGGCCTCCTCGTCGATCCACTTGAGCAGGCTGCCGCCGAACAGCGACCCGTTCGCGTTGAGGTCTTCCGGCTTCACCCATTTGCGGGTGCGGAAGTTGATGCCGTCTTCGGACCACTGCCACTCGGGTGTCTTCTGCTGAGCCATGCCTCGAGGGTAGAAGCGTCGTGAGTCGGGGGTGTTACGCGTGCACATCCGTGCAGGTCGATGCGCGATCTGCCTCAGGCGGATCTGCCTCGGGCGGATACCGCCCCGCACACGTTCTCGACGACGGATGCTGGGGCCATGAGCGAAGACAACCCGATCCCGCAGTTCGGACCCGAGGCCAGACGGGCGCTGTTCCACGAGCGCGTGCTCGTGCTCGACGGCGCCCTCGACGACGACAACGGCACGCTGCTCATGACGCAGCTGCTCACTCTCTCAGCCGAGGATCCGACGACCGACATCGCCCTGTGGATCCATTCGCCCGGCGGCTCGGTGCCGTCGATGCTCGCGATCCGCGACCTCATGAAGATGGTTCCGAACGACGTGTCGACCCTCGCGCTGGGCCTCGCCTGCAGCGCCGGGCAGTTCCTGCTCTCGGCCGGGACCGAGGGCAAGCGCAGGGCGCTGCCGCACGCGCGCATCCTCATGCACCAGGGGTCTGCCGGCATCGGCGGCTCGGCCGGCGAGATCGAGACGCAGGCCGACGACCTGAGGCACATGCGCGACACGGTGCTCGGGCTGATCGCGGCCGACACCGGGCAGCCCGTGGTGCGCATCTTCGAGGACTCGCTGCATGACCGCTGGTACACCGCGGGACAGGCGAAGGACTACGGCTTCATCGACGAGATCGTCGATTCGCTCTCGGATCTCATGCCGCGTCGACGAGTCCGAGTCGGACTGGGGGCGAGCGCATGAGCGGCTACACGATCCCGAACGTCATCGCGCAGCATCCGCGGGGCGAGCGCGTGATGGACGTCTACTCGCACCTGCTCGCCGAGCGGGTCATCTATCTCGGCACCGGCATCGACGCGGGAGTGGCGAACGCGCTGATCGCGCAGCTGCTGCATCTGGATGCCGACAGTCAGGACGCGGGCGTGCAGTTCTACATCAACAGCGAGGGCGGCGACCCGGGGGCCGCGCTCGCGATCTACGACACGATGCAGCACATCCGCCCCGCGGTCGCGACGACGTGCGTCGGGCAGGCGATCGGACCGGCTGCGCTGCTGGTCGCGGCTGGGGCACAGGGCCAGCGCGCGGCGTTGGCTCACGCCCGCATCGTGCTGCATCAGCCCGCCGGGCAGTCACGAGGGGCGATCCCCGACCTCATCCTCGCGGCCGACGAGGTCGTGCGCGTGCGGGCGGACATGGAGGCGATCCTCGCCAGGCACAGCGGCCGGTCACTGACCGAGCTGCGCGCCGACACCGACCGCGATCGCGTCTTCACGGCATCCGCAGCCCTCGCGTACGGGCTGATCGACACCGTCTTGGGTGAGCGGGCTGCGTGACGGGCGGTGCGGGGTCAATATCGCATCCCGCCCGCGGTGGGTGGTCAATATCGCATCCCGCACGGCCGGATCCGGTGCACTATTGACCCCGCACCGCCGCGCGGGGCGGTGGGGTGAGAACAGCGAGGGAGCAGACGGCTCAGGCGGCGAGGGCGAAGGCCCCGCGCGAGGCCGAGACCGCAGCGGATGCCGGAGCCGCCGTCACCTGACGCAGCTCGTCGGCGACGCCGCTCGCCAGCTCGATCAGCGAGGTGTCGAGGGCTCCCGCGATGGCGGCGATCATCTCGCTCGACGGCTCTTTGAGTCCTCGTTCGACCTCCGAGAGGTATTGCGGCGAGACTCCGGCGTTCTCGGCCGTCTCGGTCAGCGTCTCGTCGCGGTCATGTCGTCGCCGCCGCAGCTGGTCGCCGAGCATCTGGCGCCACAGAGGTTCGGGTTCGCTGGGGCGAGGGCGAGCGGGGCGAGGTGCGCGGGGGAACGGGACGAGGTCGGCCATGCCTCACGATAATCCGCGGTCAGCGCATGATTCGAGCGGTTCTGCTCAGAGCAGAACCTCTCGCTCAGGCCTCGGTGCGCTCCGGCGACACGGTCTCGGGCGCGGCGACGGCCGCGTCGGTCGCCATCCAGCTCGCCAGCATCCGCAGTTTCTCCTCCGACGCTGTTCCCGGCTCTGCCGTGTACGTCGACATCTGCAACCCTGCGTCGGCGGGCAGCTCGAACGCCTCGTAGGTCAGCTCCATCTCGCCCACGACGGGGTGGTTGATGCGTTTGACGCCGCTGCGGTGGAAGCGCACGTTGTGCGCGGCCCACAGGGTGCGGAACCGCTCGCTGCGGGTCGACAGCTCTCCCACGAGATCGGTGAGCTTGCGGTCGAACGGGTTGCGCCCGGCCTCGCCGCGCATCGCGGCCACGAGCTCCTGGGTGTTGCGCTCCCACTCGGGGTAGAACTCCTGCGCGGCGGGGTCGAGGAAGGCGAAGCGCGCACTGTTCGGCACCGGGGTCGTGAAGAGCGGGGCGTAGAGCGCGCGGCCCAGTGCGTTCGCCGCGAGGTAGTCGAAGTAGTTGTTGCGCACGATCGCGGGCGCCTCGGTCATCGCGTCGAGCAGGCGCAGGATGCTGGGGCGCAGCGTCTCGACCTTCTTGCGCGGCTTGCGGGCGACCGGTGAGGCGTTCGCCGTGCGGGCGAGGTCGAACAGGTGGGCCGTCTCGGCCTCGTCGAGCTGCAGGGCGCGGGCGAGCGCGTCGAGCACGCTGTCGGAGACCCCGGACAGATCGCCGCGCTCGAGCCGGGTGTAGTAGTCGACGCTGACGCCGGCGAGCAGCGACACCTCTTCTCGGCGGAGCCCCGGCACGCGCCGGTTGCCGCCGTATGCGGGCAGGCCTGCCTGATCGGGGGTGATGCGGTCGCGCCTCGACGAGAGGAATTCGCGCACCTCGTTGCGGGTGTCCATGTCCTCGACGGTACGCCCCCGCGCGCGATCGAGGGAGGTACTGGCAGTACCGGGGAGAGCCGTCACTGCCCCCGACCGTGGGGCCGGCGTGGAATGGCACCATGGCACAGACCCGGAACAGCGCGGCGATCCTGACGATCATCCTCGTCAGCTACTTCATGATCCTGCTCGACAACTCGGTGATCTTCACGGCGCTGCCCGCGCTCGCCGCGGACCTCGGACTCGGCCAGGGCGAGCTCGCGTGGGTGCAGGACGCCTACACGCTCGTCTTCGGCGGACTCCTCCTTCTCGGCGCCCGCGCCGGTGACATCCTCGGGCGTCGACGCGTGTTCGTGTTCGGTCTGGTCGTCTTCTCCGTCGCCTCGCTGCTGATCGCCCTGGCCCCTGCCGCGTGGTGGCTCATCTCGGCCCGCGCGCTGCAGGGCGTGGGGGCTGCGATCGTGGCGCCCTCGGCGCTCTCGCTGCTGACGGCGAGCTTCGACGGCCCGGAACGTGACAGGGCCGTCGTCTGGTACGCCGCGACCGCCGGCATCGGGGCGAGCCTCGGGATGCTCGTCGGCGGCGCCGCGGCCACCCTGCTGTCGTGGCGAGCCGGGTTCTGGATCAACGTTCCGATCGGCATCGCGATGATCGTCCTCGCGCCGCGGTTCCTCCCCGAGACCGACGCAGCGTCCGGTCGTTTCGATGTCATCGGGGCGATCACCTCGACGCTCGGCATCGGCTCTCTCGTGTTCGCCCTCCTGCACGGATCCGAAGCGGGGTGGGGTGACCCCGTGACGATCGCCTCGTTCTCGGCGTCGCTCGCGCTGCTGGTCACCTTCGTGATCGCGGAGTCTCGGGCGGCGCAGCCGATCATGCCGCTGCGCCTGTTCCGCAGCCGGATCCGCACCGGGGCCTACCTGGTGCGCCTGACGTACCTCGGCGCGATGATCGGCTTCTTCTACTTCACGACGCAGTTCCTCCAGGGTGTGCTCGGTCTCACGGCGCTGCAGTCAGGGCTGGCCTTCCTCCCCATGACCCTGGTGAACTTCGCGGTCGCCCTCGCGATCCCTCGACTCGTCGCGCACGTCGGCGCGCGGGTGCCGCTGGTCGTCGGCATCCTGCTCACCGCGGGTGGGATGCTGTGGCTCAGCCGACTCGGCATCGACAGCTCGTACCTCACCGGCGTCGCCCTGCCGATGCTCCTGATCGGGGCGGGACAGGGCCTCGCGTTCGCGCCGATGACCTCATTCGGCATCGCCGGCACCGCGCACGAGGGTGCCGGTGCCGCCTCAGGGGTCGTGAACACGTTCCACCAGGTGGGCATGTCACTCGGCCTGGGCGTGCTCGTCGCGATCGCCGCGGCATCCGACACCTCGGGGGCGACTGCACGGGCAGCGCTCGCCGGAGAGGTGTCCGCGGCTCTGACCGCGGCGACCGGCTTCCTGATCGCCGCGCTCGTGCTCGCTCTCGCTCTGATCCTTCCCTCCGCGCGCGCGTCGCGAACGGATGCCGCAGAGGGGGGTTCCACCAGGCACTCCCTCGCCACTTCACCCACGCGCACACTGGAGGCATGACAATGAACATCACGCTCAACAACGGCATCGAGATGCCCGCCCTCGGCTTCGGAGTCTTCCAGGCCGCTCCGGACGAGACCGTCGATGCCGTCAGCACAGCCCTCGAGACGGGTTATCGCCTGATCGACACCGCCGCTGCGTACGGCAACGAGCGCGAGGTGGGTGAGGCGATCCGTCGCACCGGCATCGCGCGCGACGAGATCTTCATCGAGACCAAGGTCTGGATCAGCGACTTCGGCTACGACGAGACGCTGCATGCGTTCGAGAAGTCGACCGGCAAGCTCGGCGTCGACCAGCTCGACCTGCTGATCCTGCACCAGGCTCTGCCCACCCGCTTCGACCTCACGCTCGGCGCCTACAAGGCACTCGAGACCCTGCTCGCCGACGGTCGGGTGCGCGCCATCGGTGTCAGCAACTTCATGGTGGAGCACCTCGAGAAGCTGGCGGCCGAGACGAGCATCGTCCCGGCGATCAACCAGATCGAGGTGCACCCCTACTTCCAGCAGCGTGAGGTGCAGCAGGCGGATGCCGCGGCCGGCACCGTCACGCAGGCCTGGTCGCCCATCGGCGGCATCACGGCCTACCGCCCCAACGGGGCATCCGTGTTCGATGACGAGACCCTCACGGCCATCGCCGCCGAGCACGGCAAGTCGCCCGCTCAGGTGATGCTGCGCTGGCACCTGCAGCAGGGTCGATCCGCGCTGCCGAAGTCGGTGCGCCCTGCCCGCATCGCCGAGAACTTCGACGTGTTCGACTTCGAGCTCACCGCTGATCAGCTCGGCGCGATCGACGCGCTCGACACCGGTGTGCGCCGCGGCCCCGAGCCCGAGGACGTCACGCTCGAGACCTTCGGCCGGGAGATCCCCGAAGCATGACCCGCATCGCCAGGTCGGGCGTGTGGGTGGCCGGGGCCCTGATCGCGGGGGTCTCCCTCGCGGCGTGCGGCGCCGAATCCACTCCGCGCCCGACCGGCGACAGTTCGACGGGGCCGGAGCCTGCAGAGGTCGACTACCGAGACGGCGAGTACGACGCCACCGGTTGGTACGGCTCGTTGCCCTCCCACCACGACGTCACGCTGACCATCGAGGCAGACGTGGTCACCGAGGTCTCGATCACGACGCCGGCCGAGGACCCGACCTCGCTGCAGCACCAGCAGGCGTTCGCAGCCGCGCTCCCCGGCGAGATCGTCGGGCAGCGGATCGATGACATCGCGCTCGACCGACTGGCAGGTGCCAGCGGATGCTCGGAGGGGTTCATGAACGCCCTGGCCGAGATCAAGACCCAGGCTCGGGCGTGACCCGCGACCTGAACCGAGGAGAACTCTCATGACAGATCTGAACATCCTGCTCGTCGGCGGCACCGGCAGCATCGGCCGCCACGTCGCGCGCGTCGCGACGGCGGCGGGCCACAGCATCCGCATCCTCAGCCGTCAGGGCGGAGCGGGCGCGGTCCGCGGAGATCTCACCGACCCGGCGAGCCTCGCCGACGCCGTGCGCGACATCGACGCGGTGATCTTCACCCACGGCACGCACGGCGCTGAGGCGGGCTACCGCGATGTCGACTACGGCGGAGTGCGCAACGTGCTCGAGGCCGCCGGGGACCGCCCCCTGCGAATCGCGCTGATGACGGCCATCGGAGTCACCTACCGCGACGGCGCCTACAACCGCAGCAACCGCGCCCACGATTGGAAGCGCCGGGCCGAGCGCCTGGTGCGTGCGAGCGGCCACGACTACACGATCGTGCGCCCGAGCTGGTTCGACCACAACGACGACGATCAGCACGAGCTGCACTTCCTGCAGGGCGACACCCGCACCTCCGGCAGTCCCGCCGACGGCGTGATCTCGCGCCAACAGCTCGCCGAGGTGCTCGTCGCCGCACTGACCTCCGACGCCGCGATCGGTAAGACGTTCGAGCTTGTCGCCGAGCGGGGCCCTGCTCAGACCGACCTCGAACCGCTCTTCGCCGCTCTCGAGCCGGACGACGGCATAGACGGCGCGAAGGATGCCGAGAACATGCCGGTGTCGGACGAACCGTCGTCGGTTCGCGAGGACCTCGACCGCCTCACGCCCCGGGGCTGATCGGCACTAGAGGGCCGCAGTCACACCGGGGAGCAGCTTGGCCGCGATCGTGCCGAGCTGCTCCCTCTCCTCTGCGGTCAGAGGATCGAGGATCAGTTCGCGGATCTGCGCCACATGCACGGGCGCCGCTGCGCGGAGCAGCTCGCGACCGGCATCCGTCAGCGCCGCCGTCAGTGTGCGCTTATCGGTGCTGCATGACGTGCGCGTCACCCAGCCGCGCTCTTCGAGCGAGTCGATCGCATGGCTGAGCCGCGATCTGCTGAGCCCGGCGATCTGCGCGAGCTCGGTCATCGGGATCGCGCGGTCATCCTGGCCTGCCAGCGTCACGAGAATCGCGTAGTGCGAGTGCTTGAGCCCGGTCTGCGCCTTGAGGGTGCGGTCGAGCACCTGCGGCAGCAGCTGCACGAGGCGGATGGTCGGCAACCACGTCTGCATCTCGTCGTCATCGAGCCTCCGCTCGCTCATCACGCGCTCGCTCATCACACCCCGCCCATCACGCGGCAGAGAGATCGAGCGTGTGCGAGGTGTGGTCGCGCTTGGCCTCGAGGTAGCGGTGGTTGGCATCTGAGAGATGAACGCCGGTGCGCACCTGCTCGGTCACGCGGATGCCGAGGGCCTCGAGCTGTGCCGCCTTGTCGGGGTTGTTGCTCAGCAGGCGGATGCTGTCGACGCCGACCGCCCGCAGCATCTGAGCGGCGATCGTGTAGTCGCGCTCGTCCTCACCACGACCGAGTGCCACGTTCGCCTCGTACGTGTCGAGTCCCGAGTCCTGCAGCGCATACGCGTCGAGCTTGGCGTAGAGACCGATTCCCCGGCCCTCCTGTCGCAGGTAGAGCAGGAACCCGCCCTCCTCGGCGATGCGCTCGACGGCCTCTCGCAGCTGGGGGCCGCAGTCGCAGCGCTCGGATCCGAAGACGTCGCCGGTCAGGCATTCGCTGTGGGGGCGCACGAGGGGTGCGTCGCCGCCGTCGGCCGCACGTTCCATGGCCGCCCTCCAGTCGCCGAGACCGAGCAGCAGGTGCTCACGGCCGTCGATCAGACCGTCGAACGTCACGACATCCGCCGTGGTGGAGAACCCGTCGGCGAAGCGCATCGGCACGCGCACACGCGTGCGCTCGGAGGCGACCGGAACGACGGTTGAAGTTTCAATCATGTCGGGTGCAACGCGGCGACGTCACCGATATTCCCGTGAGAGGAGTTCTCTCAGAACCTCCCGAGCACGCGAGATCGGGAGTTGACTGGAACCACAACACCGAAGGAGCACCACTCATGCGTGGAGTAGTCATGTACGCGCCCGGCGACGTTCGCGTCGAGGACCGCGAGAAGCCGACCATCACCCGTCCGACCGATGCCGTGATCCGGATCGCCGCGACCTGCATCTGCGGATCCGACCTGTGGCCCTACCGGGGCGCGAACGAGGTCGATCATGATCCGATGGGGCACGAGTACGTCGGTGTCGTCGAGGAGATCGGCGACCAGGTGAAGACCGTGAAGGTCGGCGATTTCGTCGTCGGCTCGTTCATGGCGTCCGACAACACCTGCGAGATCTGCCAGGCCGGATACCAGTCGCGCTGCGTGCACGTCGTGCCGATGGGCCGGTATGGGACCCAGGCCGAGTACTCGCTGATCCCGCACGCCGACGGCACGCTCGTCGCGACGCCGGGGCAGCCCGACGCCGATCTGATCCCGTCGCTGCTCGCGGCATCCGATGTGCTGGGCACCGGCTGGTTCGCCGCCGTCGCCGCAGAGGTCGGCCCGGGCAAGACCGTCGCCGTCGTCGGTGACGGAGCTGTGGGTCTGCTCGGCATCCTCGCCGCGCGTGAACTCGGCGCCGAGCGGATCATCGCGATGAGCCGTCACGCCGACCGCCAGGCGCTGGCGCGCGAATTCGGCGCGACCGACATCGTCGAGGAGCGCGGAGACGAGGGGGTGGCCCGCATCAAAGAGCTCACGAACGGGCTCGGCGCGCACTCGGTGATCGAGGCCGTCGGCACGCAGGAGTCGATGATGCAGGCCATTCGCGCGACCCGGCCCGGCGGTCACGTCGGATACGTCGGCGTCTCGCACGACGTCGCGCTGCCCGGTGAGGAGCTCTTCTTCTCGGGCGTGCACCTGCACGGCGGCCCGGCACCGGTGCGCCGCTTCCTCCCCGAGCTGATCCAGCTCATCTGGGACCGCAAGATCGACCCCGGCAAGGTGTTCGACCTCACGCTTCCGCTCGAGGAGGCCGCCGAGGGCTATCGCGCCATGGACGAGCGTCGCGCCACCAAGGTCCTGCTCACCGTCTGACCGGGTCACCGAAGACGATCGCCGCCGACGCTGAACGGTTAGTCCGGCGTCGGCGTCGGTGCCGGTTCCGGTTCGCGGCGCCGCACGAGCTTGAGCTCACTGGCCAGGATGCCGAGCACGACGAGCGCCCCGCCGATCAGCGCGGCGACGGGCAGACGTTCGCCGGCGATGCGCCCGATCACGGCGGCCCACACCGGCTCGCCCGCGTAGATGATCGTGGCGCGGGTCGGCGACACGGACTTCTGGGCCCAGTTCATCGTGAGCTGGATGATGCAGCTCGCCGCGCCGAGCCCGACCGCGCAGCCGACCCAGATCCACGAGAACTCCGGCACCCCCTCGCCGACCACCGGCATGGTGAGGATGCCGAGCGCTCCCGCGGTGAGGAGCTGGACGATCGTGATCCGGCCGAGGGCGATCCTGCCGGCGAAGACGCTGATCAGGATGATCTCGGCCGCGATCGGCAGCGTGCTGATGAGCGTCAGGATCTCGCCGGATCCGAGTGTCAGCGCGAAGGCCTCGGGGCCCGCGATGAACAGCAGGCCCAGGAACGCGAGAGCGGCGCCCACGAACGCCATCGCCGGTGGGCGCTTGCGGAACACGGCCCACTGCGCGAGCGGCACGAGCGGGATGTACATCGCCGTGATGAACGCCGACGTGCTCGAGTCGATGGTCTGCAGCCCGACGGTCTGCAGCCCGTAGCCGAGATAGATCATCACGCCGATCGCGACACCGGCGCCGATGTCGCGCCAGCGCATGCCTCGCAGCGCCCGGCGGAAGATGACGACGCTGATCAGGCCGGCGATCAGAAACCGGATGCCGACGAAGAACCACGGCCCGGAGTGCTGCATCGCCCAGTGCACGAGCAGGAATGTGCTGCCCCACACTGCGGTGACGGCGATGAGGGCGATCTCCTGTCGGCGCAGGCCTATGAAGCGGAATCGAGTGGACATGCTGTCCTTTCTCGACGCGGCCGGGTCGAGCCTAGCGCCGTGCGCACCCCCGTTTCGAATCGCGCGAACGGCCCGATATGTCGACAGAGTGCGGTCAGGTGCGTGATTCGAACGGCCGATCGATAGCCTCGCCTCATGAGCAATTTCGTGAGCGCCGCCGAACTGGACGAACTGCTGGGGTCCGAGACACCTGTCCGTGTGATCGATGTGCGGTGGCGACTCGACCGGCCGGACGGCCGTGCCGACTACCTCTCAGGGCACATCCCGGGGGCGGTCTTCGTGCCGCTGGCGACCGAGCTGGCCACCCACGGAGAGCCGTCTGAGGGCCGGCATCCGCTGCCCTCCACTCAGACGCTTCAGGATGCTGCGCGCCGATGGGGCGTCAACCAGGGTGATGTCGTCGTGGCCTACGACGACGCGAAGGGGCTCAGCGCATCGCGAGCCTGGTGGCTGCTGCGTCAGGGCGGGGTGGATGTGCGCGTGCTCGACGGCGGCATCCGCGCCTGGACGGCCGCGGGCCTCCCGGTCGCAGACGATGACGTGCAGGAGGAGCCGGGTGATGTCGTGCTCGACGAGATCGGCGGCGACGCGATCTCGATCGACGAGGCCGCCTCGTACGCCGACACCGGCGTGCTGCTCGACGTGCGCGCGCCCGACCGCTATCGCGGAGAGCACGAGCCTCTCGACCCCGTCGCGGGGCACATCCCCGGAGCGCTCAACGTTCCGATGGCCGCTCATCTCGATCCTGAGGGCCGGATCCTCGACATGCACACCCTCCAGGCGACCTTCGCAGCCGTCGGCGTGACCGAGGGCACACCTGTCGCGGCCTACTGCGGCTCGGGCATCACGGCGGCGCACACGGCTCTGGTGCTCGACGAGATCGGCATCGAGGCGAAGGTCTTCCCCGGCTCGTGGAGCCAGTGGTCGAACACTCCCGGTCGCCCGGTCGCGGTCGGCGATCAGCCGGGCTGAGCGGTCAGGCGCCGGGGTCAGGCGTGAGCGGTCAGGCGCCGGGGGCCGGGCGCCCGTCGGCGTAACTCCATGCGACGCCGAGCAATCCGGGGCCGAACGCGCGTCGCACCTGGTGCACCGACGTGCGGCCTTCGAGCGACAGCTCCGTGAGCTTCGAGCCGTCCGGGGTCTCGACGCGCTCTTCGATGCGATCGGGCAGCGCGTCGGGATGGAACCGGGTCCACACCAAGAGCTCCCTCGTCTGCCGGGCGACGGCGTGACCCGTCTCGCGCTGCGGCGGATAGTCGGGCGGATACGCGACCGACCACTCGACCATCGCGGTGCCCGGTGCGGTCAGCGGCACCTCGAGCTCGAACAGCACGCCGTGCACCTCGCCGTTGGGGTGCGAGTACCGGGCGGCGATATGGCCACCGGCCACCGCTTCGATGAAGGGCGCGGGGGTGCTGATGCCCGGTGTCATCTCGAGGAACGGGATCGACTCGACGGTCCCGACGGTCGACTGCACGATGCTGCGCGTGATCGAGTACGACACGTTGCCGGCGGCATCCACATCCGTCACGGAGTGCGTCGTGAGCTCGCGCGAGGTGTCGGGGTACTCCGCACCGAGCGCGGCGAACGCCTCTTTGACGGCCTCCTCGAGTTCCTGCTCGTCGAGGGGGAACAGATTGGGCCCGAGGGGCCCGGTGCGGTTCGTCGTGCCGAGCAGATCGGTGAGCGAGCCGGGTTCGAGGTGCAGAAGATGCTCGATCTCGCTGAGGGCGGCCATCGACTGCGCACCTTCGGGGCGGCGCGCACCGGAGCGCCAGTAGCTGAGCGTCGCCATCGACACGCTGTTCCCCCGGGCGCGCAACTGCTGGTGCAGCCGGGCGAGAGTCAATCCACGTGCATTGATCGCATCACGGAAGGACGCCGCGAATACATCGGCATATCGGCGAATGCCACTTTCCATACTCATCACAGCACCCCCTCCGGTATGTGAAGAATCGCGTTCTAAAGTGAGCTTACGACCACACTGGCATCGCGTAGGGGACGAGGTGCTATTTCTGGGGTCTATCGGCTGAGCAATCGTGAGCAGGGTGCCCGACCTCACGGCGACTCAGTCCACAACGCAGTGTCGCCCCCGTCGCTGCGTTCTGTCGCGGGGCCTGATGATCGATCTGGGGAGATCCATCGGGCCCCGCGAACACCTCTCCGGTGTCGGCGCCCACTCAGCGCCCCCGCGTAGACTGGGGGCAACACCCCCGGAGGACTCTCGATCTTCATGTCTGCCCCTGCCCGCGCGTTCACCGTGCGTCACGTTCAGCTGCTGCGCGCGCTCTTCGCCGCCGCCGCAGCCGTGATGATCACCTTCTCGCCCGATCACTCGGCGGCCGTCGGTCTCTCCGTCTTCAGCGGTTTCGTGCTCACGACCGGCCTCGTGATGATCGTCTCCGCCTGGCTCGTCCACCCGGCAGGTCAGCGCTGGCCCTCCGTGGTCTTCGCCCTGCTGAGCTTCGCCGCGGGCATGACCGCCGGCGTGCCCGCCTGGCGAACCGAAGACCTCTTCTTCGTCGTCGTGATCGCCTGGTCGGTGACGACCGGCATCCTCGAGCTCGTCGTCGGGCTGCGCGCACGCAGAGCCGGCGAGGCGAACGCACGCGACTCGATCACCCTCGGCGCGTTCGGACTGCTGCTCGCCGCGCTGCTGATCGCGATCCCGGCCGGATTCGTGCAGCCCTACGCGATCGAGGGAGCGGGCGCGTTCGAGCTCACCGGCATCATCCTCGGTGTCGGCATGTTCGGCGGATACGCGGCGGTCGTCGCCGTCTTCCTCGGCATCGCCGGCCTCACCCCGAAGCGAGCAGATGCCGTCGCCGAGGGGCGCGTGGCCGAGAACGACCCCGCCCCCGCCGGGCACGGAGGAGAGCGATGAGCGACGACAAGCCCACCCGGCGCGACATCCTGCGCCCTCTGCATCTGCTGGGCATCGCCCTCGGCTGCGGTATCTTCGCCGCCGTGGTGACGCTCGTGTCGACAGGGGCGTTCACCGCCCGCGTCAACAACGCGATCGCCAGCGGCACCTACGAGGGCCTCACTCCGATCGCGCTCGGTCTCGTGGTGGGCGGCGGCGCGTTCATCGTCACGCTGCTGTTCCTCGCGATGCTGATCCTCGTGGTCGACCCCGCCGACGTCACCAAGACGGTCGACCGCCCCGTGCTCTTCGACCCCGAGACGTCAGACGAGCCCGACTCCGACAAGCCGGGCCGCACGTCCTCCTCCTGACATGATCGCGGGTTTCTGGGATCCGGCCGGAATAGCCCGGGGCCCCGACGGCTTGTCCCTGTAGTGACTGCCTCGATCGACCGCGCCTCCATCGGACTCAGGTCGGAACGAGGCCCCGTGCTCGGGGCGCTCATGCTCGCCACCGGCCTGATCGCGATCGATGCGACGATCCTGGCGACCGCGGTGCCCAGCATCGTGCGCGACCTGGGCAGCTATCAGCAGTTCCCCTGGCTCTTCTCGGTCTACCTGCTCGCACAGGCGGTCAGTGTGCCGATCTACTCGCGCTTCGCCGACACCGTCGGTCGTAAGCCGATCATCCTGCTCGGAATCGCACTGTTCCTGCTCGGCTCCGTGCTCTCGGGCTTCGCCTGGAGCATGACGGCACTGATCGTCTTCCGCATCATCCAGGGTCTCGGCGCAGGTGCCGTCGCACCCATGTCGATGACGATCGTGGGCGACATCTACACCGTCGCCGAGCGCGCCAAGGTGCAGGGCTACATCGCATCGGTCTGGGCGATCTCCTCGGTCGTCGGCCCTGCACTCGGCGGCATCTTCGCCCAGCTCGACGCGTGGCGGTGGATCTTCTGGGTCAACATCCCGCTGTGTCTGATCGCGGGATGGATGCTGCTGCGCAAGTACCACGAAGAGAAGCAGACGCAGCAGCATCGCATCGACTACGCGGGGGCCGTGCTGCTGACCGTCGGACTCACCGGCCTGATCCTCGGCATGCTCGAGGGCGGCAACGCCTGGGCCTGGCTTTCGATCCCCAGCGCCATCTGCTTCGGTCTGGGTGCGGCCGCGCTCGTGGCTTTCGGACTCGTCGAGCGTCGTGCCGCCGAGCCGATCGTCGACTTGCGCCTCGCTGCGAGGCCGCTCATCCTCACGACCACGATCGTCTCGCTGGGCATCGGCGCGCTGATGACCGGAGTGACGAGCTTCGCGCCCGCCTATCTCGAGGGATCCATCGGCATCGCGCCGCTGCTGTCGGGGTTGGCGGTCGCGGCGCTCACCCTCGGCTGGCCGCTCGCCGCCGCGAACGCGGGTCGGCTGTACATGCGGATCGGGTTCCGGCGCACCGCGCTCACGGGCATGTCGATCACGGCTGTCGCCGCCGTCGCCCTCGCGCTGGTCTCGCCGTGGCCCAATCCGTTCTCGATCGCGGCCGTCGCATTCGTGCTCGGATTCGGCCTCGGGTGGAGCGCGGCTCCCACGCTGATCGCGGCTCAGGCCTCGGTCGGGTGGGGGGAGCGCGGTGCCGTCACCGGCATGAACGCGTTCGCCCGGTCAGCCGGCAGCGCGCTCGGAGTGGCCGTATTCGGCGCGATCTCGAACTCGGTGATCGCGCAGGGCGGGGGTCCGGATGACCCGGCGACCATCATCTCGGCATCCGTCTGGGTGTTCATCGCCGCCGCAGTTGTGGCCGTGCTGACCCTGATCGCTGCGGCGTTCATGCCGCGCGACCCCGCGGGCGCGCACTCCGGAGAGCCGCGCCCGTAGCGGTCGGATCGTTGTACTCGCGGCGTCGCGCAGCTCGGCGTTGCGCCGCTTCGGTGCGGGGTCGATTACGCATCCGATTCGCCCGATTGCGGTGCGTTTCTGACCCCGCATCGCGTGAGCGATGCGTTAGTGACCCCGCAGCGAGCGCGCGACTGCTACTTCGCGAGCTGCTCGGCGATGCCTGTGTACGACGCGGGGGTGAGGGCCAGCAGACGCTGCTTCGCGGCATCCCCGATCTCGAGCCCCTGGACGAACTCGGCCAGATCCGCAGCTCCCACGCGGTGTCCGCGGGTGAGCTCCTTCAGCAGCGCGTAGGGGTCGGTGATCGACGAGCGACCGGCGACGACCTCGGCGCGGATGACGGTCTGGATGGCCTCTGCGAGAACCTCCCAGTTCACGTCGAGGTCGGCGAGCAGCACGTCGCGCGACAGTGAGATGGCGTTCAAGCCGCGGCGCAGGTTGTCGATCGCGAGCAGCGAGTGCCCGAAAGCGACGCCGATGTTGCGCTGCGTGGTCGAGTCGGTGAGGTCGCGCTGCAGGCGGCTCGTGACGAGGGTCTGTCCGAGCGACGCGAGCAGGGCGCCGGAGATCTCGAGGTTCGCCTCTGCGTTCTCGAACCGGATCGGGTTGATCTTGTGCGGCATGGTCGACGACCCTGTCGCACCGGCGACGGGGATCTGCGCGAAGTAGCCGAGCGAGATGTAGGTCCAGACGTCGGTCGCGAGGTTGTGCAGGATGCCGCCGGCGTGACGCACCCGGTCGTACAGCTCGACCTGCCAGTCGTGCGATTCGATCTGCGTGGTGAGCAGGTTGAAGCCGAGACCCAGGCCCTCGATGTACTCACGCGAGATCGTGGGCCAGTCGGCGTCGGGGTCGGCCGCGATGTGCGCAGACCAGGTGCCGGTGGCGCCCGAGAACTTGGCGAGATAGTCGGATGCCGCGATCTGGGCGCGCACGCGCTCGAGACGCCACGCGAAGACGGCGAGTTCCTTGCCCATTGTCGACGGTGTGGCCGGCTGTCCGTGGGTGCGAGAGAGCATCGCGGCGTCGGCGTGCTCGGCAGCCAGCTCGCGGAGCTTGGCGATCACGACGTCGAGCGCGGGGAGCCAGACCTCTTCGACGGCGCGCTTCACGGTGAGCGCGTAGGAGGCCGAGTTGATGTCCTCGCTCGTGCAGGCGAAGTGCGTGAGCTCGGCGATGCTGTCGAGGCCGAGCGTCGACAGGCGGTCGCGCACCAGGTACTCGATGGCCTTGACGTCGTGCTGGGTGACGGCTTCCTTCTCGGCGAGCCAGTCGATCTCGGCCTGGCCGAAGTCGCGGTAGAGCGCGCGCAGGCGCTCCTTGTCGGCATCCGACAGCGGGCTCGTCTCGAAGAGCGAGCGGTCGGTGAGGGCGATCAGCCACTCCACCTCGACCTCGACCCTGGCGCGGTTCAGACCCGCCTCAGAGAGGAAGTCGGCGAGGCCGGTGACGGCGCCGCGGTAGCGACCGTCGAGGGGGCTCAGGGGCTGGGGCGGGAGCGAAGGCTGGAAAGTCAGGGGAGTCCTCCTGATCGGGCCCCGGGAGTGCGGGGCGTGCGGGGCTGGCGAAGAGCCGGCTCGAGCTGGCGGAACAGCCCGCGAGTCGCGGTCTCAATCATACCGAGCACCGAATCGAACATCTCGGCGCCGGCGTAGTAGGGGTCTGGCACGTCCTGGCTCTGGGCATCGGGGTCGAAGGCGAGCAGCAGGGTGACCTTGCCCTCTTCGTCTTCATCGTGCGCCCATTCGCGCAGGATGCGCTCGTGCGTGCGGTCGAGTGCGACGACCAGATCGTTCTCCGAGAAGGAGGCGAAGGTGAACTGCTTCGCACGATGCTGCGAGCCGTCGTAGCCGCGGCGGGTGAGTGAATCGATCGTGCGATGGTCGGCCTGTTCGCCGAGATGCCAGTCGCCGGTGCCGGCGCTGCGCGAGACGATCCGCGAGCCCAGGCCCTGTCGCTCCGCGAGATCGCGGAACACCACCTCTGCCATCGGAGAGCGGCAGATGTTCCCCGTGCACACGAAGATCACGCGGAAGGGATCCGGGGATGTCACCGTCCTATTCTGCCCCTCGGAGAGCGATCGCGCGATGCCGCGCGTCCCGGGCAGGGCGTTGTGCATCCGTTCTGCACGACCGCCGGGGTCGAGCGATCCCCTCACGGTCTCCGCTGATCCCGGCGTCCTGCGCCTCGGGCTCGACGCGTGATGACGGATGCTGGGCGCATGTACTCCTTTGCACTCGCGCAGACCGGCGCGGCCGAGACCGCCTGGGCGAAAGCGCAGGTCCTGGCAGCACTCCGCACCGCCGTCGAGGCGCTCGACGATGTTCGCGCGTCGCTCGCCGTCCTGACTTCCGACACCGACTGGCACTCCGACGGGGTGCGCGCGATGCAGGACGCGCTCGAGGATCTCCGGCTGGGAGCACGCCTCGAGGCCTCCGAGATGCGCAGTCGCGAATCCGAGGCTGAACGGATCGATGTCCTGTGACCGGGCTGACGATCGATCACGGCGGAGCGATCTCTGTCGACCCCGACGCCCTGCGGGATGTCGCTCGACGCCTGGATGCCGTCGCCTCCCGCTGCGACGATGCGCGCGCGGCGATCATGCGCGTGCATCGGATCATCGTCGATACTCCGGGCTTCAGCACACACGTCGACACCGTCGGGCTGTGGTCGTCGGGGCAGCACGTGGCTCGCCTGCACTCCGAATGCCAGGAGACCGCACGCTCGACCCTGCTCATGGCCGATGCCTATGAGTATGTCGAGCTGCGTGCCGAGGCCGAGATGCTCGAGCGCTCGGATCCGGGCACGGCGCAGCGGCTGTTGCGCCAGGCCGATCGGCTCGCGGCATCTGACGACCGCATCCGGGCGATGGCCGATGACCTCATCGCCCAGTGGCGCGCCGAGCGCTTCGAGGGTCTCGCCGGCAACGTCGTGACGCCCGGGCTCTACGACCAGCTGTTCCTGACCGTGGCGACAGTGGGAGTCGTGTCGGGACTCGGAAAGGTGCGTCTCGGTGAGACTCTCACGGGCAAGGCAGACGCCGTCTCCGTCGCGCCGGTGAAGACGTCGTCGCCCGCCGGCGCGCCGTCAGGTCTCGCGGGAGCTCTCGGGCGGATGCCGCGCACTTCGGGAGCGCAGATCGCCGTCGAGAAGTACTCGTTCGCCGATGGCAGCACGAAGTTCGTCGCCTACCTGGAGGGAACGCAGAGCGTCGGGTGGGGAGGAAAGGAGCCGTGGGACTCGAAGTCCAACCTCCAGCTCTACACCGGGCAGAGATCGGCGTCGTATCAGTCGACGATCGAGGCGCTCCAGGCGGCCGGAGCGCAGCCCGGCGACGAGGTCGATGTCGTCGCTCATTCGCAATCGGGGATGGTCGCCGCGCACCTCTCGATGGAGAGCGGGTTCGACGTGCAGATGCAGATCACCGCGGGGAGCCCGGTCGAACCGACGCTCGACGACGACCAGACCATCATCCAGGTCCGTCATTCCGACGACCCGGTCTCCAGCCTGGCGGGCGGAGGATCGCCCGAGGGAACCGGCTCAGATGACAGCGTCACCCTGCTGACCCAAGGAACCCCGCTCGACACGGTCGGCGACCTGGCAGTCGACGCGCACCACCTCGACACCTACATCGACACCGCGAAGACCGCCGATGATCTGAGTGATCCTCGGATGGACGCGATGGACGAGTTCTGGAGAGAGCTCGACGCGGCCGAGGTCATCGAGCGCACCGAGTATCAGGCCGAGCGCGTCGAATGACCGATGCGCGGAGGGTGCGTGCGACTGCGCGTCAGTCGCGGCGCTGCTTCTTGCTCTGCGGGCGCAGGATGAAGCCGAAGACGCCGTTGATCAGCGAGATGATGAGCGCCGCGAGCACGCCCCACCAGAAGCTGCCGACCGTGAGACCCCAGTCGAAGCCGCTCGTGATCCAGGCCGTGAGCCACAGCAGGAACCCGTTGATCACGAAACCGATCAGGCCGAGGGTGAGGATGTACAGCGGGAAGGCGACGATCTTCACCACCGTGCCGATGAAGGTGTTCACGAGCGCGAAGATCGCGGCGACCGCGAGCAGAGTGAGCACGAGCTGCAGGGTCTCGCCCGGCGCGAACGCCGTGATCTGCACCTGCAGGGCGGGGATCAGCGTCACGACCCAGAGGGCGAACGCGTTGACGACGACTCGGATGATGAAGCGCATAGTCATCCCAGTCTTCCATGCGCTCCGCCGGAGGGCGGTGGAATCTAGACTCATCCTTGTGACCGACCCGATCCTGCCGCGCATCCGCCCCGCCATCGCCGCCCTGGCGCCGTACCGACAGGGCAAGCAGGCGGGTCCCGACGCCTTCAAGCTCTCGAGCAACGAGAACCCGTTCGAGCCGCTTCCCTCCGTTGCGGCAGCGCTGCAGCATACGACGCCGATCAACCGCTACCCGGATGCCACCGCCGGCCGCCTGCGCGGACGTCTGGGCGTCCGCTACGCCGTCGCTCCCGAGCAGGTGCACGTCGCCGCGGGCAGCGTCTCGATCCTCCACCAGCTGATCCTCGCCACCGCATCGGTCGGCGACGAGGTCATCTACGCGTGGCGGTCGTTCGAGGCCTATCCGAGCCTGCCGCTCGTCGCCGGTGCGACCGGCGTGCAGGTGCCTCTCACCACAGACTCCCGCCACGACCTCGACGCGATGGCCGACGCCGTCACCGAGCGCACACGCGCGGTCATCCTCTGCACCCCCAACAACCCGACCGGTCCGATCATCACGAGCGACGAGTTCGCGACGTTCGTCGAGCGCGTCCCCACCGACGTGCTGGTCGTCCTCGACGAGGCCTACGCCGAGTTCGTCACCGCACCCGGTGCGGTCGACGGCCTCGCAGAGCGCGTCTTCGAACGGCATCCGAACGTCGTGGTGCTGCGCACCTTCTCGAAGGCCTACGGGCTCGCCGGTCTGCGCATCGGATACGCGATCGGCCACGAGAAGGTGCTCGACGCCGCGCGCACCACCGGCATCCCGCTCTCCGTGACATCGGCGGCCGAGAACGCCGCCATCGCCAGCCTCGACGCCGAGTCCGAGCTGCTCGAGCGCGTCGCGGTGATCGTCGAGCGCCGCACCCGCCTGGTCGAAGGGCTCCGCACGCAGGGGTGGGACGTGCCCGACAGCCAGGCCAACTTCGTCTGGCTGCCCGCCGGCGAGCGCACGGTCGAGGTCGCGGCGGCCTTCGCGTCCGCCGACCTCATCGTGCGACCTTTCCCGGGCGACGGCATCCGCATCTCGGTCGGCGAAGAGGCATCCGTCGATCGCGTTCTCGAGGTCGCAGCGACCCAGCTCTGACGGGCTCGGGGCGCCCTGTTCTCCGGTTTCCCGGCAGTTGCGAGGACGTCCTAGGTATGCGTGACCGAGCATGCGCGCGGCGGTAGCGTGGCATCGTGACCTCGTCAGAGACTGAACTCGTCCGCGTCCTGGATCAGGATGGCCGCTTCACGCCGAGTCCGGCTGCTGAGCAGTATCTGTCGTTGATCGAAGCGATCAGCGACGCCGAGCTCGAGCAGTTCTACCGCGACATGGTGGTCATCCGTGCGATCGACACCCAGGCGACCAACCTGCAGCGTCAGGGGCAGCTCGCGCTGTGGCCGCCGAGCCGTGGGCAGGAGGCCGCCCAGGTCGGATCCGCCCGCGCCGCCCGCGCGCAGGACACGATCTTCCCGTCGTATCGCGAGCACGCCGTGACGCGCATCCGCGGCGTCGACCCCGTCGACATCATCAAGCTCATGCGCGGTGTCTCACACGGCGGCTGGGACCCGACAGACCCGAAGAACGGCAACACCCGGCTGTACACCCTCGTGCTCGGCTCGCAGGTTCTGCACGCCGCCGGGTTTGCCATGGGGCTGAACTTCGACGGCCGATCCGGCACCGGCGACGTCGACACCGACGAAGCCGTCATCGTCTACTACGGCGACGGGGCATCGAGCCAGGGCGACGTGCACGAGGCGATGGTCTTCGCCGCGAGCTACCAGGCGCCCACCGTGTTCTTCCTGCAGAACAACCACTGGGCGATCTCCGTGCCGGTCGCGACGCAGTCGCGCGTGCCGCTCGTCGAGCGCAGCGCCGGCTACGGCATCCCCAGCGTCCGGGTCGACGGCAACGACGTGCTCGCCAGCTATGCCGTCTCGCGGGTCGCCCTCGACGAGGCCCGCAGCAGCCAGGGTCCTCGTGCGATCGAGGCGGTCACCTACCGTCTCGGCGCCCACACCACCAGCGACGACCCGACCAAGTACCGCGGCTCGGACGAAGAGCAGTCGTGGGCGCTGCGCGACCCGATCGACCGCATGCGCGCGTTCCTCGAGAACAGGGGAGCGGCCGGGCAGTTCTTCGCCGATGTGGATGCCGAGGCCGCGGACGCGGCCGAAGACCTGCGCTCGCGCAGCGTCGAACTCGGATCACCCACCGCAGACCTGATCTTCGACCACGTGTACAGCGAGCCGCATCCGCTCATCGCGGAGCAGAAGGCCTGGCACGCGCGATACGAGGCGTCTTTCGAAGGAGACAGCAAGTGACCCTGGAGACGATGCCCCTCAGCAAGGCGCTCAACTCGGGCCTGCGCCGGGCGATGGAGGACGACTCCAAGGTCCTGCTCATGGGCGAGGACATCGGCAAGCTCGGCGGCGTCTTCCGCGTCACCGAGCATCTGCAGCGCGACTTCGGCGACAAGCGTGTGCTCGACACACCCCTCGCCGAGTCGGGGATCGTCGGCACAGCGATCGGGCTCGCGATGACCGGGTTCCGCCCTGTGATCGAGATCCAGTTCGACGGCTTCGTGTTCCCCGCGTTCGACCAGATCACGACGCAGCTCGCCAAACTCACCAACCGGCACGAGGGCAAGTTGAGCCTGCCGATCGTGATCCGCATCCCGTACGGCGGACACATCGGTGCCGTCGAGCACCACCAGGAGAGCCCCGAGGCGTACTTCGCGCACACCCCGGGGCTGCGGGTGGTGTCGCCGTCGACCCCGAACGACGCGTACTGGATGATCCAGGAGGCCATCGCGTCGAACGACCCGGTGATCTTCATGGAGCCCAAGAGCCGCTACTGGCAGAAGGGCGAGGTCGAGCTCGACGCGTCGGCTGCTCCGCTGCACTCGTCTCGCGTCGTGCGCACCGGGTCCGACGTGACGCTCGTCGGACACGGCGCCATGGTCACGACACTGCTGCAGGCGGCGGCGCTCGCCGAGGCCGAGGGCACCAGCTGCGAGGTCGTCGATGTGCGTTCGCTGTCGCCGGTCGACTACGAGCCGATCCTGAGTTCGGTGCGCAAGACCGGACGCATGGTCTACGCGCAGGAGGCGCAGGGGTTCGTCAGCATCGGCAGCGAGATCGCAGCGACCGTCATGGAGCGCGCGTTCTATGCACTCGAGGCGCCGGTGCTGCGGGTCTCGGGGTACGACACCCCGTTCCCGCCCGCGAAGCTCGAGGGCACCTACCTTCCGGATGCGGACCGCATCCTCGAGGCCGTCGACCGCTCCCTCGCCTACTGATCCCACCCCGATCTCGCCGTTCCGAAAGGACCGCACATGAGCACGCAGAACTTCAACCTCCCCGATGTGGGAGAGGGCCTGACCGAGGCCGAGATCGTGGCGTGGAAGGTCGCGCCCGGTGACACCGTCGCCATCAACGACGTGATCTGCGAGATCGAGACCGCCAAGTCGCTCGTCGAGCTGCCCTCGCCGCACGCGGGAGTCGTCGGCGAACTGCTCGCCGCCGAGGGCGCGACGGTCGAGGTCGGCTCGCCGATCATCACGTTCGTGACGGATGCGCGGGACGACGCCGGACCCGGCGTGATCGCCACGGCCGAGGCGCCCGCGCCTGAAGAGGGCGGTGGCTCGGTGCTGGTCGGCTACGGCACGGGTGGCGGCGCCACCTCTCGTCGCAAGCGTCCGGCAGAGCGCCCCGTTCGCTCGTCGGTGGGCGTGATCGCGAAGCCGCCGATCCGCAAGCTCGCCCGCGACCTGGGCGTCGACCTCACGACCGTCACCCCCACGGGAGCCGACGGAGAGGTGACCCGCGACGACGTGATGACCCACGCCTCGCAGGCCAGCGTCTTCCGCAACATCGAGACTCCCGAGTGGGGCGCCGTGCGCGAAGAGACCGTGCCCGCGCCGCAGAATGCTGCAGCGGGCCTTGCTCGCGGGCTGTCGCCGGCCCCGGCACCCGCTTCCAGCCAGAGCGACGATCGCACCGAGTCCATCCCGGTCAAGGGAGTGCGCAAGGCCACGTCGTCGGCGATGGTGCAGAGCGCCTACTCCGCCCCGCACGTCACCGTGTGGAAGGAGATCGATGCGAGCCGCACGATGGAGCTCGTCAAGCGCCTGAAGGCGTCGCCCGACTACGCCGACATCCGCGTCTCTCCGCTGCTGATCATGGCCCGTGCCGTGATCTGGGCCGCGCGTCGCACCCCGATGGTCAACGCGGCGTGGATCGAGACCGAGGGCGGCGCCGAGATCGCCGTGCGCCACTACGTGAACCTCGGCATCGCGGCGGCGACGCCTCGCGGCCTGCTCGTGCCGAACATCAAGGACGCGCAGGACCTCAGCATGAAGGACCTCGCCCGCGCGCTGAACCGGCTGACCCTCACCGCGCGCGAGGGCAAGACGAGCCCGGCCGACCAGCAGGGCGGCACCATCACGATCACCAACATCGGTGTCTTCGGGATGGATGCCGGCACGCCGATCATCAACCCCGGCGAGGCAGGGATCGTGGCGATGGGCACGATCAGCCAGAAGCCGTGGGTCGTCGACGGTGAGGTGCGCCCCCGCTGGGTCACCACCGTGGCGGGGTCGTTCGACCACCGCGTGATCGACGGCGACGGCATGAGCCGCTTCATCGCCGACGTGGCATCCGTGCTCGAGGAGCCCGCACTGCTCGTGGAGTGAGGCGGATCGCCCGGCGATACAGTGGCAGCAGAACCGCGACGACCGGCCCCCAGTAGAACGGAATCCAGCGGATGAAGATCGAACCGACCGCCATCACCCTCGGAACCTCCGGCCTCGGCCGGCATTCGGAGCCGGGGTCCGCCGAGGAGAGAGCGGCCGTCGAGGTCGCGATCGACCTGCTCACGAGCCGACACGGGTTCGTGGACACCTCGAACAACTACTCCGCGGGTCGCTCCGAGGCAGTGCTCGGAATCGCGCTGCGCGAACTCGGGTTGGACGGTTCGCGGGTCATCTCGAAGGTGGATCAGGACCCTGAGACCGGAGTGTTCGACCGCGACCGCGTCCTCCGCTCGTTCGAGGAGACGACCGCCCGGCTCGGGGTCGACCGGCTTCCGCTGCTGCACCTGCACGACCCGTACTCGGTGTCGTTCGAGGACTCGATCTCGATCGGCGGTGCGGTGCAGGGGCTCATCGAACTCCGCAGCGCCGGCGTGGTGGACGCGATCGGCGTGGCGGCCGCTCCGGTGCCGCTGATGGCGAAGTACGTCGAGACGGGGGTGTTCGACGCCGTGCTGATCCACAACCGATTCACGCTGGTGGATCACTCGGCTGAGCCTGTCTTCGCCGACGCCAAGGCGCGCGGCATGGCCGTGTTCAACGCCGCGCCGTTCGGTTCGGGACTGCTCGTCAAGGGCCCGCATCCCGGTGCGCAGTATGCGTATCGGCCCGCCGGCGAGGAGCTGCTGGCGTGGACCGAGCGGTTGCAGCGCGTCTGCGCCGACCATGGAACGTCGATGGCTGCCGCAGCGCTGCACTACTCGCTGCGGTCCCCGCTGGTCGACTCCACTGTCGTCGGGGTGTCGTCACCGCATCGCCGTGAACAGCTCGACGAGCTGGAGCAGACGGAGGTCCCGGACGGGCTGTGGGACGCCGTCGCGAGCCTGGGTCCGGCGCCTTCCCCGGTGGACGACAGCGACTACGCCTGAGAGTTGCTGCTGTTCAGCGCCACGACCGGCGGCCTGAGCGCGCGCTGCCGGTGGCGGCGTTCGATCGCCTGCCCTGCGTACGAAGCGGCGACGATGAGCGCGGCGCCGAGCAGGCCGAAGGCCCCGACGCTCTCCCCGGCGAGCAGGACTCCGACGAGCAGCGCCCAGACGGGCTCTGTGCCCATGAGGATGCTCGCGCGCGTCGCAGAGGTGTGCCGCACCGCCCAGAGCTGAACGACGAACGCGAACACTGAGCACATCAGCCCGAGGAACAGGACGTTCGCCCACCCCGATCCGTCCAGCCGTGCGACGGCCGCGGGCAGCTCCGCCCCTGCGACCAGCCATGCTGTCCCTGCACAGACGATGAGCTGAACCAGGACGACGGCGAGCGTGCTGTCCCCGCGGTCGCGGGTGAGCCTGGCGCTCGCCGTCACGTGAAACGCGCGCACGACCGCCGCCGCGACCACGAGGGCGTCCCCTGCGGTCGGCATCCGCAGTCCGCCGTCCGACACGAGAAGGGCGACCCCCACCACGGCCGCGACGGCGGCGACGAAGTACGAGCGCGGAAGCCACGACCGCGCGGCGAGGCTCTCGAGCACGGGGGTGAGCACGAGCGCGAGGCTGATGAGCAGCCCGGCATTGGTCGCCGAGGTGAGATGGACGCCCCAGGTCTCGAGGCCGATGATGGCGGCTTGGGAGAAGCCGAGGAGGACGGCGGCGGCCAGCCCGCGGCCACGCGGCATCCGCTCTTTGCGCACCGCGCAGATCACACCGAGAGCGACTGCTGCGACGAGGAACCGGAGTGCGACCGCGGAGGGGACGCCCGTCTCGAGAGTCAGGCTCTTGGCTGCCATGAAGCTCGCGCCCCACACCACCGCCACGCCGACGAGCAGGACGTCGACGAGCAGATCGCGAGACGGACGTCGAGGCATGACTCCACACTCTCGTCTTTCTCGATGAAGACCCAGATGCAGCTGCTTGATTCTCCTTTAAGGTTGGCCTTATGGATCCGACCCACCTTCGACTGCTCCGGGAGCTTCGCGACCGAGGCAGTGTGACCGCCGTCGCTGCCGCTCTCGGAATCTCGGCGTCGGCGGTCTCGCAGCAGCTCGCGACTTTGCAGTCGGCGGTGGCCCTGCCGCTTACGGTGCGCCGGGGTCGAGTCCTGATCCTGACCGCGGCGGGCGAGGCGTTGGCCGCCGCGAGCACGCGTGTCGATGAGGCGCTGACCGCGGCACGCGACTCGATCGGGGCGCTCCTCGAAGCAGGCGACCGGCCGGTGCGGGTGTCGTCGTTCAACAGCGCAGGACTCGCCCTGTTCCGGCCGCTCCTGAGAGAGCTAGACGGGAGTCCTGCCGTCCGCCTTGCCGATGCCGACGTACCGCACCGGGACTTTCCCGGGCTCACCGCCGACCACGATCTCGTCATCGCCCATCGGCTCGCGCACGACGCCCCCTGGCCCGCTGATCGAGTCGTCGCGATCCCGCTCGTCGAGGAGTCGCTCGACATCGCCCTCCCCGCAGGTCACCGTCTCGCCGGCCGAGCGGGCATCACTCTCGCCGACCTCCGCGACGAGGAGTGGGTGTCGGTGCACGCGGGATTCCCTCTCGCGGGTGTGCTCGACCACCTCGCGGCACTATCGGGGGCGCCGCTGCGGATCGCGCATCGCATCAACGAGTTCTCGGTGACGGCGGAGGTCGTGAGGGCGGGGGCGGCGATCGCCGTCATGCCCCGCACCACCGCGACGCCTCTGGCGGTGGACGGCCTCGTTCTCAGGCCGCTGTCGGATGTGGATCTGATCCGCCACGTCGACGTGCTGGCTCGGCCGGATGTGCTGGCCTACACGGCGGTCAGGCGTGTGCTCCGAGCCCTGCAGGATGTCGCCGTTCGCGTGCAACGCGACGCGTTCCCCTCACCTCATTGAGGCGACTCCGCTCCGTGAGGGTCGCCCGGCTATGCCTGCCGCATCTCCGCGAGAGTCGTGATCACCGCGGTGGCGGGGTCCCAGTGCCGCACGCTGTGGGCGTGACCGTGGACGTCGCCGCCGATCAGCTCGAGCGCTGCCGCAAGGTCGGCGATGCGCAGCCGGCGGGCGAGGGCGACGTGCGGCATCCACTCGCCCGGTGCGGTGTGCGGGGCATCGTCGCCCGGCCCGATCGCGGTCAGGATCGTCTCGCGGAGGCCGATGAGCTCCGCACTCGGAACGATGCTGCGGGCCAGCACGCGGCGCTCGCCGCTGCCGAAGAGCAGGGGAGCGCCCAGCGTGATCGGGAACGACGGTATGTCTACCAGGACGCGCGGGTCCACCTTCGGCAGCCCAATGCGAGCGACCAGCGTGATGTGAGGGCTGTTGCTCGCCGACGTGTGCCTCGCGAGGCTCGACATGCCGTGTGCGGCGAGAGCCTCCCATTCGGCCCGGATCGCGGTCTCGGCCGCCGGGTCGAAGAGCAGTTCGATCGCAGTGGGGGAGTGCGGCAGCTCTGGTTCGCGCACGGCGCTCAGCCGACCGCGCTGAGGCGCCGTTCCGCCAGCAGCGGCACGGCCACCTCGCGGGCGGCACGGCGGGCCGTCGCGACGGCGCCGATCGACACCACCTCGGCGCCGAGCGTCGAGGCGAGGATCTCGGGTGCCGGGAGGTGCAGCTGCGTCGGCAGCACTTCGCGCGCAGCTGTCAGTACCGGTGCGATGCTCTCGGCGACCCCGCCGCAGACGATCACGCGCGCGGGGTCGTACATGCTGCCCAGCACGCCCACGACACGGGCGAGGGTCGCGCCGACGCGAGAAGTCGCGAGCAGTGCGTCGACATCGCCTGCGGCTGCGGCGGTCAGCACAGTGCGCGGGTCGATGCGGTCTGCGCCCGCGAGCCGTCCGATCGCCGAGTCCGAGTCGATCTCGCCGCTCCGCACCGCATCGCGCACCTCGTCCTGCAGTGCGTAGCGCAGACCGAAGGCCGAGCCGACCCCGACGATGTGGTCGAACACGACGCCCTCACCGACGCCACCGTGTGCACCGTGCAGCACGTGGCCGTCGACGACGACGCCACCGCCGAAGCGCTCGCTCGCGAGCAGGGCGACGTAGTCGCGGCATCCGATCGCCGCTCCGGCTGAGCCCTCGGCGATCGCGGCGAGCTGTGCGTCGTTCTTGATCTCGACGACGGGCGCCCAGTCGTCGAGCGCCTCGGCGAGGCCCGGGTTGGTGCGCTCCCAGAAGCCCTCCGGGTGCGGAGGTGAGATGCCCGCGCGATTCACGGGCGCGGCCACTCCGACGCAGATCGCGAGGATCGATTCACGTGTGACGTCTGCTTCGGCGATCGCGAGCTGCATCTGCTCGAGGATCGTCGCGCGACGGGCGGCTGCGGACTGCGTCGGATCGAGGTCGGTGCGATGGTGCACGAGCGTGTTCTCGAGCGGGTCGGCGATCGTGACCGCGAGGTGGGTGTCTCCGGCATCCACTCCGATCACCACGCCGAGATCGGATGCCAGCACGAAGCGGCGAGCGGGGCGCCCCGCACGGTAGCTTCCGGCGACGCGGGCGTTGGGAAGCTCGCGCAGCACGCCGGCGTCGACGAGTGTGTCGATCCCGTCGATCGCGGTCGAGCGGGTCAGTGAGGTGGTCGCCATCGCCTCGGTAGCGGTGAACTCACCGGCGGTCCAGGCGAAGTCGAGGATCGCGCCGACACTGGCTCGTCCGGTGCCGAGACCTGCAGAGACTTCTGTCACGGGTCTTGACCTCACTCTCGTTCACATGAGACAGTACCGTTCATCGAAGTAAATTCGCTCACTAGATTTAGTCTGCGGATCTACCGGACGAAAGGACAACGGTGTCTCTCAAACCACCACGCCCGGCCCGGCTCGTCGCCGGAGCCGCCGCGCTCGCCCTGGTCGGCGCCGCCCTGACCGGGTGCTCGACCGCCGGCGGAACCGAGACCATCCGCTTCACCTTCAGCAAACGCGAGGCGATCGAGTTCATGACCGAACGCGTCGCCGAGTACAACGCCTCGCAAGACAAGGTGCGCGTCGAGATCGACACGTCCGGTGTCGATGTCGTCTCGGCCAGCTTCGTGCGGGGCAACCCGCCCGACATCATGCTCGCCAACTACAACTACGAGATCGCCCGATTCGTGCAGCGCTGCGCGCTAACCGATCTCTCCGGCGCCGAGGCCGCCTCGACGATCCGCGACGACCTGCAGCCTCTCATGGAGCAGTACGGGTCGTGCGAGGGGCGCACGAGCGCGCTGCCGTACTCCGTGATGGGCGCCTCGGTGATCTACAACAAGGAGATCTTCGAGCAGCAGGGTCTCGAGGTTCCGCAGACCTGGGACGAGCTGATCGCCGTGTGCGACCAGCTGAAAGAGGCGGGGATCGACCCGTTCTACGCCACCTTCAAGGACGACTGGACGGTCGCGCAGGGCTGGTACGACTACACCGCCGGCGGCTCGGTCGATGTGATCGACTTCTTCGACACGCTCGCGCAGGAGGGCACCGAAGTGGGACCGGATTCGGAGGCCTCGTTCGAGAAGGACTTCGCAGAGCCCATGGACCGCATGATGACGCTCGTGAACGAGTACACGAATGCGGATGCTGCGAGCCGTGCGTACGGCGACGGCAACCTCGCGTTCGGCAAGGGCGAGGCGGCGATGTACCTGCAGGGGCCGTGGGCGTTCAGCGAGATCGAGAAGACCGCTCCGGATCTCGCTCTCGGCACCTTCCCGCTGCCGATGACCGACGACCCCGCCGACCTCGGCGTACGCGTCAACATGGACCTCGCCGCGATGATCCCCGAGGGGTCGCAGCACCAGGAGGCCGCACGCGACTTCCTCGAGTACCTGTTCCTGCCCGAGAACATCGAGGAGTACAACGCCTCGCAGCTCGGCTTCACGCCGACGAACGATGCTCCGGCCCCCGATGACCCTCGGGTCGAGGGAATGGTCGAGTACTACGACAACGGCCAGATCTATCAGGGACCCTCGGTTCTCGTGCCCAGGACCCTTCCGGTCTTCAACTACGCGCAGGCGATGGTGCTCGGCGCGTCCACGACCTCCACGCTGCGCACCATGGATGCCGACTGGGCCAGGATCGCGTTCCGCGCTCCCATCCCGTCGACCCAGGACAACGCATCCGGTGAGGACTCAGCATCCGGCGAGACAGAGGAGTCCACGCCATGACGAACACCGCTCTGCCGGGCCCGGCAGCTCCGAACCCCGCGGCATCGAACATCACGAAGCCCAACAGCCCGACGACCGACACCACGGCGATCGTCACGGGCGGCACCCGCAAGCTCGCCCGTCGCAAGGGACGCGTCGAGCCGATCTACTACCTGTTCCTGCTGCCGACCCTCGTGATCTTCACGCTCGCGATCACGGTGCCCGGCATCATGGGCATCTTCTTCAGCTTCACCGACTCCATCGGCATCGGCGAGTGGAGCTTCAACGGGCTGACGAACTACATCGCGATGTTCAGCGACCCGGCCATCCTGCAGAGCTACCTGTTCACGTTCGGCTTCTCGATCGCCACAGTGATCGTCGTCAACGTGGTCGCCTTCATGCTCGCGGTGGGGCTGACCTCCCGCATCCGCTTCAAGACGGGGCTGCGCACGATCTTCGTGATCCCGATGGTGATCTCGGGCATCATCATCGCCTACGTCTTCAACTTCCTCTTCTCGAACTCCATCCCGGCCGCGGGCGCCGCCACCGGCATCCCGTGGCTCTCGACCAGCCTCCTCGCGAACCCCGATCTCGCGTGGGTCGCGATCGTGATCGTGACCGCGTGGCAGGCGGTTCCCGGCACGCTGCTCATCTACATCGCAGGGCTCCTCTCGGTGCCCGGCGAGGTCTACGAGGCGGCGAGCATCGACGGCGCGAACAAGAGGCAGCAGCTGTTCCGCATCACGCTGCCGCTGGTGGCCGGATACGTGGTGATCAACGTGATCCTGGGCTTCAAGGGCTTCCTCAACGCCTACGACATCATCGTCGGACTCACCAACGGCGGGCCCGGCACTGCCACCCGCAGCGTCGCGATGACGATCATCGCGGGCTTCAACGGCGGCGACTACGCCTATCAGATGGCCAATGCGACGATCTTCTTCATCGTCGCCGTGCTCATCTCCCTGCTTCAGCTCTCGCTGACCCGCGGAAGGAACGCACTCTGATGTCGACGCAGACACTCACCACCATCCCCACCTCGGGCAAGAAGCCGCGCGTCCGCATGGAGCGCGTCAACTGGTCGGGCACGATCATCCTGATCCTGTGCGCGGTCACGGTTCTGCTGCCGCTGTACGTCACGATCTCGATGGCGTTCAAGACCACGGGCCAGGCGGTCGACGGCAACGCCTTCTCGCTGCCGGCGCCGTTCAGCATCGACGGGTTCGTCGAGGCGTGGAACCTGACGAAGTTCCCGGTCGGGGCCGGCATCTCGCTGCTGGTCACGGCGGGAACGGTCATCGCGACCATCGTGCTCGCCGCCTTCGCGTCGTATGCGATCGTGCGCAACTGGGACCACCGCCTGTTCCGCTACTCGTTCTTCTACCTGCTGGCCGCGATGTTCATCCCCTTCCCGGTCGTGGCGCTGCCGCAGATCCAGCTGACCGGCTGGGTCGGACTCGACAACCCGTTCGGGGTGATCATCCTCGCGACGATGTTCCAGTTGAGCTTCAGCGTGCTGCTGTTCACGGCGTTCCTGCGGTCGATCCCGATCGAACTCGAGGAGAGCGCCCGCATCGACGGTGCGAGCACGTGGCAGACGTTCTGGCAGCTGATCTTCCCGCTGCTCGCACCGATGAGCGCGACGGTCGGCATCTTCGCCTTCCTCTACGCGTGGAACGACTTCATGATGCCGTCGCTGATCATCTCGGACCCGGCCATGCAGACCCTCCCGGTGCGGCAGAACCTCTTCCAGACCCAGTTCAGCAACAACTACAACGTGTCGTTCGCCTCGTACCTGATGGCGATGGCCCCGGCGATCCTGGCGTACCTGTTCACGCAGCGCTTCGTCATGGAGGGCGTGACGCAGGGCGCCGTCAAGGGCTGACGCAGCCGCACCCCAGACCCCCGACCGCAACACGAAGGAGCAACACCCCTCATGACCGATGCGCTTCTCACCGAGACCCGCGACGACACGACGGCAGCATGGTGGCGACAGGCCGCCGTCTACCAGATCTACCCCCGCAGCTTCGCCGACGCGAACGGCGACGGACTCGGTGACATCCCGGGCATCGTCTCGCGGGCCGACTACCTGCGCGACCTCGGGATCGACGCGGTGTGGCTGAGCCCGTTCTACCCGTCGGCACTCGCCGACGGCGGCTACGACGTGGCCGACTACCGCAACGTCGACCCGCGCCTGGGCACGCTCGAGGACTTCGACGACATGGTCGCGGCTCTGCACGACCGCGGCATCCGCGTCGTGGTCGACATCGTTCCGAACCATTCGTCCGACCTGCACGAGTGGTTCCAGGAGGCGCTCGCCGCCGGCCGCGGGTCGGCGGCTCGGGAGCGATACATCTTCCGCGAGGGTTCGGGGCCGGACGGCTCGGAGCCCCCGACCGACTGGACCGCCGCGTTCGGCGGGTCTGCGTGGGAGCGGGTGGAAGACGGCCAGTGGTTCCTGCACAGCTTCGCGCCCGAGCAGCCCGACCTCAACTGGGACCACCCCGAGGTGCGCGAGGACTTCTTGAAGACCCTGCGCTTCTGGTCGGACCGCGGAGTCGACGGCTTCCGCATCGACGTCGCCCACATGCTGACCAAGGACCTCACCGAGCCGCTGCCGAGCACCGCCGAGCTCGAGCTGCTGCCGCACGACGGCAACCACCCGCTGCACGACCGCGACGACGTGCACGAGGTGTACGCCGAGTGGCGTCGGGTCTTCAACGAGTACGACCCGCCGCGCACGGCTGTCGCCGAGGCGTGGGTGAGCACTCCGGAGCGTCGTGCGAAGTACGCCTCGGCCGAGGGACTGGGTCAGGCGTTCAACTTCGATCTGCTCGTCGCCGACTTCGACGCGACGCAGTTCCGCACCATCATCACCGACAACCTCGCGCAGTCGCGGGCGACGGGCTCGTCGACGACGTGGGTGCTGTCGAACCACGACGTCACGCGGCACGCGACGCGGTATGGACTGCCGCAGCTCGGCGGGCGCACCGGAGTGAAGCAGGGTGTCGAATGGGTCGCCGCCGGCGGGCCCGAGGACCAGCTCGACCGTGAGCTCGGGCTGCGTCGGGCTCATGCCGCGACGCTGCTGCTGCTCGGCCTGCCCGGCAGCACGTATCTCTACCAGGGCGAGGAGCTGGGGCTGCAGGAGGTCGCCGAGATCTCGGCCGAGCAGCGTCAGGATCCGGCATTCTTCCGTGGAGCCGTCTTCGACGGCCTCGGACGCGACGGATGCCGTGTGCCACTGCCGTGGACGGCATCCGGTCCCTCATTCGGCTTCGGCTCGGGCGACGCGCACCTGCCGCAGCCCGACTGGTTCGCCGAGTCCGCGGTCGATGTCGAGGCGGCTGACCCGTCGTCGACGCTGTCGCTGTACCGCGAGGCGCTGCGTCTGCGTCGCGAGCTGCAGACCGACGAGAGCCTCGAGTGGATCGAGGCCGGACGCCCCGATGTGCTGAGCTTCGCCCGCCCGAACGGCTGGCAGATCGTGACGAACTTCGGCACCGAGCCGTTCGACCTCGGAGCGGATGCCGCAGACGTCGTGCTCGGAACGGTGGCCGACGGCGCGCTGCCGTCCGACTCGACGGTCTGGATCGCGCCTGGTCTGATCGGCTGACGCAGAGGGCAGGGCGACGAGCCGCCGATTTGATAATGGTTCTCATTAGCGTTTAGAGTGGGAACATGAAGAAGCCGTTCGTCGCCCTCGCCCTTGCATCCGTCGCCGCACTCTCGCTGGCCGGATGCTCGACTGCCCCCGCCGCGGGAGAGGGCGACGACAGCGCGGTGACCGTCGTGGCGAGCACCAATGTCTACGGCTCGCTCGCCGAGCAGATCGGCGGTGACCGCGTCGACGTGACCTCGATCATCACCTCCGCCACTCAGGACCCGCACTCGTACGAGGCCTCGGCCCGTGACCGCCTGACGGTGCAGAAGGCCGACCTCGTGATCGAGAACGGCGGCGGCTACGACGCCTTCATCGACACGCTGCTGCAGGATGCCGACGACCCCCACCTGGTCACAGCCGTCGAGTTCTCGCATGACTTCCCCGGCAACGAGGGCCACGCCGAAGACGAGCACTCCGAAGAGGAGCACGCCGAAGGCGAGCACGCAGAAGACGAGGCGCACGACCACGCCGAGGGCGAAGAGGGCCACGAGGGTCACGACCACATCGAGGGCTTCAACGAGCACGTGTGGTTCGACCCGCACACGATGGTCCACGTCGTCGAGGCCATCGCCGACGAGCTGGCCGAGATCGACCCCGACGGCAAGGCGGAGTTCACCGCCAACGCCGAAGAGATCGTCGCCGACCTCGAGGGCTTCGAGGCTGACCTCGAGACGCTCAAGACGGATGCCGCCGGTGCCAACGTCATCATCACCGAGCCGCTGCCCGGCTACCTCGCCACGGCCGCCGGTCTCACCGACGTCACCCCCGAGGGCTTCGCCGAGTCGGTCGAGGAGGGCAGTGATGTCGCCCCCGCCACGCTGCTCGAGACTCTCAACGTCGTCGAGAGCGGCGATGTTGCGGCCGTGCTCACGAATGCGCAGACCGGCGGAGCCGAGACGCAGCGTGTCGAGGATGCCGCAACGGATGCCGGCATCCCGCTCGTCGCCTTCACGGAGCTGCTGCCTGACGGATCGTCGTACTCTGAGTGGATGAGTGACGCGATCCAGAGCCTCGCCGCCGCGCTCCAGTCGTGAGCGCTGCCGCCGACGCGCGGGCAGGAGCCGAGAAGTCGAACCCGGTGCTCGACATCCGTGGAGCCGCACTCCAGCGCGGTGACCGCGAGCTGTGGTCGGGCCTCGATCTGACGGTCGATCCCGGCGAGTTCATCGCAGTGCTCGGACCGTCGGGTTCGGGCAAGACCACGCTGCTGCGCAGCATCCTGGGTCTCCAGCCGCTGTCGGCGGGCCAGATCACGGTCGCGGGCGAACCGGTGCGCAAGGGCAACCCGCGCATCGGCTACATCCCGCAGCAGCGTTCGCTCGCCCCCGACACGAGCATGAGAGCCCGCGACCTGGTGGCGCTCGGGGTGCAGGGCAGCCGCTTCGGATTCCCGATCCCGCACCGCGGCGACAAGGCCAAGGTCGACCAGCTGCTCGAATCGGTCGGGGCGGCGCACTACGCCGACCGCCGCGTGGGGCTGCTCTCTGGCGGAGAGCAGCAGCGACTGCGGGTCGGGCAGGCCCTCGCCGATGAGCCGACCCTGCTGCTGTGCGATGAGCCGCTGTCGAACCTCGACCTCGCCAACCAGGTTGCCATCACCGACATCATCGACCGCCAGCGTCGTGATCGCCGCGCCGCCGTGCTGTTCGTGACGCACGACATCAACCCGATCCTCGGCCGGGTCGACCGCATCCTCTACATCGCGGGTGGCCGCTTCGTGCTCGGCACGCCCGAAGAGGTGCTGCAGACGCGGGTGCTCACCGAGCTCTACGGCACCCCGGTGTTCGTGCTGCGGGCGGGTGATCGACTGGTCGTCGTCGGAGTGCCGGATGCCGAGCCCCACCATGAGCACGCGCACGACCACGACCACGGAGGTGCCGCATGAACGCCATGACCGGCATCGTCCCGGCGGTCGACTGGAGCGACGTCTTCTCGTTCCAGGACTACGGCGAGCTCGTCGCCCTGCTCGCGAACTCGATCATCGCCGGTGCCGTGCTCGGCATCGTCGGCGGACTGATCGGCGTCTTCGTGATGCAGCGCGACCTCGCGTTCGCGGTGCACGGCGTCAGCGAGCTGTCGTTCGCCGGTGCCGCCGCCGCACTGCTCTTCGGCGGCAGCGTGGTCGTCGGCTCGCTCGGTGGAGCGCTCGTCGCGGCGATCCTGATCGGCATCCTCGGGGCCAAAGCCCGCGACCGCAATTCGATCGTCGGGGTGCTGATGCCGTTCGGACTCGGCCTCGGCATCCTCTTCCTGTCTCTCTACGACGGGCGCAGCGCCAACCGGTTCAGTCTGCTGACCGGGCAGATCGTCTCGGTCTCGAGCCCCGACCTCGGCTGGCTGCTCGGCATCAGCATCGTGGTGCTGCTCGGACTGCTGCTGATGTGGAACCCGCTGCGTTTCGACTCGCTCGACCCCGAGTCGGCCGCCGCCCGCGGAGTGCCCACCCGCGCCGTGAGCCTGCTGTTCATGGTGCTGCTCGGCCTGATCGTCGCCGTCAGTGTGCACATCATCGGCGCGCTGCTCGTGATGGCGCTGCTCGTCACTCCCGCGGCCGCCGCGATGCGCATCACGGCGGGGCCGGTGGCCGTTCCCCTGCTCGCGGCGCTGTTCGGGTTCGTGTCGGCCGTCGGCGGCATCCTGCTCGCCCTCGCCGGCACGCTGCCGGTGAGCCCGTACATCACGACGCTGTCGTTCACGATCTACGTCGTGTGCTGGATCATCCAGCGCGCCCGCGGCGGCGTGCTCCGCGTGCGTGCCTGACGCTCCCAGGGCCCGGTAAGGGCGGCGCGCCTAGAATCGTGGGTATGGCTCAGCGGAACACCTGGCAGCGCGATCGAGTGCGCGAAGCCCTCGCCGACGCGCGAGGGTTCGTCAGCGCGCAGAATCTGCACGCCTCGCTGCGCGACGACAACACCGGCATCGGCCTCGCCACGGTGTATCGAGCCCTCGCCGGGCTCGCCGCGGCCGGTGATGCCGACTCGCTGCAGAGCCCCGAGGGTGAGGCGCTCTACCGTGCCTGCACGACCCAGGGCCACCACCACCACCTGATCTGCCGCAACTGCGGTCTCACCGTCGAGATCGAAGCCACCGACGTCGAGCAGTGGGCGCATCGCACCGCGGCTCTGCACGGGTTCACGGATGCTGCGCACGTCGTCGACATCTTCGGGCTGTGCGCCTCCTGCACCAACAAGCGCGATGCCGAAGAGGCAGCGAACGCGTGACCACCCAGGCCGCTCCACGGTCGGTGCACCCGCACCGACCCTCTCGATCGCCGCGCTCGCCGTGGATCGGAGTGGGTCTCGGCGCCGCGATCGTGGCCGCGCTCTTCCTGGTCGACCGATTCCTGCCGACGCTCTTCGCCGAGAGCCTGCCGAGCAGAGCTCAGGACGGGCTGACGCTCGCACTGAGCGTGCTCATCGAGGCGCTGCCGTTCGTGATCCTCGGTGTGCTGCTCTCGATCGTCGTGCAGGTGTGGCTGCCGGCCGACGTGATCCACCGCTGGCTGCCGAAGCGCGCGTGGGCCCGCCGGGCGGTGCTGTCGCTGCTGGGCATGCTGATCCCGGTGTGCGAGTGCGGCAACGTGCCGTTCGCCCGCGGACTGATGATGCGCGGTCTGGCGCCGGCTGAGGCGCTGACCTTCCTGATCGCCGCCCCGATCGTGAACCCGATCGTGATCCTCACCACGCACGCGGCCTTCGGCTTCGATGACGGCATCCTGGTCGCCCGTCTGATCGGCGGCTACCTGATCGCCAACCTGATCGGCTGGATCTACAGCCGCCACCCCTCGCCCGACTCGCTGCTCACGCAGCGCTTCGTCGACACCTGTGACCGCGTCACGCACGAGCACGGCACGCCGGTTCGCCGCAGCCTGACGCAGTTCCTCATCGAGCTGCGGGCCGTCATGCCGGCCCTCGTGATCGGCTCGGCGCTCGCCGGAGCCGTGCAGGTGCTGATCCCGCGCGAGGTGCTGCTGGCCATCGGCTCGAACCCGGTGCTGTCGATCCTCGCGATGATGGCGCTCGCGATGACCGTCGCGATCTGCTCGAACGTCGACGCGTTCTTCGCACTCTCCTTCGCCTCGACCTTCTCGTCGGGCGCTCTCGTCGCGTTCCTGCTCGTCGGCCCGCTCGTCGACGTCAAGATGCTCGCGCTCATGCGCACGACGTTCACCACCCGCACGCTCGCCGGCATCGTCGGCGTGGTCGTGTTCGCCGCCTTCGCCATCGGGATCGGGGTGAACGTCTTTGTCTGATCACACAGTCACCTCTGACGCGCCATCGCGCGCCCGGGCACTCGCCACCCGCTGGCTGGGCATCGGCCTCGCCGCCGTCATCTCTGTCGTGACCCTCGGACTCGGTCTGACCGGTCGACTGAATCTCTACATCAGCCCCGAATCGGTGTGGTTCGCGTGCGCCGCGGCCGTCGTGACGCTCGCGGGCGCGATCTGGTCGTGCACGCTGCCGCTCGGCGAAGAGGGCGACCACGGACACGATCACGGCGACGCGCATGAGGCGGATGCCGAGCCGTCGCCCCGACGCTCCCTCGCCCTGGCCGGCACGGTGACCGGTGGGGTCGTGGCCAGTGGCGTCGTGATCGCCGCGCTCGTGCTGCCTCCCGCCTCGCTGTCGGTCGAGCTCGCGATGTCGAGGGTCGGCGAGCAGACCGCCCTGTTCGCCGGGGCCGACGACGTGACCCTCGGCGTCGCCGACACCGCGACCTTCGGAGTCGGCGACTGGGCGAGCGTGTTCGCCACGGCGACCAACACCGCCGCGTACGACGGCAAGACGGTCACGCTGACCGGGTTCGTCACCCCGACGGATGCTGACGGCGTCAACCTCACGCGACTCGTCATCACGCACTGCGTGATCGACGCGCAGCCGGCGACCCTGCCCGTGACGATCGACGCCGGAGAGTTCGACACCGGCCAGTGGGTCGAGGTCGAGGGCACGGTCAAGGCGGACGCCGACGGGTCGCTGCACGTCGAACCGACGACCGTGACCGCCATCGATGAGCCTTCGGACCCGTATGAGTACTGACGACCAGCGGCCGGACGGACCGGCGGCTCCGCGCACGCGCGCCGAGCTGCGTGCCGCTCGCGAGGCCGAAGCGGCGGCCGCGTCCCGTTCGTCGAGCGAGGACGGCGGAGCTGACCGAGACGAAACGCCACCAGCCGCTCGCCCGACGGGCGGCGCGCGGCCGGTGCGTTCGACCTTCGTCCCGCCGGACGCCGACTCGACGACCACGTTCGCGGCTCACTCCTCGGCCGACTACGTGCCCCCCGCTCCCTCCACGACCGACTACACGCCTCCCGCGCCCGAGAAGCCGAAGCCCGCCAAGGCACCCAAGCCCGCCAAGACGCCGAAGCCCGCCAAGGTACCGAAGCCGGAGAAGGCACCGAGGCCCGAGAAGCCCGCCGCCTCACGCGACAGCCGGTTCCTGCTCGCCCTGGGCGCCGTGCTCGGCATCCTCGTGCTGGTGGGTGCAGGGCTCGGCGTCGTCAGCCTGACGCAGGGTCCTCGCATCACCGAGGTGCAGGTCGATCCGGCTGAGGCGATCGAGACGTCGGGCAGCCGTGTCATCCTCACCGCCAACCAGTCGCTGGCGGCGATCGACGAGTCGCAGGTGACGGTCGAGCCCGCGGTGCCGTTCACGCTCGACGCCGCAGGCCGTGGCATCGGCATCCGCTTCACCGTTCCGCTCGACGACGACACCGAGTACACCGTGAATGTCGCCGATGCGGTGGGCGCCGGAGGCGGCCCCAGCGCCACGCTCTCGACGAGCTTCTCGACTCCGCCGTCCACGATCTTCCTGCTGCGCCGAGATGCCGACGGCAATGACCAGATCTTCCGCACCGACCTGACGGGCGAGAAGGCGCAGGCTGTCTTCGCCGCCGACAAGATCAACGACTTCCGCGCCACGTCATCGCAGCTGGTCGTCTCGGTCGAGGAGGAAGAAGGCTCGAAGCTGCTCGTGATGCGGCGCGACGGCACCGATCAGCGCGAGCTCGAGCTGCCCGGCGTCGGATACGTGGGCGCCATCCAGGTCTCTGAGCGCGGCGGTCTGGTCGGCTACAGCTACTCCGACAAGGAGCTCAGCGACACCGAGGGGCGCGCGAGCGTGCTCGTGACGCAGTCGCTGAGCGGCGACGACGAACCGGTGGTGACCGAGGTCGGCGGCAAGGAGGCGAACATCTTCGTCTGGCAGTTCGTGCCCGACAGCGCCGCCGTGCTCTTCATCGACTTCGACGGCGCGCTCTCGCTGGTCGATCGTTCGTCCGACGCAGGGGTGCAGTCCCTCGGACTCGCGACGACCATTCAGGGCATCTCGCGCGGCACGTACACGGCGATCGTCGAGCGACTCGACGGCTCGGTGGTCGAGCTGAATCTCGCCGACGGCTCGGAGGTGCCGCTCGAGGCATCGACTCCCGACTACGGCTCCGCGATCACGATCACGCCGTTCCCCGGCGGCACGCTGCGCCACGTCGTCTCGCGTGACGAGAACGGACTGCCCATCGGTCAGGCGATCGTCCGGGTCGACGACGAGGGAGCCGCGACACCCCTCGTCGAGGTCGACTCGACCGACTCGATCCTGCAGGCCTGCGCCTCGCCCAGCGGCCAGTATGCCGCGGTCGTGATCGCGCCGGAGCTGGCCGACAACCCGTACGACCAGATGCTGCTGCCGCTGCCCGAGAATCTCGAGACGCACCTGCTCGACCTGCGCACGGGCGACGAGATCGTGGCGCTGACCGGTTTCGACGCCTCGTGGTGCCAGACGGCGCCGCAGTTCTGACCGCATGGCGACGGATGCCCTCCATCGAGCGACCCGCACCGAGCTGAGCGGGTTGCCGGTGGCGGTCGCACCGCTGCTGCTCGGCGGAGAGCTGCGCACCGTGGTCGCGGGCTCCGAGGTGCGACTGCGCCTCACAGAGGTCGAGGCGTACCACGGGCAGGGCACCGGCCCCGCGGCCGATCCCGGTTCTCACGCGCGCATGGGCCGCACCGCGCGCAATGCGACGATGTGGGGCGAGCCGGGGCATCTGTACGTCTACCTGAGCCACGGCATCCACTCGTGCGTGAACGTCGTCTCGGGGCCTGAGGGTCAGGCCGGCGGAATCCTGCTGCGCGCGGGCGAGGTCGTGCACGGGGCGGATGCCGCGGCTGTGCGCCGTCGCGCGACGACCCCGCTGACAGTGACGGCACTGCGTGACCTCGCCAAGGGGCCGGGCCGGTTCGGCCAGGCGGTGGGGCTGCGGCATCCGATCCACGACGGCATCGATGCGGTCACCGGCGAGGAGTTCGAGGGTGCCCGTGCCGAGCTGTGGCTGCGCGACGAGCCCGTGATCGACGTGGCGACCGGTCCGCGCGTGGGCGTGGCCGGCGTCGCCGGAACAGCGGCGTTCCCCTGGCGCTTCTGGATCGCCGGCGACCCGACGGTCTCGCCGTTCCGCTGGGGGAGGGGCGCTCAGGAAGCGTCTGAGTCCGCTACCCGACACATCATCGGGTAGCTGGCGTCTCTGACAGGCTCTCGACGCCTGGCTCTACCGGCGGCGACCGATCGCCGGCTCGCGGGCGGGGCGCTCGCGCGGAGTATCGGTGGCCGCGCGCCCGGCGTCAGAGTAGGGAACGCGGGGTGGCCAGGGAGCCTAGGTGGCTTGTATGCTTGAGGTGAGCCTCCCCCTGAGGGGTGCGAGGAAGTGAAGCCGGGACCCCCGCCGCAGGACGGGACCCGGCTTTCGCGCGTCTACAGCTCGAACATGGCCTCTTCAAGCTTGTCCTCGAAGCAGGCGCGGTAGAGGGTGCGGCCGTCGTGAGCTGCGGCGACTGCGCCGGCTACTGCGTCGGGAACCCACAAAAGAGGTTCTTCCAAGGGCTTGGCGTGGTCGACGCGCAGCGTCGGAGGGAGCGCGTCTGTTGTGCGGAGGTTGGCGACCATGGCGAGGTCTCTTCTGTTGCCGATCTCATCTCGCGACTCGAACCAAACCTGTGTGACACCCCCTGAAGAGAGCTTATGAAGCAGCTGCTGCATGCACTTTCGACGAGCGCGCTCCTGTCGCCGCGGATCGATCCGCGTGGCAGTGACGACGATATTCGTCAGCGGCAAATCTCCGATGAGTCTGGATATCCGGAGCCTGTCGCGCTCTTCCTCGCTATTCCAGTGAGTTCTCCCGCGGGTGCGCCTTGCCATGGCCCGCAACCGTAGGCGCGTCGTGTCCAAGTCCTCGGCCGTTGATGTCGTTACTGCCGCTGCCAGGAGGTAGAGGTTCGCTCTGACATGGATGGACTCATCGACCCACGCATGCAGTTCCGGGGCCGGGCGCGTATGCGTCACGAGCGCTTCCCCGGCCAGTCGATGTCAAAGTAGCCGGTTCTTGGGGAGCCGGGTCGGCCATCCCAGACATTGATGATCGATTGAGCGAACTCGTCAGGGTCGACGGAGTCCGGACCCGCCAGGGAAGCCGTGATGTAGAAGGTCATCATCGCTCCGGGTTCATTGATCATCGGAGGAGGCGCGGTCACCGACGACTCAATGAGCCTTCCGGCGATACGGTAGTCCCGCACAAGCCACACAAGCCACTCGGACACCAGCCATCCCTCCGGCGATGGGCCGACGTCGGCCACTTCGAGGTTGGCGTCGGCTGACTCAATCGACCACCACAACTCCCATTTGTGATCATCGTCTCGAGTGTCCATTGAGGCCCATCCTCCAATGCCGGGCATAGCGTTGAGGACCTCGGAGAGCCACTGCAAACGAGGGGGAGCGCCGAACTCGCTAGAGCCATCCGGCTTAGGGGGCGTGGGGGGCTCGATGCTCGCGAGCTTGCTGAGATACTTCGCTCTCTTGAAGCCTTGATAGAGCTCCTCCCATGAGTCGCTGTCGCCATCGATGGAAGCCGCCAAGATCCAGACGCTGTCGAGTTCCGCGACGACGTGCGAGAGTACTCCCACGTTCGTCGAGCTCGCAACCACCGCTTTCGCATGTAAGAGCTCTGGGGAGTCTGGAGCGACGGATTCCGTGGCCTCGACCAGGTCGTGCAAGAGGTCAATGTCTCGTCGCCGAAACTCCGACGACGCCAAAGACACTGTCTTCGCAGACACGCCCAGCTCTTCTGCCACACTTCTCCCGGTAGCGCCCGGACGGAGAGTGGCCTCATAGATCGCCTGACGGCGTACCTGCGCCAAACGACCCTGGACCGTCCGAAGCTCTTCACCCACAGCAACACACTCTCGCGCCCGCTTGATGGGATCCGGTATCGCCGCAACGGAACGCACGAGACGTTCGAGCAGTTCTGACGAGGCCGGATCCTGGTTCATGCGACCATCGTACTCCAACATTACCCCTACGGGTAACGTGTGTACCGGCGGGGGTATCTAAACTCGAAGTGCTCCCTTCGAACCTTCTTGTCTCCGCTGAAGAAATCGCCCGATGAGCCCCGCGCTCAGGCCGAGTCTCTCCACACGACAGGCGTCGGCAGCATGATGCCCTCGCGCGGGCGCTGATCGTCTCGCAGCTGCGCGAGGACGGATGCCGCGGCTGCGGCCCCGAGCCCTTCGGCCGGCTGGTCGACGGTCGAGAGCAGCGGGGTGGTGCGCGTCGCCCACGTGCTGTTGTCGAAGCCGACCACACCCACGTCCTCGGGCACGCGACGCCCCGCTTCGCGCAGCGCCCACATCGCGCCGGCGGCGACGGCGTCCGATGCGGCGAAGACTCCGTCGATGTCGGGCACGCGATCGAGCAGTCTCGCCATCGCCGCAGCACCGTCGGCGTAAGAGTACAGCGGCACCTCTTCGACGAGGTCCGGGTCGAACGCGCTGCCGAGAGCGTCGGTGAAGCCGGCGAGTCGGTCGGTGCCCGAGTCGCGGTCGAGCGCGGCGGCGATCATGCCGACCCGCTTGCGCCCTGTCGCCAGGAGGCGCGAGGTCACGGCCTGCGCGGCGCCCCGGTTGTCGACGCCGACCCACGCCGCATCGACGTCGGGCGGGTGGCCGACGTAGGTCACGGGCAGGTCGAGTCGCATGACGGCCTTGGTGATGGGGTCCTGTGCGCGCGCCGAGACGATGACCGCTCCGTCGACGAAACCGCCGTTGAGGTACCGCGCGACCCGTTCGGTGTCGCGCACCGAATCGACGACGAGACACACCATCTGGTAGTCCGCCTCCGACAACGTCTCGTTGGTGCCGAGCATGATCGCGCCGATGTTGGGGTCCTCGAGGAACAGCGCGTGCGGCTCGTGCACGATGAACGCGATCGCCTGGGTGCGCTGGCGCACCAGGTTCTGCGCGGCCGTGTTGGGCACGTAGCCGACCTCGCGGATCGCGTCCTCGATCGCCGTGCGCGCGGAGTCCGACACGTACCCGCCGTTGATGACGCGGCTGACGGTTCCGCGCGAGACCCCGGCCACTCGCGCCACGTCGTGCACGGTGCTGCGGCGGCGTGCGGAAGTGCTCATGGTCGACAGCCTAGCGACCCGGACTTGACGTGATTCGCCACGACATGCGACGATGTGTGCACGTTCACAGAAATCCCTATCGCTGCTTTCACGCCGCGAACTGTGCACGTGCACACATGAACCGCAAAGGAGCGTCACCGCATGGCCGCCGCAGTGTCCGACCGCATCGCCACCCTCTCCGCAGGGCGCGGCCTCGTCTTCGGATGCGACTACAACCCCGAGCAGTGGGATCGCAGCGTCTGGCCCGATGACGTGCGGCTCATGCAGCAGGCCGGTGTCGGACTCGTGGCGATCAACATCTTCGGCTGGTCGTCGATCAACCCGGCTCGGGGCGTGTGGGACTTCAGCGCACTCGACGAGATCATCGAGCTGCTGCACGCCGCGGGGATCCGCATCAACCTCGGCACCGGCACGGCCTCGCCCGCGCCGTGGCTCACCGCGCAGCATCCCGAGATCCTGCCCGTCGGTGAAGACGGCACCGTCTTCCAGCAGGGCGGCCGCCAAGGCTACTGCCCGAGCTCGCCGCTCTTCCGCGACTATGCCGCCGAGGTCGTCACCCGCGTCGTCGAGCGCTACGGAGACCACCCGGCCGTGTCGCTGTGGCACGTGTCGAACGAGCTGGGCTGCCACAACGCGCTCTGCTACTGCGACGCGAGCGCCGAGGCGTTCCGCGGCTGGCTGCGCGACCGTTACGACGACATCGATGCCCTCAACCGCGCGTGGGGCACGACGTTCTGGAGCCAGCGCTACAGCGACTTCGACGACGTGCGCGTGCCCGGCCAGGCCCTCTCGCTGCGCAATCCGGGTCAGATCCTCGACTTCCAGCGGTTCAGCTCCGACGAGCAGCTGGCGCTGTACCGAGCCGAGGCTGAGATCCTGCGCGAGCGCAGCGACGTGCCGGTCACGACCAACTTCATGGTCACCGCGCACATCCGCAATCTCGACTACTGGTCGTGGGCGGGCGAGATGGATCTGATCGCCAACGACCACTACCTCGACCGCCGCCTCGACGACGCGCGAGGCGAGCTCTCGTTCGCCGCCGACCTCACGCGCGGTCTCGCACAGGGTGCCCCGTGGCTGCTGATGGAGACCTCGACCGGTGCCGTCAACTGGCAGCCCTACAACCTCGCCAAGGCCCCGGGCGAGCTGCAGCGCAACATCGCCGCGCACATCGCCCGCGGCGCCGACGGCATCTGCTTCTTCCAGTGGCGGGCCTCGACGCAGGGGGCCGAGAAGTACCACACAGCCCTCGTTCCCCACGCGGGTGAGGACTCCGACCAGTGGCGCGAGGTCGTCGAGCTCGGCGGTCTGCTCGACCGCCTCGGTGAGGTCGCCGGCACCCGCGTCGCCGCCGACGCCGCGCTGTTCTTCTCGTGGGAGAGCTGGTGGGCCACCGAGAACGAGGGCCGCCCGAGCGAGGGGCTCACGTACCTCGGCCAGGTGCACGCCGCGCACGCGGCGCTGTCGGATGCCGGCGTCACCACCGACGTCGTCCGTCCGGGCGCGGACCTCGACGGCTACCGCCTGCTGATCGTCCCCGCCCTGCACCTCATCAGCGACGCGGATGCCGCGGCGATCGCGCGTGCGGTCGAGAACGGCGCGACCGCCCTGATCACCTTCTACAGCGGCATCGTCGACGAGGAAGACCGCGTGCGCACCGGCGGCTACCCCGGAGCGTTCCGCGACCTGCTCGGCATCCGCTCGGAGGAGTTCGCTCCGCTGCTTCCCGGAGAGACCGTGTTCCTCACCGACGGCACGAGCGGATCGGTATGGGCCGAGCGACTCAAGACGACGGATGCCGAGATCGTGGCGTCTTTCGCCGACGGCCCCGCCGCCGGCGGGCCCGCGCTCACCCGTCGCGAGGTGGGGGAGGGCGCGGCCTGGTTCGTCGCCACGCAGCCCGACCGCATCGCCTACCGGGATCTGATCGCCCGCCTCGCCGCGGATGCGGGCGTCGCGCCGCACGCGGGGGCGAGCCGCGACGTCGAGATCGTCCGTCGCTCAGGCGCGAACGGCAGCTTCCTGTTCGTCATCAACCACGGCGACTCCGCCGCCGAGATCGGCGCCACGGGGCACGACCTCGTCACCGACGCACCCGCCACCGGCTACGTTCCCGCGGGGGCAGTCCGCATCATCAAGGAGGATGTATGACCACCACGCTCACCGCTCCGGCGGTCGCCTCAGCGCCCCGGGCGCCGGGCCGCCGCCGACGGATTCCGCACAAGGGCGCCATCGCGTTCCTCATCGTGCCCTTCGGCGTGCTGTTCGCGCTGTTCTACGTCGTGCCGATCGCGTATGCGTTCTGGCAGTCGCTGCTCGTCGTCGAGCGCGACGGCACCTTCGGCAAGGCCGAGCAGGTGTTCGGCGGCCTCACGCAGTACGTGCTCGTCTTCCAGAACGAGGCGTTCTGGAGCTCGATGGGGCGGATGCTGACGTTCGGCGTCGTGCAGGTGCCGGTCATGCTCGGCCTCGCCCTGCTGTTCGCGCTGCTGCTCGACTCGCCGCTCGTGCGAGGCAAGCGCTTCTTCCGTCTCGCGTTCTTCGTGCCCTACGCGGTGCCCGGTGTCATCGCCGCGATCATGTGGGGTTCGCTGTTCTCGCCCAACCTGTCGCCGTTCACCGCGATCACCAAGAACATCGACTTCCTCGGTGCTGATCTGGTGCTGTGGTCGATCGCGAACGTCGTGACCTGGGTCTACGTCGGCTACAACATGCTGATCATCTACTCGGCGCTGCTGTCGATCCCGCAGGAGCTCTATGAGGCGGCGATCCTCGACGGCGCGGGCCAGTGGCGCATCGCCTGGTCGATCAAGATCCCGCTGGTGCGCCCGGCGATCGTGATGACCGCGATCTTCTCGATCATCGGCACGCTGCAGCTGCTCGCCGAGCCCCAGGTCTTCCGCTCGTTCAGCTCGGCCGTGACCAGCACCTTCACCCCGAACATGACCGTGTACGCCACGGCATCCATCCCGAACACCAACCTGGCGGCCGCCTTCTCGGTCGTGCTCGCCGTGACGACGTTCGTGCTGTCGTTCGGGTTCATGAAGTACATGCAGCGCAAGGAGCAGAACGCATGAGCACCATGTCGATCGTCGCCCCTGGGCGGGGCTCCCGCGGCAAGGCCCCGCGCGGAAAGGCCGCTCGCGAGTCGGGCATCTCCCGCACGGGAGCGATGCTGATCATGGCCGTGTTCACGGTCTACTTCCTGCTCCCGCTGTGGTGGCTGCTCGTCGCATCGAGCAAGGAGACCGGCGACATCCTCACCACCGCCCCGCTGTGGTTCGCCGACTTCCACCTGTTCGACAACATCGCCGAGCTGTTCGCCTACCGCGACGGCGTCTACCTGCGCTGGCTGATGAACTCGGTGCTCTACGCGGCCCTCGGCGGTGCCATCGCGACCCTGCTCGCCGCCATGGCGGGCTACGCGCTGGCGAAGTACCGCTTCCCTGGTCGCGATCTGATGTTCGACATCGTGCTCGGCGGGGTGCTCGTGCCCGCCACCGCTCTCGCGCTGCCCCTGTTCCTGATCTTCAGTCAGGCGCAGCTGACCAACACGTTCTGGTCGGTCTTCCTGCCCTCGATCGTGAGTCCGTTCGGTGTGTATCTGGCCAGGATCTTCGCGGCCTCGTCGGTGCCCGACGAGCTGCTCGAGGCGAGTCGGCTCGACGGGGCGGGCGAGATCCGCACGTTCTTCACCGTCAGCATCCGTCTGATGACCCCGGCACTGGTGACGATGTTCCTCTTCCAGTTCGTGGCCATCTGGAACAACTTCTTCCTGCCGATGATCATGCTGCGATCCGAAGACCTCTTCCCCGTGGTCTTCGGTCTCTACAACTGGAACAACCAGCTGAATCAGCTGCCGGAACTCCGGGGTCTCGTGCTGATCGGCGCTCTGCTGTCGGTCATCCCGCTGATCGTCACATTCCTCCTGCTCCAGCGCTTCTGGCGCAACGGACTGGGCGCCGGCGCCCTGAAGTGAGCAGGCAGCCGCCCGGACCGACCGGACGGCGCACCACCCGCACCATCCCTCACCCGCACCACCCATCGCATCCACGAAAGGATCGAAATGCAGCATTCGAAGATGAAGGCAGCCGCTGTCATCGCCATCTCGGCGTTCGCGCTCGCCGGTTGCTCGGCATCCGGCGGAGACAGCTCCGGCACGGGCGGCGACGCCGCCTCGTGCACTCCGGCGGACGGCGACGTCACGCTCGAGTTCACCTCCTGGATCCCCGGCATCGAAGACGTCGTCGAGATCTGGAACGAGGCCAACCCCGAGATCCAGGTCGACGTGCAGACCGGCCCGAACGGCAACGGCGGCACGTACCAGAACTTCTTCAACCAGATCAAGGCGGGCGACGCTCCCGACCTCGGCCAGATCGAGTACGACGCCCTGCCGAACTTCCTCGTGCAGGACGGCCTCGAAGACCTCAGCGCCTGCGAAGACGTGGTCGCCGCCGAAGACCAGTTCGTCGACTGGGCCTGGGGCCAGGTGACTCTCGGCACCGAGGGCGTCTACGGCGTGCCGCAGGACACGGGCCCCATGGGGCTGTTCTACCGTGCCGACCTGTTCGAGCAGAACGGCATCGAGATCCCCACCACGTGGGACGAGTATCGCGAGGCCGCCGTGAAGATCCGCGAACTCGGCGGGTACATCACCAACTTCTCGCAGTCCGACATCAACCAGTTCGCGGGCTTCGCCTGGCAGGACGGCGCGCAGTGGTTCTCGAGCGACGACGAGGGCTGGACGGTCTCGCTCGCCGACGACGCCACCGCCACGGTCGCCGACTACTGGCAGAGCATGCTCGACGACGACCTGGTCGCGACGGTCCCCGCGTGGACCGACGAGTGGAACAACGCCTACAACTCCGGTCAGGTCTGGACCTGGAACTCCGCCGTCTGGGGCGCCAACTCGATCTCGAGCGGCGCGCCCGACACCGCGGGCAACTGGGCCGTCGCGGCGCTCCCGCAGTGGGAGGAGGGCGGATCCGCCGCCGGCAACTGGGGCGGTTCGTCGACCGCGGTCCTCAAGGGCAGCGAGCACCTCTACGAGGCGACGAAGTTCGCGCTGTGGCTCAACACGTCGGATGAGGCGCTGACCGCGCTCGCCGAGGCGGCCAACCTCTACCCGGCCACCACCGCCGGCCTCGACCTTCCGGTCTACGCCGAGGGTGTGGAGTTCTACGGCGGCCAGAAGATCTACGACGTCTTCGCCGACGCCGCCACCCAGGTCTCGCCCGACTTCGCGTGGGGCCCGACCATGACCCAGACCTACTCGGACGTGTCCGACGGGTTCAAGGCCGCGGTCTCGGGCAGCGGCACGCTGCTCGACGCGATCGAGAAGGGTCAGACGGCCACCGTCGACGCGCTCAAGGCCGCGTCGATCCCCGTCAAGGAGTAACACCCCTCGGAGGCCCGCCCGTATGCTCACGGGCGGGCCTCCCTTTCGTCTGTGACCCGTCTGGAGCGGCAATGAGCGAACTCGTCCACCTGACCTCCGGCGGCGTCAGCGTCGTCATCGACACGACCACTGCGCGGCTGCTGCACTGGGGCGCGGCACTGGATCACGCCGACCTCGACGCGCTTGCAGGGTCGTCGACCGGCTCGGTGACGTTCAGCTCGTTCGATGCTCCGCGCACCTTTCCGCTGCTCGCGGTCGAAGCCGACGGGTGGTCAGGGGCACCGGCGCTGGCCTGGCATCGGGGCGGGATGCACGGCGCGCCGCTGCTGCGATCGACGGGGTGGCAGTCGACGGCGACGTCGCTGCGCGCGGAGTTCTCGGATGCCGCGGCGGGAGTCACGGTCGTGCTCGACCTCGCACTGGATGCCGGGGGCGTGCTGACCGCGCAGCTGTCGGTCACCAGCACTCTCGACGGCGCCGAGCCGCTGGATCTGCTCGCCGCTCGCATCCTGCTGCCGGTGCCCGCGCATGCGACCGAGGTGCTCGACCACACCGGTCGCTGGACCGGCGAGCGGCACCCGCAGCGCGGCGTGCTTCGGCACGGAGCGCACCTGCGCCAGGTTCGTCGAGGCCGCGGCGGGCACGATGCGCCCTATCTGACCGCGGTCGGCACCGACGGATTCGGCTTCCGCAGCGGCGAGCTGTGGACAGCGCACGTCGCGTGGAGCGGCGACCTCGAGGTCGGGGTCGAGCGCCTGCCCGAGGGCGCCGGGGTGCACGGCTCGGTGCTCGGCGGGGGAGAGCTGCTGCTGCCGGGCGAGATCCGACTCGGCGCGGGCGAGACCTACGTGTCGCCGCAGGTGTTCCTCACCTACGGCGAGAGCGGGCTCGACTCGGTGTCTGCACGCCTGCACTCGACGGTGCGATCGTTCGCCGCGCACCCGACCACGCCGCGCCCCCTCGTGCTGAACACCTGGGAGGCGGTGTACTTCGACCACGATCCCGCGAAGATCATCGAGCTCGCCGAGGCCGCGGCATCCGTCGGGGTGGAGCGCTTCGTGCTCGACGACGGCTGGTTCCGCGGGCGCCCCGACGACCGCTCGGGGCTCGGCGACTGGTTCATCGACGACGCCAAATGGCCCGACGGCCTGCGCCCGCTCGCCGATCACGTGCACGGTCTCGGGATGCGGTTCGGTCTCTGGTTCGAGCCCGAGATGGTGAATCCCGTGTCCGACCTCGCGGCGCAGCATCCGGACTGGGTGCTGCAGGCGTCGTCCGACTCGCCGACCTGGCGGCATCAGAAGGTGCTCGACCTCTCGAACCCGGATGCCGCGGCCTACCTCTTCGAACGCATCGACGCCTTGGTCGCCGAGGTCGGCATCGACTTCATCAAGTGGGATCACAACCGCGATCTGCATGCGGCGGTGTCGCCGCGCACGGGTCGTGCCTCGGTGCACGAGCAGACCGCCGCGTTCTACGCCCTGCTCGATGCGCTGCGCGAGCGGCATCCGGCGTTGGAGATCGAATCGTGCGCGAGCGGCGGCGCCCGCGTCGACCTCGGCGTGCTGCAGCGCACCCAGCGTGTCTGGGCGTCGGACTCGAACGACCCGATCGAGCGGCAGCGCATCCAGCGCTGGACCGGCACGCTCGTGCCTCCCGAGCTCGTCGGCTCGCACGTCGGTCCGCCGATCGCCGAGACCACGCACCGTGCGGCATCCCTGCCGTTCCGCATGACGACCGCGCTGTTCGGGCATGCCGGCATCGAGTGGGACATCACCCGGTGCACGTCGGAGGAGCGCGAGATGCTGTCGCGGTGGACCGCGCTGTATCGCGAACTGCGTCCGCTGCTGCATTCGGGCGTCACTGTGCGCAGTGACGAGGTCGACGACGAGACCCTGTTGCACGGTGTGGTCGCTCCCGACGGCTCGCGCGCGGTGTTCGCGTGGGTTCGCCTGGGTGCCTCGGTCGACGGGTTCACTCCACGCACCCGCATCCCCGGTCTGGTCGTGGGGGAGCGGTACCGGTTGCGCGTGCGCGAGGACCTCGGGTCGGTGTCGCGGCATCAGGTCTCCGACCCCGCGTGGCTGGATTCCGGGGTCGAGGCCACGGGGGCGTTCTTCGAGTCGGTCGGCGTGCCCCTGCCGCTGCTCGCACCGGGGGCCGCGCTGCTGCTCGAGGCCGTTCGGCTCTGATTCCGGACCGTGCTAAACTGACTCTTTGTCTGCGCACACTCCTGTGCGTAGTTCGCGTGCTTCCCCTTCTTCAGCCGAGAGATCGGCGCTGCGGGGTGGCGCGCAGACAAGGGATCTTGGGTGAGGCCGTCCGGCCTCACGGTATAGAAGGAGTCACCATCATGGCAGCAGTGTGCCAGGTGACCGGAGCTGTTCCCGGCTTCGGTCACAACGTCTCGCACTCGCACCGCCGGACGAAGCGCCGCTTCGACCCGAACGTGCAGAAGAAGACCTATTTCGTCGCTTCGCTCGGTCGTAAGATCACGCTCAACGTGTCCGCCAAGGGCATCAAGGTGATCGATGTCCGCGGCATCGAGAACGTGGTCAAGGACCTCCAGGCGAAGGGTGTGAAGCTCTAATGGCCAAGAAGGCTCAGGACGTACGTCCGATCATCAAGCTGCGTTCGACGGCAGGTACGGGTTACACGTACGTGACGAAGAAGAACCGCCGCAACACCCCCGACCGCCTCGTGCTCAAGAAGTACGACCCGGTCATCCGTCAGCACGTCGAATTCCGAGAGGAGCGTTGATCAATGGCTAAGAAGAGCAAGATCGCTCGCAACGAGCAGCGCAAGGTCATCGTCGAGCGTTACGCAGAGCGTCGCGCCGAGCTGAAGAAGACCCTGGTCGACCCGAACGCCACCGACGAGGCCCGCGAGGCCGCACGCGTCGGCCTGCAGAAGCTGCCGCGCAACGCGTCGCCGGCTCGCGTGCGTTCGCGCGACGTCATCGACGGCCGCCCCCGCGGTGTCCTCACGAAGTTCGGCGTCTCGCGCGTCCGCTTCCGTGACATGGCACACCGTGGCGAGCTGCCCGGTGTCACCAAGTCGAGCTGGTAAGTCTCAGCAGACAAGCCGAAAGGGGCGAGGATCTTCGGATCCTCGCCCCTTTCGCTGTTCTGTCTCCTCTGCGCCTCGGGAGGAGAACTGCCCTTCGGGAGGAGCGATCTCGAGATTTCCTCCTCCCGAGGCGCAGTCCTCCTCCCGACGGATGTTCGCGCGCGCGGGCTGTGCGGGCGTATACGGGACGTGTCGGCTGCGAGGGCGGCGGACCTTTTCTGCACGGACGGGGATCTGAGGCAGCGGGACACGAATCGTGGATGCCGTGTCGATGGCGGATGCGGCCATCAGCGATCCTCGACGGGTGAACCCCAGACAGGCGCTGACGCAGCGCGACGGCGTGGCCCGCACCGAGACCCTGAGACGGCTCGGGGTCAGCAGGCATGCGCTTCGATCGTCTGTTCAGAGGGGTGACGTCATCGCTGTTCGCCGCGGGTGGGTCGCGCTGCCGGATGCCGACCCGATGCTCCTTGCGGCTGCCCGCCGCGGAGTGTTCCTGAGCTGTGTCACGCTCGCCGCGCGGAAAGGGCTGTGGGTGCTCGGTGACGTGCAGCCGCACGTCGCGGCTCCGGCACGATCAGGCCACGTGACGTTGTCCCGCGGCACAGTGCATTGGAACGAACCGGTGTTCCCGCGTGATCCTGATTCGCGCGAGGACTCGCTCGAGAACGCGCTGATCCTGGTCGCGGGGTGTCAGCCGTATGAGAGTGCCCTTGCGACCTGGGAGTCGGCCATGCGACAGAACCTCATCGCGCCCGGCATCCTCGAGCGCGCACCGCTTCCGCCCGCTGCTCGACGTCTGCTCGCGGATGCGCGGCAGTTCGCCGATTCCGGTACCGAGAGCATCTTCCAGGTGCGCCTGAGGTGGCTGGGGATCCCCGTCGTGCCGCAGGTCTGGATACTCGGCCATCGGGTCGACTTCGTCATCGGTGAGCGACTGGTCATTCAGATCGACGGCGGTCATCATGTCGGTGAACAGCGGACGAGCGACATCGCCCACGATGCTCTCCTGAAGCTGCACGGCTATCACGTGATCCGCATCGGCTACGGCCAGCTGATGAGCCAGTGGGCGCAGGTGCAGCAGGTGATCCTGACCGCGGTCGGGCAGCGTCTCCACGTTGCGGCCTGAGCCACCCGCATCCGCATCTCTCTCCCTGCCCGCATCCCTTCGCACCCCTCTGCACCTTCTCCCGTGCCCGCACGGGCATCCCTCGGGAGGAAGACTGCGCTTCGGGAGGAGAGAATCCGCAGATCCCTCCGCCCGAGGCGCAGTTCTCCTCCCGAGGCGCAGCGCGATGTGGGGCGAGAGCGGCGCGGTCCTCCCGAGCCCCGAGGGACCCACCCCCGCACACCCGCACATCAGGCGACGGATGCTGTCGCGTGCGCCACCGCCCAGGTCAGCGCGTAGTCGGCGATCTCTTCCCAGCCGTCCTGGCTGACGAGGCGGTGCGTGCGGCCGGCGTACTCCCTGTAGTCGACGACTGCGGGGCTGCCGGACGAGCGGTACTTCTTGACGATCGCACGTCCGATGGCCGGCGGCACCACGTGGTCGATCTCGCCCGTGATCACGAGCAGCGGCGCGCGGTCGGCGCGTGCGTAGTCGACGTGGGTGACGCCGCCCTTCTCGTTGAGCACCGAGGTCACGCCTTCGAAGAAGACCCTGTTGTAGGAGTTCACGGCGTATTCCTCCCAGAGCGCGTCGGATGCTGCACGCGAGAGGTCGTTGCCGAACGTGAAGTGGAAATGGCGCTTCGACAGCGGCTTTGCGCCGTTGCGTCCGAAGGGGTTCGAGAGGATCGGCGTTCCGGTCCAGAGCGTCGAGAGGGGGAGTGCGGTGACGCCGGCGGTCTGTCCAGGGGCGACCCCTACGTAGGCGGAGCCGAGGCCGCGGTCGGCGAGCATCTGTGTGAGCACGCCGCCGAACGAGTGGCCCATGATGATCGGCTTCACCGGAAGCGCGCGGATGATGCGCTCGTAATTGTCGGCGATCTGCTTGAGGCCGATGCCTTCGAGGGCGGACGGATCGCGGCGGATGTCTTCGACCGAGCGGTCGTCGATGCCGGGCCACCCCGGGATGATCACCTCGTGGCCCAGTGCGCGGAAGCGCTCGGCCCAGGTGTTCCAGCTCTTCGGGGTCATCCAGAGTCCGTGGATCAGGACGATCGGGGTCTTCTCGGTGCTGTTCATGGTCTCGTCTCCTGTTTCTGCTCCCGCCTGGTGCGGATGCGTTACGCTGATAGTAGACCGAACGTTCTATCTACCGCAACCTATTCCCGAAAATCACATTCGGATGACACGATGAGAGGGATCACCATGAAGACCACGACTCCCATCCCGGCTCCGACGACGACTCCGAAGCGTCCGAGCGCCGCGCGCACCCGACTGATCGACAGCGCCACGCGGCTCTTCTATGAAGAGGGGATCCATGCGGTGGGCGTCGACCGCATCATCGACGAGGCCGCCGTCACCAGGGCGACGCTCTACAAGCAGTTCGGGGGCAAGGAGAATCTCGTCCTCGCGTACCTGCGCAACGAAGACGAGATGCTGCGCTCGATGTTCGCCGAGGCGGGCGAAGCGGTGACCGAGCCGGCACAGCTCGTCGACGCCGTGATCGAGGGCATCTCCGCCGACATCCGCCTCAGGCACACGCGCGGCTGCCCGTTCATCAACGCGGCGGCGGAGTATCCGGATGCCGACGGCGCGGTGCGACGGCTGATCGACGAGCACCGCGAGTGGTTCCGGTCGACCCTGCAGGCCGTCGCCGAGCAGGCCGGACTAGAGAGCCCCGCCGACGTCGCGGCATCCCTCGTCCTGCTGCGCGACGCAGCCCTCGTCGGCGGCTACCTCGACGGAGACGAGCACGTCACCCCGGCGTTCGCGCGCACCGCCCGCTCGGTCGTCGCATCCCACCGTCCGCGCTGACGCACATCCCTCGGGACTGCGCCCCGGGCGGAAGGCTGCGCTTCGGGAGGAGAGGCTGAGCAGAACTCTCCTCCCGAGGCGCAGTGCGCCTCCCGAGGCGCAGTGCGATGCAGGGACGAGGCCCACCGTGCAGACCCGCCGCGAGCCGCGGAACGGCGGTGTTCGACCGCCGAACAAGGCACCACAGGGGTCACATTCGTCACTTCTGCACCACGACACGCCGCCGAAAACCCCAAAACCCGCGAAATGACGCGGAAATGTGGGCGGTGGTTGGTACATTCAAGGCGGTCACTCGACCAACGGAGGGCAGTCGCCCTTCGAACACCAACGATGCGACGGGAACCTCGTCGCTGGAGGATGACATGGCTGACAAGTCCATCACCAAGACCGAGCTCGTCGCGAGCATCGCTTCCGCCACCGGCCAGAGCCAGGCCACCGTCTCGGGTGTCCTCGACGCGCTGTTCTCCTCGGTCTCCGACGCTGTTGCCAAGGGCAGCAAGGTCTCGATCCCGGGCTGGATCTCGTTCGAGCAGGTCGCAACCGCAGCTCGCACGGGCCGCAACCCGCAGACCGGCGCCGAGATCAAGATCCCGGCCGGCCACCGCGTCAAGGTGACCGCTGGTTCCAAGCTCAAGGCTGCCGTCAAGTAAGACTGCACCTCTTCGAAGGCCGCTCCCGATCCGTCGGGGGCGGCCTTCGTGCTCCCGCCCCGATTCCGCGGCTTAGGCTTGAGGGGTGAGTGCCCGCGCCGTGCAGACCCCGAACCGCTCCGCGTATCGCGCGGCCGGAGTCGGAATCCTGCTCGCGACCGGATTGATCGGCGTGCTCATCGCCCTCGTGATCGGCGGAGGTGCGGCGCCGCTGCTGCTGCAGGATCCGGGTCCGTTCGTGCGCTGGGCCACACCCATCGTCAAGCTCGTGATGAACATCGCGGCCGCGGCGATGCTGGGCTCGCTCGTGCTGGCCCTGTTCGCACTGCGCAGCGAGGAGAAGTCGTTCGACACCGCCCTCAACACGGCCTCGGCGGGTGCGGCCGTCTTCACGGTCACCGCGGGCATCAGTGGATTCTTCACGTTCATGGCCGCCTTCAACCCGCAGCTGAGTGCCGAGCGCGAGTTCGGCGAGCAGCTCGGACGATTCCTGCTGCAGCTGCCGCTCGGTCAGTCGTGGCTGATCACCACGATCATGGGCTCGGTGATCACCGTGCTCGCGTTCGCGTGGCGCACGTGGACGCCCACCCTGATCACGGCGATCCTCGCCGCGGCATCCTTCCTCCCGCTGGCGACCCAGGGCCACTCCGGCGAGCTCGCCGGACACAACATCGCCGTGAACTCGATCCTGCTGCACACGATCGGCGCGGCGGTGTGGCTCGGCGGCCTGCTGCTCGTCGTGATCCTGCGCGACCGGTCGGGCGTGGGCACCGCGCGGCTGGTCAGCCGCTACTCGAGTCTCGCGATCGCCGCCTTCGCGGTCGTCGCGATCTCGGGCCTGGCGCGTTCCATCGTCTCCTTCGGCGACATCTCTCAGCTCTGGACGCCCTACGGCACGATCCTGCTCGTCAAGGTCGTGCTGCTGGTCGGTATGGGCCTGCTCGGCGCCTGGTACCGCATCCGCCTGATCCCTCGTCTCGAGGGGGCTGGAGCCGCACGCTGGTTCTGGATGCTGGTGCTGTGCGAGGTCGCGCTGATGGGGCTCGCCTCAGGTGCGGCCGCCGCGCTCGCCCGCACCCCTCCGCCCACCGGCGAGGAGGCCGCGTTCGTGCAGACGCCGGCCGAGAACCTCACGCGCTCACCGCTGCCTCCCGAGTTCACGATCGACCGCTGGTTCACGGCGTGGGACATCGACGTGCTCTGGCTGGTGGCCGCCGGTTTCGGTCTCTTCCTCTATCTCGCAGGGGTGCGCCGTCTGCGCCTGCGGGGCGACCGCTGGCCGATCCACCGCACCGTCTTCTGGGTGCTGGGCATGCTGATGCTGCTGTGGGTCACCGGCGGCCCCATCAACGCCTATCAGGAATATCTCTTCAGCGTGCACATGCTGGGGCACATGATGCTGTCGATGGCCATCCCGCTGCTGCTGGTCTCGGGCGCGCCGGTCACCCTCGCCCTCCGTGCGATCCACAAGCGCGACGACGGCACCCGTGGCGGCCGCGAATGGATCATGTGGGCGGTGCACTCGCCGTTCTCGAAGGTCGTCACCCACCCGTTCGTCGCGGCGGGCATCTTCATCCTGTCGCTGTGGGCCTTCTACTTCACCGACCTCGTGCGCTGGTCGATGTTCGAGCACCTCGGCCACGAGTGGATGGTCGCCCACTTCCTCATCTCCGGATACCTGTTCGTGCTGAGCCTGGTCGGCGCCGACCCCGTGCCGTACCGCCTGCCGTACCCCGGACGCCTCATCACCCTGATCGCGATCATGGCCATGCACGCCTTCTTCGGCGTCGCGATCATGATGCAGGAGGGGCTCATGGTCGCCGACTGGTTCGGGTCGATGGGGCGCACGTGGGGCCCGACGCCGCTCGAAGACCAGTACATCGGCGGTGGCATCGCGTGGTCGATCGGTGAGATCCCGACCCTGATCCTCGCGATCACCGTGGCGATCCAGTGGAGCCGCAGTGACACCAAACTGCAGAAGCGCCGCGACCGGCATGCCGATCGCACGGGCGAGGCGGAGCTCGAGGAGTACAACGAGAAGCTCGCGGCCCTCGCAGCGCGCGACCTGCGTCAGGCCGAGCGCGAAGCGCGCTGACCCTGCACGGGGCGGATCAGCCCGTCGACTCCTCGTCGGGAGAACCGACCCGGATCGACACCTTTCCGTCCGGGAGGATCGTGATCGACCCATTGACCTGGAACGGGACGTCTTCCGAGACCTCCTGAACCGAGCCGTCGAAGAGCGACCGGATCTCGACGTCGACGTGTGCGACCGCATCCGTCGGAGGGATCCTCCAGTGCCCGCCGTCGGGAACGACACTCACCTGGGGCTGAACCGTGATCGACCACTTCGGCAGCGAGGCGAGGCGGTTGCGGACCTCTAGGCCGAACGGGCACGCTGTCGGCTGCAGCACCTCCTGCGTGGTGCACTCTGTGAGGAACTCCTCGACGCGCTGCTGCACCACGGCGACGAAGTCGGGCGTGGGCTCGGTCTGCACGTCGACGGGGGTGGTGGCGAGCGGGGTGTCTGCCAGCACTCCGACACCGTCGGAGGAGGCGATCGCCGTGTCGACGGTGACCGAGTAGACCCCGGGCGTGAAGACCAGCAGCGGCAGGGGATCGAGGGGGGCGGCCTGCGCACCCGCGGCCGACACCTGGCGGCGGTCCATCTCGAATCCGTTGACGGCGAACTGGTCGGCTCCGCGCAGCGTGAGCTCGACCACGGCCAGAGGGCTCGTCGTGAAGCGCCAGTTCGGGGTGACGCCCGCCCAGCCGTCCTGCTCGACGGTGAAGGTGGTCGTGCCGGCGTAACCGCTCGCCGTGTACGAGACGGTCACCTCGGTCTTGCCGGCGTCGTCACGCTCCTCCGACGTCACCTCGACGTCGGTGAGCGGGGCGAGCGCCGAATGGCGCAGCAGAGCCTCGGACGCTGTGGCTCCGAGGCCCGCGACCTCGAGTGTCTCTCGATCGATCGCGACACCCGGTACGCGAAGGGCATCGGCCGCTCGGCCTTCGGAGAGCAGATCGAGGTAGCGCACGACGAAGGCCGACGGGCCGTAGAACTGCTGGTAGAGGGTGGCCCCGCCTGCGCCGAGGGCGGCGACGAGCACGAGGCCGACCACCGCGAGCATCGCGAGATCGGCAGCGAGGCGCGAACGCCGGGGCGCCTTCGTCTCGACCTGCTGCATGGCGTCAGTCTAGAAGCGCGGCCTGGGACGATGCCGTGCGCGGGTCGCCGTGCGTCGGCGGTGATCGCTGTGTCCTTCGGATGCCGGGTGCGCGCCGCCACGTAGCATGGGGAGGCACGATCTCCACGTGCACTCCCGCCTCCCAGCCGTGTGAGAGAACCGTGTCGCTTCCCGCCCTGTCCGAAGAGCAGCAAGAGCTGTTCCGGCTGATCGAGGACACCAGCGAGCACGTCTTCATCACCGGTCGCGCGGGCACCGGCAAGTCGACCCTGCTGCAGTACTTCTCGTGGAACACGAAGAAGCAGATCGCGATCTGCGCACCCACCGGTGTCGCCGCGCTGAACGTCGAGGGCCAGACGATCCACTCGCTGTTCCGCCTGCCGATCGGTCTGATCGGCGATTCGGACATCGATCAGAACGACAACACGCGACGGATCCTCAACGCGATCGAGACTCTCGTGATCGACGAGATCTCGATGGTCAACGCCGACCTGATGGATGCGATCGACCGTTCGCTCCGTCAGGCACGGGGCAAGCGCGGCATCCCGTTCGGCGGAGTGCAGATCGTGATGTTCGGCGATCCGTATCAGCTGGCCCCCGTGCCGCCGCGCGGCGACGAGCTGCGCTATGTGAAGGACCACTACCGGTCGTTCTGGTTCTTCGACGCCAAGGTCTGGGCCGGCTCCGCCGGAGGCGAGGCGCCGGAGGAGGAAGAGGGTCTCTTCGCCGTCGACACCCGCGCCGAGCTGCACGTGCGCGAGCTCGTGCAGATCCACCGGCAGTCGGATGACGGCTTCAAGGCCATGCTGAACGCGGTGCGGTACGGCCGGGTCACGGCTGAGATCGCCGGAGTGCTCAACACGCAGGGCGCGCGCACGCCACCCGACCCGGAGCCGGGCGAGGTGCCGATGATCACGCTCGCCACGCGCAACGACATCGTGAACACCATCAACAGCCGACACCTCGCGGCGCTTCCGGGCAAGGAGCAGACCGCGAAGGCCGAGGTCAGCGGAGAGTTCGGAAGGGGCGAAGCATCGCTGCCCGCCGAGCCGGAGCTCAAGCTGAAGATCGGTGCGCAGGTGATGTTCCTCCGCAACGACACCTCGATGTCGGGTGAGCCGCCGCGGTGGGTGAACGGCACGATCGGCACTGTCGTGCGCATCCTCGGCGAGACCGTGCGCGTCGAGATCGACGGAGACGAGGTCGACGTCGAGCCCGCGGTCTGGGAACGCTTCCGCTACTCGTATGAGGCGAGCACCAAGAAGCTGTCCCGCGACGTCGTCGCGGAGTTCACGCAGTTCCCGTTGCGTCTCGCCTGGGCCGTCACGATCCACAAGTCGCAGGGCAAGACCTACGACCGCGCCATCATCGACCTCGGGTCCGGCGCGTTCGCACCGGGGCAGACCTACGTCGCGCTCTCACGGCTCACATCGCTCGACGGGCTCTACCTCTCGAGGGCGCTGCGCCCGAGTGACATCCGCGTCGACGAAGACGTGCGCCGCTTCATGCGCGACGCGTGGCTCGCGGCATCCACCCCTGAGGTGGGGAAGGCCTGAGGCGTGAGCGCGTGTCAGGCGGCGACGCGTGCGCGGTCGAGGTCCTCGAACAGCTCGGTGTTGAAGCGGTAGGCGAGGAGCACCTCGTCGATCACGCGCTCGCGCTCGGCGTCGTCCCACGGCGCGGCGTCGAGCTGCTCGCGGTAGACGTCCTTGAACGCGGACGGGTCGGCGATGTCGTCGAACAGGTAGAAGCCGATGCCGTTGGTCTCGAAGCCGAAGCGGCGTGCCATCACTCGTCCGATGAAGATGCCACCCGACAGGTCGCCGAGGTAGCGCGTGTAGTGGTGCGCGACGAAGCCTCCGGCCCAGGTCGCGCCCACCTGACGGATGCGCTCGACGTAGCGCTGCGTGGTGGGCAGTGCGACGATCTCGTCGCGCCAGCCGGCGCCGAGCAGGAACTCGAGGTCGGCCTCGAGTGCCGGAAGACGGGTCAGCTTGTCGCTGAGGAAGACGGATGCCACGGGGTCGCGGCGCATGCGCTCGCCCGCGCCTTCGAGGGCCTCGTAGATGAAGTAGTGCTGTGCGACGAGCGCGATGTAGTCCTCGCGCGAGCCCTCGCCCTTGAGCAGGTCGGACATGAAGCCGGCACCCTCGCTGCGCGAGTGCGAACCGGAGGAGCGCTCACGGAGGGCTGCGGAGAAGGAGAGGATCTCGGACATGTGCCAAGTGTAAGGGTGACCTAACCTGGAGCGAAAGCCCGATATCTCAGAGAGTCATGCGTGCGGCCGCGGCTCGACCCCGAGCTTCTCGCACGCGAGATCGTACAGCGCGACGACTTCGCGGCGCACGGCGGGTCGCTCGGTGATGGGGCCCGAGGGCCATGCGATGCGCACCTCGGAGGCGATACCCGCGCGGGTGACCGTCCAGACGCCGCCGTCGCCGTCGAGGTCCGTCATCACGGCATCGCTGATCTCGCCGTCCTCGACGGCTGAGAAGGCGCGCGTGATGAGCAGATTGTCGTCGGAGTGATCGCCGTTCATGTGGCGCAGGATGGCGGAGACGACCTCGGCGTCGAAGATGTGGGGCATGCTGATCACCCTAAAGGGGCCCCGGCGATGCGATCTTTCAGGAACGGCGTTCTAGACTCGGGAGACACGTCTTCCGGGGGTCCCCTTTCATGCAGCTTCTCTCGTCGCGCACGTTCCGCGCAGCAGCGGCCGGCGTCGCCGTGCTCGGGCTCTTCCTCACCGGCTGCACAGCCGAGCCGGAGTTCAGCTACGAGCCGCCGTCTCAAGTCGATGGCGCACTGCCCGACGACACCGTCGCCGCCATGGAGGCAGCCGTCGCCAACGCGCTCGCCGCGTCGGGGGCGTCGGGTGCTGTCGTGGGCGTGTGGGCTCCCTGGAGTGGCAGCTGGGTCGCCGGAGTCGGCACGCAGGGGCCCGGTTCCGATGAGGAGATCAGCACGGACATGGCCTTCCGCGTCGCAGACATGACACGGCTCATGACGTGCGATGTGCTCTACGGCCTGGTCGATGAGGGCGTGGTCGACCTCGACGACCCCGTGACCGAATACGTCTCGGGCGTTGCCGATATGAAGGACACCACGCTTCTCGACCTGTGCAACAGCACCAGCGGGATCGGTTCGTCCGAGGCCACCGCACAGGCGGCGTGGTTCACCACTCCCGAGCGCGTGTGGGCGCCGCTCGAGCTCGCAGCCTACGGCCTCGGCGCCCCGCGCGCCACGCCGAAGACGACCTACACCAACTCCGATGCCGGCTACCTGCTGCTCGGACTCGCCCTCGAGCGGGCATCGGGCCTCACGGCATCCGAGTTGATCTCCGAGTACGTGACCCAGCCGCTCGGTCTCTCCCAGACGTCGCTACCCTCGCCGGCCGCAGCTGCGCCCTCGACGGGGCCGGTCATGAACGGGCACTATCTGACGCCCATCGAGGGCGGATACAACTGTGCGGCCCCGACCGACATCACCACGCTGTCGTCGAGCACCGGGTACACCGACTCCGGCGTCGTGTCGACGATCGAGGAGCTCGGCCGGTACGCCCAGGCCGAGGCTGCGCAGGAGCTGCGGACGAAGGAAGAGCCGAATCGCTTCGGAGCTCCGTTGCCGCAGAGCCCCGAGGCGCCCTCATGGTTCCAGGCCACCGGAGGAGCCCTGCTCGTCGGATCGATGGTCGGACAGTCGGGATGGACTCCCGGGTACCAGACGTCGGCGTTCTCCGACCCGGAGACCGGCTTCACGGTCGCGGTGTCGCTGAACGACTCGACGACCGGCGGGTTGACCGCGATGTTCCTGGCATGGGAGCTCGCCGCGATCGCATCGAAGGCTCCCGCAGCCGCTGGCCAGACGGCCCCCGAGTTCGGACTGCCGTTCACGGCCGAGCAGTACCACCAGGAGATCACCGACTCTGCGATCCCCTGCGTCGCGCCGCCCGCCGGCTGACCTCGGAGGCGGACGACCGGTCCGCGGCCCGACTGATGGAGGGAGCGCCGATGGCGATCATCGACAACGCGATCTACGTCGGCGGCATCCGTACCGAGAATCCGCGGAGCCTCAGCGAGACCTTCGAGGTGCTGCGCGAGCGCGGAGGCATGAGCTGGATCGGCCTGTACCGACCGAGTGAAGCTGAGATCCGCGAGGTCGCCGACGAGTTCGGCATCCATGCGCTCGTCGTCGAGGATGCGCTCTCGGGGCACCAGCGCTCGAAGCTCGAGCGGTACGGCGACGTGCTGTTCATGGTGCTGCGCTCCGCTCGGTACCTGGATGCCGCGGAGGAGGTCGAGTTCGGCGAGATCCACGTGCTCGTGGGGCCGGATTTCGTGGTGACGATCCGTCACGCGGAGTCTCCTGACCTCGGACGCGTTCGGCGCCGCCTCGAAGACGACCCCGCACTCCTGAAGCTCGGCCCTGAGGCCGTGCTCTACGCGATCCTCGACGAGGTGGTCGACGAGTACGCACCGGTGCTCGCCGGGCTCGAGAACGACATCGACGAGATCGAGAGCCAGCTCTTCGAAGACGGAGTCGACGCCACGCAGCGCATCTACGAGCTGGGCCGAGAGGTGATCGACTTCCAGCGGGCGGTGCAGCCTCTGGCCGGGATGCTCGACTCGCTGCTGCGCGGGTCTGCGAAGTACCAGGTCGACGAGGAGCTGCAGCGGTATCTGCGCGATGTGCTCGACCACACCCTGCGTGTCTCAGAGCGGGCGAACACTTTCCGCACCGTGCTCGACAACGCTCTGACCGTCGAGTCGACGATCGTCGCGCGCCGGCAGAACGAGGAGATGCGGCGGATGACCGAGCTGAGCATCCGTCAGAACGACGAGGTGAAGAAGATCTCGGGCTGGGCGGCGATCCTGTTCGCTCCGACCCTCGTCGGCACGGTCTACGGCATGAACTTCGACCACATGCCCGAGCTGCACTGGACGCTCGGCTATCCCATGGCGGTCGCGCTGATGGTCGGCATGGGCTTCGGCCTCTACTGGGCGTTCAAACGCAAGGGCTGGCTGTAACCCGCGCCGGTCACCGCTCCGGTTGGTCGTCGGTCTCGACTCCGGGCCCGGGGCCGGGGCGCACCGCAGCGTCGGGGGCGATGTCGATGCGGGTGTTGCCGTCGTGCTCGGAGACCTCGATGCGGGGCGCGGCGTCGGCATCGGTCGCGTCCGGTGCCGAGGTCAGCTGATCGTGGCGCTTCTCTTCGCTGGTCATGGCGTCGTCGGACTCGTGGGTGTGCTCAGGCGTGCTCATGGTTCTCCTTCGTGGTGGGGGATGAGGGGTCTTCGTCAGTGCTGTGCGTCCGGGCACGGTTCCGGCTCCAGCGGGCGAGCAGATAGAGCACGCCGCCGACGGCCAGCAGGATCGCGCCGAACAGCCAGACGACGGGGCGCTGCTGGCTGAGCAGCAGGATGCACGACGCGATGCCGAGCACCGGGATGACGGTCCAGATGCGGAAGTGGTCGTGTTCGACCCGGTCGCGCCGCAGCACGAGCACCGAGACGTTGACGCTGACGAAGACGAACAGCAGGAGCAGCACGACGGTCTCAGCGAGCGTCGCCAGGTCGCCGACCAGCGTCAGGCCCATCGCGACGAGGGTCGTGGTGAGGATCGCCACCCAGGGGGTCTTGCGGTTCGGCAGCACGCGGCCGAGCACCGGGGGCAGCAGGTTCTGCTCGGCCATCCCGTAGGTCAGCCGGCTGACCATGATCATGGTCAGCAGCGCACCGTTGGCGACGGCGATCAGGGCGATCAGGCTGAACAGCCATGAGGGGATGCTGGCGCCGGCGGCCTCGACGACCGAGAGCAGCGGGCCGCTCGACTCCTGCAGCTCGGATGCCGGCAACGCGATCGAGCTGGCGACGCCCACGAGCACATACACCGCGCCGGCGGTGAAGAGTGCGCCGAAGAGCGCGCGCGGGTAGGTGCGCCGCGGGTTCTTGACCTCTTCGATCATGTTCGCCGAAGTCTCGAACCCGACGAAGGAGTAGTACGCGATCACCGCTCCGGCGAGCACAGCCATCGCCGCGGGAGTCCCCTCAGGAGTCTGCGTGAGCCGCGAGGCGTCGCCACCGCCACCGGCCACGAACACACCCACCACGACGATGACGATCACGAGACCGCTCAACTCGATCGCGGTCATGACGAGATTCGCGCCGAGCGACTCGCGGATGCCGCGGGCGTTGAGCGCTCCGACGATGGCGAGGAAGACGATCGCGACGGGGATCGTCGGCAGGTCGAAGAACGTGCCCAGGTAGTCGCCGGCGAAGGCGATCGCCAGACCGGCGGCGCTCGTCACACCCGCCGCGAGCATGCTGAATCCGACCAGGAACGACACGATCGGGCTGCGGAAGGCGCGCTCGGCGAAGACTGATGCCCCGCCCGCGCGCGGGTACTTGGTGACGAGTTCGGCGTACGACCCCGCGGTCAACAGGGCGAGCAGGAGCGCGAGCAGCAGCGGTGCCCACAGCATCCCGCCGACCTTCTCGGAGAGCACTCCCATCAGCGCGTAGATCCCGGCGCCGAGCACATCGCCCAGGATGAAGGCGAACAGCAGGGGGCCGGTGATGGCGCGACGCAGCCGGGTGGGCTCCTCCGCGGTCGCGGCAGTGTCGGAAGTCATTCCGAAACCGTACGAAATCGGCGCTCGCACGGCGACGGGGTTGACACGACGGGGCGCAGTGCTCGGCATCCCGAAGTCATCCGTTCGGGGGATGCCCAGACGCGAAATGCCGTCATAGCGTGGGTGCATGCTGATCGTCGAAGAACTCCACATGCTGCTGCTGCGGCCTGATGGCCGCGTCGAGAGCGCGGTGAGCGTGAACCGCCTCTACGGCGAGGTCGCCGCCGTCATCGTCGACCTCGCCCTGCATGGACGCATCTCGGTGTCGGACGAGAAGAACCCGGTCGTCGACATCGTGTCGACCGAGCCGACCGGCAACCCGATCCTCGACACGACGCTGCAGCGCCTCGTGCCGCTGCGCGGCAAACGACTGCAGTCTCTCGTGGTGCGGCCCAAGCTCGACCCGCTCGAGGTCGTGGTCGAGTCGCTCGTCGTGCAGGGCGTGCTCGTGCGTGGCGAGCGCGGATTCTTCGGCTGGGGGTCGGTGCGCACTCCCGAATCCGACTCTGCACCCGAGCAGATGCTGCGCTCCCGCCTGTCCGCCGTGCTGGCCGGAGCCGCTGCTCCGACGCAGGCCGATCTGGCGCTGCTGTCGATCCTGCAGAACCTGAACTCGGCGCACGCGATCCTGCGCGACGAATGCGGCGGACTGTCGGCGCGGGACCTCAAGAAACGGATCGAAGAGCTCACGGCGGGGTCGCCCGCGGGGGATGCCGTAGCCAAGGCCGTCTACGACGCGATCACCGCCGCGATGGTGGCCATCATGACCCCGACGATCGTGGCGGCGACCATCACCTGAGGCCTGATGCGGCTCAGCGCAGCACGGTCACCCGCTCTGCGAGTTCGTCGATCACGGGGTTCGCGTCGACGGGGTCGACGACCACGCCGGCGACGGCCTCGAGGTCGAGCACGGGGTAGCGCGACGTCGCGCCGATCTTCTCTTCGCTGCCGAGCACGTACGTCTGCGCACAGCGGGCGGCGATCGCGCGCTTGGTGACGGCGTCGTCGAGGTGGCCGGTGGTCAGGCCGCGCGCCGGGTCGATGCCGGTCGCGCCGAGGAAGAACGCGTCGGCGTGGAGGTGCTGCACCGCCTCCATCGCGAGGGGACCGCTCGCGACCATCGAGAAGCGAGCGAGCTCGCCGCCGATGATCACGACGCGAGCGTCGGAGTGCTCGGCGACCGCGAGGGCGATCGCCGGGCTGGGTGTGATCACGGTCAGGTCGGTGCCGTGCGGCAGCATCCGGGACATCGCGAGGGTCGTGGTGCCGGCGTCCAGCACGATCGTCGACGCGGGGGCGATCAGCTCGACGGCGCGGCGGGCGACGCGCTCTTTGCTCTCGGTGGCGAGCGACGCGCGCTGATCGACGGGACGATCGGCCGGCGGAATCGGCAGAGCGCCGCCGTACACCCGCACCATCTCACCGGCGTCGGCGAGCTCGCGCAGGTCGCGGCGGATCGAGTCCTCTGAAACGCCCAGATCGGCGGCGACGTCCTTCGCCACCACGCGGCCATCCCTGCGCAGGATCTCTCGCAGGTGGTCCTTGCGCTGTGCGCCCAGCATCCGACTCTCCGAATCTTATTCATTCACGAAGTTGCACGTTCTTGCACGGTTAACGTTACAGTCTTCTCCATGACAACTCCACTCCTGATTCTGATCGCCGGCCCCTACCGCTCGGGCACCGGCGGCGACCCCGCCCTCATCGCCCGCAACCTCGAACGACTCGAAGAGGCTGCGGCGCCGATCCACCGTCTCGGTCACGTGCCGATGATCGGCGAGTGGGTCGCCCTGCCGATCCTCCGGGGGATCGACGAAGCGGATGTCGCCGATGGCGACGTCATGTACGAGACCGCGCACCGGCTGCTGCAGCACTGCGACGCGGTGCTGCGCCTGCCCGGCGACTCGGCGGGTGCCGACAAGGACGTCGAGATCGCCCTCGAGCGCGGCCTGCCCGTGTATCGGTCGATCGACGAGATCCCTGCGCGCGAGATCGCCGCGGCGTAGGCGACAGGCCTCGAGACCGCTGCCGCGACGGTTGCCGGGGCCGACGGCCGACTGTGAGACTGGGGCGATGACCGATGGCCTGGAGTTTCCCCGACACGTCTTCGATTCGCTCGGTGCCGATCCCATCGCGTGGGAGGACCGCATCGGCGGGTCTATCCGCGTGGTCGAGAAGCGGCCGGCGGGCGGCCCCATCACGGTGATGACATCGGGCGTCTCCCTGATGCCGACCGACTCGGGCGAACGCGTCGAGCTGGCCGTCGAGGTGCTCGACGGCCAGCAGGGTGCGGCGCGGGTCGCACTCGGGATCGTCTGCGATGACATCGCGACGAACAGGCGGGTGCCTCCGGTGGGCGCCCCGTGGCGCAACAGCGAGTCCTTCCTCACCGGCACACGCATCTCGGCGATCATGGTGAGTCCGTCGCGATGGGGTGCATCCTTCGACGAGGTGCGGTCTGACGAAGGCGCGCTGGTCGGCCACGTGCGCACACTCCGGATGCTGACCGACGCCGAGGCGTCGTTCGCGTCAGCCCAGGGGTGGGAGGCGCTGGTCGCCGCGGCCGGATCCGTCGACGCGCTGCTCGACGTCACGCGAGAAGACGCCGTCGCAGCCCCGGGGTTGAAGGGCAACGCCCCGGTCTTCCTCTCGAAGCTGCATGCCGAGCACCCGCCGCGGTGGATCACGTTCACCGGGCGCGACCTGCAGTCTGTCACCGGGCTGGAGTCCGAGGAGTACATGAACGACTCGGCCAATCACGAGGTGTGGTCGGTCGACTCGTTCGTCGCCCGCTTCCCCTGGGTCGCGGACTTCGTACGCGAGGCGCGCCCCGGTCAGACCGGGCTGTTCACCGACGCATCCGGCGCCTATGTGCTCGAGGCGGACTGAGCCTGACCGACGCGCCGACCGTCAGACCCTGAACCGCACGCCGGCCATGTGCTCGGCGACGGCCCACAGCTCAGCGCCCACGTCGACCGAGCGCACCTGCGCGCTCGCGGCCACGCGTCTCGGCGCCCCGCGGAACTCCAGCAGACCGCCGGGCCCCCAGTAGTCGCCGCCCGTGGCATCGGCGGCGACCGTCGCGTGCACGATGGGCGCCGCGCCCGCATCCTTGCCCTGCACGAGCGGGCGGCTGAGCGAGGCGAGAGCGCGCGTCACTGCCGACACCTCGGCGAGGCCGTCGCGGTGCGGAGTCAGCGGGTCGACCGCGTAGCCGGGGTGCGCACACAGCGCTGACCGCGCCGAGCCCCTCCAGCGCCGGTTCAGCTCGAACGTGAAGGCCATCAGCGCGGCCTTCGACCGGCCGTACTGCCGCAGCGACGGCCCCGTCCACGGCTGCGCGAGCGCGGAGGGGGCGATCTCGGCGAATCGATGGGCCAGCGAACCCACCGCCACGACTCGGGCATCGTCGGCCAGCACGTCGCCGAGCCGGCCGAGCAGGGCGAAGTGCCCGACGAAGTTCGTGCCGACCATCAGATCGAGGCCGTCAGAGGTGCGGGCGCTGCGATCCGCCGCTTTCACTCCCGCGTTGCAGATCACGGCGTCGATGCGCTCGCCGACGGATGCCGCGGCCTCGGTGATGCTCGCGAGCGAAGCGAGATCCATCGGCAGGATGCCGAGGTCGGCGCCGGGCGCGTGCGCCCGGATCGAGGATGCCGCGACCTCCGCCCTCTCGGTCGACCGGCATCCGAGCAGCACCCTGGCGCCGCGAGACGCGAGGATCTCGGCGCACCAATAGCCGATGCCCGCGTTCGCACCGGTGACGAGGATCGTGCGGCCGGTGAGATCGGGAAGCGCGAGCGAGGAGGGCATGCCCTCCAACCTAGGCGGAGATGCCGACCCGATCAGCCGTGCGGATGACGGTCGCGAATCCGCGCGCAGCAAGGATGCTCTCGGTGCGCCGCATGATCTCGTCGCCCGAGACGGCGGCGAGCCCGTCATTCGCCGCGATCGCCGAGGTCGTCGTGGCATCCGTCACGAACTCCACTGCGAAGCCCAGGTCGGCCGCCATCCGAGCCGTCGTCTCGCAGCACTGCTCGGTGCGGATGCCGCACACGATCACGCGCCCGACGCCGAGGTTGCGCAGTTGCTCTTCGAGGTCTGTCGAGGTGAAGGCGTTGACAGTGGTCTTCGTCACGGCGATCTCGTCGTCCTGCGGATCGAGGTCTGAGATCACTCGGACGAAGCCGTGGGCCGGGTCGAACACCCCGCCGCTGCCCGGCTCGGAATGCGTGACCCAGACGACCTGGTCGCCGACCTCGCGAGCGTGATCGACCAGCCGCGAGATGTTGGCGATGGCGTCCGGGTTGGCGGTGGCCGCCCACTCGTCCGGCCGCTGGCGGAAGGACTCCTGGGCGTCGATGACGAGCAGGGCGGTGGCGGGCGAGTCGCTGTTCATCCGCTCATCCTCGCGTCCGGGGGCGCCGGAGGCCAGACCGGGAGCAGTCAATAGTCGCTCGATTTCCGCCGACGTCATCCTGCTTGTCCGATTCTCCGCGACGAGTTTGTGACGAATGCGAACCCCCGCACGTCCTATCTGTGAGCGACCGACACGCTCCCGGTGAGGCCGGAAGGGTCTCGTAGCCGGCATCCGCTTTCAGGCAAAGGAATCGACATGGCAACCCAGGACCAGAACACCCCCACCAGCCCCGCCGAGAAGGAGCTGGCCCAGACCACCGCCGCACCCAAGCCGGCTGCATCGGGCTCGCGGGTCGACCGCTCTTCGACGTTCTCGACGACGCGGATCCCCGCCGACTCGGATGCCGCGGGCAAGACCACCATCGCCGAGGGAGTGGTGGCCAAGGTCGCCGGCATCGCCGCCCGTGAGGTTCCCGGCGTGTTCGCACTCGGCGGCGGCGGAGCACGCGCCTTCGGCGCGATCCGTGACGCGGTCAACGCGACCGACCTGTCGCAGGGCGTCAAGGTCGAGGTCGGCGAGACGCAGGCCGCCGCAGACCTGACGATCGTCGTCGAGTACCCCGCCCCCATCCAGGAGGTCGCTAACAACGTGCGCGCCGCCGTCGCGGGTGCGATCAGCCGACTCGTCGGTCTCGAGGTCGTCGAGGTCAACGTCGAGGTCAACGACGTGCACGTGCCGGGCGACGACAGCAACGAGAACGAGGAGTCGCGAGTCTCATGACCCCCACCACCACCGGCGCCCTGATCGGTGCGCTCCTCGCCCTCGCAGCTCTGTTGTTCGGGTTCTGGGGCTTCCTCCTCATGGCCCTGTTCGCAGGTATCGGGGCGATCATCGGCAGGATCGCCTCCGGCAAGCTCGACGTCCGCGGTCTCGCAGACGCGTTCACGGGGCGGCGCACCTCCTGATGCGCATCGACCAGAACCTCGCCACCGGTGGCGGCTCCTCGCGGGTCGCCACCGGAGAGACCACCGTCCCTGGGCGCATCGACGTGAAAGAGCGCGTCTACCGCACGGTCACCGAACAGGCGTCCGCAACCCTGATCGGTGTGCCGCGCGGTGACGTGAAGGTCGATGTCACCGAACACCCGGGAGGAATAGCAGTGCGCATCGCGACGCCGCTTCCGATCCCCGATCTCGACGACACCGTCGCGATCTCCCAGAGCGTCCCCGTGCTCGATCGGGCCCGTCAGCTGCAGGAGCAGTTGCAGCAGCGTCTGACGGGAATCATCGGCCGGGACGTCACCCGAATCACCCTCACCATCACCGGTGCCACCATCCCAGAGAGGAGACGAGTGCGATGAGCACCCCTGTTCTTCGTCGCGTCGTCCGACGCGAGACGCATTCACCGCGCACCGTCGCGATGTTCATCGCGGTCATCCTCCTCGTCCTGGCTCTCGCCTACATCGGGCTCGAGATCGTGCTGAGCCTCGCGGCGCAGCCAGCGCTCCTGCTCGGACCGGCCGCAGCGGGTGGATGGCTCGTGGGCCTGCCCACCGCGCAGCCCGCCGGCCTCGTGATCGCGGGCAGCGTCGTGCTGGCGCTGATCGGGATCGTCTTCGTGGTGCTCGCCCTCACACCGGGGCGACTGTCGAAGCACACCCTCGAGTCCGGTGACCGCGCCGTCGTCGTCGACAACGGCGTGATCGCCAGCGCTCTCGCCCAGCACCTCTCGGAGGAGACGGCTCTGGCGCGCGAGAGCATCACCGTCGGGGTCGGCCACCGCAGCGTCGACGTCACCGTGCGTCCGGGTGTCGGCATCCCACTCGACAAGAACGCGGTGCAGTCCGCCGCCGAGGCCGAGCTGCAGACCTACCGGCTGACGCGCAGCGTGCGCACCCGCGTGCGCATCGAGCGTGCGAACGAGAAGGAAGGCGAGCTGTGAACAACACGAACCGTGCCCTGAACCGCACCCTGCTGTTCATCATCGGCGTGCTCTTCCTCGGTCTCGGAGCCCTCGGCATCGCGATCATGAGCTGGCCGACCGCGACCGACATCTGGACGTCGGGCGGCGAGGACGCCCGTTCGTGGCTCGACCAGGCGATCGCCGCCACCGCGATCGCAGGCGGAAGCCTGTCGTGGATCGGCGTGGGCGCGGTCGTCGCGATCGTCGTCGTGATCGTGCTGCTGATCCTCGCGCTCACCAGCGTCGCGGGTCGTCGGTCGAAGACGGCTCTCCGCTCGTCGGGAGCGCAGAACCCGCTCGGCCGAGTCACCGTCACCGAATCGTTCGTGTCGGATGCCGTCAAGAACTCGCTCGCGACACGTGCCGAGATCCTCTCGGCGCAGGTCACGGCGAACGACATCCGCACCACGCCGGTGCTGCACGTGTCGGTCACGCCTCGGCAGAACACCGACCCCCGCGAGCTGGTCGACCACGTCGACCGACTGCTCACCAACCTCGCCACCCTGACCGGCCGCGACACCGAGACGTACGTCTCGATCCACACCGGTCTTCGGGCACGGCTCGCTCACGACCAGCGTCGGCTGTCGTGATGCAGAGACTTATCGTCGGTCGCGCAGAGCAACGACGATAAGACGCCGGGAATCCTCCCGTCGTCACGATCACCCCTCACGAAAGGAGCTCCTCATGGGACTCGATGACAAGATCAAGAACGCCGCCCAGGACATCGCGGGCAAGGCGAAGGAAGCGATCGGCAACGCGACCGACAACGACAAGCTCGCTGCCGAAGGCAAGGCCGACCAGGTCAAGGCCGACGCGAAGAAGGCCGGCGAGAACGTCAAGGACGCGTTCAAGAAGTAAGACCCCCGGCGCGGGCGGGGGGAGCGGAATCACGCTCCCCCCGCCCGTTGCTGTGCGCTGGTCGGATGCCGCCGCATCCGTCGTTCTCTCCAGCCGTTCCGTCGCATCACCCCTGTCGCTCTCTCGGCGTCGGTGCGTACGGTCGAGTGATGACCTCCGCGACGACGACTTCGACTTCGACCGGAGCGCGATACCGCGTCGAGCTCCCCCGACCGACGGATCCGGTGCCCGCGGCTCTCGACCTGGGCGACGGCGTGGACACCGCTCGACGCCTCGAGGTGACCGACCGGTACCTGAGCCGCGACGGCAGGCCCTGGATACCGGTGATGGGGGAGTACCACTTCGTGCGCGATCGGCGCGAGGTGTGGGAGCGCGAACTGCGCAAGATGCGCGCCGGCGGCATCGACGTGCTCGCGACCTACGTCTTCTGGCTGGCGCACGAAGAGGTCGAGGGCGAATTCCGCTGGGAAGGCGATCGCGATCTGCGGGAATTCGTGCAGACGGCCGCCCGCGTGGGGCTCGACGTCGTCGTCCGGATAGGTCCGTGGGCGCACGGCGAGACGCGCAACGGCGGCTTCCCCGACTGGCTGCAGGCTCGCGACATCGCCCACCGCACCGACGACCCGGCCTATCTCGAGGTGGTGCGGCGCTGGTACTCGGCGATCGCGGGGCAGGTGGCCGACCTCGTGCATCGGCCCGATGCTCCGGAGGCGCCGATCATCGGCATCCAGATAGAGAACGAGCTGTACGACCAGCCCCAGCACCTGTCGACGCTGCGCGCGCTCGCCGAGTCGGTCGGACTCGCAGCGAGTCTGTTCACGGCCACGGGGTGGGGCGGCGCGCAGCTGCCACCAGGGCGCTTCCTGCCCGTCTACGCGGGATACGCCGACGGATTCTGGGAGGAGTCCGACACGGGGTGGCCGGAGTTCGGGCGCCAGCACTTCACGTTCAGCGATGTGCGAGACGACCTCTCGGTCGGCGCCGACCTGCGCGCCACCCCGGCCGACGCATCCGCGGCCGACGACCGCGGCACGAATGATGGCTGGCCCTACGCGACCTGCGAGCTGGGCAGCGGCATGGCGACCGCGTATCACCGGCGACCGCTCGTCGATGCGGAGGATGTCGCGGCGCTCGCGCTGACCAAGCTCGGCAGCGGATCGGCCTGGCAGGGCTATTACATGTTCCACGGCGGACTCCACTTCGACGGGGCGCTGTCGACGACGCAGGAGTCGCAGGCGACCGGGTATCCGAACGACGTCCCGGTGCGCGATTACGACTTCTTCGCGCCGATCGGGGCCGCAGGCACGCAACGACGGCATTTCCACCAGCTGCGTCGCCAGCATCTGTTCCTCTCGGCGTTCGGCGACCGGCTCGCGACCTACCCCGCGCGAATCGGATCGCAGGAGCCCGGCGACCTGCGCTGGTCGGTGAGAGGCGACGGCGACCGCGGGTTCCTGTTCGTGAACACCCATCAACCGGCGCTGGCGCCACTCGATGCGGTCGAGGCCGTGGGTTTCGAGATCGTGGGGCCGGATGCCGCCGTGCGGATCCCGAGCGACCGGATCACCGTGCCAGCCGGCTCCTCCTTCTTCTGGCCGATCCGGCAGCCCCTCGGAGATCTGTCCGCCGTGAGCGCGACGGCCCAGCCGATCACCGAGATCCGCGTCGGCGACCACGATGTGGTGTTCCTGGCCGCGAGCGATGGCATCGAGGTGGAGATCCAGCTCGATGGAGGGGAACCGCCCGTCGTCCGGGGAGCGAGCGCGGCGGTGAGCGAGCAAGGCCGTCTCGTGATCCGCCCCGACTCGGCGCCGGGAGTCGACTGCCGCGTGCAGGTCGGTCGCACGACCTTCGTGATCCTCGACAGCGGCACTGCGGATACCGTCTGGCGCGGACCCGTGAACGGGATCGACAGCGTGGTGATCTGGCCGCACGGCGGCTGGTTCGACGACCGGGGCTTCGTGGCCGAGAGGCAGGACGCCGACGAGGAGCTGCTCGTCCTGACCGACAGCGGCGATGGACGCGGCGTCGAGTTCGGACGCCGGGTCGTCGAGGGGACAGACGCTCGTCACGACCTGGAGCCGCCGGTCTTCCCGGCTGCGCCGGTGTTCGCGCCGAGGATCGGTGGGCCGGCATCGCGCTTCGCCGCCCCGACGGAGGACGACTTCGTCGACGCCGCGACGGCTGCGATCCGCATCCCGAGCGGGATCGGCGACGGCGCCGCCCAGGTCGTGCTGCGTCTCGATTGGGTCGGCGACGTGATCCGCCTGCATATCGGCGAGGACCTGATCGCGGATCAGTTCTGGTCGGGGCGTCCGCTCGAGGTCGACCTCAGCGGGTATCGTGATCGGCTGACCGAGCATCCGATCCGTCTCACCGCATTCGCCTGGGATCCCACGACTCGAGTGCACGTCGACCCTCGAGTCAGACCGAGGGCCGACGACCCCGTGCTGCGGGTGGATGCGGCGGCCTTGCTCGTGCGCCGATACGCCCGGGTGTCGTGACGCGGACGCGAACGCGTACGACGACCCCGTGACGACGCGCTCAGCCCTTGTGCTGGTCGCGGTAGGCCGTGGGGCTCACGTCGTGCACCCGGCGGAACTGACGCGAGAAGTACAGCGGATCGGAGTATCCCACCGACGCGGCGATCTCGGCGATCGACAGGTTCGTGGCGTCGAGCAGCGCTCGCGCTCTGCCCATCTTGAGCGAGGTGTGGAACGCCGCAGGCCCGCCGCCGGTCGCCTGACGGAACAGCGCACTCAGGTGCGAGGGCGAGAGGTCGACGAGGGCGGCGAGATCGGCCACCTGGATGCTGCCGTCGATGCGCGTCTCGAGGTAGCGCATCGCCCGCTCGAGTGGCGAGCCCTCGGCGGGAAGCGTGCTGTCGACCGTGATTCGCGTGAGCAGATTCCAGGCGATGCCCGATGCCGCCAGCAGGTGCGCGGGCGAGATGCGACGCTCGAGCAGCGTGAGGAGCTCGTCGAACAGCGCCACCACCCGATCGGCCGCGCGCAGCCGCACCAGACGGGAGACACCGGCCGGTGTCGTCAGCTCTGCCGCATCTGTGCCTCGCACGTGCAGCCACCAGATCGTCCATGGGTCGCGGTCGGAGCTGCGGTACTCGTGCGGGGTGCCCGCCGGGATCGCGATGCTCGCACCGGGGCTGAGCGTGTACTCGTCGCCGCCGAACGTCACCACTCCTGCGCCGCCCACGCAGACCAGCACGATCGTCTCGGATGCTCCGTGCGGACGCCGGCGCAGGTGGCCCTCGGCGTGGGGGAACAGTCCCGCATCGGTGACCGTGAGGCGCCGGGTGACGGGCGCGGCGAGCGCGAGCTCGACCTGGGGGCGCGGCACCACGCAGAGTCGCTGATCGGCGAAGCCCTCCGCGCGGCGCGCGAGGCCCGGTGAGTGCGCGGCGATGTCGCGACCCGTTGTTTCGTCCATGTCGTCCCTCGGTCTCACCATACCGAGAGTCTCGGGGCGCTTCTAGCCTCGAAGAGCGGCCGACGTGCGCCGCCGATTCCGAGGAGAACCATGACGGTCGATCTTCCCGCGGTGCCGCAGAGGCTGCGCGCCACGCTCGACGACGGTCGACCCGTCGCCTGGCGCGAACCGCTCACGATCGCGACCTACGAGGCCGGGGCGCCGAGCCCGTACCCGATGTTCCTCGACCACCGGGTCTACCAGGGGTCGAGCGGAGCGGTGTACCCGATTCCGTTCATCGAGAGCGTCGACCATGAGGCGAGCCCGCGCGAGTGGGACGCGATCCACCTCGAGAACGAGTACGTGCGCCTCGTCGTGCTGCCCGAGCTCGGCGGTCGCATCCACGTCGGGTACGACAAGGTCACCGGATACGACTTCTTCTACCGCAACAACGTCATCAAGCCGGCGCTCGTCGGGCTCGCCGGGCCCTGGATCAGCGGCGGCGTCGAGTTCAACTGGCCGCAGCACCACCGCCCCGCGACCCACCTGCCTGTCGAGACGAGCATCGAGACCGACGCAGACGGCACTGTCACGGTCTGGTGCCACGACCACGACCCGTTCGCCCGCATGTCGGCGCAGCACGGCGTGCGCCTGCGACCGGGCAGCTCGGTGGTCGAGCTCGCGGTGCGGTTGCACAACCGCACGAAGGAGCGGCAGAGCTTCCTCTGGTGGGCGAACGTCGCCGCGCGGGTGCACGACGACTACCAGGCGTTCTTCCCCCCAGACGTCCGCTTCGTCGCCGATCACGCCCGACGCGCTCTCACCTCCTTCCCGGCGGCGGACCGCCCGTACTACGGCGTCGACTACCCCGCGCGCGCCGCCGAGACCCCCGGCGCCGATCGGATCGACTGGTATCGCAACATCCCCGTGCCGACGTCGTACATGATCGTCGACTCGCACCAGGACTTCTTCGGAGGGTACGACCATGCCGCGGGAGCGGGATTCGTGCACTGGGCCGAGCATCGCGTCTCTCCCGGCAAGAAGATGTGGACCTGGGGCGATGCGCCCTTCGGGCACGCATGGGACGCGCAGCTGACCGACGCCGACGGCCCGTACGTCGAGCTGATGGCCGGCGTCTACACCGACAACCAGCCGGACTTCTCGTGGCTTCTGCCCGGCGAGACGAAGACCTTCACGCAGTGCTGGTATCCGATCCCCGCGATCGGAGTGGTGCACCAGGCGACGCCGGATGCCGCGGTGCACATCGACCGCGAGGGCGATGACCTGGTCGTGTCGGTGGCGGCGACCGCCCGCCGCCGGGGCGCGCGGGTGCTGGTCGTGTCGGCGGGCGAGACGGTCGGGTGTCACACGGTCGACCTCGATCCGGGTGTGCCCACGGTCGTGCGCACGCGGGGACTCTCTCACGACGACGACCTCGAGGTGCGGGTGCTCGACGCCGACGGGCGCGTGCTGGTGCGCTGGGCTCCGCCGGTCGTGGCGGCTTCAGAGCCCTGGGTCGCGGAGGAGCCGCCGACGCCGGAAGCCACCGAGTCGGTCGAAGAGCTGTATCTCACCGGTCTGCACCTCAGCCAGTACCGGCATCCGACGCGGTCGCCGATGCCCTACTGGCGCACCGCGCTCGAACGGGATCCCGGCGATGCCCGCACCAACATCGCCGTGGCCGATCGGCTCTATCGGCAGGGGCGGTACGAGGAGGCGCTCGCGCACGTGCGCACCGCCGTCGCCCGCCTGACCCGACGCAACGCGAACCCGGCCGACGCAGAGGCGTTCTATCTGCTCGGTCTCGTGCAGTCCCGCCTCGGCCAGGTGGTCGAGGCGCAGCAGGCGTTCGGCAAGGCCGGATGGGACGGCACCTGGGCCGCGCCCGCCGGGTTCGCGCTCGCCCAGTCACTCGCGCACCAGGGCCAGGATCGCTCCGCGATGCGCGTGCTCGACGAGCTCGACGCCGTCGCCGCGCACGACCCGCGCCGCATCGCGCTGCGGGCGATCCTCCTCCGTCGCTCCGGGCGAGACGCCGAGGCGCAGCAGATGCTCGACGCCGCCCTCCGCGCAGACCCTCTCGCGGCCACCATCCGGTTCCTCGCCGGACACGCGATCGGCGACACGGGCATCCTGCTCGACGTGGCGCTGGAGCTGAGGGACGCCGGTGACACGGCATCCGCCCTGCTGCTGCTCGACCGGGTGCAGTCGGCAGCGGTGACGCCGAGCGGCAATCTTCGACCGATCGCCCACTACCTCGCGGCGGGGATCCACGACGCGGAGGGTCGGCCGGCCGAGGCCACCGCACACAGACGCAGCGCACGCGAAGTCGATCTCACCTGGGCCTTCCCCTCAGGACTCGACGCGCTCGACGCCCTCAGCCTCGCGGTCGCCGCCGAACCCGACGACGCCACCGCCCGGATGCTGCGCGGAACCCTGCTCTACGCCTCAGGCAGACGCGTCGAGGCCGCGTCCGAGTGGAACGCGGCGATCGAGTCGGGCCTGCGGCACCCCGTGCTCCTTCGGGATGCGGCGCTCGCCGCCTATTCCGTGACGCACGACGACGACCGTGCCTGGACCCTGTACGGGCAGGCGGTCGAGGCGGCGCCCGGCGACGCCCGTCTGCGATACGAGCAGGATCAGCTGGCCCTGCGCCTGGGGCACGACGCCGCATCGAGGTATGAGCGACTGCGACCGATCGAACCGCTCGTCCTGACCCGTGACGACTTCGCGATCGCCTATGTGCGGCTGCTGCTGACCGTCGGCGAGGCCACGCGGGCATACGCGATCCTCACCGAGCGCGAGTTCCGGCCGTGGGAGGGCGGTGAAGGCGAGGCGCTCGCCGCATGGGACGCGACTCGGGCGACGCTCGACCTGCCGCGGGCCGACCCACCGCCGAATCTCGGCGAGGCCCGCAGCCCGTACACACCGCCCGCGGCACGCCACGAGTCGGGCGAGACCGATTACTTCGCGACGAGCCTGCCCGAGCTGCTGCTGTTCACCCGGGGGACCGATGACGACTGACGCGGGAGCATCTCGATGACCGAACGCTATCTGGGCACCGGACACGATTCGGATGCCTGGCGCCCGGTGCCGCTCGGCGTGCCCGCGCATCTGCCCGCGCGGCTGTCGATCACGCTCTGGGACTTCTCCTGGTACACGAGGGCCGGGGAGGGCGAGCCGTACGACGACCTCGATCGCGCCTGAGCCGATGCCGCGGATCTGGGCTACAACTGCATCCGGATCTGCGCCGCCCCGTTGCTGCTCTTCGGCCATCCCGAACTCTCGGGACTCGCGCGCGACCTCGAGATCGAGGGTCTCGGCGCAGCGCCCGACGGTGGGTATTACGGCCGTGGCACGCGCTGGTACGACGTGCCCGGCGGGTATCGGATCGACGTGCTCGAGCGCCTGCATCAGCTGCTCGAGGCGGCGAAGCGCCACGGACTCGTCGTCATCCTCGCCAGTTGGGAATATCAGCAGTCGACGAGCTTCGCGCGGTCGCCGAGATGGTTCGAGGCGATCGACGCCGTGCCTCTCGCCGAGCGGTACGACCACCTGGCCGCCGCGTGGGGCCGGCTCATCGACTGGGTGACGGATCTCGGGCTGCGCTCGCAGATCGCGATGGTGGAGTTGCACAACGAGGTGGACTTCTCGATCCTCCCGGCGCTCGCCGGGTCGGGCGAGCGCGCGCTGCGGGCGCTGCGCAGGCGGCATCCTGATCTTCTGATCACCGCGAGTTACGGCAAGCCGCCGCATCTGGCGATGCACCAGGTGTCGGATGCCCTCGGTGCCGCGCAGTTCCACGTCTACAGCTACGGCGTCCTCGACGCGCTGCAGAAGCTCATCGACATCCGTTCCGAGCAGTCGGAGGGATTCCCGAATGCGATGCTGCGGTCGCTGCTGGTCGACGATGCGCCCACTTTTGCCGAGTACGGCCGGCCCGCCGAGTGGAAGCTGCGGGCCACGGTCGTCACCGACCAGATGATCTACGGCTACGACTGGGTGGATCCGGGACTGTGGGATGCATGGCTCTCCGAGCACGCCGCCCCCTACCGGCTGATGATGCGTCGAGAGATCGAGTCGCGCGTCTCGGCGGTCGCGGCGTGGGCGCACTGGAAGAGGGTGCCCGCCGTGATCGGCGAGGGCTGGCTCGGCTACACGCCCCTGAACGCCTGGTATGAGGAGAGCGAGCACGGGCTCGAGTTCGCCGAATGCGGAGTGGATGCCGCGCTGCGCGCCGGGGTCTGGGGAGTGGTGCTGTGCTCGAACGCGGCGCCCCACCATCCGATGTGGCAGCTGCGCGACTGGCAGCGGAGGGTGAATGCGCGAGTGCTCGCGAGCGGCGTGTGACGCGCAGGCGCGGGTCTGAGGCCTGCGGCCCCGTGTCGTGAGACGATGCGAGGGATGGACGCCACTGACAACAGCTCGGACTGACTCCGTCGCATCCTCTTGACTCCCGCGCTCAGCGATCTAGCCTGACAGTCATGTGCCGCAACATCATTCCGCTCAACAACCTCGCACCGCCCGCGACCGACGACGAGTGCCACGAGGCCGCCGTGCAGTTCGTGCGCAAGATCTCGGGCACCAACTCTCCCTCGCGGGCGAACACGGAGGTGTTCGACCGGGCCGTCGCCGAGATCGAGCTGTCGGTGCGCCATCTGCTCGACGGTCTCGTGACGTCGGCGCCTCCGAAGAACCGCGACGAGCAGCGCGAGAAGCGACAGGCGCGCTCGGCGGAGAGGTACGAGGCGATCCGGGTCTTCCAAGAGGCGAAGCGCGCCGCGAGAGCAGAGTGACGGGGCTGGGAGTCATCTGCGAAAAATCTTCATCCACCTGCATCCAAAACCCCGGTTCCCGGAGAACAACTCCTATGAAGGGCCGCACAGGGCGGTCCGGGTACAGGAGGAACAGATGCGCAAGACAGTCGCCGCCGGCCTCGCCGTCGGAATGATCACCGCTCTCGGCCTGGCATTGCCGGCCAGCGCCGCCACCACCCAGGCGGCCCAGCTCTCCGTGCTGCACGCGATCCCCGACACCCCGGTCGACGTGTACGTCAACGGCGAGCTGACCCTCGACGACTTCGCCCCCGGTGACCTGGCCGGTCCGCTCGAGCTGCCGGCCGGCTCGTACGAGGTCGCCCTCACGGCTCCCGACGCCGCTGACGCGAGCGCTCCCGTCCTCGGACCCGCGACGATCGCTCTCGAAGCGGGCGCGAACTACACCGCCGTGGCCCACCTGACCGAAGCGGGCGAACCCGGCCTCAACCTCTTCACGAACGACATCTCGCAGACGGCACCCGGCCAGGGCAGGCTGACGGTGCGTCACACGGCTGCGGCCCCCGCGGTCGACATCCTCGCCGGCGGCTCGCCCGTGATCGAGAACCTCACGAACCCCAACGAGGCGAAGCTCGACCTGCCGGCGGGCACCGTGTCGGCCGCCGTGGCACTCACGGGCACGACCGACCCGGTCATCGGCCCGGCTGACGTCGCGATCGAAGAGGGCGTCAACACGATCGTCTACGCCTGGGGCAGTGCCGAAGAAGGCAACCTCGCGATCGCCGCTCAGACGATCTCGGGACTCCACTCCAACCCCGACGGAGTGCCCTCGGGCACCGCGGGCTACCTCGCCCAGCAGGACGCATCGGTGACCACGCTTCTCTCGGCGGGTCTCGTCGCCCTCGCGATCTCGGCCGCCGTCGGTGCGGGCCTGATCGTCCGTCGTCGCCAGACGGTGCGCTGATGCTCCGAGGCACGCCGCGAGAGTCCGGTCTGCGCCGCGTCATCCTGACGCTCGGCGCCCTGGTCACCGCGGCGTGCCTCGTGGCATGCACACCGGGAGGGGCGGGCGCGGAACTCCCTCCTTCCACGGAGTCGCCCCCCACGACTCCAGCGCCTGTCCCTCCCACTCCCACGAGAGACGTCGAGGTGCGGCCGGGTGCTCTCCCCACCCCGGCGGCATCCGTCGCTCCCGTGAGTCTGGCCATCCCGTCGCTCGCCATCGATATGCCGGTGACGGACGTCGGGGTGGCCGACACCGGACAGATGGAGCTGCCTGTCGACCCGGCCGTCGCCGGGTGGTATCGATACGGGGCGGATGCCACGAGCACGAGTGGCCGGATTCTGATCGCAGCGCACGTCGACGCGGTCGACTATCCGATCGGACCGCTCGCTCGCCTGCGGGACGTGCCCGCAGGCGAGACCGTCCGCATCGCCGCGGCCGACGGCACGAGCCGCGAGTTCGTGATCGAGTCGCTGACCTATTACGAGAAGGCGGCGCTCCCGACGGCCGAGCTCTTCGAGCGCGGGGGCCCCTCGGCCCTGGTGATCATCACCTGCGGCGGCCCCTTCGACAGCCAGACAGGCCACTACCGCGATAACGTGGTGGCTGTGGCGGTCCCGCGATGAGGCGGGGTGATCACCATGGAGAGGAGACTCCGGGTGGATGAGACCACCGAAGCCGAGGCGGCGCTCGATCGCCGTTTCGTCGCGGGCGACGAGCAGGCGCTCGCGGAGCTGTACCGACGCTGGTCGCCTGTCGTCTTCACCCTGGCGCTTCGCTCGCTGGGTGACCGAGGGGATGCCGAGGACGTCACGCAGCGCACCTTCGTGTCGGCTTGGAACTCGCGCGCCGGATACGACTCGTCGAAGGCGCGCCTGTCGACCTGGCTCATCACGATCGCCCGGCGCCGGATCGCCGACACGTTCGAGGCGCGGGCCAAGGTGCAGCAGCTGCAGGCCGAGATGGAGCGCCTCACCCCACCCGACGCACTCGTCTCCGAGTCGATCGATCTGTCCGAGACTCTGCTGCTCTCGAGCGAGCTGCAGCAGCTCGCGCCCGATGCGCAGGCGGTCATGCGCCTGGCCTTCTACGATGACCTGACCCATGAAGAGATCTCACGCAGAATGGGGATGCCGCTCGGCACCGTGAAGAGCCATATCCGCCGAAGCCTTGCCCGAATGCGCGACCGATTGGAGGTGAACCATGTCACATCTCGATGACGAGAAGATCGCCCTGATCGCGATGGGTGAACCGGCCGGCTCCGACGCTGACACGCAGCACCTCGTCGAGTGCGAGTCCTGCGCGGCAGAGGTCGCCGACATGTCCAGGGTCGCGCTGGTGGCGCGCTCCAGCGTGGTCGAGGGCGACCTCGAGGCCCCGCCGGCGGACGTGTGGTCGCGGATCCACGGAGAGCTCAGGTTGAGCGATGCGGTCGCGGCGGATCCCGCGGCCGATCCCGCGTCCGTGGAGGCCGAGCCGGAGTCCGAGTCGATTCCCGCGCCCCAGTCGGTTTCCGATCCCGAGCCGGTTTCCGAACCGGATGCGGTGGATGCCGAGCGCGAGCGGCACCGCAATCGCACTCGTATACGCTCGCGTCGGCGCTCCTCGGCATCCGTCTGGATCCTCGCCGCGTCGATGGCGCTCGTCGTCGCGATCGGAGCCGGTGTGTGGATCGCCCGCTCGCTGACGCCCTCGTCTGCCGTGATCGCCTCGGCCGAGCTCGCGGCGTTCCCCGATCACCCCGACGCGGTCGGGCAGGCCGAGATCGACGATGACGGCGACGGCCGGCGCACCCTCACGGTGACGCTCGAAGGCGATGAGCTCGCAGACGGCGACTACCGCGAGGTGTGGCTGATCCGCGAAGACGGACAGGCGCTGATCAGCCTCGGCGTGCTCGACGACGCGTCCGGCACATTCCGTGTGCCCGACGGCGTCGACCTCGACGAGTACCGCCTGGTCGACATCTCGTTCGAGCCGGTGGACGGCGATCCGGCGCACTCGGGAGATTCGATCGTGCGGGGAGAGCTCGACTTCGCCTGAGCGGGCGCGCCGCGCAGTGCGCGGGTCTACGCAGCTCGCTCCCGCACGACGGGCCGGGTGAGTCGCGGGATCAGCGACGGCGTGTTCTCGCGGTACTCGACGTAGTCGGCACGGTCGCCCCACTTCTTCTCGGCGCGTGCCTCGAGCAGTGGGATGCCGCTGACGCGGGTGAGCAGCAGGATCACGAACAGTGGCGACAGGATCGCGACCCACTGCCACCCGGCGAGCACGGGTGCGGCGGTGAGGAACACTCCCACCCAGATGACGATCTCGCCGAAGTAGTTGGGGTGACGAGACCTTGACCACAGACCGGTGCGGATGAACTCGTCCTTGTTGCTCGGGTCGGCGCGGAACGCGGACTTCTGCGCGTCGGCGACGATCTCGGTGGTCATACCGAGCAGCCACACGACCATGCCCACGACGGTCAGCCATCCGATGGGCGCGCGTGCCGCGGCATCCGTGCTGATCGCGCTCCACGCGGCTGCCGCGGTGATCGACACCCACGCACCCTGGATCACCCACACCTGCAGGAACCGCACGGGCGAGCCCTTGATCTCGTCGAAACGTCCGTCGGACCCGGCCTTGTGCACGCGCATCGCGAGGAAGGATCCGAGGCGGGCGGCCCACAGGATCACCATCGCCGCGAGGATCCAACTGCGCGCGTCGGGCATGGGGGTCAGCAGCACGAGGGCGACGGAGATCGCCAGGAACGTGAGGCTGCCCGTGAGGTCGAAGAAACGCTCGGTGCGCAGGATCATCGCCGGGATGAACGCGATGACCTGGATCGCGAACGCCGCGGCGACGGCGAGGGCGAACAGCGGGATGCCGCCGAGTGCTGCACCGCCCTGGGTGCCCGCGAGAGCGACGAGGGCTCCGATGACGAGCGCGACGATGATCGCGATCAGAGACGATCGCGAGGACTTGGGGGTGGAGGAGGTGGGGGAGGACATGGTGTTCTTTCCGGTTCTCAGAGGTACAGGTCTTCGACGGTGAGGGCGGCGCGATCGAGCACGACGCTCCGCTTGAGCTTCATGGTCGGTGTGACCAGCGCGCGGTCGTCGAGGTCGGCGAAGACCACGCTGAACCGGCGCACCTGCTCGCTGCGCGCCACGAGCGCGTTGGCGGCGTCGACGGCACGCTGCAGACGAGTGTGCAGCGTCGGGTCGGTCACGGCGCGAAGGTCGGCGTCAGCGATCGGAGGGATGCTGACGCCTTCGGCATCCGCCCATGCCAGGGTCTGCTCGGGGTCGAGAACGAGCAGCGCCGAGAGATACGGCTTGCCCTCGCCCACCATGACCGCGTGCGAGATGAGCGGGTCGGTTTCGACCGCATTCTCCCACCGCGTGGGCACGATCGTCTTGCCGTTCGAGGTGACGATCACGTCTTTGAGGCGACCGTCGAGAATGAGCCGGCCCTGGTCGTCGAGACGCCCGAGGTCACCCGTGCGGAAGAAGCCGTCGACGAAGGCAGCCTCGTCGTGAGCCGGATTCCGGTAACCGCTGAAGACGCCGATACCGCGGGCGAGCACCTCTCCTTCGTCGCTGATGCGCACGGTGAGCCCGGGCAACGGGGAGCCGACGCTGCCCGAGGCGATGCGCCCCGGCAGGTTGCCGGTGAGGGGCGCCGTCGTCTCGGTGAGTCCGTAGCCCTCGATGACGGGCACCCCGATGCCGCGGAAGAAGAGCGAGAGGTCGGCATCGAGCGCTGCTCCGCCCGAGAGGATGTATCCGACGCGCCCACCCATCACGGAGCGGAGGCGGCGGAAGAAGAGGGCGTCGAAGAAGCGGTGCCGCAGGCTGAGCCCGTGGTCCTTGGAGATGCGCCGTCCGGCGTCGATCCGCTCGGCGCGGTGGCCCCAGGCGATGGCGGTCGAGCAGGCCTTGGCCCAGACTCCCGACAGGCCCTTGTCGGCAGCCTTGGCGGCGGCGGCCGCCTGGATCTTCTGCAGGACGCGCGGCACGACGACGAGGAACGTCGGGCGCAGCGTGTCGAGGGTCGCGACGACCGTCGACGGGTCGGAGAGGTGCGCGATGCGCATGCCGCTGGCGAGGCAGATCAGCTGGAGCCCGCGCGCCAGCACGTGGGCGAGGGGCAGGAAGATGACGGTGTTGCCGTCTTCGTTCACGATCTCGCGATACGCGGCGGCGATGTTGAGCACCTGACCGAGGAAGTTCCGATGAGTGAGCACCACGCCCTTGGGCTCGCCCGTGGTGCCCGAGGTGTAGACGATCGTCGCGGGGTCGTCCTGCGTGGCGGAGGTCCTGCGCGCCTCGAGCTCGTCGTCGGTGACGTCGACGCCGCGCGCGACCAGGTCGGGGAGGGTGCCGGATGCCGCAGCATCCATCGTCCAGGCGCCGAGTGTGATCCGCTCGGTCTGCGCGAGCGCCGCCTGCAGGAGCACCGCGTGCTCTGTGGTGCCGCCTATCGCCAGGCGCACGCCGGCATCGGCGACGATGGCGTTCACCTGCGACGGCGACGACGTCTCGTAGATCGGCACGACGACGGCGCCGGCGAACCAGGAGGCGAGGTCGGCGACGGCCCATTCGTAGCGCGTCGGCGCCATGATCGCGATGGGGTCGCCGGCCCGCACGCCCTGGGCGATGAAGCCCTTGGCCAGAGCGCGCACCTGGGTGAGGAACTCCCGAGTCGTGATCGGGCGCCACGCGTCACCGGCATTCGCTCCCGTGACCTCGAAGGCGACGTGATCGGGAGCGACGGCTGCGCGTGCGACCAGCAGGTCGGTGACGTTGCGATACCCGTCGAGGTCGGCAAGCGGCGGGGTCGACGACTCGATCATCGGAACTCCTCTCGGGCGCGCGAGAACGGGCCCATCTGCACCTGTTCGGAGCAGGCGAGGAATCGGATGGGATGCGGACGAGAGACGTGCCTCGTGTCAGCTGGCGTCAGGCACCCGACGGCTGTGCTTCACGACGACCACGATGAGGATGATGACGCCAGCGACGGCGACGAGGGCGAGGACGACGACGAGCGCCAGGCTGACCAGCACCATCGGCAGCTCCGATTGCGGGGCCGCGACCGGCTCCGGGGTGGGGGTCGGAGAAGGCGGGTTGTAGACCGCGTCGAAGGACGGAGAGCGCTCCTCAACGAAGAGGGGGTGCTCATCCGGGTACTGCGTCGGGTCTTCGGCGATGAACCGGGTGGCGTTGACGATCCCGTATCCGTATCTGTCGGACCGCTCGAGCTCATGGGGGTTCGATCCGGTGTTGTGGATGAGCGACTGGGTCAGCTGCGCGGCTGTCGCATCGGGCCACTTCTGCATGCCGAGAGCGATGAGCCCCGCGACGAGGGGTGTCGCTGCGGAGTTTCCCTGCCAGGTGGTCATGCCCCACGTGTCGTTGAACCCGACGCCCGCGACGCCGATTCCGGGGGCAGTGACGTCGGTGTTCGGGTCGGCCATGTCCTCCTCTGAGTACCTCTTCTTCGCGGGAGCAGCGGTGGCGTCGACCGAGGCGACATTGATGACCCCATTGCCTTCGTCCAACTCAAATGTCCATACGGTGTCGTCGTTGGGCAGGCCTGCGACGATGACGACCCCGGCCCTCAGGGCCTTCGCGACACTCTCGTACGCGCCTTCGGAAAGTTCCTCGGCGAGCTTCGCCGAGCCGCCAGACATCGTCACGATGTCCGTCCCGCGGGCGACGGCATCGTCAAGGACATCCTCGAACGGGGCCTTGCACGTATATGGAGACTGACCCAGGCTGTCCCCGCCTTGCAGCGCTCCGTAGTACAAGATGTGGGCCTCCGGTGCGATGCCCTTCGGCCCTTCGCCACTCTCGGACGTGCCGTTGCCGACGATGAGCGACGTCACCGAGGTGCCGTGCTTCAACTCCTCGTACTGGGTCGGCGCATAATCCAGCGGGTCGTGGCATCCATCGAAGTCGGGGACCTCGATGTCCGCGCCCTGCAGCGTCGGCGCGTCGAGGTAAAGACCACCGTCGAACACCGCGATCGTCACACCCTCGCCGGTGATGCCGGCCTCGTGGATCGGCGCGATCTTCATCGCGTCCATGTACCAGTTGGGCCCGCCGCCGGAGAAGTCCTGCGCGGATGCCGCGCTCGGAACCACTGCCGCGGTCGCCAATGCCACCAGTGCTGCTCCGGCCGCGATCCATCGTCGTGCGCGATTCGCCATCATCTTTCCCCCCGGGTCATGCTGGGTATCAGCCTAGATGTCACGGGGCTGGCGTCATGGTCGTCATGGTCGTCATGGTCGTCATGGTCGTCATGGTCGTCATGGTCGTCATGGTCGACGAACGCGCACGTGCTTCGCGCGTTCGCCCGCGCTCCCGTCGGCATCCGGGTGACGCCGTAGTCTGAGTCGGAAAGTGCGATGACTACCGCGGGGGACAGGGGATCGGACCAGTGACGACGACTTCGACGACGAGCAGTTCGCCGACAACGCCTGCGTCACGTCGCAAGCGACGTGTCTGGACCACGTCGGGTGCGGTCGCGCTTGCGATCGGTGGCTATCTGACCGCCGCAGCGCTGGTGGCGAACTCCAGTGATCCGTCGGAGACAGTGCGCTCGTACCTCGCGGCGATCGCCGACGGCGATGCCTCCACCGCCGCGCAGATCGTCGACCCGGACGCATCCGGCATCGACGCGGCGTACCTGACCGACGACGTCCTCAGTGCCGCCACCGAGCGCATCGAGGTGGTGTCTGTCACCACGAAGAAGCATGAGGGTGACACCGCGGAGGTGACGGCTGTCATGGAGCTCGCCTCACAGACCTTCACCCATACGTTCACGATGACGAGAGATGCAGGTTCTTACTGGCTGCTGCAGCCGGGATGGCGCCCAGACGAGCCGCTGACGGTCGAGGCGACCGTGGCCGTGCGGGACAGCATCTCCCTCACGGGTGTGGAGCAGGTCGATCTCGCCGGCACCGAGGTCGAGCTCGCCGTGAAAGATGTCGCCGGAGTGTCGGCGGACTCCCGGTCGGAGTCGTTGCAGGTGTATCCCGCCGTCTATGGCCTGACCGGCCCCGACTTGGGTGTCTACTTCACCGTCGCGCCCGATGAGCTGGCAGCCATCCCGCCGGCGTCGACTGCCGAACTCGCGGTGGCGGCGACGGAAACGCTGCAGACGGCTCTGCTGGACGCGGCGAACGTGCAAGCTAACGCCTGTGTCGAACCCGGGACCTCGGCGGATGCCGTCTGCCCGCTGCTCCTGAGGCAACAGGATCCGTCGACGACCGGGGTCATCCAGGCGCCGTACAACGTGACCTTTCGGACCGAGCACCGGTTCATGGTCGACGTCATCTTCTGGTACCGGCCGGAGGGGGGAACCTCGTCCCGATCCGGCACAGCCGACTACACGACTGATCTCATCGGCACGTACACGATCGACGGCGACGACGTGACGGTCGAGTTCATTCCCTGGGACGACCTCTGACCTACCGATGCGTGCCGCGCGGAAGCACGCTCGCTCCAGCCGGCGATGTCACCCGTTGATCCATCCCTGCATGTCGGTCCACACTGCAGCGAGGGCATCCTCGAGCGAGAGATCGGAGGGGCCTTCCAGCCATCGGTCCATCGCGAGGTCGAAACAGGTCACGGCGAGGGCGGCCAAGGTATGTGCGTGCTCAGGGGCGATGCCGCGCTGGTTCAGTGACCGTTCGATGGCGCTCGCGAGGTAGTGACTGCGCAGAAGATCGCGTTCGTGCAGCGCGGGTTCGCTGCGGACGATGCTGCGTCGACGTGCGATCTGCTCTCGCCAGTCCTGGAGGCCTCGGCATGCGGATGCGAGGCCTGCGCGCACGGTCGCCGTCCCGCCGCGTTCGTGCGGGATGGACTCCATGAAGTCGCTCACGGCTCGGGGGAACTCGCGATCTCGGAGGAACAGCACATCGCGTTTGTCGGAGAAGTGGCGAAAGAACGTCCGTGTGGTGAGTCCCGCCGCCTCGGCGATCTGGGGAACCGTGGTTCCCGAGTACCCCTGGTCGGTGAACAGGTTCATCGCTGCAGCTTCCAACCGCAACGCAGCATCCGGTGACCAACGAGGCATAGAGCAATGATGACACGAACTGTCGTAAGCTCGAGCGTGATGACACGAGATGTCATCAGATTCGGAGAACAGAGGAAATGAGCGACAACACTGCGGCGTGGATCGACTCCGCCTATGCGGACCTGACGATTCGCGATGCCCCGATGCCGAAGCCGGGGGCGGGGCAGCTGCTGCTCGCGGTGCATGCGGTGGCGGTGAATCCGCTCGACGCGATCATCCAGTCCAACGGCACTGTCATGTACGGATGGCTGCGCTACCCGGTGATCCTCGGGGAGGACGTCGCGGGTGTGGTCGTCGAGACCGGAGCGGGCGTGGAGGACTTCGTCGTCGGAGACCGAGTCGTGGCGTATGCGATGGGACTGGAGAAGGGTCGGGATGCCGTCTCCGAGAGCGGCTTCCAGACCTATGTCGCAGTCGACGCGAGCCTTGCCGCCGCTTTGCCGGCCACCACCGCTTTCGAGGATGCCGCCGTCCTGCCGCTGGCGCTGTCCACAGCGGCGGCCGGTCTGTTCGAGAAGGAGCAGCTGGGACTGGACTACTCCCGTCTCGGAGACGCGGCGCATCGCGATGAGGTCGTCGTGATCTGGGGCGGCGCGACAGCCGTCGGAGGCAATGCGATCCAGCTCGCCCGAGCGGCCGGTTATCGCGTCATCACGACAGCCTCTGCGAAGAACCATGACCGGATGAGGCGGCTGGGAGCAGAAGCCGCCTTCGACTATCGCGACCCGGAAGCGGCGAATCGGATCATCGAAGCGGTGGGCGGCTCCGCGTTGGCGGGGATCCTCGCCGTCGCGGTGGGATCGGCCGAGCCCTGCCTGAGGATCGCGCGCGCCACCGGCGCCACACGGATCGCGATGGCGAGCCCTCCCGTCTCGTTCTACGAACAACCCCGCCGCGGCGGTCTCTCCCTCGCCCGCATCCGCCTCTTCGTGACGCTCGGCACGCGAACGGCGCTCATGCAGGTGCGCAGTCGCACTCGCGGCATCAGGGCAACGTTCATCTGGGGAAGCGCCATCGCCACCTCTCCCGTGGGGCCGGCCGTCTGGGGCGGGTATCTCCCTGCCGCGCTCGCCTCGGGCAGCCACCACCTCTACCCGGAGGCCCACATCGCAGGACACGGGCTTCCGGTCATCCAAGAAGCCATCGACACCCTTCGCCGCGGCGTATCGGCAAGGAAGCTCGTCATCACCCTTGATCACGCGCAGGCGAACCCGTGATGGATCTACGAGGAGGTGCCGGAGTGCGTCGCGGGAACAGCGAGCGGGGCGTCACATATATGGAGGGGCTGACGGGAATCGAACCCGCGCTATCTGCTTGGGAAGCAGAAGTTCTGCCATTGAACTACAGCCCCGTACCCGCATCCGAGGAGCGGGTGAACGCAAGCCTACCCGCACGACCCGTCATGGCCAAAGTGCCGGCGGCGTGTGGTGACTAGGCTGGGGCCGTGCTTCTCAGCGACCGCGACATCAGAGCAGAACTCGCCTCCGGCCACATCGGTCTCGACCCGCACGAGCCGGAGATGATCCAGCCGTCGAGCATCGACGTGCGCCTCGACCGCTACTTCCGGCTGTTCGACAACCACAAGTATCCGTTCATCGACCCGTCGGTCGATCAGCCGGAGCTGACTCGCCTGATCGAGGTCGACCCCGACGAGCCGTTCATCCTGCATCCCGGAGAGTTCGCGCTCGGCGCGACCTTCGAGCAGGTCTCGCTGGCCGATGACATCGCGGCCCGCCTCGAGGGCAAGTCGTCGCTGGGCCGTCTGGGGCTGATCACGCACTCGACCGCCGGATTCATCGACCCCGGGTTCACGGGGCATGTGACGCTCGAGCTCGCGAATGTCGCGACGCTGCCGATCAAGCTGTGGCCGGGCATGAAGATCGGGCAGCTGTGCTTCTTCCGGCTGACCTCTCCCGCAGAGAACCCGTATGGCTCCGGCCCGTACGGCAACCGCTACCAGGGACAGCGCGGGCCCACGGCATCCCGCTCGTTCCAGAACTTCCACAAGACGGACGTCGGCACGACCGATGTCGGAGCCGTAGGGGGCTGACATGAGCGGTGACAGCAGAGATCCGTACATCCGGTCGGAGGATGCCGTCATTCCGCCGCCCCCGTCGGAGTCTGCGATTCCGGATGCTGTCATTCCGCCGCCTCCCGCCGAATCTGCGATTCCGGATGCGGTGATCCCGCCGCCTCCGCCGGAGGCGATGCTTCCGTCGACGCGCCGATCGCGACCGAAGCCGGCGATCCTCACGGGCGACCAGCCCGCGCCGGTGGCAGACGACTGGGCGCAGCCGTCGGTCGCGCCCGAGGCGCCGACGTCCGGCGGGTACGGTGCGTTCTCGGTCGTGATCTTCGCCTTCCTCATCGTGCTGCTCGGGGCGGCGATCGCGGGAGCGATCTACCTCGGTACGAACGTGCCTTTCGCGCTGCCGGCCGGTGAGCCCGGCGCAATCGCCGGTTCGCTGTGGCATGGGTGAGCTGAGATACGACCCCGAGGCGAATGCCGCCTACGTGACGATCGGGCGACCGATCCGAGCGGGTGAGGCTGTGCGTCAGGTACCGGTGCCGTTGCCCGACGATCTGCCGGGCGAGCTGATCCTCGATTTCGATCGTGACGGTCACCTGCTCGGGGTCGAGATCCTCGGAGCATCCGCGTTGCTTCGTGCGGAGGACCGGCGGGGTCAATAGAGCAGCGGAAACGCCGAGCGGGGTCAAAAACGAATCGGTTTCCGTGTTCTCGGATGCGCATTTGACCCCGCAGCAGAACGAACCGGGCTGAGCAGGCAGAAACGCTCCGCCTGACCTGAGTCAGGCGGAGCGTTCTCGATGATCGGATGCCGTCAGGCGTCGCGACCCCGGGAGAAGCCGGCATCGAAGCCGCGCTCGTAGGCGTGCTGCGCTGCCCGTGCGACGCGGTGCTCGCCGTGCTCGCGACCGCCGTGGCCATGCTCGTGACTGCCGTGGCGGTGGCCATGATCTGCGCGGCCGTGACCGTGGTCTGCGCGTGCATCCGCGAAGCGGTCGTGCTTCGGGTGCCCGCGGTGCCCGCAGTCGTGGCCGCCGAGTTCGGCATCCGCTCCGTTCTCGTGCTCGGAGTCGAACCCGGGTGCGAAGCCGCGACCGCGTCCGAACGGGCGGCCGTGGCGGCGACCGAAGCCGCGTCCCGGGCCGAATCCGCGACCGAAGCCGCGGGGTCCGAAGCCGTGGCGACGACCGCGTCCGCGGGGGAGCGGAGTCTCCTCGTCCCAGCCGAACGCGCGGGCGATCTGCTCGAGCGAGGTCAGCGTGGTGTCGAGGTCTTCGGGGCTCACGGCGTCGGTGACCTTGGCGCGGATGCCGTCGACGATGCCGCCGAGGCGCTCCTTGGCGGCACGGCCGTCGTCGGTCAGCGTCCAGCCGTCGCCGTCGGCGACGACCCAACCGCGCTCGACCAGGCCGCGCAGCTTGTGGGCGTTCAGGGGGCGACGGGCAGGTGCGGTGCCATCGACGATGTTGAGGATCCGCCAGTCGCGGCGGCTTGCGTGCTCGCCCTCGAATGCGGAGGCGAACTCGGCCGCCATCAGGCGGTCGACGGCCTTCAGCCAGTAGCCGAAGGGGCGGGAGGTGGTGTCTGTGTTCTGAGTGTCAGAGGTGTTCATGGGTGAAGTCCTTGGATGTCATGGAGCAAGTGCTTGTCACTATGCATGTGTATGTAGTGTGACATGCAGTGATGATCCATGTCAAGTCGCATGTAAAGTCGAATTGTGAGCGCCGCTGAGAACGACCCCACCGAGGCCATTGCCCGCGCCCTGTCCCGACTGCGCGGACGACGTCCCGGCGAGCGTGGACGCGGCTCGAGAGGCATGGGTGGACCGCACGGCTGGCACGGCGGGCCGCACTCCGACCACTCCGAGCACTCTGATCACGATGACCGCTCTGGCCACGACGGCCGCGCCGACCACGGGCATCCCGGGCATGGGCGCCCTGGGCACCCGGGGATGCCGCCCTGGATGAACGACCCGTCCGGACGTTTCGGCGGACCGGCTCGCCTGCGGATGCTCGAGGCGCTCGCCGCGGCGTCCGCTCCGCTCAGCGTCAGCGATCTCGGCGCGGCCATCGGCGTCGACCAGCCCCGGGCGTCGCGGCTCGTGCAGCAGGGAGTCGCGCACGGATTCGTGCGCCGCGAGGCCGACCCCGACGACGCGCGACGCACCCGCATCGCGCTGACCGATGAGGGGCGCAAGGTCGCCCGCGGCATGCGGGGCGAGCGACGCGAGGCTCTCGGCAAGGCGCTCGCCTCATTCACGGAGGATGAGCGCGAGCAGCTCGCGACGCTGCTGAACAAGCTCGCCGACAACTGGGAGAGCTGACTTCCTCAGATGGCGTGCGGTGTCGGCCGGTGAGTGGCGGTCGGTGAGCGGCTACCGAGGGGCGGTCAGCCGATCGACGTTCCGCGATCGTTCACCGGTGTTCCGGAACGCGAGTCCAGTGTTCCGGAATGTGCTTTTGATCTGGTCAAAAAGTGCCTGATTCTGCGGCGTGAATGTCGGTGACCCCGTATTGGATGGAGTCATGTCATCCCGCACTCGCTTCCTTATCGATCAGGTCGTCTCCGACCTCGATCGGGTGCTGTCCGACGACGCGCTGGCCGCGTTGTCCGACGCCGAACGGGTGGAGGTGCTGCAGGCGGCGGGCGCAGCATTCCGGCGGGTCGAGGCCCTGGTGGTCGAGACGATCGCCACGGGGGATGCGGTGGAGTTTCCCCATTCCACGGGATGCCGCACGCAGAACGAACTGCTGCAGCGCGCGCTGCTGACAGACATGCGCGGGGCGACGCGCGTCGGCAAGGTCGTCGATCTGGTGCGGCGGAGGATGAACATCGTTTCCGGCGATCGACTGCCTGCACGGTGGCCGGCGCTGCGAGAGGCGATGCTCGACGGTGCGATCGGAGTAGCGGGGATGCTCGCTGCGACGGAGCCGATCGAGAAGGTGTCGTATCGCATCAGCGCCGCCGATCGACTCAACGCCGACAAGTGTCTCGCCCGTGCGGCGCGGGGCATCAGGCCCGACCCAGAGGCCGGCCCCGGCGCGGAGGTCCAGGGCCCGGCGCCGACGCTGGAAGAGCTGACCCTCCTTGCAGAGACATTGGTCGCGCTGCTCGACCCCGACGGAGAGGAGCCCGGCGACGAGCCTGCCCGCCGCCGGGGGATAACCCTCGGGCGGGTGCGCGACGGACTGCGGTCGATCAAGGGATACCTGACGCCCGAAGTCGCGGCCCAGCTCGAGCTGATCCTCGATGCACTGAACAACCCCAAGGGTGACGGGCCGCCGATGCCGGGGGTGGCGTTCACCCCCACCGATGGCAGCGCAGCCGACGACGACGCGGCAGAATCCCGAGACGAAGATCCCTACAATTCGGATCCCCGCGCCGTCATCGATGACCGCACGGCAGCGCAGAAGCGGCATGACGCACTCGCCGCCGCATTGGGGATCGCCGCCCGTCACAGAGACATGCCCACTCCCGGCGGCGCGGGTCCGACACTGGTTGTGACGGTCGACGCGAAGGATCTGGTCAACGGGTCCGGCAAAGCGAGCGTCAGCGGGGCATGGGGGCAGTTGCCTCTGAGTGTCGCCTCACACGTCGGATGCTCGGGGACGATCCAACGGGTCGTTTTCGATGAGGGTCGGATCATCGGGATCACGACCACGGATCGGGTGTTCACCGTGCATCAGCGGCGGGCGATCATCGCTCGCGACAAGGAATGTCTCATCCCGGGGTGTCATGTTCCGGCGTCGTGGTGTGAGATCCACCACGTCACCGAGCACGCCAGGGGTGGGCCGACGCATACGGACAACGGAGTTCCGCTGTGCTGGTGGCACCACCGAAGTCTGGGCACGTCCGGGTGGGAGATCCGCATGAACGACGGCATTCCGCAAGTGCGGGGGCCGGGATGGTGGGACCCGGCACAGCGATGGCGCACTCCGCGGCTCAGCCTTCCGGAAGAGCTGGCCCTCGCGCGCGCCGGATGAGGTCAGACAGCTGCGCCGAACTCCAGCGACTGCTCATCGTCGACCGAGAGCGACAGCACCACTGTCTCGACCGCCGCGTGCGCTTCGATCTGCTGCTCGATCGCGCGCAGGCTCCGGGCCACATCGTGTTCGCGGGCGTCTCCGGTCAGATCGACCTCGGCGACGATGAACAGCCGGTTCGGGCCCACGTATTCGATGTGCAGATAGGTGAGCCGCTGGATCTGCGGCGACGAGAGCAGAGCGCGCCCGACCCGATCGCGCAGCGCGGGCGACGCATTCGAACCCACGAGAAAAGCGATGTTGCGGCGAATCAGGATGATCGCGACCACGCCCAGCAGCGCTCCGACGAGGATCGACCCCACGGCATCCCACGTGGCGACCCCGGTGATCTGGTGCATCGCGATCGCACCGGCCGCGATCACCAGCCCGATCAGAGCGGCCATGTCCTCGAAGAACACCGCCCGCAGCGTCGTATCGCTGGTATCGAGCACGTAGTCCCAGGTCGACGATCCGCGCTCGCGCGCCAGTCGCCGCGACTTCACCATGGCCTGCGTGAACGACGCCCCCTCGAGCACGAAAGCGATGCCGAGCACCGTGTATGCCACTCCGGGGCTCTCCACGGGGCCCGTCTCCGACAGCTCCTGCACGCCGTGCATGATCGACACGATCGAGCCGGCGGTGAAGATCCCGAACGCCGCGATCAACGACCACACGAACGCCGCGCGGCCGTATCCGAGCGGATGCCGCTCATCCTTCGCCCGTGCGCCGCGCCGGTCGGCGATGAGCAGGAACACCTCGTTGCCGGCATCCGCCCACGAATGCGCCGCCTCGGCGACCATCGACGCCGAAGACGTGATCACCGCCGCGATCGTCTTGGCGATCGCGACGAGGATGTTGGCGAGAAAAGCGATGATGACCGTCACGCGGTCAGGCTACTCCCGCATCGCGTCTCAGCCGCGCTGCGTCGCCTTCACCGGCAGCAGCAGCAGGAAGCCGGCGACCAACACCAGCACGATGCCGAGGATGCCGTACGACGTCGAGCCCGAGAGCACGATCAGCAGGGTCCAGGCGCCGGATGCCATCCAGCTCGCCGCGCGGCCGGTCGTCGCGTAGAGGCCGAAGATCTCGCCCTCGCGGCCGGCAGGCGTGATGCGGGCGAGGAACGACCGCGACGCCGCCTGGGCGGGGCCGACGAAGGCGCAGAGCACCAGGCCGCCGATCCAGAAGACGATCGTTCCGGCATCCACCAGGAAGAACACCGCGAGTCCGGCGATCACCATGGCGGCGAGCGAGACGAGGATGATCCGCTTCGGGCCGAACCGGTCGTCATAGCGCCCCGCGATGATCGTCGAGACACCCGCGATGAGGTTCGCGGCGATGCCGAAGATCACGAGGTCGAGGAACGCGAAGTCGAAGACCTGACCCGCGATGATCGCGCCGAATGCGAAGACGCCGCCGAGTCCATCGCGGAACACGGCGCTCGACAGCAGGAACCAGAACGTCTGGCGCGTGTCGGGGTTGCGGTAGAGGCCGACGACGTCTTTGACGAGCAGGCCGTAGGAGGCGAAGAAGCCCACCTTGCGCTCGGGGCGCCCGAGCGACGGCTCCGGCACGTTGAGGAAGATCGGGATCGAGAACACGATGGCCCAGATCGCGCACGCGACAGCGATGATGCGGAACGGCAGACCCGCGTCGTCCGGCAGGCCGAACCAGTCGAACGTGTAGAAGATGACGACGAGGACGAGCGCGAGGATGCCGCCGATGTAGCCGAACCCCCAGCCGAGACCCGAGATGCGCCCGACGGTCTTCGGATTCGCGATCCCGATCAGCATGGCGTTCGAGTTGACCGCGGCGATCTCGCCGAACACGGATCCGGCCGAGATCAGCGCGACGCCGAGCCAGAACAGCGTCGGTGTCGGCTCGACGAACCACAGGCCGAACATGCACGCGACGAGGGCTCCGGTGCCGATCCCGAGCCAGAGCTTCTGGCGCCCCGCGGCATCCGCCCGCTGGCCCAGCACCGGTGCGATCAGCAGGATCGCGATTCCGGCGATCGTCGACCCGAGCCCCAGGCCCGAGGCGAGGTCTGCCTCGGCGGCCTCGCGGATCGGGTCTTTCGCGTCGAGCCCGGCGATCTCCGCCGGCAGGAACGCCTCGGTGGTCAGGTACAGGGCGGTGAAGATGAAGGTGAGGATGACCGTGTTGAAGGGCTGCGTCGCCCAGTCCCACAGCGCCCACGAGTAGACCTGCTTCTTCGGCGCGGGGGTCTCGCCACGCAGGTCGAGGCCGATCACGCCGACCGCGCCGCTGTTCGCCGTCGCGGCGGGCTCGGGCACCTCGCTGCTCTGGGAGGAATCGCTCATGCTCGCAGTCTGGCGGCGCGCGGTGAACGGACGGTGACGGCGCGCCGCACGTCAGGGGTGGGGCATCGGCTCGCGCAGCGTCCGCGCGTAGTCCTCTTTGAGCACGGCCAGGTGCAGCCATGCTTCGATGCGGGTGACGCCGGCGAGCGACCTCAGACGCTCGAGACTCGCGTACAGCGCCCCTGCCGAGGGCTCGACGAGTGTGGCCACCGCGTCGAAGCGCCCGAGGGTGCGGGCGGCGAAGTCGATCCCTCGCCCGGTCTTCAGCTCCTCGATCACCGCCTCGTCGTCGTGGTTGAGGTTCAGCCCGACACCCATCGACAGCTGTCGGTGCGCGAGGCCCCTGGCCTCCACGGCGCTGATCTTGATCACCCCGCCGTCGATCAGCCGCTGCACCCGCGTCGCGACGGCCGAGGGCGAGAGGCGCACGGCCTCGCCCAGCGCGCGGAAGCTCATCCGCCCGTCGGACTGCAGCCGTTCGATGAGGTCTTCGTCGACCGTGTCGAGCGTGACGTCGCCGTGGTACTCAGAGACGAAGAAGCCCTTCACGACGGTGGAGTAGATGATCGTGTTGATGTCCAGCACGCCGTCGATCGCTCGGATCTGCGCCAGCAGGTCGTGCAGATCGGCCATCGATCCCAGTCGCACCTCGGTGACGAGGTCGTGGGCTCCGCCGACCGCCGAGACGAGCACGGTCTCGCTCATGTCGCGCAGGTGCTCGGCGACGATCTCGACGGCTCCATCGGTGCGGATCGACACGTGCGCGAGCACATGCTGGCCGAGGAACACCGGATCCACCGCGGCGACGACGCGCACGGTGCGATCGTCGAGCATCGTACGCAGACGGGCCGCGACCGCGGCTCTCGACTGCCCGAGACCCAGCGACAGCGAACGGATGCTGGCGCGACCGTCTTCCTGGAGAGCACGGATGAGTTCGGCGTCGAAATCCATGGTTCAGCCCACATTCGTCAGTTTCCCGCGAACGCGCTGTCGCAGGTGCATAAATGCAGTGTAGAAGTCATCGCGACGGCTGGGTAGGCCCATTGTGCGCGACTCTGCGAACACAACGTCAGTGAATCGACCCTCACGCTGGAGTTCTGCCCTTGTCCTCTCGTCGACGCGTCCGTAGCATCCTTCGCTATCCGACATCTTCCGCAAAGGAGCGGGTCACACATGACTTCCACCCACACCAAGGCGCGACGCGCAGGCTTCGCCGCCTTCGTCGGCACCACCATCGAGTGGTACGACTTCTACGTCTACGCGACCGCCGCCGCCCTCGTCTTCGGCCCGCTGTTCTTCCCGAGCGGCGACCGGCTCGCCGAGACCGCCGCGGCCTTCGCGACCTTCGCCGTCGCGTTCCTCGTCCGCCCCCTCGGCGGCATCATCTTCGGTCACATCGGCGACAAGCTCGGCCGGCGCACGTCGCTCGTCATCACGCTGCTGCTGATGGGCGCGGCGACCGTGCTCGTCGGCTGCCTGCCGACGTACGAGAACATCGGCATCCTCGCTCCGATCCTCCTGATACTGCTCCGCGCCGTGCAGGGACTCGCGGTCGGCGGCGAATGGGGCGGCGCGGTGCTGATGAGCGTCGAGCACGCACCCGAGAAGTCGAAGACCTTCTACGGCGGCTTCACGCAGCTCGGCAACCCGGCCGGCGCCCTGCTGGCCTCGGGCATCTTCGCGATCATGTCGCGCGTCGGCGACGACTTCATCATCAACGGCGGCTGGCGCATCCCGTTCCTGCTGTCGATCGTGCTGGTCGGCGTCGGGTTCTGGGTGCGCTACCGCGTCGAGGAGACCCCGGTCTTCGAGGCGAAGATCGAGGGACGCAAGCAGTCGATGCCTCTGGCCTACGCCCTGCGCACCAACTGGCGCCCGATTCTCCTCGGCATCGGCATCCTGCCCATCTCGACCGGTGGCTATTACCTCGCGACGACCTTCGCGACGGCCTACGCGACGGGCGACCCGATCGCGATCGACGAGCGCGTGATCCTCGACGCGATGACGATCGCCTCGTTCGTGGAGTTCGTGGTGACTCTGCCGGTCGCCTGGCTGGGCGACAAGTGGGGCCGCAAGAACGTGATGTACATCGGTCTGATCACCTCGGTGCTCACCTTCGTCCCGTTCCTGCTGATCCTCCCGGGGCGCGTCGAACCACTGATCTTCCTCTTCGCCTCGCTGGTGCGCATCGCGATGAGCGCGACCTACGCCCCGATCGCCGCCCTGCTGGCGCAGATGTTCCGCCCGCAGTCCCGGTACACGTCGATCGCGCTGGCCTACGGCGTCGGTGCCGCGATCTGGGCCGGTTTCTCGCCCTGGTTCGCGACGCAGCTGATCGCCTGGACAGGCAACATCTGGTCGGTCCTCGCGATGTTCGCCGGTATGGCGGTGATCGCCGGCATCTGCACGAAGCTCGCCCCGCAGCACTCGGATGAGGCCCCGGTCACGGCATCGTTCACCGCCCGCACCGACACGACCGCGAACAGGCTGCCATGAGAAAGCTCACTCCCTTCGACCGCTCCGCCCAGACGACGCCACAGCTGGTCACGGCTCGCGTGATCCAGACGGTGGATGCGGATGCCACGACCGCGACCGCCATGCTCACGGACCGCGGCCGCATCGTCGCGATCGGCACGGCGCACGAGTGCCAGGCGGCCGCCGACCGTGCGGGGCTCGTGCCCGAGCGCGTCGACCTCGGCGACGCGGTCGTCGTGCCCGGGTTCGTCGATGCGCACGCGCACCCCCTGATGTTCGGGCAGCTGATGACCTGGGTCGACTGCGGACCCGAGAAGGCCGACAGCATCCCCGAGATCGTGGCGCTGCTGAAGGCCGCGGCGGTCGACGCGCCGGCCGGTCGGCCGGTGCGCGGCTACGGCTACGAGCAGCGCAACCTCGCCGAGAAGCGGCATCCCACCCGCTTCGAGCTCGACGAGGTCGCGACCGACCGCGAGGTGTACCTCATGAACGCCTCGGGCCACGGCGGCGTCGTCAACTCGTACACGCTCACGAAGAACGGCGTCGACCGCGACACCCCCAACACGGACGGCGGCGAGTTCTTCCACGACGCCGACGGCGAGCTGACGGGCGAGCTCTCGGATGCCGCGTGCAACATCCTCACGGGCGTGCACGGGGTGAAGATCGGCCACCACGGACCGAACTTCCATCTCGCCGACGAGCCGGAGGAGCACCTCCGTCAGCTGGATGCTGCGACCCAGCGGTTCCTCGCGGGGGGAGTCACCTCGATCGGCGACTGCCAGGTGACGCGCCGGGAGTTCGACATGTACCTGCGCCTCGCCGAGGCGGGCCGCCTCGAGCTGCGTGTGTCGATGTACCTGCTGTCGCACCTGCTCGACGAGGCGCTCGAGATGGGCCTCGTCGGCCAGTTCGGAAACGCCCACCTCAGCTTCGCCGGCATCAAGCTCTACGCCGACGGCACGCTCGGCGGCTGGACCGCGTACTTCCCCGACGGGTACGTGGGCGACCCCTGCCGCACCGGTCAGCTCTACCACGAGCCCGCCGAATACGCGGCGCTGATCAGCAGGGCGCACGCCGCAGGTCTGCAGACGGCGACGCACGCGCAGTCGCCGACCGCGATCGAGATGGTCGTGTCGGCGATCGAGGCGGCGCTCGCCGAACGCCCCGACTCCGATGCGCGTCACCGCATCGAGCACTGCGGCCTGCCCACGCCCGAGCAGATCGACCGGATGGCTGCCTCCGGCATCCGCCCCGTCAACCAGACCCAGCACTACTTCAACTGGGGTGAGGGAGTGGAAGAGGCGATCGGCACTCCGGGCGAGCGCTTCAACCCGCTCGGCGAGTTCGAGCGAGCGGGGGTGCCCTTCACGATCTCGTCGGACGCACCCGTGGCAGAGCCCATCCCGCTCGAGGCGATTCAGACGGCTGTCACCCGCGTGACCCGTCGTGGCCACACGCTCGGACCTGATGACCTGCGCGTCTCCGCCCTCTCGGCTCTGCGCGCGCACACGATCGAAGGTGCCGTCTCGATCGGCCGTGAAGACGACCTCGGGTCGCTCGAAATCGGCAAGTACGCCGATTTCGTCGTCCTCTCCGACGACCCACTGGCCGTCGACGCCGACGACATCTCGTCGATCGCCGTGCGTGAGACGTGGGTCGACGGTGCCCGTCGCCACGTGGCTGCCGCGGCGATGGCGTCGGCATGAGCGACGGCATGAGCGACGGCATGAGCGAGGGTGCGAGCATGAGCGACGACCGTTATGCCGATACCGCCGGCCGCGCGGTGCTCGAGACCATCCGTGGCTACGGAGTGGACGCCGTGTTCGGCATCCCCGGCACGCACAACCTCGAGCTGTACCGTCCGCTCGCCGACCTCGGCATCCGCGCGGTGACGAACCGTCACGAGCAGGGCTCGGGCTACGGTGCCGACGGCTGGGCGCAGCAGACAGGGCTGCCCGGTGTCGTGATCACGACGTCCGGACCCGGCCTGCAGAACGCGATGAGCGCGATCGGCACGGCGTTCTGCGAGTCGCGGCCGATGATCGTGCTGTCGCCGGGCGTGCCGCTCGGGTCGGAGTTCGCCGACGTCGGCACGCTGCACGAGACGAAGGATGCCACGGCCATGGTCGGCGCGATCGCCGAGTGGTCGCGTCGCGTGACCAGCGCCGACGAAGCGGTCGAGGCCGTGCACGACGCGTTCGCGCTCTTCCGGACCGGCCGCCCCCGCCCCGTGCACATCGAGATCCCCCTCGACGTGCTCGAGACCCCGGCCGATGTCCCCGCGGAGGCGCGCCACCCCAGGGCGATGCCCCCGCGGGTGTCGGGTGATCGCACAGCGCTGGCCGAGGCCGCACGTCTGCTGCAGGATGCGCAGCGGCCGGTGATCGTCGCGGGCGGCGGATCTGTCGATGCCGCGCACGAGGTCACGACCATCGCCGAACGCCTCGGTGCCCCGGTGCTCACCACGCTCAACGGCAAGGGGGTCGTCGATGAGCGGCATCCGCTGTCGCTGGGTTCGAACCTGCGTCTCGCCGCGGCCCGCGAGGTCGCCGAGGACGCCGACGTCGTGCTCGTGATCGGCTCGAAGCTCGGCGAGGCCGAGCTGTGGGCGCCGAAGCTGGAGGCGCGCGGTGCGGTCGTGCGCATCGACATCTCGCCGCTGCAGGTGCACAAGAACCTCGACGCGACCGTGGGCATCGTCGGCGACGCTGCGGCGGTCGGCGCCGCGCTGCTCGCGCTCCTGCCCGACGGCGGTCGCCCCGCTCGCGACCTCACGGTCGAGCGCGCCGCGATCGACGCCGAGATGCGTGACACCGCGCCCGAGACGGTCGCGCTGGCCGAGCTCATCGCCGAGGCGCTTCCCGACGATGCGATCGTCGCCGGCGACTCCTCGCAGATCGTCTACATGGCGCTCGGCAGCGTGCTGCGCTCGCAGCATCCGCACTCGCTGCTCTACACACCCACCTACGCGACGCTCGGCTACGGCCTGCCTGCCGCCATCGGTGCGCGGGTCGCGCAGACCGAGCATCCCGTGGTCACCGTGATCGGAGACGGCGCGCTGATGTTCTGCGTGAACGAGCTCGTGACGGCCGTGGAGCAGCGGCTCGACGTGACCATCGTGTGCGTCGACAACGGCGGCTACGCCGAGATCCGCCAGAACGAGATCGACCGTGGCATGACGCCCGTCGGCGTCGACCTCGTGCAGCCCGACTGGGCGGCCCTCGCGACCGCGTTCGGCGCCACGGGGCGCCGGGTCGACGACCGAGAAGACATCGTGCCGAGCATCCGCGACGCCATCGCCGCCGGCGGAGTGCAGCTCGTGCACATCCCCATGCAGAGACAGGACTGAACATGACAGAGAACGTGGGCCCCATCGACGCCTCCGTGAATCCCCGGTACTCGGGGATCGCGACCTTCGCCCGTCTGCCGCGGATCGAAGACGTGCCTCGCGCCGACATCGCCGTCGTCGGCATCCCCTTCGACTCCGGCGTGAGCTACCGGCCGGGCACCCGCTTCGGCCCGTCGCACGTGCGCGAGTCCTCGCGCCTGCTGCGCCCCTACAACCCCGCGCAGGACGTGTCGCCGTTCGCGGTCGCGCAGGTGGTGGATGCCGGTGACATCCCGGTCAATCCGTTCGACCTCACCGAGGCGGTGACCGAGGTCGAACGCGCCGCGCTCGCGCTCGGCGAGCAGGTGCAGCGCATCGTCACGATCGGTGGCGACCACACGGTCGCGCTGCCGCTGCTGCGGGCGGTGGCGGCGAAGCACGGCCCGGTCGCCGTGCTGCACTTCGACGCGCACCTCGACACGTGGGACACCTACTTCGGTGCACCGATCACCCACGGCACACCGTTCCGCAGGGCGAGCGAGGAGGGGCTGATCGACCTCACCGCGAGCTGCCATGTGGGCACCCGAGGGCCGCTGTACTCGAAGCAGGACCTCGAAGACGATGAGCGCCTGGGCTTCTCGATCGTGTCGAGCGAGTACATCGAAGAGCACGGCGTCGAGGCCGGCATCCAGCGCATCCTGCAGCGCGTCGGCGACAAGCCGCTCTATGTGTCGATCGACATCGACGTGCTCGACCCCGCCCACGCCCCCGGCACCGGCACGCCCGAGGCGGGTGGGCTCACCAGCCGCGAGCTGCTGCGGATCCTGCGTGCGCTGAGCGATCGCGACATCGTCGGCGCAGACGTCGTCGAGGTGTCACCCGCCTACGACCACGCGCAGATCACCGGCATCGCGGCGAGCCACGTCGTGTACGAGCTGGTGTCGCTGCTCGCCGCCCGCATCGGCCGCGACTGAGGGTCACGTCGACGGCGCCGCTCACGCATACGACGCCGCGAGCATCTCTGCGAAGAGCTCCTCTGCGTCGCGCTCGACGCGGCGGCGGGTGAACCAGTCGCAGATGTTGACGCAGTCGCGATGCAGCAGGTCGAGTCCCTGCGGGTTCGCGATGATGTCGACGATCTGCGGCAGGTCGATCACCCGCACGCGCCCGTCGTGCACGAGCAGGTTGTACGCCGAGAGGTCGCCATGGGCGAAGCCCGCCGTGGCGAAGATGCGCATGAGGTCGACGACCTGGTCGAAGAGACCGTCGAGTTCGGCCCGATCGCTGCGCACGGCCGCCAGCCGGGGCGCCGCGACCCCCGAATCGCTGCCGATGAACTCCATCAGCAGCTCCGTGCCGTTGACCTGCACGGGGTAGGGCACGGGCGCTCCGAGTTCCCACATGCGGCTCAGCGCGTCGAACTCCGCGAACGACCACTGCGCGGCGGCGACGGCTCGGCCGTGCTCGGACTTCTTCGCGAGGGCGCGGGTGTCGCGGGTGTTCCTGGTGCTGCGGCCCTCGGTGTAGACGCCCGAGCGGTGGAAGCTGCTGTGGTCGCTGTCGCGGTATCGCTTGGCCGCGAGCAGAGTGCGCTGGGTCGGGTCGTCCGGCACGGCGCGTTCGAGCAGGAACACGTCGGCCTCCTTGCCGGTCTTGAGGATGCCGAGTTCGGTGTCGAGCGCGCCGGCGCTCGTCACGACCCAGTCGGGCCAGGGGAGCGGTCCACGCTCCGACGGCGTGATCGCCGGCCAGGTGGTCCAGCGCTGCTGGTCGCCGGGTTCGACGTCGGCGAACGTGGGAACGGATTCGAAAGGAGAGGCGTCGAACGTCGACGCAGCGGAAAGACGAGAAGAGGCGGATGCTTCTGAAGAAGCGAAGAGATCAGACACGATGTGGCTCCGAGAGAGGGAGGCCACGCGCGGATCAGGAGCGGGAGGCCTCGAGAGGAAGGATGTCGGCGAGGGGCACGACAGAGACGGTGTTCATGTCATCCACTCCTCTCGCTGGGCCTTCCGGGAGAACCCCGGTGCGTCGTCGAGCCTAGGGGGTGCGGTCGGATGCTGTCCAGACCCGGGTTTCCCGTCTGGTCGCGCGGTCCGGACGAATGGTCGGATGCCGTGGACGCCGCGTCGGGCGAGCGCCCCCGACACCTGCGAGCGTGGAACCATGACGACGACCGCGCCCGTACCCGTGACGACCGCCCGCACCGAGAGCATCCGCTATGGCGGCCTCATCGTGCTGATGCTGATGGGCTTCTTGCTCGTGACGGCCGAGTTCCTGCCCAACGGCGTGCTCACCGAGATGGCCGACGCCCTCGGCGTGACTCCCGGTCAGGCCGGTCAGACCGTCACGGTCACCGCGCTCGTCGGTCTGATCGTGGCGCCGACGGTGGGGCTGATCTTCCCCCGCCTCGACCGCCGCTCGCTGCTCGTCTGGATGGCGCTCGCCGCAGCGGTGTCGAACCTCATCGTCGCGATCGCACCCAACCTGATCATCGTGCTGCTCGCGCGGTTCCTGCTCGGCGCCGCGATCAGCGCCTTCTGGGCCATGTCGATCACTGTCGCCGCACGCCTGGCAGGCCCAGAACACCTCGGGCGGGGCGTCATGTTCACCTCGGCCGGCGTCTCGCTCGCCACCGTCGCCGGAGTGCCGCTCGGCGTGATGCTCAGCGAGATCGTCGACTGGCAGACGGTGTTCGCGATCGCGGGTGTGCTCATGGTGCTGCTGGCCGTCGCGCTGCGGTTCATGCTCCCGTCGGTCCCGGCCGAGCAGGGGGCCAGCATCCGGCTCCTCGTCGACACCCTGCGTCGTCCGGGCATCGGGCTCGGCATGGTCGGGCACGTGCTCGTCGTGCTCGGTCACTTCCTCGCCTACACATACGTGCGACTCGCGCTCGAGCGCATCCCCGAGATCGAGCCGTCGACGATCATCCTCCTGCTCGCCCTCTTCGGACTCGGAGGCCTTGCCGGCAACCTCGGTCTCGGGTTCTTCATCGACCGCACCTTCGGCTTCTTCGCAGTGTTCGCCCCACTGGTGATCGCCGTGTCGGTGCTGTCGATGATCTTCCTGTCGGGCTCGGTGCTCGGCATCGCGATCGTCGTGCTCGTCTGGGGCTTCTTCTTCTCGTCGTGGCTGCTCGTGATCAACACGTGGGTGGGGCACCGCACGCCCGACCGTCTCGAAGCCGGCGGAAGCCTCGTCGTGGTGGGATTCCAGGGAGCGATCACGATCGCCGCCGGTGTCGGCGGGCTGCTCGTCGACACGCTCGACGTGGAGTTCGTCTACGTGCTCGGGGCGGTGTCTCTGCTGGTCGGCGCCGTGCTCTTCGGAATGTCGAACCGCCGGAGCGTCGCGGCGGCGAAGCTCGCCTGACCGGGGCTCGGGGACGGTGGGCTCAGGCCGGGACCGCGGTGAGCTGTGATGCGCGCCAGGTTGACGGAGTCATCCCGGTGCGGCGGCGGAACGCGCGGCTGAACCCCTCGTCCGAGGCGTAGCCCAACTCGCGCGACGTCTCGCTGACCGAGCGCCCCTCGCTCAGCATCCGCTTCGCCGCGTCGACGCGCACCTCGGTGACGTAGTCGGCGGGCGAGCGGCCGATCGCGCTGCGGAACCGCTCGGCGAACACCGACCGCGACATCGCCCCGACGCTCGCGAGGCGCTCGACCGTCCAGTCGCGCCCTGGTTGCTCATGGATCGCCTCGACGACGCGATCGAGGAAGGGATCGTTCGAGACCGAGGGCCAGCCGGCCGGCGCGCAGCCGTTCGCCGCCCACGCGCGGATCACCGAGAGCAGCACGGTCTGCGCCATCATCCGGCAGATCACCGGGTCGCCCTGGCGTGAGGGGCACGTGGCGGGATCGGTGGGTCCCATGCTTCCGGCGAGTGCGGCTGCAGCGGGTTCGAGCGCGGCGAACGACATGACGGTGATCGGATCGGGAAGGAGCGCGGCGATCATCGCGGCGCTGTCGGAGAACTCGAGGTCGACGACGACGAGGTCGGTCACCTCGCCGGCCTCGAGGGCGATCGACGCGCGGCCGAGCGTCAGGAACGCGTCTCCGGCGACCAGGTTCGTGTGCAGCGGGCGATCGTCCACGGTCACGATCTGCGCTGCACGGTCGACGTCGAGACGGCATCCGGTGGTCAGTGGAGGATGCCCGTGCACCGAGCCCGCGGCGATGTAGACGAGGGTGGCCGCGCCCGAGGGGATCGGCAGCAGGCCACCGGTGCTGAGGGCGACGCGGCGGACGATGCCGACACGGAGGTCGACGGAGTCGAGCACGTGCCCGAGGGCTGCGGAGTCGACGGTCACCATGCCTTCGGCAACGCCCGGGGGCGCATAGCTATTCCGGATACGCTGGACGGACCCCCACCCGAGGAGTCCCGTGTTCCGCACACCCGACCGCCTGTTCCGAGTTCTCGCGATCGCGGAGGCGATCACCTGGACCATCCTGATCTCGGCGATCATCGCCCGTGCCGTCGGCGCACCCGGTGTCGTCGTCACCATCGGCGGTGGCATCCACGGTTTCGTGTTCCTCGCGTACGCCGCGACGGCGGTGCTCGTCGCGCTCAACCAGCGCTGGCACCTCGGCGTCGCGACCCTCGCCGTGGCGAGCGCCATCGTTCCCTACGCGACGATCCCGATGGAGATCTGGCTGCACCGCACCGGCCGCCTGGCGGGCGAGTGGCGACTGGAGCAGACGCAGGACCCGCGCGATGCGCGCTGGTACGACCGGCTCATGCGCTGGTTCCTGCGCCGCCCGTGGGTTCTGGCGATCCTGCTCGCCGTCGGCATCGTCGCGCTGTACGTGATCCTGCTGCTCGTGGGCCCGCCCGGCGGCAAGTGAGTTCCGCCCGAGCTCAGCAGAGCGGATGTCGGGCGGCCGGCGTCACTGGATGACGACGGCGTTCTTGTCGATGACCTCGGCCATCGTGGCCTGCATGTCACCGCCGGTGCAGTCGACGATCACGTAGAGCCCGACCCCCGTCGCGGTGAAGGCCCGCGTGGCCATCGCCCACTGGCGCTCGGCTGCTTCGCCGACGACCTGCCGGTTCTCGACGTCGGTGTTGCCGCCGACCTGATAGCTGAATGACCCGGTCGTCGCCAGCGGGGTGATCGCGGCGGCGTCCGCCTCACCGAGGAGCATGGCAAGCATGGCATCTGATCTGACGCTGTCGTCGCCGGTCACCGTCGGCACATCGGGGATGAGGCCCTGCCAGAACTGAGCCGTGCAGGTGTCGTCGATCGTGCCGTAGGTCCAGCCTCCGTTGCCGTCGTCCGGCTTGACGATCTTCCAGCCGTCGTCGGCGATCAGCCCGTCGCCCCACTGGATGTACGCCGCTGCCGGGATGTCGGCGCCGTCTGCGAAGGTCATGGTCGAGGGCAGATCGCCGGAGGGCTCCTCGGAGGGCTCGTCGGAGGGCTGCTCCGACGGGATCGCGGTCGGGGAGGGGTCGGGGCCGTCGCCGTCGGGCGTGTTCACGGGGATCTGCGCGTACAGGCACCCGCTCAGCGGCAGCACCGCCAGGGCGACCACCGACACGGCGGCGAGGCGGACCAGCGGAGAGACCTGCGAGATGCGCGTCATGCCGGTCAGCCTAGTCCGCGGGTGAGGCGGCCGAGTCAGTGCGCCGTGGCGATGCCGACCGCGTCGTGCACCATGACGGAGGCGACCCTCGCGCCGGCGCCGGCTGCGACGATCAGCTGCTGGGGGCCGGGGATCGCCGCATCGCCGGCGGCGTAGAGCCCTGGGATGTCGGTGCGCCCCGACCGATCGGTGACGAGGTGCCCGTCGCGGTCGATCGCGGGTGCGAAGCCGTGCAGGAACGACAGATCGGTCTGCCACTCGGGCCGCACGAATCCGCCCTCGACGGCGACGACGGTGCCGTCGGTCAGCCTGATCGCCTCGATGCGCCCGCGGTCTCCGACGAGCTCGGCGATCGGATGCCGCAGCACGGCGACTCCCGACGAGGCGAGGTCGGCCTCCTCCTCCCGCGTGACCGTGTCTGCTCCGAGGGTGAAGACGGTGAGGCTCTCGGTCCAACGCGAGATGAGTCGAGCGCGGTCGGCGAGGTCGGGCGTCTCTCCGATGAGGGCGAGTCGCCGCCCCCGCAGCTCCCACGCGTCGCAGGCCGCGCAGCTGAACAGGCTGATGCCGTAGAAGCCGCGGAGGTTCGGGACGTCGGGAAGGGTCTCGTGCAGACCCGTCGCGAGCAGCACGCTCCGGGCGGTGACCATGTCGGTGGGATCTTTGCGGCCGATGGATGCCGTGAAGAGGGCGTCCCCTGCATCCGAAGCCTCAGCCCCTGCATCCGCCGACCTGCGGAGCTCGAGCACCCTGACGCGTGTGCGCACCTCGATGTTGGGGTAGGCGGCGAGCTCGTCGCGGGCCATGCGGCGCAGCTCGTGCGGGGCCACCCCGTCACGCGTGAGGAAGCCGTGCGAGTTCAGGGTGGCGGCGTTGCGCGGGCGGTCGGCGTCGACCACGAGCACGCGCATGAGCGAACGCCCCAGGTTGAGAGCGGCGGACAGTCCCGCAGGGCCACCGCCGATCACGAGCACGTCGTAGGTGTCCGTGTCAGGCGTTCGCACAGCCTCAGTCTGCCACCTCGGACGGGCGGAGGATAAAGTTGAGCCAGGTCGTATCAACTTCATTTGACAGCCTCCGGAGGTCGGAGTACAGTTGAGTCATCGCGACTCAGGTTTCCCTGATCGCCCCGGATTTTCAGACCCATATCAACCTCAGCAACTAAGGAGAATCACATGGCACGTGCTGTTGGAATCGACCTCGGTACGACGAACTCCGTCGTCAGCGTCCTCGAGGGTGGCGAGCCGAAGGTCATCGCCAATGCCGAGGGCTTCCGCACCACCCCTTCGGTCGTCGCATTCACGAAGGACGGCGAGGTGCTCGTCGGCGAGACCGCGAAGCGCCAGGCCGTCACGAACGTCGACCGCACCATCGCATCCGTCAAGCGCCACATGGGCACGGACTGGACGTTCGACGTCGACGGCAAGAAGTGGACGCCGCAAGAGATCTCCGCGCGCATCCTCCAGAAGCTCAAGCGCGACGCCGAGTCGTACCTGGGCGACACGGTGACGGATGCCGTCATCACGGTCCCCGCGTACTTCAATGACGCCGAGCGTCAGGCCACCAAGGAGGCCGGCGAGATCGCGGGACTCAACGTCCTGCGCATCATCAACGAGCCCACCGCCGCTGCTCTGGCCTACGGCCTCGACAAGGGCAAGGAAGACGAGCTCATCCTGGTCTTCGACCTCGGTGGCGGAACGTTCGACGTCTCGCTGCTCGAGGTGGGCAAGGACGACGACTTCTCGACCATCCAGGTGCGCTCCACCGCAGGTGACAACCGCCTCGGCGGTGACGACTGGGACCAGCGCCTCGTCGACCACCTGATCAAGCAGTTCAAGGAGACCACCGGCGTCGACGTCTCGGGCGACAAGATCGCCCTGCAGCGTCTCAAGGAGGCTGCCGAGCAGGCCAAGAAGGAGCTCTCCTCCTCGACCAGCACCAGCATCAACCTCCCCTACCTGTCGCTGACCGAGTCGGGCCCGGTGTCGCTGAGCGAGACCATCACCCGCGCGAAGTTCGAGGACCTCACCAAGGACCTGCTCGACCGCACCAAGAAGCCGTTCGAGGACGTCATCCGCGAAGCCGGCATCAAGGTCGCCGACATCGATCACATCGTGCTCGTGGGTGGATCGACCCGCATGCCCGCCGTCGCCGAGCTCGTCAAGCGCGAGACCGGCAAAGAGGCGAACAAGGGCGTCAACCCCGATGAGGTCGTCGCCGTGGGCGCCGCCCTTCAGGCCGGTGTCCTCAAGGGCGAGCGCAAGGACGTCCTGCTCATCGACGTCACCCCCCTGAGCCTCGGCATCGAGACCAAGGGCGGCATGATGACCAAGCTCATCGAGCGCAACACGGCCATCCCGACCAAGCGCAGCGAGACCTTCACCACGGCAGACGACAACCAGCCGTCCGTCGCGATCCAGGTCTTCCAGGGCGAGCGCGACTTCACCCGCGACAACAAGCCGCTGGGCACGTTCGAGCTCACCGGAATCGCCCCGGCTCCCCGTGGCATCCCGCAGATCGAGGTCACGTTCGACATCGACGCCAACGGCATCGTGCACGTGTCCGCCAAGGACAAGGGCACCGGCACCGAGAAGTCGATCGTCATCTCCGGCGGCTCGTCGCTGTCGAAGGAGGACATCGAGCGCATGGTGCGCGAGGCCGAGGAGCACGCGGCTGAAGACAAGGCGCGCCGTGAGGCCGCCGAGGTCCGCAACCAGGCCGAGACGCTCGCGTACTCGATCGACAAGCTGATCACCGAGAACGACGACAAGCTGCCCGAAGACGTCAAGACCGAGGTCAAGGCCGACGTCGACGCTCTCAAGACGGCTCTGGCCGGCGAAGACGACGAGGCCGTGAAGACCGCGTTCGACAAGCTGAACCAGTCGCAGGGCAAGATCGGCGAGGCCATCTACGCACAGTCCCAGGCGGAGGGCGCTCCGAGCGCCGACGCCGCGGGCGAGGCTCCGGCCGATGACAGCTCCTCCGACGAGGATGTCATCGACGCCGAGGTCGTCGACGACGAGGACGAGAAGAAGTAATCATGACGGACAAGAACTTCGACGACAATCAGGTTCCTGAGCCCGCCGAAGGTCACAGCGAGGGGTCGGATGCTCAGGCATCCGGCCCCGCGCCGCACAACCCGGACTCTGACGAGGCCCGGGCTGCGGAAGGCTCTGACGACGCGGACTTCACGATCGACGACATCCTGAACGCCGACCAGACGGCTGAGGCCGCTGCGGGGGATGACGCGATCGCCGACGCCGAGAACGCGCTGCTCAACGACCTCAAGCGCCTCCAGGCCGAGTACGCCAACTACCGCCGCCGCACCGAAGAGCAGCGCCAGGTCGAGATCGAGCGCGCGAAGGGCGAGGCCGCCAAGGGCCTGATCCCCGTGCTCGACGATCTCGATCGCGCCGCCCAGCACGGTGATCTGGTCGAGGGCACGCCCTTCGCCGTGATCGCCGGCAAGGTGCGCACGGTCGTCGAGCGTCTCGGTGTCGTCTCGTACGGCGAGAAGGGCGAGGAGTTCGACCCTCAGCGCCACGAGGCGATCTTCCAGCAGCCCACCCCGGGCGCCGACAAGACCACGGTGCTCGAGGTCGTCGAGGTGGGTTACCGCCTCGGTGACGTCGAGCTGCGTCCCGCGAAGGTCGTCGTCGCCGTACCCGCAGAGTAGGTGATCGATGGCTAGCCAGGACTGGTTCGACAAGGACTTCTACAAGATCCTCGGGGTCTCGAAGGACGTCAGCGACGCCGATCTCAAGAAGACGTACCGCAAGCTCGCTCGCAAGTATCACCCCGACTCCAATCAGGGTGACGAGAAGGCGGAGGCGAAGTTCAAAGAGATCAGCGAGGCGTACTCGGTGCTCTCGGATGCCGAACAGCGCAAGGAGTACGACGAGATCCGCGCGATGGGCTCGGGCGCACGCTTCACGGCGGGCGGTGCAGGAGCAGGCGGCTTCGAAGACGTCTTCAGCCGGTTCGGGCAGCAGGGGCGCGGGCAGCAGCAGTCCGCCGACTTCGAGGACATCTTCGCGATGTTCAATCAGGGTCAGGGCGGCTCGTTCGGCTCCGGCCGTTTCGGGCAGACCTCCGGCGGATACCGCGGCTTCGGCGGACCCCAGAAGGGGGCCGATGTCACGGCGCGCACCACGCTCGACTTCGCCACCGCCGTGCAGGGTGAGACGATCAGCCTGCAGGGAGACGACGGCAAGCCGTTCAAGGTGAAGATCCCGGCCGGCGTCGCCGACGGGCAGAAGATCAGGCTCCGCGGACGCGGTCGCCCCTCGCCGGACGGCGGGGAGAACGGCGACGTCGTGGTGCAGATCGCGGTGCGACCGCATCCGGTGTTCACCCGTGAAGGGCTGAACCTGCGCGTGGTCGTTCCGGTGACCTTCACCGAGGCAGCACTCGGCGCGACGATCGAGGTTCCCACGCTCAGTGGCGACACGGTCAAGCTCCGTGTGGCGCCCGGCACGCCGTCGGGGCGCGTCCTGCGCGTCAAGGGTCGCGGTGTCACCACCTCGAAGGGCACGGGCGACCTGCTCGCCGAGCTGCAGATCGCGGTGCCGTCGCACCTCGACGAGGCGGCTCGGGAGGCACTGGAGAAGTTCCAGTCGCTCGAGCCGGCGGATAACCCGCGCGCCGACCTCATGGCGAAGGCCAGGCGCTAGAAGATCATGACGAACGCGAACACCGAGGAAGAGGTGAGGGAACATGGCTGACCAGCGCATGGACGCCGACACCCCGGTGTTCGCGATCGCCGTCGCCGCCCAGCTCTCGGGTCTTCACCCGCAGACCCTGCGACAGTACGACCGCATCGGACTCGTGGTGCCCGGTCGCACCTCCGGCGGCTCTCGTCGCTATTCGACCCGCAACATCGAACAGCTCCGCGAGGTCGCCCAGCTGTCATCCGAAGGCATGAGCCTTCCGGCGATCGCGCGCGTTCTCGACCTCGAAGACGAGAACCGGATGCTGCGACGTCGCGTCGCCGAGCTCGACGCCGCGCTGCGCGCCGAGCGAGACAATCGTCCGGGCATGCGCGTGTTCGCCGCAGGATCCGCCGGGGTCATCCCGGTGCCGAGCGGCCGCCGCATCCGCCGTTCGGCCGAAGTCGTGCTCTGGCACCCGGGCAGCGGCCGGAGCTGAGACACGCCCGCCGCGCACGTCATCCATCCGCGCGCGGTATCGTTGCGACACGATGAGGATGACGCGTCGCACACTGCTGATGGGCGCCGGAGCCGGTGTCCTGGGAGTCCTTCTGGCCTCCTGCACACCCGAGCCGGCGCCGTCGCCCACGCCCGACCGCTCGCCCACTCCGAAGCCGACCGCCGGGGCGATCACCCCCGCTGCGTTCGCCCGCAGCTCGTGGACCACCGACCCGTTCGCGCTCGGCGCTGCGAGCTTCACTCCGGTCGGCACGCAGGCGAGGGCGCGCGAGGCGCTGGCCGAGCCGATCGACGACCGGCTGTTCTTCTCGGGCGAAGCGACCGATGTCGAGGCGCCGGGCACGATCGCCGCAGCGCTCCGATCCGGAGACCGAGCAGCCGACGAGCTTCTTCGTGCCGCCGACAGCGGTGAGCGTGTGGCGATCGTCGGCGCGGGTCTCGCCGGTGCCGCCGCCGCCGCCCGACTCGTCGCGGAGGGGCTGCAGGTCACGGTGTTCGAGGCGCGCGACCGTGTCGGCGGCCGCGTCCACTCGGTCGTCGACGACACGGCCTGGCCCTTCCCGGCGCAGCTGGGCGGCTGGCTGCTCGGCTCCTACGACGACGTCCTGCTCGAGACTCTCAATGCGCGCGACATCCGGACGGCTCCGATCGCCGGTTCGCTGTGGCGATCGACCGACGGAGACGTCGAGCCGGTGCCGATCGAACCGGTGCAGGCGGCGATCGCCACCGCCCAGCAGGGGCCGACCGACTCGTCGCTCGAGGATGCGCTGACGGCAGCGGGCGCTGACCCTGAGGAGCCGGGACTCGCGGCGCTGCTCGCCTCGATAGCGGCCGCATCGGGGGCCGATGCCTCCGACGAGTCGACGTGGTTCCCCCCTCGGCTCCCTGCCGACCAGATGGTGGCACCCCTCGGCGACCTGACCCCGGCCATCGACGAGCTTCTCGAGGGCGCGAAGCTGAGCCTTTCGTCGCCCGTCAGTCGCGTAGCCTACGACGAGGCGGGCGTCAGCCTCGGCATCGCCTCGGGAGAGTCGCTGTCGTTCGACCGAGTCCTGATCACGGTGCCGCTGGGCGTGCTGAAGGGCGAGGGCCTGGAGTTCGCTCCCGCGCTGCCCTTCGGCCACCGCGGTGCCATCGCCGAGCTCGGCATGGGACTCATCGAGACGGTCTGGCTGCGCTTCGACGATCCCCTGATCGTGTCGGAGCCCGAGCCCGAGCCCGAGCCCGAAGGCGATGCTGAAGCCGATGCTGAAGCCGAGTCCGCTGCGACGGTCTGGCACGTCGTCGGCGGCGATGCGCTGATCCGCACCTGGATCAATCTCGCACCGGCCACCGGCGAGAACGTCGTGGTGGGCATCGTCGGCGGAGAAGCGGCAGGCACGTTCGCCGAGCTGAGCGAGCAGAAGGCGCTCGAGGCGGCGATCGCCTCACTCGCGCCGTTCCTCGCCTCGCCTGCCTGAACCGCACCTGGCTGAAGGGGTTCAGACCTCCGGGCGCTCCTGACCGCGTCGTCGCATCCGGCTGGCCAGCACGATGAATGTCGCGACGAGCGCGAAGATCGCCAGCGCCACGGCGCTGGTGAGCAGGAACTCGGGAGGGCCGGAGACCTGTCGGGGGTCGAGGAAGTAGTACGGATACCACCCCACCGACGGCCCGCGCCACATCGTGACGCCGCCCCATGCGAGGGGGAAGGTGAGCGCCGTGGGCACCACCCACCACGGCACGCCGCGGTGGCCCGGCGTGAGCACCCAGGCGATGGCGGTGCACGCAGGCAGCCAGAAGTGCAGCACCTGATCAGACCAGGGAACGTCGACGCGGATGCCGCGCAGCCCCGCTTGCCAGACGATCAGCGCGAAGGCGAGTCCTGCCGTGATGGTCCAGGTGAGCACGAGCGCCAGGGCGACGGTGAACCAGCGAGGATCCGTCGCTCGGATGAAGGCGAGCACCGCGCCGATCAGCAGCACCACCACGAGCGCGCAGTTGGACTGGACCGTCAGATACGCGAAGAAGTTCTCGCCCGCGATCGATCGGGAGCTGAGGCCCCAGAACAGCCGGTGCACGAGCGCGACGGTGCACACTGCGGCCGTGGCCAAGCGCAGCACGCCGAACGCCGATCGTGCCCTCACTCTCGCCCCATGCCCCTTTCCGGCTGTGCGCATCGTCGTCCAGACGGCGCATCTCCCATCCGGCGAGTCTACGGAAGGCGGCAGTGGTCGGGGCTACGGTGACGTGCGCACAGGAGACGGAAAAGTGGCCTGAATAGCGTGGAGGCAGGGATAGCCCCTGCTCCGCGCCTGGCGCGCGGTGTCCTGCCACGAAGGAACACCTCCTCATGACGAACACCACCGCCCCCTCTGCCGCCGCCTCGCTGGGACTGCTCGTCCTGCGCGTCGTGGTCGGCGCCGTATTCGCCGCTCACGGAGCGCAGAAGATCTTCGAACACACGATCCCCGGCACCATCGGCAGCTTCGCGGGAATGGGGGTGCCCATGCCTGAGATCGCCGCTCCCTTCGTCGCCTTCGTCGAGCTGATCGGCGGCATCCTGCTGGTGCTCGGCCTCTTCACCCGCCTCGCCGGCATCCTGCTCGCGATCGACATGGTGGTGGCACTGGTGCTCGTGCACCTCGCTGCGGGGCTCTGGGTGGGTGAGGGCGGATACGAGTTCGTCGCCGTGCTCGGTGCGGCCGCGCTGGCTCTCGCGCTCACCGGCGCCGGGCGGTTCTCGATCGACGGCGCCTTCCTGCGCGGCCGGGTTCCCGCCTGGCTCAGCTGACGAAGTCGGCCTGACGGCGGCTGCCGCGCGGCGGCGCCCGGTGCCGGGCTCAGGCGGAAGGAGTGAGACGGCGCCGGAGCACCCACGTGTTGCCGGTCGCGTCGACGCTGTGCTCGAAGTCGTCGAGCACAGCGGTCGTCAGGGCCAGGCCGCGGCCGCTCTCGCTGTCGACGCCGGGCATCGCCACCGCATCCCAGTCGATCCTCGCCGGATCGGCCGTGTCGACGAAGGTCGCGACGAGCTCGTCGGTGCCCACCTCGATGTCGACCTCGACGGTGATGCCGGCATCCGGCTCGGCCTGTGCCTCGCCGTGCGCGGCGATGTTCGTCGACACCTCGCTGACCGCCAGTGCGAACAGCGTGCGATCTTCGGGGGTCACGTGCGGGGCAGACTGCCACAGCGCGTCGAGGGCGTCGAGGACGTGCTCGACGAAGGCGGGGCCGGCAAGGCCCGCGACGTGCGCGGTGCGCCGGTCAGCGCCCATCGAACGCCGTCTCGGGCGTGGGGTGGTCGAGCAGGACGCGGTCGAGGTTGGTCAGGTGCAGCACCGTCCGGACGGCCTCCGGCACCGCGGCGATACGCAGATCGCCCCCCGCGACCCTGGCGCTCTTCAGCCCGCCGACGAGAGCGCCGAGCCCCGACGAGTCGACGAACTGCAGTTCGGTCATGTCGATGACGATCCGCGAGTCGCCACCGGCGACGAGGTCGTTGACCGCCTTGCGCAGCAGTGGTGCTCCCGTCGCCGTGAGGCGGCCGGACAGGGCGATCACGGCGAAGCCGTCTCTGATGTCAGTTCTGAGATCCATGGTTCTCCTCCTCGAGGGTTCGGGCCGGTCCGCGGTAGCGGGCGGCTTGGATGATGACGCTGAGCACGACGAGGTCGTACAGCACCCACACCGTGTTGACGAGAGTTCCCGTGCCGTCGCCGGTGCCGATGATGACCTTGGTCACGCCGATCACGAGGGCGATGCCGAGCACGACCATCGCGGTCAGCTGCGGCCAGATCTCGCGCCACGGCACTCCACGGGGATCCCGCCCGTCCTTGCGTGTCACGGCGAACGTGAGGGGGCGGTGGAACACGACGTTGGCGAACGCGGTCCAGCAGGCGCGGATCCAGACCGGGAAGAGCGCGAGCGAGTACTGCTGCCCGCGCCAGGTTCTCAACCCCTTGGCGACCACGAGGAACAGCACCTGGTTGACCAGGAAGTAGGGGAGGAATCTCACGAAGAAGTCCACCGACCAGGCGGTCACGGGCAGCACGCCGAAGACGAGGTAGACGACGGGCGCCGTGAGGTAGACCACGGCGGCGAACCCGGACAGATAGCTCCACATCGTGGCGAAGTACATCAGCCGCTGGCCGATCGACAGCCCGCGCTTCGCGAGCGGGTTGTCGCGCAGCATGACCTGCAGGGTGCCCTGCGCCCAGCGCAGCCGCTGCGTCAGCATCGTACGAAGATCCTCGGGGGCGAGCCCCTTGGCCAGGATCTCGTGGTGGTAGACGCTGCGCCAGCCCAGCGAGTGCAGCTGCATCGCCGTGGCCATGTCCTCCGTCACCGAGATCGTGGCGAGGGGCAGGATCGGCTGCGCCTCATCGCTTCGATCGAGCCGGAGTGCGTCGAGCAGCGCCCTGACGGCATCCAGTGCGGTGATGGGGGAGAGATCGGAGTCGGCGAGCGCGGTGAGGCCCACCTCGTCGACGACGATCGCATCGAGCTGCGCGTCGTGAGCGATCGGAAGCGATCCCAGCTCTGCGAGATCGGATCGGATGCCGGCGAGGTCCTTGGCGACGAGGATCACCGAGGCGTTGTGCACCGCAGCCAGTACGGCATCCGCGACCTCCCTGACGGGGGCGCCGGCGGCGAGATCGCGACGGCTCCGGCCGATCGCCACGTGCAGGGCGAAGAGCTCGCGGCGGAGCTCCGGATCGGATGCCGAGCGCATCTCCTTCTCGATCAGGGTCTCGGAGGTGCGCAGCGCGCGCGCTGCGGTGTCGGTCACCTCGCGCACATAGCCGATGATGCCCAACTGCATCAGTGCGTCGCGACGCAGCACGGCGTTGGACCCGCAGAAGAACGCCGCGTTCCATCCGTCCTTGCCCTGTTGGATGGGGCCGTAGAACAGCGGTGCCTGGCTGCCGAGAGGGTCGGCCTCGTCGACGTTGATGAACCACTGCGGCGTCTGCACCACGGCGACCTCGGGGTCGTCGGCGAAGTATCCCAGGGTGCGGTGCAGGATCAGCGGGTCGGGGATCTGGTCGGCGTCGAGGATGAGGAGGAACTCCCCGTCGGTCTCGAACAGCGCGCTGTTGAGGTTGCCGGCCTTCGCGTGGCGCGGCTTGCCGGTCCAGTCGTCCGAGCGGGTGAGGTAGCCGATGTCGGCCTCACGAGCAGCCTGCTCGAGCTCGGGGCGGGCTCCGTCGTCGAGGATCCAGGTCGTGTGAGGGTACGCGATCCCTCGAGCGGCGCGTGCCGTGGTCATCACGAGTTCGATCGGCTCGTTGTAGGTCGCGATGAACACGTCGACCGTGCCCTGGGGCGGGGAGACGGGTGCCGGGCGCTCCTTGGCCCGCCACATCGTCAGGCAGAAGAAGAAGGTGTCGATCAGGCTGTAGGTCTCGGCGATCACGAGGGGCACGGCGATCCACCACGCCGACCAGTTGACCGATTCCATCCACCGCCAAGCGACGTAGTTCACTCCCAGCAGCACCGAGAGGACGGCGATGATCCGGATGGCCGCGAAGCGAGCTGTCATGCGTCGCGCCTCACCACGACCACGGTGATGTCGTCGGTCGCCCGGTCGTCCGAGATGAGTCGCAGAGCCTCGCCGATCGCTCCGTCGGGGCCGAGCGTGTCGAGCACCCTGGCGACGTGGGCGAAGGGATCGTCGGCGTCGAGCACGTCGAGCAGACCGTCGCTGCAGCAGACGAACGCGTCGCCGGGCTCGAGGCGGGTGTGCCGCGACTCGCGAGCGTCCTGGTCGGGCAGTGCGGCGCCCATTCCGAGAGGCAGGCCGGTCGAACGAAGATGCTCCCACGAGCCGTCGCCGCGCAGGATGAACGCCAGGCTGTGACCGGCGTCGATCACCTCGAGGTCGCCGGTCTCGGGCTGCAGCTCGGCGTGCACGGCCGTGACGAACATCGTCGTCTCCGAGAGGTCCTCCTCGAGAAGGCGGTCGGCGTCGGCGATCGCTTCGGCGATGCTGCGGTCGGGAGCCGTGCGCAGCGATGCACGCACCCCGGCCGCGACGATGGCCGGGCCCGTGCCCTTGCCCATCGCATCGGCGAGGGTGATCCGCAGAGCCCCGTCATGCAGACGCAGATCGTAGAAGTCTCCCGCCAGGCGGCCGCGCGAGGCACCGCCACCCGCGACCGTGTATCCGGTGATCGTGGGGATCGACTGCGGTCTCAGTGCGCTCTGGATCAGGGTGGCCTGATCGAGTTCGACGTCGGAGGCGATCTCGCTCTGCACCCAGAAGGCGAGGTCGCGGAGCAGGCCGCGCTGCGCCTCCGAGAACGAGTGGGGTTCCGTGTCGAGCACGCATAGGGTGCCGACAGGCTCTCCGCCGGGTGCATGGAGCGGATGGCCGGCATAGAACCGGAGGTGCGGATCGCCGATCACGAACGGGTTCGTGGCGAACGTCTCGGTCGCGCTGGCATCCTCGATCACGACCGTGCGGTCCTGGCCGACCGTGTAGTCGCAGAACGAATCCTGCCTCGGGGCCTCGTCGCCACCGAGGCCGATCTCGGACTTGCGCCACTGGCGATCGCCGTCGAGGAGAGAGACGCTCACCATCGGCACGCCGAACATCTGCTTCGCCAGCCGGGCCACTCGATCGACCCGTTCATCCCGTGGGGTGTCCAGGATCCCGAGTTCCTCGAGTGCCTGCTGTCTTCTGAGCTCGTCGAACATGCTCCGCCTCCCTCGTAGCTCCTCTCATACTGGCATCTTGGAGGGCGGCTCACAGCCGATCCGGGCAGGATGGAGCCATGTCCGTCAACCCGCACGAATCCCGGCCATGGCTCGCCTCCTATGCAGACGACGTTCCCCCGGAGATCGAGGCTCCGACCCAGACGCTGCCCGAGATGATGTCCGCGAGCATCGCGACGTTCGGCCGTCGACCGGCGCTCGAGTTCTTCGGTGCGGTGACCACCTACCGCGAGCTGGGCGAGCAGATCCTGCGTGCCGCAGAGGGACTCCGGCGTCTCGGGGTGCACAAGGGCGACCGGGTCGCGCTGGTGCTGCCCAACTGCCCGCAGCATGTCGTGGCCTTCTATGCGGCACTCCGTCTCGGTGCCATCGTCGTCGAGCACAATCCGCTCTACACGGCCAGGGAGCTGCGGCATCAGTTCGAGGATCACGGCGCCAAGGTCGCGATCGTGTGGGACAAGACCGTCGATACGATCGCGGACTTCCCCTCCGACCTGCGGGTCGAGCACATCGTGAGCGTCGACCTCACTGAGGCGATGCCCGCATCGCAGCGCCTGCTGCTGCGGCTGCCCATACCCCGGGCGCGGGCGTCGAGGGCCAAGCTGACGGCCACCCCGAAGACGCGTCGCGCGCTGGCGTGGAAGAAGCTGGTCGACCATCGTCCGCTCTCGCGCCGCGTCGACGGCCCCACGCTCGGCGACACCGCACTGCTGCAGTACACGAGCGGAACGACAGGTGATCCCAAGGGTGCGATCCTCACCCACGCGAATCTGCGCGCCAACGCGATGCAGGGCCGGGCGTGGGTGCCCGGGCTCGTCGACGGCAAGGAGACGTTCTACGGCGTGCTGCCGCTGTTCCACGCCTACGGGATGACGCTCTGCCTGACGTTCGCGATGAGCATCGGCGCGAAGCTCGTGCTGTTCCCGACCTTCGATCTCGGCCTCGTCACGAAGGCGGCGCGCACGAGTCCGCCGACCTTCCTCCCCGCCGTGCCGCCGATCTACGACCAGCTCGCGCGCGCCGCGTCACGCGGGACCATCGACCTCTCCACCGTCCGCTTCGCGATCTCGGGTGCGATGAGTCTTCCGGTCGCGACCGTGCAGCGGTGGGAGGAGGCCACGGGAGGTCTGCTCGTCGAGGGCTACGGCATGACCGAGAGCTCACCCGTCGCGCTCGGCAACCCGATGGGCCGCAGCCGCCGCCCCGGCACGGTCGGCGTGCCGTTCCCGAGCACCGAGATCCGCGTCGTCGATCCTGCCGACACCGACGTCGACATGCCGGTGGGCGAGCGGGGCGAGCTGCTGATCCGCGGCCCTCAGGTGTTCCAGGGCTACTGGGGTCGCTCGGGCGACACCGCTGACGTGCTGCTCGCCGACGGCTGGCTGCGCACCGGCGACATCGCCGAGGTCTCGACCGACGGCTTCGTGACGATCGTCGACCGCCTCAAGGAGCTCATCATCACCGGCGGGTTCAACGTCTCGCCCAGCGAGGTCGAGGATGCGCTCGAGGCGCACCCCGACGTGGCCGCGGCTGCAGTCGTGGGCCTGCCCCGGTCGAGCGGAGGCGAGGAGGTCGCCGCCGCCGTCGTTCTGCGTGACGGCGCGACACTCGACTCGGGTGCGCTGCGCGACTTCTGTCGCACTCGGCTGACCCCCTACAAGGTGCCCAAGCGGATCGTCGCCGTCGACGAGCTTCCTCGTTCGCTCATCGGCAAGGTGCTGCGCCGGCAGGTGCGGGATCGGATGCTCTCGGACTGACCGATCGACGAACCTTTCGAGCGAACCACTTAAGCGCTATAGTCGGCGGCAGGTCGCGACGCCGCGGCCGGATTCGACAACGACGCCGAAGGAGACGATCCGCTATGAGTCAGAACGTCAGGAATCACCGATTGCGAAAGGGCATCGCCGGGCTGGGAGTGCTCGCGGTCGCTGCTGCAGGCATTCTCACCGGTTCGCTGGGGGCTGCTGCCGAGACCGCAGAGCCCGCAGACCCGAAGCTCGCCGTCTATGTCGAGGTGAACTCGAACGATTTAGCCAATGTCGCCGACTACACGCTCGCCGAGTCCGGCGAAGCCGCGATCGACATGGCCATGATCTTCGCCGCCAACATCAACTACGACGGCGAGAAGGCGTATCTGCACTTCAATGAGCGCGTCACCGAGACGCTCGACAATGCCGAGACGCAGATCCGCCCCGTGCAGGAGAACGGCACGAAGGTGCTGCTCTCGGTGCTCGGCAACCACCAGGGCGCCGGCTTCGCGAACTTCACCTCGTATGCGCAGGCCGATGCGTTCGCCGCCCAGCTCGCCGACGCAGTGACCACCTACGGTCTCGACGGCATCGACTTCGATGACGAGTGGACGAACTACGGCGCGAACGGCACACCTCAGCCCAACGCGGAGTCGTTCGGATGGCTGGCCACGGCGCTGCGCGATCGTCTCGGCCCCGACAAGATCATCAGCCTCTACGCGATCGGCCCGAGCTACACGACGACCGACTTCACGCTGTTCGACGCTGCGAGCGTGCTCGACTACGCCTGGAACCCCTACTACCCGACGTACGACGCACCCACTGTTCCGGGGCTCGACGATCGCACTCGGCTCGGAGCTGCGGCGATCGACCTCTCCCAGACGAGCGCCGCGACGGCCACCGACTTCGCGAACCGCACCGTCGCAGACGGCTATGGCGTCTACGTCGCCTACAACCTCACCGCGGCCGACCAGTCGGCGTATCTCTCGGGCATCACCGAGGCGCTCAAGGGGGAGGCGACGGAGTACCGGGCGGCGCCGCGCGACACGACGCCCCCGACCGTCACGATCAAGGAAGGGTCGAAGTTCACGAAGAGCAAGACCGACGGGGCCTACCAGCGCGTGAGCTTCAAGCTGTACGACGAGGGCAAGATCGACAGGCTCTACGTCAACGGCGTGCTCAAGGACCTCACCGACGACGCGTGGAGCGACCTGAACTTCGTGAAGCCGGGCGCCTTCGGCGCGGTCGTGGGTGCGAACACGCTGCAGGTCGTCGACGTCGCCGGGAACACCACCGAGGTGGCGTTCGTCCTGTCGAAGTGATCGCCCGAGGTGAGTGATCACCCGAGCCAGGCGTCATCACCCGAGGTCGAAGACCTCGATCTGACGGATCGTGACCCCGGCCTCCGCTCGCACGCGGATCGCCGGGGTCACGACCCGTGACACCAGCTCGAACGGGGTGGTGCGGTCGGCCGGAAGCCCTGCGTCGTGCGTGGTCGGTGCCGCGGCCCAGTTCCCGTCCTCGTCGAGGACCTCCCACTGCAGGCACGACGACGGGGCCGCGGCCACCATCGTCACGGTGAGGTCGCTGACGGCGCGAGGTTCGGCGAAGCGGCATCCGGCCCACTCTCCGGCAGCGAGGGCGACGCCGGTCGAACCACTCGGATCTCCGTCATCGAAGAGGCGCCCGGCATCGACGACGGATGCTGACGCGATCACGTCCGCTGCGTCGGTCGTCAGATCGCGGCACCATGAGGCGACGTCTGCCGGTGCGCGTTCGCCCGGCTCCAGGGCATCCGAAGAGGCGGTGCCGAAGATCAGCTCCAGCTCGGCGTCGCCGACGATCTCATCGATCGGCAGCTCGGCGCGTGCGAGAGCGACCCTGTCGAGGCGAGCGCTCTGCAGCACGTGGGCGGCCGGTCCGCTGCGGTGAGAGCGGATGCGCAGCGAGGAGCCGTCCGCGCGGTCCACGCGGATGTCGTCGAAGAGGGGAGACCCGATCCGCAGCACTCCCGATGCGAGCTCGAGCGGGTAGAGCCCGAGGGCCGCCCACAGCCACCAGGCGCTCATCTCGCCGTTGTCCTCGTCGCCGGGGAAGCCCTGACCGATGTGCGCGCCCGCGAAGAGACGGCCGGCCAGCTCGTTGACGATCGCTGCCGTGCGCCATGGCCGCTCGCTGAACGCGTACATGAATGGGATGTGGTGGGCGGGCTGATTCGAGATCGCGCACATTCCCGACCGCAGCGCCCGCGCCTCGCGCTGCTCGTGGATCACCGTGCCGTATGCCCCGCCGAATCGCTCGTCGGCGGTCTCGGGCTCCGCGAAGAGTGCGTCGAGATGCTGACCGAAGGCGTCGCGGCCACCATGCAGCGCCGCGAGTCCTGCTCCGTCGTGCACGGCGCCGACCGACATGCCCCACGCGTTCGTCTCGACGTTGTCGCCGCCCCAGATGCGCGGATCGAAGCCAGGGGCGAAGTCTCCGCCGGCATCCTTGCCGCGGAGGAAGCCGGAGTCTGCATCGAACAGCGTGCGGTACGACAGCGCCCGATTCGCGAAGTAGCGAGCGAAGGAGCGGTAGCGCGCGGCGTGGTGCGCTGATTCCGCGTCACCGACCAGCTGCGCGGCGAACCGGCCGAGTGCGGCATCGCTCACGGCGTTCTCGATGGTCCAGCTCATGCCCTCGGGCACGTCGGACGAGATGAATCCGGTGAATCGCCCGCGAGCGACGCCCTTGCGTCCGCGCAGCGCGTCGGGTCCCGGTTCGCAGGCATTGCGCCAGCCGCTCTCGAACGCCTCCGTGCGGTCGAACTCCACGCCCCACCGGGCGGCGTCGGCGAAGATCTGGTCGCTCGACGTTCCCACCATGCTGTCGACGTAGCCCGGAGCACTCCACCGCGCCATCCAGCCTCCGCGGCGATACTGCTCGATCTGTCCGTCGAGCAGCCTGCCCGTGAGCGCCGGATCGAGCAGTGCGAGCGCCGGCCATTCGGTGCGGTAGGTGTCCCAGTATCCGTTGTTCACCACGAGCTCGCCATCGACGATCGGGGCGCTGGTCGCGCGTTCGCCGAACGGCTGTCGCGCCGCGAAGACGTCGGCGAACCGGTGGAGCGGCGCATCGGCGGTTCCCGCGTTCTCGGCGGCGGTGTTCGGATAGAGATGCATCCGGTGCAGGGCAGCGGCGATCCGACCCAGGTGCTCCTCGAACGCGAGTCGGCGATACGGCGCCTCCGCCACGGGGAGAGGCGGGATGGTCACGCGCCCCAGCACGCGGTTCCAGGATTCTGCGGATGCCGCGCGCAGCTCCTCGTAGGTCACCTCTGCCGGTGCTTCGAGCGCGAGGCTGCGCCTGGCCTGCTCGACCGACAGGAACGAGACCGCCACCCGCACCTCGAGCGAGCCGCGTCCGCCGACGTAGCCGGCGACGCGGATCCGTCCGTCGTCGTCGAGCGCGCCGCGCGTGCCCGAGGATCCGTCACCCTCGCCCCGCAGCACGACGCCGGCGAAGTAGCAGCGCGGAGCGTTGCCCCAGTCCTCGGGGCCCTCGGGCGTCCAGCCCTCGAAGCCGTCGGCATCCGTCCAGATGAGTCGGCCCTCGTCGCTCGGCTGATCGATCACGAATCCGACGGTGGCGTCGGGGTCGGCGCCGTGCACCCGGAAGGCGGCGGCGTGCGAGGTCGCGGTCATCTCTGCGCGCAGTCCACCGAGGTCGACCGAGTACTCGTGCGGGCGGGCGCGCTCGGACCCGGGGGTGATCCAGCGTCGACGCTCGGCATGGCCAGACATCGGACGCCCGTCGAACGGCATGACCTGGAGCACCGAGCGGTCGCCGATCCACGGGCTCGGCTGATGAGCGAACTGCAGTGCTTCGAGGCGCCGCCCTGGCGGGTCGTCATGGATGCTGGGTCGGTACGGCCAGCGGGTGTCTGAGGCATCGGTGGCCGGAGTGACGAACGTGAAGCCGTGCGGCACGGCGACCGCGGGGATCGTGTTGCCGCGCGAGAAACGCGGCCCTGAGTGAGTGCCTCGACGGGTGTCCACGCGTTCGACCGGAGGACGCTCGTCCGCAACGACAGGCGTCGGCAACTGCTCCACGACGCACTGCACGAAGCCGCTGACGCGCGACGGCAGGTTCGGCTCGGCGGCCAGCGAGGCGGTGCCGAGGACGAGCTCGACGGTGACCGAGGTGTGCGGCTCCGAATCCGCGAGCATCGGCGCCAACGACACGGTGTCGGCGTTCCACTGCTCGGGCAGGCTCCAGCGCGCCGCGAACTGCGCCGTTGCGGTGAGAGGGAAGTCATAGCGGTCGCGCACAGCGGCGATCTCGCCGAGCCTCGCATCGTCGGCGCCGCGCACATCGACCGTCACCGCGAGCGCCGCGTGTGGGGCGAGGGTCGCCTCGACGCCGTCGGCGTAGAACGCCCAGTGCAGCACGGTGTCGGGAGTGACGCGGATGCCGGCGAGTCCAGGCACGTCGACTCGCTGCTCGCCCGCCGAGGGGTCGAAGGAGAAGGCGAAGACCTGGCCGCGGAGCACGCCCGCGCGAGGGCGGGACGACGGAGGATCTGCCGGACCGTCGGCGGGGATGAGCTGCACGGCGCTCACCCCTTGACCGCGCCCTCCTGCACGCCCTTGAAGAAGAACCGTTGCGTGAACGAGAACATGATGACGATCGGCACGAGCGCGATCATGGTTCCCGCCGCGATCAGGCGAGGGTCGACAGAGAAGCTGCTGTTCAGATATGCCATGCCGACGGTCAGCGTGTACTTCGACGGATCGGAGAGCACGATGAGCGGCCACAGGTAGTCGTCCCATGCGCCGATGAACGCGAAGACCGCGACCACCGAGACCATGCCCCGGATGTTGGGCCAGACGATGTGCCGGATGCGCTGCCAGGTGGTGGCGCCGTCGACGGTCGCGGCATCGAGCACGTCCTGGGGGATCATGCGGCAGGCGGTGGCGACGAGGAGCACGTTCATGGCGCTGATGGCACCGGGCAGGAACACGCCCCACAGGGTGTCGGCGAGTCCGAGCGCGCGGATCGTGAGGAAGTTGCTCGTCACGGTGACCTCACCGGGGAAGAGCAGGGTCGAGAGCAGGATCGCCATGACGATCCACTTGCCGCGGAACCGCATGCATCCGAGAGCGTAGCCCGCGAACGTCGCGAGGATCACGTTGCTGAGCACGGTGCCGACCGAGACGAGCAGCGAGTGCCAGGCGTAGAGGTAGACCGGCACGATCTCGGCGACCGTGACGTAGTTCTGCAGAGTCGGTTCGCGAGGGATCAGGTTCGGCGGGAAGGAGTAGATGTTCTCCTGCGGTCCCTTGAACGAGGTCGAGAGCTGCCACAGGAACGGGCCGATGACGATCACGAGCACGAACAGCAGGAGAGCGTAGCGACCGATCAGACCGCCGAGCGTCGGCTTGCTGAAGTCGCCTGAGCCGCGGCGGCGGAAGATGGGTTCGCGCGTGGTCGGAGCGGGCTGTTCGTCGGGCCGGCGGTCGTCGTCGACACGGGGCGGAGTCAGGGTGCTCATGCGGGGGCCTTCGCCTTCTTCTCGCGATTCATGAACGCGATCGCAGCCAGCGGGATGAGGGTGAGCAGGAACAGGGCCACGCTGATCGCGGAGGCGTAGCCGATGTTGCCGTTGAGGCCCGAGCCGACCTGACGGATCAGCATGACCAGCGACATGTCGTAGCCGCCCGGCCCGCCCGTGCTCTTGGAGAGCACGTCGAGCTCGGCGAACACCCTCATCGCCGAGACCGCTATGAGCACCGCGATGAGCAGCATGGCGCCGCGCACCGAGGGGATCGTCACCGACAGGAAGCGGCGGAACGAGCCTGCGCCGTCGAGCATCGCCGCTTCGTGCAGCTCCTTGCCGACGTTGCCGAGGGCGGCGAGGTACACGACCATGTAGTAGCCGAGCCCCTTCCACACGGTCAGCAGGATCGCGCAGCCGAGCAGCAGCCAGCGATCGACGAGGAAGGCCATCGGCTTGTCGACGAGCCCGAGGAACTCGAGCGTCTGGTTGATGATGCCGCGGCTGTCGAACAGCCAGGTCCAGATGAGGGCGACCACGACCACCGAGGCGATGACCGGGAAGTAGAAGGTGGTGCGGAAGAACGCGATGCCCGGCAGCTTCTTCTGCACGAGCAGCGCCAGCAGCAGCGGGAGGATCGTGAGCAGCGGTACGCAGACCACCACGTAGATGATGCAGGTGGTGAGGGCGTTCCAGAACATCTCGTCGCCGAACATCCGCTCGTAGTTCGCCGAGCCGACGAACTCGGGGGTCCGCAGGGGACGCGCGTCGGTGAAGCTCAGGAAGACGGTGTTGAGGAACGGCCAGAGCGCGAACACCAGCACCCAGATGACGGCGGGGCCGAGGAGGAGCCACGGGGTGAACCACCGGTGGGACGTGATGGTCTTCCTCCGGCTCCGGCTCCGGCTCCGGCTGCTGGTGTCCGCGCTCATGCTCACTGGTCCACGCGGTTCGCGTTGGCGTACTCGACGATCTTGTCGAGCTGCTCCTGCGCGTCGGCCTCGCCGTTCACGGCGAGCGCGATCTGCTGGGTCATGTAGGTCGCCATGTCGGATGTCCACTGGAACGGGATGGCCTTGGCGTCTTCCATGGCGGTGAACACGGTGTCGATCGCGGTGAGCTGCTTCTCGTCGGTGATCGACGACGAGATGTTCTCGACGACGGCGTCGCCACCCGACGACGTGCCGGGCGCTGTGCCGACCGCGAGCGATGAGAAGGCGACCTGGTTCTCCTCGTTGGTCGCGAACTCGGCGAACGCGAGAGCGGCCTCCTTGTTGTCGGAGTCGGCCGAGATGTTGAGCCCCTGCACGTAGAGCGGCGGGATGCCCAGTCGCTGCGTGGCGACGGTGTTCTCCAGCAGCGCGGGGGCGTCCTTGGCGAGGTCGGTCGTGAAGCCGGTGCCGCCGGTCGTGAACGCGACCTTCTCCTGGATGTACGCCTCGGCGTTTCCGCCGTAGTCGCCGGTCAGGGCCTCGGCGGGCATGGCTCCGGCCGCGTACGCGTCGGCATACTTCTCGATGATCGCTGCGGCCTCCTCGGTGTTGAAGTCGAACTCGCCCTCGTCGTTGATGACCTCCATGCCTGCGGAGGTGAAGGTGTCGAGAGCGGGGATCGACGACAGCAGCTGCACCTTGCCGCCGGACTCGGTGGCCACGTCCTTCGCGAGGGTGAGCAGCTCGTCGACCGTCGTGGGGAGATTCTCCTCGGTGACGCCGTAGGGGGCGAGCTGGGCGAGGTTCCACCACGAGGCGTCGCTCGACAGGTACCAGGGCAGACCGTAGGTGCCCTCGGCGTCGGGGTACTGGCTGTATGCGTCCCACGCACCGGCGTTGTACCCGGACTTCAGCTCGGGATCCGCCGTCTCGATGTCGACGAGCTTGCCGGCGGCGACGAGGGGGTAGGCGATGTCCGGCGGCAGGTTCAGCACGTCGGGGAGGGTGTCGGCGTTCGCCTGGCTCAGGATCTTCTCCTGGTAGCCGTCACCCGGCTGGTCGAGCCACTCGACCGTGACGTCGGGGTGCTCCTTCTCGAACGCGTCGATCAGGTCTTCGAAGTAGGGGGTGAACTTCTCGTTCTTCAGCGACCAGGTCTGGAACTGGATGGTTCCGCTCAGCTCACCGGAGGTGTCGATCGGACCGGCGGCCCCCGATGTCGCACCGCCTCCGGTGCAGCCGGCGAGCGCCATGGCGCCGATCGTGAATGTTGCCAGAGCGACAATGCGTGCGGGAACTTTCATCGTGCTTCTTCCTCGAGGCGGGCGATTGGCGGTGTCCGTCCGGCGGACTACAACGCTTTAGCAGATGAAACCATCCGCTGCGGTCTCTGTCAAGGTCTCGACACTTCGTCTGCAGGCGAGTACTGGAATTCCGGGTGGTGGCTCTGCGCTCAAGCGTTATAGTGGTGCGACATGTCCTCGTCGGAGGGCTCTGTCGGAAAGGTCCGGACACATGACGCAGCGCCGCGCTCTCGATGCTCGCCTGAGATTCGGGGCGAACTACACGCCGTCGAAGGACTGGATGCACTCCTGGCTCGACTTCACGCCAGACGATGTGCGGCGCGACTTCGCGGCCCTCGCGGAGCTCGGGCTCGACCACGTGAGGGTCTTCCCGCTGTGGACGGTGCTGCAGCCGAACCGTACGCTCATCCGCACGAAGGCGATCGACGATGTCCGCGCCATGGTCGACATCGCGGCCGAGTTCGAGCTCGACACCAGCGTCGACGTCATCCAGGGGCACCTGTCGAGCTTCGACTTCGTGCCGTCCTGGCTGTACACCTGGCACGACCGCAACATGTTCACCGACCCGACCGCGCTCAGCGGGCAGGTCGACCTCGTGCAGACGCTCGCCGGCGCGCTGCGCGACGCCCCCAACTTCCTCGGGCTGACCCTCGGCAACGAGACGAACCAGTTCTCGGCGCACACGCATCCGTCGCCGTGGCCGGTCACGATCGACGAGGCGGGCCACTGGATCGAGTCGCTGCTCACCGCCGCCGAGGAGGCGGCACCCGGTCTCTCTCATGTCCACAGCGAGTACGACGCGGTCTGGTACATGGACGGGCACGGCTTCACCCCCGCGCACGCATCGCGTCTGGGTGAGATGACCACGATCCACTCCTGGATCTTCAACGGCACGGCGCAGCGCTACGGAGGCCGGTCGGTCGCCGCAGACCGCCACGCCGAGTACCTCATCGAGCTGTCCCGGGCCTTCGCCACCGACCTCGAGCGTCCCGTCTGGCTGCAGGAGGTGGGGGCCCCGTCGAACTGCCTCGACAAGAGCGAGATGCCCGGCTTCCTCGAGGCGACCCTGCGGTCGGCGGCGCGCACCGAGAACCTCTGGGGCGTGACCTGGTGGTGCTCGCACGACGTGAGCCGCGATCTCGGCGACTTCCCCGAACTGGAGTACTCGCTCGGCCTGATCGATCAGAGCGGCGCGGCCAAGCCCCTCGGCCGGCGATTCGCCGAGCTGATCCCCGAACTGCGCGAGCGCACCGCGGTGCCCGAGCGCGAGACCGCGATCGTGGTCGATGTCGACGAGCGCGAGGTGCCGGTGAGTCGGGCGGCGCTCAGCCCCGGCGGCGCGGTGTTCCAGGCCTGGGTGGATGCCTGCGAGGCCGGCGTCGACCCCGCGTTCGTGACCTCGCAGACGGCCCTAGACGACGCGGCGCTCGCCGCGCGCGGCATCCGTCGCCTCATCCGTCCCGATCTGTCGACGAACGGCGTCGACCCCTACGGCTCCGTCAACACCGTCGTCGACGCCTGACGACGGAGTCGCGAGACACCGGTGGGTCTTCGTCAGGATGCTGCCGCCGGCGGAGCCGTGCTCTCGCGGGCGGTGAGGGTCGGTGTCGGGCCCTGAGCGCTGGGCAGGTTGATCCCGGCGACGATCTGCTGCAGCAGCAGTGTCGCGGCCTGCTCGCCGAGCTCGAACGTGTCGCGGGTCATCGCGGTGATCGACGGATTGATCAGGCCGGCGATCACCGAGTCGTCGAACGATGCGATCGAGACGTCGCGGGGAACGGCGCGGCCCATCTCCTGCGCGACGCGGAGTCCCGCCACGGCCATCACGTCGTTGTCGTAGACGATCGCCGTCGGGCGAAGGCGTCCCGAGAGCAGTGACCGGGTGACTGCGGATGCTCGTGCGGGGGAGAAGTCGGTCGTGATCACGTCACCCGAGACGCCGTCGGCCGCCATGCGGTCGAGCACCTCGGCGCGCAGGCGGGTGTGCTCGAGCTCGGCCGGACCGGCGACGTAGGCGATGCGCGTGTGCCCCAGGGCCGCGAGGTAGGAGAAGAGCGTCTCGGCCACCTCGTCGTCGGCGATCCAGACGCTCGGCACGGCGCCCTCGGGGGAGGGCTTCGAGCCGATCAGCACCGCGCGAGCATCGAGCGCCGCGATCCGGTCGCTGCGGGGGTCGTCGTCGCGGGGGTCGATGAGGATGATGCCGTCGACCTGGTTAGACGACCGCCACTGACGATGCACCTCCATCTCCTCGGCGATGTCGGTGACCAGGCGCAGCTGCAGGCTGACCTTGCTCTCGGAGAGCCGCGACTCGATGCCGGCGATGAGGTCGGTGAAGAAGGCCTCGGATCCGAGCGAGCGGGCCGGACGCGCGAGCGCGAAGCCGACCGTGTTGGCTCGGGCGCCGACCAGGGCGCGCGCCGCGGAGCTCGGCTGCCAGTGGTTCTCTTCGACGATCGAGAGGATCCGCTGGCGGGTCTCGTCGCTCACGCCGGGGCGCCCGTTGAGTGCGAACGACACGGCTCCGGGCGAGACGCCGGCCATGCGCGCGATGTCCGCGATGGTGACGCGTTTGCCCGAAGCCATGCGCCTCACCCTACTTGATCGGTTTAGCCGCGAGAAAGCCGCCGAACGCGGTTGCAACCGATCTACTAGATCGCTTTAGTAAATCCGATAGCATTGTCGGCAACCGCCCCACTCCCGGGCGCGAGTCACGCCCACTCACCGCCGAGCCCGGAGAATCACACCATGCATGACGACACCTCGCTCACCGTCGGCCGCGTCAAGCGGGTGCTCGACGAGCGCATCCGCCCGGCCGTCCACTCCGCGTCCGTGCCCCTCACGATCGAGGTGAACCAGCTCCCGGGCGAGCCGATCAGCCCCGCAGACGGCCTCGCTCTCGAATTCACTCCGGCATCCGTGCCGAGCATGTGGGGTCCTGCCTGGTCGACGACCTGGTTCAAGATCACCGGTCGCGTGCCCGCCGAATGGGCCGGCCGTCGGGTCGAGGCCGTCATCGACCTCGGATTCGACATCAACATGCCCGGATTCCAGTGCGAGGCACTCGTCTACCGGCCCGACGGCAGCCCGGTCAAGAGCATCAACCCGCGCAACCAGTGGCTGCCGATCACCGAGGATGCGCACGGCGACGAGCCCGTCGAGCTGTATCTCGAGGCGGCAGCCAACCCGGTGCTGCTCGACTACCACCCCTTCCTGCCGACGCAGGAGGGCGACATCCAGACGTCTTCACGTGAGCCGCTCTATCGCACCCGCCGCATCGACCTCGCCGTCTTCGAGCAGGACGTGTTCGAGCTGTCGCTCGACCTCGAGGTGCTGTTCGAGTTGCAGGCCGAGCTGCCGGCGACCTCGCCCCGCCGCATGCAGATCCTGCAGGCCATGGACGATGCCCTCGACGTGCTCGATCTGCAGCGCATCGTGCAGACGGCATCCGACGCTCGCGCTCGCCTGGCGGGCGTGCTCGCAGCCCCCGCCGAGGCCAGCGCTCACCGCATCTCGGCGATCGGCCACGCGCACATCGACTCCGCCTGGCTGTGGCCGGTGCGCGAGACGATCCGCAAGGTGGCCCGCACCACCTCGTCGATGACGACGCTGATCGACGAGCAGCCCGACTTCCTCTACGGCATGTCGAGCGCGCAGCAGTACGCGTGGCTCAAGGAGCACCGCCCAGAGGTCTACGCCAGGGTCAAGGCCGCCGTCGCCGAGGGACGCTTCCTGCCGCTCGGCGGCATGTGGGTCGAATCCGACACCGTGATGCCGACGGGCGAGTCGCTCGTGCGCCAGTTCTCCTACGGTCAGCGATTCTTCGAGCGCGAGTTCGGCATCCGCTCGAAGGGTGTCTGGCTGCCCGACAGCTTCGGCTACTCGCCGGCGCTGCCGCAGCTCATGCGCCGCGCCGGGTTCGAGTGGTTCTTCACGCAGAAGATCTCGTGGAACCAGCAGAACGTCTTCCCGCACCACTCCTTCCTCTGGGAGGGCATCGACGGGTCGCAGGTGTTCACGCACTTCCCGTCGATGGACACCTACAACTCGCAGCTGAGCGGCATGGAGGTCGCCAAGGCCTCTCGCCAGTTCAAGGAGAACCGCGTGACCTCCCGGTCGATCGCCCCGGTCGGCTGGGGCGACGGCGGCGGCGGCACCACGCGTGAGATGACCGGCAAGGCGAAGCGCCTCGAGAACCTCGAGGGCAGCGCGCGGGTCGTGTGGGAGCACCCGGACACCTTCTTCGATGCCGCCCGCGCCGAGCTGCCGAACCCGGCCGTGTGGGTCGGCGAGCTCTATCTCGAGCTGCACCGCGGCACCCTCACCAGCCAGCACGCCACGAAGGCGCTGCACCGCTGGGCCGAGCACGCGCTCGTCGAGGCCGAGCTGTGGGCCGCGACGGATGCCGTGCGCACCGGCGCCGCATACCCGCAGGCCGAGTTCGACCGGCTGTGGGAGACCGTGCTGCTGCACGAGTTCCACGACATCCTGCCGGGCACGTCGGTCGCCTGGGTGCATCGCGAGGCCGTCGAGGTGCTCACGAACGTGCTGTCTGATGCGGAGGACATCTCGGTCGCCGCTCGGCGCTCGCTCGCGGGCGAGGGCGATCGCGAGCTGCGGTTCGTGCCGACGTCGGTCGGCAGCGGTGGCCGCGCGCTCGGAGCGGGCTTCGTCGAGGCGCCTGCCCCGGCATCCGTCATGCTCTCGGGAGAGGACGGCGGGTGGCGCCTCGAGAACGAGCTCGTCTCCGTGCTGATCTCCGCCGACGGGCTCATCGTCTCGGCGGTCGACAAGACCTCGGGTCGCGAGGCGGTGGCCGAAGGGCGCCCGGCGAACCTGTTCCAGCTGCACCAGGACTTCCCGAACATGTGGGACGCATGGGACATCGACAAGTACTACCGCAACAGCGTCGACGACCTCACCGCCGTCGACTCGATCTCGGCATCCGTCGTCGATGGCACAGCCTCCGTCGTCGTCACGCGGTCGTTCTCGGAGTCGACGATCGAGCAGACCATCACCCTTGCTCCCGGTCAGCGCACCGTGCTGCTCCGCAACGACATCGACTGGAATGAGACCGAGAAGCTGCTCAAGCTCGCGTTCCCGCTCGACATCCAGGCCACGCACACCGAGGCCGAGACGCAGTTCGGCTACCAGTCGCGCGTGACGCACACGAACACCAGCTGGGAGGCGGCGAAGTTCGAGACCTCGATGCACCGTTTCGTGCTGGTGCGCGAGCAGGACTTCGGCGTCGCGCTCGTGAACGACTCGATCTACGGCTACGACACCTCGAGGGAGGTGTCGGATGATGCCGTCACGACCACGGTGCGGCTCTCGCTCCTGCGCGCGCCCCGGTTCCCCGACCCCGACACCGATCACGGCCACCACCAGATCGAGATCGGCTTCGTGGTCGGCGCGGATGCTGCGATCGCGACCGCCGAGGGCATCCGCCTCAACTCGCTGCCGACGCTGGTGCGCGGCGCTCGTGAGGTCACGCCGCTCGTGACCGTCGATGGTGAGGGCATCGTGGTCTCGGGTGTGAAGCTCGCCGACGACGGTTCGGGCGACGTGATCGTGCGCCTCTACGAGGCGCTCGGGCGCCGTGCTGTCGGGTCGCTCGCCGCCGACTTCGAGCACAGCGAGATCCGTGAGGTCTCGCTGATCGAGGACGCGCTGGACGACGGGCGCGTGGGCGGAGAGCTGCGTCTGCGGCCGTTCGAGGTGCGTACGCTGCGCATCGTGCGCTGAGGCAGTCGGTCTCGAGACCCCGCGGCCGCGTCGGTCGGGTGCGGGGTCACGCAATGTGCGCAAGACGGTCCCTCTCGGGCGCCCGGGGATGGATGCGGCTGCGACGGGTTTCCACGACGCAAGAACCCCTGGCGCTGGGTGCGCTCCGACTGCATACTCGGTTGCACGACTGGCGATGGGGAGCCTCGACCGAAGGAGCACGAGATGGACCAGTACCTGTGGGTTCTGAAGGACAAAGAGCGCGACCTCATCCGCGAGCTCGAGCCGGATCGGCTCGCCGAGCTCGATGAAGACGGTCTGCTGGCGCTGCACAAGCGGATTCGGCGGGCACGCAACAAGCACACGACGAACTATCGCCGCGGCGCTGCCGAGCGGGTTGAGCAGGCGGGCGGCCGAGGTGCCGCCGCCGCAGGGTCGGACAAGGCCAGAGGGCGCGCGTACGTGTTCGAGGAGGCGCTCTCGCTGATCAGCGCAGAGCTCGCTCGAGTGGCGCACGAGGAGGCGGAGGCGCTCAAGGACGAGAGGCTGGCCCGAGCCCGCGAGGGCAAGTGGAGCGGTCCCGGTTCTGACGCACCGCTCGATGAAGGCGTGTCGGGTGGCCGCATGCGGGAGCATCAGCAGACGACCGGCGGTGTGAAGCGAGACGCATCCAGTCGTGCTCAGGGTGCTCGCAGACAGGCGAAGCGCGACTCGCGCTGACCGGGCGTCTTCACAACGGGAGGACGATGGGCGGATGGCGACCGTCGATGATGTCCGAGAGATCGCTCTCGCGCTGCCCGGTGTGACCGAGCGCGTCGGCGGTCACACCGGCGAGCCCTCCTGGCGGCTGCCGAGCGGTCAGATCGCCTGGGTGCGCGGGCCCAGCAAGGTCGATCTGCGGCAGCTCGCAGATCTCGGACTCGTGTGGCCTGAAGGCCCCGTTCTGGGCGTGCGAGTCGCAAGCCTCGAAGAGAAGGAGACGCTGCTGGCGGCAGAGCCCGAGGGTCTGTTCTCGATCCCGCACTTCGACGGGTACCCCGGGGTGTTGGTGCAGCTCGACGCGATGGACCGCGACCGACTGGCTGAGATCATCGCGGATGCGTGGCTCGTGAGGGCTCCTGTGCTCGTGGCGAAGCAGTGGCTCGCCGATCGCGGGTTGGACTGATCAGGCCGCTGTCAGAAACGGTCGAGCGGCGTCGAGGAAGGCGCGAGGATCATCGGCCCACAGCCGGATGCTGTCGACATGGTGCACTCCGCCCTTCGGCGCGAGACCCGGGAGGCGGATCGCGACCAGGCGTTCGAGCTCGATCTCGACGTTGGTCTCATCCTGCATCCGCTCGGCGTACTCCGAGCCGATGACCCGAGGCTGCTTGGGTTCGTCGACCCGGCGGCTGATCGCGACCGACGCGATGTCGTCCCAGCCGATCGGCACGTCGAGCTCGAGTCCGCTGCGCACGCGGACGCCGTCAGGCCCCACGGAGTGCGGCCGCATGAGCATCGCGCACAGCAGGCCGACCATCCACGTGACGCCCCAGATGCCGAGCACCAGCAGTGTGATGCGCACGGTTGGCCACTGGTGCACGATGAGGTCGAGGATCGGGATCTCGACGGCTGAGAGGCCGATGAAGATGAACAGCACCGTGAGCACGGGGCGGTGGTAGCCGATCCCCGTGCCGCCTTTCGGCACTGCGGGACGACGGGCGATCGCACGGGCGATGCTCGAGTAGACGCGAAGCTCGGCGATCCACGCGCGATGCAGGAAGTTGAGGATGCGCGCGATCGGGGTCGGGCTCGGAGCGGTGGTCTGCAGCTGCTCGGTCATGGCGTGTCCTCGGGGGTACCGGTCGCGCGTGCGTCTTCAGGGGCAGGGGCAGGGGCAGGGGCAGGGGTGGGGGCGGAGCTTGCGGCGGTGGTCACGAGGTGCTCGAGATGTGCGGCGACGGCCGACAGGCCTCGATCGACGGCCGCGCGGTCTGCAGGGGCGATCGCCGACAGCAGAGTCTCGTTGAGCTGAGCGTGCTCCTCCTGCATCCGCGCCATCGTCTCGGTGGCGGTGCCGGTCAGCTCGACAAGAACGGCGCGTCGATCGGTCGGGTGCGGGGTGCGGCGCACATGCCCCGTTTTCTCGAGAGCATCGACGAGTCCGGTGATGTTGCGAGGGGTGACCTCGCAGAGCTGCGCCAGCGCCTGCTGCGTCGACGGCCCGGCGTGCTGGAGCACCCAGAGCAGGTGCACGCGGGCTGTCGTGAGGCCGGTGCCGTAGAAGGCACGGGCCATGTCCCTCTGGAAGAGGTCTGCGATCAGCAGCAGGCGGTCGACGAAGAGCGGTTCCATGATTGTGATGGTACTACATAGTTACCTATATTCACTAGTTGCGCACTCTCTCCTCCTTCTCTCTCCCCCCTTTCCGCCTTCGTCGTCCCCCTTCTGTTGCTGGCCGCCACCGGGCCCGCGCCCTGCTCTGCGCTGTATTGGGAGATTGGAATATGGCGTTGATCGGGGGTAAATGCGAGCGGTTTCGGGTCTCGAATGTCGGTGGCTGCGGGTTGACTAGGGGGTATGAACAGCACTGCGGAGCTTCTGGATCGGGTCATCGCTGACCTGGATGCGGTGCTGTCGGATGATGCGCTGGCGGGGCTGAGCGATGCGGAGCGGGTCGCGGTGTTGCAGGGTGCGGGGGCGGCGTTCCGGCGTGCGGAGGCGGTGATCGTGGAGACGGTTGCGACGGCTGACATGGGTGACTTTCCGCATGCGGCGGGGTGTCGGGGTCTGAACGAGTTGTTGCAGCGGACGCTGTTGGTGGATGTGCGGGGTGCGGCCCGGGTCGACAGGGTGGTCGATCTGGTGCGGCGGCCGTTGAGTCTGGCGGGGGAGAGGATGCCGGCGCGGTGGTCGGAGATGCGGTTGGCGCTGTTGGACGGGGTGGTCGGTGTCGCGGGGTTTCTGGCGGCGACGGGCCCGATCGAGAAGGTCTGGGATCGGCTCACGGTCGAGCAGCGGTTGGCGGCCGATGTCGCGTTGGCGGGGTGCGCGCGCGGTCACGGACTCGACGCGGGGGACGACGAAGACCCGGATGCTGATGAGGCCCGGGATGCTGATGAGGATGCGGCTGGTCCGTCGCCGACGGTGCAGGACTTGAAGGGCCTCGCGGAGGATCTCGCGTCGATGTTCGACCCGGATGGTGAGGAACCGAAGGATGAGGATGCGCGTCGTCGTCGGGGGATCACGATCGGCCGGTTGACGGACGGCATGCATGCGATTCGCGGGTACCTGACCCCCGAGGCGGCCGCCCAGTTGCAGCTGATCATGGATGCGTTCCTCAACCCGAAGGGTGACGGCCCGCCGATGCCGGGGGTGTTCTTCGCCCCGAGTGACGGTTCCGGTGGTGACGTGGATTCTCCCGATACCGACTTTTCGGAATCGGATTCGGGTTCGGGTTCGGGTGCGGGTGCGGGTGCGGGTGCTTGCGCAGACGCTGACGTGGAGGCGGATCCGGAGGAGACCGATCCGTTCAACTCCGATCCGCGGTGTGTGCTCGATGACCGTACTGCGGCGCAGAAGCGCCACGACGCCCTGACTGCAGCTCTCGGGATCGCTGCCCGGCACAAGGACATGCCCACTCTCGGTGGCTCATCGCCGGTCGTCGTCGTGACCGTCGACGCGAAAGACCTCGCCACCCACACCGCTCATGCCACCGGTGCGACCGGTGCCGCCGGTGCCGTCTTCGGAGCCGCCGCCTTCGGGAGCGCTGGGGGCGGAGCGAGTGGAGCGAACGGTAACGGTGGGTGGGCGACGATCCCCGGATCCGGCGCCCATGTGCCCGTCTCGCTCGCGGCGCAGATCGCGTGCTCGGGAGCGATCCAGCGGGTACTCATGGATGAAGGCCGCATCATCGGCATCACGACCACCGACCGGATCTTCACCGTGCACCAACGCCGGGCGATCATCGCCCGCGACAAAGCGTGCCTGATCCCGGGATGCCACGTCCCCGCGTCGTGGTGCGAGATCCACCACGTCACCGAACACGCAAAGGGCGGCCCGACGCATACGGATAACGGTGTGCCGTTGTGCTGGTGGCACCACCGATCCCTCGGCACCTCCGGATGGGAGATCCGCATGAACGGGGGCCTCCCGCAGGTGCGCGGACCGGCATGGTGGGACCCTGCACAGCGATGGCGCACACCACGACTCATCCTGCCGGCAGCCGCTCGGGTTCCCCGCACCCCGCTTCGCGTCTGAGCGCGCCCGGATGGAAACGGCGCGCACCCCGGCGGGACATCACGCCGGGTCGAGCCTCAGCACCTCAGGAGATTCGCCGCCCGCGACTTCGTCGACGACGCGGATGCTGCGCGCCAGATCGTCGAGCGCCCCGTCGAGCGTGCCGAAGCGTTCGCGGTCGCTGCACATCGCGGTCAGTGTCACCAGATGCGTCCCGGTGTCCCAGGTGTAGGTGGCGAAAGGCGGTGACGCGGGCGACGGCGGCATCGCCACCACGAGCTTCTCTCCCGTGCCCAGCCAACGGCTCGAGAACGACTGGGTGTCGTCATAGTCCATCGGCATCGACGCCCGAGCGACTCGAACCTGAGGGGTCAGCGCCTGCACGGTGGCCATCGCGACGACCAGCTCCGGATCCGCCTTCCAGGTCCACACGAGCACGCGACCGTCCGCCCGGCGCATCAGCATCGGCGCCGCCTGGCTCATCGCCCACGCTCCGATGCGCGAACCCGGGCGTTCGGTGACGCCGATCGCCGTGTTCACCTGCCCCAGCAGCATCCTTATCGCTGCCTTGCGATGCCGGCGCCCCTTCCAGCCGAGCGAATCGGTGACGGGGATCCACAGTCGGGGGTCGGCGTCGGCAGTCAGTCGCATGGCTCCACGCTAGGGGGTCAGGCTGAGGGATGCCGGTATGCCTCGGCGGCCGGATCAGGCCCCTCGGGTAGAGTGGCCAGCGCCCGATCGGGCTCTTTGACCGCCGTACCGTAAGGCAGAATGTCCTCCTCTACCTCCGATCCGACGAGTGCTCCCGACGTCGCCCCCGACTCCGGGCAGCGTCCGCTTCGCATCCTGATCGGATGCGACACCTTCTGGCCCGACATCAACGGCGCCGCCCGCTTCGCCGAGCGCCTCGCCGCGGGGCTCGTGCAGCGCGGTCATGACGTGCACGTCGTCGCACCGAACCAGGCCTACCGGCGGGCCGCACCGCGCACCGAGGTGATCGAGGGCGAGCCGATGACCCTGCACCGGCTGCCGTCGGTGCGCTGGGCGCCCCACGACTGGCTGCGCTTCGTCTGGCCGTGGCGCGTGAAGCACTACGCCCGCAAGATCTTCGACACCGTGCAGCCCGACGTGGTGCACATCCAGTCTCACATCGTGATCGGTCGGGGTCTCTCTCGCATCGCACACGAGCGCGGCATCCCGGTGATCGCCACAAACCATGTGATGGCCGAGAACATCCTCGACCACACCACCATGCCCAAGTTCGTCGATGACCTCGTGCTGCGCTGGGCATGGGGAGACGCGAAGCGCACCTTCGCCCTGACTCGCGCGATCACCACACCGACGCGCCGCGCCGCCGACTTCCTCGAGCGTACGGTCGAGCTTCAGGGCGTCATCCCGGTCAGCTGCGGCATCGACCGCACGCAGTACACCCCGGTGATCGCCCCTCGCGACAAGAACCGCATCATCTTCGTCGGACGCCTGACCGCCGAGAAGCAGGTCGAGGTGATCCTCGAGGCCATGACGAAGCTCGACCCGGCGCTCGACGCGACCTTCGACATCGTCGGCGGCGGCGACCAGCGCAAGCAGCTCGAGAACCTGGCAGGTCAGCTGGGCCTCGCAGACCGCGTCACCTTCCACGGCCGCACGACGGATGAGCAGCTGCGTGCGCTGCTGTCGCGCGCCTCGGTGTTCACGATCGCGTCGATCGCCGAGCTGCAGTCGATCGCGACCATGGAGGCGATGGCCTCGGCGCTGCCGATCGTCGCAGCGGATGCCGTCGCCCTGCCGCACCTCGTGCACGACGGCGAGAACGGCCACCTGTTCGAGCCGGGCAACGCCGATGCCCTCGCCGCGCGACTGACCGACGTGCTCACTGCATCGCCGGGCGAGTACGCGCGGATGCAGCAGGCATCGCTCGACGGCGTCGCGATCCACGACATCAACCGCACGCTCGACACGTTCGAGGCGCTGTACCGCGACGAGCCGCTTCCCGAGTGACGACGCGCGTCATGCACATCGCCTTCTTCGGGGATCAGCACCTGGACTCGCTCGGCGGAGCCCAGGTGTCGATGCGGTTGCAGCGGGAGTTCCTCGAGCGCGCCGGCCACACGGTGACCGTCGTCGCGCCGAAGATGCACGGGACACGCGCCTCGCGCATCGCCCACCCGTCGAACATCGATCTGCCGTCCGTGCCGATCACCGCCGACCGCGAGTACTCGATGAGCTGGCCCGGACGCGCCACCGACCGTGCGCTCGACCGCGCGATGACGCACCGCCCGCCGGTCGACCTGGTGCACGTGCAGGCCGATTTCTGGGGCGCCTTCATCGGTCACCGGTACGCGGCTCGCCACGGCATCCCCGTGGTCCACACCATGCACAACCGCGTCGACGTCGGAATAGCCGCGGTCACGCCGCTGCACGGACCGGTGCTCCGAGCGCTGAACCTCTGGCGCCGGCGCGCGCTGCGAGGCGTGGCGGACCAGGTGCGGGGGAGTGACGGATGGGCCTTTCTCCGTGGCATCGCGAGTGGCTCATCCGCGGTGACCGCCCCGTCGACGCATTTCGCACGCCGCCTCGAAGAGCACGGAGTCTTCAGCCCCGTCGACGTGGTGTGGAACGGCATCGACGACGACATACGCGAGGCGACGCTCGCCGCCGCACCGACTGAGCGCGCGCCCGGGCGCCCCCGCTTCGTCTGGCTCGGACGCATGAGCCCCGAGAAGCGTCTGCTGCCGTTCCTCGAGGCCTTCGTCGAGTCGGGAGTCGACGCCGACCTCGAGATCATCGGCGGTGGCGCCCAGCGCGCCGCCGCCGAGAAGATCGTCTCTGGCCTGTCGAACGTGCACTTCGCCGGCACGCTCAGCTACGCCGACACCCTCGCCCGCATCGCCGCCGCCGACGCACTCGTGCAGACATCGATCGGCTTCGAGACGCAGGGCATGACGCCGTTCGAGGCGGCCACCCTCGGTACGCCGTCCGTGATCAGCGATCCCGACATCGCGGCAGAGCTCGGCGGCGGACTCTGGGCCGTGCCCGGAGCCGCCGGCACCGAGGAGCAGCGCCGAGCGGGCCTTGTCGAGACGCTGCGCCGCGCGGCATCCGACATCTCCGCCTCAATCGCGCCGCAGCCGATGCGCGAAGTCTCGGAGTCGTTCCGGCAGTCGTCGCGCACCGCGGCGATGATCGAAGTCTACGAGCGCGTGCTCGCGGACTGACCCCCTGGCTCAGAACCCGAGGTAGTAGAACACGTTCGACACCCACGCGACGAGGGTGCCTATGACCGTGCTGCCGCCCACGCCGATGGCGATCGCCGCGAGCAGATGAGGTGCCGGGCGTCGAAGCGCGATGATTCCGAGCAGCAGGCCGGCGCCTGCGCCTGCCAGCACGACCAGGTTCATGAGGTTCGACAGCAGCTCGACGACGCCGAAGCCGACGCTCGCGTACAGGAACGGGGTGACGAGCTGCCAGAGCAGTCCGATCGCCACGGCGCTCGCAGCGACGATCACTGCCGTGCGGCCGAGGCCTCCGGAGCGCGGTGCGCCCTGTCCCGGTGCATGCGGGGGTGCCGCGACTCCATAGGGCTGGCCGGGTTGCGTGTAGGGCTGGCCGGGTTGCGTGTAGGGCTGGCCGGGCTGCGTGTAGGGCTGGCCGGGTTGCGCGTAGGGCTGGCCGGGTTGCGCGTAGGGCTGGCCGGGCTGCTGCGGCCGGTCTGGATGCTGCTGCTCGCTCATCGATTCTCCGGACGATCAGAAGGAAAGGGCGTAGAAGAGATTCGATGCCCACGACACGACGATTCCGACGAGCTGCGACGCGGTGACGCCGATCGCGATGCCCGCGAGGACCTGCGGCCCTGGTCGCCGCACCGACATCAGGCCGAGGACGAGTCCCGCGACGGCGATTATCAGCACGAGCCCGTTGCCGACCGCTCCGAACACACCGATGGCTGAGGGGTCGCCCATCATCCGGTACATGAGTGGATACGACAGTGTGACGAGGAGTCCGATCCCGAGTGAGATCACGGCGAGGAGGAAAGCGATACGACCGAGTCCCGAGCCGCCCGAGGAGGCCGGACGCTGTTGCTCCGGGTACGGCTGCGCCGGAAACGGCTGACCCGCGTACGCCTGCCCGCCGTAGGGCTGGCCACTGTAAGGCGGTGACGGCTGCGACGGCTGCGACGGCTGTGAGGGCTGCGCCGGCTGAGACGGCCGTGAGGGCTGCGACGGCTGAGGCGGCTGGGTCGGATAGTGCGAGCCCGGGTAGTGCGGGGGAGTTCCGGATGGTTGCGCGGGAGGCTGCTGAGGCTCGCTCATGGTCACGAGCGTAGCCGCGTGCGTCGTCGGATGGGGAGATTGCTCACTCCGGGTCAGCGGTAGGCGTGCCCGGCCTCCGCGCGGTCGAGGGCGTCTCTTTCGGCGACGCGTGTCCAGTCGGTGGGAACGTGTCGGTGTCCGTCGCGGCGGAGTTCGATGACAGTGGCGACGACGGCCCACACGGCGAGGGCGATGAGTGCAATGATAATGATCATGGCAGAAACGCTACGATCACTCTTGATCTGCCACGAGTGGCAGAATAGACTCTGCTCGTAGGAAAACTGCCAAACCGGGAGAGAGACATGATGAAGACGGTCGCCTGCATCGTCCAAGACGGATTCGCGCCGTTCGAGTTCGGTCTCGCGTGCGAGGCCTTCGGCCTCGACCGGTCGAACGACGGTGTGCCGAACTTCGACTTCCGGGTCATCGCGCCGCACCCTGGCGTCGTGACGTCGAAACTGGGCTTCTCGATCAACGTCGAGCACGACCTGTCGTTCGCATACGAGGCCGACCTCGTCGTGTTCTCCCCCGTGCCTCGTGAGTACTGGGGCCAGATCGATCCGCTGCTCCTCGATGTCGCCCGAGACGCGGTGGCGAGAGGCGCCTGGGTGCTCACGATCTGCAGTGCCTCGTTCATCCTCGGCGCCGCAGGCGTGCTCGACGGACGCCGCGCGACCACGCACTGGATGTACTCCGAGGTGATGGCTGAGATGTACCCCGAGATCGACATCGACCCCGACGTGCTCTTCGTGCAGGACGACCGGATCATCACGAGCGCCGGCACCGCAGCCGGCATCGACGCCTGCCTGCACCTGCTGCGCATCGAGCTCGGTGCCGAACTCACCAATCGCATCGCCCGTCGCATGGTCGTGCCGCCGCAGCGCGACGGTGGCCAGGCGCAGTTCATCGATCGCCCCATTCCGGTCGCCCAGAACGACTCGCTCGCTGCCGTCGCCGATTGGGCGGTCGAGCACCTGCGCGACGACCTGGGCGTCGATCAGCTCGCGGCCCGCGCTCTCATGTCTCCCCGCACCTTCGCGCGCCGATTCAAGGCCGAATACGGCGCGACTCCCGCGGCCTGGCTCGCGAGACAGCGTGTGCTGCACGCCCAGCGGATGCTCGAGCGCAGCGATCTGTCGCTCGAGCAGATCGCCGACGAGTGCGGCTTCGGATCGGCGGCCGTGCTGCGGCAGAACTTCTCGCGGGTGCTCGGCACCACTCCGACGGCCTACCGCGCGCGCTTCTCGTGTGCGGATGACGCGGAGTCGTCGGCGGCCTGACCGCTCAGCGCTGATCGGCTCAGCCGCCCTGCGACTCGGCTCCGCCGCCCTGCGACTCGGCGGCTCGGCCGCTCAGCGAGAGGCGCGGCCGAGAAGCCCGGCGAGGCGCCATGCGCTCAGTGGTCCCAGTGCCCGGGGCTCGGGAGTGCGCGATAGTCGACGTCGACCCCGTCGGGGGTGACCGAGGCGGTGCAGTACAGCAGCGACTGGGTCGGATAGCCGTGCGGGCGGTTGTCGCGGATGATCGCCCGATCGTCCTCGGGGTCGAGCCGAGCGGAAGAGGCGAGCAGCGTCGTCCATTCGCCTGACCAGTCGAGGCTGTCGCCGGTCGCGCCCAGAGCGCGGAACTCGGGCAGCCATGCAGCGATGCGCGGAGTGTCGAGGTCGTCGAGGTCATCGTGCGCGATCATGTGGATGCCGTCTGTGAGCGACGTCTCGCGCAGGTCCGCGCCGTCCCAACTCAGCACGCGCGCACCCTCGGGGCGTACCTCGAGCAGGTTGAACCCGTGCATGGGCAGAGGGGCGACCGGAGAGCGGCCCATGACCGATTCCAGGGCGAGCGAACCGCGCGACACCGCCACGTCTGCCGCGAGGTCGACGACGTCGGCGCGGTTCAGCAGCACCGCGAGTCGTCGCTCGGCGGGGTTCACCGCGAGCCAGGCGCCGCCCGCTCGCCGGTCGCGGATGCCGGAGACTCCGGGATGCGCCTCAGGCCACCACTCGCCGAGGGCATCCCACTCGCGCTGCGGGTCTTCGTCTCGCACCGCGAGCAACCGCGCGATCTCGCGTCCGGCCACATCGATCACCACGGTGCACACGTGCTTCAGTCTAGAAGCGGCCGAGCAGTCTCGGGCCCGAGGCGGCGGATGCTGGGGCAGAATCGAACCGTGAACATCGTCGTCGGGGTTACGGGTGGCATCGCCGCATACAAGACAGTGCACCTGGTGCGTCTGCTGACCAAGGCGGGACACGATGTGACCGTCGTCCCGACCGAGGACGCACTGCGATTCGTCGGCAACCCGACCTGGGAGGCGCTCAGCCGGCATCCGGTCACGACCAGCGTGCACGACGACGTCGCCCGTGTGCGCCACGTCGCGCTCGGGCAGAACGCCGACCTCGTGGTGGTCGCCCCCGCGACGGCCAACTCGATCGCCAAGATCACCGCGGGCATCGCCGACGATCTGCTCGGCACCACGCTGCTCGCCACCGAGGCGCCGGTGCTGCTCGCGCCCGCCATGCACGCCGAGATGTGGCGCAACGCCGCCACACAGGCGAACATCGCGACGCTGAGATCCCGCGGAGTCCACCTGGTGGGTCCGGCCGACGGCGAGCTCGCCGGGGGTGACAGCGGACCCGGCCGTATGTCAGAACCGGAGCAGATCTTCGAGGCCGCTCTCGCCCTGCTCGCGCCGGGTGATCTCGAGGGGCTTCGGGTGGTCGTCTCGGCGGGCGGCACGCGTGAGCCCATCGACCCGGTGCGGTTCCTCGGCAACCGGTCGAGTGGTCGGCAGGGCATCGCGCTCGCCGCGGATGCCGCCGCGCGCGGGGCGGATGTGACGGTGGTCGCCGCGAACATCTCGACCGATGTGCTCGCCGATGCGCGGCATCCGTCCATCCGGGTCGTCCCGGTCGGAACCGCGGCAGAGCTCGCGGACGTGATGAAGCAGGCAGCGCCGACGGCCGACATCGTGATCATGGCCGCAGCCGTCGCCGATTACCGCCCCGCAACGGTGTCTGAGCACAAGCTCACGAAGGAGCAGGGCGTGCTGACGCATGTCGATCTGGTCGAGAACGAAGACGTGGTCGCTGCGCTCGCCGCATCCCGCGCCGATGGCCGCGCCCCGGAGGGCCAGACGATCGTCGCCTTCGCCGCCGAGACGTCGGAGGATCCTGCGGAGCGCCGGGAACGCGCTCACCGCAAGCGCGAGCGCAAGGGCGTCGACCTGCTCGCCGTCAACCTCGCGAACGCCGAGCACGGGTTCGAGAAGCGAGACAACGCGGTCGAGATCGTAGGAGGGGGTGGCGCGGTCGTGGCATCCGCGTCAGGCTCGAAGCGTGAGGTCGCACGAGCGATCCTGGATGCCGTGCGCAGAATGCGCTAAACTTGAGTCAAGTCCACTCAACTTTGCGGACCATGACAACAAGACAGTGATCAGAAGGAGTCTCCTCAGGAGGAACACATGCCCAGCCCACAGAGCACGCAGAACGACGACCAGCAGTCCGCCCTCGAGCAGTTCGGGATCAACCTCACCGACCGCGCCCGCCAGGGAAAACTCGACCCGGTGATCGGGCGCGACAGTGAGATTCGCCGCGTCAGCCAGGTGCTCACCCGTCGCACGAAGAACAACCCCGTGCTGATCGGCGAGCCCGGCGTCGGCAAGACCGCCGTCGTCGAAGGTCTGGCACAGCGCATCGTCGCCGGCGACGTCGCCGAGTCCCTCAAGGACAAAGAGCTGGTGTCGCTCGACATCTCGGCCCTCGTCGCGGGTGCCATGTACCGCGGGCAGTTCGAGGAGCGACTGAAGAGCGTGCTCAAGGAGATCACCGAATCCGACGGGCAGATCATCACCTTCATCGATGAGCTGCACGTGCTGATGGGCGCCGGAGGCGGCGAAGGCTCGGTGGCCGCATCGAACATGCTCAAGCCGATGCTCGCCAGGGGTGAGCTGCGTCTGATCGGCGCGACGACTCTCAACGAGTACCGCGAGTTCATCGAGAAGGATGCCGCGCTCGAACGTCGCTTCCAGCAGGTCTACGTCGGCGAGCCCACGGTCGAAGACACGATCGCGATCCTGCGAGGACTCAAGGGCCGCTACGAGGCGCACCACGGGGTGACGATCGCCGACAGCGCGCTGGTCGCCGCCGCCGCTCTGTCGAACCGCTACCTGCCCGCGCGGCAGCTGCCCGACAAGGCGATCGACCTGATCGACGAGTCGATGTCGCGTCTCAAGATGGAGATCGACTCGTCCCCCGTCGAGATCGACCAGCTCAAGCGTCAGGTCGACCGCATGAAGCTCGAGGAGCTCGCTCTCAAGCGCGAGAAGGATGCCGCGTCGAAAGAACGACTCGCGGCTCTCCGCGAGCAGCTCGTCGGCATGGAGGCGCAGCTCGCCGAGCTCGAGGCCCGCTGGGCGCGCGAGCGTCAGGGCCTGAACCGGGTCGGCGAACTGAAGAAGCAGCTCGACGACGCGATCACGCAGCGCGACCTCGCGATGCGAGAGGCCGACTACACCCGCGCATCGAAGCTCGAGTACGAGACGATCAAACGCCTCGAACGCGACATCGCCGAGGCCGAGCAGGCCGAGGCGACGGTCTCGACCGAGGGTCGCATGGTCAACGAGCAGGTCACGGATGAAGACATCGCCGCCGTGATCGCCGCGTGGACCGGCATCCCCGTCGGGCGCCTGCTGCAGGGCGAGAGCGAGCGTCTGCTGCACCTCGAATCCGAGCTCGGCAAGCGCCTCATCGGGCAGAAGGATGCCGTCAAGGCGGTGTCCGACGCAGTCCGTCGTTCGCGCGCGGGCATCAGCGACCCCGGTCGTCCGACCGGATCGTTCCTGTTCCTCGGCCCGACCGGTGTCGGAAAGACCGAGCTCGCGAAGGCCCTGGCCGACTTCCTCTTCGACGACGAGCGCGCCATGGTGCGCATCGACATGTCGGAGTACGGCGAGAAGCACTCGGTCTCCAGGCTCGTCGGCGCCCCTCCCGGATACGTCGGCTACGAGCAGGGCGGTCAGCTGACCGAGGCCGTGCGGCGGCGTCCGTACAGCGTCGTGCTGCTCGACGAGGTCGAGAAGGCGCACCCCGAAGTGTTCGACGTGCTGCTGCAGGTTCTCGACGACGGTCGTCTGACCGACGGCCAGGGTCGAACGGTCGACTTCACGAACGTCATCCTGATCCTGACCTCGAACCTCGGTTCGCCGATCCTCATCGACCCGACGCTGTCGCCCGATGAGAAGCGCGAGCAGGTGATGGCTCTCGTGCACCAGGCGTTCCGGCCCGAGTTCCTCAACCGTCTCGACGACATCGTGATGTTCTCGGCGCTCAGTCAAGACGACCTTGCCCAGATCGTCGAGCTGTCGATCGATCAGCTGCACGACCGGCTGCGCGATCGTCGGCTCACCCTGGCGGTCACGCCCGATGCCCGGTCGTGGCTCGCCGAACGCGGCTACGATCCGATGTTCGGCGCTCGCCCGCTGCGACGTCTCATCCAGACCGAGGTGCAGAACAAGCTCGCCACCGCGCTGCTCTCAGGCGGTGTGCATGACGGCGACCTGGTGAGGGTCGATGTCGCGGTCGACGGCGCGGGGCTCGTGCTCACGTCCACGTCGCCCGAGCCCGAACCCGACCTCGGGTCCGGTGACGACGACGAGGTGATCGAGGCCGAGCTGCTCGACGACTAGAGCCGGATACGACAAGAGGGGCGGATGCCGTGGCATCCGCCCCTCTTGTGTGCTCCCTGACGGGAGCGACTGCTGTGTCAGGCGCAGCGTCAGGCGCTGAGGATGACCGTCTCGCCGATCGGGCGGCGGACGCGCGGGGCGGTCTCGCCCTGCTGGAGCCCCTCGGGAAGACCTGCGGCGTCGCCGAGCTCGCCGACGGCGATCACGGTGATGGCGGAGAACCGCGGCGACAGGTCGGCGAACTCGCGGACGGCCTCGGGGTCGAAGCCGCTCATCTGGTGAACGAGAAGACCCTCGTGGTGGGCCTGCACCGAGAAGTGCGCCACGGCCTGGCCGAGGTCGTAGACCGCGTGGCTGATGGCCTTGCCGTCTTCGGACTCGGTCTCGGCGATCGCGACGACGAGAGCCGAGGCCTTGGAGGCCCAGAGCTGGTTGAACTCGACCAGGGAGTCGACGACCTGGTCGAACAGCGCGGTGCCGCGCCGAGCGACGATGAACCGCCACGGCTGCAGGTTGTAGGCCGACGGCGACCAGCGCGCGGCCTCGAGGGCGGCGTTCAGCTTGGCGTCGTCGATCGCGTTCTCCGCGTCGTAGGCGCGGGGGCTCCAGCGTCCGGCGAGGACGTCGAGCACGGGGTGCTCGGTGGGGGCGGTGCGGTCGATCACAGGAGTGCTCACGGAAGTGCCTTTCAGAAAGGAGTCGATCGGACTCCTTCGTCCGGGTACGAGGATCTCAACAGATGCATGTGAATGCATATTCCCGATGACGTTTCGTGACGCCGGCACAACGCCGGCGACGGGGCAGACGGCTCAATCCAGCAGGTTGCGGGAGGCGGCGGATGCCAGCGCGCGGCGCACCGCGCGGATCGACGGGGCTGCGGCCGACACTCGGCGAGCCGACGAGAAGATCTCCCGACGCGGCTCATCCGGCAGAGGCGTGAGCGCCACGGTAGGGGTCTCGCCTGCCCACACGAGCTCGGGCAGCAGGCCGACCGCGAGTCCTGCCCGGATCAGACGCACGTGCGCCGTGAGGTCGGCGACCTCGAAGCGCACATCGGGTTCGAAGCCGGCGGTGCGACACAGCTGCTCGGCCCATGCCCGTGACGCTGTACCCGCCGGCTCGAGCACCCACGGCTCATCCCTGGTCGACCACAGTGCCGCTGTGGCATGCGCAGCCGTGACATCCGCAGCTGTGGCAACGGCAGCTGTGGCATCCGCGGTCTCGGGTGTTCCGGGGCGTCTGGCCAGCGCGATCGAGTCGTGCACGAGCACCACGCGGTCGAGGTCGGCATGGATCGGGCGGGTGCGCCCGGGATACTGCTCGGCGAGGATCAGGTCGAAGTCGCGGCTCGAGACGCCCACGAGCCCGGTCTCGGGGTCGCTCTCGGTGACCTCGACGCGGAGGGCCGGATGCTGTTCGCGCAGCGTGTTGAGCGCGCCCGGAAGCAGGGAGTGTGCCGTCGACTGGAAGACGGCGATGTGCACCGTTCCGGTCACCTCGGTCAGCGATTCGGCGACAGCGACCTCGGCGTGCTCGAGCTGATCGAGGATGCCGATGGCCTCCGCCACGAGCACGTTGCCCTGCGGGGTGAACTGCACCCCGCGCCCGACGCGGCGGAGCAGTGGGACGCCGACGTCCCTCTCGAGCGCGCTGAGCTGCTGAGACACCGAGGCCTTGCTGTACGAGAGGGCATCGGCCACGGCTGAGAGGGTTCCTCGACGTGACAGTTCGACCAGCATCCGGAGTCGGTTGACGTCGAGCATTCGTGGCCTTTCTGAACCGGAGTCATCGTTCACTCTGGCTGAACAGAATGCTCACGAATCGGTTGATAGACGTAGCCTACTCGCGCGCCTGACAATGATCGAGCCGCACACGTACCCGGGTGTGCGATCCCCCTGGAAGGTTCCCCGATGACTGTCGCCGCCGACACCACCACCCCCGACGCCACACCCCGAGGCGCCGCACCCCGCACCGAAGAGGTCGCAGCCCTCGTGCAGCGCTGGCTCGCCGAGAGCGAGACCCACCCGGTCGAGCCCGCCGCCCAGCGCCTGTCGGAGGTCCTCAAGGACCCGAACGGGCTCGCGTTCACGGTCGGCTTCGTCGACGGCGTGATGCGTCCGGAAGACCTCAGCGTCGCCGGCCGTGCGCTCGCCGACCTCTCGGCGATCACCCCCTCGCTGCTGCCCGGATACCTGCGGGCCGCGATCAAGACCGGCGGGTTCTGGGCGCCGAAGCTCCCCGGCGTCGTGGTGCCGATCTCGCGCCGTGTGCTGCGTGCCATGGTCGGACACCTCGTGCTCGACGCGACCCCGTCGAAGCTCGGCCCCGCGATCGCGAAGCTGCGCAAGACCGGAAACCGCCTCAACCTCAACCTGCTCGGCGAGGCCGTGCTCGGTGAGCGCGAGGCCGGACGCCGCCTGCAGGGCACCTACGACTTCCTCGCCCGCAAGGACGTCGACTACGTGTCGATCAAGGTCTCGAGCGTCGTCAGCCAGCTGTCGATGTGGTCGTTCGACGAGGCCGTCGCCGACGTGGTCGACAAGCTCACCCCGCTCTACGAGCTCGCCGCAACGTCGGAGGCCGCAGGCAGGACCAAGTTCATCAACCTCGACATGGAGGAGTTCCGCGACCTCGACCTGACGATCGCGGCGTTCACCAGCATCCTCGACCAGCCAGGGCTCGAGAACCTCGAGGCCGGCATCGTGCTGCAGGCCTATCTGCCCGACGCGCTCGGCGCGATGCAGCAGCTGCAGGAGTGGGCCGCCGCTCGTCGTGCGAAGGGCGGAGCGCCGATCAAGGTCCGCGTCGTCAAGGGTGCGAACCTGGCGATGGAAGAGGTCGACTCGAAGGTGCACGGCTGGCCGCTGGCCACCTACGGCACCAAGCAGGACTCCGACACGAACTACAAGCGCGTGCTCGACTGGTCGATGACGCCGGAGCGACTGGATGCCGTGCGCATCGGCGTCGCCGGACACAACCTCTTCGACATCGCCTACACGTGGCTGCTCGCGCAGGCGCGCGGAGTGACGGAGGCCGTCGAATACGAGATGCTCCTCGGCATGGCGACGGGCCAGGCGGAGGCCGTCCGCAAGGACGTCGGCCAGCTGCTGCTCTACACGCCCGTGGTGAACCCGGCCGAGTTCGACGTGGCCATCGCCTACCTCGTGCGTCGCCTCGAAGAGAACGCGAGCCCCGAGAACTTCATGTCGGCCGTGTTCGAGCTGGCCTCTGACCCCGCGCTGCTCAGCCGTGAGCGCGAGCGCTTCGAGCGTTCGCTCGCCGGCCTCGAGGCCGACCGCTCGGTGCCCTCGTCGAACCGCGTGCAGGACCGCGCAGCAGAGGCAGCCGTCGGTGCGGTCGCGGCCGTCACCACCGGCTTCGAGAACCAGCCCGACAGCGACCCGGCGATCGCCGTGAACCGCACCTGGGGTCGTGAGATCCTGCAGCGATCGGTCGATTCGACGCTGGGCCTCGACTCGATCGCTCTGGCCAAGGTCGAGACGACCGACGAGCTCGACGGGATCTTCGCCGCCGCATCCGCCGCCGCCGCCCGATGGGCAGCGCTTCCGGCCGCTGAGCGCGCCGCCGTGCTGCACCGCGCGGGCGACGAGCTCGCGGCCCGACGCGGACAGCTGATCGAGATCATGGCGCACGAGGCGGGCAAGACCATCGCCGAGGCCGACCCCGAGGTCTCGGAGGCGATCGACTTCGCGCACTACTACGCCGAGCGCGCCCTCGACCTCGAGAACATCTCGGGCGCCGAGTTCGTGCCGTCGAAGGTGACCGTCGTCACCCCGCCGTGGAACTTCCCGGTCGCCATCCCGGCCGGTGGCGTGCTTGCGGGCCTCGCTTCGGGCTCGGGCGTGATCATCAAGCCGGCCAAGCTGACGCAGCGCTGCGGTGCGGTCATGGTCGAGGCGCTGTGGGCTGCGGGCGTTCCGCGCGACCTGCTCGCACTGGTCGACCTCGCGAACCGCGATCTCGGCACCCGCCTCGTCGCCAGCCCCGAGGTCGACCGCGTGATCCTCACCGGTGCATATGAGACGGCGCAACTGTTCCGCTCGTTCCGCTCCGACCTGCCGCTGCTCGCCGAGACGAGCGGCAAGAACGCGATCATCGTCACGCCGTCGGCCGACCTCGACCTCGCTGCCGCCGATGTCGCCCGCAGCGCCTTCGGGCACGCGGGGCAGAAGTGCTCGGCGGCATCGCTCGCGATCCTCGTCGGCTCGGTCGCCGACTCGCAGCGGTTCGAGCGTCAGCTCGTCGACGCCGTCACCTCGATGCGCGTCGGTCTGCCCGAAGACCCGGCGACGCAGATGGGACCGATCATCGAGCCGGCGAACGGCAAGCTGCTCACCGCACTCACGACCCTCGAGAAGGGCGAGCGCTGGCTCGTCGAGCCGAAGAAGCTCGATGACGAGGGCACGCAGTGGACGCCGGGTGTCAAGATCGGCGTCGCCCCCGGGTCGACGACCCACATGACCGAGTTCTTCGGACCGGTGCTCGGCATCATGCACGCCAAGGACCTCGACGAGGCGATCCGCCTGCAGAACGCCGTGGACTACGGCCTCACCGCCGGCATCCACTCGCTCGACTCCGACGAGGTCGCCACCTGGCTCGACCGCGTCGAGGCCGGCAACCTCTACGTCAACCGCGGAATCACCGGCGCGATCGTGCAGCGCCAGCCGTTCGGCGGCTGGAAGCGGTCGGCAGTCGGCGCCGGCGCCAAGGCCGGTGGCCCGAACTACCTGTTCGGTCTCGGTGAGTGGACTCCTGCCGAGCTCCCCGCCGCGGCGCCCGGGGCTGCGGTGAACCCCTCGGTCGAGGCGGTGCTCGGTGCGGCCGGCTCCGACCTCGGCGCCGTCGAGATCGAGTGGCTGCACCGCGCCGCGGCCTCCGACGAGCGTGCCTGGGTCGACGAATTCGGCGCCGTGAGCGACAAGTCGGGCCTCGGCGTCGAGCGCAACGTGTTCCGCTACCGCCCGGTCGCGGTCGACGTGCGCATCGCCGAGGACGCACCGCTCGCCGAGGGCATCCGCGTGATCGCCGCGGCCCTGCGCAGCGGCAGCCCGTTCACGGTGTCGGCATCCGCTCTGCCCTCGCGGGTCGAGAAGGCGCTGCGCGCCCAGGGCGTGACTCCGAAGCTCGAGAACGACGCCGCCTGGGTCAAGCGCTACGCGAAGGCAGCGGCGAAGGCCGAGCACAGCTGGCAGCGCGTGCGCCTCGTCGGCGGCGACGCGTCTGCGCTGTTCGAGGCGCTCGGCGGGACTCCGGATGTCGCCGTCTGGTCGCACGCCGTCACGGGTGCCGGACGCGTCGAGATGCTGCCGTTCCTGCACGAGCAGGCCGTGTCGATCACCAACCACCGATTCGGAAACCCCACCACCCTGTCGGAGGGCCTGATCTGACTCCGTCTGATCCTGTTGAACGACGAGGCCCCACCCCGCAGACGTCTGCGGGGTGGGGCCTCGTCGATGGAGAGGACGTCAGGGGGCGGGGCTGTGATCAGCCCCGCAGTGCCTCGCCCAGCTTGACCCGGCTGCCCATGCGCAGCAGCGAGTTCTCGTAGATCTTCGCGCCGATCATGATCGCCGCGACGCAGCTGGCGAGCAGGATCACGAGGCTGAGCAGCGGCTCCCACCACTGCGCCTCGCCCACGAACAGTCGCATCGGCATGCCGACCGGAGCCGAGAACGGCACGTAGGACATGATCGTCAGCACCAGCGGGTTGTCGTTGAAGAAGATGACCAGGATGTACGGCGCCATGATCAGCATCGTGATCGGGGTCGTGGTCGAGCCGATGTCCTCCTGGCGCGAGACCATCGATGCGGCGGCGGCGAACAGCGCCGCGAGCAGGATGAACCCGAACAGGAAGAACACGGCGAACCAGATGATGGGGGCGCCGAGAGTCGACAGCACCTCGCGTTGACCGGTCGCTATGAGCCCTATCGTCGCGACCGCCGCCAGCGCCAGGATCTGCCCCATCGCGAGGATCGTGTTGCCGATCACCTTGCCGGCGAGCAGGGTGCGTGCCGAGATGGTCGACAGCAGGATCTCGACGACGCGGGTCTGCTTCTCTTCGACGACGCTCTGCGCGATCGTGCCGCCGAAGGTCGCCGCAGCGCCCATGAAGACGGCGCCGAACGCGATCGCGATGAAGTACCGCAGCAGCGGGTTCGTCGTCGCCGGTTCGAGGATCTCGACGTCCGGCGCCTGTGAGAGCGCAGACACGAGACTGGTCGGCGCGTCCTTGAGAGCGACGATCGTGACCCCGGTCGGGCCCTCGCCGGGGACGACCGCGGCGTCGACCTTCTCCGAGCGTACGAGCTCTTCGGCTGCGGCCTGGTCTGCCACCTCGGTGATCTCGATACCGGGCAGGGCAGACACTGCGGATGCCGTCTCCGAGGTCACGGCCACGGGCATCGCATCGGTGTTCTTGCTCGCGAAGCCTCCGATCACGATGGCGGCGAGGGCGAGGATCAGCAGGATGCCGGTGGAGATCAGAAAGGCCTTGCTGCGGAGCTTCGATCCGATTTCGCGCTCGGCGACGAGCCAGATCAGCGATGCCTGCGACGGCGAGCCGGTGGGGTTCGAGGTGCTCACTGGATGACCTCCTTGAAGATCTGGGCGAGGGACGGATGCTTGGGCGCGAAGCTGGCGACATCACCGCGTTCGACGGCGGTGCGCAGCACGCGCTGGGCGGTGTCGGCGTCTTCGGCGTCGAACAGGGCGTAGCCCCCCTCGAAGTCGACCACGGTGACACCGGGCTCGGCGCGCAGCCATCCGGCATCCCCTGCGGAGACCAGCTCGTACCGATTGCCGGCGTGCTGTGTGCGCAGCCCGTCACGCGAGCCGGATGCGCGGATCGTGCCGCCGGCGAGGATCACGAGGTCGTCGCAGAGCCGCTCGACCACGTCGAGCTGGTGCGATGAGAACAGGATCGACGCACCCTTGGCGGCTGATCCCTGCAGCACGGACGCGACCACATCGACCGCGAGCGGGTCGAGACCCGAGAACGGCTCGTCGAGGATCAGCACCTCGGGGTCGTGCACGAGGGCTGCCGCGATCTGCGCGCGCTGCTGGTTGCCGAGCGACAGCGACTCGATCGTGTCGTTCAGGCGCTCCTCGAGTCCGAGCTCGGTGAGCAGGGCGGTCGCGCGTGCCGCGGCATCCGTCTTGCTCATCCCGTGCAGCCGGGCGAGGTACACGATCTGCTCGAGCACCTTCATCTTCGGATACAGGCCACGCTCCTCGGGCATGTAACCGAAGAGACGGCGGTCTGCGCTGGTCAGGGCGACGCCGTCGAGCTCGACGCGTCCGCCGTCGGACCCGAGCAGCCCGAGGACGATGCGCATCGTCGTGGTCTTGCCGGCGCCGTTGCCGCCGACGAACCCGGTGAGGCGCCCGGGGGACACCTCGAACGAGACGTCGTCGAGCACGCGCCGAGAGCCGTAGCTCTTGGTGATGCCGGTGAGTACGAGCTTTCCTGTGGTCACTTCGACTTACTCCGTTCGCTCAGTGCATCGCATGCCCTCACGCTATGGCGCGGCGCTCGGCCTCGGCATCCCCCCTGTGGCGGATCTGTAGGGGGATCTGCAGGCGCGCCGAGCGGCCGGTCGTCAGCCGTGCGGGGGAGAACGGGGGAGAGCGGGGGAGAGCGAGGCGATCAGCGCAGGAACAGCACCGAGAAGATCCCGAGCGCGAACGGAGCCATGGTCACGACGAACGTGACTCCGAGGATGATCCCGACGATCAGCCAAGGGCTGCGGCGCTTGAGGCGCTGACCGGGCGGGGCGACACCGATGGGCGGAGGGGTCAGCATCCCCGTCGGAGCTGCGAACGGCAGTGCGGCTGCTCCGGCCGGGGCCGGCACCGGAGCCGGAGCCGGGCCGCCGTAGGCCGGGAGGGGCGGATGCTGCGCTGCGAGCCGCAGCCTGTCGTCGCGCCACCGCGCCCACTGATCGAGCTTGGTCAGCAGCGCCCCGACCGCGCCGAAAAGCCATGCCCAGGTCGCGGGGTCGAGCGTCGACAGGTTGCGGCGGGCATAGAGGAAGAGCCAATCGTCGACGATCTCGACGTCGAGCTGCGCCGCGTGGTCGATGAACCGCGCCATGACGTCGGGGGTGAACAGGTAGAGGGCGTCGACCTCGTATCCGGTCGGGCAGTACAACGAGAAGTACCTGTCGAAGTCGCCCTCGAGCGAGAGCCGCTGGTCGCTTCTGAACGCGGCTGCGAGCGTGCTGCCGAGGGTGTTGTTGCCGAGCGCGTCGAGCACGATGTTCGGCAGCGGCACGTCGAGCTTGACGGCGACGTATCCCCAGCGATGGGTCGTCGACTGCTTGCCGTTGCTGGTCGTGTACTGGTAGTTGCCGAACTCGACGAAGCGCGGTTCGGCGCCGCGCAGCACGTCGGTCGACATACGGCTCGACCCCGACGAGAAGATCATGCCGGGCAGCGGCGGGTCGTCGATCCTCTCGATGTAGTTCATCGCATTCGCCCTGGCGAAGCGCGCGAGGCGGAACCGGGTGAGATTGCGCAGGCGGATGCTGCGGCGCACGAGCATCACGATGCCGATGACGAGGCCGGCGAGCAGCATCAGTCCGATGAGCGCGGCGACGGCGACCCCCGTCTCGCGACCTATCGCATAGCCCAGACCCAGGATCATGATCCCGATCACCGGCACGACGCACAGCAGCGCGAACCCGGCGACCACCCAGGCGATGATCCGGCCGGCCGGGGTGGGGTTCGCCGCGCGCTGCGCTCGAGCGAAAGCGTCGACCTCGGCGGGGTTCACCGGGTCGAGCAGTGCGCGTGCGTCGAAGAATCCGGCTGGCGCGCCGGCCGACGGCGCAGGAGCAGGCGTGGGAACTGTCACGCGTCCACGGTAGCCGAGCGCGCTCGGTGCGGGTCAGCGGCGCCCGGTGTCAGGGTGCCGTTGTCAGCGGCGCCCGACATGCAGCACCGCGCGCACGACGAGGCCCGCGACGAGAGCCCAGAAGGCGGCGCTGACTCCCAGCACCGCGATGCCGGATGCCGCGACCAGGAAGGTCACGACCGCGGGGATGCGCTCGCCGGGGTCGTCGATCGCCTGCTGCACGGAAGACCCGAAGGCGGCGAACAGCGCGAGCCCTGCCACCGCCGGGATCACCGCCTCGGGAGCCAGCAGCACCAGCGTGGCGAATGCAGCCGAGAAGCCGCCGAGCACCAGGTACGAGACGCCGGTCGAGACGCCGGCGACCCAGCGCCGCTTCGGATCGGGGTCGGCGTCGGGTGAGGCGGCGAGGGCTGCGCTGATCGCTGCGAGGTTGATGGCATGACCGCCGGCCGTCGCGCCGAGCGCTGTTCCGACACCCGTCACGAGCATCGCAGGGCGCCATGGCACCTCGTAGCCGAAGCTGCGCATGATGGCGATGCCCGGCACGTTCTGCGAGGCCATCGTGACGATGAACAGGGGCAGCGCGAGACCGACGAGAGCTCCGACCGTGAAGGTCGGGGCGGTGAGCTCGATCCGGGGCACGAGGAGGCCGGCGTCGACGGCGGAGCGCTCCTGCAGCAGCGAGACCGCGACCACGACCGCTGCCGCGACGAAGGCGAGCGGCACGGCCCACCGCGGCGCGAGGCGTGCGAAGACCAGCCACGTCAGCACGACGGGAACCACGCCCCACGGGTTCGCCACGAGTCCGGTGATCGGCGCGAGACACAGCGGTAGAAGCACTCCGGCGAGCATCGCCTGCGCGATCGACGGGGGGATGCGGGCGATCAGCGCACCGAGCGCCGGCCAGAGCGCCGTGAGCAGGATCAGCGCGGCCGCGACCAGGAAAGCGCCGACGGCGGCTGACCATCCGCCGTCGACCACGCCGGTCGCGGCGAGGAGCGCGGCGCCGGGGGTCGACCAGGCGACGGTGATCGGCATCCGATACCGCCAGGCGAGCACGATGCAGGCGAGCCCCATCGTGAGGCTGACGGCGAGCAGCCCGCTGGCCGCCTGCGCAGGCGTGGCACCCACGGCACCGAGGCCCGTGAGCACGACGGCGAACGAACTCGTGAATCCGACCAGTGCGGTGACCACCCCGGCCAGGATCGGACGCGAGAGGGGTGCGGCTTCGGGCATGGATCCGAGGGTATCGGGGTAGGGCTACGTGAGTCCCATGCGGTGCGCGAGCACGACGGCCTGCACGCGGTCCCGCGCGCCGAGCTTCTGCAGGATGCGTGAGACGTGCGTCTTCACGGTGGCCTCGCCGATGAACAGGGCGCTCGCGATCTCGGCGTTGCTGCGGGCGTCAGCCAGCAGCACGAGCACCTCGGCCTCTCGGTCGGTGAGCGGGTCGGCGAGCACAGTCGCGGCGACCTGCGACGGCGCGGGGGCGGACGCCGGCGCGGATGTCGGCGCGGATGCCGGGTTGGATGCTGTGGCGGATGCTGTGGTGAACCGAGCCAGCACCCGGCGCGTGACCTCGGGCGCCAGCATCCCGTCGCCCGCTGCGAGAGCGCGGACCGCCGCGATGAGATCCTCCGCGCCGGCGTTCTTGAGCAGGAACCCGCTCGCTCCGGCATCCAGCGCCTGATAGAGGTAGTCGTCGCGATCGAACGTCGTCACGATCGCGATGGCCGCCCCGACCTGCGGGTCTGCGACGATCCGCCGCGTGGCTTCGATGCCGTCCATGTCGGGCATCTGCACGTCCATCGTGATGACGTCCGGGCGAAGAGTCGATGCCTGCGCCACCGCCTCGGCACCGGTCGCCGCCTCGCCGACCACCGTGATGTCGCGCTGCGTGTCGAGGATCGTCCGGAATCCGGCGCGCAGCATCGCGTGGTCGTCGACGAGCAGGACTCGGATCGGCGCGTCGGTATGGCTCATGAGGAGGTGCCCGTCTCGATCAGCGGCTCTGCTGGCTCGGTCTGGTCGACGCCCTTGCCGGTCAGCGGAACGCGAGCCCGCACCCGCAGCCCTCCGGCCGGACGCGGAGCGATGTCGAGCGTGCCCCCGGATGCCGCTGCGCGCTCGCGCATGCCGAGTTGGCCGAGCCCGGGGCGAAGCGCCGCCACGGCGCGGCCGGTGTTGACGATCTCGACCTCGACACCGGCGTCGTCGTAGCGCACGCGCACATCGGCCGTGGCGCCGACGCCTGCGTGGCGCCGGGCGTTCGTGAGCGACTCCTGGGCGATGCGGTACAGGTTCACAGCGACGAGCGAGGGCACGGGCACCGGTTCACCGATCACGACGTAGTGCGTGGGCAACCCCGCCTCGGTCGACGCCTCGGCGAGTGAGCGGATGTCGTCGAGCGTCACGGTCGACGCGGCATCCGTCGTCTCGCCGCCGGGGGTGCGGAGGGTCTCGAGCAGATGCCGCAGCTCGTGGATCGCATCGCGCGCCGACTCCTCGATCCCGCTCAGGATGCTCTTGGACTTCTCGGGGTCCTGATCGATCACGAGCCGTGCGGCACCCGCCTGCACACCCATCACCGACACATGGTGGGCGACCACGTCATGCAGCTCGCGGGCGATGCGCACGCGGTCGAGAGCCACGGCCTGTGCTGCCGTCACCTCGCGCTCCTGCTCGAGCTCCACCGTGCGCTGCTCGAGCACCGCGCGCTCCTGTGCGGCATGCCATGAGCGCTCGCCGAAGTAGTAGGCGCCCCCGAAGTACAGCACGTTCAGCAGTAGCTGGATGAGCATGAAGGCGAGGTAGGGCGACAGAAGTCCCGCCACGACCTCGGCCTTGTCGGCCTCTTCGATCGCCTGGCGGTACATCGTGATGATCAGCCACACGAACATGCCGACGATGATCGAGACGCGCACGATCATCGCTGCTCTGCGGTTGTTCATCCACGCGCCCACCGTGTACAGCGAGACGAACATGGCGATGTTGCCGACGTAGATCTCGGGCACCTGGAACGAGATCGCGAGGAAGTACGCCACGGAGATGGCGATGGCGACCTGGGCCGGCCAGCGCCGCCGCACCGCGAGCGGTGCTGTGACGGCCACCGCATAGACCAATGCGGTCCACGGTTCTGCCCTGGTGTCGCCGTAGATCTCGGCCACCGTCGAGAGCGCCGCGCTCAGGACCGCCCCGACGAACATCACCGCAGCGAGCACGAGATCACCGCGCTTCTCGCGGACACTGGGGATGCGGGTGAACGGCGCTGCGGGCATCCCCCCACCGTAGAGCCGCGGCGGATGCGGCGGCATCCCCCGTGCGGGGGATCGTGCTGTGCCGGATGTGTGGGAAGCCTTGACGGGTCGAGGATCTTTCGCGAGCATGCTTGCGACAGCATCGACAGAGGAGTCAGCGTGACCAAGATCTTCGTCAACCTGCCCACGGGCGATCTCGAGCGCTCGAAGGCGTTCTACACGGCCCTCGGCTGCGAGATCAATCCGATGTTCACCGATGAGAACGCCGCCTGCGTCGTGTGGAGCGACGACGTCTTCTTCATGGTGCTCACCCGCGAGTACTTCTCGACGTTCACCGACAAGGCGGTCGTGGACCCGAAGGATGCGGCCCAGGTTCTCGTCGCGATCAGCCGTGACTCGCGCGACGAGGTGGATGCCGTGCTCGCCGCCGGACTCGCCGCGGGCGGCACCGAACCGAAGGACCCGCAGGACTACGGCTTCATGTACTCCCGCGACCTCGAGGACCCAGACGGCAACGTGATCGAGTTCATGTACATGGATCCCGCAGCCGCCGAGCAGGGCCCCGACGCGTACCTCGCGGAGCACGGCGACCCTGCCTGAGTGGGAGCACTCCATGACCGGACGCATCCTGATCGACCTCTTCATGACCCTCGACGGCGTCGCACAGGGGCCGGGCGGCATCGACGAGGACACGGCCGGAGGGTTCGAGTTCAGCGGGTGGCAGGCCGGGTACCCGTCTTCGGGCATGGGGGAGACCGTCTCGAAGGGGATGCAGGGGCTCGACGCGCTGCTGCTCGGCCGCCGTACGTATGACATCTTCGCGTCGTACTGGCCGCACCACACCGACGGCCCGTCCGGGGAGATCGGCAGGCTCTTCGACCGTGTGCCGAAGTATGTCGCTTCGCGGAACGCCGACATCGCACTCGCGTGGCAGAACAGTCACCGCATCGGCGACGATCTTGCCGCCGAGATCGCCGAACTGCGGGCACAGCACGACAAGGTGCACGTGATCGGCAGCATCGACTTCGTGCACTCGCTGCTCGCCGCGGGGCTGTTCGACGAGCTCAACCTGTGGGTGTATCCGATCCTGCTCGGCACGGGCAAGAAGGTCTTCGACGACGGGGCGAAGCCGTCGGTGCTGCGGCTGCTCGAGCCGCCGGTCGTCGACGAGAGCGGTGTGATGCTGCTGCGCTACGGACGCACGGATCGGGTGCCGGAGGTCGGGACCTTCGAGGGGTGAAGCGGCGGCAGGAGACCGTCAGCCGATCCCGAGCATCCGCTCGATCACCCTCGCCACCCCGTCGTCGTCGTTCGAGGTGGTCGTCTCGTCGGCGGCATCCTGCACGACATCCGCGGCGCCGGCCATCGCGACGCCGTGGCCGGCCCAGCGCAGCATCTCGACGTCGTTGAGGGCGTCGCCGAAGGCGATGACGTCGCGGCGTTCGATGTCGAGGTGCGCGCAGAGGCGAGCCAGTCCCGTGGCCTTGGTGACGCCCTCGGCCATGACCTCGAGGAACGGAGCACCCGAGAGCGTCGCTTCGAAGCCGGTCAGCCCGAGCGCACACAGCGCGTCGAACAGGGCCGCCGGGGCGAGCTCGGGATGCCGGATCACCAGCTTGAGACTGGGGGCGGCGAGCACGTGGTCGAGCTCGACGCCGCCCATCGTGCGCGGATCGCGCTTGTGGTCGGCGAGGGCCGCGATCTCGGCGTAGCCGTGTTGGGCGACGAACGTCTCGCCGCCCTCGCGGACGCTCGCGAACAGCAGTCCGGGGATGCTGGCGCGCAGCGCCTCGGCCAGGGTGCGGATCGTCTCGGCCGGAAGCTCCTCGGCGAACAGCATCCGTCCGTCGACGAGGTGCGTCGCGTACGCGCCGTTGCTGCACAGTGCCCAGCCGTCGAACCCCGCGTCACCCGCGAGCGCGCGCAGCCCGATCGGTTGACGGGCCGTCACCGGGACGACATGGATGCCGCGGGCCCGCGCCGCATCGAGCGCCGCGCGGGTGCGCCTGGTGACCGACGACGAGGAGTCGAGCAGGGTCCCGTCGAGATCGGTCGCGATCAGGCGGAGGGTCACGTCGCTGGGTCCCTGAGGTCGTCGAAGGGTCAGGAGAAGATCATCGGCAGGTCGTCGTCGTCTTCATCGGCGCCGCCCAGATCGAACTCGACGACCACCGGGACGTGGTCGCTGGGCTGTTCGCCCTTACGCTCGTCGCGGTGGATGGATGCGCCCGTGACGGCATCCGCCAGCGCCTTCGACCCGAGCACGAAGTCGATGCGGACGCCCTCGTTGCGGGGGAACTTCAGGCGCTGGTAGTCCCAGTAGGTGAAGCCCTCGGGGATCAGCGGGCGCACGACGTCGGTGACGCCCGCATCGCCGAACGCGAAGAAGGCCTGGCGTTCCTCCGGCGAGACGTGGGTCGAGACACCCTCGACGATGTCGGGGTCGCCGTTGTCGGTGTCGAACGGGATGATGTTGAAATCGCCGACCAGGGCGAGCGGCAGATCGGGGTTCGCCGCGAGCTCTGCCGCGGTCGCCTGCTTGAGAGCCTCGAGCCAGTGCAGTTTGTAGGCGTAGTGCGGGTCGTCGAGCGAGCGGCCGTTCGGCACGTACAGGCTCCACACGCGCACGCCGTCGACGAGCGCTCCCAGGGCGCGTGCCTCGAGCGGAGCATCCGGCCCCTCATGCCCCTTGGCGAACCCAGGCATGCCGTCGAACGCGGTGCGCACGTCGGTGATCGGCAGGCGGCTCGCGATCGCGACGCCGTTCCACTGATTGAGGCCGTGGACCTCGACGTGATAGCCGGCCTCTTCGAACGGCCCATAAGGGAACTGCTCGGGCTTGCACTTGATCTCCTGCATCGACAGCACGTCGATGTCCTCGCGGACGGCGAACTCGACGGTGCGGGTGACACGGGTGCGGATGGAGTTGACGTTCCAGGTGGCCAAGCGCATGCGTCAAGCCTAGGGCCCACCTCCTACACTGGATGCCGTGACCGCACTCGACGTAGACCGCCAGACCCTCCTCGACCTCATCAAGGAAGAGGCCGTGTTCCACGGAGACTTCACCCTCTCGAGCGGCAAGAAGGCGACGTACTACGTCGACATGCGCAAGCTCACCCTCGACCACCGCGCGGCCCCCGCGATCGGCCGCATCATGCTCGACCTGATCGGCGACCTCGACGTCGTGGCCGTTGGAGGTCTGACGCTCGGCGCCGACCCGATCGCCAACTCGGTCCTTCACGCCTCGGTCGCCGCCGACAAGCCGCTCGACGCGTTCGTCGTGCGCAAGGAGCCGAAGGACCACGGCCGCGGCCGCCAGATCGAGGGCGCAGACGTCAAGGGCAAGCGCGTCGTCGTGCTCGAAGACACCTCGACCACGGGGCAGTCCGCGCTCAAGGCCGTGGAGGCGCTGCGCAAGGAGGGTGCCGAGATCGTCGCCGTCGCCGTGATCGTCGACCGCAAGACCGGGGCGCAGGCCGCGATCGAAGCCGAGGGTCTCGAATGGCGCGCAGCCTTCGACCTCGACGACCTCGGACTCGACCCCCAGTGACCCGCTACGCACTCGCCGTCGACGTCGGCGGCACCAAGATGGAGGCCGCGCTCGTCGACGAGCACGGTGTGCTGGTCGACGGCAGCCGTTCGCGCCAGGCGACAGGCCGCGAAGCGACGCTCGAGTCGCTGAACGCCGCGGTGCTCGCGATCGTCACGCACGCGCTGGCAGCGCTGCCCGCGGATGCCGAGCTGGTGGGTGCGGGGGCAGGCAGCGCAGGCCCGATCGACCGCGGCACAGGATCCATCGTCCCGGTGAACATGCCGCTCGCCCGCGGCTTCGGACTCGCGGAGTCGGTGCGGGCCGCAGCTACCAAGGTGCTCGGCCGCGAGGTCCCGACGACTCTCGGCCACGACGGCGGTGCGCTGGCACTGGCCGAGTCGTGGCTCGGTGCCACGCAGGATGCCGGTGCCTCGCTGTCGATCGTCGTCTCGACGGGCGTGGGCGGCGGATTCGTCGTGAACGGCGCATACATCCCCGGCGCCACTGGCAACGCCGGTCACCTGGGCCAGGTGCGCCGCGAAGGCGGACTGACTCTCGAGGAGATCGCTTCGGGGCCGGCGAGCGCCGCCTGGGCGCAGCAACAGGGCTGGACGGGAGCCACTGGCGAAGACCTGGCACGGGATGCCGCCGCCGGAGACTCCATCGCCCGCGCAGCGATCGAGCGATCGGCGAAGGCCGTAGGCGAAGCGCTCGCAGACGCAGCGACCCTCGTAGACCTCGATATGGTGGCGATCGGTGGCGGGTTCTCTCGGGTCTCCGCCGACTACATCGACCTCGTGCAGCAGGCCCTCACCGCGAGCGCCGCGCACGAGTACTCGCGTCGCACACGTGTCGTGCGCTCGGGCCTCGGTGACGAGGGGCCGCTCATCGGCGCCGCGGCACTCGTTCTGCGCTGACGTCAGCGCCACACTTCGCCAATCTGTCGAGGGCAGCCCCGATATCCGCCTCGAGTGCATCAAGGCTCCTGTCGATTCTGCAGTATTACGGGTTCGTCGTGAATTCCGTTCGCCTCCCTAACAAAATCGGCATACGCTCGTAGCAGGCGACGGAAGGAACACGCATGCGCGTACTCGGACTGCTCTCGGGAACCTCGCACGACGGCATCGATGTCACGGTCGTGGACTTCGAGGAGAGCGAGGGCGCGCTGCACGGCACCGTGCTGCACGAGGGCAGCATCCCCTATGCGCCCGAGCTCCGCGCTCGTCTCGTCGCTGCGCTGCCTCCGGCGCCCACGACGCTCGCCGAGGTCTGCGAGCTCGACACTCTGATCGGGCAGGCCTTCGCTGAGGTCGCCGCCGCCGCATCCGACGCGGTCGGGGGAGTGGATGCCGTGTGCACGCACGGGCAGACCGTCTTCCACTGGGTCGCCGACGGCCACGCTCTCGGCACCCTGCAGATCGGGCAGCCCGCCTGGATCGCCGAGCGGGTGGGAGCGCCGGTGGTGTCTGACGTGCGCATCCGCGACATCACCGCCGGCGGCCACGGTGCCCCGTTGGTGTCGTTCCTCGACGAGCTGCTGCTGCGCGGCCGCGCCGGGGTGTCGGCGGCGGTCAATCTCGGCGGCATCGCGAACATGACCGTCGTGAGCCCCGACGGGCTCTCGGCGTACGACATCGGTCCGGCGAACGCGCTGGTCGACGCAGTCGTGGTCGCCGAAGGGCTGAACGAGCGCGGGTACGACGCGGATGCGGCCATCGCGCGTACCGGAACGGTCGACGACGACCTCCTCGAGACCCTGCTCGCCGACCCGTACTACTCGCTCCCTGCCCCGAAGAGCACCGGCAAGGAGCACTTCCACCTCGACTACGTGCGGGCGCACGTCGACGGGGTGCGGCCCGGTATCGCGCCGGCAGACCTGATCCGCACCCTCACCGAACTCACCGTGCGCACGGTGGCTCAGGACGTGCGCGCCGCCGGCATCCGGTTCCTGGCCGTCTCGGGCGGCGGATGCCACAACCCGCTGATCATGCAGGGGCTGCGCGATGCGCTCCCCGACGTCGAGGTCGTGCTCGCCGACGAGCTCGGTGCCCCCGTCGACAGCAAGGAGGCGATCCTGTTCGCCCTGATCGGGTGGTGCACCATGCACGGAGTCGCGGCCGTGACGCCCGGCGGCACGGGAGCTCGCGAGCCGCGCATCCTCGGCACGATCACGCCGGGAGCGGGTCCGCTGCGGATGCCCGAGCCGGTCGCGCAGGTGCGCAGCCTGACGCTGCGCTGACGCCGACCGGCTCAGCGCTTGCGGTCGTCGTCGTCCCAGGGGCCTTCCCACCAGCCGGCGCGGCCGTCTCCCTCGCTCCCGCCGCGGCGACGTGAGCGGACGAACTGCACGATGAACACGGTGAGCGAGCTGAGCAGGATCACGAAGATCACCAGGAACAGCAGGTCGGACTGGTTCATGGGCGCTTCCCTTCGGCGGCATCCGCCACGATCTTCGCGATCCGGGCGGATCGCGTCTCTGCACGCTTAGCCATCGCGATCTGCGTCAGGCCGAACTTCTTGACCGACTTCGGGAAGGCGTCCCAGTTGGCTCGTGCGACGGGCACGGCATCGAGCGCCTCGGTCAGCTCCGGCGGTTCGATACCCGCCTCCGGGCCGTCGAGCAGCGTCCACGACCCGTCGGCCTTGGCGGCCTCGAGCACGCGGATGCCGGCGGGCGCGAGCAGCCCGGCGGCTTCGAGGTCGACCAGCCGCGCCTTGTTGGTCGCCGCCCACCCGCTGCCGCGACGTCGCGGCGAGAACCACTGGCCCACCGTCTCGTCGTCGAACGTGCGCACGGGCCCGTCGATCCATCCGAAGCAGAGGGCCTGACGCACGGCGTCGTCGTATCCGACCCTGCCGATGTTCTGGCCGCGCACGCTCAAGAGCCAGACGCCGGAGGTGCGCTCGTGATGCTCCTCGAGCCAGGTGCGCCAGGCGGCCGCATCCTCTGCGACGACCCGCCCTCCTTCGTCGAGCGCGCCCACGTCAGTCCTCGTCGAGCGTCGGGATCGACTCGGTGACGGTCGGCAGCAGATCGGCGACCGAATCGACGATCTCGTCGGGGCGGAACGGATACTTCTCGACCTCGGCCTCGTCGCTGATCCCGGTCATCACGAGCACGGTGTGCAGCCCCGCCTCGATGCCGGCGATGATGTCGGTGTCCATGCGGTCGCCGATCATTCCGGTCTTCTTCGAGTGCGCGCCGATCTTGTTGAGCGCCGAGCGGAACATCATCGGGTTCGGCTTGCCGACGACATAGGGCTCTTTGCCCGTGGCCTTGGTGATCAGGGCGGCGATCGCGCCCGTCGCGGGCATGACGCCGTCGGCCGAGGGCCCGGTGGCATCGGGGTTCGTGACGATGAAGCGCGCGCCCTTGATGATGAGGCGGATCGCCTTGGTGATCGCCTCGAACGAGTAGTTGCGGGTCTCGCCGACGACCACGAAATCGGGATTCGTCTCGGTCATGATGAAGCCGGCCTCGTGCAACGCCGTGAGGATGCCCGCCTCGCCGATCACGAAGGCCGAGCCGCCGGGCAGCTGCTGCGCGAGGAAGTCGGCCGTCGCGAGTGCCGAGGTCCAGATCCGCTCCTCGGGCACGATGAGACCGCTCGCGCGAAGGCGGGCCGACAGGTCACGAGCCGTGAAGATCGAGTTGTTCGTCAGCACCAGGTAGGGGATCTCGTTCTGCTCCCACCCGGCGAGCAGCTCGGATGCCCCGGGGATGGCGTCGTTCTCATGAACGAGCACGCCGTCCATGTCGGTCAACCAGCATTCGATGTTGTCGCGGTGTGCCATATGCCCAGCCTATGGGGCGGCGGTTACGGGCAGGTGTCAGGTTCTGACGAGGTTCTCAGGCGCTGAGCCAGACCACCTGCGCGGCGCCGTCAGGGAGCTCGGTCTCGGTGCCGTCGAGCTCGATGCCCGAGGGGGTCGTCGTGATGTTCGCCGCGACGGTGACGCCCGCGGCCTCGAGGGCACGGAGCAGCTCGGGGTCTCGGTCGTCGACGCGCAGCACGCGTCCGGTGTGCCCCACCGGTGCGTCGGCGAGAAGCACGAAGGCCTCACGTTCGACGACACCCGAGGCATCGGGGATCGCGTCGCCGTGCGGATCGAAGCGCGGGCGTCCGAGGCGGGCGTCGATGCCCTCGAGAAGGCGATCGCTGATCGTGTGCTCGAGCACCTCGGCCTCGTCGTGCACCTCGTGCCACCCGTAGCCGAACTCCTGCACCAGCCAGGTCTCGATCAGACGGTGGCGACGCACCATCGCCAGGGCGCGCTGCGTGCCGGCATCCGTCAGACGCACCGCGCCGTAGGGGATGTGCGAGACGAGCCCGGCGGCGGCGAGCTTCTTGACCATCTCGGTCACTGACGACGGGGCAATGCCGAGCTTCGCCGCGAGCACCGAGGGGGTGATCGGCGCGTCCTGCCACTCGGTGTGGGCGTAGACGGTCTTCAGGTAGTCGTCTGCTGCGGGGGATGCCACGGGTCCAGCCTAGATCAGGGGGCTTGTGGTGCTCAGGGGTTCGCCAGGTCGACGAGGATGCCGAACGCGACCTGCCCCGCGAAGAACACGATGAGGAATCCGAGCAGTGCGGCGAAGAGCGAGAGGCGACCGTCGAACCCTTCGATCTCGGCGATGCCGATCTTGCGCGCGCGGAAGGCCAGCACGAGGGTCGCGGTGCCCAGAGCGAGCTGCACCCAGGGGCCGCCAAAGGGCAGCACGGTGGGGAAGGCGACGAGGAGCCCGCCGATCACGCCGGTCGCGATGCCGATCCAGGTGAGGATGCGGACGTTGCGGCGCGCGGTTTCGGCAGACATCCTTCGAGCCTAATCGTCTGCGGCCACCGCGACGCACGCTGTGAATCGTGTCAATCGGGCCGGATTCCTTGACGGGGACGGGCTCTGCGGGTAGCTTCGACCGGGCACGGGAAAACGCTATCCGAGCGGGCTTCGCGCCCAGAGAAGGATTTCGACGATGAATATCCGACACCAATCGTTCCGCGCCGTCGTGGCGGTGGCCGCAGCCGGCTGCCTCCTCGTGGGAGGTGCGCAGAGTGCGACCGCAGCCTCGCCTGCGGCGCCGACGGCCGGTCGCCATGACTCCGGGCCGAAGACGCCCCAGCTCGAGGAACTCGACCGCGGTCTCGTCGCCGTGTCGACGTCCGACAGCATCTTCCTCAGCTGGCGACTGCTCGCCACCGAGGCGAGCGGAGCCACCGACACCGGCCTCGCCGGCCCCGACTTCGCCGTCTACCGCGACGGCACGAAGATCGCCACGGTCACCGACAGCACGAACTACGCGGATGCCGACGGCGCGGCCACGTCGCAGTACTCCGTCGTGCCGGTGGTGAACGGCGTCGAGCTGACGGCATCCGCCTCGGCATCCGTCACCGCGTGGGCGGAGGGGCACTACGACCTTCCGCTGCAGAAGCCGGCTGACGGCGTGACGCCGAAGGGTGAGGCGTACACGTACTCGGCGAACGACGTGTCGGTCGGCGATGTCGACGGTGACGGGCAGTACGAGTACGTCGTGAAGTGGGATCCCTCGAACTCGAAGGACGTCTCGCAGCGCGGTTACACGGGCCCCGTCTACCTCGATACCTATGAGCTCGACGGCACACTGCTGAATCGGCTCGATCTCGGGGTGAACATCCGCGCCGGCGCCCACTACACGCAGTTCCTCGTCTACGACTTCGACGGTGACGGCCGCTCCGAGACGATGCTGAAGACGGCCCCCGGCACCAAGGCGGTGCAGTACGCGGCAGACGGCTCGGTGATGAAGGAGTCGTACATCACGCTTCCCAAGGCCGACCGTAAGGCGGGGTACTCGAACGACGACGACTACCGCCTCAGCGCCGCGGACTACGAGCAGCACCTCGTCGAGATGTTCCTCGGCTGGAGTGAGCGCGAAGAGGTGGTGTCGGGTCAGTGGCCGGCCACGCTCGAAGAGGCGTGGGGCATGCCCGTCACGCACGAGTACCCGCTCTCGCCGGAGTCGGCGCAAGAGCTCGCCACCACCTTCATCGACGTGTACGCACCCAGTCGCAGCGCTCGCAACCTGCTGCGCGAGTTCGAGGGCTTCATCATCGACGGGCCCGAGTACCTCACCGTCTTCGACAGCGCGACCGGCAAGGAGCTGCAGACCATCCCGTACCCGACCGAGCGCGGCGACGACGGCCTGCTCTGGGGCGACTACGCGATGTCGCGCATCGAACCGGGCAACCGCGTCGACCGCTTCCTCGCGGGCGTCGGCTACCTCGACGGTCAGCATCCCTCTGCGGTCTTCGCTCGCGGGTACTACACGCGCACGACCGTCGCCGCCTTCGACTGGGATGGCAAGCGGCTGACGCAGCGGTGGGATGTCGACAGCGGTCACGCCCCGATGACGAACCCGTTCAACGACTCCCCGCACGGCAGGGACGGCACCGACCCCGAGTTCGGAACGATCACGACCCAGGGCGATCATTCGCTGAGCTTCGCCGACGTCGATGCCGACGGCAGGCAGGAGTTGGTCTACGGCGCTGCGACGATCGACGACGACGGCAGCCTGCTGTACAGCTCGTTCGACGTGCTGCCCGAGGGCAGCGCCGACCCCGGAGCATCCGTGCGGCTCGGTCACGGAGACGCGATGCACGTGACCGACATCGACCCCAGCCGCCCCGGGCTCGAGATCTGGACGGCCCACGAGGGTGGCACCTACGCCCCCTACGGGTCGGTGATGCGTGATGCCGCCACGGGAGAATCGCTGTTCGGCGCCTACTCGGGCCGCGACACGGGTCGGGCGATGATCGGCGACGTGCGTCCGGACGTGCCGGGCATCGAGGTGTGGTCGAGCATGCCGGGCGGCACCGAGGGCAGTGGCCTGCTGAGTGCGGCGGGTGAGGTGCTGCAGGCCCAGACGCCGGGGACGAACATGTCGATCCGCTGGGCGGGTGACCTCACGACCCAGCTCGTCAACGGCAGCGGCGACCAGACGCCGACCATCGACGACTGGACCCGTGGCACGGTGCTCACCGCGAGCGGAACCCTCACGAACAACGGCACGAAGGGCAATCCCTCTCTCGTCGCCGATGTGCTGGGCGACTGGCGTGAGGAGCTGCTGGTGCGCACGACGGACTCGAGCGCGCTGCGGTTCTTCACGACCACCGAGCCGACGACGCACAAGCTCACGACCCTGATGCACGACGTGCAGTACCGCGCCGAGACCGCGCGTCAGCAGACGACCTACAACCAGCCGGCGTACACCTCGTTCTACCTCGCGAGTGACCTCGACTGGTCGAAGGTTCCGGTGCTGACCGCCCCGACGACGCCCAAGGAGCCGAAGTTCACCGACAAGCCGGGCACTGCTCGCGACGAGGTCAAGGTGCCGACGAACGTGAAGGGCGTCAGCTACTTCGTGAACGGCGAGAAGGTCGAGTCTCGGAACGGCAAGGTACGGGTCACCGGCGAGGTCACCGTGGTGGCGGTGCCTGAGCCCGGCTACCGCATCGCCGACGGCGCGACCTCGCAGTGGACGGAGAACCTCCGCTCGCGCTGAACGCCCCGGCGAATACTGCGGTGAATGCTGCGGTGACAGGACGCCGCCCCGAGTCGACTCTTCCCGTGCCGACTCGGGGCGGTTCTGTGCGTTCTGGTGTGTGTCTGCCCGAGGGCCTGCAGTCTCAGGATCCGGTCAGCACCAGCCAGAGCAGGGCGCCGTTGAGGGCGATGAGCAGGACGGATGCGATGATGCCGGCCGCCGTCGTCCACGCGCGGTTCGCCCAGACGCCGAGCGTGCGGCGCTGAGCCGTGAGCGCGATGAGCGGGATCAGGGCGAAGGGGATGCCGAACGAGAGCACGACCTGGCTGAGCACGAGGGCGAGCGTCGGATCGAAGCCGATGCCGAGGATCACGAGGGCGGGGATCAGAGTCACGAGCCGACGCGCGAGCAGCGGGATGCGCACGTGCAGCAGTCCGTGCATGATCTCGGCTCCGGCGTAGGCGCCCACCGACGTCGAGGCGAGACCGGAGGCCAGGAGCCCGACCGCGAAGAACGTCGCGACGACAGGGCCGAGCCCGGCGGCCAGCGCAGCGTGCGCGCCTTCGAGGGAGTCGGTGCCGTCGACGCCGGCGAGGTTCGCGGCCGCGAGCAGCAGGATGCCGAGGTTCACAGTGCCCGCGATCACCATCGCGATCGAGACGTCCCAGCGGGTCGCCGTGAGCAGACGCCGGATGCGCGAGGTATCGGTGCGGACGGCCTCCGTCGACGCATCGGTCGTCGTCGAGCCGAAGCGGTCTCGAGTGAGCGACGAGTGCGCATAGATCGCATGGGGCATGATCGTGGCCCCGAGGATGGATGCGGCGAGGAGCACCGATCCGGTGTCCTCGAAGCGGGGCACGAGGCCGCCGACGATGCTCGAGGCGTCGGGCGGCGCGACGAAGAGGCCCGCGATGAAACCCACGGTGATGATCACCATGAGCGCGATGATCACGAACTCGAAGGGGCGGGGCCCTCGGCGGCTCTGCACCGCCAGCAGGATCATCGACACTGCCCCCGTGATGACCCCGCCGAGCAGCAGCGGGATGTCGAACAGCAGGTAGAGCGCCACTGCACCGCCGATGACCTCGGCCAGATCGGTCGCCATCGCGACGAGCTCTGCCTGCAGCCAGTATGCGCGTCGGGCCCACGGGTTCTTCAGCCGAGTTCCCAGCACTTCGGGGAGGCTCTGCCCGGTGACGACTCCGAGCTTGGCCGACAGGTATTGGATCAGCCAGGCCATGATGTTGCCGGCGACCACCACCCACACCAGCAGGTATCCGTACTGGGCGCCCGCGGTCATGTTGCTCGCGACGTTGCCCGGGTCGAGGTAGGCGACTCCGGCGACGAGCGCGGGGCCGAGAAGCCACAGGCTGCGGGGCGCGGTTGCGCGAGCGGTCGGCGCCGCCGCCTCGAGCGCGGAATTTTTAGGCATGCCGAAATCGTAGCGGATTTTTCGGCGTACCTAAATATGTGGTGAGGTGTGCGGCGGATAGCCTGGCGGAATGGAAGAGCAGGCGCCCGCGGATGCGGCCGAGACAGGCGGATCGTCGACGCAGCCCGGCTACGGGGTAGGGCCTTGGCCCGGCGGCGAAGCGGAATGGCCGCAGGGTGAGCAGTACGACCAGGAGCTGCTGGCCGTCGGCGATACGCGCAACGTGATCGATCGCTACCGCTACTGGCGGATGGATGCGATCGTCGCCGACCTCGACACCCAGCGGCATCCGTTCCACGTGGCCATCGAGAACTGGCAGCACGACATGAACATCGGCTCGATCGTGCGCAGCGCGAACGCGTTCCTCGCCGACACCGTGCACATCATCGGGCGTCGCCGCTGGAACAAGCGGGGTGCGATGGTCACCGACCGCTACCAGCACGTCGTGCACCACGAAGACGTCGAGACCTTCGCCGCCTGGGCCGCGGCAGAGGGGCTGCCGATCATCGCGGTTGACAACGTCGAGGGCGCGGTGCGCGTCGACCGCGCCGACCTGCCGCAGAGTTGCGTGCTGCTGTTCGGTCAGGAGGGGCCCGGGCTGTCGGATGCCGCGCTCGCCGCCGCATCCGCCCACATCGAGATCACGCAGTACGGCTCGACGCGTTCGATCAATGCCAGCGCGGCAGCCGCCGTGATCATGTATGAGTGGTGCCGGAGATACGCCGACTGACGCGTCCTGTCCTCGGGCCGAAGTCAGTCCCTGTCGATGCCGAACGTGTTCCGGTAGAGGGCGGTGACGTCGTGGTCGAGCGTGTCGATCCGTCGGTGCACGCTCCGGATCTCCGTTCTGACGACGTGGACGAAGAGCGTCGACACGACCGTGATCATGCCGAACATCGAGGCGGTGAAGACGCCGATCAGCACCCACACCTGAGGCTCGTTCATGGTCAGCACCCCCCGATTCTCGACCGACTCGGATGAGAATGCCATGGCTGGGATGCCTCGATTCGCGAGATTCCGGCATGCGTTGATATCTCCTGCTGCCCGGTATCGGTGCAGGAGGTCTCGTGGCGTCAGGCGCCCGCCGTGACCCACCGCCCGGAGCGCACTCGCCACCCGAGGGTGCCGAGTCGTGCGAGCAGGTAGACCCCGAAGAAAGCGACGGAGAGCCAGATGAGACCGGCCGACGCGTCGACGCCCGTCGCGGCGATGATCCAGAGCGACGGCAGGAACGGCACGAGGTTCAGTGCACCCGCGATCGCGAGATAGCGCGCGTCGTTCGCCCCCATCAGCACCCCGTCGAGCACGAAGACGACACCCGCGATCGGCTGCGCGACCGCGAGGATGAGGAGCGCCGGCTGCACGAGTGCGGCGATCGACGGATCGCCCGTGAACACGATGCCGAGCACACCCGAGAGCGCCGCGATGAGAGCGCCGACCAGGACGCCGAACCACACGCCCCAGGCGACCGTGCGTCTGAGCACGCGATGCACCTGCCGTTCGTCGCCCGCGCCGAGCTCCTTGCCGATCAGCGCCTGGGCTGCGATCGCGAGGGCATCGAGAGCGAATGCGGCCGCCGAGAAGATGGTGAAAACGATCTGCCACCCGGCGAGTTCCTCGGTGCCGATGCCCGTGGCGACGGCGACGGTCGCCAGCAGCGCGGCTCGCAGGCTCACGGTGCGCAGGAACAGCCAGCCACTCGAACGGGCAGTGCTGCCCATGCCCGCTCGCTGCACCGTCAGCGACGCGTCGTGCTTCGCCGCGAGGCGCCGGATCACCAGCACGTAGGCGCCGACCATGCCCCACTGGGCGACGACCGTGCCGGCTGCCGATCCGGCGATGCCCCAACCCAGGCCGTAGATGAACACCACATTGAGCAGCGCGTTGGAGGCGAAGCCGATTCCGGCGATCCACAGGGGGGTCATGGTGTCCTGCATCCCGCGCAGCAGTCCGGTCGCGGCGAACACGATGAGCATCGCCGGGAGCCCCCACATCGAGACGACCAGATAGGCGTTGGCGTCGGCGGACACGGCGTCGCTCGCGCCGAACAGTGACACGAGCCACGGAGACGCCACGGCCCCGGCCGCGGCGAGCACGGCCCCGATCGCCAGCGCCAGCCACATGCCGTTGATGCCGACCGAGACGGCCTCTCCGGGCCTGCCGGCGCCGAACAGTCTGGCGACAGCCGGGGTGGTCGAGTAGGCGAGGAAGACCATGAGCCCGACGATCGTCTGCAGCACCGCACCCGCGATGCCGAGGCCTGCGAGCGGCGTCGTGCCGAGGTGCCCGACGAGAGCCGCATCGACGATCAGGAACGCGGGCTCTGCGATCAGTGCGCCGAGGGCGGGAACGGCGAGGCGCAGGATCTCGCGGTTGAGAGTGCGCTCGGTCATCCTCCGAGCCTATGGGCTGGTGCCGACAGGGCCTCCGACGCCCCTCCGGTCGTACCCTGGAAGCATCGGATGCGACGGAGGCGCCCATGACGGATCCACGAGAGGCCGCGGCGAGATACCGCGCGCGGCAGCGTAGCGGTGGCGAGGGTGAGGATGACGCCGAATCCGGCACGGCCCCCGGCATCGCGGCGGCCACGGATCGAGCGGCCTTCATCGAGACGGCGATCCAGGTCGCGATCCGCCGCGGCGACTTCGACGATCTGCCCGGGGCGGGCAAGCCGCTCGAGGGCCTCGGCACGCATCATGATCCCGACTGGTGGATCCGCCGCAAGATCGAGCAGGAGAACCTGACGGGTCTCGGCCCGCCCGCGATCCTGCTGCGGACCGAGGATCGCGAGCTCGACGACCAGCTCGACCTGCTCGGCCGAGAGGCCGACGTGCGTTCGGTGCTCGAGGACTTCAACCGGCGTGTGCTCGAGGCCCGACGTCAGCTGCAGGGCGGCCCGCCCGTCGTGACGAGTCCACGCGACATCGACGCCGAGGTCGCCGCGTGGGCCGAGCGTCGCGCGGCGCGCCTGTCCACCCGGTCGACACAGGAGCCTGTACAGCCGCGCAGGCGACGCTTCGGCATCCGTCGCCGTGGCTGAGGTCGTCGCGGACCGCACGACCGTTCCCGCCCGAATGTCGGAGCGACGCCTAGGCTGGTCGGCATGACCGACGTGCTTTCTTCTGGCCTTGAGACCTCCGAGTTCAGCTCCGACATCCGCCCGCAGGACGACCTGTACCGCCATGTCAACGGTGCGTGGCTCGCCCGCACCGAGATCCCCGGCGACAAGGCGCGCTGGGGCTCGTTCCATCTGCTCGCGGAGCAGGCGGAGAAAGACGTCAGGGCGATCATCGAGGAGTCGCAGGATGCCGAACCGGGCACCCTCGCCCGCAAGATCGGCGACCTGTTCGCGAGCTTCATGGACACCGAGCGCATCGCCGCGGCCGGCGTCGCGCCGCTCGCCGAGACGCTCGCCGAGATCGAGGCGATCGACGACATCCCCGCGTTCCTGCGCACGGTCGGCACCTACGACCGCGACGGTCGGGCGCACCTGATCGGGTTCTACGTCGACGGCGACCCCGGAAACCCCGAGCGATACCTGCCCGTGATCGTGCAGTCCGGTCTGTCGCTGCCCGACGAGAGCTACTTCAGACTCGACACCTTCACCGAGACGCGGGCGGCCTACCGCGCGCACCTCGAGCGGCTGCTGGCGCTCGCCGGAATCGCGGATGGAGCGGGCGCCGCCGACCGCTCCATCGCCCTCGAGACCGAGCTCGCCGGCCACCACTGGGACAACGTGCGCAGTCGTGACGCCGTCGCCACCTACAACCTCAAGTCGTGGGCCGAGATCCAGGAGCTCGCGGGTGTCGACCTCGAGCCGTGGCGCGATTCCGTCGCGCCGGCCCACCCCGAAGCCTTCGCCGAGGTCGTCGTCTCGCAGCCGAGCTTCCTCGAAGGGCTCGGCTCGCTGCTCACCGCCGAGCGCCTCGACGACTGGAAGGCGTGGCTGCGTGCGCAGGTCGTGCACGCGGCGGCTCCGTACCTGACCGACGACTTCGTGCAGGAGAACTTCTCGTTCTACGGCACCGAGCTCACCGGCGTCCCCTCGATCCGCGAGCGCTGGAAACGCGGCGTCTCGGTGACCGAGGGCGCGCTGAGCGAGGCGATCGGCAAGGTGTACGTCGAGCGGCACTACCCGCCGACGGCGAAGGCGGCGATGGACGAACTCGTCGCGAACCTCATCGAGGCGTACCGGCAGAGCATCACCGACCTCGAATGGATGACTGCCGAGACGCGGGAGCGCGCGCTCGCCAAGCTCGACTCGTTCACTCCGAAGATCGGTCACCCCGCCGTCTGGCGCGACTACTCGAGCCTCGAGATCGACCGAGCCGATCTGTTCGGCAACGTGCGTCGTGCGGCGATCTTCGAGCACGACCGCAACGTCGCGAAGGTCGGCAAGCCGATCGACCGAGACGAGTGGCACATGCCGCCGCAGATGGTCAACGCCTACTACAACCCGTCGATGAACGAGATCGTGTTCCCGGCGGCGATCCTGCAGTACCCGTTCTTCGATGCATCGCGTGACGCGGCCGCCAACTACGGCGGGATCGGCGCGGTCATCGGCCATGAGATCGGTCACGGCTTCGACGACCAGGGCAGCCGCTACGACGGCGACGGCAAACTCGAGGACTGGTGGACGGACGCGGATCGCACCGCGTTCGAGCAGCGCACCAAAGCCCTGATCGCGCAGTACGACGAACTCGTGCCGGAGGGCCTCGACGCAGAGCACCACGTCAACGGTGCGCTGACGATCGGCGAGAACATCGGCGACCTGGGCGGCCTCGGCATCGCGCTCAAGGCTTACGAGATCTCGCTCGACGGCGCAGAGGCCCCGGTGATCGACGGCTACACGGGCGTGCAGCGCCTGCTGCTGTCGTGGGCGCAGGTCTGGCAGCAGAAGAGCCGCGACGCCGAGACGCTGCGACTGCTCACGATCGATCCGCACTCGCCGAACGAGTTCCGCTGCAACCAGATCGTCCGCAACATCGACGCCTTCTACGAGGCATTCGACGTCGCCGAATCCGACGCACTGTGGCTGCCGCAGGGCTCGCGCGTGACGATCTGGTGAGTCGTCCCGCCTAGCCGATCAGGCCCCGAGGGTGCCCTGCTGTCTCCTGCATGACGATCTGATGACCGTATACCGGAGTATGTAGGGCATCCTCACCTGACGGGGTTACGATATCCGTGCTGCGGAGGATGGACACCGCAGCATCCCGCCAATCCAACCCCCCTATTAAGGATCACGCGTGGGTGCTTCCGAGCCTGCCGACGGCCCGCCACTGGCCTCGCTGCGCCGCTCTCAGCGGCCCAGCCGACGCTTGCCGCGGCGTGCCGCCACGGGGCGTCGGTCGTTCACCTCGACCCTGCGCGCGCTCGAGCAGCTCGCGGACGCGGGGGCCCAGGTGTCGGTGCATGTCGTCGATCTCGACAACCACACGCACGTCCTCTCGGGTGATGACCATGTGACCATGCCGGTCGCCGGGCTCGGCGTCGTGCCCCTGCTGATCGAGGTGGCGGCCGCATTCGAGGCGGGCACCCTCGACCCGCTCGAGATCGTCGAGCGCTCCGCCGTCGAGGCTGTGTCGACCTCGGGACTCTGGCGACACCTGCATGCGCCCGCGCTGCCGCTCGAAGACCTCGCCGTGCTCGCAGCGACAGCCGGTGACCCGATCGCGGTCAATGCCCTGCTGCAGCGGGTCGGTCACGATCGCGTGCGTGAGCGCATCGAGGCCCTCGGACTCCGCCGCACGGCTCTTCTCGATCGCTTCCGCGACGAGCGGGGTCCTGATGACGCGCCGCAGGTCGCGGTCGGGTCAGCGCGCGAGTTCGCCGGGTTGTTCTCGGCGCTCGTCAATTCGCAGGTGGTGGGTGCATCAGTGAGCGCCCAGGTGTCCGAGTGGCTCAGCCTGAATCAGGACCTGAGCCTGGTGGCCTCCTCGACGGGCCTCGACCCCTTCGCTCACGACCATGACGCGCACGGTCTGCTGTTCATCAACAAGACCGGCCGCGATCGCGGTGTGCGTGCAGAGGCTGGCGTGCTCGCCGGGCCCCGCGCGGGTGTCGCCTACTCGCTGATCGTCTGCTTCGACGACCTGTCGATCACGCACAGGCTGCGCGCACACGATGCCTTCCGCGTGCTCGGGGTCGAGCTCATGGAGTACACGCACTGAGCTCGGGCCGGGGTCATCCCGGCAGAGAGGGATGCGCCTCTGTCGAACGCTGCCGAGGGATGAACAGCGACAGGACCAGGGCGACGATGCCGGCTGCGATCGCCAACCAGAAGCACAGATCGAACGCCGCCCGTGTGGGCACCGAGACCCCGCCGACGTCGATGCTCATGGCGGCGAGCACCCCGCCCATCACGGCGGAGGCACTCGACGTGCCGATCGAGCGGAAGAGCGCATTCAGTCCGTTCGATGCGCCCGTCTCGTTAGCCGGCACCGATCGCATGATGATCATCGGCATGGCGGCGAAGGTGAATCCGATGCCGACGCCGATCAGCAGGTTGCCGATGAGAATGTGCCAGACCTCGCTCGACCACAGCAGCACGAACACGTAGGCGAGCACGATCGCGCCGGCGCCGACGGTGAACAGCGGGCGAGGGCCGACGGTGCGCTCGAGCCAGCCCGACAGTGGCGAGATCACCATCATCACGAGCCCTGCCGGCATGATGATGAGTGCGGCCGAGACCATGTCGAGTCCGAAGCCCGCACCAGAGGCGGCCGGGCCCTCGAGAAGCTGCGGGAACGTCACGTTCGACGCGAACAGCGCGAAGCCCATGCCGATCGCGGCGATGTTGGTGAACAGCACGGCGGGGCGCGCCGCGACGCGCAGATCGAGCAGCGGATCCGTGGTGCGCAGCTGATACCAGCCCCACACCAGCAGCACGCCGACTCCGCCGATGATGCACGCGAGCGTCAGCGGGGCCGTCCAGCCCCACTCGGCGCCTCGGGACACGAACAGCAGGATGCCGGTGAGGCCGATCGCGAGTCCGATCGCGCCGATCACGTCGAGGCGTCCGGGGAATCGCAGCACGTCCTCGGGGATCACGAGCAGCACGAGGGCGAGGCCGATGACCCCGAGAGCGGCCGCGAGCCAGAACAGCCAGTGCCAGTCGGCATTCACTGCGAGCAGGGCGGCCACCGGCATCCCGATCGCGCCGCCCACGCCCATCGTGGCGCTCATCAGGGCGACGGCGGTGCCCAGACGTTCGGGCGGCAGCACGTCGCGCATGATGGCGATGCCCAGCGGGACCACGCCGGTCACCGCACCCTGCAGCGCCCGGCCGATGATCACGCCGACGATCGAGCCCGACAGTGCGGCGATCAGCGACCCGAGGATCAGCAGCCCGAGCAGCACGATCACGACGCGGCGCTTGCCGTACATGTCGCCCAGTCGGCCCGAGATCGGGGTGGCGACCGCCGCGACGAGCAGCGTGATCGTGACGACCCACGTGGTGTCCTCGCGGGATGCGTTCAGCAGTCGAGGAAGCTCGGCCTGCAGCGGCACGACCAGCGTGAACATGAACGACGAGCAGAGACCGGCGAACGCCAGGACCGCGACGATCGCCCACTTCGGTGATGTTCGGGAGAGTCTTCTGCGCGCGCGATCATCGTTCTCTCCCATCGCTTCAGGCTATCGGCGTCTGAGACACCCGAGGCGCGAGCGCCCGTGCCGCGATCGTCAGCTCACGCCCTTCATCAGCCGCAGCACCGGCTTGACGGCGAAGAGCAGTCCGAGGCCGACCACGATCGCGATGACGCCGAGGATCGAGAAGTAGGGAACCTCGTTCGTCGGGTCGTAGAACTGCACGAGCCAGCCCGAGATCGCCGTGCCCAGGGCGATCGACAGGAAGAACAGGGCGACCATCTGGGTGTGGAACACCTTGGGGGCGAGCTTCGTGGTCACCGACAGGCCGACCGGTGAGATCAGCAGCTCGGCGATCGTGAACACGAACAGGATGCCGACGATCGCGATCAACGGGGTGGAGTTGGCGCCACCGCCCGCGAACGGCAGGAACAGCAGGAAGGCGGCTCCCATGATCATCGCCCCCAGTGCGAACTTGACGGGAGTCGAGGGCTGACGGCGGCCGAGGCGGGTCCAGATCGCCGCGAAGACGCCGGACAGGATGATGATGAACACGGGATTGATCGACTGCACCCACGAGACGGGCATCTCGAATCCGAAGATGTTGCGGTCGAGGCGCTCGTCGGAGTAGACCGTGAGCACGGTGAACTGCTGCTGGTACAGCGACCAGAAGGCGACGCTCGTGACGAAGAGGGGCAGGAACCCCCAGACGCGCGAGCGCTCGGTGCCGTCGATCCGGCGGCTGCTGAGGATGACCGCGAAGTAGGCCACCGTCGCGACGATCGTTCCGATGATCACGATGGACGCCAGGTTGTCGGCACGGATCACTCCGATGAGCACCAGCACCGCGATGAGAGCGACGGCTGCGATCGCGATGATCGCGACGAGCGGGTAGCGCGAGGAGGGCAGCGGGTTGGGCACGCGTCGTGCCTCGTCCGGCAGCGCCTTGCGGCCGAAGGAGTACTGCACGAGTCCGAGCGTCATGCCGATCGCGGCGAGACCGAACCCGTAGTGGAATCCGAGGGACGACTGCAGGATGCCGGTGAGGATCGGACCCATGAAGGCGCCGAGGTTGATGCCGAGGTAGAACAGCGAGAATCCGGCATCCCGACGTGTGTCGTCTGCGCTGTAAAGGGTGCCGACGACCGAGGTCGCGTTCGCTTTCAGGCCGCCCGAGCCGAGCGCGACGAGCACGAGGCCGACGCCCACGCCGATGAACCCGGGGAGAAGGGCGAGGGCGACGTGTCCTGCGACGATCACGATCGCACTGAGGAACAGCACCCGCTCCGAACCCAGCATCCGGTCGGCGATCCACGCGCCGAGGATCGTCGAGAGGTACACCGACCCGCCGTAGGCACCGACGATCCCGCCCGCGACGGCCTGGGATAGTCCGAGGCCTCCCTCGGTGACAGAGAAGTACAGGTAGATGAGCAGGATGCCCTGCATGCCGTAGAAGCTGAACCGTTCCCACATCTCGACACCGAAGATGTGGACGAGTGCCCAGGGCTGCCCGAAGAACCGGGTGTCGGACTTCTCGGCCGTCGTATCGCTGGTTGCCATTACTCCACGGTACGCCCGGTCGCGACGTGATTCGATATCGGCATGAGCATCGACTTCGAGCAGCATCCGGCAGACACCCCCTTCCACAGCAGGCTCGTCTACGGCGCGCGGCCCGACGGCTCGTGGATGACGCACGGGCCGGCCAACGCGTACGAATCGGTCGTCATGCGTCCGCTCGAGCCGATGCTGGTGCCAGAGAAGCCGCGCAACGGAGAGCTCGACCCCGAGAACTGCGGCTCGTGCAAGCCCGATGAGCATACGATCTGGCACGACGACCTCTGGCAGGTGAGGGCCGGATGGGAGCCGGGCGGGCTCCCGTTCATCGGGGCGATCGCCCCGCGCGAGCACTGGCTGCTCGAAGATGCTCCCGTCGAGGTCCTCGCCGCGCTCGGGCCCCTGATGCAGCGGATCTCGGAGGCGGTGAAGAGCATCCCCGGTGTCGCGCGGTGTCACTTCAGCAGGTTCAACGACGGTTCGGCGCACCTTCACCTCTGGGCGTTCGCGCGGCCGGCAGGGATGATGCAGGGCCGAGGAGCCGTGCTCTCGTACTGGGACGGGATGCTCCCCGAGATGACCGTCGAGATGATGAACGAGTTCCTCGAGATCGTCGCCACGTCGCTCGCCGCTGGGGGAGGCACGGCCTTCCCGGAGCGCGAGCGGGTCTGAGCAGCCGTGTTCGATTCCGATATCTGCGACCGGAGGGGCAGACTGGGGGCGTGCGAACCATTCGTGATCTGGACACCGTTGAACTCATCATCGCCGCGCAGGGCCTGCTCGACTCCATCCGCGGCCCCGAGCGCGTGATCGACGCCGGCACTCTGCGAGCGCTGCAGCAATCGGGCAACTATGTCGTCGGGCTCTTCGACGCCGAGAGCGGCGAAGAGCGGATGGTGGGTGCCTCGATCGCCTTCTTCGGCGCCCCCGGACGCCGGGCGATGCACTCGCACATCACGGCATTGCTGCCCGAGTACCGCGGACGCGGCTGGGGGCGGGAGCTCAAGGAGCACCAGCGCCAGTGGGCGTTCTCTCGCGACGTCGGTCGCATCACCTGGACCTTCGACCCGCTCGTCGCCCGCAACGCGCACTTCTTCCTCACGGTTCTCGGGGCCCGCGTGACCGGGTACTCGGTGAACCGCTACGGCATCTTCGGCGGAGGGGATGCCGGAGACGAGAGCGATCGGCTCGACGTCGAGTGGGCGCTCGCCGACATCGCCAAGTCGCCGACATCCGATGCGGTCGCGGAGACGCTGGAGATCCCCTCGGACATCGAGACCATGCGTGTCGAGGATCCGGACGCCGCGCACGAGTGGCGCATGCGTCTGCGAGCGCAGATGGAGGGTCTGCTGAGCAGCGGCCTGACGCTCTCGGGGTTCGATGTCGAGAAGGGCTACCTCTTCACCGCCTGAGGGGTCAGCCCCGACCCGGCCAGGGTCCTGACGTGAACCGGTCGCGGATAAGATTGACGTGCCCGTGATCACGGGCTTTCCCACAGCCGACCATTGGAGCCACCGTGGCCGAACAGTCCCGTCTCGACAAGGTCATCGCCCTTGCCCGCCACCGCGGGTTCGTCTTCCAGGCGGGTGAGATCTACGGCGGTTCGCGGTCCGCGTGGGACTACGGGCCCCTCGGCACCGAGCTCAAGGAGAACATCCGCCGCCAGTGGTGGCAGACGTTCGTGCGCGGCCGTGGCGACATGGTGGGCCTCGACTCGAGCATCATCCTGCCCAAGCGTGTGTGGGAGGCTTCCGGTCACGTCGCCACCTTCACCGACCCGCTGGTCGAGTGTCTGAGTTGCCACAAGCGCTTCCGTGCCGACAACCTCATCGAGGATTTCGAGGCGCGCAAGGGCCGCAAGGCCGAGAACGGCCTCGCCGACGTGCCGTGCCCCAACTGCGGAACCAAGGGCCAGTACACCGAGCCCAAGTCGTTCTCCGGTCTCGTCAAGACGTACCTGGGTGTCGTCGACGACGAGTCGGGCCTGCACTTCCTGCGCCCCGAGACGGCGCAGGGCATCTTCGTGAACTTCTCGAACGTGCTCACGGCCAGCCGCAAGAAGCCGCCGTTCGGCATCGGCCAGGTCGGCAAGGCGTTCCGCAACGAGATCACCCCCGGAAACTTCATCTTCCGCACGCGCGAGTTCGAGCAGATGGAGATCGAGTTCTTCACGCCCCCCGCAGACGCGCAGCAGTGGTTCGAGCACTGGGTCGAGGCGTGCTGGAACTGGTTCATCGACCTCGGCATCGACCCCGAGAACATGCGCCAGTTCGATGTGCCCGAAGACGACCGCGCGCACTACTCCGCAGGCACCATCGACGTCGAGTACCGCTTCGGCTTCACGGGCAAGGAGTGGGGCGAGCTCATGGGCGTCGCGAACCGCACCGACTACGACCTGTCGAGCCACAGCGAGGCCTCGGGTCAGAGCCTCACTTACTTCGACCAGGCCACGGGTGACCGTTACACGCCGTACGTGATCGAGCCGTCGTTCGGTCTCACGCGCGCCATGATGGCGTTCCTCGTCGACGCGTACCGCGAGGAAGAGGTGCCGAACGCCAAGGGCGGCACCGACGTGCGCACCGTGCTCAAGCTCGACCCTCGTCTCGCGCCGGTCAAGGCCGCCGTGCTGCCGCTGAGTCGCAACGAGCGCCTGTCGCCCCTGGCGCGCGAGGTCGCCGACACGCTGCGCAGCTCGTGGGCCGTCGACTTCGACGACGCGGGTGCGATCGGTCGCCGGTATCGCCGACAGGACGAGATCGGCACGCCGTTCTGCGTCACGATCGACTTCGACTCGCTCGACGACCGCGCCGTCACCGTGCGCGACCGCGACACGATGGCGCAGGAACGCGTCTCGATCGACGAGCTGCACGAGTACCTGGCTGAGCGTCTCAAGGGCGCCTGACGCGCGGACGATCCGAACGAGAGGCCCGCTGTCCGAGAGGATGGCGGGCCTCTCTCGTCAGCCGGTGACGGTCAGCTGCACCTGTTCGGTGCCGCCCGCCTCGACCCAGGCGAGAGAGCGTTCGAGGATGCCGCGGAGCACATCGAGGTCGATCTTCTCGAGATCCTTGATGTAGAGGCATCCGACGCCCGTGCTGTGCGGGCCGAGCTTCTCGAGCGCTTCGGTGTGGGCGTCGACCCCGTCGAAGAGGTAGATCGTCGTCGCCGCTTTGCGCGGGGCGAAGCCGAGCAGACCGCTGTCGCCCTCGGTGCCGGTCGGATACCGGTAGTGGCAACTTCCGAATCCGATGATCGTGCCCCAGGTCTGAGGGTCGCGGCCCGTGATCTCCTGCATGAGGGCGGTCAGCGTCTCGGCATCCCGACGGCGGACCGCCGGAGTGGATCGGGCGATGAGTCCGGCGACGTCGTCGCCGGTCGGCTTCATGCGTTCGCCTTCGCCGCGGCCTTCATGGCCTTCTTGTGTTCGCGCACCTTGGTGAGCGATTCGGGCGAGACGATGTCGGCGACGCTGCGGTAGGAACCCTCGGTGCCGTAGTCGCCCGCGGCCTCGCGCCATCCTGCGCCGGTGAACCCGTACTGCTTGCCGAGCAGAGCCAGGAAGATCTTCGCCTTCTGCTCGCCGAAGCCGGGCAGCGCCTTGAGCCGCTTGAGCACCTCGGCGCCTGACGGGTCTCCTTCGGTCCAGAGCGCCGAGGCATCTCCGCCCCACTGATCGACGATCTCCCGGCATAGCGTCTGCACGCGAGTCGCCATCGAGCCCGGGAATCGATGCACGGCCGGGGTCGTCTTGAACGCCTCGAGGAACTCGTCGGGGTCCATCGCCGCGATCGTGCTGGCGTCGGTCGCGCCGGTGCGCTGCTCGATCTTGAGCGGTCCGGCGAACGCCGTCTCCATCGGAACCTGCTGATCGAGCAGCATCCCGACCAGAAGCGCGAGCGGGTTGTCGGTGAGCAGAGCGTCAGCGGCGGTGTCTCCGGTGATGTGAAGGGCCATGCCTCCAGTCTGGCACCCCCCGATGATGGCGGCGGAGTCAGATGCGCTGAAGCTTCGGGAGCGGGCCCTCGAGTCGTGCGATCGACACTCTCACATCGGCGATGTCGGCCTTGAGCTCGGTCTTGACGTCAGCGATCTCCGTCTTCAGTTCGACCCGGAGTTCGGAGATGTCGGTCTTGAGTTCTGTGCGGAGTTCGGAGATGTCGGTCTTGAGTTCTGTGCGGAGTTCGGAGATGTCGGTCTTGAGTTCGGTGCGGAGTTCGGCGATGTCGGTCTTGAGTTCGGTGCGAAGGTCGGCGATCTCGACTCTCACGTCAGCGATGTCGGTCTTGACGTTGGTCAGCTCGGTCTCGACTTTCGTGAATCTCTCATCGATGCTGTCGAAGCGGGTGTCCAGTGCCTTCGACTGCTTCGCGAGCATCCTGGAGACCCCGCCGAGCACGGTCGCGCTGAAGGCGAAGAGGGCGATGATGATGCTGATCACATCGGGATCCACGAGCATCCTCCCAGTCTGCGCGCGGGGATGGGCTTTGTCATGGTTCGACGATATGAAGCATGGGCGATGCGTGTAGGCGTCCGAGGCGAGATACCCGGAGTCGGGGGACAGATCTCCGCGGAGACGGATCGTGCAGTGAGGGTGAGTCCCTCAGGCAGTCGCGGCGTCGTCGGCGTCAGACGCCTGCGCGGGCTCGATCGGCTCGATGCCGTACATCGTCGAGAGCGCGGCGGCGAAGTCGTCTGCGCGTCCGGTGGCGGCGAGCTCGTGCGCGCGCGTGGTCGGCACGTGCAGCAGCACACCGGTCAGGTGGCGCAGGGCCTGCTCGACCTTGCCGTCATCGTCGCCCCGTGCCCGCGCTCGGGCGATCTCGGACTCGAGCAGCGCGAACATGTGCGACCGCAGCGCGACGACCGATGGGGTGACGCTCTGCCGGCTGCCGACGACGTGGAAGGTGTCGGCTGCTTCGCGCACGACGGTGCGCGCGGCATCCGTCGCCTGCAGCTCCTCGAGCGGTGCGTGCAGGCTGATGGTCTCGAGATCGAGCAGGGCGACGCCCTCGAGGGCGGCGACGGCGGGGTCGACGTTGCGCGGCATGCCGAGGTCGACGACCATCTGGTTGTGGGATGCGACGGGGCAGCCCTCAGGAGCGATGCCGGTCGGCGCCTGCAGGTGCTCGGGAGTGAGCACGGGAGCGGCCGCGGTCGTGCAGGTGATCAGCAGGCTCGATCGCGAGGCGACGCGCGCGTAGTCCTCTGCGGAGACCGCACGGATGCCGTGCTTCGCGGCGAACTTCTCTGCGCGACCCGAGGGCGAGTACACCGAGATGTTGACGGCTCCGCGTTCGCGGAGCGTCGCGAGGGTGACGGCCGCATAGGCACCGGTGCCGACGAGCAGCACGCGCTCAGTCGACCAGTCGACGATGCGGCTGTCGGCGAGCTCGAGAGCGAGGCGCACGAGTGAGCGGCCGGCGCGGCCGAGCGCCGTGACGTTCTTGACCTTGCGCTGCGCTTGGCTGGCCCGCTGGAAGAGGCGTTCGAGTTCGGGGGAGGTGGTGCCCTCCTTGCGTGCGGCCTTCAGCGCTCGGCGCACCTGCCCGGCGATCTCGCCTTCGCCGGAGACGACGGACTCGAGACCGGATGCGACGGAGAAGAGGTGCTCTGCCACGCGGCGGCCGGAGTGCACCTCGTAGGCGCCGTCGAGTTCGGTGGCGCGGATGCCCGTGGACGCCTCGACGGCCTCGAGCACTGCCTCGACGCCGATCGCACCTGCTGCGGTGACGGGCTCGTCCATCTCGACGTAGGCCTCGAAGCGGTTGCAGGTAGCAAGAACGACCGCACCCTGCACGCAGGACGCCATGTCCACGACTGTGGAGGCGACGTCATCGGGGGTGCGGCTCAGGCGTTCGAGCAATTCGAAGGGGGCGGTCTTGTGACTCGCCGTGACAACCAGCAGCACCGTTCGATTCTACCTGAGGCTTCATGCAGGTCGGCCCAGGGGCGGATGGGAGGATGGAGGCATGGCCCTCTCCGACGCTCCGCTGCTGCGCGCCCTCACCGGCCCCCGACCCGAGCATGCCCCCGTGTGGTTCATGCGACAGGCCGGCCGATCGCTGCCCGAGTACCGCGAGCTGCGGGTCGGAACACGCATGCTCGACGCCTGCCTCACGCCTGACCTCGCCGCCGAGATCACTCTGCAGCCGGTGCGACGCCACGGCGTCGACGCCGCGGTGTTCTTCAGCGACATCGTGATCCCGCTGCGCCTGGCCGGCGTGGAGGTCGAGATCGAAGCCGGCCGTGGCCCCGTGTTCGCGAACCCCGTGCGCACCGCGGCCGATGTCGATCGCATCACGGCGATCGATCCCCTCTCGCTCGACGGCACCGCGATCGCCGAGGCCGTGGGCATCGTCACCGCAGAGCTGGGGGACACCCCGCTGATCGGCTTCGCCGGCGCTCCGTTCACACTGGCCGCGTACCTCGTCGAGGGCGGCCCGTCGAAGGAGCACCTGCGCGCCCGCGCCATGATGCACGCCGACCCCGACTCGTGGAATCGTCTGGCGGGGTGGCTCGCGCAGGTCTCGCGCCGGTTCCTCGAGATCCAGCGCGACGCCGGAGCATCCGTGGTGCAGCTGTTCGACTCGTGGGCCGGATCCCTGAGCACCGCCGACTACCGCGCCTTCGTCGCCCCGCACTCTCGTGTCGCACTCGACGGCATCGGCGTGCCCAGCATCCACTTCGGCGTGGGCACCGGCCCCTTCCTCGATGACATGCGCCTGGGCGGAATCGCCGACGGCGTCGGCGTCGACTGGCGCCTGCCGCTCGACGAGGCTGCGGCGATCCTCGGGCCCGACGTCTCCGTGCAGGGCAACATCGACCCCGCGCTGCTCTTCGCGCCGTGGCCGGTGCTCGAGGCGCACGTGCGCGACGTGGTCGAGCGCGGGCGCGCGGCCCGAGGCCACATCGTCAACCTCGGACACGGTGTTCCGCCCGAGACCGACCCCGATCAGCTCACCCGCATCGTCGAGCTGGTGCACTCGATCTGAGGGCTCACGCCCGATCGTGCTTCTACCGATCGGTATCTAGCACGAGTGCTATATTGCAAACATGACAGACAATGCGTCAGACATCTTCGCGGCATTGGCCCATCCGACGCGTCGTCAGATCCTGCAGGACCTCAAGGACGGCGAGCTCGCGGCGGGCGAGATCGCTTCGCGGTTCTCGGCGAGCGGCCCCACGATCTCGCGTCACCTGAGCGTGCTGCGTCAGGCGGGCCTCATCAGCGAGCGTCGCGATGCCAACCGCATCCTGTACTCACTCGTCGGCGAGCGTCTCGCGCTCTCTGTCGGCGACTTCCTCTCGACGGTGTGCCCCGAGCAGATGGTGCTCCGCGAGGTGCGCAAGCGCGGCTCCGGACGCGCCCCCACCGCGGCCGTCGAGGCCTGAGCCGCGCATCCGCGCCAGAGCACCCCGATCGTTCTCCGCACTGTGTCCGTTTCTCCGGCCGCGATCGGTGAGGCGTCCGGGTCGCGAGTGAAAGGATTGACGCATGCCGTCGAACCCCGCGAACCGTGAGTCGTCCCCAGCCGAGTCCGCGACTCTGGCAGCCCGCGCGGCCACGCGCCACATCATCGTCATCGGCGGAGGCGTCGGGGGACTGATCGCGGCGCGCGAGTGCGTCAAGGTCGGCATGCACGTCACGGTGCTCGAGGCGTCGGATGCCGTCGGCGGCGCGATCCGTCAGGCCGAGATCGACGGTGTCGTCGTGGATGCCGGGGCGGAGAGCTATGCGACCAGGGGCGGCCGAGTGCGCGCTCTCCTGACCGAACTCGGCCTCACCGATCACATCGTCGCCCCCGCGGCCGGCAGCGCATGGCTGGCGGGCATCCCCGGCATCGGGGCCGCACCGCTGCCGGTCGGCGGAATCCTCGGCATCCCGAGCAATCCGTTCCAGGAGGACGTGCGGCGCATCATCGGCTGGTCCGGTGTGTGGCGTGCGTACCTCGACCGCGTGCGTCCGCCTCTCACGATCGGCCACAATCAGAGTCTCGGCAAGCTGGTGTCCTCGCGCATGGGTGTCAAGGTGCGAGACCGGTTGGTGGCTCCGGTGACGACAGGCGTGTACTCGGCGTCGCCCGAAGACGTCGACGTCGACATCGCTGCGCCCGGGCTCAACGCCGCCCTCACGCGCGTCGGTTCGCTGTCGGGCGCTGTGCAGGCTCTGCGTGACGAGAGCGCGGCGCGTGCGGCACAGGCCGCTGCGGCGCAGGCGCCCGGTGCTGCCGTCGAGGGCCTCGCCGGCGGCATGATGGTCCTGATCGACGCACTGGTCGCCGACATCGAGAAGCTCGGCGGCGTCGTCCGCACGGGCGGCCGGGTGACCGAGATCACGCAGTCCGCCGCGAGCTGGACCGTGCGTGCCGAGGGGCAACCGCTCGCCGATGCGGATGCGGATGCTGTTGCTAGTGCGGAGCCGGCCCCGGAGGAGCTCGAGTTCACCGCCGACGGCGTCGTGCTGGCGACCTCGGAGGCGGTGGCGCGGAGTCTGCTCGAGATCATCGCACCTGCTCTCGCCGAGACCGCGGTGGCGGATGCGCCGGAGATCGAGATCGTGACGCTGCTGCTGCAGGCCTCTGCGCTGCAGGGCGCACCTCGGGGCACAGGCGTGCTGACCGTCCCCGGCAGCCACACCGCGAAGGCGCTCACGCACTCGACGGCGAAGTGGGAGTGGCTCCGGGCGGCCGCCGGCGATCGGCACCTGGTGCGCGTCTCGTTCGGCGCCCAGGGAGAACCGGCAGCGACCGCAGGCCTCGACGATGACGAGGCCGCGCGTCTCGCGCTCCGCGAAGCATCCGCTCTCCTCGGCGTCCCGCTCGCGGCCGGCGATCTCATCGGTTCCCACCGCTCGCGGTTCGTGCAATCGCAGCCCGCGTCGATCATCGGCTCCGGTGAGCGACGAGAGGCGGCACGATCGGCGATCCAGGGCGTTCCCGGCCTTGCAGCGGTGGGTGCGTGGCTCGCCGGCACCGGACTCGCGCAGGTGATCCCCGATGCGCGAGAAGAAGCCGATCGGCTGCGGCGGTCACTGCTCTGGGACTGACCCGAGCGTGTCGGGGTCGTCGGCCGCGCTCCCGCGCGCGACGCGCCCGCTGAGGCCACCCCGAAAGTCGCTCTGCTGTCAACCCTCTGCCTGACAGATGCCGAAATCGGCATACGGGGCTACGCTGGACACCTGGCAGGCGGCTCCGCGCCGTCGGTTCGCCCCAGGCGTTCACACCGGAACAACGTGAGGAGACCCCATGAAGGGGAAGATCGGACTCGTCGTAGGAATCGGCGTGGGATACGTGCTCGGAACCCGTGCGGGCCGCGAGCGTTACGAGCAGATCAAGACGCAGTGGCTGAAGGTCTGGAACCTCGACCAGGTGCAGGATCAGGTCGACAAGGTCAAGGGCTACGTCGGCGACAAGGCTGCGGCAGTGCCCGGCGCGATCTGGACCGGCGTGCAGAAGGTCGTCAAGTCGGCGAGCGGCGGAGACAAGACCGCCGGACAGCGACTCGACTCCGCTGTCGCTGCGGGACGCAAGGCCGCTGACGACATCGTCGACGCCACCGAAGACGCCGTCGAAGAGGTCAAGGACGCCGCGAAGAAGGACGACGCGAAGAAGCCTGCGGCCAAGAAGCCGGCATCCCCGCGCTCCACCGCCGCGAAGTCTGGCAGCTGACATGCCCCGCGGATACCGCGATCGTGCCGAGGACAGCCTGCTGTCCCTGATCGGCGATCTTCCCGAACTCATCAGCAGCCTCGTCAAGGCCGAGATCGATGCGGCCAAGACATGGATCTCGAAGACCGCGAAGGACGCGGGGATCGGCTCGGTCTGGTTCCTCGTCGCTCTCTTCTTCCTGTTCTGGGCCGTTCCGGTGATCCTGGTCTTCGCGATCGCCGGGCTGTCGTCGTGGTGGCCCGTCTGGCTCTCCGCGCTGGCCGTGTTCGGAATCCTGATCCTCGCCGTGCTGCTGTTCGCGCTGCTCGGCATCCTGAAGTTCCGCAAGGTGCTCGCTCGCAAGAACCCCGCCCAGGCGGTGGGCGAGGACATCAGACTCGTGAAGGAAGCCGGCTATGACGAACTCTGAGATCACGAGGCCGCTGCCCAAGACGGCCGTTCCTGCAGGGATCGTCGATCCGGTGCAGTCCGCCCGCGCCGAGCTCAAGGCCGCGCTCGCAGCGATCGAGGTCAAGGGCAATTTCCCTCGGCGGATCGACAAGGCATCGAAGCGTGCCGCTGCGAAGGCACGGGTCTTCGCCGACCGCAACCCTGCTGCGGCGATCGCCGGAGCAGTGGGGGGCGCCGTGATCGTGGGAGGCGCCGTCTGGGCGATCGCCCGCGCGCTCGCTCGCTGACCGGAGGCGAATCCTCGCATCCTGACTCGCGTTCGCGAGTGATTCACAAAGGGGGCAGACTGGATCCATGTCCGATGCACGCGAAGAGAACCCGTCCGGTTTCACCCTTTGGGCCGTCTGGCGACGAAACCCCGATATCGCGGTCACCGAGTCCGATTCCACGGAGCTCGAGACGATCGTGTCCTACATCGAGGACTCCGGCGTCACGGTCCGCGGCTTCTACGACGTCTCAGGCCTGAAGGCCGACGCCGACCTGCTGGTGTGGCTGCACGGCGACACGGCGGAAGACCTGCAGAAGGCTCTGCGGCGCCTGAGGCGCACCGAGCTGCTGCGCACCCTGCTGCCCGTCTGGAACGTCATGGGTGTGCACCGCGATGCTGAGTTCAATCGTGCGCACGTGCCGGGGTTCCTCCGCGGAGTCGAGCCCAAGGACTGGCTGTGCCTGTACCCGTTCGTGCGCACGCCCGAGTGGTATCTCGCACCGGAGGAGGAGCGTCGCAAGATGCTCGCCGATCACGGTCGCAAGGGGGCCGCGTTCACGGGCGTCATCGCCAACACGGTCGCCGCGTTCGCCCTGGGCGACTACGAGTGGATCCTGCCGCTCGAAGCCGATGAGGTCACCGAGCTGGTCGACCTCATGCGTGACCTGCGCTACACCGACGCGCGTCTCTACGTGAAGGAGGAGATCCCGTTCTACACGGGCCGTCGCCTCCGGTTCGACGAGATCGCGGACGTGCTGCAGTAGGTCGACGATGAGCACTCAGAGTCACACAGCCGTCCCGATCCGACTGGGCACCCGCCGCAGCGCGCTGGCGCAGGCGCAGTCGGGTCATGTCGCCGCCGCCCTCGAGAAGATCTCGGGTCGGCCCGTCGAGCTCGTGCCGATCACCAGCGAAGGCGACACGAATCGTGCGTCACTGTCGGAGATCGGCGGCCAGGGCATCTTCGCCACACGTCTGCGTGAGGCGCTGCTCGCCGGGGAGTGCGACTTCCTGGTGCACTCGCTCAAGGACCTGCCCACGGCGATCCCCGAGGGGCTGGTCATCGCGGCCACTCCGGTGCGTGAGGACGCCCGTGATGTCGCGATCACGCGCGGAGGCACCCCGCTGCACCAGCTGCGCTCCGGCAGCAAGGTGGGCACCGGATCTCCCCGTCGCATCGCTCAGGTGCACCGCAGGGCGCCGCGCGCGGAGGTCGTCGACATCCGCGGCAACGTCGATTCGCGTCTGCAGCGGGTCGCATCCGGCGAGCTGGATGCTGTCATCCTCGCTGCCGCCGGTCTGTCGCGCCTCGGGACCGACTCGCCGCTTCACCGTGAGGAGCTGGGTCTCTCCGAGTGGCCGACCGCTCCCGGACAGGGTTCGCTCGCGGTCGAGACGCGCTCCGACGCTCCGGTTGAGCTGCTCGCCGCACTCGCTGAACTCGACGACCACGACACCCGACTGGCCATCACGGTAGAACGAGGAATCCTCGAAGGACTCGACTCCGGATGCCAGGCTCCGATGGCCGCTCATGCTGTCGTCAACGGCGATGAGATCCGTGTCAGAACGGTCGTCTACTCGACCGACGGCGGACGCCGGATCGGCCTCGACGTCACGGAGACTCTGAACGGGGAGTATATTCGTCGGAACGGCAGCGGCAATGGAGCGGATGCTGCCGGTGGTGCAGACCCGATGCGCACAGCACGCGAGTTCGGGTTGTCTGTCGCCCATCGGCTGCTCGAGCAAGGGGCGGCCGACCTCGTCTCCCGAGAGCATTCCTCATCATGACCAATTCGAAGCAGGACCGGCCGCTCGACGGCTGGCGCATCCTCGTACCCCGCGGAGGCCCGTGGGGCGACGGCGTCGCCGCCAGTCTGCGTTCGCGGGGAGCGGTGCCCGTCGTCGCGCCGCTGATCAACTTCGCGGCCACCACCGATCAGGCCGCGCTCGACGTGGCACTGACCCGGCTGGCCGCCGGAGAGTACGACTGGCTGACGGTGACGAGCGCGACGACCGTCGACGTGATGTTCGCGCACCGCGCGGTGGTGCCGCGTCGTACGAAGATCGCGGCGGTCGGCGAGACCACCGCGGCCGCTCTGCAGGCGGTCGGGTACGAAGTGGCGATGGTGCCCGACGAAGACAACTCGGCGGCGGGCATGGCTGAGCAGCTCATCGCCCTCGAGGCCGAACCGCGTCGCATCCTGGCGCTGCGCAGCGAGATCGCGAAGCCCGTGCTCAGCGTCCTGCTGCAGGAGGCCGGTCACGACGTCGACAGCGTCGTCGCCTACCGAACCGTCGGCGTGCCGGTCACCGACCGCATCAAGCGCGACGTCGAGAACGGACGCATCAACGCGATCCTGATCACGAGCGGTTCGGTCGCCGAGCAGGTGCGCGAGCAGTTCCCCCTGATCCCGGATGAGACCCTGCTCGCGGCGATCGGTCCGCGGACCGCGAAGGATGCCGACAAGGCGGGTCTGCCGATCACGGTCGTCGCCGATCGTCAGACGGTCGACGCGCTCATCGATGCCGTATCGAGCTACACCCTTCCGCACGCGGCGGACGAGCTGGCGCCGTGAGCTTCCCCGATATCCGACTGCGTCGCCTGAGGCAGTCTCCTGCCGTCCGTGGCCTGGTGCGGGAGACCTCTCTCGAGCCGCGGCAGCTGGTGCTGCCGCTGTTCGTCCGCGAGGGGATCACCGAGGCTGCGCCGATCGGGTCGATGCCCGGCGTCGCGCAGCATTCGCTCGACTCTCTGCGGGCCGCCGCAGTCGAGGCCGCCGAGGCGGGTGTCGGCGGTGTGATGCTGTTCGGAGTTCCGGCCGTCAGAGATGCTCAGGGCTCGGGCGCCGACGACCCGAAGGGCATTCTGAACGTGGCCACCGAGGCGCTCGCGGCCGAGGTCGGCGATGCCCTCGTCGTGCAGACCGACCTGTGCCTCGACGAGTTCACCGACCACGGTCACTGCGGCGTGCTCGCGGCAGACGGCTCGGTCGACAACGATGCAACTCTCGAGCGCTACGCGTCGATGGCGCTCGCTCAGGCTCGAGCCGGTTCTCAGCTGCTCGGCCTGTCGGGAATGATGGACGGCCAGGTCGCCGTCATCCGCGAGGCGCTCGATTCCAAGGGCTTCACCGACACGCTCCTTCTCGCCTACGCCGCGAAGTACGCGAGTGCGTTCTACGGCCCGTTCCGTGAGGCCGTGGATTCGCAGCTGAAAGGCGACCGCCGCACGTACCAGCTCGACCCGGGCAACCGCCGCGAGGGTGTGCGGGAGGCTGTCGTCGACGAGCAGGAGGGCGCCGACATCGTCATGGTGAAGCCGGCCATGGCCTTCCTCGACGTGCTGCGCGAGGTGCGCGACACTGTGCATATTCCGGTGTGGGCATACCAGGTCTCCGGCGAGTACGCGATGATCGAGGCCGCCGCGGCGAACGGATGGATCGACCGCCGCGCGTCGATCCTCGAGTCGCTGCTCTCGATCCGCCGAGCCGGTGCCGATGTCGTCCTGACCTACTGGGCGACCGAGGCCGCGCGTTGGCTGCGCCACTGACAGCGCTTCCTCGCCTCGCTCGTGGCGGGGTCGGCTGAGTCCCTTCCTCAGGTCTGCGGACTAGCCTGGAGGCGATGCCGGGAGAGTTCCGCGCATCGCTGAGGAGTGTGCTGTGACCGACCGCAATGACGACCTGTTCTCCGCTGCCCGCACGGTGATCCCCGGTGGCGTGAACTCGCCGGTGCGTGCGTACGGCTCTGTCGGCGGCACGCCGCGCTTCCTCGCCTCGGCGAAGGGCGCGACGGTCACGGATGCCGCGGGCAACGAGTACGTCGACCTCGTCGCGTCGTGGGGACCGGCGCTGCTCGGCCACGCGCACCCTGAGGTCGTCGCCGCCGTGCAGGAGGCAGCCACACGAGGACTCTCGTTCGGCGCCCCGACCGAGGGCGAGGTGGAACTCGCTCAGCTGATCGCCGACCGTGTGCGGTTCGGAGAGATCCGGCCCGTCGAACGAGTGCGGCTCGTATCGACCGGCACCGAAGCCACCATGACGGCCATCCGCCTCGCGCGCGGTGCCACCGGACGCGACCTGCTGGTCAAGTTCGCCGGCCACTACCACGGGCATTCCGACGGTCTCCTCGCCGCGGCCGGCTCGGGCGTCGCGACTCTCGCTCTGCCCGGCTCTGCGGGGGTGCCCGCGCCGATCGCCGCGCAGACCCTCGTGATCGACTACAACGACCCCGACGCGCTGGCCGCGGTGTTCGCCGAGCACGGTGACCGCATCGCGGCGGTGATCGTCGAGGCCGCAGCCGCGAACATGGGCGTGGTTCCGCCGCTGCCGGGGTTCAACCGGCTGCTGGCCGAGACCGCCCATGCGCATGGTGCTCTGCTGATCCTTGACGAGGTGCTGACGGGCTTCCGCGTGCACTCCGCAGGCTTCTGGGGACTCCAGGCTGCGGCCGGCGAGGAATACCTGCCCGACATCATCACGTTCGGCAAGGTCGTCGGCGGCGGCATGCCCCTGGCCGCGCTCGGTGGACGTGCTGAGGTCATGGATCTGCTCGCTCCTCTGGGGCCGGTGTACCAGGCCGGCACACTGTCGGGCAATCCGCTCTCGGTCGCCGCTGGCCTCGCGACCTTGCGCCTGGCGACCCCCGAGGTCTACACGGCCGTCGACGCCGCCGCAGCCAGGGTCTCCAGCGCTCTGGAGGCCGCTCTCGCGGACGCCGGCGTCGCCCACGCCGTCGCACACGCGGGGAACCTCTTCAGCGCCTCCTTCCGGGCTTCGGCGCCCCGCACGTATGCCGAGGCGCAGGCTCAGGAGTCGTTCCGGTACGCGCCGTTCTTCCACGCGATGCGCGAGCAGGGAGTCGCGCTGCCGCCGAGCGTGTTCGAGGCCTGGTTCCTCACAGCCGCGCACGGCAAGGAAGAGCTTCAGCGCATCGAAGCGGCGCTGCCGATCGCTGCACGCGCCGCCGCTGCGGCGGCTCGCGGCGTCTGAGAACCTCAGGCGAACATGACTCGTCGTCTCGCATCGTCTCGATAGGTTCGGCCCAGTGGGCTCACCCAATCGATCGTGCCGTCGGGGAGTTGCCTGGCCGACCAGCGATGCTCGTCGGCTATATCGGGATGCTTCAGCACATGGTGGCTCGCGCAGAGGTGAGCCAGGTTATGGATCTCGGTCCGTCCGCCCTTGGCATGATCGAAGGTGTGGTCGACCTGGCAGCGATGCACCGGCATCCTGCAGCCGGGGAACCGACAGTGCTGGTCTCGGGCGCGGAGGAATCGACGCATCGCCTCGGTGGGCGCATAGTTGTCGGTCTTGACGACGAGGCCTGTCGGATCAAGGAACAGGCGAGACCATCCGCGCATGCGACCGGCGAGATCGCGGGCCACACCGGGATGCAGGGGGCCGTGACCGTCGAGTTCGGCGGGACGCTCATCGCAGCCTGCGAGCGTCGTCGAGGCGACAGTGACGTGGATCCGCCCACGGATGTTATCGAGCCCTGAGCCGTTCGCGGCACTGGGATCGGCGGCAAGGAGGAGATCGATCAGCAGGTCGGCTCTGACCTGGTCGATCGTGCGCGTGTCTGCCGGGATGTGCTCGACCGTGGGATCGGTGGTGAACGTGCCCTCCCCGAAGATCGCGTAGTCATCGCGAGCCGCGGAGTCGGCGGCGATGTCGTCGGGGTAGATCGGGTTCTCGCCGTCATCGATGGGCTCGAGCACCGGCTCGCGGTCTGCCCGGCCGGCGATGACGGCGCGGGCCAGCTGCGTCAGGCGGTCGAGGATCGCCACGGCGAGATGCTCGGGGAGCACCGCGGTCAGCACGGCGAGCCCATCGCCGGCGGGCCGTACGGTCACCGTGCGTTCAGACAGTGCCCGTGCGTGCCGCTCATTGACCGTGGAACCCGCGAGGACTGCTGCCAGCGCCCTGAGGTGCACTCTCGTCCGTGCGGGGGTCTCCCTCTCTGCGACGGTCACGGCAGCGATGTCGTAGTCCTCGAGCGCCTCGGCATCCGCTCTGCCGTTGTTGACCGCCTCGCGGACGACCCCCGCTGCACGGACGATCTCGCGGACGTGCGCGGCCGTGACGATACCGTCGCGGAACGCCTGCTGCACACGCGGATGACCTCGCTCGAGGAAAGCCGCGTCGGTGAACGCGTACTCGATGCTGCCTTGCGCCATGCGACCTGCCGCGGAGTGCTCCGCGATCATCGATCGGTGGATGACATCGCGATGGAACGGGTTCTCGTCGCAGTCCGACTGGCTCAGGCGCATCCGCTCGGCGAGGAGAGCGGATGCCTCGGCCTCGAGAACGGCGATCTGTCTCCGCTTCTCGACCCATGAGTCGAGCAGCTCAGCGCGCTGCTCGAGGTCGGGATCGGTGGCGGATGTCATGCTTCGACTCTAGTAGATTTGTTCGAAGGTCGAGCAGAACAACGGAATGGAAGAGGGGTGGAATCGTGGGAACCGACAACGGATCGTTGCCTTCCTGTGAACAAGACACAGACATCTGGAAGGGTGCCGCTGGCAGACTGGACGCATGGTGACGTTGCTGCTGGACCAGACGCAACTCGAGATCGTGCTCTCGCCGATCGAGCGTGCGGCGAGCTTCCACCGTGACAACGTGCGGCTCGTGCGCGACACCATCACCAAGGTCCAGTTGATCGACGACGCGTGGACCTGGTTGCGTGGCGTGCCGAATCCGGGAACCCACATCCCCGGCGTGCTCGCCGCAGGAACGTGGAAGGCCGCGGGCAGCGTCGATTTCGTCCTCATCCGCCGCCGACGTCCCAGCGTGGTCATCGATCTCTCGGGTGACGCGCAGTACCGACGGCTGATACTCACGACGAGTCACGGCCTGGCGTTGACCCAGGCACTCCGACTCGACGTCTCGGATGAGCCGGCGGACGTCGAGGAGATCGTGGCGACGTCGCCGACGCCGGTGTCGAAGGGGAGTCGCCGTCCGGTGATCCGCCCGCGACCCGCCTGAGAGACCCTGGAACGAGCGAATGCCCTCCGCAGCCTCGAGGCACGGAGGGCGTTCGCATCGAGGCCCGCTCAGCTGATCTCAGGGACGGTCGTGCTCGCCGTCGTGGTGCTCGTGGTGCTCGCCCTCGTGCTGCTCTTCGTCGCGGCCGTGGTCCGCTTCCGGAGCGGCATCCGCGTCCGCGTCCGTCGCCACCTCCGCGCCTGTCTCCGTCTCCGCTGATGCGTCGGCTTCACCGAGCGGATAGTCCTTGGGTTCGTCCTCGTAGTAGGCGCGCGCGGCGGCGGCGAGCATCGAGGTGACGGCCGCCGAGCGAGGGTCGTCTTCGCGAGGGGAAGCCTCCTCCGACTCGTCGGACTCGTGCACCTCGGCGAAGAACTCGACTCCAGAGTGCTCGTCGTTGCCGTCCTCGTTCGCGGCCGTGTCGGAGTCCTCGGCGGCAGGAGCGTCGGCACCGTCTTCAGCGATGTCGGCGTCGGTGTCCGCGGCGACAGGAGCGTCGGCACCGTCGGCCGGTGCCGTGCCGAACAGGATGTCGTCGAACGACGGTCGGGTGCTCTCCGCCTCAGGTTCGGCAGACGTCTCCGGCTCCATCGATCCGCCAGTCGAGTCTGCATCGCCGGGGGCGTCATCGCCGCCCGCATGGGCTGCCTCGGAGGCGATGTCGGCCGCATCCTCTGCGTCGTTGGCATCCGAGGCGTCCGCTGCGTAGCGGAGCTCTGCCGCGGCGTACTCGACATCACGAGCGGCATCTGCAGCATCCGCCGCGTCGTCGGCCTCGGCATCCGCCGCGTCGGCCGCCGCGCGAGCGGCGTCTGACGCGGCTGCATCGGACTCGGAGGACTCAGGTGCGGCTGCTGCGTCGGACTCGGAGACATCCTCAGCCGGGGAGGTGTCGGAGTCGGCAGCGTCGGAGTCCGTCTCGGCGGAATCGGCGGTCGAGGATTCGGATGCCGCCGCACCACCGATGACCGGCGTTTCGTCCTCATCGGCCTCCGCGACCGGCGCGGCGGCCTCGACGACCGGCGGGGCGGCCTCGACGACCGGCGCGGCGGTGATGGCCTGCGGTGCGAGCCTGCCGCCGCGGACGAGTTCGATGAAGACGTCTTCGAGGGTCGGGCCGCGCTGCACGAGAGTGGCGAGGGCGATGCCCGCCGATGCCGCGATGGCGCCGACCGCACCCGCGTTGCTGCCGCGAACCGTGAGACCCGAGCGGAGCACCTCGACCTCGAGGCCTGCCGCTGAGAGCGCCGACTTCAGCGCGGCACGATCCACCGCGTCGACCACGACCGATCCTGCCGACGGATCGGCGAGCTTCTCGATGCCGCTCGAGAGCACGAGCTGGCCCTTCGAGAGCACGAGCACGTGGTCTGCGACCTGCTCGATCTCACTCAGCACGTGAGAGGAGACGAGAACCGTGCGGCCCTCGTCTGCGAGGCGGCGCAGGAGGAGGCGGATCCAGCGGATGCCCTCCGGGTCGAGGCCGTTCGCCGGTTCGTCGAAGACCAGAGCGCCGGGATCGCCCAGCAGCGCGTGCGCCACGCTCAGTCGCTGACGCATTCCGAGCGAGAAGCTGCCGATGCGACCTTCGGCTTCGTGCTCGAGACCGACCAGCGAGAGGACCTCGTCGACACGCGAGAGTGGGATGCCGTTGGCCTTGGCCGCGATCGTCAACTGGCGTGAAGCCGAGCGACGAGGGCGGTACGCGGTCTCCTCCAGGACGGAGCCGATCGTGCGCAGCGGGTGGCGCAGCTCTGAATGCGCAGTTCCACCGATCGTGGCGGTGCCGCTCGTGGCGCGCACCTGCCCGAGGAGGATGCGCAGGGTGGTGGTCTTTCCGGCGCCGTTCGGGCCGAGGAAAGCGGTCACGACACCGGGCTCGACTCGCGCGGAGAAGTCGGACACCGCCGTCACGTCGTTGAAGCGCTTCGTGACGTGCGTGAACTCGAGCACCTGTCCGTCGGGCATCTGCGACCTCTCGTTGCAGTGGGCAGTTCTGTCTATCCTGCCGGAAAAGCCGCAGGATCGTGCATTTACCCTACAAACGCCGCCGGATGCAAGGGTCGGTCCACCGGGTAGCCTGGCACCCGTGACCGAATCCAGCGCAGCTCCCCGGGTCCTCGTCCGTACCGAAGGAGCCCTCGGCAGGCTGACCCTGAACCGCCCGGAAGCGATCAACGCGCTCGACCCCGGGATGATCCAGCTGCTGACGCAGGCGCTCGAGGACTGGCGTCACGACACCGACGTGCAGATCGTCGTCATCGACGGCGCGGGCGAGCGGGGCATGTGCGCCGGGGGAGACGTTCGCGGACTGCATGGACAGATCGTGGCAGGACGCACGGAGGAGACCACCGAGTTCTTCCGCGCCGAGTACGCGCTGAACGCGATGATCGCCGAGTACCCGAAACCCATCGTCTCCATCGCCGACGGCATCACGATGGGCGGCGGCGTCGGCCTCTCGGGTCACGCGGCCATCCGCATCGTCACCGAGCGTTCGAAGCTGGCGATGCCCGAGACGCGCATCGGATTCACCCCCGATGTCGGCGGCACGCGGCTGCTGGGGCGCACGCCCGGCCGGTTCGGCGAGTACTTCGGACTCACGGGTTCGACGATGACCGGAGCGGATGCCGTGCTGCTCGGCTTCGCCGACCACTTCGTGCCGTCCGATCGACTCGATGCACTGCGCGAGGCTCTCGCCTACCGCGCCGACCCGACCGGGCCGGCCGAGATCGTGCTGCTGTTCGACGAGACTCCTGAGCCGTCTGCGCTGCCGGCCTCCCGCGACTGGATCGACCGCGCGTTCTCGGCCGACACGATCGCGGAGATCGTGTCGCGACTGCGTGCCGAGGAGGCTGCGGATGCCTCGACGACCGCGGACCTGCTCGAGAGCCTGGCCCCGACAGGACTGGCGGTCACGCTCGACGCCGTCAGGGAGGCGCGTCGACTCCCGGATCTGCGAGCCGCGCTCGAGGGTGAGTACCGCCGCGTGATGTGGTTCGTGACGCGGCATCCCGATCTCGTCGAAGGGATCCGGGCCCAGCTCATCGACAAGGACCGCAATCCGAAGTGGAACCCGGCGACGATCGCCGAACTCCCGTCGGATGCCGGTGCCGAGGCTCGGGATTTCGTGCCCGAACGCTCGCTCTTCTGAGACATTTCGGTATATCCGTGGTTGTTCGCCGCGGTGCATAAACCGCTGGCCGCGCACGAAATGGTTCGCTGTCAGCGAAGGTCCACCCACCAGGGGATACGAATGTCCGAAGTTCATGCCACTCTTGCTTGTGCGTGATCGTCGGCCTGCGTCCGCCCGTCGGGAGATCCGCCGACTCATCCTTCCTAGAAAGTCCGCCTGTGCTGGGAAAAATCCTCCTCCGCTATCTCGCCCGCTATAAGTGGCTGCTCGCGGCCGTCCTGGTGTTCCAGTTCGCCAGCGCGCTCGCCACCCTCTACCTCCCGCGCCTGAACGAAGACATCATCAACAAGGGCGTCGCCCAGTCGGACACCGCCTACATCTGGCGCACCGGACTCTTCATGCTCGCCGTCTCGCTGGGGCAGATCATCGCCTCGGTCATCGCGACCTACTTCGCCGCCCGCGCGTCGATGGGTGCGGGGCGCGACATCCGCGCCGACGTCTTCGGCAAGGTGAGCGGATTCTCCGAGCGCGAGGTGTCGCAGTTCGGTGCCGGTTCGCTCATCACGCGCAACACCAACGACGTGCAGCAGGTGCAGATGCTCGCGATGATGGGCGCCACCATGCTCGTCACCGCGCCACTGCTCGCGATCGGCGGAATCATCTTCGCCGTGCAGACGAACATCGGGCTGAGCTGGCTCATCGCGGTGTCCGTGCCGCTGCTGCTGATCGTCGCCGGGCTCGTCGTCAGCCGCATGGTTCCCCTGTTCCGCAGCTATCAGGGCAAGCTCGACACCGTGAACCGCGTGCTGCGCGAGCAGCTCACCGGCGTGCGCGTGGTGCGAGCCTTCGTGCGAGAGAGCATCGAAGAAGAGCGCTTCCGCGGCGCCAACACCGACATCATGGTGGTCGGCCGCAAGGTCGGCTCGCTGTTCGTCCTGCTGTTCCCGCTGTTCATGCTGATCCTCAACGTCACGATCGTTGCGGTCGTGTGGTTCGGCGGCATCGAGGTCAACAGCGGCACGGTGCAGGTCGGCACGATCTTCGCGTTCATGCAGTACATCGGCCAGATCATGGGCGGTGTCATCATGGCCAGCTTCATGGCGATCATGATCCCTCGCGCCGCGGTCTCGGCCGAGCGCATCGGCGAGGTCCTCGAGACGCAGTCGAGCATGGAGCGTCCGGCGAACGGCGTCACCGACTTCCCGACCCCCGGTTCGGTCGCCTTCGACGATGTCGAGTTCACCTACCCCGGGGCCGACTCCCCGGTGCTCAAGGGCATCAGCTTCGCGGCCGAGCCCGGCGAGACCGTCGCGATCGTGGGTTCGACGGGCGCGGGCAAGACGACACTCGTGTCGCTGATCCCGCGGCTCTTCGACGTCTCGGGCGGAGCGGTCTTCGTCGGCGGCGCAGATGTCCGTGAGGCGGACGTCGAGTCGTTGTGGGCGACGATCGGTCTGGTCCCGCAGCGTCCGTTCCTCTTCACCGGCACGGTGGCGTCGAACCTCCGCTACGGCAGGGAGGACGCGACCGATGAAGAGCTCTGGCACGCCCTCGAGATCGCTCAGGGTCGTGACTTCGTCGAGGAGATGCCGCAGGGCCTCGAATCGCGCATCACCCAGGGCGGCACGAACGTGTCGGGCGGACAGCGTCAGCGTCTGGCGATCGCCCGAGCGATCGTGCGTCAGCCGCAGATCCTGGTGTTCGACGACTCGTTCTCGGCTCTCGACCTCACCACCGACGCCCGGTTGAGGCAGGCGCTATGGCGTGAGCTGCCGCACGTGACCAAGATCGTGGTCGCACAGCGCGTCTCGTCCATCACCGATGCGAATCGCATCGTCGTGCTCGAAGGGGGCACCATGGTCGGCGTGGGCACGCACGAGGAGCTCCTCGAGACGAGCACCACCTACCGAGAGATCGTCGAATCGCAGCTGGGGGTGGACGCATGAGCGAGCAGAACACCTCCAAGACCCGCCGTGGTCGCGCGGCCAAGGCCTCGGCCGCGACCACTGCGGTCGAGCCCGAAATGACCGAGGAAGAGAAGTACGAAGCCGAGCTCGCCGAGAAGGCGCGCCAGGACGGCGGCGGCTGGGACAGCGTCGCACCGGGCAAGGCCGACAACTTCGGCAAGAGCTTCAGCCGGATGATCGGGCTGCTCAAGCCGTCGGCCGTATGGTTCATCCTCGTGTCGATCGCCGGCGCCGTCGGCGTCGTGCTCACGGTCGCCGCGCCCAAGGTGCTCGGCGAGGCCACGAACCTCATCTACAAGGGCTTCATCTCGGTGCAGCTCGCTCAGGCGAACGGAGACTTCCCCGGTTTCCCCGCCGGCACCCCACAGGACGACGTCGTCGCGGCGCTCCGCCGGGGCGGGCAGGACGACTTCGCCAACCAGGTCGCGGCACTCGGCAGCTTCCGGGTCGGTGACGGCGTCGACTTCGACGCGCTGCGGTGGATCATCATCGCGGTGCTGGCGATCTATGTCACGGCCGCCTTCCTCAGCTGGCTCCAGGGCTACGTGATCAACGTCATCATGGTCCGCACCATGTGGCGCCTGCGCGAAGCGGTCGAGGCAAAGATCAACCGTCTGCCGCTGTCGTACTTCGACAAGGTGCAGCGCGGCGACCTGATATCGCGTGTGACCAACGACATCGACAACATCACGCAGACGATGCAGCAGTCGCTGTCGGGTGCGATCACGGCCGTGCTCACGGTCGTGGGTGTGCTGGTGCTGATGTTCTCGATCTCGTGGCAGCTCGCCCTCGTCGCCCTGGTCGCGCTCCCGCTGATGGGTGTGATCTTCGGTGTCATCGGCCCTCGCTCGCAGAAGGCCTTCGGCACGCAGTGGCGCAAGGTCGGCCGCCTGAACGCCCGCGTCGAGGAGGCTTTCTCCGGCCACGCGCTGGTCAAGGTCTTCGGTCGCGAGCAGGATGCGCTCGAGAAGTTCAAGGACGAGAACGAGGAGCTGTTCCAGGCCAGCTTCAAGGCGCAGTTCCTCTCCGGCATCATCATGCCGGCGATGACCTTCGTCGGCAGCCTCACCTACGTGGGCATCGCTGTGCTCGGCGGCCTCATGGTCGCGAGCGGGCAGCTGCGTCTCGGTGACGTGCAGGCGTTCATCCAGTACTCGCAGCAGTTCACGCAGCCGCTGTCGGAGCTCGGTGGAATGGCCGCGGTCGTTCAGTCAGGAACGGCGTCCGCCGAGCGGGTGTTCGAGCTGCTCGACACCGAAGAGCAGGAGGCCGACGCCGTCGATGCTCCGAAGCTCGCCGACGGCAAGGGCGTCGTGGAGTTCGAGAACGTCGCGTTCTCGTACACACCCGAGCGTCCGCTCATCACCGACCTCTCGTTCCGGGTCGAGCCCGGTCAGACGGTCGCGATCGTCGGTCCGACCGGAGCCGGCAAGACGACGCTCGTCAACCTCATCATGCGATTCTACGAACTGAACGGCGGGTGGATCCTGCTCGATGGTCAGGACATCTCCGAGGTCACGCGCGAACAGCTGCGCTCACGCACCGGCATGGTGCTGCAGGACCCGTGGCTGTTCGCCGGCAGCATCCGCGAGAACATCCGATACGGACGCTCCACCGCGACCGACGACGAGGTACTCGAGGCGGCAAAGGCGACGTATGTCGATCGCTTCGTGCGCTCCCTCCCCGAGGGGTACGACACGGTGCTCGACGAAGACGCGTCGAATGTCTCGGCGGGTGAACGTCAGCTGATCACGATCGCGCGAGCGTTCGTCGCTCAGCCCTCGATCCTGATCCTCGACGAGGCGACGTCGGCGGTCGACACCCGCACCGAGGTGCTGCTGCAGCACGCGATGGCGGCGCTGCGACAGGGACGCACGTCGTTCGTGATCGCTCACCGTCTGTCGACCATCCGCGATGCCGACCTCATCCTCGTGATGGAGCACGGCGACATCGTAGAGAAGGGCACGCACGACGAGCTCATCACCGCCCAGGGCGCATACTGGCGTCTCTACCAGTCGCAGTTCGAGCAGGCGGCCACCGACATCGACGCAGAGGACGCGCTCACGGGCTCGACCCCTGTCGTCGTGAGCGGCGACGCCGAAGAAGCGGCTGCCGCAGCACAGGTCGGGGTCTCGGTGGGAGCGCAGGTTCCCGCCGCCGAGGCCGCTGCGGCACAGTCCGTCGTCGAGCGCTCGGATGACGGCGGCCACAAGGCCTGATTCGCACGAGGATCGATCCGCACGACGGCCGATCCGCACACGGTCCGACAAGCAGAACGCCCCGACTCCCGTTGATCCGGGGGCGGGGCGTTCTGCTGAGCCTGAGCCTGGGCTTGTGCCGCGACCTCAGCGCTGCGCTGCGGTGATGCCGAGCAGCTCGAGCGGATGGGTCAGGCGCCACCACGGGCTCGGGGCATCGACGTCGTCTGCGAGTGACAGCGACGTCGTCACGGTGTTCAACGGTCCGGCGCTCGTCATCGTGCCGACCTCGTCGCCCGACTCGCGGTTGTCGCCGAGGGAGAAGTCCGTCGAAGCCTGGGCCGTTGCGCCGTTCCAGAGCACGACGTCGGCATCGGCATCCGTCACGACGTCGGTGGTCGCGCCCCACGGAGTGGTCACCGTGCCGACGACGGTGCCGGCCGCGACAGCGGGAGGCAGCTGCTCGAGCGCCGTCTCGACCTGAGCGAACAGCGAACGGGTCTCGGTCAGGCGCTGTGCATCATCGGCCTGGCCGAGAACGGATGCGTAGAGGCGCACCGTCGTGTCGTCGAGCGTGATGACCTTCGCGGTCAGCAGGTTCCAGCTGTCGCCGAGCGTGCCGGTCTTGACGCCGACCACGCCCGGATCCGCCAGCATCCCGTTCGTGTTCACCACGGTCCCCGCGCCCGGAAGATCGACAGACGGGGTGCCGACGATGCCGGCGAACACCGGGTTCTGCATCGCCAGCTCGGCCAGCGCGACCAGTGACTCGGGCGTGGCCCTGTTGCGGTCGTCGAACCCCGACGGGGTCACGATCGTGATGTCGTCGAGGCCGCGGTCGCGCAGCCACACCTCCGCCGCGGCGGTGAACGCCGACGGAGACCCCCAGATCTCCTGGGAGAGACGATCGATGTAGTTGTTCGCCGAACCGAGCAGCGTTCCCTGCAGGAGCTGGAACTCGGTGAGCGTGCCGCCCACGGGCACGTCGAGTGCCGACTGGTCGGAGCGGCGGTAGTCCCAGTACGCCAGGTTGTCTGCACGGGTGAACGAGAACTCCGGGCCCTGCTCGCCCACGGCGAGGGGCATCCGATCGAGCACCATCAGGCTCGAGACGACCTTGGTGACACTCGCGATCGCCGCCGCATCGAGCGACGACGACGTCGTGCCGATGCCGCCGATTCCCACGGCTGCGCTTCCCTGGGCGGGCCAGGTGATGGCGGCTGCGGGCGCGGCGATCGTCGTCAGCTCGACCGCCTGCACGGCCGGCGCCACCTCGTGCAACGGCCACAGCATGGCCGACCCGACATAGGTGCCGAGCAATCCGACGAGAACGCCGAGCGGAACCAGCACGCCGGGGCGGGTGATCGCCGGGCGCAGGTGCGCTCCGGTCAGAAGTGCGCCGCCGCTCGCCGCGGGAGGCGTGTCATCGAGCGCCTCGGTCGCCGGGTGTCGAGCGATTTCGACCGCGTCGACCCACGTCAACGGCGTCCCACCGCTCGCGCCCTCGGCCCACTGGGCCTCGGGAGCCGTGTCGGGAGTCGTGTCAGGAGCGAAGATCGCAGCGGCCTCGTCATCCGCACCCGATTCGGGCGCCGCATCCGTCTCGACGGCCGCTGAGACGTCGGCCTCAGGCAGCGCCACCGTCGAACCGGCAGGCCCCGACGCATCAGCCGCGGAACCGGCAGGCGCTGTCGCCTCAGGCACCGACGCCTCAGCCGTCGGACCCGCAGGCGCTGACGCATCGGGCGTCGACGCGTCGCCCGCAGGAACGGCGGAGGCGGTGGCCTCGGCGGAATCAGGAGCGGTCACCTCCTCACGGTACCGAACTCGCGCAGAGTTCCGTGTCGCTGCAACAGGAGCAGACGCGAGTGTCGGCACTGGGTAAGATCGTCAGAACAACCACGGGAGTCCGGCGAGCCGGGCTGAGAGGGAGCGAATCGCGCTTCGACCGTCGAACCTGATCTGGGTAATGCCAGCGCAGGGAGGAGTCACTGATGAGTACATCCACGTCCGGATCCACCACGGAATCCGCATCCGTCTCGCGCGCCTCGAAGGGCCTCGGTCGCCCCGAGCTCTGGCGCTGGCGGGTCGTCGACATCGTCGTCGCCAGCGTCATCGCCGTCGCCTGCGCGCTGATCTTCCTGCTCTGGAACGTCGGCTACGAGGTACCGAGCAGCATCCTGACCCCCCTGCTCCCCGGCGTGCAGGGCCTGCTCGCCGGCCCCTGGCTGATCGCCGGTGTGCTCGGCGGTCTCATCATCCGCAAGCCGGGTGCCGCGCTCTACACCGAGCTGGTCGCCGCGATCATCTCGGCGCTCGTCGGCAACGCGTGGGGTCCGCTCACCATCGTCTCGGGCCTCGTGCAGGGTCTCGGAGCTGAGCTGATCTTCTTCGTGTTCCTCTACGGAGTCTGGCGTCTGCCCGTCGCGATGCTGGCGGGTGCCGGAGCGGGACTCGCGTGCGGCATCAACGACCGCATCCTCTGGTACGCCGGTGCGGACACGCTCTTCACGACTGCGTACATCGTCTCGACGACCGTCTCGGGTGCCGTCATCGCCGGACTCGGAGCGTGGTTGATCGCCCGAGGACTCGCAGCCACAGGCGCCCTCAGCCGGTTCGCCGCCGGCCGCGAGGTCACCGCACGCGTGTGAGCTCGCCCCTGACACCCGCCACCCTCGAAGCCCGCGGCTGGGGGTGGCGGTACGCGACGCGACTGCGTTGGGCGGTGCGCGACATCGCCCTGCGCATCGAACCCGGCGAGCGGGTGCTGCTGCTGGGGGCCTCGGGCTCTGGCAAGTCGACCCTGCTGCAGGGATTCGGTGGGGTGCTGGGAGGCGCCGACGAGGGCGAGACGCACGGCGGGCTGCTCGTCGACGGCGTGCCGCCCACCGAGGCACGCGGTCGCGTCGGCATGGTGTTGCAGGACCCGGACGCCCAGACGATCCTCGCCAGGGTCGGCGACGACGTCGCCTTCGGCTGCGAGAACCTCGGAATCCCCCGTGACGAGATCTGGCAGCGGGTGCGCATGGCGCTGGATGCGGTCGAGCTCGACGTCGCACTCGATCGGTCGACGGCGGCGCTGTCGGGCGGTCAGAAGCAGCGTCTCGCACTCGCCGGCGTGCTGGCGATGCGTCCGGGCGCCATCCTGCTCGACGAGCCGACGGCGAACCTCGACCCCGAGGGAGTGCGGGACGTGCGGGATGCCGTCGCCGCCGCCCTCGATGCCACGGGCGCGACCCTCGTGGTGATCGAGCATCGTATCGACGTCTGGCTGCCGCTCGTCACCCGAGTGATCGTGCTCGGCGCCGAGCCGGAGGGCACGGTCGTGCTCGCCGATGGCAGCCCGGACGAGGTTCTCGGCGCACGAGGGGCCGAGCTCGCAGCATCCGGTGTGTGGGTTCCCGGACACCCGCCGGCCGTTCCGCCCGCACCTGCGCACCTGCCGGGGGACACCCTGCTCGCAGCGCGTGGCCTCACGGTCGCCCGGAGGCGCGGGCTCGCGGTCGCCGGTCCGTTCGACGTCGAGGTGCGCGCGGGCGAGGTGCTCGGCGTGACCGGTGCGAACGGCGCGGGCAAGTCGACGCTCGGACTCACGCTCGCGGGGCTCATCCCGGCCGAGGACGGCCGGGTCTCGGCTCTGCCTGCGCTCGCCGCGGGAGAGAACCCCGACCCCATCCGCTGGTCGTCTCGCGCCTTGCTCACCCGCATCGCATCGGTCATGCAGACCCCCGAGCACCAGCTGCTCGCCAAGACTGTGCGCGAGGAGCTGTCGGTCGGACCGCGGGCGCTGAAGCTCTCCGACGCCGAGATCGCCGCCCGTGTCGACGACCTGCTCGAACGGCTGCGCCTCACCTCGCTGGCCGGCGCCAACCCCTACACGCTGTCGGGAGGGGAGAAACGGCGGCTCACTGTCGCGGCGGCGCTCGCCACACGGCCGCGGATGCTGGTGCTCGACGAGCCCACCTTCGGGCAGGACGCCACGACCTGGGCTGAACTCGTCGGCCTGATCGCACGCCTGCGCGATGAGGGCACGGCGATCGTGGCGATCAGCCATGACGAAGCCGTGCTGGAGGCCCTGCACGCGCGGCGGCTGGAGATCGGCGAGGTCGACCGATGATCGATCCGCTGACCGCCCGCATCGAAAGAGCGGGGCCGATCGCCCCCCGCTCAGCCCTGGCGAAGCTCGCCGCCGCACTGTTGATCGCGCTGCCCCTCGTGCTGACGATCGACGTCGTCTCGGCATCCGTCGCCCTGCTGCTCGAGATCCCGCTGCTCCTTCTCGCGGGCCTGCGGGCCAAGGAGTTCTGGACCCGCACCGCCGTGCTGTGGATCGCCGCACCGTTGAGCGCGGTCACCATCGCGCTCTACGGCGCGACCAGCGGCACGGTGCACTTCGAGTGGCTGGTCATGCGCGTCAGCGACGGTTCGCTCACCCTCGCCGCCGCGACCGCCGTGCGGGTCCTCGCGATCGGACTGCCCGCCGTGGTGCTCTTCGTCACGGTCGATCCCACCGACCTCGCCGACGACCTGGCACAGCGGGTCAGGCTGCCGGCGCGGTTCGTCGTGGGTGCGCTCGCCGGGATGCGGATGCTGGGCCTGCTCGCCGACGACTGGCGTGCACTGTCCCTCGCGCGGAGAGCCCGCGGAGTCGCCGACGAGGGCCGGGTGCGCCGAGCGTTCGGCATGGCCTTCGCGCTGTTCGTGCTGGCCATCCGACGCGGATCCTCGCTGGCCACCGCCATGGAGGCTCGTGGTTTCGGCGGCACCGGCCGACGCTCGTGGGCGCGGGAGTCGAGGTGGGACCGACGCGACACGGCGCTCGTGGTCGTCGCGGCGGTGATCCCGGTGGTCGCGATCACGGTGGCCGTGCTGACGGGGGCCTGGAACTTCATCCTCGGTCCGACCGCCTGAGGCGGCGGGAAGCGGCCGACCCACAGTGCCCATTCAGCTTTCTCATAGCTGAGACCCCGATGTATTCGCTAGCATCTAGTGAACCCAAGGGGAGTACTCCACCACGGGCGGCTCGTCATTACGGATGTCCCTGCATCCCGGGTCCCCGGTTCTCGTCCGCGAGAATGGAGAAGACCTTGGCGTCGACATCGTCACGCCTCGTCTTTTGGAGACCTCCTTGAACATCACGCCTCTCGTGTGGATCATCACGATCGCCGTCACGATCGCCTTCTTCGTGTACGAGTTCTTCGCCCATGTGCGAAAGCCGCATGAGCCCACCATCGGCGAGTCCGCGCGCTGGTCGGCTTTCTACATCGGCCTCGCGCTGCTGTTCGGCGTCGGCATCGGCACCGTGTCCGGCTGGACCTACGGCGGAGAGTACTTCGCCGGGTACCTCACCGAGAAGGCGCTCTCGATCGACAACCTCTTCGTCTTCCTGATCGTGATGACCGGCTTCGCCGTGCCGCGGATCTATCAGCAGAAGGTGCTGATGATCGGCATCGTGATCGCGCTGATCATGCGCGGTGGCTTCATCGCCCTCGGTGCCACGCTGATCGAGAACTTCTCGTGGATCTTCTACCTCTTCGGCGCCCTGCTGCTGTTCCTCGCCTACCGACAGGCGTTCGCGCACGGTGATTCCGACCCGGCCAACGGCCGCTTCATGCGCTTCGTGCGTCGCATCCTGCCGGTGAGCGACGAGTACAACGGCGACCGCCTCACGGTGAAGCGCGACGGCAAGCGCTTCTTCACCCCGATGTTCCTCGTGATCATCGCGATCGGCTTCGTCGACCTGATCTTCGCGGTCGACTCGATCCCCGCGATCTACGGTCTGACCGAAGAGGCGTACATCGTCTTCACGGCCAACGCGTTCGCCCTCATGGGTCTGCGTCAGCTGTACTTCCTCATCGGCGGTCTGCTGCAGCGCCTGGTCTACCTCGCCCAGGGTCTCGCGGTCATCCTCGCCTTCATCGGCGTCAAGCTCGTCATGCACGCCCTGCACGTCAACGAGCTGCCGTTCATCAACGGCGGCGAGCCGCTGCTCTGGGTGCCCGAGATCCCGATCTGGTTCTCTCTGGTCTTCATCGGCGCGACCATCGCCGTCGCCACCATCGCGAGCCTCATGAAGACGCGACGCGACGACAAGCGCGATGCGCTCGACGCGGCATCCTCTCCGGTCTCGGCCGACGATGCACCCGCCGCCGCTTCCGTCACCTCCACCTCTGCATCCCTCACCGACACACAGAAGGAACACTCGTGAACCAGTCGCGCCGCTCAGACGCGTCCGCAGACCCTGACAGACCCGGTGCCCGAATGACCTCGGGCACCCCCGCACCGCTCGAGGTGACCCGCTGATGGGCGACCTCGCGGTGAACATCGCACTGGTGTTCGTGTTCGTCCTCGTCGGCGGCGTGTTCGCCGCCACCGAGATGGCGCTCGTCACGCTGCGCGAGAGCCAGATCAACGCCATCGCGGCTCGCGGCAGGCGAGGAGAGAAGGTCGCGAGTCTGGCTCGCAACCCGAACACCTTCCTCTCTGCGGTGCAGATCGGCGTGACGGTCGCCGGTTTCGCGTCGGCGGCATACGGTGCGACCTCGATCGCCCCGTCGGTCGCGCCCCTGCTCGAGAACCTAGGAGTCGCGGCCCCGTTGGCCCTGACGCTGGCGACCGTGCTGCTGACGCTGGTGATCGCGTACCTCTCGCTCGTGCTGGGCGAGCTCGTGCCCAAGCGCCTCGCGATCCAGCGCAACGCCCAGTTCGCATATGCCGTCGCGCCGGTGCTCGACGGCTTCGCCACGGTCATGCGCCCCGTCATCTGGCTGCTCTCGGTGTCGACCAACGCCGTGGTGCGCCTGCTCGGCGGCGACCCGAACAAGGCCGCCGACGAGCTCAGCGACGAGGAGCTGCGCGACATCGTCGCGACGCATCAAAGCCTCCCCGACGACGAGCGTCGGATTCTCGACGACGTGCTGTCGCTGCGCGGCCGTCAGGTGAGCGAGGTCATGCGACCTCGCCCCGAGGTCGTCGCACTCGACGGTGCGGCGACGCTGGCCGACGCGATCACGCAGGTCAGGGAGCTGCCGTTCTCGCGGTACCCGGTGATCGACGCGTCGCTCGACGACATCGTGGGCTTCGTGCACGTGCGCGACCTCTTCGAGGCCGCGCACGACGACTCGACGCGCGAGGTGCTCGGCCTCATGCGCCCGGTCGAGTACGTGCCGTCGACCGCGGGCGTGCTGCCGACCCTGACCCGCATGCGCGCCGCCGGACACCAGATCGCGGTCGTCGTCGACGAGTACGGCGGCACCGACGGCATCGTGACCCTCGAGGACCTCGTCGAGGAGGTCGTCGGCGAGATCTTCGACGAGTACGACACAGAAGACCGGATGCAGGATGCCGGCGGAGCCCTCGACGGGCGCCTGAATCTGCAGGACTTCGCTGAGATCACCGGCATCGCCCTGCCCCGAGGTGCCTCAGACACGGTCGCCGGCTTCGTGATGGAGATGCTCGGACGCCTCGCGGTGGTCGGGGACTCGGTCGAGGTGCCCGGTGCGACGATCCGGGTCACCGCCGTGGACCGCCGGCGGATCGCCGAGATCCGGGTGGTTCTGCACGAGGAGCCGGGGTCGGATGCCGCAGAAGGCGGCACGCGGGCATGAGCGTCAGACCTGAGGCTCATGCCTGAGCCTCAGGTCTCGTTCCAGAGCCGGCGGTAGTACTCGAGTCGCTCCCGATCGGGGGCGACTCCGTATGCCTCGATGAGGGCGTCCGCCCAGCCGGGTCCGAAGTTCCACTCGGTGCTCATCGAGGCGACGGCGATGTCGGCCCAGCGGTCGGCTGTGCCGAGGGCCGCGAGATCGACATGCGCGAGCGGTCGACCGGCGTCGTCGAGCAGGGTGTTGGGCATGCAGGCGTCGCCGTGGCACACGACCAGCCGGTCGACCGGCGGGGGTCGGTGCAGGTCGGCGGGCACGGTGACGCCGCGGTCTGCGGCGTTCGCGATACGCCACGCAGGGTCCCACGCCCAGGGGCACTGCTCGACGGGCAGCGAGTCGTGCATCGCCCGCAGAGCGGCGCCGACGGCGCGCACAGCGGTCTCGGGGGCTTCGCTCCAGCGGTGATCGACGGCGCTGTGCCCGGGGAGCGCCGCGGTGACGAGCCACTCGTGAGCGTCATCCTCGCCCTGATCGAGCACCTCGGGAACCGGGATCCACTGCCGCGCCCACCGCATCCGCTCTGCCTCGTCGCGCATGTTCGCTTCGGCGTCGTGCGGCCCCCACTTGATGTAGCGCCCGTCGTCGGTGCGGAATGTGAGCCCGCCGATGCCGTTCAGCCACACCGGGGTCAGGGTGGCGCCCGCCGCCAGAGACAGCACGATCGGTGGGATCGTCGTCGTGGCGGAAGGGATGCTCATGGGCCGCTCGCTTCGTATCTGAACGTATATCGGTATGCACGTATTTTCCCGGTTCTCGGGGGTCATCCGCGGTTAGTCTCAGTCCCGGTCGCCGTCGGCGACCGCATCATCCATCCCACTCGACACACAGAGGTCTTCGTGCGCGTTTCGTCTCGGTCGCAGTGGTGGCGGCGGCACGGCAGCGATGCCGACGCCGCCTCGTCCGCATCCGAGGCTCTCGGGTCGGACGCCGCTCAGGCTACCGCCGCTGGGCTGCCGAAGGCTCCGGCGGTGTCGTCGCAGGAATCCGGCGAACGGGATCTCGACCAGTTCGTGGAGTGGATCTGGAGTGGAGACGCTGAGCCATCCGCGCCCGACGGCACCGTCGAGAGCGCACGCATCACCATTGAGGAGCAGTACAACATGAGTTCACTTGACGACGCCCTGCAGCAGCTGCTGGCCATCGAGGGCGCCACCGGCGCCGCGATCGTCGACTACGGCAGCGGCATGGCACTCGCCCAGGGCGGCAACCCCTCGTTCGACCTCGGGATCGCCGCGGCCGGCAACTCCAACGTCGTGCGCGCCAAGCTCGCCACGATGCGAGACCTCGGGGTCACCGACGAGATCGACGACATCCTCATCACCCTGAGCTCGCAGTACCACCTGATCAACGTGCTCAACACGACGGGCGCGAACGGTCTCTTCATCTACCTCGTGCTCAACAGCGCGTCGGCGAACCTCGCGCTCGCACGTCACAAGCTGAAGGGCATCGCCGCGCAGATAGAGGTCTGATCTCGCGAGTCGCTCGGAAGGGGCGGAGCCGGCATGGCTCCGCCCCTTCGATGTGCGCGGCGTAGGCTCGGGATCGACACTGTCGACGGATGCCATGCTCCCGACGTGTCGCCTGAAACTCGGAATCAGCTAAACTGACACTGAGTCGCACACGTTTCGAAGGAGAACCGCATGCAGATCCAGGGCTCGAGTGCTCTCATCACCGGCGGTGCGTCCGGTCTGGGCCTCGCCACCGCACGCACCCTCGCCGCCGCTGGCGCCGTCGTCACGATCCTCGACCTGCCGTCGTCGGCCGGAGCCGAGATCGCCGACGAGCTCGCTGGAGTCTTCGCGGGCGGCGACGTGACGAGCGCCGATGATGCCGCCGCGGCCGTCGCCGCAGCTCAGGCGGCAGCCCCGCTGCGCATCGTGGTCAACTGCGCCGGCATCGCCCCGCCGGCCAAGGTGCTCGATCGTGAGGGCAACCCCGCCGTGCTCGCCGACTTCGAGCGCATCGTGCGCATCAACCTCGTCGGCACCTTCAACGTCCTCTCGCAGGCCTCCGCCGTGATCGCGAAGAACGATCTTACAGACGACGGCGACCGCGGCGTGATCGTGAACACCGCGAGCGTGGCGGCCTTCGACGGTCAGATCGGTCAGCCGGCATACTCTGCCTCGAAGGGCGGCGTGCACGCGATGACCCTTCCGGTCGCTCGCGAGCTCGCCCGCTACGGCATCCGCGTCTGCACCATCGCCCCGGGCATCATGGAGACGCCGATGCTGATGGGCCTCCCGCAGGCCGCGCAGGACTCGCTCGGCCAGCAGGTGCCGTTCCCCTCGCGCCTGGGACGTCCCGACGAATACGCCGCCCTCGTGCAGCAGATCGTCGAGAACGGCTATCTCAACGGCGAGACGATCCGTCTCGACGGTGCCATTCGCATGGCGCCGAAGTAACCCGCAGCCCCACGCTCCAAGGAGAATCCATGTCACTGGCAGGAAAGACCATCCTCATGTCGGGCGGAAGCCGCGGCATCGGCCTCGCGATCGCGTTGCGCGCCGCGGCTGACGGCGCGAACATCGCGATGCTCGCGAAGACCGACACCCCGCATCCGAAGCTCGAGGGCACGGTGCACTCGGCGGCCGAGCAGATCAGGGCCGCCGGCGGCCAGGCGCTGCCGATCGTGGGCGACGTGCGCGACGACGACGACATCACCGAGGCCGTGATGAAGACGCAGGGCGAGTTCGGCGGCATCGACATCGTCATCAACAACGCCAGCGTCATCGACCTGTCGCGCTCGCTCGACCTCGGTGCGAAGAAGTACGACCTCATGCAGGATGTGAACGTGCGGGGAACCTTCATGCTGTCGCGCGCAGCCGTGCCGATTCTCAAGGACGCCGAGAACCCGCACATCCTGTCGCTGTCGCCGCCCCTGAACCCCACGCCGAAGTGGCTCGGTGCGCACACCGGATACACCCTCGCGAAGTTCGGCATGACGATGGTCACGCTCGGTCTCGCGGCGGAGTTCGCCCGCGACGGCATCGCCGCGAACGCCCTCTGGCCGCGCACGACGATCGCGACCGCCGCGGTGCAGAACCTGCTCGGCGGCGACAAGGTCATGGCCGCGAGCCGCACACCCGACATCTATGCCGACGCCGCTTACGCGGTGCTGCTCAAGCCGGCGGCCGAGTACACCGGCCAGACGCTGATCGTCGAGGACGTGCTCGAAGCCGACGGCGTCACCGACTTCTCGAAGTACGCCGCTGTGCCCGGAACTCCCGACGACCGGCTGTTCCCGGACATCTTCCTCGACTGAGGCTTGGGTGCGGGTTGCGGCGGCCCGAGGGGAATGCGGGTGGCTGCTGATACCGTCGCCTCAGCGCAGCAGGCGCGGCCATCAACGGGAGGAATCTGTGCCCGCACCTCAACCCCGCACCAGAATCCTCGATGCCTTGCATCGCTCGCGCATGGAGCCGTATCTCGTGGCTGCCCACCACAATGAGAAGCGTGCGCTCTCCCTGTACAGGTGGCACACCGAATTGACGGCAGCAGTGCAGGCTGTTCTCGGTATCGCCGAGGTAGTCCTGCGCAACACGATTGACCGGGAACTTCAAGGCTGGAACAACAACCAGACGAACGGCACTCGGAGTTGGCTGCTCGCTGAGCCTGCTTCGCCCCTGCGAAGCTTGTCGGCGGGCAAACGCAAGGAAGCGCTAGAGAGGGCGCAGAAAGCGGCGGATCGGAGACCTGCAGGTCATCGACGCCACGGACTGCCAGTCACGCACGACGATGTTCTTGCGCACATCACGTTTGGGCTGTGGAAGGAACTCCTGCCGAACCACCTACCGGGCGCAGCCGATCCGAGCAACAGCACAGTGAACGCGAACCGCGAGTTCCTGTGGACGGATTGCCTTGAGGCGGCATTTCCCAACGAGGCCGACGCTGACGGTCGGATCACCTTCTGGCGAGTTGCGCACCTTCACCTGTTGCGGAACCGCGTGTCGCACATGGAGCCGTTGCTCGACGTAGACGTCGCTGATCGCATTCAGGAGGCGCTCGCGCTCGTCCGGAGCATCGATCGTGACGTCGCCAACTGGGTGTCCGGGGCCAACCGTGTACCGGTGATCCTTCGAGACCGTCCTGACGTGTAAAAAGAAAGAGCCTGAGGGCGCTTGCGTCCCACAGACTCTTTCAACACATGATGAGGGACCTTGTCCTCACCTTCTTGAACATGATTCTATGCGTTGTGTAGTCTCGGTGCAATCGCGCTTCAGTCGGGCGCGAGTCAGAAGAGCAGGTAGACGGCGCCGGCGATCGTCAGGGCGATCACGATGCGGTCGAACAGCACCTGGTTCATGCGCTTCGCCAGGCGGATGCCGCCGAGCGCGCCGAGCACGACGAGGGGCGCCAGCACGGCATCCATCAGCAGCACGTGTCCGTCGAACAGGCCGAGCCCTGCGAGGAACGGGATCTTCACGAGGTTGATGATCGCGAAGAACCACGCCGAGGTGCCGAGGAACACCTGCACGGGCGTGCGCGTCGCGAGAAAGTACATCGACATGACGGGGCCGCCGGCGTTCGCGACCATGGTGGTGAAGCCGCCGAGCGCGCCGTAGACGCCGGAGAGCACGATGCCGCCGGGGGCGGGAGCCACGGCATCCGCCGCCCGGTTCTGCCGCCACCGCCGCCACAGGGTGATGGCGATCATCGCGAGCAGGATCACGCCGATAGCGCGCCGCACGATGCCGTCGCCCGCGATCGCGAGGAACGCGAAGCCCGCCAGGAGTCCTGCGAGCACGGCGGGCGCCAACCGCAGCAGCGTCGGCCAGTGCGCGTGACGGCGGTAGGTGATGAGCGCGAACACGTCGCCGACGATGAGCAGCAGGAGCATCGCGGCGGTCGACGTGCGCGCGGGCAGCACGGTCGCGAACAGGGCGATCGCCAGGATGCTGCCGCCGGGGAGCGCGGTCTTCGAGATGCCGATCGTGACCGCGGCGAGGCCGAGCGTGGCCCACGCGAGGGGTGCGAGTTCGATCACATCAGCTGCGGGACGCAGCGAGTGCGGCGGCGAATCGCGCCGAGCGCTGCTCGATGTCGGCCCAGTCCGATGCGGCGAGCGAGGCGCCGTTCGCGAGGTCGCCGCCCGCGCCGACTGCGACTGCACCGGCGCGGAACCACTCGGCGAGGTTGTCGGGGCTGACACCGCCGGTCGGCATCAGCGGGGCGTCGGGGAACGGGCCCCGGAGTGCTCCGAGGTAGGACGGGCCGCCGAGCGACGCAGGGAAGATCTTGACCACGTCGACGCCGAGCTCGAGCGCGCTCATGACCTCGGTCGGCGTCATGGCGCCGGTCATCACGACGCGATCGGTGTCGAGCATCGCGCGGGTCAGTGCGGGAAGGGTTCCAGGGCTCACCAGGAAGTCCGCGCCGGCGTCGGCGGCGAGGGCGGCCTGCTCGGCGGTGGTGACGGTGCCGGCCCCGATGTACGCGGCGTCGCCGTGGCGCGCGATGAGCTCACGGATCACGGCCGGTGCGTCCGGTGTCGAGAAGGTGACCTCGATGCCGGTCACGCCTCCGCGGATGATCGCCTCCGACGCCTCGAGCGCGAGCTCAGGAGAGGGCGCCCGGAGCACGGCGAGGACCCCGGTGGCGCGGGCGCGGGAGAGACGGTCGGGCATCGGTTCTCCTTCAGTGGGGGATCGCAACCATTCTCCCCGACCGCAACCTGTGATTACAGCCGACGCGGGCGCGGCCAGGCCTCGACGACGTCCTTCGACTCTTTGAGTCCGAGACCCGTGTGCTCTCTCACGAGCTTGATCGCCTGGATCTTCTGGTCTGCGGACACGAGGCGGTCGACCTCGGATGAGACGGATGCCGGAAGCGCGCCGCGCACCGACGACGGCGTCGCGGTGATCGACGAATGCACGGCCGAGGCGTTCGACACGGCCGCGAGATGTGGAGCCGTGGTGCTGACGGACCAGTGGTCGATGCGGTCCTTCGCCTCCTGCAGGCGCACGCCCGTGCGCTGGCGGTAGAGCTTGATGGCGTGGATCTTGTGCCCCGAGGCTACGAGTCGGTCGATCTCGGCGATCGCCGCGGGGGTCAGCTGCGACGCCGAGGCGGTCGACGTCGACGAGGAGGCCACCGAGCGGGCCATCGTCGGCGACGGGGTGAACACGTGGGGCTCGGGAGACCGGGGACGCATCGACCGCAGTGCTGCGCCGATGATCACCACGCCGACGACGACAGCTGCGATGACCGCGCCGACAGCGATGATGATGTCCATCCGCTCAGTCTAGGGATGCGCGTGCCCCGGCCCCAGGGCCTTCCCACCCGGCACCGCGTACCCTGGAGGTATGACCGAGACTCCCCGCACGCGCGAGACGCGCCCCGCCACGGCACCCGCGTCGTCCCGTTCGGGAGCCGTCCGTTCCACCAAGACTCCGCAGGTGCGCCCTGCGACCGAGGGGTGGACCCAGCAGAAGGATGCCGAGGGGCGCCCGCTGCTGCAGTTCGCGAGCCCCAAGCGGGGCAAGCCTCCGGTGCACCTCGCCGACCTCACGCCCGCCGAGCGCATCGAGAAGGTCAAGGAGCTCGGCCTCCCCGGATTCCGGGCGAAGCAGCTCTCGACCCACTACTTCCGCCACTACACGTCGGATGCCGCGGAGATGACCGACCTTCCGGCCGACACCCGCGAGCAGCTCGTCGCCGGCATGTTGCCGCCGCTGCTCACGGAGGTGCGCCGCCTCGAGACCGACCGCGGAGACACGATCAAGTTCCTCTGGCGCCTGCACGACGGCGCCCTCGTCGAGTCGGTGCTCATGCGCTACCCCGGCCGCATCACGCTGTGCGTGTCGTCGCAGGCCGGATGCGGCATGAACTGCCCGTTCTGCGCGACCGGCCAGGCCGGTCTCACGCGCAACATGTCGACGGCCGAGATCATCGAGCAGATCGTGCGCGCCAACCGCCTGATCGCCGACGGCGGTCTGGGTGGCAAGAAGTCCGACGACCACTCGATGGAGCGCGTCTCGAACATCGTCTTCATGGGCATGGGTGAGCCGCTCGCCAACTACAAGCGCGTGATGGACGCGGTGCGCTCGATGGTCGCCCCGCAGCCCGATGGGCTCGGCATGAGCGCTCGCGGCATCACGGTGTCGACGGTCGGACTCGTGCCGGCGATCAAGAAGCTCGCCGACGAGGGCATCCCGGTGACCTTCGCACTCTCGCTGCACGCACCGGACGACCACCTCCGTGACGAGCTGATCCCGGTGAACTCGCGCTGGAAGGTCGACGAGGCTCTCGACGCCGCTCGGTACTACTACGAGAAGACGGGCCGTCGCGTCTCGATCGAGTACGCGCTGATCAAGGACATGAACGACCATGGCTGGCGTGCCGACCTGCTCGCCGACAAGCTCAACGAGCGCGGCCGTGGATGGGTGCACGTCAACCCGATTCCGCTGAACCCGACCCCCGGCTCGATCTGGACCTCGTCGGAGCCCTCGGTGCAGAACGAGTTCGTGCGTCGGCTCAACGATGCCGGCATCCCGACCACTCTCCGCGACACCCGCGGCAAGGAGATCGACGGCGCGTGCGGTCAGCTCGTCGCGACGACCGAGGACGAAGCGGCCTCGGCCGCGATGGCCTGAGCCTCTGCGCCGCGACCTCGATCGCGGAGGCCGTCTCGGCGACCCAGTGACTCGGCGCGTGCGAGCCAGGACTCGATGCGCGCGGGGCTCGCGTCCTTGACGCCCAGCATCCGGGTCGTGCGCACCGCGCGGACGCCGCAGAAGCGCAGTGTCCCTCGGGCGACGTGCGTCTGCGCGGGCAGGCCCGTGAACGGCGTGAGGAACCACGGGGTGTCCGCCAGAAGGAACAGCCGGCCGTTGCGGGCCGGCAGCAGCCCCACGGGGAGGCCGAGGTCCGAGTAGCGGTACTCCTGCTGCGGCAGCAGCGCGCGATCGAAGAAGCCCTTGAGCAGGGCGGGCACCGACCCCCACCAGAGTGGCGTGAACACGACGATCGTCGCGGCCTCGGCCAGGGCGCGCTTGGCGTCGATCAGATCGGGCTCGAGCTCCATGCGCTGGCGGTAGCCGAAGCGCAGCGACGGATCGAAATCGAGATCGCGCAGAGCGAGGATGCGCGCATCTCCGTGCGCTGCGGCGTAGCGCCGGGCGAGCTCGGCGGTGAGGGAGCGGGCGTCGGGGTGGCCGTCGATGATCAGGGCGGAAGACATGCGGACTCCTATGTTGACAGTGTCAAGAACTGGTGGACACTGTCAAGATAGGAAACAATGTTGCTTGTGTCAAGTTCTCGATCCGGTTATCACCACGGCGACCTCGCCCACGCTCTCGAGGCGGCGGCGATGCAGCTGCTCGCCGAGAAACCTGCGGGAGAGATCAGCCTGCGCGAGGTAGCCCGTGCCGCAGATGTGAGCCACAACGCTCCGTACCACCACTTCTCCGACCGCCGTGGGCTGCTCAAGGTGCTCGCCGAGCGGAGCATGGCCGACCTCGTCGCCGCGGTACGCGTGGCGATCGAGGGAGCATCCGACCCGGCATCCGCCGTGATCGAGGGCGGCGGCGCGTACATCCGCTACGCGGTCGAGCACGCGAACGGCTTCGACGTCATCTACGACCCCACGGTCTGCATCCCCGGTGAGCCGAGCAAGACCATGGCCCCGCTGATCGTCGAGCTCGAAGAGCTGCTGGGGGCGGCATCCGTCGCCGCGGGGCTCAATGAGCAGAGCGTGACCGGCGTGTGGGGCCTCGTGCACGGGCTCGGAACGCTGTGCGCCGCGGGGCATTTCTCGCTCGACGATGCCCTCGCCGCGAGCGCCGACGCGCTCACTCGCATGCTCCCGCGCTGACCCGCTGCGCCTGTGCGAGCGGCCCCTGCAGAGGCATAAACACAGGGTTCGTGCACGTTTTCCACAGGCGACCTTTCGTAGATTGTCGGAATGCCCTATTCCGCTCACCGCCCCGGACGGTTCGATTCGCAGGGTCGGATCATCCTCGACAGCGACCCGAACGCTGACACGGATGACCTCGACTTCCTCCGTGCGTACGAGCCCACCGGCGCCGATCTGCAGGCGCCGGACACGGTCGAACCCAGGCGCGGCACTGAGCCGGAAGCGGACGCGGAGCCGGGTGCTGCGGCATCCGCCGAGCCCGTGCGCGAGCCGAAGCCCCGCCGTCAGCCCCGGCAGCCGCGCGAGCGCGCGCCGCGCGTGCCTGGTTCGCGACTGCGCAAGCTCGCGATCCTCGGCGGAGCGGACGGCGAGATCCTCGACCGGGTTCCCGGTGAGACCCCGCGGTTCGTGCAGATGTTCTTCGTGCTGGCCGGCACCGCGCTGGTCTCGGCGATCTCGATGCTGTTCGCGCTGACCACCGGCGTGCAGGCCGCGATCTGGCTGGCCGTGCCGCTGGCGGTCGTCTGGGCGCTGATCATCTTCAATCTCGACCGGTTCCTGACGTCGACCATGACGTCGACGCGCAACGTCTGGAAGCTCATCGGGCTCGCGATCCCGCGAGTGATCATGGCCGCGATCATCGGCTTCGTCGTGGCAGAGCCGCTCGTGCTGCAGATCTTCCACAACGACATCGCCCGCGAGGTCGCCGCGACGAACATCACGCAGGCGCAGTCCGATCAGGAGGCTCTGGAGACGGGCCCCGAGAAGAAGGCGCTGGACGCGGCATCCGACCGCGTCGCCGAGCTCGAGAACCAGGCGGCCACCGGAATCGTCGCCGGCACCGACTCGTCGTCGGCGACGGAATCCGCCGCTCAGGCGACCGTCGACGACCTCACCGCCAAGATGACCGCCCAGCAGGCCGTGATCGACCAGGCGCGCATCCTGTATCAGTGCGAGCTCACGGGCGAGGGTGCCGGCACGGTTCCGGGCTGCACCGGCGTGAACGGCGAGGGTGCGAGCTCGGATGCCGCCGAGGCCCAGCTCGCCGAGGCGCAGCAGACCTACGATGCACTCGCCGCGCAGCTGCGCACCGCCAACGAGGAGCTCGCCGCGGCCGGCACCGCCGCCAAGGAGAACACCAGCACGTCGGAGACGCAGAACCGCGAAGAGGCGCAGTCGCAGCTGCCCGCCGCGCGCGACAGCTATGACGCCGCGCTCGACGCATACAACGCACGGGCAGAATCCGTGGCCTCCGGCAATGCGGGAGCGATCGGGCTGCTGAGCCAGATCAGCGGACTCAACCGGCTGAGCGAGAAGGAGCCGACGATCCTGTGGGCGCATATCCTGATCGCCGCGCTGTTCTTCATGATCGAGCTGCTGCCGGTGCTCGTGAAGGTGCTCACATCGTACGGCGACCCGTCGCTCTACGAGAAGGCTGCCGCGATCCGCAGGCAGGTCGCACTCGACAAGGTGACGGCCGAAGGGTTCCGCGACAGGGCAGCGATCGTGACCGTGCAGTCGGAGGGCATTCAGGCGGATGCTGCGCCGGCCGAGCCGCAGACGCGGGCCGAGCGCAAGGAGGCTGAGCAGGCGGCGCAGGAGCGGGCGGAGGCCGAGGAGCGCGAGCTCGCGGAGAAGCGTGCGCAGGCCCAGACGCTCGAAGAGCAGGAGCAGCTGGTCGAGCCCCGGGTCTGAGACCGGTCACGATGATCGGGCCCGGGTGTCTGTAGCGGCAGGTAGCGTTGTTGCATGGTCAACTATCGCTATCTCGGCAACAGCGGTCTCAAGGTCTCTGAGATCACGTACGGCAACTGGGTCACCCATGCTTCTCAGGTCGAAGACGACGCCGCCGTCAAGACGGTGCACGCGGCGCTCGACGCCGGCATCACGACGTTCGACACGGCCGACACGTACGCGAACACCGCGGCCGAGGTCGTGCTCGGCAAGGCTCTCGAAGGCCAGCGTCGCGAGGGGCTCGAGATCTTCACGAAGGTCTACTTCCCGACCGGTCCCAAGGGTCCGAACGACACCGGGCTGAGCCGCAAGCACATCCTCGAGTCGATCAACGGCTCGCTCAAGCGCCTCGGCACCGACTACGTCGACCTCTACCAGGCGCACCGCTTCGACTACGAGACCCCGCTGGAGGAGACGTTCCAGGCGTTCGCCGACGTCGTCCGTCAGGGCAAGGCGCTCTACATCGGCGTCTCGGAGTGGACGGCAGAGCAGCTGCGGGACGGCCATGCGCTGGCCAAGGAGCTCGGCGTGCAGCTGATCTCGAACCAGCCCGAGTACTCGATGCTGCACCGCGTGATCGAGGGCAAGGTCGTGCCGACCTCGCAGGACCTTGGCATCTCGCAGATCGTCTGGTCTCCCATGGCCCAGGGCGTGCTGTCGGGCAAGTACCTGCCGGGTCAGCCGGTGCCCGACGGGTCGCGTGCGACGGACTCGAACAGCGGTGCCGACTTCATCCAGCGGTTCCTGAAGGATGACATCCTCACCGCCGTGCAGCGGCTCAAGCCGATCGCCGAGCAGGCGGGCCTGTCGATGCCGCAGCTCGCGATCGCCTGGGTGCTGCAGAACCCGAACGTCGCCGCGGCCCTCGTCGGCGCCTCGCGTCCCGAGCAGCTGGCCGACACGGTCAAGGCCTCGGGCGTGACACTCGACGACGACACGCTCGCCGCGATCGACGCCGCGCTCGGCGACATGGTCGACCGCGACGTCGAGGTGACGTACTCGCGGTCGCCGAAGTCGCGCCTGGTCTGAGGGTGTGCATGACCAAGGCCGCCGTTCGTGATGAACGGCGGCCTTCGTCATGTTCGGGTGCGGGAGCGGCTACTCCTTGACGGCTCCGGCCGTGAGGCCCTGCACGATCCAGCGGCTCGCGAGGGCGAACATCGCCATGGTCGGCAGGATCGTCAGCACCGCCGCGGCCGACATCGAACCCCAGTCGATGTTGAACGTCGAGATGAAGCCATTCAGTGCCGAGGGCACCGTGCGGTTGGCGTCGGTGTTCATCAGCACGACCGACAGGAACAGCTCGTTCCAGCAGTTGACGAAGTTGAAGATGAACGCCGCGATGATGCCGGGGGTCATCACCGGGACGAGCACCCGGAACAGGGCGCCGAATCGCGAGCATCCGTCGATCATCGCCGCCTCTTCGAGCGCGTCGGGGACGTTCTCGAAGAACCCGCGCAGCATGACCGTGGAGAACGGGATGCAGACCGCGATGTACACGAGGATGAGGCCGGGTTTGGTGTCGACCAGGCCGAGGTCGGTCATCATCGAGTACAGCGGTCCGAGTGCGATGAACGCCGGGATCATCTGCGTCAGCAGGAACGCGACCAGCACCGTGCCCTTGCCGCGGAACTCGAACCGGGCGATCACGTAGGCGCTCAGCAGTGCGATCAGTGTCGCGACCGCACCCGCGATCGTGGCCACGAGAGCCGAGTTGCCGAGGAACACCCCGAACGAGCTCTGCTGGAACAGGCTGACGTAGTTGTCGAACGACGGCTCGCTCGGCCAGTACTCGATCGGGAACGAGTTGATCGTGCCCGGCGACTTGAACGAGGTCAGTGCGATCCAGTACAGCGGGAACAGCGTGATCACGAGCCAGAGCAGAAGCCCGACCACGCGCACGACGCCGCCGACCGACACCTTCCTCTTCGGGCGGGGAGCCTTGGCGATGTCGGGAACGGTGAGACGCCGGGTCTCGGTGACTGTTGTGCCGGTGATGGTCATCGCTGCACCTTCCGCATCGCCATCAAGTAGAACGCGCAGAACACGAACAGGAACGCGACGACGATGAGTCCGATCGCACTCGCGATGCCGTAGTTGCCCTGCTGCGTGTAGTTGATCATCCACGTCGTGATGATGTGCGTCTGGTTCGCCGGCCCGCCGCTGGTCATCGCGTAGATGATGTCGGGGAAGTTGAAGATCCAGATGATGCGCAGCAGGATCGTCAGCAGCAGCGTCATCGAGATGTACGGGATGATGATCGAGAACAGCTGGCGCACCTTGCCTGCGCCGTCGAGGCTCGCGGCCTCGAGCATCTCATCGGGCACCGACTGCAGCGCCGCGAGGATCATGATCGCGAAGAACGTCACCCCGTACCAGATGTTGGCCACGATGACCGCGAACATCGCGAGCTTCGGATCGGCCAGCCAGGGGAGCGGGGCGTCGATGAAGCCCGCCTTCATGAGCAGGTCGTTCACGACACCGAACTCGGCGTTGAACATCCAGCGGAACAGCATGCCGATCAGGAAGCCCGAGACAGCCCACGGGAAGAACACGAGCGCCTGGTAGAGCCCGCGGAAGCGGAACCGCTTGCGCAGCGCGAGCGCGATCAGGAAGCCGATCACGAGCTGAGGCACGAGCGAGCCGACGACCCAGAGTACGGAGTTCCACGCGACGACCGGGAACGCCGGGTCCTGGAAGACGGTCACGAAGTTGTCGAATCCCACCCAGGGAGTCGACGTGAGGTCCCACAGGTTCCAGTCGTGGAAGGCCATGCGTGCACCCTGCAGCATGGGCCAGTATGTGAACCAGCACACGAACACGATCGCCGGGGCCATGAAGGCCAGCAGCGTCAGCGCGTGGCGGCCACGGAACGGGCGGCGCCGGCGGGATGCCGGGGAGGCCCCGCCGGCGGTGCCGACGGAGCCCCCTTCGAGAGTGGTCCGGGTCACGGATCAGCCCTTTTCCGCTGCGTACTTCTCGGTCCAGAAGGCGTCCCACGACTCGAGCAGCTCGGTGGTCGACATGTTGCCGAGCAGCACGTTCTGCACGTCCTGGTCGGACTTCTGCATCCACTCGGTCCACCAGCTGACCCCGCGCGGCTGACGCACGTTGACGTACGTCTCGGGGTCCTCCGTCATGGTGACGTAGCTGGTCCACGGGCCGGTCGAGTAGAACTCGTCGTCAGCCGCCTCCGAGATGATCGGCACGAGGCTGTTGGCCTGGGCGAACTCGGTCGCGGGCTCGGCCGACGAGAGGAACTCGACGAGCTTGACCGCGGCATCCTGGTGCTCGCTGTTCTCGGCGACGCCCCACCCGGCGACGGCCAGCGGCTGCGCGGCCTTGCCGGACGGGCCGACGAGCAGCGGGGCGGTGTCCCACCGGTCTTCGGTCAGCGATGAGTCCTGCACCGTCGCGATGACTTCGGGGTCCTGCAGCAGGAACGCCGTGGTGCCGTTCGTGAAGCCGGCGACCATCTCGGGATAGCCCCACGAGACGGCCGAGGGCGGGGATGCCTCCTTGAACAGATCGAAGTAGTCGTCGACGGCCTCCTGAGCCTCGGGGGCGGCGAAGATCGTGGATCCGTCTTCCATCAGAAAGGCGTCATCGACGTCGAGGCCGTCGATCGTGTAGGCCTCGATCGCCGCCACCACGTTGCTGTTCGCGTTCGGGCCGCCACGGAAGGCGTAGCCGTAGATGTTGTTCGACGGGTCCTGGATCGCGCTGGCCTGCTCGAGCAGATCCTTCCAGCTGTGCGGCGGGCCGTCGAAGCCCGCCTCCTCGACCAGGTCGGTGCGATAGAAGAGCGACAGCCCGTAGAAGCCGTAGGGCACGAAGTAGCTCTTGCCGTCGGCGGCCACCGACGCGGCCTGCGCGTTGTCGGTCAGGGCATCCCAGCCGTCCCACTCCTCGAGGTCGCCCGAGACGTCGTGCAGCCAGCCGTTGTTCGCGAACGGCCCGACGGTGATGTCGCGGACCTCGAGCACATCGACGCCCTTGCCCGACTGCAGCATCTGCTGGATCTTCGCGTCGGCCTGCTCGGTCGGCGGCGAGACCAGAGTGACCTTGATGTCGGGGTTCTCCGCCTCGAAGTCATCGAGGAATCCGCGAAGCAGATCGGTGCGCGTCGGGTTGGTCAGGCTCTCGACCATCTGCAGGGTGACGGTGCCGTCGGCGGATTCGCCGCCGCTTGCGGAACAGCCGGTGAGCGCGAGTGCGGCGACGGTGCCGAATCCCGCGGCGGTCGTCAAGATTCTGTTCTTCTTCACGAGGTGCCTCTCAGTTGGTGATGGTGGTGGGTCGGGTGGTGGGTGGAGCGGGTGGTGGGTGGAGCGGGTGGTGGGTGGAGCGGGTCAGGTGACGATGATCGAGTCGGCGGTGCGGATGCCGGCGCGGCGGAGGATCTGCGGGATGCAGCGCTCGACGAAGGCCTCGAAGTCCGACGCCTCGGTGTAGAGGTGCGCCGAGAGGCGGAAGTAGCCGACGCCGCGGAAGCTCGTGAACGCGGTCTCGACGCCGGTCTCGTCGAGCAGATCCATGCGCAGGGCGTCGGCCTCCTCGCGGGTCGAGCCGAGTCCGAGCGGCAGGCGCACGAGGCGCATCGACGGCACGGGAGAGGGCAGCGGTGTCAGTGGGTCTTCGTCGCCGTAGGGACGCAGGCCCTCGGCGATGATCTCGGCACCGGCATCCGCCATCTGCGCCATCGCCCGGCGGGCGTTGTGCCAGCCGAACTCGCGCTCGATGAACTCGATCGACGCGGGGGTGGCGAGGTAGGTCGTCGCGTCGATCGTGCCCTGGGTGTCGAAGCGCTCGGGGTAGGGCTCGTTCGCGGCCCACGAGTCGATGAGCGGCCAGAGGTCATCGCGGTCGGGAGCTGTCGTGACGAGCAGCGCCGATCCGCGTGGGGCGCAGGGCCACTTGTGCAGGTTGCCGAACCACCAGTCGCCGCCGGCGACTGCGGCGGCATCCGCAACCAGCCCGGGAGCGTGCGCGCCGTCGACCAGAGTGCGGATGCCGCGCTCGGCGGCGAGCTCGGCGATGCGGCGGGTGGGCAGCATCCGCGCGGTGGGCGAGGTGATCTGGTCGACCACGATCAGACGCGTGCGGGGCGTGAGCGCGTCGGCGAAGAGCTGCACGACCTCGTCGTCGGAGGCGAGCAGTGGCAGCTCGACGGCCCGGACGAATGCTCCGAAGCGGCGGGCCAGGCGCTGCGCCCCCATCGTGATCGCGCCGTAGCCCTGGTCGGTCACGAGGATCTCGTCGCTGCGCTCGAGGTGCAGGGCGTTGTAGACGACGGTGGCCGCGGCCGAGGCGTTGGGCACGAAGACACTGTCTTCAGCGTGGGCACCGAGAAACGGGGCGGTGCGCTCTCTGGCGGCGCGCACGCGCTCGGCGATGCGGGGGAACCACTCGACCGGGCTGAGATCGGCTCGGCGCCGCAGCGCATCCTGCTGCTCGACGACCGCGGTGGGCACAGCGCCGAAAGAGCCGTGGTTCAGGTGAATCACGTCGGGATCGAGCGGCCACGCATCACGGGCTCGAATGCCGGAATTCAGCGTGAGCGGTGCGGGGAAGAGTGGTGCGGGCATCGGTCCTCGTCGGTGCGTCGGGGGAGTTGTTGCACAACTTTGCCACAGAGGTTCCGATATGGCTATGGAAAGGTGAATATGAAAGATAGTTGTCATACGAATTTGATGACGAGCGCGGGTCCGACAGACTCACAGAGGAGTGGCCGGTGTCAGAGAGGATCACGATGAGCGCTTTGGATACGGCTCTGCACGGGCTGCGTGCGCTGATCGCCGACGGCGCGCTGCGCCCCGGCGACCGTCTGCCCAGCGAGGGCGAGCTGTGCGAGACGCTCGGCGTCTCGCGAGGATCGCTGCGCGAAGCCATCCGCATGCTGGCCGCGCTCGGGGTGCTCGAGACCCGCCACGGTTCGGGCAGCTACGTCAGCGAGCTGCGCGCCGCCGACCTGATCGGCAGCCTCTCGCTCACCGTCGGCCTGCTGCCCATGGAAGGCGTGCTCGAGCTGACCGAGCTGCGCCGCGTGCTCGAACCGCACGCCGCCGCGCTCGCGGCGGCGCGCATCGACGCCGCGACGATCGAGGAGCTCAGCGGCGTGCTCGACGAGATCGAGGCCAGCGACGACTTCGAGGATCACTCGCGTCTCGACCACGCCTTCCACATGACGATCTCGGAGGTCGCGGGCAACGACGCCCTCACGAGCCTGATCGACGTGCTGCGCTCACGATCGCGGGCGTATCGGATTCCGGATGCCGGCGACGCGGCCGAACTCAAGCTGCACTCGGACGCCGGGCACCGGGCGATTCTCCGTGGACTCGCGGCAGCGGATCCGGTCGCGGCGTCGACCGCGGCATCCGCGCACGTGGCGCAGACCGAGTACTGGGTGCGCCGGTACACCGAGACGGACATCGTCGCCGAGGCGCCGGCCGTCGAGCCGGACTGAGCGCGGCGGGGCAGCGAGGAGCGCCTCGATTCAGGTCTCCTGCGGTGCGAAGCGCATCACGTTCGTGTTTCGACGGACGAAGCCGACCGATTCGTAGAGGCGCAATGCCGATTCGCGAGACGGACGGGAGGTCAGATCGAGCTTCGACAGTCCTCGCCGTTCGGACTCCTCGATGATCGTCTCGAGCAGCAGTCGTGCGATGCCTCGTCCACGGGTGCTCTGATCGACCACGACGTCTTCGATGCTGCCGTGCCGTCCGGTGATGAGCGGGGCCATCGCGAGAGTGGCCATCCCCACGATCCGTCCTGACTCGCGCGCGACGAAGAGGTCTGCGTTCGGCGCCTCGAGCAGCGAGAGCACCCGTGCCGCGTCGAATCGAGCGGTCGCCGAGATCTGGGGCAGAAGTGTCTCGATCTGCTGGAGGTCGCTCGGCGTGAGGCGGTCCGCGATCGAGATGCTGATTTCGTCGGCCATCGGGACAGCTCAGGCGAGGGTGATGTCGACCTGGATCTCGGTGGCGATGCGCTCGAGGTCGCGACGCAGCGCGTCGAGGTCGACCGACTCGGGAACCCGTGCGATCACAGATGCCTCGAACAGACGGCCGCCGGCCATCGCGGCATCCCGCGTCTCTGTCGCCAGCTCTTCGATGCTGAGCTCGTGCGCGTTCAGCACGTTGGACACCTCACGGACGATGCCGGATCGGTCGTTGCCGAGAATCCGGATCTCGAGCACCTGCGCCTCGGCGTCCGCCGCGGGCGTGCCGGTCAGAACGGCGAGCGTCAGCAGACCCTGGCCCTGCAGTTCGCGGAGTGCCGCCTGCAGCCCCTCCGAGTGCTCGGGTGCGACCGACACCTCGATCACACCGGCGAAGGTTCCGGCGAGCTCGGCCAGCGAGCTGTTCTCCCAGTTGCCTTCGTGGGCGTCGACGACATCGGCGACCGCGGCGACGAGTCCGGGGCGATCAGCACCCGCGACAGTGAGGATGAGAGTAGTCATGCGGCCAGCGTAGCCGTTCACAATTCAGCATCACCGGTCGGATCCCGAGCGAAACGGGTGGCCAGGTGGCCGATCGACGAAGTCCGTGCTGAATTGTGAACGAGCAGGCCAGTCGAACCTGCTCAGTCGACCCAGACGCCGGTCTCGAGGAAGTGGTCGAGGCGGGCGCGATGCGGGGCGAGGTCCCAGCCTTGACCTGCGACCCACTCGTCGTTGAAGTACGTGCCGGCGTAGCGGATGCCGCTGTCGCAGATCAGGGTGACGATGCTGCCGGTCTCGCCGGCCGCGCGCATGCGTGCGATCAGCTGGAAGGCACCGTAGAGGTTGGTGCCGGTCGAGCCACCGGCGAGGTGCAGCGTGCGCTCGCGCAGCATCCGGATCGCGGCGATCGAGCCGGCGTCGGGAACGCGGATCATCTCGTCGATCACGCTGGGCACGAATGAGGCCTCGACGCGCGGCCGGCCGATGCCCTCGATGCGGCTCGGGCGTCCGACGGGCGGATCGACCGTGCCGGCCCAGCCGTCGTAGAACGCCGAACCCTCGGGGTCGACCACGGCGATCTGCGTCTCGTGGCGGCGGTACTTCACGTAGCGCCCGAACGTCGCGCTCGTGCCGCCGGTGCCCGCGCCCACGACGATCCAGCGGGGGATCGGATGCCGCTCCTGCGACAGCTGGCTGAACACGCTCTCGGCGATGTTGTTGTTGCCGCGCCAGTCGGTCGCGCGCTCGGCATACGTGAACTGATCGAGGTAGTGGCCGTGGCATTCGGACGCGAGGCGCTGGGCCTCGGGAGACATGTCCTCTGCGCGGTCGACGAAGTGGCAGCGGCCGCCGTAGAACTCGATGAGGTCGATCTTCTCCTGGCTGGTCGACCGCGGCACGACGGTGACGAACGGCAGCCCCAGCATCCGCGCGAAGTACGCCTCGGAGACGGCGGTCGAGCCGCTCGACGACTCGACCAGCGTCGAGTGCTCGGTGATGCGGCCGTTGACGAGCCCGTAGAGGATCAGCGAGCGCGCGAGACGGTGCTTGAGCGACCCGGTGGGGTGCACCGACTCGTCCTTGAGATACAGATCGATGCCCCACTCGGGCGGCAGCGGGAAGAGGTGCAGGTGCGTGTCGGCACTGCGGTTCGCGTCGGCCTCCAGCAGGGCGATCGCGGTGCTGGTCCAGTCGCTCATGCTTCGAGCGTAACGCTCCTCTATCTGGCGGTGTAGCCGCCCTCGCCCGTCTGGCCGTCGTAGGTGAAGACCTCGTCTTCGAGGGTGATCTGGATGTCGTCGCCGAGCGGCTGCTCAGCGAGCAGGCGCTCCTCGAGCATCGTCATCCGCTCCTCGTACTCCTGCGCCTGCGCCTCGTCGACACCCCAGATCGTCGCGACCTTCATGTCGGTCAGAAAGTAGAGGAAGGCCGAGACGGCGGTGCGGTTGAACTCGGTGTCGGGGATGCTCTCCCACAGCGCGCCGCTGTCGCGCAGGCGCTTGTATTCGTCGATCTTCGCCTGGAGAACGTCGGCTATTCCGGATGCATCGGCGTCACCCGAGTCGTCGGACGGCGGCTCGTCGGCATCCGTGTCGTCGGAGGGAGCGGTCGGTGCTGCCGTCACGGCCGGCGCAGGGGCCGACACCGGCTCCGGCGAACGTGACGCCACCAGGAGCCCCACGACCACCGCTATTCCGACGACGATGAGCACGACGAACGCACCCACTGCGGCCAACACGATGCCGACAGTCCGGCCGGAGGACTTCGGCGCGTCGGGTGGCAACGTCGACATCGGGTACCCGGCGCCGTAGACGGCACCCTGAGGCTGGCCGCCGTGCTGCGGTGGCGGGTAGGCGGCCGACGCATACGGCGGCAGCGGCGGCGCGGGAGGCGCCGTGAATGCAGGGGGCGGCGGCACGGCCGGACCGGCAGGAGGCGCGGGGGGCCCACTCAACGAGGGTGCAAGCGGGATGCCCGAGGGGACTGATGTCGGAAAAGCGCCCGGTGCTCCGGGCGGAGGCGGCGGGACAACCGGCTCGGGTCCTGGCTCATTCGAATCGACCATCGTGTCTCCCCCTCGCTCACGTCGCCCCAAGGGGCGTGTCGTCTTCCGCCAGGCTAGCCGCCTCAGCGCACTCGGCTAACGAACCGTGCCGGCGCGCGAGGTGCCGGCGGCGTCGTCGACATGCAGTGGGTCGCCCGGCTGCAGGCCGTCTCTCGAGATGCCCTCGATGATCAGCCGACGCAGCTGGTCGTACATGGGTGCCGCGGAGTGGCGGTCGATCGTGTCATTCATGTCAGTGGGCTTCTCGTGCGGCCAGGAACGCCTCGACGTCGGCCCGCAGCGGCAGGCTCGGTGAGGCGCCCTGCTTCGTGACGGCGAGGGCGCCGGCCGCGGTGGCGATGCGCACGGCATCCGTCAGCTCCAGGCCGTTCGCCAGCGCAGCACCGAGATATCCGGCATAGGCGTCGCCCGCCGCCGTGGTGTCGACGGCGGCGACCGGGAAGGACGGGACGACGGATGCGCCGGCCGCCGTCACGACGCACGAGCCCTGGCCCGCGAGCGTGATCACGGCCGCGCCGACGCCACGGTCGAGGAACCAGCGTCCGGCGAGCGCGGCCGAGTCGGCGTCCGTCACCTCGATGCCGGTGAGCACCGAGGCCTCGGTCTCGTTCGGGGTCACGATGTCGATGTTCGCCCACACCGCGTCGTCGAGCGGAGCGGCCGGTGCCGGGTCGAGGATGACCGTCATGCCGTGCTCGCGTCCGCGCGACGTGATGTGCGCAGTGAGTGCCGAGGGGGTCTCGAGCTGGGTGAGCAACACCGACGTGGTCGGCGCGAGGGCCGTGAGCGCCGCATCGATCTGCTCGGCGCCGAGGGCGGCGTTGGCGAGGGGCACCATGACGATGTCGTTCTGCGCCGAGGCATCGACGCGGATGTGCGCGATGCCCGTCGGGCCGGGCACCGTGCGAAGGTGCGTGAGGTCGACACCGGCCTCGCTCAGCCCGGTGACGACGAGGTCGTGGAAGAGGTCGTCGCCGACGCATCCGACGAAGCTCGTGCGGGCTCCCGAGCGCCCGGCCGCGACGGCCTGGTTCGCGCCCTTGCCCCCGAGCATGAGGGTGAACTCGTCTCCGAGGATGGTCTCGCCACGGGCCGGGAGCCGGGTCGAGAAGGTCGTCACGTCTGCGCTCACACTGCCGACGATGACGACGCCGGTGCGATCGGGCGAGGTGGCGGCTGTCATGGCGCTCCTGATCGTCGTCGATGCGGGGTGCGTCGACATCCTCCGCGGCTGTCATACATTAGCCGAATCCGAACCTGTAACCACAGGTGGGACGAGCGGGAAGGGATGTCGTGCTCGACGACCTCTGCGGCAGGATGGGGGCATGCGCATACTCGATTCGCACCTGCACCTGTGGTCGCCCTCGACTCTGACCTACACGTGGCTCGAGGGACCGCTCGCGTGGGAGTTCGCTGCGCTCGAGATTGAGCACTCGCCGATCGACGTCGCCACGGTCGAGAAGTCGGTCTTCGTGCAGGCCGGGACGATCGAAGACGACTTCCTCGCCGAGGTGCGGTGGGTCGTCGAACAGGCTGATGAGGTGGGCGTGGTCGGCATCGTCGCGGGAGCACGCCTCGACCGCGGCACCGACACCACTGCGCACCTCGAGGGACTCGCCGCCGAGCCGCTCGTGGTCGGCGTGCGCCACGATCTGCAGATCGAACCGGACGGCCTCGCGGTGTCGGCCGCGTTCGTGACCGGTGCGCGCGAGCTCGCAGCCCGCGGGTGGACGTTCGACGCGTGCGTGCGCGCGGCGCAGCTGCCCGAGATCGCCCGCCTCGCCGGGGCCGTGCCCGAACTGCGGATCGTGCTCGATCACCTCGGCAAGCCCGAGGTGGGCACCGCGGATGCTCCCGTGGTGCCGACCATGGAGTGGGTGCGCGATCTCGACGACCTCGCACGGCATCCGAACACGTGGTGCAAGCTGTCGGGTCTTCCGGCGGAGGCCGGCGGCGACTGGTCGGCTGAGCAACTGCATCCGTTCCTCGATGCCGCGGCCGACGCGTTCGGAGTCGAACGGCTCATGTGGGGCAGCGACTGGCCGGTCTCGGTCATCGGTCCTGCGGAGGAGGGCGATCCCTATGCTCCGGAAGACGGCTCGCCCACCTATCAGCCGACGGCGCGCAGCCGGTGGGCGGATGCCGTGATCGCGTGGGCCGAGCGCCGCGGGCACGACGTCGACGCCATCATGTGGCGCAATGCCGAGGCGTTCTACCGCGTCGGCCGGCGATCGGCGGTGCCGGTGGACGAACCCCGCCCGCGCCGCGGTGGATTCCTGGGCTGGCTGCGCGGCGAGTGACGCCTCGATGGTCGTCCGACCGAGCATCCCGAAGTGCCGCGAGAGGTTCGACGTCGGCCGGTTCGGCATCTCACTCTGCCGGACTCAGCTGGCTCCGAGAACGCGTTCGAGGTGCGCGCGGCCGTGGCGGATCGCCGCGGCCCTGACGTCCTCCGACCCGGGGTAGTCCGCATGCCCGGCGGGCAGCACCTCGAGGTCGAGCTCGCCGACGGCGTTCGCCACCGCGAACTGGCCCTGGGGTGGCACGTACGGATCCCACAGCGCTGCCTCGACGCGCACAGGTACCTGTGTCAGCGTCATCGAGCTCGATGCGTCGAACCAGCGCAGCACCTCGCGGGCCTCGGGGTGAGCGGCGACGTGAGCGCGCACGACCTCGCCGCTGCCGAGGCAGTGCACGGCCAATCGCTCGTCGTACTGGCCGAAGCTCGGCACGATCAGTGTCGCGCCGATGTAGCGGTCGTCCCAGGGGAGGGCGAGTGAGCCGATGCCGCCGCCGAAGCTCTCACCCACGTAATAGAGAGGAGTATCGCCGGTCAGGGCGAGCAGAGCGTCGGCCGCGAGCCACAGATCGCGGGCGCACAGACCCAGCACGTAGCGATCGGGGTCGTCGATGCCGGCGAGCACGTGCTCGGCGATCGGCTCGGGGGCGCCCACGCCGGCGTTGAGCGTCGGCAGGCCTCGGGCGACGGGGAAGACGGCGGCCGCATGATCGGGCACGCGAGCGAGATCGATCGCTTCCCGTCCTCCGTAGCCGTGGCTGTGCACGACGCCGATGCGCGCGGCACCCGAGACAGGTTCGACGACCCACGCGCGCAGGCGCGTTCCGTCGGCCCCCGAGTACTCGATCACCGAGACGCGGCGGCCCGCTGCGGAATCGACCGACAGAACGACCGGGGCGGCATCCACCTGCCGCGCCTCGTCGCGCCACCGCATCCAGCGCTTCGCGAAGCCCTCGGGCGGTGCGATCGGAGCGATCCCGCGCAGCGTCTTGAGCGTGTGACCGTAACTGGCATCGAAGGCGGCGTCGGGGAACCAGGTGTCGTGGGGCGAGGCGAAGGTCATGCGTGAGTGTCGCTCCGGGTGCGGCGGGCGCGATACGCGGCCACCGCGTTGCGGTTGGTGCAGGTCGTCGAGCAGAACCGCTTGGAGCGGTTGCGAGAGAGGTCGAGGGCCAGCGCCTCGCACGTGTCGTCGGCGCAGATGGAGATGCGTGAGCCCTCATCGGATCGGATGACGTCGATCAGCGCCATGGCGGTCTCGATCAGCACGCGCTCGGCCAGCGGGCGCTCGTCGGCCACCGCGTGCAGGTGCCAGTCGACTCCGTCGTGGCGCACGAGCCTCGGGGCGAGGTGAGTCTCGGCGAGGGCGGCGTTCACGTGCTCGGCCATCTCGTCGCGGGGCGCGACCAGCATGGCGCGCAGGCGTGGGCGCAGGTCACGGAGCGAGGCGAGTTCGGCCTCGTCGCGATCGAGTCGACCCGAATAGGGGAAGTCCGCGAGGAAGGCGTCGTAGTCGGCGAGGTTCTCGAGCGTCTCGGGGTCCTCCGCCGAGTTCACCAGCCAGACGGCTGAGCGAAGAGCCTCTTCCGTGTCATCGGTGAAGTTCATGTTGACACCTTACATCCCACGCGAGTAGCGTCACTTGTCATGAGCAAGGTTGCAAATGACATCAGCGTGCCGGGCGTGCGATTCGGTCTGCCGCTGGCGATCGGCGCGGCCTTCGCGTTCGGCATGTCCGGTGCTTGGGCTCGCGGTCTCATCGACGCGGGGTGGACCCCCGGCGCGGCAGTGACCGCGCGGGTGTGGGTCGCCGCGCTCGTGCTGCTCGTGCCCACGATCCTCTCGCTCCGGGGCCGGTGGGTAGTGCTCAGGAAGAACGCGGGCATGGTCGCCGCCTACGGACTGCTCGCCGTCACCGCCACGCAGCTCTGCTACTTCCAGGCCGTCGCGGTGATGGACGTCGGCCTCGCCCTGCTCATCGAGTACACGGCCCCGATCGCCGTCATCCTCTGGCTGTGGCTCCGCAGAGGCGAACGCCCGAGCCGGCGCAGCGTGATCGGCGCGGCCATCGCCTTCGTCGGTCTCGTGCTGATGCTCGACATCATCACCGGTGCCGAGGTCAACGTCGCCGGCATCCTCTGGGCGCTCGCAGCCATGGTCGGCGCGGCCACGTACTTCCTGCTCTCCGCCAAGGCCGACACGGGCCTGCCGCCGATCGCGCTCGCCGGGGGAGGGCTGCTGCTCGGCGCCGTGGCGCTGACGATCGCGGGCCTCGTCGGCATCCTGCCCATCGCCTGGACGACCGACGACATCACCTACCGCTTCGGGACCGTGCCGTGGTTCGTGCCGGTGATCGCGATCGGCCTCATCGCCACTGCGCTCGCCTACGTGCTGGGCATCGCCTCGACTCGGATGCTGGGCTCGCGCCTCGCATCCTTCGTCGCTCTCTCCGAGGTCGTCGCCGCGCTGCTGTTCGGCTGGCTGCTGCTCGGACAGCTGCCCGACCTGCTGCAGGCGCTCGGCGGTGCGCTCGTGCTGGTCGGAGTGGTGGTCGTGAAGCTCGGCGAGCCGCGGCCCGCCGAGTTCGTCGAGCCGATTCCGGATGTCGTGGGGTCACCGCAGCGACCCTCTATGTATACGTGAAGCGGTCCAAGGTGCACCTCGGGTGCCACGAGTCGCGCTTATGTATACACTGAAGGTATGAGCTCCGTCGCCGATCGCATCAGCGCGAGCGATCGAGCCCACGCGACACTGCTGGAGGAGATCCAGTCGGGCACCCTCCCCGCCGGCTTCGTGCTCGGCGAGGTAGAGCAGGCCGCCCGCCTCGGCATCAGTCGTACGCCGATGCGCGAGGCCCTGCGCCGCCTCGCGGCCGACGGCCTGGTCGTGCAGCAGTCGCCGAGGGTGACGGTGGTCGCGGATCTGGATGCCGACGACATCCGCGCGCTGTTCGAGATCCGCCGTGCGCTCGAGGAGACCTCGGCCCGCCTCGCCGCCCACCGAGGAGACGCCGACCTCTTCGCCGCGCTCGCCGACGAGTTCGCGCACGTCGACCTCGCAGCCGTCGAGGGGCGAGACGCCTACTACGCCCTCATCGCCCGCTTCGACGCAGCTCTCGACAAGGCCGTCGACAACGACTACATCGCCTCGGCGCTGCGCACCGTGCGCACCCACCTCGTGCGGGTGCGCCGTATGGCCCGCGACAAGCCCGCCCGCCTCGCCGCCTCAGCCGCCGAGCACCGCACGATCGCGGCAGCGCTGGCCGCCCGAGACGGCGACCTGGCCGCCCACGCCACGCACGTGCACCTGCACAATGCGCTCACCGGCATCCTCGACTCCCTGACCGCCAACCCCGAAGGTGTGAAATGACCGTCACCCACCACGTCCGCGTCCACCGCAGCGACGAGAACCTCGCCCGCGAAGACCAGCTCGCCTGGAAGATCGCCGAGGTCGCCGCCGACCCGGTCGAGGTCGAGCAGGACGTCGCCGACATGATCATCAACCGCATCATCGACAACGCGTCGGTCGCCGCGGCATCCCTCACCCGCGGGCCGATCAATGCCGCCCGCGCCCAGGCGTTCAGTCACCCCGTCTCGACCGGCGGCATCGGCGCCACCGTGTTCGGCGCGGCACTCGATCACCGCACCAGCCCCGAGTGGGCGGCGTGGGCCAACGGGGTGGCCGTGCGCGAGCTCGACTACCACGACACGTTCCTCGCGGCCGAGTACTCGCACCCCGGCGACAACATCCCGCCGATCCTCGCGGTCGCCCAGCACGTGCAGGCCGACGGTTGCGCGCTGCTGCGGGGCATCGCCACCGGCTACGAGATCCAGATGGACCTCGTGCGCGCGATCTGCCTGCACAAGCACAAGATCGATCACGTCGCGCACCTCGGCCCGTCGGCCGCCGCCGGCATCGGCACCCTGCTCGGCCTCGACATCGAGACGATCTACCAGGCCGTCGGTCAGGGGCTGCACACGACCACCGCCACGCGTCAGAGCCGCAAGGGCGAGATCTCGACGTGGAAGGCGCACGCCCCGGCCTTCGCGGGCAAGCTCGCCGTCGAGGCGGTCGACAGGGCGATGCGCGGCCAGACCAGCCCCGCCCCCATCTACGAGGGCGAAGACGGCGTGATCGCCTGGATGCTCGACGGCAAGGACGCCGCCTACGAGGTGCCGCTGCCCGCCGCCGGCGAGGCGAAGCGCGCGATCCTCGACTCGTACACGAAGGAGCACTCGGCCGAGTACCAGGCGCAGGCGTGGATCGACCTGGCCCGCAAGCTCGGCACCGAGAACCCGGCGCTGCGTGACCCCGCGAACATCGAGGCCATCGTGCTGCACACCAGCCACCACACCCACTACGTGATCGGCTCGGGCGCGAACGACCCGCAGAAGTACGACCCCACGGCGTCGCGCGAGACGCTCGACCACTCGATCCCGTACATCTTCGCGGTCGCGCTGCAGGACGGCGGTTGGCACCACGTCGACTCGTACACACCCGAGCGGGCCGGGCGGGACGACACTGTCGCGCTGTGGCACAAGATCACCACGGCCGAGGATGCCGAGTGGACGCGCCGCTACCACTCCGAAGACCCCGACGTGAAGGCGTTCGGCGGTCGCGTCGAGTTCCGCCTCACCGACGGCACGACCGTGGTCGACGAGATCGCCGTCGCCGACGCGCATCCGCTCGGCGCTCGTCCGTTCGCCCGCGAGAACTACATCGCGAAGTTCCGTCTGCTGGCCGAGCCGGTGCTGGAGCCCGCCGAGATCGAGCGCTTCCTCGAGCTCGTGCAGCGTCTGCCCGAGCTGACGGCCGCCGAGGTCGGCGAGCTGTCGATCATCGCGAAGCCCGGCCTGCTCGAGGGCGCCGACGCCCCGAAGGGCCTGTTCTGATGCTGTACTCCCATGTCACGCCGGCCGAGAAGCGCCGCCTGTTCCGCGAGCGACTCGCGAGCGGCGAGCTGCTGCGGTTCCCCGGCGCGTTCAATCCGCTGAGCGCGCGACTGATCGAGCAGAAGGGCTTCGACGGCGTCTACATCTCGGGCGCGGTGCTGTCTGCCGACCTCGGCGTGCCCGACATCGGCCTCACCACGCTGACTGAGGTCGCGGGGCGAGCGAAGCAGATCGCGCGCATGACAGACATTCCCGCGATCGTCGATGCAGACACGGGGTTCGGCGAGCCGATGAACGTCGCCCGCACGATCCAGGAGCTCGAGGATGCCGGGCTCGCCGGCACCCACATCGAAGATCAGATCAACCCCAAGCGCTGCGGCCACCTCGACGGCAAGAGCGTCGTCGACGAGCGCACGGCGATCCGCCGCATCCGTGCGGCGGCCGACGCGCGTCGCGACCCGAACTTCCTCATCATGGCGCGCACCGACATCCGCGCGGTCGAAGGACTCGAGTCGGCGATCGACCGCGCCAAGGCGCTGGTGGATGCCGGAGCCGATGCCGTGTTCCCCGAGGCGATGCGCACGCTCGCCGAGTTCGAGGCCATGGCGAACGCGCTCGACGTGCCGATCCTCGCCAACATGACCGAGTTCGGCAAGAGCGAGCTCTTCTCGGTCGACCAGCTGCGGGATGCCGGCGTCAACATGGTCATCTGGCCGGTGTCGCTGCTGCGCATCGCGATGGGCGCGGCGGGCCGTGCGCTCGATACGCTGGGAGAGGAGGGGCATCTCACCTCGAAGCTCGGTGAGATGCAGCACCGTGCAGATCTCTACGACCTGATCGACTACGAGTCCTACACGCAGTTCGACTCGGGCGTCGCAGGCTTCACAGTCACGAAGGAGTGAGCATGACCGAGCCGGACATCAAGAAGGGCCTCGCCGGGGTCGTCGTCGACACGACCGCGATCTCGAAGGTCAACCCCGAGACGAACAGCCTGCTCTACCGCGGCTACCCCGTGCAGGAGCTGGCGGCGACGCAGCCCTTCGAGGCGGTCGCGTACCTGCTCTGGCACGGCGAGCTGCCGGATGCCGCACAGCTGGCTGCTTTGCGCGCGACCGAGCGCCAGCACCGCGCGCTCGCCGACAACGTCAGGGCGGCGATCGACCTGGTGCCCGTCGAGGCGCACCCGATGGATGAGGTGCGTACGGCGGTCAGCCTGATCGGCGCCTCCGACCCGAATGCGGGCGGATCGGTGCTCGATGCCGGTGGCAGCCCCGAGCAGAACCTCGAGCGCAGCATCCGTCTGTTCGCCGCCCTGCCGGCGATCGTCGCCTACGGTCAGCGCCGCCGTCGTGGCGAACAGCTCATCGAGCCGCGGGACGACCTCGACTACTCGGCGAACTTCCTCTGGATGACGTTCGGTGAAGAGCCCGATCCGGTGGTCGTCGACGCCTTCAACCGTTCGATGATCCTGTATGCCGAGCACTCGTTCAACGCCTCGACGTTCACCGCCCGAGTGATCACGTCGACGCTCAGTGACCTCTACTCAGCCGTTGTCGGAGCGATCGGCGCGCTCAAGGGTCCACTGCACGGCGGCGCCAACGAGGCCGTGCTGCACATCTTCGACGAGATCGGCGAGGCATCCAACGTGGTGCCGTGGCTCGACGACGCGCTCGCCGAGAAGCGCAAGATCATGGGCTTCGGCCACCGTGTCTACAAGAGCGGCGACTCGCGTGTGCCCACCATGAAGGCCGCGCTCGACACACTCGTCGAGCACTACGACCGCGCCGAGGTGGCTGAGCTGTACGACGCGCTCGCATCGGAGTTCGTCGAGCGCAAGGGCATCTACCCCAACCTCGACTATCCGTCCGGCCCTGCCTACAACCTGATCGGCTTCGACACCCTCACCTTCACGCCGCTGTTCGTCGCGGCGCGTGTGACCGGGTGGACGGCGCACGTGATCGAGCAGGCCGGCGCCAACGCCCTGATCCGCCCGCTGTCGCTCTACAACGGCGTCGACGAGCGGCACATCGAGAACTGACTCCGTTTCGTCTCGGTGCTTCGCGGCTCGCTCAACGACCGGAGGCTGCCGTTCGTTGAGCGAGCGGAGCGAGACGAAACGTCGCGACGGGCGCGGCGGCGATCAGCTCGCGCGCGAGAGGTTGCCCAGCTCCGCGCCGGAGGCATCCTTGATCACGAGCACGTCGCCGTCGATCTCGACCGCGCGGATGCCGCGCATCCAGTCGTCTACGCCGGGGCAGGCCTTGAGAGTCGAGGCGAATCGGGCGAGGTCGACGCGGTCGCCGTTCACCGAGTAGGTCGTCGCGATGCCGTTGCAGCCATCGCTGCCGCGCACCTCACCGTCGGCCGTGAACTCGAGGTGCGGCTGGCCCTTCGCGTCCTCTCCCCACAGCCCGACGAGGTTCTCGACGACGGCGTCGTCTCCGCTGCTCGGGTCGCTGCTCGATGTCGGCGCGCCACCGGGGGCACCCGACGCGCAGGCCGCACCCATGAGGGCGAAGGCTCCCAGAATCGCGAGGCCGACGAGGTTTCGTGCTCTGCGGTGGGTGCTCATGCTGGACATGGTAACGGTGCCGCCTGCGAACACAATCGCAATCCCGATCCGGTCGGTGCTGACCGGTCCGCCCTCTCGGACCCGACAGCGCGTGCGCGCGTATCGCATAGAGGAGGTCCAGGTCAAGGGGTGAAATTCCGGTAAACAATTTTCCCATTCTGTGGATTTACTGGGTACTCTTCTAGAGATCCCTGTTCGTCCCGACGAACAGGATCCTGCTTGTCGGGGGGCCAGCGTCGCAGTTCACGCCTCCACCGGGAGGCGAAAGGTTCTGTGTGCAACGCACATTGCCGGATATGAAACTGACTGACGATCCGTGACCAGCAAGGACATACATCACATGAAGCAAAGAACCACGGGGCGGCGCGCACTCGCGTTGACCGCCGCGACGACGATCGCCCTCTCGGGCCTGCTCGTGGCGGGACCGGCATATGCCGAGGACGGCGCAGAGTCGACCCCGACTCCCTCTCCGACCGCGACGTCGGAGACGAATGCGCCGGTCGAGACCGAGGCTCCTGCCGTCGAGACTCAGGACGCTCCTCCGGCCGACGTCGTGAAGATCGCGGAGGCCGCAGACGACCATGGCGTCGAGTTCGTGGCCAGCGGTGTAGGCGCTGACGGTGGGAAGATCACCGTCATCTCTGAGGATGGCGCGACCGATGACGCCGCTGTCGAGGCTTTCGCGTCTGAGGCTGACATCCCGACAGGAACTGTCGTGACGGTCGCTGGAACTCCGAAGGCGTTCGCCGACGGCGACATCGTCGGTGGACAGGGATATCTGAGCCTGGATCAGGACGATCTGCTCTACAACTGCTCCGTCGGCTTCGCCGCCTGGAGCCCGCAGGGTGACCCGGCGCTGCTGAGTGCAGGACACTGCGCGCTCGATGACGACAACAACTCGATGGTCGGAACCTTCTGGAGTGTTCCGAGCGAGCAGCCCGCAGCGGGCGGCGACGACGAGCTGCCCGCGACCCCCAGGGTTCTCGGCACCTTCAGCTTCGCTCAGTTCGGCAGCACGAACAACGCTCCGGGTTCCAACGGCGACACGAATGCGACCGACATCTCGGTGATCGATGTCGTAGCCGGTACGAACCCGCTCCCGTTCGTCACGGACTGGACCACGGCCACCACGGCCTATGACTCGCTCGCAGACAGCGGAGTCTCGGTCAAGGCAGTCGGCGCCGTGGTTCCTGGCGCCGTGTCGAAGAGCGGTCGCACGACCGGTTTCACGACCGGTGCGATCGATGACAACGACATCGTCGATGGGTGGTTGCAGATCGAGGACCGCTGGGTGCAGGGCTTCTCCAGCAATACAGAGGCGGGTCCCGGCGACTCGGGTGGAGCCGTCATCCAGGGCAACACCGCAGTCGGCCTCATCTCGGGTGGTATCGAGGCTGGGCCAGGGCAGGAGCAGTGGACCTGGGCGGCATCGCTCACCACAGCGCTCCCCAAGACGGGTGGCTACGAGGTCGCACTCGACCTCGACACCCCGGTCATCACGAGCCCGACCGACAACGCAGAGGTGCAGCCGGGAACGGCAGTCACCGGAACCGCTCCCGGAGCGACCGAGGTCACGGTCAGCGGCTTCGGCGCCGACCAGACGGTCGATGTCGTCGACGGCGCCTTCTCGTTCGTCGGACCTGTCGAGCTCGGTGCGCAGACCATCACGGTCACCGCGCGCAACGGCCTCAGCTCCTCCGACAGCACGACGATCGACGTGACAGTCGTGCCGGCTCCGCTGGTCGCGCCTGTCATCACCTCGCCGACTGACCGCTCGACGGTCACCGAGACCGTCACCGCGGTCAGCGGTACCGGCCTGCCGACCACCACCGTGACGGTGGCGGACGACCAGGGCGACGTGCTCGGCACGACCGAGGTCGCCGCAGACGGTTCCTGGACCGTCGACGGACTCTCTTTCGAGTACGGCGAGCACAGCGTCGTCGTGACGCTGACCCGCACGATCGACGGCGAAGAAGAGGTCTCACCTGAGGCCACCTCACTGTTCGCTGTCCGCCCCGTCTCGCCGGCCGTGACCTCGGTCACGAACGGCGCGGAGTTCGCCCACAACGACGGTCCTTCCGGACTCGCCGGCTCGGGCATCGACGGCGCGACCGTCACGGTGAAGCTCAACGGCGCTGAGCCGGCGTCGGCGAACACGGCTGCTCTCGCGGGCGCCTTCGCCGCAGCGAGCGGCACGTTCACGGCCACGGTCGAGGACGGTGCATGGAGCGTCGACTTCGGCGCGGCTCTCGAGTCGGGCACCTACACGGTCTCGGCCACGCAGGCCATCGACGGCGTCTCGTCGGCTCCGACCGACCTGGCATTCGCTGTCCTCGCCGCACCGGTCGCCGGTGGTGGCGGAGCAGCTCCCGGTGACGGTGGCGCAGCCGCACCCGGTGACGGCGGACTCGCCGTGACCGGTGCCGACATGCTCGTGCCGCTCTCAGCCGCAGCCATCGCGCTCGCGCTGCTGTCGGGTGGACTGCTGCTGGTCTTCCGTCGTCGCCAGCTCATCGAGAGCTGAACACACTGATCACCTCTTGAGGGTGTGACCGGCCCCGGCCGTGAACCCCTCGCCGAGAAGCCCGGTATCGGTCGATACCGGGCTTCTTCGCGTCTGCCGTGGGCCCGCACACGTGCGGTGCGCGGATGCCGCGGCAGAGAAGAAGGCCCGGCATCGGAATCCGATGCCGGGCCTTCTGCTGTCGAGGCGAGCCTCAGGCGAGTTCGATCACCGACCACGAGAGCGGCGGCAGCGTCGCGCGCACCGCGCCGTCGACCACCTCGGCGGCCGCGAGCGGCACCATGTGCACGGCATCCTGCGTGGTCTCGAGGTTCGCGGTGTGGCGATCGCCGCCCTCGGGGATCGTGAGCGTCTCGGCGTTGACGACGCGCAGACCGGTGAGGCCGCGCAGCTCGACCGTCAGGTCGCTCTCCTCGTCGAGCGAGCGGTTGGCGACGAACACCACGACGCGTCCGGTCTCCTCATCCCACGTCGCCGCCGCATCGACCGAGTCGACGCCGCCGTAGCGCTTCGTCTCGATCTGCGGAGCCGAGACCGCGAGTCGCAGGATGCGGCCCTTCGCGAGACGGGCCATCCGCTCGAAGGGCCAGAAGCTCGTCTGGCGCCAGGCCGGACCGTTCTCCTCCGAGCGGATCGGCGCGATGACGTTGACGAGCTGCGCCTGGTTGGCGATCTTCACCCGGTCGCCGTGGCGCAGCAGGCTGTTGAGCAGCGTGCCCACGACGACGGCATCCGTCACGTTGTAGGTGTCCTCGATCACGCGCGGATGCTTCTTCCATCCCGCCTTCGCGATCTCGACCGATTCGACGTCGTTGAACTTCACCTGGTCCCACACGTTCCACTCGTCGAACGAGATGTCGACCTGCTTGGTGTGCTTGCCGGCGGCCTTCACGGCGTCGATCGTCGCGATGACGCCGTCGATGAAGGCGTCCATGTCGACCGACTCGGCGAGGAACGACTCGGCGTCGCCGTCGTGCTCCTGGTAGTAGGCGTGCATCGAGATGAAGTCGACCTCGTCGTACGCGTGCGTGAGCACCGTGTGCTCCCAGGTGCCGAACGTCGGCATCGACCGGCCCGACGAGCCGACCGCGACGAGCTCGATCGTCGGGTCGACCAGCTTCATGGCCTTGGCCGACTCCTGCGCCAGGCGACCGTACTCGGTCGCGGTCTTGCCGCCGATCTGCCACGGGCCGTCGAGTTCGTTGCCCAGGCACCACAGCTTGATGTCGAACGGCTGCTCCGCGCCGTTCTTGCGACGCAGGTCAGACCAATAGGTGCCGCTCGGGTGGTTCGCGTACTCGACGAGCGAACGAGCCTCTTCGACACCGCGCGTGCCGAGGTTGATCGCCTCCATGACCTCGACGTCGGCCTCTTTGGCCCAGTCCATGAACTCGTGCAGACCGAACGCGTTGGTCTCGATGGTGTGCCATGCGCCGTCGATGCGCACGGGGCGGTCTTCGACCGGGCCCACGCCGTCTTCCCAGCGGTAGCCCGAGACGAAGTTGCCTCCGGGGTAGCGGACGACGGTCGGACCCATCTCCTTCACCAGGGCGAGGACGTCCTGACGGAAGCCGCGCTCGTCGGCCTGCGGGTGCCCCGGCTCGTAGATGCCGGTGTACACGCAGCGCCCCATGTGCTCGACGAACGATCCGAAGAGCCTCCGGGGGACGTCGGCGATGGTGAAGTCGCGGTCGATGGTGATGCGGGCCTGAGACATTGCTCTCCTAGATTCTGGCTCTCGAGCCGGGTGGGGGACTACTGACCGCCGAAGCCGCTGGTCGCGACGCCCTTGACGATCTGCTTCTGGAAGATGATGAACACGATGATCAGAGGCAGCGCCGCGAGCACGGCTTGCGCCATGACCTGCGCGTACTGCACGCCGTAGGCGCTGATCACCGTCTGGAGTCCGACCGGCAGGGTCATCAGCGTGGTGTCGTTGATGACGAGGAACGGCCAGAGGAAGTTGTTCCACGCTCCGATGAACACGAAGATCGCGACGGATGCCAGGATCGGCCGCGACAGCGGCAGCACGATCGACCAGAAGATGCGCAGTCGCCCGGCGCCGTCTACGCGGGCCGCGTCTTCGAGCTCGATCGGAATGGCGTCGAAGAAGCGCTTGAGGATGAACACCATCGCGGGGGCCACGACCTGCGGCAGGATCAGACCCCAGTAGGTGTCGATCATGTTGAACGCGAGCATCTCGTAGAACAGCGGGATGATCAGCACCTGCGGCGGCACGACGATCGAGGCGATGATGACGACGAACAGCCACTTGCGGCCGGTGAAGTCGAGGCGCGAGAACGCATAGGCGGCCAGGGCGGAGATCGTCAGCGTGATCAGTGTCACGGCGACCGAGGTCCACAGGCTGTTGAACGCCCACGTGTAGACATTCCCCTGCGACAGGATCGCCGTGAAGGCTTCGATCGTCGGCCCGGAGGCGCCGATCCACGACGGGTCACCGCTGGCGGCATCCGTCTCGGTCTTGAACGCCGTGGCGACCGCCCAGAGGAACGGCAGCAGCCAGCCGATCGCCAGGATGATCAGGACGACGAGGGCACTGATGCGCAGCGCGCCGAACGGCTTCTGGCCGGGCAGGTGCGAGCGGCGCGCGCGCGGCGGCTTGGCCGTGGTGATGGTCTCGGTGAGTGTGGCGGTGGACATCACAGCTGCGACTCCTTCCGGCGGCGCATGATCAGAGCCTGCGCGACGCCGATGATGACGATGAGAGCGAAGAACACGTAAGAGATCGCGGCCGAGTAGCCGAATCGGTAGCTGACGAAGCCGGCTTCGTAGATGTACTGGACGATCGAGCGGGTGGTGTCGCTCGCGACGCCACCGAGCATCTGATAGGCCTGATCGAAGAGCTTCAGGGATGCGAGGATCTGCAGGATCAGGATGAGCACGGTCGCGGGGCCGAGCTGGGGGAGCGTGATCGACCAGAACTGACGCCACGGGCCTGCGCCGTCGAGCGATGCCGCCTCGTACTGCTGCGGTGGGATGTTCTGCATCGCGGCGAGATAGAGAAGGAAGTTGAATCCCACCGTCCACCAGACGGTGGCGATGACGATCGACAGCATGTTGGTCTCGGGGTTCTGCAACCACGCGAGCGGCTCGAGGCCGAAGAACTCGAGGATGTTGTTGGCCGCGCCGATCTGCGGGTTGAAGATCCAGACCCAGATCTGCGAGATCACGGTCGATGCGAGCAGATACGGCATGAAGAACGACAGCCGCCACAGCCACTGGCCCGGCAGCCCGCGGTCGACGAGCGCCGCCATGAGCAGCGCGATCACGACGAGAGGGACCGTCGACAGCAGCGTGAACCACACCGTGTTGCCCATCGACTGCCACATCTTGGGGTCGGTGAGCGCCTCGGCATAGTTCGCGAAGCCGATGAACGACCCGCCTGCCCCGGTGAGCGACTGGTCGGTGAAGCTGAGGATGATGCCGTGCACGATCGGCCAGGCGAGGAACAGCACGAAGGCGATGAGGAAGGGAGCGAGGAACGCCCAACTGATGAGCTGCTCGCGGTTGCGGGAGCCGGCGCGGCGTGCGGGGGCGGCCGCCTTGGAGCCGGTGACGATCGTGCGCGTGGAGTCGGTTGCCGTGGTCATGATGCGAACGTCCCCTCGGGGTCGGCCGGGTTGGGCTGCCGGAGGAGCGTGTTCACGCGAGCCTCGAAGCGGTCGATGGCTGCGGCGGGGTCGTCGCCCGAGAGCAGCACTCCCTGCACGGCGGCGCCGAACTCGGCCTGGAAGTTCGATCCCGAGCCGGTGAACCACGCGGTCGGGTCGTAGACGACGTGCTGAGCGGCCTCGGCGTAGTTGGCCTGGGGAATCAGGTCGGCGTATTCGGGGGATTCGGTGACGGGGAGGAACGCGGGGATGTGCCCGGCCTCGGCCCAGCCGAACGAGCCCTTGAGCATGTCGGCGACGAACCGGTAGGTCAGGTCACGCTTCGCAGGATCGGCGTTGGTCTGGTGGGGCAGCACGAACGAGTGCGAGTCGGCGTAGACCGCCGGCGTGCCGAACAGCGTGGGGATCATCGTGGCACCCAGGGGGAGCTCGGCCGCCTGCATGGTGCGCAGCTCCCAGACGCCGGTGAACAGCATCCCGCTCTTGCCGGTCGCGAACTCGGCCACCGCGCTGCCGTAGTCGGCCTGGGCGAGGGCGATCTCGCCGTCGAGGAGGGTGCGCATGAGGGTGAGCGATTCGACCGCGGCATCCTTGTCGATCACGGCCTTGCCGCCGGCCGGCAGCTCCATCGCCGTACCGTGCTGCGAGTAGAAGGTGTAGAAGAGGCGCCACATCTGGGCGCCGTCGCCGAGGTACCCGTACGACAGCGCGTGCCCCTCGGCCTGGCCGCCGATGGCGCGCAGCTGGTCGAGGAATTCGTCAGCAGACGATGTCTCCTGCAGGCGTCCGTCGCTGTCGAGCACACCCGCGGCGTCGCAGATGTCGGTGTTGAACATCGCGACGAACGGGTGGGCGTCGAGCGCGATGCTGTACATGTTCTCGCCGACGAAGCCCTTCTCCCAGATCGGCTTCGGGAACGTCGAGGCGTCGACGCCGAGGTCTGCGAGCCGGTCGAGGTCCCAGGTGTCGAGCAGGCCACCGGGCGCCCAGCCGACCGTGCGCGTCGCGTGCATGATCGCGACGTCGGGAGCCCGGCCGCCCGCGCCGGCCATGGCGAGCTTCGTGTAGTACGGCGTGCCCCACGCGAGCACGGTGGGGCGGATGCGGTACGCGCTCTGCGCCGCGTTGGCGGTGTCGAGCAGCTGCGACATGGTCACGCCGTCGCCACCCGACAGCAGATGCCAGAACTGCAGGGTCGTGGTGTTCGAACCGGGGACGGAGCCAGGGGCGCAGCCGGCGAGCAGCGCCGCGGCGGCCGTGACGGAGGCGGCAGTCAGGAACTGCCGCCGAGACAGATCGAGCGGGGGCGTCATCGTCACTCCTTCGTGACAGCGGGCGGGGTCGGAGTACATCATTACATCGATGTAATCGAAACGGCAAGGTCTGGCCTGGCGAAAGGAGAAGGAAGGGGAAGGGCGCGCCGCGTCAGGGGCGATGGCCGCGCGGGCGGCCCCGGGTGCTGTCGCGCTCGAGCAGATGGTGCGAGAGCGTGAGTGCGCGCGGCGGGGTGGCGCGGTCATCCATGCGCGACTCGAGCAGGGTGAGGGCCGCATCGGCGAAGGCTCGGCGGTCGAAGGCGATCGTCGTGAGCGACGGAGACGTGTAGCGCGAGAACTCGACGTCGTCGAAGCCCGTCACGATGACGTCGTCCGGCACGTTCACGCCGTGGTCGTGCAGGGCGTGCAGGGCGCCGAGCGCGAGCGAGTCGGTGAAGGCGATGATCGCGTCGAATGCCACGCCCCGACGGAACAGCGTCTGCACGCCATCCGCCCCACCCGTCATCGACCACGGCATCGGATTGATCTCCAAGGCGGAGTCGCGGGGGATGCCGGCCTCACGAAGCGCATCGTGCACCCCCTCGAGTCGCAGACGACCCGTCGCGGTCGCGACCGAAGGGTCGTCATCGGCGCCGATCACGGCGATGCGCGTCGCTCCGCGAGACAGCACGTGCCTGGTCACATCGGCCGCGGCTCGTCGGCTGTCGATGCGCACATGGTCGGCTCTGTTCTGCTCGACCTCGCCCAGCACGACGAGCGGGGGCAGCCGGTCGGCGTACTTCAGCACGCTGTCTTCGAGACGGATGGGGTTCAGGATCAGGCCGTCGACCAGGTGCGCGCGAGCCCGGGAGACGAGCTCCCTCTCGCGTTCGGGGTCGGTCGCGGTCTCCTCGATCTGCACGGCGAGGCCGCGGTCATGCGCGGCGTCGACGATGCGATGCATGAGCTCGGCCGAGAACGCGGTGGCGAGGTCGGGCAGGGCCACCGCGATGATGCCCGAGCGTCCTTTGCGGAGCCCGCGGGCGTTGAGGTTCGGCACGAAGTCGAGCTGCGTCAGCGCCGCCTCGACCCGAAGTCTGGTCTCCTCGCGCACCGCGACGGTGCCGGTGACGACGTTCGAGACCGTCTTGGGCGAGACGCCCGCGAGTGCGGCGACGTCTTTCATCGTCGCGCGCGGCGGTGGCATCGCTGTCATCCGGTCAGCCTATCCATCGCCTCGCCCGCGAGCGCACCGCATCGATGCATGTCCGCACCCCCTGGTTACTATGGCCCGATGACCATCGAACGCAACTGGGCCGGCAACCTCACCTACCGTGCATCCGCCGTCGAGCACCCCGGCTCGATCGACGAGCTGCGGCATCTGCTCGCCCGGGGCGGAGCGGTGCGCATCCTCGGATCGAGGCACTGCTTCAACGACATCGCCGACACAGACGGCGTGCTCATCGCTCTCGATCGGCTGCCCGTCGTGTTCGAGGTGAACGATGCGCGTGACGCGGTGCGCGTCTCGGGCGGTCTGCGCTACGGCGACCTCGCTCCGCTGCTCGACGCCGAGGGGCTCGCGCTCGCGAACCTCGCCTCGCTGCCCCACATCTCGATCGCCGGCGCGGTCGCCACCGGCACGCACGGGTCGGGCGACGCGATCGGCTCGCTGGCCTCGGCGGTGCGCGCGCTGACCATCGTCACCCCGGCGGGGGAGACGCGCACCCTCGCCCGCGGTGACGACGACTTCGAGGGCGCTGTCGTCAGCCTCGGTGCGCTGGGCGCCGTCGTCGACCTCACGCTCGACGTCGAGCCGTCCTACGAGGTCGCCCAGCACGTGTTCGAGCAGCCGTCGTGGGATGCGATCCTCGCCGACTTCGACGAGGTGACGAGCATCGGCACGAGCGTCAGCATCTTCTCGCGCTGGGAGCACACCGACGTCGCCGACCAGATCTGGGTCAAGCAGCGCCAGCCGGAGGCTCGCGAGAACACCCGTGCCGATCTCTTCGCCCGGCTCGGAGCAGATCCGGCGACCGCCAAGCGGCATCCGATCATCGGCGTCGATCCTGTCGCCTGCACCGAGCAGCTCGGCCAGCCGGGGCCGTGGTTCGAGCGCCTCGCGCACTTCAAGCTCGAGTTCACGCCGTCGGCCGGTGCCGAGATCCAGAGCGAATACCTCGTGCCCCGGGCTGACGCCGTCGCCGCCATCCAGGCGGTGCGCACACTCGCCGGTCAGATCGCGCCGCTGCTGCTCGTGAACGAGATCCGCACGGTCGCCCCCGACTACCTCTGGCTGAGCTCGTCGCAGGGCACGGATGCCGTCGGCATCCACTTCACGTGGAAGCCCGACGAGGCGGCTGTGCGCGCCTTCCTGCCGACGCTGGAGGCGGCACTGCCCGAGACCGCCCGCCCGCACTGGGGCAAGGTCTTCACTCTCGATGCCGCAGAGGTGCGCTCGCGCTACTCGCGGTGGGACGACTTCGCCGCCCTCGCGCGACGGTTCGACCCCGAGCGCCGACTCGTGAACCCGTACCTCGAGCGCCTCGGGCTGTAGCAGGATCCATTGCACCACCCCGGTTGTTCTCGGTAACATTCTCCGAGGCCCGGCCGACGGAGGTGCGCATGGCGAACGTCGGCTCCGACAAGCCCAACATCCGTCAGGTCGCGACCATCGCGGGCGTCTCGCACATGACGGTGTCGCGTGTTCTCAACGATCACCCGAACATCAAGCCCGATACGAAGCGCCGCGTCCTCGAGGCGATCGAGGAGCTCGACTACCGCCCGAATCTCGTCGCCAGGGCGCTCGCCACCCAACGCACCCGGCGCATCGGCGTGATCGTCGAGAGCGCGGTGGCGCACGGGCCCACCAGCATTCTGCGGGCCGTCGAGCTGTCGGCGCGGGCCACCGGATACTCGGTCACACCGATCGCTCTGCACGAGGGCGACGCGCTGTCTCCCCAGGAGGCGGTCGACCATCTCGTGACGCAGGGGGTCGACGCGCTGTGCGTGATCGCGCCCCGCTCGTCGTCCGTGGCTGCGCTGCGGCGCATCGCGATCACGGTGCCCATGCTCGTCGTCAAGGCCGACGCCGACCCGACCTTCCTCACGGTCTCGATCGACCAGCACGCCGGCACGACGTCAGTGGTCGACCACCTCGTCGCGCTCGGGCACCGCGACATCCTGCACCTCTCCGGCCCGCTCGACTGGCTCGACGCGCGTGCGAGGGAGCGTGCCTTCCACACGAGGGCCAAGTCGTGGGGCATCCGCGAACGGCCGATCGTCGTCGGAGACTGGTCGGCTGACTTCGCCTACGACTTCGCGAAGGGCCTCACCCGGCTGCCGGACTACACGGCGATCTTCGCCGCCAACGACGACATGGCCATGGGCCTGATCCACGGCCTGCACGACAGGGGCTTCGAGGTGCCGAGGGACCTCAGCGTGGTCGGGTTCGACGACATCCCGCTCGCGCGGCACTTCATCCCTCCGCTCACGACGGTGCGCCAGGACTTCGGGGCGCTGGGCGTGGCGGTGGTCGAGATGCTGCGCGCGGCGATCGAGGGTCGTGACATCCCGGCGCTCACCCGTATCCCGACCGAGCTCGTCGCCCGAGCGTCGACGGCCGCACCCAGGGAGGTGCGATGACCTCCGACCGTGGTCCCGAGCCGGTGGTGCGGCTCGAGGGCATCACGGTCGAGTTCCCCGGCGTGCGCGCGCTCGACGGCGTCGACTTCCGCCTGTTCCCCGGTGAGGTGCACGCCGTGATGGGCGAGAACGCCGCGGGCAAGTCGACGCTCGTCGCGGTGATCACCGGCACGCTCTCTCCTGACGAGGGCGTGGTGTGCGTCGACGGCGAGCCGCGTCGCTTCTCGGGAGTCGCCGACAGTCGGGCGGCCGGCATCGCGACGGTGTTCCAGGAGGCCCAGCTGAGTCCGAACCTCAGCGTGGCGGAGAACGTGATGCTCGGGCGAGAGCGTCGGGGTCGGTTCGGCATCGACTGGCGCAGGACCAGGGCGGATGCCGCCGAGGCGCTGGCCAGGCTCGGGCTCGACGACCTCGACCCGAAGACGCCGCTGTCGATGCTGACGCCGGCGCAGAAGCAGCTGGTCGCACTCGCTCGCGCGGTCGTCGACGATCCGCGGGTGCTGATCCTCGACGAACCCACCTCGAGCCTCGACGTCGCCGAGGTCGCCACCCTGATGCGGGTCATCCGGGGCCTGCGCCAGCGGGGGGTCGCGATCCTGTTCATCTCGCACTTCCTCGAGCAGGCGTTCGCGATCAGCGACCGCATGACGGTGCTGCGCGGTGGACGACGCGTGGGCGAGTACGCGACGCGCGATCTCGACCGAGCCGATCTGATCTCGAAGATGCTCGGCAAGGACATCGACAGCCTGAGAGCGCTCGGCTCCGAGCGCAAGGCTCATCACTACGCGTACGACGGGGAGCCTGCCATGCAGGCGTCCGGTGTCGGTCGACGCGGCGAACTGGAGCGGATGGACGTCGAGATCCAGCGGGGTGAGATCGTGGGGCTCGCGGGACTCCGGGGGTCTGGTCGCACCGAGCTCGCCTCGTTGCTCAGCGGTTCGGTGCGCACCGACAGCGGGGAACTCTGGGTCGACGGCGAACGGGTGCAGCTGCGGAGTCCCTCGGCCGCGCTGCGGCACCGCATCGCGCTGTCGGCCGAGAATCGGGGAACACAGGGCATCATCGGCGAGCTCACGGCACGCGAGAACATCATCCTCTCCCTGCAGGCGCTGCGTGGATGGACTCGTCCCCTCTCGCACGCCGAGTCGAGGGGTCTCGTGGAGACGTACGTCGAGGCGCTGCACCTCGACCCCGCGGACCTCGACCGTCCCGTCGGCCTCCTGTCGGGGGGAACGCAGCAGAAGGTGCTTCTCGCCAGGGCGCTGGCGGTGCGCCCCCATGTGCTGATCCTCGACGAGCCGACCCGGGGGATCGACATCGCGGCGAAGGTCGAGGTGCAGCGCCGCATCAGTCAGCTCGCCGGAGACGGAGTGGCCGTCGTGTTCATCTCGTCCGAGCTCGAAGAGGTCGTGAGGCTGAGCGATCGCATCATCGTGCTGAAGGACCGCGAGAAGATCGGCGAGCTCAGCAACGGTCCGGGCGTGACCGTCGACACGGTGGTCGAAATGATCGCGGCCGAACTGAGTCACAGCGCAGAACTGTGATCGGTAACAATCCAACTCGGCCCTGATGGGGCCGATTTGATAACGAACTCTTGTGTTACAGAAATTGTTCCCGGTAACATCGCCGCAGGACATGCGAAGCAGCTGTCCTGCAATCACGACAGGACCATGACTGGTCCGCCACTGCCGGAGTGACCACCGGCATCTCAAAGAGGAGAAGAAATGTCCGCGAAGAAGCGCATCCGCGTCGCGTTCGGCCTGGCAGCAGTCGGCGCACTCACCATCGGCCTTGCGGCCTGCTCGACCGGCGATTCGGGCGCCGGCGGCGGTGGAGGCTCGGAGGAGATCACGACCGTCGGGTTCGTGGCCGTCGGCCCCGAAGGCGCTTGGCGCGAGGCGAACGAGTCGAACATCCAGGACACCTTCACGGAGGAAGCCGGATACGAGCTCAAGTACGCCCCTGCCACCAACCTCGACCAGAAGTCGCAGATCGACGCCTTCACGTCGTTCGTCGATGAGGGTGTCGACGTCATCCTGCTGTCGGCCACCGAGGCCTCCGGCTGGGAGGACTCGCTCAAGCGCGCACAGGAGGCGGAGATCCCCGTCATCCTGCTCGACCGCGGCATCGAGCCCGACGATGACAGCCTCTACGTCACGCGCATCGCCCCCGACAACGTCGAGGTCGCCAAGGAGGTCGGCACCTGGGCTGCGGCCACGTTCCCCGACGGCGGCAACTACGTCGTGCTCGAGGGCCCGGCCGGTGTGGGTGTCGTGAACGAGCGCAACACGGGCTTCGACGAGGGCCTCGGCGACTCGTCGCTGACCAAGCTCGACGCGCAGACCGCCAACTGGTCGGCGGAAGAGGGCAAGAGCGTCTTCGAGACGATGCTGAAGTCCTCGAACAACGACATCCAGCTCGTGTTCGCACAGAACGACGAGATGGGTCTCGGTGCGGCTCAGGCTGCCGAGGAGGCCGGCCTCGTCGTCGGTGAGGACGTCAAGATCGCCACGATCGACGGCACCAAGAACGCCATGCAGGCGCTCGCCGACGGCCAGCTCAGCTACGTGCACGAGTACAACCCGCTGTTCGGTGAGACCGCGCTCGAGGTCGTCGAGAAGACCCTCGCGGGCGAGGATGTCGACTCGTACATCGTCGTGCCCAGCGAGGCATTCGACTCCGCCGAGGCGGCGCAGGCCGTGCTCGCCGACCGCAAGTACTGACCGAGCACCGAAACCGACGCCGGAGCGATCCGGCAGCGAGCCCGGGTGGGGCAGGAGCACTGCGCCACCCGGGCTCTGCGGACGGAGAGACAGCGATGAACGAAGCACTGCCCATCGTCGAGATGCGCGGGATCTCTATCGAGTTCCCAGGCGTGAAAGCCCTCGACAGGGTCGATTTCCGGCTGTTCCAGGGCGAGGTCCACGCGCTCATGGGAGAGAACGGCGCCGGAAAGTCGACCCTGATCAAAGCACTGACCGGTGTCTACCGGATCGACTCCGGGTCGATCGTCGTCGCAGGGCAGGAGCGCAGCTTCGGCGGCGCCGGCGACGCGCAGGATGCCGGGATCTCGACGGTCTACCAAGAGGTCAACCTCGCCCCGAACCTCTCGATCGGCGAGAACGTGATGCTCGGTCATGAGACGCGAGGTGTGTTCGGCATCAACTGGACGGCCACCCACCGCGCTGCGACCGACGCCCTCTCCCGACTCGGCCTCGGCCACCTCGACACCCGCAAACCGCTGTCGACGCTCTCGATCGCGCTGCAGCAGCTCGTCGCCATCAGCCGCGCGATGGCGATCAAGGCCAAGGTGCTCATCCTCGACGAGCCGACCTCCAGTCTCGACGCCGCCGAGGTCGAAGGCCTCTTCACCGTGATCCGGGCTCTGCGCGACCAGGGCGTCGCGATCCTCTTCGTCTCGCACTTCCTCGATCAGGTCTACGCGATCAGCGACCGACTGACGGTGCTGCGCAACGGCCAGTACGAGGGCGAGTACCTCACTCGAGACCTCGACCGCCATGCCCTCATCTCGAAGATGATCGGCAAGGACCTCGACACGCTCACGTCGCTCGGAGGCAACCGCCGCCGCGCACCGCGCGACGCCGACGAGAAGCCGCTGCTCGCAGCATCCGGCATCGCGCGACGAGGCGCGGTCGAGGCGACCGACCTCGACATCCGCCCCGGCGAGGTGATCGGCTTCGCCGGTCTGCTGGGCTCCGGGCGCACCGAGCTCGCCCGACTGCTCTATGGAGCGGATCGCGCCGACGAGGGCACGATCGAGCTGCACGGACGCCGGGTCGACCTCAAGTCGCCCGCCGATGCGCTGCCGCGCCGCATCGCCTTCTCGACCGAGAACCGCCGCGACGAGGGGATCATCGGAGACCTGACCGTGCGCGAGAACATCATCCTCGCGGTGCAGGCCGAGCGCGGCTGGGCGCGGCCCATGAGCCGCAAGGAGCAGGATGCGATCGTCGACCGCTACATCGAGCAGTTCCACGTCCGCCCAGCCGACCCCGACCGGATGATCAAGAACCTCTCCGGCGGCAACCAGCAGAAGGTGCTGCTCGGACGCTGGCTCGCCACGCAGCCCGAGCTGTTGATCCTCGATGAGCCGACCCGCGGCATCGACGTGGGCGCGAAGGCCGAGATACAGGAGGCGGTCGCCGAGCTCGCCGAAGACGGCGTCGCCGTGGTGTTCATCTCGTCGGAGCTCGAAGAGGTCGTGCGTCTCTCCGAGCGGATCGTCGTGCTGAAGGACCACCGCAAGATCGGCGAGATCCAGAACGGTCCCGACGTCACCGCGCAGGTGATCGTCGATGTAATCGCCGCTCACGGAGTGGAGGCCGCGGCCGAGACGCTCGACGACACAGACGGCGCCGTGCCCGATAGCATCGCCCCCACGACCGACAAGGAGGCAGCGCGATGACCGCGTCAGCCGGCACCGCCATCTGGCGGGATCTGATCCACAAGCCGTTCTTCTGGGGCATCGTCGCGATCCTCGCGCTGCTCGCCCTGAACGTCCTCAAGGACCCGACCTACCTCGCGCTCTCGATCAACCCCAACAACGGCAACCTCGTCGGCAACCTGATCGACATCCTGCGCCAGGCGGCGCCGATCATGATGATCGCGATCGGGATGTCGCTCGTGATCGCCACCGGCGGCATCGACCTCTCGGTCGGCTCGCTGATGGCTGTCGCCGGGGCTGTCTCGATGGAGTTCCTCAGCGCCGCAGGCGACTCCTTCGGTGCGGCGCTCGCCGCGGTCGGACTCGCGCTGGTCATCACCGGCATCCTCGGTGCGGTCAACGGTCTGCTCGTCGCCTATGTCGGGCTGCAGCCGTTCATCGCGACACTCGTGCTCATGCTCGCGGGTCGCGGCATCGCCAAAGTGATCACGGGCGGGCAGAACACCACGGCGTCGAACGACTCGTTCCGGTGGATCGCGAACGGCTTCGTGATCGGCATCCCCGTGGTGTTCATCCTCGCCGTGCTCATCGTGATCGCCGTCGGGTGGGTCGTCAGGCGCAGCGCGCTGGGTCTCATGATCGAGGCGATCGGCATCAACCCCCGAGCCAGTCGCATGGCCGGCATCAAGCCGAAGGGCCTGCTGCTCACGGCCTACATCATGAGCGGTATCCTCGCGGGGATCGCCGGAATCATGTCGGTCGGCAGCGTGATGACCGTCGACATCTCGCGCACCGGATATCAACTCGAGCTCGATGCGATCCTCGCGGTCGTCATCGGCGGCGCATCGCTGGCCGGCGGCAAGTTCTCGCTCAGCGGCGCATTCGTCGGAGCGCTGCTCATCGCCACGCTCGACAAGACCGTGCTGTATCTCGGCGTCTCGTCGTCGGCGACCCCGGCGTTCAAGGCCATCGTCATCGTCGCGCTGTGCCTGCTGCAGTCGCAGCGGGTGCGCAGCTGGTTCCGCTCACGTCGCAAGGCCCGACCGGTCGAACAGATCATCGCCAAGGAAGAGGTGTCCGCATGAGCATCGCGACCGCCACCCCCGCTCCGCAGGCGACCGAGACCGTCATCGACCGCGTACGCCGAATGATCACGGCCAACCCGTCCGTGCTGCCGACGATCGCCTCTGTCGTCATCTTCGTCGGAATGGTGATCTTCGGGGAAGTCGCCTACGGCCGCATCCTGCAGTTCAACACGCTGTCGAACCTGCTGATCAACAACGCGCACCTCATCGTGCTCGCCGTCGCGCTGACGTTCGTGATCCTCACCGGCGGCATCGACCTGTCGGTCGGCTCGATCATCGCGGTCTCGTCGGTCGCCGGGGTCATGCTCTCGAACGCCGGCTGGAACGCGTACGCCGTGATCATCGCGATGATCGGCATCGGCATGCTCTTCGGCATCGTCTCGGGCGTGCTGATCAGGTACTTCAACGTGCAGCCGTTCATCGCGACGCTGGCGATGATGTTCCTCGGGCGCGGCCTCGCATCGCTGCTCAGCACCAAGCCCGAGCGACTCGGCGAGGACTCACCGATCCGCTGGATCGGCACGCAGCTGAAGATCATCGACGGCCCCAAGGTCAACGACCTCGTGATCACCCCCGCGGTGCTCGTCGCGGTGATCGTCGTGGCCGCCGCGTTCTTCGTGCTGCACCGCACCCGCACGGGGCGCACGGTCTATGCGATCGGCGGCTCCGAGAGCTCCGCTCTGCTGATGGGACTTCCCGTGCAGCGCACAAAGGTGCTGGTCTACGTGATCAGTGGTGGCCTGGCCGGCCTTGCGGCGGTGCTGTATACCGCACGACTCGGAACCGCGCAGAACATCACCGGCATCGGGTGGGAGCTCGACGCGATCGCCGCAGCGGTGATCGGAGGCACCGTGCTGACCGGTGCGTACGGCTACGTGCTCGGGTCGGTCATCGGGGCGCTGGTGCTCGGACTCATGAACGTGCTGATCACTCGCGACGGCGGGATCCCACCCGAGATGACCACGATCATCACCGGCGGCATCCTGCTCGTGTTCGTGCTGCTGCAGCGGGCGGTCACCCGAAAACGCGAGTAGCTGTCGGTTCGATCGCGTGAAGGACCCCCTGTCCCGATGGACAGGGGGTCTTTTGCGTTCCCCGCAAAATCTCCTCGCCTCGACCGCGCGGTATCCCTGAACACCGGCATGTAGCACGGATAGATCTTAAAACACCTCATATGACTATGTAACGTCTTCATTCGGGCATGTGGGGGCGCGATGACAGATGTGGAGACCGACGAGCTCCGAGCTTTCGCGACACAGGCGGAGAGTGTGCGGGGAGGCTTCGGGTCGGCGGTGGTCGCACAGTCGTCGGGGCTGGGAGCGGACTCGATCGACGAGGCAGTGGCGCGCTTCGGTGATACCTGGTCGAAGGCTCTGGGGCGTCGTCTCGGGGATGTCGACATGCTCGCCGAGAATCTGCGGCAGACGGCTGAGGTGTTCGACCGGGGAGACGAGGCGTCGAGCAGCGAACTCGACCAGATGATCTGGGCCGAGAGCGACTACTGATGTCCGAGTTGGGGATGACGAACGACCCGGTCGCACTGATCCCGGGCTCGTATGCCGCGGCGCACACGGTCGCGTCGGCGTGGCGGTCTCGGTCGGAGGCCGCTACGACGCTGCGGGATGGGTTGCGGGGTCTCGAGGTCGAGTCCGCATGGACGGGGTACCCGTACGAGAAGTACCTCGAACGGGCCGAGTATGTGCGGTCGTCGTGGCAGAAGTGCGGCGAGTACCTGATGAGCGGTGCCGCGGCTCTGTCTGCCTATGGGGATGCTCTGCGGTGGGCGCAGGAGGAGGCAGCGCGGACGATCGACCTGTGGGAGCAGGCGGAGGCGGCGACGATCGCCTCGCGCCAGGCGCACCGGGTGAAGGTCCGGGAGCTGGAGCGCGACCTCGGCCTGCGACACGTCGAGCTCGACGTCCCGTTCATCGATGGCGGGGCAGAACTGCGCGCGCAGGCCGTGGAGGTCCTGACCAACGCGCGGGGCGTGCTGGATCGCTACGCCGCAGAGGCCGCGAATGCCATCTACGAGGCGGCGGACGCGGCGCCACTCGAGACGCCCAAGCAGGCGGAGAGCACGAAGAACTGGGCGGTCGCGGGGGCGATCGGCACGGTCGTGTTCGAGACCGCCGTGCTCAACCCGGCGATAGACCAGCTGAACTTCATCGCCTCCATGGGCAACGCCCTCATCAACCACCCCGACATCCTTCTCGAACTCCTCGGCGGGGTCGCACTCGTCGTCGGTGGCGGCACCATGATCGGCGGCGGAGGCGCCCTCGCGCTCACCGGGGTGGGAGCTGCACCCGGTGGCGGACTCGCGTGGGCCGGCGTCGGTGTCGCCGGAGCAGGCCTCGCGGCCGCCGGGCACGCGAGCAGCCGCTGGATGAACGAGGCGACCGGTGACGATGCGGTGCGCATCGTGGAGCGACCGCCACCGCACCCCGAGCACGGGGGTCGTGACGTTCTCGGCCATTACAACGGTGACGGGCAACGCCCCTGGGTCGACACGGAGAAGATCGGGTTGGACGAAGTCGCGGATGATGTCGGAACGGATGTCATCCGCGACAAGGTGCGTGCGACGATCGAGGGGTACCATCACCGGCCTGGGATGACTTCGGATCAACACCGATACTTTGACGGCCTCTACAGCAACGGCGACGGGACTTGGACAGCGATCGAAGTGAAGGGCGGTACTGGGTCCCGTGATGCTGCGCAGGAGGGATTCGACGCAATGGTGAGTCGCGAGCGCCCCGCGATCGCGACGCTGAATGGCCAGCCCATCCGGATCGTGGATGTGATCCTCAAACATGTTCCGTGAACCTGCCAGCCGCCAACGCCTAGAAGAGAGTCACCATATGGCTATCACTCGCACACATGTCACACAGCGAAACGGCTACAGTCGCATGGCTTTGATCGATAGTGTTCGCCCGTATCCGGATCAGATCCGATTCTCGCTGAACCGGATGAATGGGTCATCGTTCTGGGCGTGGGGTCTGTGGCGGGCGCCGGAAGGAGCCGACCTTCTCCGAGATCTGCCTTTCAACGACGAGTACATGCAGTGCGCCGGCACAGCCGACGCCCTCACGATCGAGGTCCGTCGCCTCGACCCTGACGGCACGGCCCACCAGTACACGGTCGGCAAGCCCGGCGGCGACCGCACGGGTGAGCCGACCGAGGTCATCCACTGGGACGAAGGCCGCCACAGCACCACCGTCTACCCGCACGAGGTCTTCACCGCTGACGAAGCAGCCGTCGTGTTCTACACGTACTTCCTCATGAATGAGGTGTCTCAGCCCTATGAGCTCCGCGATCTCCACCTCAGCTGGCCGAAGCCCGAAGCCAATGAGGGCGCTGGCTGATGCGCATCCGCGTCGATCACGAACCGCTCGCCCAGTCGATCGCGGTTCTCGCTGATACCGCGCAGCGGATTCGCGACCTTCTCGACGGCCTCGATGCCGAGGTCTCCGGGTTGAGGCAGCAGTGGACCGGCCACGCTCAGGAGGCCTACGTCCGCGCTCAACACGAATGGACCGACTGCGCCGACGCCATGCAGTCCGCTCTCACCAGCGCCGCGACCGCCGCCGTCCGCGCGCAGGCGCGCACTCGCGAGGCTGAAGCCCACGTCGCTGGCCTCTGGAGCTGATCCGGCGTCGGAACGTCGTCACACCGTCGGGATCCACACCCGCATGGTCGACGGACCGCGGCGAGCCCAGTCGTGATAAGCGATCAGGGGAGCATTGACCGTCTCACCCGTCGCGCGGTGGCGCACCGGCAGCACGACGTGACCGTCGCGCTCGACGGGCTCGCCCGCCATGACCGCGTCGCCGATGTCGCTGCCGAGGTCGATCGACTCGAGAGCCAGCACCTCGGGGCCGCGCTCGATCACCATGCTGCCGCGCACGGCATCCACCATCGGATGCGGTGACGTGGCGCGCGCCACGATCGGCAGGCTCAGCTCGACGATGTCGCCGGCACGGAAGGCCCGGGTGACCTCGACGGTGCCGGCAGGGGCCGGTGACTCCGTCATCTCATCTCCGCTGTGCACCCGAACGACGGCGCCGTCGGCCCACGACGGCACGCGCAGCGTGAGCGTGAACTCGGCATCCTCGGCGATCGCCACCCGTACATCGCCGTCGGCGGGGTAGTTCGTCGACACCTCGAACGCGACGACCCGTCCATTCCGAAGGGTGGTCCGCACCGACGACGGCGCGTACTGGTGCAGCTGCACGCCGTCGTCATCCGCCGTGGCGACATAGGCACCGAGGCTCGCGAAGGTGCGCGCCACGTTCGGCGGGCAGCACGACACCTCGAACCACGGGGCGCGCAGCGACGACGAGGCGCGTGGCGACGTGGCATCCGGATCCGCCGGCGTCCCCGGCGTGCGCTGATGCAGCGTGTTGGCGTAGAAGAACGCGCGGCCGTCGTCGGCCGGTGACGTCGCGATCACGTTGAACAGGGTGCGTTCGATGAGGTCGGCATGCCTGACGTCACCGGTCGCGAGCAGCAGACGCCACGAGAACATGATCGATCCGATCCCGGCGCAGGTCTCGGAGTAGGCGCGGTCGGGCGGCAGCTCCCAGTCGTCGCCGAACGCTTCGTCCTGGTGGTGCGATCCCTGGCCACCGGTCACATAGGTGCGGCGCTCGACCGTGCGATCCCACTGACCTCGCAGGGCGTCGAGCAGCTCGGCATCCGATTTCTCGATCGCGACGTCGGTCGCTCCGGAGGCGAGGTAGTTGGCGCGCACCGCGTGGCCGCGCAGCGCCTCGGCGTCGCGCACAGGCACGTCGTCTTGGAAGTACTCCTGCCCCCACTCGATCTCGCCCAGCGATCCTCGGCCGTGTCGCTCGACGAAGAGCTCAGCCTGGTCGACGTAGCGCTGCTCGCCGAGCGCTCGGCCGAGCTCCGCGAGACCGACCTCGACCTCGGCGTGTCCGCAGATCGCGTCACGTCCGTCAGCGCCGAACTCCCGGCACACGAGGTCGGCGGCGCGGCGGGCGACGTCGACCAGCCCGTCGTCGGCATCCGGCCTCGTGCGCACCCGGGCGACCGCCGCCTGGAACAGGTGTCCGAGGCAGTAGAGCTCGTGCCCCCACTGCAGCGCCGACCAGCGTTCGCCCTGCCCCTCGCGCCCGAACATCGTGTTGAGGTACCCGTCGGGCTCCTGCGCGGCGGCGATCCGGCCGACCACGCGGCGGAGCCGCTGTTCGAGGTCGCCGTCGGCCGCGGCATCCGTCCGTCCGATCTCCCATGCCATCGCCTCGAGGAACTTGTAGATCTCGGAATCTGAGAACTCGCGCCCGCGGCGCCCCGCCGGCAGGGTGCCGGCCGCGGCGAGGTCGAAGTTCGGCAGCCACCCCTCCGACTCGAGGCGCGACTCGATGTGCGCGAGGGTGGCAGCGCCGTTCACAGTCTGGCGCTCACCCCAGAATCCTCCGGTGATGCGCACCTCGTCGAGGCCGAGAGGGCGCAGGCGGCCGCGTGTGGGGACCACGGGAGCGGCGGGTGTTGTGGTGTCGAACATGGTCATCCCTTGAAAGCGCCGGACATGAAGCCGCGCACGTAGTGTCGTTGCAGGATCAGGAAGAGCAGGATGCAGGGGAGCGCCAGCACGACGACGCCCGCTTCGGTGGCGCCGTAGTCGACGACGCCCTGCACCTGCCCACGGAGGTTGGCGACCGCGAGCGGCAGCGTCATGCGGTTGGTGTCGTTGATGAGGATCAGCGGGGCCATGAAGTCGTTCCATGCCGTGAGGAATGCGAAGAGCCCGACCGTGACGAGCCCGGGCTTCACCGCGGGCAGCAGCACCCGCCACAGTGCACCCCAGCTGGAGCATCCGTCGACCATCGCCGCTTCGTCCATCTCTCGCGGGATCGACTCGAACGAGATGCGCATCATGAACATCGAGAACGGCAGCTGGAACATCGTGATCACGAGCGCGACGCCGACGAGCGAGTTCTGCAGGCCTACCGCGTTGAGGATCACGTAGAGCGGGATCAGCAGAGTCGCGTACGGCACCATCAGGATCGCGAGGGTGAGCAGGAACAGCGCGTTCTTGCCGGGGAACGAGAAGCGCGCGAACGCGTACCCGCCGAGCAGCGAGATGAACAGCGTCAGAGCGACCGTCAGCACCGAGACGAACAGCGAGTTGCCGAGGTACACCCAGATGCCGGCCTGGTATTCGCCGAGGGCGGCGTAGTTGCCGAAACCCCAGCCGTCGGTCTGGCTGGTGCCGGCCATCGGGCTCACCGACGAGACGCCGGTCCAGATGAGCGGGTAGAGGAAGATCACCGCGAGGGCGGTCGTGAACACCCAGTAGGGGATGCCGAAGACGACGCGGGCGGCCTTCGAGCGGTACCGCGGCGCGGTGGGCTGATGGTTCGGCGCGACGATGGTGCGGGTCATGGTCTGGGACATGATTCTCAGCTCTCGCTTCAGTTCTCATCCGTGCGTCGGAACGCGCGCAGCTGGAAGACGTTGATGACGATGAGTGCGAGCAGCACGATCACCGAGAGGGCGCCGGCGATGCCGAGGCTGTTCTGCCCCTGGAAGGCCACGTTGTAGATCAGCTGCACGACCGTCATGGTGCTGTTGTCGGGCCCGCCTTTGGTGAGGATGTAGAACTGTTCGAACGCCAGCAGGGATCCGGTCACGCACATCACGGTCGTGAGCGCGAAGGTCGGCTTCAGCAGCGGCACCGTGATGTCCCGGAACGTCTGCCAGCGGTTCGCACCGTCGATGCGCGCCGCCTCGTAGACATCGTCGGGGATGCCCTGCAGGCCCACCAGCATCAGCAGCATGTAGAACCCCGCATACCGCCAGACGATCAGGAAGATCGTCGACCACAGTGCGCCCTCGGGGGTGCCGAGGAAGGTGATTCCCCACGACTTCATCAGGTTCGCGAACGGGCCGGCGATGGGGGAGTACAGCACGTAGAACAGGAGCGACGCGGATGCCAGGCCCAGGGCGCTCGGGATCAGGAACGCGGTGCGCAGGAAGCCCTTCCACCGCGTCGACTCCTGCACCAGCAGGGCGAGACCCAGCCCCAGGCCGATCAGGATGACGGTCGTGATGAGCGTGTAGAGCAGGGTGAAGCGGATCGAGTCCCAGAAGAGGCGGTGGGTCACCGCATCCGTGTAGTTCTCGGGGAAGTTGATGCCCTGGTTGCCGCTCAGCAGCGGCCAGTCGGATGCCGACATCTGCACCACGAGCACCAGCGGGACGATGAACAGCAGGGCGACGAAGATCGCCGTCGGCGCTGCGTAGAGCCAGCCCTGCACCGGGCCGCCGAATGCGGTGCGCGGCCTGCGGCGACGCAGCGGGGGTGCGGTCGAGGTCATCTCGGTCTCTTTCGATCGGGGGACTGACGAGGTGGATGCGGGGGCGGCGCGCGGCGCCGCCCCCGCGGCGGGTCACTGCGACAGGATCGCGGTGATCTCCTCGTTGTCGGCCGGCACGGCATCCTCGCCGTCCAGCACCGCGTTGCGCACGAGCGTGAGCCACGGGCTGCCCGGTGCGTTGAACGCCTGCTGGAAGTTCAGCGCCACCGGGGTGTCGCCCTGAGCGGCGACCTCGTTGATCGTGACCAGCCGAGGGTCGGCCGCCGCGTACTCGTTGTCGGCGAGGTCGCCGCGTGAGACGGCGTTGCCGTCCTTCGCGAGCACCTCGACCTGCGCCTCCTCCGACATCATCCAGTTGAGGAAGTTCCAGGCCTGCGCCGCCTTCTCAGAGTCCTTCGAGATGCCGATGCCGTCGCCGCCGACGAACGTCGAGGCGCCGCCGTCGACACCGGGGATGCCGGCGACTCCTGCGTCGAACTCGAGGGAGGGGAGCAGCGTCGCGGGGAACGGCATCACGCCGACCTTGCCCTCGCTGAACGCTGCGGTCCAGGTGGGGCCGGCCTCGTCCGTCGAGCTGGGGAGGATCGCCCCGGCATCCTGCAGCTCAGCCCACGTATCGTAGACGGCCTGTGCCGAGTCTCCATCGAGCAGTGATTCGGTGCCGTCGTCGCTCATGACCTCGTCACCCGACGCCCAGATCGAGGGGAACCAGGTGAACACCAGGCAGCCGCCGCAGTTGAGGCCGGTCGCGGTGCCGTACGTGTCGGGTTTGTTCAACGCCTGCACGGCCATCGCGGCCTCGGCGAACTCCTCGAGCGTGGCTGGCGCCTTCTCGGGATCGAGTCCGGCCTCGGCGAACAGCTCCTTGTTCCAGAACAGCATCGAGAGGTCGAGGGCGAACGGCAGCACGTACTCGGCGTCGTCGACGGTTCCGGCCGCGAGGTGACCGGGGTTGATCTCGTCCTTGAAGTCGAGGCCGTCGATCTGCTCGGACATGTCCTGGAACAGGCCCTGCTGCGCCCAGTTGGGCACGTAGACGATGTCGGCGGCGAAGAGATCGGGCAGACCGCCCGACCCCGCAGCGGCGCCGACCTTGGCGACGTAGTCGTCGTTGGGGACGACCGTCAGCTCGACCTGGTTCTCGTGGCTCTCGTTGTAGGCGTCGACGAGCAGCTTGGCCTGGCGCTCGATGGGCGCGCGGGTCCAGAGCGTCAGCGTCGTGCCGTCGTCGGTGCCTTCGGCGGGGATCGGCTCGTTCGACGCCTCGTCGGCGGCGGGGGTGCAGGCGGCGAGGCCGCCGACGATCAGGCCGGCCGCGATGACGGCGGCTGCGGCCCGACGTGCGGCCTGGGTTCGGGTGGTGTTCATGGGCGGGGGCTCCTCTGGGCTCTTCCTCGAGCGGATGCGGTGTGGCGCTTCGACAGTGCAGCGCCGGGAGTGAGGTGGTGCGCGATCGGGCTTTTCGAAATCTACGAAAACCCTTTCGAAAAGGTATAGCGTGGTTGTGGAGGGGGCGTCAACCCTTGTTCCGATAACCTTTCAGCAACAGGGAGTGGGATGACCGATACGACTGGAGCGCGGGCTGTGACCCTCGGTGACGTCGCCGCGCGCGCGGGGGTGTCGATCTCGACGGCGTCCAAGGCGCTGAACGATCGCGGTGACGTCTCGGCGGCGACACGGGCCAAGGTGCGGGCGATCGCCGAGGAGCTCGCCTTCACTCCCAATGCGATGGCCCGCGGCCTGCTCGCGGGGCGCACGGGCACGGTCGGCCTGCTCACGAGTGACCTCGAGGGTCGCTTCATGCTGCCGATCCTGATGGGGGCCGAGGACGCCTTCGGCGCCGGTCGCATCAACGTGTTCCTGTGCGACGCCCGCGGCGACGCGATTCGCGAACAGCACCACCTGCGCGAGCTGCTCAGTCGTCGGGTCGACGGCATCATCGTGGTCGGCCGGCAGACCGACCCGCGGCCGTCGCTCGGCCAGGAGATCCCCGTGCCGGTGGTCTACGCGTACGCGCCGTCAGATGACCCGCGCGATCTGTCATTGACCCCCGACAACTACGCCGGAGGGCGCCTCGCGATCGAGCACCTGCTCGCCTGCGGGCGCCGGCGCATCGCGCACATCTCGGGTGATCCCGCGTACGCCGCCGCGCAGGACCGTCTCGCGGGAGCGCGGGCCGCGCTGGGCGAGGCAGGACTCGAACTCGTCGGCGAGCCCATGTTCTCGGAGTGGACGGAGCACTGGGGCCGCGATGCCGCGGCGATGCTGCTGCAGCGGCATCCCGACATCGATGCCGTGTTCTGCGGGTCGGACCAGATCGCGCGTGGCGTGCTCGACTCGGCGAGGGATCTCGGCCGCACCGTGCCCGATGACCTCGCGGTGATCGGCTACGACAACTGGGAGGTGCTTGCGACCAACGCGAGGCCCGAGCTCACCAGCATCGACGCCAACCTGCAGCAGCTCGGTCGTCAGGCGGCGTTGCGGGTGTTCGACGCGATCGACGGCATCGACATCGGCGAAGGCACGCACCACCTGCCGGTGCGGCTGGTGATCCGCGGATCGACCATCGCTCGGCGCTGACAGCCCTCTCGGGTGTTCGAATCGCGCGAATGACCACATTTCTTCGCGAAACAGGGTCATTCGCGCGATTCGAAGGCGGCCTGGAGGTCAGACGTGGTTGCGCCAGGAGTGCTGAGGGTCGAAGCCCAGCACGCGGCGGGCCTTGTCGATCGACAGCAGTGTCTCGTTCGGTCCGAACTCGCGGGCGACCGGCACGTCGGGGAAGACCTCGGCGAGCAGCTCGGCGTTGGGGCGCGTCATCACGGTGTCGGCGGCCGCGATGATGAAGTTGTCGAACCCGGGAGCCGCGACCTCGAGCGCTCGCTGCACAGCCTGGGCGCCGTCGCGGGCGTCGATGTAGCCCCAGAGGTTCCACTTGCGGCGCAGGGCGTCGGCGTCGAAGTCGGGGAACTCGGCATAGTCCTCGGGGTTCATGACGTTCGAGAACCGCAGGGCTGTGATCGACAGATCGGGGTGCCAGCGCACGAGCTCGGTCGCCAGCTGCTCCTCGAGCGTCTTGACCAGCGAGTAGACCGACTCGGGGCGGGCCGGGTAGTCCTCGTCGACCGGCACGTAGGGCGGCGGCACGTCGAACGGCAGGCCCAGCACGGTCTCGCTCGAGGCGTAGACGACGCGGCGGATGCCGAGACGCACCGCCGCCCAGAAGACGTTGAACGTCGCGGGCATGTTGTTGTGGAAGGTCGCGACATCGCTGCGGATGCCGGGGGCGGGAATCGCGCCGAGATGCACCACGGCGTCGATGCCGTCGTGCCGGTCGCCGACCGCAGTGAAAGCATCCACCACCTGGCCATAGTCCGTCAGATCGACCTGCACGAAGTCGGGGCCGCGTGTGCCTGCGACGTCCATGCCGATGACGTCGTATCCGTGGGCGCGGAGCTCCCTCGCGACGACGCTGCCGAGCTTGCCCGATGATCCGGTGAGTGCGATGCGCATGTCACCAGAGTGGCACGAAGCAGAGGCGCCGGGGCCGCTCGGCATACACTCGTCGGCGTGAGTGACACGAGCAGCGAGCCCCGTCGCACCGTCGGAGTGCGCGACGTCGCCGTGCTCGCCGGGGTCTCGCGGCAGACGGTGTCGCGGGTGCTGAACGACCACCCCGAGGTCGCCGTCGAGACCCGCGAGCGCGTGCTCGCCGCGATGACCGAGCTCGGTTACCGCATGAACAACGCCGCGCGGGCGCTGGGCACCCGGCGTTCCCGCACGCTCGGCGTGCTGGCCACCGACGCGCTGCACTACGGTCCCTCGCGCAGCATCGCCGCGCTCGAGGCGTCGGCCCGCGAGGTCGGATACTGGCTGAGTGCGGCCTTCGCGGATGCGGGTGATGCGGACTCCGTCGTCGCCGCGGTAGATCACCTCGTGATGCAGGGGGTCGAGGGCGTCGTCGTCGTCGCCCCGCACGCCCACACCCTCGACGCCCTCGATGAACTGCGCATCGGGGTGCCGATCGTGACCCTGCATGCGGCCGACCGGGGAGCCCGCGGCCTCTCGGTCGACCAGGCGGCCGGAGCGAGGCTCGCCGTCGCGGCGCTCGCCGACGCCGGGCACACGCGCATCGCACACTTGGCCGGACCCGCCGACTGGCTCGAAGCCGAGTCCCGCACGCAGGGATTCGCAGACGAGCTCGCCGCTCGTGGACTCGCCGCCGGCGCCGTGTTCGAGGGCGACTGGACTGCAGGCTCGGGCTACGCGGCGGTCGACGCCGTGCGCTCGTCGGGAGTGACGGCGGTGTTCGCAGCGAACGACCAGATGGCGCTCGGGCTGCTCGGCGGCTTGCACGAGGCCGGGCTCTCGGTGCCTGGCGACATCAGCGTGGTCGGCTTCGACGACACCCCCGATGCCGCTTACTACTGGCCGAAGCTCACGACCGTGCGGCAGGACTTCAGCGAGCTGGCGCGCCGCGCGGTGGCGGCGGTGCTCGCGGACAGCGCCGGAGCATCGGCATCCGATCTCGCACCGGTCGCCCCGGTGCTGGTGACCCGGGATTCGGTCGCCCCGCCCCGCTGAGCCCTGCGGTGGCCCCATGCGGGGTCGATTTCGCACCTGACCTCGCGGGGTCGATTGTGCACGGGAAACGGCCGAATCCGGTGCGCAAGTGGCCCCGCACGGGGTGGGAGGTGCGAAAGTGACCCCGCACCGCGGTCGTCCACCGGGGTGCGCCGCGCCTTGACCGCCCGCGCACCTCGTGTCACACTACTGTGACCGGTCACAGTGACCACCGCCGACCCTGAGGTACCCGTGAGCAACGAAGCCCCCGCTTTCTCTGACGAGAACGTCTTCTCCGCCGAGATCGACGCATCCATCCAGGCCGTCCGCGAGGACGTCGCCCGTCTGCACGGCGAACTCGTGCGCTACGGACTCGTCGTCTGGACAGGCGGCAATGTCTCGGGCCGCGTGCCCGGCGCCGACCTGTTCGTGATCAAGCCCTCGGGCGTGAGCTACGACGACCTCGCCCCCGACAACATGATCCTGTGCGATCTCGACGGTGCGGTCATCCCCGGCACGCCCGGCAGCGACCGCTCGCCCTCGAGCGACACGGCCGCCCACGCCTACGTCTACCGCCACATGCCCGACGTCGGAGGTGTCGTGCACACACACTCGACGTTCGCCGTCGCCTGGGCCGCCCGCGGCGAGGAGATCCCCTGCGTCATCACGGCCATGGCCGACGAGTTCGGCGGCCCGATCCCGGTCGGCCCGTTCGCGATCATCGGCGACGACTCGATCGGCCGCGGCATCGTCCAGACCCTCAGCGGCCACCGCAGCCGCGCGGTGCTCATGCAGAATCATGGCCCGTTCACGATCGGAACCGACGCGAAGGATGCCGTGAAGGCTGCCGTCATGGTCGAGGACGTCGCCCGCACGGTGCACCACGCCCGCGAGGCCGGCCCGCTCGTCCCGATTCCGCAGGAGGCGATCGACAGCCTCTTCCACCGATACCAGAACGTCTACGGACAGAACTCGGACGCCCGACGATGAGCGACACGGCAGATGCGACCACGGCCCGCGACGACATCCTCGCCGCCCGCACCAGCCTCGGCATCGAGCTCGGCTCTACGCGCATCAAGGCCTGCCTGATCGGTTCGGATGCCACCGAGGTGCTCGCCACCGGATCGTTCGCGTGGGAGAACCGGCTCGAAGACGGCCTCTGGACCTACGCGATCGACGAGGTCTGGACGGGCCTGCAGGCCGCCTACGCCGAGCTCATCGCCGACGCGCACGAGCGCCACGGTGTGCGCCCCGAGACCTTCGGCGCGATCGGCATCTCGGCGATGATGCACGGCTACCTCGCGTTCGACGCTCAGGGCGAGCTGCTCGTGCCGTTCCGCACCTGGCGCAACACCAACACGGGTGTGGCGGCGGCGGAGTTGACAGATCTGCTCGGCGTGAACATCCCGCTGCGCTGGTCGATCGCGCACCTGCACCAGGCGGTCGTCGACGGAGAGGCGCACGTGCCCCGGCTCGACGCGGTCACGACCCTCGCCGGGTACGTCCACGCGAAGCTCACGGGCGAGCGGGTGCTCGGCGTCGGCGACGCCTCCGGCATGTTCCCGATCGACTCGGCCACCGGCGACTACGACGAGCGGATGCTGCATGCCTACGACGCCCTCGCCGCAGTTCGCCTTCCGACGACCGCCAAAGACCTGCTCCCGAAAGTCCTCCCCGCCGGCGCCGCCGCAGGATCTCTCACGGTGGAGGGTGCGAGGCTCCTCGACCCGACAGGCGCGCTGCAGGCCGGCATCCCGCTGTGCCCGCCCGAGGGCGACGCCGGCACCGGCATGGTGGCGACCAACTCGGTGTCTCCGCGCACGGGCAACGTCTCGGCGGGCACGAGCATCTTCGCGATGGTCGTGCTCGAGCGCCCGCTCGCCGAGGTACATCACGAACTCGACCTCGTGACGACTCCCGCGGGTGACGCCGTCGCCATGGTGCACTGCAACAACGGCGCGAGCGAGCTCGCCGCCTGGGCCGGTCTCTTCACCCGCTTCTCGGCGGCAGCGGGTCAGCCGCTGAGCGAAGACGCCGTCTTCGACGCCCTCTTCCGCGAGGCACTCGACGGAGAGGCGGATGCCGGTGGACTGCTCGCCTACAACCACCTCGCGGGCGAGCCGATCGCCGGCCTCACCGAGGGACGACCGCTGTTCGTGCGCACGCCCGACAGCGCCTTCACGCTCGGCAACTTCATGCGCTCGCAGCTGTACGGCGTGTTCGGCACGCTCGCGCTGGGGATGCAGGTGCTCGCCGCAGAGGGCGTCGAGCTCGACCGCATGTTCGCCCACGGGGGCATGTTCCGCACGGCAGGAGTCGCGCAGCGCTTCCTCGCCGGAGCGCTCGGCGCCCCTGTCACGGTGGGTGAACTCGCCTCCGAGGGCGGCGCCTGGGGCATCGCGGTGCTCGCGTCATACCTCGCGCACGCCGATTCCGCCTCGCTCGGCGAGTACCTCGAACGGGACGTGTTCGCGTCGGCATCCCTCTCGGTCGCCGACCCCGATCCTGCCGACGTCGTCGGCTTCACCGCCTACCTCGACCGTTACCGTGCCGGCCTCGCCATCGAGGCTGCCGCGATCGACTCCCTCTGATCTCTTCACGTCGCTGAGCGCGAGAGCCGCACCACGTTTCGTCTCGGTGCTTCGCTCCTCGCTCAACGACCGACTATGAAAGGCCCCTCATGACCCGCACCCCGCTCACCACCTCGCTCGACGGCTACGAGGTCTGGTTCCTCACCGGCAGCCAGCACCTCTACGGCCCCGAGACGCTCGCGCAGGTCGCCGAGCAGTCGCAGCAGATCGCCCGCATCCTGGACGAGGCCGGCGAGGTTCCGGTGAAGATCGTCTGGAAGCCCGTGCTCACGGATGCCGCCGCCATCAAGCGCACCGCGCTCGAGGCCAACGCCGATGACCGGGTCATCGGCCTGATCGCATGGATGCACACGTTCAGCCCCGCGAAGATGTGGATCGCCGGTCTCGACGCGCTGCAGAAGCCCCTCGCGCACCTGCACACGCAGGCGAACGTCGAGCTGCCCTGGGCCGACATCGACTTCGACTTCATGAACCTCAATCAGGCGGCGCACGGCGACCGCGAGTTCGGCTACATCCAAACGCGCCTCGGTGTGCCGCGCAAGACCGTCGTCGGTCACGCGAGCGACCCTCGAGTGCGTCAGGAGATCGCGACCTGGCAGCGTGCGGCCGCCGGCCTCGCGGCATCCCGTTCGCTCAAGCTCGCCCGCTTCGGCGACAACATGCGCTTCGTCGCCGTCACCGAGGGCGACAAGACCGAGGCCGAGCTGCGCTTCGGCGTGCAGGTCAACACCTGGGGCGTGAACGATCTGGCGGAGGCCGTCGCCGCGGCATCCGATTCCGAGATCGACGCGCTCGTGGCCGAGTACGAAGAGCTCTACGAGGTCGTGCCCGAGCTGCGTCGCGGTGGCGATCGCCACCAGTCGCTGCGTGACGGCGCCGCGATCGAGATCGGTCTGCGGACGTTCCTCGAAGAGGGCGGCTTCGGCGCCTTCACGACCTCGTTCGAAGACCTCGGTGCCCTGACGCAGCTGCCCGGTCTCGCGGTGCAGCGCCTGATGGCCGAGGGCTACGGCTTCGGTGCCGAGGGCGACTGGAAGACGGCGATCCTCGTGCGCGTCGCCAACGTGATGGGTGCGGGGCTGCCCGGTGGTGCGAGCCTCATGGAGGACTACACCTACGACATGACTCCCGGCGACGAGCTGATCCTCGGGGCGCACATGCTCGAGGTCTCGCCGTCGCTGACCACCGCGAAGCCGACGCTCGAGATCCACCCGCTGGGCATAGGCGGCAAGGGCGACCCGGTGCGCCTGGTCTTCACCGCCGACCCCGGCCCCGCGATCGTCGTCGCGCTCAGCGACATGCGCGACCGGTTCCGCCTCACCGCGAACGTCGTCGAGAACGTGCCGCCGCGTCAGTCGCTGCCGAAGCTGCCCGTCGGCCGCGCCGTGTGGAAGCCGCAGCCCGACTTCAACACGTCCGCCGCCGCATGGCTGACCGCCGGTGCCGCGCACCACACCGTCATGTCGACCGCCGTCGGGCTCGAGGCCTTCCGCGACTTCGCCGAGATGGCCGAGGTCGAGCTGCTCGTGATCGATGATGCGACCACGCTGCCCGAGTTCCAGAAGCAGGTCCGTTGGAACCAGGCGTACTACCGACTCGCGCAGGGGCTGTGATGACGCAGGGTTCCGCGGCGGCCGTGGAGGTCGCGACCGCGGCGCGTCCGCGCTCGGGGCGTCAGCTGCGCATCGCAGGTCACGGCTACGAGGCTGTCATCGCGAGCGTCGGCGCATCGCTGCGCGTGCTCACGTTCGACGGGCGCGACCTGGTCGTGCCGTTCGACACCGACGAGGTCAGGCCCGGATACCGCGGCACCACTCTCGCGCCGTGGCCCAACCGCATCGTCGACGGTCGCTACACGTTCGGCGGCGGTGAGCACCAGCTGGCCCTCACCGAGCCAGCCCGTGGCCAGGCGCTGCACGGACTGTTGGCGTGGGCCGAGTTCGAGGATCGCCTCGTGCTCGATGACCGCGTCGTGCTTGCCGCCGTGATCGAGCCGCAGACCGGCTACCCGTTCCGTATCGAGGTCGAGACCGAGTACCGCATCGACGCCGACGGCCTCCGCCAGACCGTCACCGCGCACAACCTCGGCGCGGATGCTGCGCCCTGGGGCACGGGGCCGCATCCTTATCTCGTCGCCGGCCCCGACGGTCGCGTGGACGACTGGACGCTGACCCTGCCGGCATCCGAGGTGCTCACGGTCACCCCCGAACGGTTGAGCCCTGTGGCGCTCGAGGCCGTGTCGGAGCATCCGGAGTGGGACTTCCGCGCTGCGCGCCCGATCGGCGATGTCTTCATCGATCACGCGTTCACGGGTCTTGCTCGTGACGGCCAGGTGGCAGAGGTGCGACTCGTGACGGATGCCGGAACCGGCGTCGCGATGACGTTCGACGAGCGCTGCCCGTGGGTGCAGGTGCACACGGCCGACAACCCGGGGATCGATGCGATCCACCGCATCGGCCTCGCGGTCGAGCCGATGACCTGCCCGCCCGACGCCTTCAACTCGGGAACGGACCTCGTCGTGCTCGAACCCGGCGCGACGCACGCGGCATCCTGGAGGATCTCCGCCGTCTGAGGCGCGTCGCCGGCCGTGCGGTGCCGAGCCGAGCCGAGCCCTGGCCTGGGCGCGGGGCGGTGCGGGGTCGATTTCGCACCCTACGTCCGGTGCGGGGTCAGTTTTGCATCGGATGTCCGGTGCGGGGTCAATTTTGCACCGGAATCAGACGTTTGCGGTGCGTAATTGACCCCGCTTGGGTCCGGTGCGTGACTGACTCCGCGGATACGGTGCGACACTGACCCTGCGTGGGCCCGGTGCGCAACTGACCCCGCGTGTCGGGTGTGCAACTGAGCCCGGGTGGGTGCGGCCGGTGTGAGCCGCGGATGCCGCAGCGTGCGGGGTCAGAATCGCATCCGGATCGCACGTTTCCAGTGCGCAAGTGACCCCGCAGCTAACGCTGGGTGCGCAACTGACCCCGCACCGAGACCCCGGTGCGAAACTTCCCCGCACAGACCCCGTACGGCGCGGCGCCAGAGCCGCGCCGGCGATGCGTCAGGCGAGAGCCGCGATCAGCGCCCGGGCGGCGGATGCCGACGACTGCGGGTTCTGTCCGGTGATGAGCTGTCCGTCGACGATGGTGTGATCGCTCCAGGGGTCGGTCACATCGACGTCGGCTCCGAGGTCGCGCAGCGACGTCTCGAGCAGGAACGGGGCGCGGTCGGCGAGCCCGCCGATGCGCTCCTCCTCGTCGGAGAAGCCGGTGATGCGGCGTCCGGCGACAAGGGGCTCACCAGTGGAATCGAGCGCAGGAAGCAGAGCGGCGAGACCGTGGCATACGGCAGCCAGCGGGTGGCCGGCGGCGACGGTCGCCGAGATGAGCGCCGCCGAGTCGGCATCCACTGCGAGGTCCTGCATCGGACCGTGACCGCCGGGGTAGTAGACCGCCGCGTAGTCGGCGGCGTCGACGTCGGCGAGCACGAGGGGAGTGGAGAGCCCCGGGATCTGCGCGAGCGCAGCGGCATCACCGTCGCCCAGGCTTCCGGCGTCGGCGACCGGCTCGACGCCGCCCGGAGTCGTGAAGACGACCTCGTGGCCCGCTGCGGTGAGCAGGCGGTAGGGGGCGAGCAGCTCTTCGGCCCAGTAGCCGGTGGGGTGCTCGGTGCCGTCGGTGAGGGTCCAGGTGCGGGCACCGGTGACGACGAAGAGGACGGATGACATGGTTGCTCCCAAAGGATCGGACGACGGATGCCGTGCGTACGTGATATCCGTGACAACCGTGAGCGTAGGGGAGCGATTCCGATAGATTGCCGATATGAGCAATCGGAATTCCGATGGGTTGCAGGACCTCGGACTGTGGCGCACCTTCCTCGCCGCGCACCGATCGGGCTCGGTGTCGGCGGCCGCGCGCACACTGGGACTCGCGCAGTCATCGGTGACGTCGCAGCTGCAGGCGCTGGAGACGAGCGTCGGCGGGCCGCTGTTCATGCGTCATGCCCGCGGCATCCGTCCGACCCCGCGGGCCGACGAGTTCGCCGCTCGACTCTCCGGTCCTCTCGACGCGCTGGCGGATGCTCTGGGCACCCGCCCCGCCGCCGAATCGCCGATCGTGCGCGTGGGGGGCGCCGCCGAGTTCCTGGCCCGCGTCGCAGCTCCAGCCCTCGCCCCCGCTGTCGCCGACGGGCTGCGGCTCGCGGTGACCACCGGTCTGGCCGACGATCTGCTCGAGCAGCTCAGGGTCGGCAGCCTCGACCTGGTGATATCGGCGGTGCGTCCGCGAGGACGCACGCTGCCGAGCACGCCGCTCTTCGACGAGGAGTTCGCGCTCGTCGCCGCTCCCTCGCTGGGCATCGAACCCTCACCGAGCCTCGCGCCGAGTGCTCTCGCAGAGGCGCCCCTGCTGGCCTACGACCGCGACGTGCCGATCGTGCGGCGCTACTGGCGGCACGTCTTCGGCATCCGTCTCGATCGGGAGCCCGCTCTCGTCTTCCCCGATCTGCGTGCGCTCGCCGCCACTGCCGTGGCCGGAGCCGGCGTCACCGCGCTGCCGACCTACCTGATCGCCGACGAGCTCACCGACGGGAGGCTCATCGACCTGCGTCCGACTGAGGACCCGCCGATCAACACTCTGCACCTCGTTCGCCGGCCCGGCCCGCTGGCCGAGGGGGTCGCGGTCGTCGAGCAGGCGCTGCGCGCCGCCGTCGCCGGTCTCTGACTGCCCGCGCTCAGCTCGCGCGGCGGGGTGCGTGGTCAAAAGAGCATCCGAAACAGGCGTTTCCGGTGCGTTTTTGACCCCGCAGCGCGCCGACCACCCGGCCCGCGCACCCTGCCGCGAGCCGAGCCGAGCCGAGCCGAGCCGAGCCGAGCCGAGCCGAGCCGAGCCCGCCCGACGCGTCAGCGGTTGAGCCAGTTCCGCAGCGAACGCGTGACCCACGGCAGCACCCAGTAGGTCATGATCGGCGTCAGCACGACCGTCGTCGCGAGCACGCGCAGCCAGATCGGCAGCTCGTTCCAGCCGGGGATCGGGCTCATCGCATAGGTGAAGGCGAGGTTGAGGGGGAAGAACCCGAGCCAGATCGACACGGCCTGCTTCCAGCGCGGGGGAGTGCTGACCATCGCCACGGTGGTCGTCGAGCCGTCGGCCCGGGGGAGGGTGATGGTGTCGGTGGTCGGCTCGTCGAACCAGCCCTCGATGCCGCTGCGGCGGCGCACGCGCTCGCTGCGCACGAACTGCTCGCCGGTCGACTTCCACCACTCGCGCTCGCCGGACTGCTCCCAGGCGACGAGCGACTTCTCGTCGGAGAACCGGTAGAGCATGTGCCAGACGTGCGAATCCTCGCCGTCGCGCACCCACCCGGATCCGAGGAACCCCGGGTACCGGTGGGCGAGATTCACGCCGGTCTGCACCCAGGCAGTGGCCTCGGCCACGTGCTCGGGGTCGAGCTCACGGCGGATGGAGACGGTGATGGGTTCGCTGGACATGGTGGGTCCTCAGAAAGTGCGGTCGCCCGGATCACGGGCGCCTCGACGGTGGGGGATGCGCCAGGGTGCGGGCGCACCATCGATTGTATTTCGGATGCCGGTGGCCACTACCCGTTTTCGCGGCGCGCGAAGACGGCATCCCGAGGCCCTGACCGGGCGCCTGAGACCGGATGCCTGAGGCCGGGTGCCGGATGCCGGGCGCTTCGGGAGGCCAATTGCGCCTGCGAAGGCCGGATGCCGGAAATTCGGCCTTCGCAGACGTGCATGGCCGAGGCTGGCGCAGGGCAGCGAAGCGGCATCCGTCCCGAACTCCACGACGGGGTGAGAATAGGAGGCATGAGCACGCGCAGCGAAGCCGTCCTGATCGATGTCGTCCGCACACCCGTGGGCCGGGGCAAGCCGGGGGGCGCCCTGTCGGGCGTGCATCCCGTCGATCTGGCTGCTGGTGCGCTCGCCGCGATCCTCGAACGCAACGGCCTCGACTCGCGGCAGATCGATGACGTGATCCTCGGCTGTGTGAGCCAGGTGGGCGATCAGTCGTCGAACATCGCCCGTCAGGCCGTGCTCGCGGCGGGCTTCGACGAGACCATCCCCGCCACGACGATCGACCGTCAGTGCGGGTCGAGCCAGCAGGCGGTGCACTTCGCGGCGCAGGGGATCATGGCCGGGGCATATGACGCGGTCATCGTGGGCGGTGTCGAGTCGATGAGCCGGGTGCCGCTCGGATTGTCGGCAGCCGGTGGAAGCCCGATGTCGCCGAGACTGCGTGAGCGCTACCCCGAAGGGCTCGTGAACCAGGGCGTCTCGGCCGAGCTCATCGCCGCGCGCTGGGGCCTCGATCGTGCGGTGCTCGACGAGTACGCCGCCGAGTCGCATCGCCGTGCGGCGGATGCCTGGGCCGAGGGGTTCTTCGACCGCACCGTCATCCCGGTCGCAGAAGCACCGGATGCCGTTGCCGACGAGACCGTCCGCGCCGGCACGACGGCCGAGGGGCTCGCGGGGCTGAACCCGGCGTTCCGCACCGACGCGCTCTCCGCGCGATTCCCCGAGGTCGATTGGCGGATCACGCCCGGCAACTCGTCACCGCTCACCGACGGAGCATCTGCCGCTCTGCTGATGAGCGCCGAGCGGGCCGATGCGCTGGGCCTCACGCCGCGAGCGAGGTTCCACGCGTTCTCGGTGGTCGGAGATGACCCGCTGATGATGCTGACCGGGCCGATCCCCGCCACGCGGCGAATCCTCGAGCGCACCGGACTCACGATCGACGACCTCGACGCCTACGAGGTCAACGAGGCCTTCGCATCGGTGCCGCTGGCGTGGGCCGTCGAGGTCGGAGCGGATGCCGCGAAGCTCAACCCCCGCGGAGGGGCGATCGCCCTCGGGCACGCTCTCGGATCGTCGGGCACCCGCCTGCTCGGAACCCTCATCGACCAGCTCGACGCGGTCGGAGGGCGATTCGGCCTGCAGACCATGTGCGAGGGCGGCGGCATGGCGAACGCCACCATCATCGAGCGGCTGTAGCCCCGCATCCGCACCCTCCTCCGGCATCCGTCGCGGAATCCGCATCGGCATCCGGCGTACGCGTGCCGAGTCGATGTGCGCCAGCCGAGTCCGAATCCGGAGAATTCGGACTTGCGAAGCGCACACGGACTTGCCAAGCGCGCGCACCCAAACCAGACAGGACAGGAGAAGACCCCCGCCGACCCGATTCGGCGGGGGTCTCTTCGGGAGCAGACGCTCACCGTATGCGCGGATGACGTGACTACCCGATCCGGTCTGAGTCTGTGTCCGCGCATGTGCAGTTGTAGTCGGCGAAGGTGTCCGGGCGGTGAACGCGGCGAGAAATCCCCATCCTCGGGGATTCGTGACGTTGGAAGCGCTTGCGACTTTCGGCCAGCGGCGTCTCGCACACCCCTGACTTTTCGCTAAAGCAATCCTGCAAGCGCTTGCAGCCCGCCGCACCGCCCTGCTAACTTCACTCGCAAGCCTTCGGACACGTCGACGTGTCCGCCCGCCACCCAGGGAGCATCACTTGTTCAAGCCGGCTCGGTCGAAGACGACCGCCTCACGTCCGCTCGCCCTTCTCGCCGCCGCCGCGCTCGTCGTCTCTGGGTTCGGCGCAGCCGGCACTCTCGGCGGCGCGCCCGCCTCTGCCGCCGATCGAACCGTGGCCCTCGTCGGCTCACTGCAGTCCGAGCTCGGCTGCGCTGCCGACTGGGCCCCCGATTGCGCCGAGACCGAGCTCAAGCCCACGGGCGCGGAGGGCATCTACTCCGCCGAGTTCGAGGTGCCAGCGGGCAGCTACGAGTACAAGGTCGCGCTGAACGAGGGTTGGGACGAGGCGTATGGCCTCGACGGCGGCGCAGACGACATCCCCCTCACGGTCGCGGGCCCCACGACGCTCCGCTTCACGTTCGACGACACCCTCAAGCGGGTGGGTCTCGAGACGACCGAGCTGCGCGGCGGATACACGGCAGACGACGACGCGCTGATCACGAGCCCGGTGCGCCAGGCCGGGGCCGGTGAGCAGTTCTACTTCGTGATGACCGACCGTTTCGCGAACGGCGACACCTCCAACGACACCGGCGGTCTCGAGGGCGACAGGCTCACGACCGGGTTCGACCCCACGGACAAGGGCTTCTACCAGGGCGGCGACATCGCCGGCATCCGCGACAACCTCGACTACATCGAGGGCCTCGGCACGTCGGCCATCTGGCTGACACCGAGCTTCGCCAACAAGCCGGTGCAGGGCGAGGGCGCGAACGCCTCGGCCGGGTACCACGGCTACTGGATCACCGACTTCACGCGCATCGACCCGCACCTCGGCACGAACGAAGAGCTGCAGGCGCTGATCGCCGAGGCCCATGACCGCGGCATCAAGGTGTACTTCGACATCATCACGAACCACACGGCCGACGTGATCGACTACGCCGAGGGCCAGTACTCCTACATCGACCAGGCGACCAGCCCCTACACGGATGCCGCGGGCGCGGCGTTCGATCCGGCCGACCACGCGGGCACCGACGGCTTCCCCGAGCTCGACCCGGCGACGAGCTTCCCCTACACGCCGGTGGTCGCCGACAGCGAGGCCGACGTCAAGGTCCCCGCCTGGCTGAACGACCCCACGCTGTACCACAACCGCGGCAACTCGACCTGGTCGGGCGAGTCGGTCACCTACGGCGACTTCGACGGGCTCGACGACCTGATGACCGAGCACCCGACGGTCGTCAACGGCTTCGTCGAGGTGTACAACCAGTGGATCGATCTCGGCATCGACGGCTTCCGCATCGACACGGTCAAGCACGTGAACTTCGAGTTCTGGGAGAAGTGGACCGCCGACGTCCTCGACTACGCGCATGAGCAGGGCAACGACGACTTCTTCATGTTCGGCGAGGTCTACGACGCCGACCCGGTGAAGCTCGCGCCGTACGTGCGAGACACCGACATGAACTCGATCCTCGACTTCACCTTCCAGTCCTCCGCCGTCAGCTACGCGTCGGGCAACTCGGCCAAGGGGCTGCAGTCGCTGTTCGCGGGCGACGATCGCTACACGACGCCCGATTCGTCGTCGACAGCCCTGCCCACGTTCCTCGGCAACCACGACATGGGGCGGGTCGGATCCTTCCTGCAGTCGACGGATGCTCCGCTGCAGCGCGACGAGCTGGCGCACGAGCTCATGTTCCTCACCCGCGGCCAGCCCGTCGTCTACTACGGAGACGAGCAGGGCTTCACGGGCGCCGGCGGCGACAAGAACGCCAGGCAGTCGCTGTTCGCCACCCAGGTCGCCGAGTACGCCGACCAGAACCTGATCACCGGCGAGCAGGCCGGGTCCGTCGACCGCTACGCGACGGATGCCGCGCTCTACGAGCACATCGCCGCGCTCTCCGAACTCCGTGAGGCGAACCCGGCGCTCGGCGAGGGCGCGCAGATCGAGCGCTATGCGGCGGCCGGCGCGGGGGTCTACGCCTTCTCGCGGGTCGATGCCGACGACAAGGTCGAGTACCTGGTCGCGGTGAACAACGCCGCGACCGCGCAGACGGTCGACCTCGCGACGCTCACCGCCGATGCGTCGTACGAGGTGCTCTACGGCGACGCCGCACCCCTCACGACGGATGCCGGTGCGGCTGCCTCGATCACGGTGCCCGCTCTGTCGGCCGTGGTCTGGAAGGCCGACTCCACCGTCACGGCGCCGACCGAGGCGGCATCCGTCGAGGTAGCCGTGCCGACCGCCGGAGCCGGTGTCACCGGACAGTCCGCCGTGCAGGCCGACATCGCCGACCAGTGGGCGCAGACCAGCTTCGCCTGGCGCGTCGTCGGCTCGGACGACTGGCAACCTCTCGGCACGGCGGAAGACACGGATCCGCGGGTCTTCCACGACATCCGCGATCTCGCGAACGGCACGCTGATCGAGTATCGGGCCGTGACGACGGATGCCGCCGGCAACCACGCCGCCGCCTCGACCTACGCGTCGGTCGGCAATGCCGTGACGCTCGAGGTCGGCGAGGAGCCCGAGTCGCCGATCGACATGCTGACGGTTCCCGGCAGCCTCAACTCCGAGATGGGCTGCGCGGGCGACTGGGACCCGGCGTGCGAGAAAGCCAAGCTGACTCTGCGTGCCGACGGAGTGTGGGCGGGCACGTTCGACCTGCCTGCCGGTGACTACGAGTACAAGGCCGCGGTGAACGGCAGCTGGGCGATCAACTACGGAGCGAACGGCGTACCCGACGGTGCGAACGTCACGCTCACCCACGCGGGCGGACCGATCACCTTCTACTTCGATCCGCGCACGAACATCGTGCAGTCCACGGCAGACGGCCCCATCGTGACGCTGCCCGGCTCGCTGCAGGACGAGCTCGGCTGCGCAGCCGACTGGTCGCCCGACTGCCTCGGCACGCTCATGGCCGACGGAGACCGCGACGGCGTCTACGAGTTCTCGACCGCGGATCTGCCGACCGGCGCCTATGAGCTCAAGGTCGCGCACGGCCTGAGCTGGGATGAGAACTACGGCGCCGACGGAGTGCCGGGCGGCGCGAACATCTCGTTCAGCGCCGCGGAGGGCACGGTGACGTCGTTCCGCTACACGCTGGCGACGCACGTCCTCGAGGTCGGCAGCGACACCCCGCAGCTTCCCGGCGCCGGCGAACAGCGCGCGCACTGGGTCGATGCCGAGACGATCGCGTGGCCGGCGACCCTCGGGTCGGTCGACAGGGCTGCCTACCAGCTGTACTCCTCGGCTGACGCGTCACTCGCTGTGGCAGACGGCGACATCGCGGGTGGCGAGCCGATTGCGCTCGAGGTGCTCGAGGGTGGCCTGAGCGACGAGCAGCTCGCCCGATTCCCGGCGCTCGACGGCTACCTCGCCCTGCGGGTGACCGATGCGGATGCTGCCGCGCTGCTGCGCACGCAGCTCGCGGTCGCCCAGCGCGACGAGGCGGGCACGCTCACGGCGTTCAGCGGCGTGCAGATCGCGGGAGTGCTCGACGACCTCTACGCCGCTGCCCTCGCCGACGTCGAGCTCGGTGTGACGTTCTCGGGCAAGAACCCGACGTTCCGGCTGTGGGCGCCGACTGCGCAGAGCGCGACGCTGCTCACCTGGAACGAGGGTGCCGAGGGTGACCCGGTGCGCCACGAGGCCACGTGGGATTCCGCATCCGGTGTCTGGTCGGTCAAGGGCAAGAAGGATCTCAAGGGTGACGAGTATCTCTGGGAGGTCGTCGTCTACGCTCCGACCACCGGCGCGATCGAGACCAACCAGGTCACCGACCCCTACTCGATCGCCCTCACGCTGAACTCGCGGCGTTCGGTCGCCATCGATCTCGACGACAAGGCCTGGCAGCCGAAGCAGTGGCAGAAGGCCGAGGCGCCGGTCGTCGAGCGAGCGGTCGACCGCGCGATCTACGAGCTGCACATCCGCGACTTCTCGATCAGCGACGAGACGGTTCCGGCCGAGGAGCGCGGCACCTACCTCGCGTTCACGCGTGACAGTGCGGGCACCGACCAGCTGACGCAGCTCGCGGATGCCGGTATCAACACCGTTCATCTGCTGCCCTCATTCGACATCGCGTCGATCGAGGAAGACAGAGCGGCACAGGCCGTGCCCGACTGCGACCTCGCCTCGTTCGGCCCCGCCGACTCGGCGCAGCAGGCGTGCATCCAGGCCGTCGCCGATGCCGATGCGTTCAACTGGGGCTACGACCCGCACCACTTCTCGACCCCCGAGGGCTCGTACGCGGTCGACGCCGAGGGCGGCGCCCGGGTGAGCGAGTTCCGGTCGATGGTCGGTGCGCTGCACGACATGGACCTGCAGGTCGTGCTCGACCAGGTGTTCAACCACACCGCTGCATCCGGCCAGGCCGAGAAGTCGGTGCTCGACCAGGTGGTTCCCGGCTACTACCACCGGCTCAACGCGGCGGGTGGCGTCGAGACCTCGACGTGCTGCCAGAATGTCGCAACCGAGCACCTCGCCGCAGAGAAGCTCATGGTCGACTCGGTCGTGACCTGGGCGCGTGATTACAAGGTCGACGGCTTCCGGTTCGACCTCATGGGGCACCATTCGACGACGAACATGCAGGCGATCCGTGACGCGCTCGACGCGCTGACCCTCAAGAAGGACGGCGTCGACGGATCCGCGATCCACCTGTACGGCGAGGGCTGGAACTTCGGCGAGGTCGCCGACAACGCCCTGTTCGAGCAGGCCACGCAGGGCCAGCTCGGCGGCACCGGCATCGGGACGTTCAACGATCGGCTGCGCGATGCCGTGCACGGCGGCAGCCCGGTCGACTCGTCGTCGACGTTCCGCCAGGGCTTCGGCACAGGTCTCGGCACCGATCCGAACGGCGACCCGATCAACGGCACCGTCGAGCAGGCGCTCGCCGACCTCGGACACGAGACCGATCTGGTCAAGCTCGGGCTCGCGGGCAACCTGCGCGACTTCTCGTTCACGACGAGCGACGGCGCGGTGACGGCTGGGGACGCCATCGACTACCGCGGCTCAGCGGCCGGCTATGCCGACCAGCCCGACGAGGTGATCAACTACGTCGACGCGCACGACAACGAGACGCTCTACGACCTCTCGGTGCTCAAGCTGGCCGCGGACACTCCGATGGCCGACCGCGTGCGCATGAACACACTGTCGCTGGCGACCGTGACGCTCTCGCAGTCGCCCTCGTTCTGGCACGCCGGCACCGAGCTGCTGCGCTCGAAGTCCCTCGACCGCAACAGCTACAACGCCGGGGACTGGTTCAACCGCATCGACTGGACGGGGCAGGAGTCGACGTTCGGCTCCGGGCTTCCGGCCGCGGCCGACAATGAGGAGAAGTGGCCGATCATGGCGCCGCTGCTCGCCGACCCCGCGCTCAAGCCGGCTCCCGCCGATATGGCGGCAGCCGAGGCATCCGCCCTCGATCTGCTGCGGGTGCGCGAAGAGGTCGACCTGCTGCGTCTCGGCTCTGCCGAGCTGATCCAGCAGAAGGTCACCTTCCCGAACGGTGGAGCGGACGCAGCGCCCGGCGTGATCCTCATGCAGATCGACGACCTGGCAGGTCCCGATGCCGACGCCGAGCTCGACGGAGCACTCGTCGCGTTCAACTCGTCACCCACGCCGGTCACGCAGACGGTTGCGGGCCTGGCCGGGCGCTCGTTCGCGCTGACGCCGGCCCAGGCGAACGGAGCGGATGCCGTCGTCAAGACCACCACCTGGGATGCCGCGACCGGCACCGTGACGATCCCCGCCCGTTCGGTCGCCGTGCTCGTCGACGACCAGGTGCAGCCGATCGACACTCGGGTGCGAGCTACGTCGGACGTCCTCGTGAAGGCGGGCAAGAGCGCGACCGTGAAGGTGACGGTCACCGCCGCCGACGACACGGCCCCGGTGGGCACCGTGACGGTGCACGACCGCGGCAAGGTCGTCGCGACGGTCGAGCTGACGCCGGCGGACAGGGGCAGGGTCACGGTCTCGGTGCCGAAGCTCGGTCGTGGAATCCACCTGCTCACGGTGCGATTCGACGGCACGGAGCCGTGGCAGGACTCCCGCGGCCCGCGCAGTCTGCCCGTGATCGTCTACTAGAACGAAGAGACCGGATGCCGGGGCGCATGTCCCCGGCATCCGGTCTTCGTTGCGGGCTCGCTACCAGGCGTATGCCTCGGGGGCTGTGCCGCCGGGGCCCGGCCAGATGCGGTCGAGCTCGGCGAGCGTGTCGGCGTCCAGCGTCACCTCGAGCGCCTCGACGGCCGAGTCGAGCTGGTCGATCGTGCGCGGACCGATCACGGACGCGGTCACCGCCGGCTGGTGCAGCAGCCAGGCGATCGCGACGACACCGGGGCGGATGCCGAGCTCGGCGCAGAACTTCTCGTAGCGTTCGATCGCGGGGCGTCGATCGCCGAGCGCGTCGAGGCTCGACCGCGAGCGATCGGTCTTCTGCAGCACCCCGCCGAGCTGTCCGCTGGCGAGCGGCGACCAGGGCAGCAGCCCCATGCCGTACTGCTCTGCGGCGGGCACGACCTCGAGCTCGACGGTGCGCTCGGTGAGGTTGTACAGCGACTGTTCTGTGACCGGGGCCGGATAGCCCGCGGCCGCGGCGATCTCGTGCACGCGCGCAAGGTGCCAGCCGGCGAAGTTCGAGCTGCCGAGGTAGACGATCTTGCCCTGCTCGCGCAGCGTCGCGAAGGCGCTGAGCGTCTCGTCGAGAGGCACATCGCGGTCGATGTGATGCATCTGATACAGGTCGATGTGGTCGGTGCCGAGCCGCCGCAGCGAGGCCTCGACCGATGCGCGGATGTGCACCGCTGACAGGCCCCGATCGTTCGATCGAGGGCCCATCACGCCGAACACCTTGGTCGCGACGATCAGGTCGTCGCGGTTGCCGCGGTCGTTCATCCAGCGGCCGAGGATCTCCTCCGACTGTCCGGGGTGGTCGCCCCACCGGCCGCCGCCGTAGACATCGGCCGTGTCGATGAAGTCGATACCGGCGTCGGTCGCGCGGTCCAGGATGGCGCGCGAGGCGTCCTCGTCGATCACCGGACCGAAGTTCATGGTGCCGAGAGCCAGGCGGCTCACGCGCGCCCCCGCTCGTCCGAGACGTGTGTACTGCATCAGCTGTTCTCCTTCTGTGAGTGCTGCGATGACGGCGAGTCGCTCGTGTCGATGAACGCCCACCCGTACGCGCCGAGCTCGCGGTGCGCGTCGATCGACGCCGTGAGCACATCGGTTCCCGGCACGTCGACGGCGATCGGCTCGGCGCTGTGGTTGATGACGGTGAGGATGCTGCCGCGGCGCGCGATCTCGACGTGCTCGGGCAATCCCTCGATCTCGGCCGTCACCCCGGCTTCGGCGGCGAGCCAGCGCAGCACCGCGGCCATGCCGTCGTCGTCGGGGATCGTCGCGAGGTAGTACCCGCGCCCTGCGCCGAAGGCCTTGCGCGTGAAGGCCGCACGCCCCGCGGTGCGCCCCTCGGTGAAGCGGCCGAGCACCTCGGCATCCTGCACGATCAGCTCTTCGGCGAAGTACTGACCGACGATCCGGCCTGCGGGTCCGTCGAGCGGTGCCTCCGACTGGCCGGGTCCATCGGGCACGGCGTGGCTCGCGACCTCTCCGGCCGAATCGGCCGAGCGCACCGACTCGGGCGGCACCAGCGCCCCGAAGTCCTCGAGAGCGACTCCGAGAACACCCCGCAGCGAGACGATGAAACCGCCCTCGCGGAACGCGTCGTCCTGGTCGACGACGTCGCTGAACGCCGAGACGAACAGGTTTCCGCCCCGTTCGACATAGGCCGAGAGGTTCGCCGCACCTTCGTCGCCGAGCAGGTACTGCTGCGGTGCGACGACGAGCGAGTAGGCGCTGAGATCGCTCGTGGTGTTCACGATGTCGACGGCGAGGTTCTGCCGGTGCAGCGCCGCGTACCAGCGGTGCGCGAGCGTCAGGTAGTCGAGCACGATCGGGTGGTCGCGGCCGTCGATGGCCCACCAGTTCTCCCAGTCGAAGACGAGCGCGATCTTCGCGCCCGAAGAGACGTCCGGCATCTCGGGCAGCTGGGCGAGCTGCTCGCCGAGCTCGACGACCTCGCGCCAGGTGCGGGTGTCGAGCCCTGCCTGCGGAACCATCGCCGAGTGGAACTTCTCACTGCCCCGACGCGACTGCCGCCACTGGAAGAACATGATGCCGTCGGCGCCGCGGCCGACCGCCTGGGCGCTGATCGCCGCCATCTGGCCGGGGGCCTTCGGGGCGTTGGTCGGTCGCCAGTTCAGGGCGTTCGTCGACTGCTCGGTGAGGATCCACGGCACGCCGGGCTTCAGGCCGCGCATCAGCTCGCGGGCGAACGCCGCCCCGCGGAACGACTCGGGGTCGTTGGGGTCGGGGTAGTTGTCGTCGCTGATCACGTCGACCTCGGCCGCCCACTTCCAGTAGTCGGCCGGCGGGAACGCGCCCATGAAGTTCGTCGTGATCGGCTGGGTCGCACCAGAGGCGCGGATGATGTCGCGCTCCATGAGGTACAGCTCGAGCAGGGTGTCAGAGGTGAAGCGCTTGAAGTCGAGCACACTGGTCGGATTGATGCTGTACGGAGCCTTGCGCGGCGGCAGGATCTGCTCGAACGCCGTGTAGCGCTGCGACCAGAAGTCGGTGCCCCAGGCGTGGTTCAGCGCGTCGATCGTCGAGTACTTGCGCTGCACCCACAGCCGAAAGGCGTCACGTGCCGAGTCGGAGTAGTCGTAGTGCAGATGGCATCCGTACTCGTTGTTCACGTGCCAGAGCACGACGGCCGGATGCTGCGCGTAGCGCTCGGCGAGGGCGGTGACCAGCTCGGCGGCGAGGCGCCGGTAGACCGGAGACGAGGGGGCGAACGCCTGTCGACTGCCCGGCCAGAAGGTCGTGCCGTCGGCATCCTGCGGCAGCATCTCGGGGTAGGCGGTCGTGGCCCACGGCGGCGGGGATGCGGTGGCGGTGGCGAGGTCGACCTGGATGCCGCCCTCGTGCAGCAGCCCGATGATCTCGTCGAGCCACTCCCAGTCGAACTCGCCCTCAGCCGGTTGGATGCGCGACCACGAGAAGATGCCGAGGCTCACCATCGTCACCCCTGCTTCTCGCATGAGCCTGACGTCGTCCGGCCACACCTCTCGTGGCCACTGCTCGGGGTTGTAGTCGGCGCCGTAGTGCATGGGTCTCCTGGGTCGGTGGTCGCGATGACCGGGGCGGTGGGTTCTCGGACGGAAGCGGTCAGGGGGTGCGGGTCGACGCCCGCACGACGAGCTCGGGTACGAAGCGCGCTTCGATCGGATCGTCGGATCCCGCGAGATGGTGCATGAGCAGCTCGATCGCACGGGCCCCCATCTCGCGTGCCGGCTGGCGTACCGAGGTCAGCGGCACCACTGCTGCGCCGGCGAACTCGATGTCGTCGTAGCCGACGAGAGAGATGTCCTCGGGCACGCGCAGCCCACGTCCGACGAGACCCTGCAGCAGCCCGAGGGCGAGATGGTCGTTGCCGGCGAAAACGCCGTCCGGGCGGTCGGCCTCCGGCAGGTCGGCGATCTGCTCGCCGATCTCGCGGCCGAGTCCGGTGTTGAGGGTGGTCGTCTCGATGAGCGTGGTGCGCACGCCCGCGGCATCCGCCACCTCGTGCAGCCCCGCGAGACGCTCGCTCATCTGCTCGCGCGACGTCGGGCCGCCCACAAAGGCGAGGTGCCGGCATCCGCCGTCGAGCAGCGCCTGCGCCGCGATGCGTCCGCCGAGCCGGTTGTCGACGGAGACCGACGAGAACGTGCCGTTCGGATGCCGCTGATCGACGAGCACGACCGGCACGCCCCGGCGGCGGAAGCGCTCGAGATACTCCTCGTGGTACTCGACCGGGGCGATGAGCACCCCGTCGACCCGCTGCCGCTCGAACAGGTCGAGGTAGCGCGACTCGCGCTCGGCCGAGTCGAAGCCGTTGCCGACGATCACCGAGTACCCGGCGGTCAGCGCCTGCTCTTCGGCACCGAACGCGAGGTCGGCGAAGAACGGGTTGGTGATGTTGATCACCGAGAACCCGATGGCGTCGCTGCGGCCGGCCTTGAGCTGGCGGGCGGCGATGTTGGGCACGTAGCCGAGCTCGTCGACCGCCGCGGCGACGCGGGCCGCCGACGCCTCGGACACGAGTTCGGGTCGATTGAGCGCGTTCGAGACGGTGCCGATCGAGACCCCCGCACGTTCGGCGACGTCTCGCAGGCCGATGTCAGGCATGCTGCTCCTTCTGCGTCTCGGGCAGCGCCCTCAGGTCGTCGAGCAGCCGGATGCGATTGTCGAGCTTGGTCGACGCCGGGCCGTGCACCACGACGACGCGCCAGTCCTCTCCGAGCAGGATCGCAGATCCATCGCCCGTGCTTCGCCATTCGCCCGCTTCGGCGACGAGCGCGATGCCGGCGGCCGCTGCGCGCAGCGTCCGTCCGTCGACCTCGGCGCCGGGCAGGTCGACCTGCAGCCCACGGGCATCGGGGATTATCCGTCCCACCTCGCGACCGTGACTGTGCAGCGCCGCGCCGCCCTCCGGCAGACGCTCGACGAGCAGGTATCCGGATGTCAGCAGCTCGCCGTCGTCGAAGCGATCGGTGAAACCCGTGTCTGCGACAGCCACGCCGTGCGGCGCGAGAGCGATGAGCTCGTAGTCCAGTGCGGCGGCCTCGAGATCGGCACTGGCGCCCGTGGCCGGCGGCGACGAGGGCACAGGGCGTGCCGTGTGCTTTTCGCCGAGCAGTTCGTCGACCAGTGCATGTACGAGCTCGCGGGTCCCCGCCGATCGGTACGCTTCGACGCCGTGGCCGAGCGCCGAGTACGCGACCCCGCCATGCCCGGCGGCTCCCCGCCGCGACCAGGCGAGTCCGTGGGTGATCCCGTCGTCGGTGTGGACCGCACGGAGGTCCGAGCCCGAGCCGACCTCGAGATGCGAATAGCGCTCGTCGTAGACACGGAACGGGGCGAGCGGCGCCGTCGGCTGCACCAGGCTCCACCCGATCTGCGGATGCATGGTCACCCCGGGCACCCACCGTCCGCCCAGCAGCTCTGCCCACCGAGGGTCGTCACGGAAGGCGAGTGAGGAGGAGTGCACGGCGAGCAGCGGGATGCCGGACGCCACGGCGTCGAGCAGGGGATCGAGCACCGCGCTCGCCGCAGCGGCATCGGTCGCGAGGTCGCCGCTGATGTTGACGACGATCAGTGCGGCGTCGGTCAGCGCAGGGCCGCCCGCGACCTCGTCGGTGTCGAGGCGGTGCACCGGCATCCGCTGTTCCAGCACGGTCGCGAGTGCGGTGCTCGTCGCGGCGAGGCCGTGCCACGGATCGGCGTGCGCGCCGACACCGGTGATGAGGAGGGCCGGGCGGTCAGTCATCGATCCAGGTCTCCTTCGACGGGCGCAGGGCCTCGAGCTCTTCCCAGAGGGCATCGGGAACGACGGTCTCTGCCATGCGCACAGTCTGGTCGAGCTGCGCCGGGGTGACCAGTCCGCACACCGTCGAATGGATGCGGGGGTCGCGCAGCGAGCTCTGCAGGGCGGCCGTGATCAGGGGGACCCCGTGGCGCTCACATGCCGCTCCCATCGCATCGATCGCGGCGAGCATCTCGGGCGCGGCGGGTGCGTAGTGGTAGCGGTCGGAGGTCCTGGGCCAGCTCGCCAGGATCCCCCCGCCGTAGATCGCCGCGTTGACCACGCCGATCCGGGCTGCGGTCGCGGCATCGAGCAGGGCATCGGCCGTGCGGTCGACGAGCGTCGCCCGGTTGTGGGTGATGAGGACGTCGAACACACCGGTCTCGACGAACTGGGTCAGCATGCGCGCCGGCCCTCCCGAGATGCCGATGAAGTCGGCGTAGCCCTCATCGCGCAGAGCCTGCAGCACGTCGATGGGACCCCCCGGCGCCATCGCGGCCTCGAATCCGATGTGTTCGGGGTCGTGCAGGTGCAGGATCGGCACCCTGTCGATGCCGAGCCGGTCGAGGCTCTCATCGAGTGAGCGACGCATGCGGTCGGGGTCGAACGAGTCGGTCTCGGGATCGCGATCGAGTTTCGTCTGGATCACGAACCCGTCGGGCACGCCGCCGGCTCGACGCACGGCGAGGCCGATGCGGCGCTCGCTCTCGCCGTCGCCGTAGTTGTTCGAGGTGTCGATGAAGGTCACGGGGCTGTCGAACGCGGCGAGCGTGAGCTGCACCGCATCCTCCTCCTGCACGGTCAGACCGTGCACGGGAGACGAGACGCCCCAGGCCGCGGTGCCGATGCAGATCGGCGAGACCGACAGGCCGGTGCGGCCCAGGATCCGGCTCGCGAGAGCCGTCTGCGGATGAGCGCTCACTCGAACGCGTCCCCACCGCGGAAGCGGTCGACGAGCACCGCGGCGAGCAGGATCACCGCGACGATGAGGTCGAGGTAGTCCGGATCGATGAAGCTCACGTTCAGGATGTTCGTGATGCCGGCGACGACGAGCAGGCCGAGCAGCGCGCCGATCGGGTTGCCCACGCCACCTCGCGTGATCGAGTATCCGCCGATCATCAGCGCCGCGTAGATCTGGAACTCGAGTCCCGTGCCGAGGATGTTGGATGCCGAGCCGAGCTGCCCCACATAGAAGATGCCACCGATCGCTGCGCCGACCGCGCTGACGATCAGTGCGACCGTGCGAACTCGGACGACCGAGATGCCGGCGCGCTGTGCGGCCCGGGGGTCACCGCCGACGGCCTGGACCTTGCGGCCGATGCGCGTCTTCGAGACCACGCCCGCCGCGACGAGGGTGAGGCCCACGCCGATGAGCAGCAGAGTCGGGATGCCCAAGGTCGTGCCCTGCGTCACGTCGTAGAGAGGCTCGATGAGAGTCGTGGGCGGTGCCTGCACGACGATCGCCTGGCACACCCCGCGCAGCAGCGTGAGCATACCCAGCGTGACGGCGAGCGGTTCGGCCCCGAGACCCACGATCACGAACGCGTTGATCGAGCCGACGACGACCCCGAGCAGGACTGTGACGCCCGCGGCCATCCACGGGTCGATGCCCGAGGCGACGAGCTGGTTGAAGGCCACGGCGCCGAAACCGACCATCGAGCCGATCGACAGGTCGACGACGCCGGCGAGCAGGGCGAACGATGCGAGCACGCCCACGATGAGCGGGATCGCGACGGCCACGCCGACGATGCGCACGTTCGAGGCCGAGAAGAACGCCGGGCCGACCGAGATCGCGCCGATGATGACGACGGCGGCGAGCATCAGCGCGATGCTGCCGACCGGGCCCTTGAGGTACGAGAGCACCCGGGGGAGCAGAGCCTGGGGTGTCTGCACGTCGGATGCCGGGGCGAATGCCGTGGTCATCGTGCACCTCTCTTGATGCGGAAGCCGTCGATGCCGACGGCGATGATGAGGAGTGCGCCCTGGAAGATCAGCGCGAATGCCGGCGGGAGTCCGAAGAAGGCGATCGACACCGGGATGGTCGAGAGGAATCCGACGCTGAGCAGCAGCACCAGGAAGTTGCCCTTGCCGCCCGAGAGGCTGATGCCGGCGAGGATCACCGCGGCGATCACGATGAGCTGGTAGCTGGCTCCGGCGTTGGGGGTGAAGCTCGGGGTGACGGAGGCGAACAGCACGCCGGCGACCCCGGCGACCGCGCCTGCTCCCGAGAACGTCGCCAGTCGCACGCGGCGCAGCGAGATACCGCGAGCACGCGCGGCCTGTGCGTTGCCGCCCACGGCGGTGAGGCGTCGACCCCAGCGCGTCCACGTGATCGCGAGCCCTGCGACCACCAGGATCACGAGCATGGGCCAGAAGATGTTCGGGAGGCCCAGGAACTGCCCGAGTCCGAAGGCGCGGAGAGCCGAGCCCGACGGGATCTGCGCCGACTTGAATCCGATCATCATGATCGCGAGGCCGCCGAAGCCGGTGGCGAGCGTGACGATGATCGGGTTGAGCTTGCCGTACACGACGATCAGGCCGTTCAGCAGGCCCCAGGCGCCGCCGGCGACGATGCCGCAGAGTACCGCGAGCAGGTCGGGCACACCGGCACCCAGGAGGGTGACGGTGGCCCAGGCGCTGACGACCAGGGCGACGGGCAGGCTGAGGTCGAGCAGGCCGCCGCCGATGACGACGATGCCCTGCGCGACCGAGAGGACGCCCGAGATCGCCATCGTGAAGGTGATGGCGAGCAGCGACTGCGTCGAGAGGAAGTCCGGGCGGACGATGGTGGTCGCCGCGGCGAGCAGGAACCAGACCGCGGCGATGGTGAGCGCATCGCGCAGGGCGGTGCGGCTCCCCGCGTCCGGGCGCGCTGTGCGCGCACCCGAACGCGGGGCGGCCGGATCGGCCGTGAGGGTGGGAGTCGTCATGTGAGTCTCGTTCTTCTCGAGACCGATCCGGGAGGAACGGTTAGTTCTTGCAGTAGAGGTCGTAGAGGGTCGTGCCCTCGTCGGCCTGGGAGATCTCAGCGACGCGTTCCTCGATGCCGGGGATCGCGGCGGCCTGCTCCTGCGTCACGGCGCACGGCTGCACGCTCACCGCTGCGTCGTCGCCCGTGTCCTTGACCTCGGGCGCATCGCCGGCTGCGATCTCGTCCAGGATCTGGAAGGCGTAGGCCGCGTACCCCTCGAGGAAGTACATGACGCTGCCGGCGAGGTTCGGGTCGACGTTGTCGCCCGTGATCAGGCCGCCGTCCTGGCCCCAGCCCATGATGTTGGCGTCGCGGCCCAGCTGCGTCGCCGCCTGCAGGGCGCCGACCACCGCCTGGTCGTTGAGTCCGACGACGAGGATGTTCTCGGCATCCGGGTGTGCCGCGAAGACGCCTGGCGCGTTCTGCAGCGAGGTGGTGAGGTTGCCGTCGGCCTCGTACGCGACGTACGCGTCCTCGGGGATGTCGGGGCAGACCTCGCCGATCGCCGTCGCGGCGTTGCCGGTGCGCCAGGTGTCGATCTGCCCGGCCGCGGTGCCCTGCGCCGAGATGACGAGGTCGACGTCGCAGTCCCACTCGCTCTTGGCGAGTTCGCCGAGGGCTGTGCCGCCCTCGGTGCCGGCTGCTGCGTTGTCGATGCCGACGAAGTACCAGCCCTCCTGGGCGATGTCGAACGTGATGACCGGGATCTCGGCATCCGCGTACTTCTTCGCGATGACCGGGTTCGCCTCGGGGCGTCCGTTGAACATCATCACGGCGTCGACGCCCTGCTGCACGAAGAGGTCGGCGTTCTTCACCGCGGTGGCCTCGTCGCCGTCGTTGCTGAGCTCGACGTACTTCCAGCCGCGCTGCTCGGCGAGTGCCTGGGCGACGTCGCCCTGGTAGTCCTGCCAGTCGGCGTCGGCCTGACCGCCGACGGCGAAGCCGAGGGTGAAGGTGTCGTCGTCTCCGCCGCCGGATCCGCCGGATGCCTGATCGGCGCAGCCGACCATCGCGATGGCCGAGACGAGTGCCACGCCTGCGCCGAGCAGGCGCAGGGCGGTGCGGGATGAGTGATGCGTCATTGCAGTGCTCCTCTTGAGTGGGTGTGTTGGGGGTGGTGCGAGTGGTGAAGTGGTGAAGTCTGCTCGTCGTCAGCTGACGAGGGTCTCGGTGTCCTCCGGGGTGGGGACGTCTGCGGGGAGTGCCCCGGTGATCAGGCCGACGATGTCCTGCGCGGTGACGTCGGCGATGTCACGCACGGCGACCGACCGGCCGAGGCGCATCACGGTGACGCGATCTGCGACGGTGTGCAGCTGCTGCATGTTGTGGCTCACGAGGATCACGCTGACTCCGTGCTCGCGCAGGCGGCCGATGAGGTCGAGCACCTGCTGCGACTCGCGCACGCCGAGCGCGGCGGTGGGCTCGTCGAGGATCACGATGCTGCGGCCCCAGAGCAGGGCACGGGCGATCGCGAGGCACTGGCGCTGTCCGCCCGACATGCCCTTGACCGACACGTTGACCGACTGGATGCCGACGCCGAGTTCGGCGAGCACCTCGCGCGAGCGGGCACGCATGCCTCGGTCGTTCACGACGTTCAGCGCCTTGAGGATCGGATTGGTCGACAGCTCTTCACGACCGAGGTACACGTTCTGCACGGCCGACATGGTGTCGACGAGCGCCAGGTCCTGGTAGACGGTCTCGATGCCGACGGCCAGAGCATCGGTCGGTCGACGGAAGTCGACCGGCTTGCCCTCGACCTTGATGGTGCCGCCGTCGGGCACCACCGCACCCGAGAGCACCTTGAGCAGTGTGGACTTGCCGGCGCCGTTGTCACCGACCAGGCCCATGACCTCGCCGCGGCGCAGGGCGAGCGAGGCGTCGGCGAGAGCGGTGACGGCGCCGTACCGGCGAGAGATGTTGCGAGCGTGGAGAACCAGATCCTGGTCAGCAGCGAGTGCCATGATCAACCTCATTGTCGAAGGGCCGAAACGGACTTTAAACGTTTCAGGTGGTTAAAACGTTTCAGACTCTATATCGCGACGTCTATACGGGCAAGGACTTTTCTTCCCGATCTTGAGAAAGCAACTGCAAGGACGCCCTAGTAAATCTCAGGATGCCGAAGTACTATAGTCATAGTGCCAACGACGGCGCGAAGGGACATCGCACAATGACTCGTACCATTCCCCACTTCGTAGGCGGAAAGCACTTCACCCCCGAGGGTGGCCGCTTCGCCGACGTGTTCGATCCGAGCACCGGATCCGTCCAGGCGCGCGTGCCGCTGGCCTCCACCGCGGAGGTCGCCGAGGTGATCGCGAACGCCGAGGCCGCGCAGGTCGAGTGGGCGGCGACCAACCCGCAGAAGCGCGCTCGCGTGCTGCTGCGATTCCTCGATCTGGCACAGCGCGAGATGCAGTCGCTCGCCGAGCTGCTTGCGAGCGAGCACGGCAAGACGGTCGACGACGCGAAGGGCGACATCCAGCGGGGCCTCGAGGTCATCGAGTTCTCCGCGGGCGCTCCGCACCTGCTGAAGGGCGAGTACTCGACCGGCGCCGGTGCGGGCATCGACGTCTACTCGATGCGGCAGCCCCTCGGAGTGGTCGCCGCGATCACGCCCTTCAACTTCCCTGCCATGATCCCGCTGTGGAAGGCGGGCCCCGCGCTCGCCGCCGGCAACGCCGTGGTGCTCAAGCCCAGTGAGCGTGACCCCTCGGTCCCCGTCCGCATCGCCGAGCTGTTCCTCGAGGCGGGGCTGCCCGCCGGCGTGCTCAACGTCGTGCACGGAGACAAGGAGGCCGTCGACGCGCTGCTCACCGACGACCGCATCCGGGCCGTGGGATTCGTCGGCTCGACCCCGATCGCCGAGTACATCTACTCGACGGCGGCCGCGCACGGCAAGCGCGCGCAGTGCTTCGGCGGTGCCAAAAACCACATGATCGTGATGCCCGACGCCGACCTCGACCAGGCCGTCGACGCTCTGATCGGCTCGGGCTACGGTTCGGCGGGCGAGCGCTGCATGGCGATCTCGGTTGCGGTCCCGGTCGGACAGGAGACGGCGGATGCTCTCGCGGCCAAGCTCACTGAGCGTGTGGCGCAGCTGCGCATCGGGCCCTCGCTCTCGGCCGACGTCGACTACGGTCCGCTGGTCACACGAGCAGCGGTCGAGCGGGTCGAGGGCTACATCCAGCAGGGCGTCGACGAGGGCGCGACCCTCCTCGCTGACGGCCGAGGCTTCTCGGTGCCGGGCCATGAGCAGGGCTTCTATCTCGGACCGACGCTGTTCGACCACGTCACGACCGACATGGCGATCTACCGCGAGGAGATCTTCGGACCGGTGCTGGTGATCGCGCGCGCCGCCGACTACGAAGAGGCGCTGCGCATGGCATCCGAGCACGAATACGGCAACGGCGTCGCGATCTTCACCCGCGACGGCGACGCCGCCCGAGACTTCGCCGCCCGGGTCGAGGTCGGCATGGTCGGCGTGAACGTGCCGATCCCCGTACCGATCGCGTATTACACGTTCGGAGGCTGGAAGCGCAGCGGATTCGGCGACCTCAACCAGCACGGCGCCGACGCCTTCCGCTTCTACACGAAGACCAAGACCGTCACGAGCCGCTGGCCCGCTGCCGGGATCCGCGACGGCGCGAGCTTCGTCATCCCCACGATGCACTGACCCCCGCGCTGACCTCCCACAAGGAATCGACATGACCATGACCACCGTCACCACCACCGCCGAAGAGCGCGAGGCCATTCTCGACGCCGTCCGCGAGTTCGCCGACACCGAGCTCGCACCGTTCGCGGCCGAACGCGACGAGAAGCACATCTTCCCCCGCGAGTCGCTCGGCAAGGCGGGCGAGCTCGGGCTCGGCGGCATCTACGTGCGCGAGGACTTCGGCGGCACTGGGCTGAGCCGCTCCGACACGGTCGCGATCTTCGAAGAGCTCGCCAAGGGCGACCCTGCCGTCGCCGCCTACATCTCGATCCACAACATGGTGGTCTGGATGATCGACACCTACGGAGACGACGCGCAGCGCGGCCGGTGGCTGCCCGCACTCACCGCGATGCAGGAGTTCGGCGGATACTGCCTGACCGAGCCTGGCGTCGGATCCGACGCCGCGAACGTCGCCACGAGTGCGGTGCGCGACGGAGACGACTACCTGCTCACGGGTGTGAAGCAATTCATCTCGGGCGCCGGCGAGGCCGCGGTCTACGTCGTCATGGCGCGCACCGGCGAGCCGGGTGCCCGCGGCATCAGCGCCTTCCTGGTTCCCGGAGACGCCGAGGGCCTGAGCTTCGGGGCACCCGAGAAGAAGATGGGCTGGCATGCGCAGCCGACCCGCCAGGTGATCCTCGACGGCGTGCGCATCCCGGCATCCGGAATGCTCGGCGACGAGGGCCGTGGCTTCGCGATCGCGATGTCGGCACTCAACGGTGGCCGCCTCAACATCGCGGCCTGCTCGCTGGGCGGCGCGCAGTGGGCGCTCGACCGCGCCGTGCAGTACGTGCACGAGCGCGTCGCGTTCGGCGAACCGCTGGCCGAGAAGCAGTCGATCATGTTCGCGATCGCCGACATGCGCACCGATCTGCAGGCCGCTCGCCTCATGGTCAGAGACGGCGCGCTGGCCGTCGACGAGCAGGCGCCGGACGCGACCATGCGCTGCGCCATGGCCAAGCGGTTCGCGACGGATGCCGGATTCGACGTCGCCAACCGCGCTCTGCAGCTGCACGGCGGCTACGGCTACCTGCAGGACTACGGCATCGAGCGGGTCGTGCGCGATCTGCGGGTGCACCAGATCCTCGAGGGCACCAACGAGATCATGCGCCTGATCGTCGGCCGCGAGATGCTGCGACCGGCTGGGTCGGCGTCCCTTCAGCGGACCGGCGGAGACCCGATGCGGAGCGCATCATGAGCGAGCCGACGAAGGTGCGCATCGCGTTCCTCGGACTCGGCCACATGGGCCTGCCGATGGCGAAGAACCTGGTCGCGGCGGGGCATGAGGTGCACGGCTTCGATCTCGTGCCTGCCGCGATCGAGGCGGCGCAGGCCGCCGGCATCCCGGTGGCAGCCAGCGGGGCGGATGCCGTGCGCGAGGCCGACGTCGTGATCACGATGTTCCCGGCCGGACGGCACGTGATCGACGCCTACCGCACCGAGCTGCTGGCCGCCGCTCGACCGGACACCCTGTTCATCGAGTCGTCGACGATCGCGGTCGACGAAGCCCGTGCCGCCCACGCGCTGGCGCTCGCGGCCGGGCATCGCAACGTCGACGCACCCGTGTCGGGCGGTGTCGTGGGTGCCGAGAACGGCACGCTCGCGTTCATGGTCGGCGGCTCGGAGGAGGACTTCGCGGCCGCACTGCCCGTGCTCGAGGTCATGGGAAAGCGCATCGTGCACTGCGGCGGCCCTGGACTCGGGCAGGCCGCGAAGGTGTGCAACAACATGGTGCTCGCGGTGTCGCAGATCGCCGTCGCCGAGGCGTTCGTGCTCGGCGAGCGGCTGGGACTCGAGCATCAGGCGCTGTTCGACGTCGTGTCGCAGGCATCCGGTCAGTGCTGGTCGATCACGACGAACTGCCCCGTGCCGGGGCCCGTGCCGACGAGCCCGGCGAATCGCGACTACCAGCCCGGATTCGCCGGAGCCCTGATGGCGAAGGACCTCGGCCTCGCGCTGCAGGCGATCGAGCAGACGTCGACCGACGCGCAGATGGGGCGGCTCGCGCAGCAGCTCTACGCCGCCTTCGCGGCGGGCGAGGGCGCGACCCGCGACTTCTCGGGTATCATCACCGACATCCGCGATGCGCCCTCCGGCCGTTGAGCGAGCACGGCGCAGCGCCCGAGACGAAACGCGGCGACCGGGCCGCGACATACTGAGATGACCACGACGGAGAGGGCTTCACGATGACCGAGTACGAGACGATCCTGGTCGAGCAGCGCGGACGAGTCGGGTGGATCACCCTCAACCGCCCCGAGGCCCTCAACGCGCTGAACAGCCGCCTCGCGGAGGAGGTCACGGCGGCCGCCGTCGCGTTCGACCTCGACGACGGCGTCGGCGCGATCGTCGTCACCGGATCCGAGAAGGCATTCGCCGCGGGCGCCGACATCAAGGAGATGGAGGGCATGTCGGCTGCCGAGATGACCGAGACCGATCACTTCGGCGTCTGGCACGAGTTCGCCGCGGTGCGCACCCCCGTGATCGCCGCCGTCTCGGGCTTCGCGCTCGGGGGAGGATGCGAGCTCGCGATGATGTGCGACATCATCCTCGCTGCCGACACCGCCAAGTTCGGTCAGCCCGAGATCAACCTCGGCGTCATTCCGGGCATGGGCGGCACGCAGCGCCTGATCCGCGCGGTCGGGTATTACAAGGCGGCGGAGTTGGTGCTGTCCGGCCGGTTCATGGGCGCCGAAGAGGCGGAGCGGTCCGGCCTCGTGTCGCGCGTCGTGCCGGCATCCGAGCTGCTCGCAGAGGCCACGAAGCTGGCCGAGACGATCGCGTCGAAGTCGCTGCCGTCGCTGTTCGCGGCCAAGGCCGCGCTCGACGCCGCCATGGAGACGACGCTCGCCGACGGGCTCGCGCACGAGAAGCGGGCGTTCGCCGCGCTGTTCGACACCGAAGACCAGAAGGAAGGCATGTCGGCCTTCCGGGAGAAGCGTGCGCCCGACTTCCAGAACCGCTGAGTTCCGCGAAGGCGGCGCCGCGCCGCGGTTCACAACTCAGCATGGATGGCGCCGGATCGGCCCGTCGGTGCCGATCCGGCACGCCCGTCAGCGGTTGATGCTGAGTTGTGAACGAGCGGCGGGCGGTTCAGCCGCGCAGTGCCTCGACGATCTTCTCGACGCGGCGGTCTCGGGTCGCGTCCTGCTTGGCCTCGGCCACCGTGCGGGCATGCTCCTTGCGCACCGAGTACGACAGGGCATCGAAGGAAGGCCGCAGCCCAGGGTCGGCATCGAGGGCCGCGGCCAGGGCCGGTGGGACCTCGACCTCGCGCTCGGCGGCATCCAGACGGATGACGGCATCGACCTCCTGGTCGATCTCGACCCCGAGCTCGGATCGGGCGGCTTTGCTGAACCCGATCATGTTCTGCCCGCCCATGCGGGCCAGGCGCAGGCGTGCGGTGCGTCCGTCGATCGTCACGGCGACCGGGAAGGTCTTGCCCGCCCCGAACGAGGCGACCTGGTCGTCGGTGAGGATGATCGCGGCGGCCGGGCCACGGCCTTCGAGGGTCGTGTGCAGGCGCAGTTCGCTCATGCGGGCAGTGTACGCCCGCGCCCCTCTGCGTCGGCCTCTGCTTCTGCGGCCAGCTGGTCGTTGCGCTGCTCGATCAGGCGTCGCATGTACTCGCGAAGGACGAGCCGGTCGACCAGGCGACCGATCGGGCCGAACGGCGAGTGGAATCTGATCGTGTCGCGCATCAGCGTGCCCCGCGGGTGCTCCTCGAACACGTGCTCGTGCCAGAACGAGCCGAAGGGCCCCGAGATCTGCCGGTCGCGGAACCCGCGCGGCGGATCGACGTCGTACACGACGGAACGCAGCCGGAACGGGATGCCGAAGTGCCGCGCCCGCCAGGTGACGGTCGACCCTTCGCTGAACACGCCGCCCGCCGGGGCCTCGACCATCGTCTCGCCGTACCGTGCCATCGACCGCAGATGCAGCCCGGGGTCGAGTGCCACAGCGAAGACCGTCGCACGCGGAGCGTCGATCACGCGTTCGAGCACGAACTCCGACACGTCAGAGCGCGTCCGGCTGCGGCTTCGGGTCGCTGAAGTCTCCGGCCGCCTTGCGCATGCGCGCGACGATCGCGACCAGTTCGGTCGCGTCCTCCCTGCCGATGCCGGGGTCGGCGAAGACGTCGGCGTTGAGGGCGGAGGTGGCGCGCTCGACGAGTTCGCGGCCCGTCTCCGTCAAAGCGAGCAGAGCAGCGCGGCCGTCGTGCGGGTGCGGCTCGCGCACGATCAGCCCGTCACGCACCAGACGCTCGGCCGTGCTCGTGACGGTCGTGGCGTGCACCTGGAGTCTGGCGACCACGCTCGACAGCGGCAGACGACCGGAGCGGCTGAACGCCAGCAGGCGCAGCATCTCGTAGCGGGCGAAGCTCAGCGCGAACGGCTTGAGCGCGGCATCCACCCTGGCGAGCAGCAGCTGCTGGGCCCGCATCACCGAGGTGACCACGGTCATGCCGTCGGCGGCATCCGTCCATCCGTGCGCCAGCCACTGCCGCTTCGCCTCGGCGAGCGGATCGACGGGCAGGGGGCGGGGTCGGACCACGGTTCTACGGTAGGGCATCGCGCTCGGACTCCGGGGATGTGCCCGCCGGGACGGCGGCTGGTTCTCAGTTGCTCGTCGGGTGGGACTCAGTATCAAGGCGCTAGAATCGACGCAGTCGTGAGGAGCAATCGATGAAGATCTTCGTCCTGGTCAAAGAGGTGCCCGACACCTACGGCGACCGCAAGCTGAATCTCGAGACAGGCCTCGCCGAGCGAGGTGCCGGCGACGTGGTGCTCGATGAGATCACGGAGCGTGCGCTCGAGGTCGCACTCAGCCATGCCGACAAGAACGAGGGCACCGAGGTGGTCGCTGTCGCGATGGCCCCCGGCGGCTCCACGGCGTCGGTGCGGAGGGCACTCGCGATCGGCGCAGGGTCGGCCGTGCACATCGCCGACGAGCAGCTCGCGGGTGCCGACCTTGGACTCACGGCCGAGACGCTGGCCGCGGCGATCCGACGGGGAGGGCCCGACCTGGTGATCACCGGCAACCTGTCGACCGACGGCTCGGGCGGAGTGATGGCCGCCATGCTCGCCGAGCACCTCGGCTGGGCACACGCGACCGCGCTCACCTCGGTCGAGATCACGCCCGAGGGCATCACGGGCACACGAGGGGCGGATGCCGGAGCGCAGCCGATCTCGGCATCCCTCCCTGCCGTGGTCTCGATCACCGAAGCGCTCCCCGACGCGCGCTTCCCGAACTTCAAGGGCATCATGGCGGCGAAGAAGAAGCCGCTCGAGGTCCTGACCCTCGACGACCTCGGCGTCTCGGCCGACCCGGCCGCGGCTCCCCGCACGATCATGACCTCGGTCGCCGAGAAGCCGCCGCGCGCGGCCGGCGTGAAGATCGTCGATGAGGGCGATGCCGCCGAGAAGCTCGTCGAATACCTCGTGCAGAACAGGCTGGTGTGACATGACCTACCCCGAGAACCCGATCCTCGTCGTGGTCGACCTCGACCCGGCAGGCAACCCCGCCAGCAGCACGGCGGCCCTGATCGGCGCCGCCTCGACCGTCGGCGCGCCGGTCGCGCTCGTCGTCGGCGGTTCGGCCGAGGCTGCAGCTCAGGTGGCCGCCGCCGGAGCATCCGTCGTGCTGACGGCCGACGCCGACGAGACGATCCTCACGATGCCGGTCGTCGATGCGCTGCAGGCCGCCTTCGAGCAGGTGAGACCGGATGCCGTCCTCCTCTCGAACTCGATCGCGGGGCGCGACGTCGCCGGCCGATTCGCGGTGCGCGCGAAGCTGGCGCTGTCGGTCGATGCCGTCGGCGTCTCGCGCGATGACGAGGGCATCGTCGCGAACCACTCCGTGTACGGCGGTGCCTATCTCACCGACTCGGCCCCCACCTTCGGCGCCCCGGTGATCACGGTGCGCCAGGGTGCTGTCGATGCTCGGGCAGAGGCGGTCGCATCGCCGACCGTCGAGACCCTGACCGTTGCGGCATCCGGCTTCCCTGCCGCCACCGTGGGAGCTGTCGAAGCGGTCGAGGCCACGTCGTCTCGCCCCGAGCTGCGCGGTGCGACCCGGGTCGTCTCGGGTGGCCGCGGACTCGCGTCGAAAGAGAAGTTCGTGCTCGTCGAAGAGCTCGCCGATGCGCTCGGCGCAGCCGTCGGCGCTTCGCGGGCCGCGGTGGATGCCGGATACATCCCGCAGTCGCACCAGGTCGGTCAGACAGGTGTCTCGGTGTCTCCGCAGCTGTACGTCGCCCTCGGCATCTCGGGTGCGATCCAGCACCGCGCGGGCATGCAGACGGCCAAGAACATCGTCGCGATCAACAAAGACGGCGAGGCGCCGATCTTCGACGTCGCCGACTTCGGCATCGTCGGCGACCTGTTCACGATCGTCCCGCAGGTGATCGCGGGCCTCGAGTCGCGGAAGAAGTAGTCATGGCGACGCGAACGCTCAGGCGCGGGCTCCCGCGTGTGCCCGGTGGTGAGCCGTGGCCTCCCGGGCTCGCTGTCGACGTCGGTGACGGTGTCGCCGACGCGGACGAGCCTGCCGCTGCCGCGTCTTCCGCCCCCGCGTCCGCTGCGGCCGTGCCTGCCACTTCGGGGGCCGACACGCCACTCGAAGGGTCGCCTGTCCAGGAGCGTTCGACATCTGGTGTGTCGGCCCCCGTTCTGGACGAGACGGCAGCGCGGCGCTCCACCTCCGTGCGTCGCGGGCTTCCGCGGGTGCCGGGCGGCGAGCCATGGCCGCCGGCGGATGCGATGCCGGGAGGTGCCGCGCCGCAAGGTGCCGCGCCGGGCGTCACCGGTGCGGCCCCCGCGGCCGCGGCCGCCGGTGTCGAACCCTCGGGCGGTGCCACCCCTTCCACTTCGGGGTCCGACACACCACGTGAAGGGCCGTCCGCCCCGCAGCATCCGACATCTGGTGTGTCGGCCCCCGCGCTGGGCGGGGCGACGGCACAGCGCGCGGCATCCGTACGCCGCGGTCTTCCGCGCACGCCGGGCGGCGAGCCTTGGCCGCCTGCCGACACCCAGGTCGCGGAGCGCGTTTCGTCTCGGTCGGCTTCGCCGTCCTCGCTCAACGACCGGGAGGATGCCGCGCCGTCGTCGCTCGAAGGGCGGGAGGATGCCGCGCCGGTCGACGACGAGCGGGCGGATGCTGCGGCGGGTGGCGACGACGAGACCGCCGTCGCCACCCGCACGGCGCCCGCTCTCGGCGATCCGTCGATTCCGCTGCCGGCTCCTCGCACGGTCTGGAACGGCAGCGCTCCGCGGCACGTCACGTCGACCGCTCCGGCATCCGACCGGCCTCGGCCCACCTGGACCCAGGCGATCGCCGGACTGCTCGGGGCGGCAGCCCTCGGCATCCTGGCCGCGGCAGCCGTGGCCTTCGTGCGGGCACTGCTGAGCTTCCCCGTCATGCAGGACTTCCTCGCGGCGTTCCCCGGCGAGTACGAGCCGGCCGTCGCCGTCGAGCCCGGGTTCGCGCCGTGGGTCAACTGGGCGCACTTCTTCAACGTGTTCCTGATGGTGCTGATCATCCGGTCGGGCCTTCGCATCCGCAACGAGAAGCGGCCCACCGCCTTCTGGACCCCGCGCAACGATCCCAAGGGCAAGGTCAGTCTGACGATCTGGTTCCACCAGGCGCTCGACATCCTCTGGCTCGTGAACGGCGTGATCTTCGTCGTGCTGCTGTTCGTCACCGGACACTGGGCGCGCATCGTGCCGACCAGCTGGGAGGTCATCCCCAACGCGCTGTCGGCGGCGCTGCAGTACGTGTCGTTCGACTGGCCGACCGAGCACGGCTGGGTGAACTACAACAGCCTGCAGCAGCTCGCGTACTTCGTGACCGTGTTCATCGCGGCCCCGTTGGCCGCGGCGACCGGTTTCCGCATGTCGGGCATGTGGCCCAAGAAGGCCGAGCGGCTGTCGAAGGCGTACCCGATCGAGTGGGCGCGCGCGCTGCACTTCCCGGTCATGATCTACTTCGTCGTATTCATCATCGGACACGTCGCGCTGGTGTTCCTCACCGGGTTCCTGCGCAACCTCAACCACATGTACGCCTCATCGGATGCCGTCGGCTGGACCGGGTTCTGGGTCTTCGTGGCGTCGTTGGTGGTGATCGCCATCGGCTGGGTCGCCGCCCGCCCGCTGGTCATCGCCCCGATCGCGAAGCTGTTCGGCAGCGTCTCAGGTCGCTGATCCGTTCACGATTCAGCACAGATCTCTCCCAGACCCAGCGAAACGGCCCCCTGCCGGTGGCAGGGGGCCGTTCATGCTGAATCGTGAACGCGACGTTCACGAGATGCGAGGATCAGCGCACGAAGCGCACCTCGGTCAGCGTCTCGCCGAGGAACGGCTCGGTGTGGCTGGCGCCGTCGAGCGCGAAGCCGTTGCGTGCATAGAAGCGGTGTGCGCGGGGGTTGTCCTCCGCGACCCACAGGTAGAGGGGCTCGTCCTTCTCGACGGCCGCGTCGAACAGCTTCTGGCCGATGCCGGTCGAGTGGTACGCGTCGAGCAGGTAGATGAAGTACAGCTCGCGGAACGCGGGGGCGTCCTTGTCGCGGGCGGGACCCGAGCCGACGAAGCCGACGATCTCGCCGTCGACGAGGGCGGCACGCATCGTGAAATCGGGGCCCTGAGAGGCCCAGTGCGTCCACAGCTCCGCCATGCGACGGGGCGAGACCTTCTCGAGCGCGGCCTTGCTGATCAGGTGGTCGTAGGTCTCGTGCCAGCACTGCGCGTGCACGCGACCCAGGGCTTCCGCATCCACATCACGGACCGGACGGACGATGACTTCAGGCTGGGCTTCGGCGCTCATAGCGCGACTCTACGCGCGGCCTCCGCGAACCGGAAATCGAGCGGGAGCGTTCCCAGGCCGAGAATGCACCCCTGGAGGGATCGCACAACGATGTTCGCGAATCGTTCGTCGATGGCTACGATCGATCCTCGTGAACGTGATCTGGCGCACTCTCCTCGTGATTCTCTCCGCCCGACGTCGAGTGCGCCGGGGCAAGACCCTCGACGCTGCCTCCGTCAGCAGCATCAGACTGACGACCCTCCCCACCGACATCGACATCCTGCGCCACATGAACAACGGTCGATACCTGTCTCTGTTCGACCTCGGCCGCTGGGACCTACTGATCCGCACGGGACTGTTCGACGCGATGAACGAGCGCGGCTGGTACGCCGTGGTGTCGAGCGAGACCGTGACCTTCCGCAAGTCCCTGCAGCTGTGGCAGCGGTTCGAGGTGCAGTCCCGGTTCATCGGACATGACGACAAGGCCGTGTTCCTCGAGCACCGAGCCGTCGTCGGCGGCGAGATCTATGCACGGGTGATCGTGCGCTCGCGGATGCTGCGTCGCACCGGCGGCACGGTCAGCAACGAAGAGCTGTTCGCCGCCGTCGGCAAGCCCGAGGGCGTGCCCGAGATCGACGCCTGGGTGCACGACTGGGCCGCGGCATCCGCTCTGCCTCCCGTGCGCACCCCCGCGCCGAGCGTGTGGAACTGACGCCGTGACCGATCCCTGGGGTCTCGAGACACGCGCACCGGGCGACGTGCTGCTGGTCGGATGCGGCAAGCTCGGCATCCGCCTCGGCGAGCGACTCACGGCAGCGGGCTCCCACGTCACCGCCATGCGGCGCAACGCGGGCGACATGCCGTTCCCGACGATCGAGGCCGATCTGCGGCATCCGCTCGAAGTCGAACTCCCGGCGTTCGACTCGGTCGTGATCACCCTGCCGCCGAGCACCGAGGGCACCTCGATCTATCCGCCCGCGCTGCGGGGCCTCGCGAAAGCCCTGCCGACGATGCCGGAGCGGGTCGTGTTCGTGTCGTCGACGCGGGTGTTCGAGGGGCGCCCCGGCGAGACGCCGCTGACCGAGCGGGATGCGTCGCGGGTGTCGAGCGAGCGGGGCGGCGATCTGGTCGAGGGCGAGCACCTGGCAATGGAGCTGTTCGGTGCGCGCATCGTGCGCCCGGCCGGCATCTACGGACCCGGTCGCGACTTCCTCATCCGACGGGTGCGCGAGGGTGCGGCCGTCGACCACACCCGCCGCACCAACCGCATCCACGAGACCGATCTCGTGCGGCTGCTCGAGGCGATGCTGCGAGCCGACTCCGCGCCCCCGCTGATCCATGCCGTGGATCGCGAGCCGGTGCTGCTCGGAGACGTCGTCGCGCACATCGCCTCCCGGCTCGGAGTCGCGCCTCCGCCGTATCTCGATCCCGAGGTCGGCGGCGGGACTGTGCTCGAGGGGCGCCTCTTGCAGGAGTTCCTCGGCGATCTGGAGTATCCGACCTTCCGTGAGGGCTACGACGAGATGATCGCCGCGCTCTGAGCGCTCCCTCTCGGTTGCGGTCCACTTCGTGCCGCCCGTTCGCGCGGCCGACGGCACGGACTGCGACAGGAACCACCCGACGCGACCGTCGCTCACGGGCAGGCGGGCACTGCAGTCCTAGGCTGAGCTCATGGCCGACCCGATGCCCACCACGGATCCCGAATCCGTCTCGCTCGCGGACCGTGCGGTCGAGCTCGCCCGTCGCTGGGTGATCGAGGCCGCGGCCGCCGATGTCGACCCGGCGGCAGAGCGCCTCGCCGGTGTGCTGCAGGATGCCAACGGGCTGCCGTTCACGCTGGGATTCGTCGACGGCGTCATGCGCCCCGAGAGCCTGAGCGCCGCGGCATCCCAGCTGCACCGCATCGCTCCGATCGTGCCCGAATTCCTGCCCTGGTACCTGCGGTCGGCCGTGCGGCTCGGTGGCGGCGTCGCCCAGATGCTGCCGACACCCGTGGTGCCCATCGCCCGTCGGGTGCTGCGCGACATGGTCGGCCACCTGGTGGTCGACGCCCGCCCGGCGAAGCTCGGGCCCGCGATCGCGAAGATCCGCGAATCGGGCGCCAGGCTCAATCTCAACCTGCTCGGCGAGGCGGTGCTGGGTGAGGACGAGGCGCAGCGGCGGCTCGACGGCATCCACGAGCTGATCCGTCGCCCCGATGTCGACTACGTGTCGGTCAAGGTGTCGGCGATCATCAGCCACATCTCGATGTGGGCGTTCGACGAGGTCGTCGAGTCGGTCGTCGAGCGACTGCTTCCGCTGTACCTGACGGCCACCTCGGATCGCACCTTCATCAACCTCGACATGGAGGAGTACCGCGATCTCGATCTGACGATCGCGGTGTTCACCCGCATCCTCGAGGATCCGCGTCTCGAAGGCCTCGAGGCGGGCATCGTGCTGCAGGCGTATCTGCCCGACGCCCTGCCGGCCCTGCAGCAGCTCACCGCCTGGGCGCGCGAGCGCGTCGACCACGGCGGAGCCCCCATCAAGGTGCGGCTCGTCAAGGGAGCGAACCTCGCGATGGAGCGGGTCGAGGCGCGCATGCACGGGTGGACGCAGGCCACCTACGACACCAAGCTCGACACCGACGCCAACTATCTGCGCTGCCTCGACTGGGCCCTGCGTCCTGAGAACGTCGATGCGGTGCGTCTGGGCATCGCCGGGCACAACCTCTTCGGCATCGCCTATGCGTGGCTGCTCGCGGGCGAGCGCGGGGTGCGTGCCGTCGACGGGGCGGCCGCGAACTCCCAGCCGCCGGTCGAGTTCGAGATGCTGCTCGGCATGGCGCAGGGGCAGGTGCAGGCGGTGTCGCGCGAGGTCGGCGAGGTGCTGCTCTACGTGCCGGTCGTGCACCCGGGCGAGTTCGATGTCGCCATCAGCTATCTCGTGCGTCGGCTCGAAGAGAACGCGTCGAGCGACAACTTCCTCTCCGCCGCGTTCCGGCTGGGCGACGACGAGTCGCTCTTCGTGCGAGAGCGCGACAGGTTCCTCGATGCCGTCGACCGTTCGACGTCGCCGACGCTGCGGGTGGGCGCGCTGCGCAGCCAGGATCGGCTGGCGCCGGTGCACGAGTCGATGCGCCCCGTGCCCGTGGCGCCTGCGCCCGAAGAAGGACTCACCCAGGCGGTGCTCGGCATCTCCCGCGGGTCGGATGACACCGGCGGGCCGTTCCTCGAGACGGCGGTCTACGCTCCGCGCGAGCTCGACGAGGCGACGGGTGGTGCTCCCGGCTTCGTGAACACCCCTGACAGCGATCCGTCGCTTCCGGCCAACCGCGACTGGGCGCGCGAGATCCATGAGCGCATCGCCGACTCGACCCTCGGTGTCGCGACCATCGACGCGGCCCGCGTCGACGACGCCGATACGCTCGAGAGCACGATCGCCGGGGTGCGTGAGGCCGCAGACCTCTGGGGCGCGCGACCCGCCACCGAACGCGCCGAGGTGCTGCTGCGCGCGGCGGCAGCGCTCGAGGGGCGGCGAGGAGACCTCATCGAGGTCGCCGCCTCCGAGACGGGCAAGGTGTTCGCCGAGGCCGACGTCGAGGTCAGCGAGGCCGTCGACTTCGCCCGCTACTACGCGGCCAAGGCCAGAGAGCTGGATGCCGTCGCCGGCGCCGCATTCGAACCGGCGCGCGTCACGGTCGTCACTCCTCCGTGGAACTTCCCCCTCGCGATTCCGGCCGGGGGAGTGCTGGCCGCGCTCGCCGCAGGCTCCGGCGTCGTGTTCAAGCCCGCCCCGCAGTCGCGTCGCTGCGCCGCCGTCATCGCCGAGACCCTGTGGGAGGTCGGTGTGCCGCGCGATGTGCTCGCGCTCGTCGACATCGAAGAGGGCGACCTCGGTCGCGAGCTGATCTCGCACGAGTCGGTCGACCGCGTCATCCTCACCGGCTCGTGGCAGACAGCTGCGCTGTTCCGCTCGTGGCGGCCCGACCTGCCGCTGCTCGCCGAGACGAGCGGCAAGAACGCGATGATCATCACCCCATCGGCGGATCTCGATCTCGCGGTCGCCGATCTGGTGCGCAGCGCCTTCGGGCATGCGGGGCAGAAGTGCTCGGCGGCCTCGCTCGCGATCCTCGTCGGCCCGGTCGGGCGGTCGAAGAGATTCGCCCGACAGCTGGCCGATGCCACGCGTTCGTTACACGTCGGCTGGCCTGCCGATCCGCTGGCCGAGGTCGGACCCGTGATCGAACGCCCCCAGGGCAAGCTCGCCTGGGCGCTCACCGAACTCGAGGGTGACGAGCAGTGGCTCATCAAGCCGGCCGTCTCGGACGATGACCCCACCGGTCGGCTGTGGCGACCGGGCATCCGCGTCGGAGTGCAACCGGGGTCGCGGTTCCACACCGAGGAGTTCTTCGGGCCGGTGCTGGGCATCATGCACGCACCCACGCTCGAGCGGGCGATCGAGCTGCAGAACGCGGTCGAGTACGGCCTGACGGCGGGGCTGCACACGCAGGACCCGGCCGAGCTCGCCCTGTGGCTCGATCGGGTGCAGGCCGGCAACCTCTATGTGAACCGCGGCATCACCGGTGCGATCGTGCAGCGGCAGCCGTTCGGCGGGTGGAAGCGCTCGTCGGTCGGACCCGGTGCCAAGGCGGGCGGACCGAACTACCTGATCGGACTCGGGTCGTGGCGCTCGAGCGGATCCGGCACGGTGTCGAGCACGCTGCACCTGCGCGGACTCGACTCGCGCATCACCGACCTCATCGAGTCGGCACAGCCCTCGCTCGGCTTCGAGGCGTTCGAGTGGCTGCGTCGCTCGGCGCTCGCGGATGCGCTCGCCTGGGACCGCGAGTTCGGGCAGGTGCGTGACGTCTCGCACCTCGGTGTCGAGCGCAACCTGTTCCGCTACCGTCCCGTGCCTGTCGCGATCAGGGCCACTGCGGATGCCGGCTGGCAGGAGCTGCTGCGCGTCGTCATCGCCGCGGTGCGCGCCGGAGCAGGATTCGTGCTCTCGACCCCCGTCGGTCTGCCCCCTGCGGTGCGCCACGCGCTCGGCGAACTCGGGGCCGTCGTCTACATGGAGACCGACGACGAATGGATCGAGCGGATGCGGCGCCGCGGCGACGACTCCCGTGCAGTGCTCGAGTCGATCGACGGCGAGCTGCGGCCGAGCCGGGCACGGCTGGTCGGCCCGCGAGACTCGGTGGCCGCACTGCACCGTGCGCTGGCCGCCGCAGTCGAAGGCGACCCGGATCTCGCGGTGTACGACGGCGAGGTCACCTCTGCCGGGCGCATCGAGCTGCTGCCCTTCGTGCACGAGCAGGCGATCGCGATCACCGCGCACCGCTACGGCAACCCCGACGACTGGAGCGCCGCGGTCATCTGAGGCTCCCGCGCGTCGGCATCCGCGTCCCGAGCTCCGCCCCGCCGCTGTACGGGGTCAATTCGCACCGGAATCGCGCGATTCCGGTGCGTTCTTGACCCCGCCTGCGAGCGCGGATGCGTTATTGACCCCGGCTGGGGGCGCACGGCACATGTGTAAAGAATTCTTGACACCGCGGATGCCGCAGGCGTACTCTCGTGTCAAGAATCTTTTACATGGGAGGCATCATGGTCTACGAAGAGCGCAATGCCTGGGCCGGGCTCATCGTCGGCGTGGTGGTGATCGGGGCATATGTCGTCATCGTGTTGCAGCAGGCCGCCGGCGGCCCGGTGGCCGACGTCGACTGGTTTCCGCTCATGATGTGGACGATCGGTGTCGGCATCGTGGCCACGATCGTGCTCAGCATCGTCTGGGGGATGATCGCCGGCGCGAAGGATCCCGATGGGGTCGGCAAGTCCGATGTCCGCGACCGCGACATCAGTCGCATGGGCAGCCGCGTCGAGCAGTCCTTCGTCGTGATCGCCGGTCTCGGCGTGATCACCCTGTGCGCGGTGGGCGCCGACCTCTTCTGGATCGCCAACACGATGTTCGCGGGGTTCGCCGTCTCGGCCATGGTCGGCAGCGTCGCGCGAGTCGTCGCCTACCGCCGGGGACTCGTCTGATGGTCAAGCCCACACTCGTCTCCAACCGTATCCGCGCTCACCGCGAAGCGGCCGGACTCACCCAGGCCGAACTCGCCCGCAGCATCGGCGTGACCAGGCAGACGCTCATCGCGATCGAGCAGGAGAAGTACTCCCCGTCGCTCGAGCTCGCGTTCCAGATCGCCCGCGCCTTCGGCGTGGGGCTCGACGACCTGTTCCAGTACCCGCAACCCACGAGCACGGAGGTGTGACATGACCGAGACCGACAAGACCCCGACGAACAAGACCGAGATGATGCCGGCGTGGAGTCGCGACACCTACGGCTCGGCCGACGGCTTCCGACTCGAGCAGATCCCCGTTCCCGTGCCTCGACACGGCGAGGTGGTGCTGCGAGTCGAGGCGACCGCGCTCCACGCCGGTGACGTCCGTCTCATGCTCGGTGATCCGCTGCTCGTGCGCCCGATCTTCGGGCTGACACGTCCCAAGTATCCGGTGCGCGGCATGGAGGTCGCCGGAACCGTCGTGGAGGTGGGCCCGAACGCGATCGGCGCCGAACTCGGAGAACGCGTCGTCGGTGAGCTCACCGGCGGTGGAGGACTCGCGTCGCATGTCGCTGTGCCTGCTGCCCGTCTCGTGCCGATCCGGCCCGATGTCACATCCGAGACCGCAGCGTGCCTGACGGTCTCGGCGGGTACGGCCTGGCAGGCTCTCGACCGCGCGGGGATCGGCTTTCGCCCGGCCAGAGGCAGCGCCGCCGGACACGTTCCGCGCGTTCTCGTGATCGGAGCCTCCGGGGGAGTCGGCACGTTCACGGTGCAGCTCGCCGCACTGCGCGGCGCCGAGGTCTGGGCCACGTGCGGCGAACGCAACGCCCGGCTCGTCGAGCACCTCGGTGCCGTGCGCACCCTCGACCACCGCACGTCGCCGCTGGCCGATCTGCCTGCCGCGCATTTCGACGCGGTGATCGACATCGCCGGCGGCATGGGGCTGCGCGAACTGCAGCGACTCGTCGTGCGCGGCGGCTCGGTGGTGCTCGTGACCGGTGACGGAGGGCACGTGCTCGGACCGATCCCGCGGATGCTGAAGGCGGCGTTCCTGTCGATCGGGTCGAGTCGCCGCATCCATCCGCTGGCGGCGACGGCTCGACCCGAGATCCTGGCCAAGCTGCTCGAGCTCACGGCGGAGGGGCGCATCACGCCCGTGATCGAGCGGGAGTACTCCTTCGACGAGGCGTCCGCCGCCCTCGCTCACCTCGAGGCGGGCCACACGGTGGGCAAGGTGGTCGTGCGCGGAATCTGACCCCGAGGCGCCGCGCTCTGGCGGCGTCCAGGGGGCGGGTGACAGAATGGATGCTGGCGTGCCCGAGTCGCATCTTCCCCTGGCGTCGGCTCTCACCGAGCGACGCGGGTCGAAGGACCGCCGGGCCCCTGGACAGCGTCCGCCGCATCCGTTCGAGGAGCCCCATGTCTGTCGAAACCACTGCGCCGGCATCCGAGACCGCAACCCCGGTCCGCACCGCACACCACCGTCGTTATCTGATGTGCAAGCCGTCGCACTTCACGGTGAACTACTCGATCAACCCGTGGATGGAGCCGGCGAAGCCCACCGACACCGCGCGGGCCGTCGAGCAGTGGCAGAAGCTGCACGACCTCTACCTCGAGCTCGGTCACGAGGTCGAGCTGATCGAGCCCCTCGCCGGGTACCCCGACATGGTCTACACCGCGAACGGCGGGTTCCTGATCGACGGTCGCGCGTATGTGCCGAAGTTCCGTTTCGTCGAGCGTCAGGGCGAGGCCCCCGCGTTCGCCGACTGGTTCCGCGGCGCCGGCTACGACACCGTGATCCCCGAAGAGGTCAATGAGGGCGAGGGTGACTTCCTGCTCGTCGGCGACGTGATCCTCGCGGGCACAGGCTTCCGCTCGACAGGCGACAGCCACCGCGAGGTCGGTGAGGTCTTCGGCCGTGAGGTCGTGTCGCTCAACCTCGTCGACCCGCGCTTCTACCACCTCGACACCGCGATCGCCGTGCTGGACCCGGTGCAGGGCGTCGAGAACGGCGGCCCCGAGCGCGCGAACATCGCGTACCTGCCCGGTGCCTTCGACGACGCCAGTCGGGCGATCCTCGAGGAGCGGTTCCCCGACGCGATCCTCGTGTCCGACGAGGACGGGTCCGTGTTCGGCCTCAACTCGGCGAGCGACGGCTACAACGTGGTCATCTCGCCGCGCGCCCTCGGCTTCGAGAAGCAGCTGCGCGAGCGCGGCTACAACCCGATCATGGTCGACCTGTCCGAGTTGCTGCTCGGCGGCGGCGGCATCAAGTGCTGCACTCTCGAACTGCGCGGTGAGGCGTGACCGCCGTCGACGCGGACGTGTCGGCAGAGCCGCACGTCGCCCACAACTATCACCCGCTGCCGGTCAACATCGCGCGCGGTGACGGAGCCTGGGTGACGGATGTCGAGGGCAAGCGGTACCTCGATCTGCTCGCCGCCTACTCGGCGGTGAACTTCGGCCACCGGCATCCTGCTCTCGTCGCGGCTCTCACCGAGCAGCTCGGTCGGGTCACGCTGGTCAGCCGGGCGTTCCAGAGCGATCGGCTCGAGCCGTTCGCGGCGGCGCTGTCGAAGCTCGCCGGCAAAGACATGGTGCTGCCGATGAACACCGGTGCCGAAGCAGTCGAGACGGGCATCAAGGTCGCCCGCGCCTGGGGATATCGGGTCAAGGGCATCGCCGACGGTCAGGCGCGGATCATCGTCGCCGCCGGGAACTTCCACGGACGCACCACCACGATCGTCAGCTTCAGCGACGACGAGCAGGCGCGAGCCGACTTCGGCCCCTACACGCCGGGCTTCGACGTGGTTCCCTACGGGGATGCGGATGCCATCGCCGCCGCGATCACCGAAGACACCGCCGCCGTGCTGATCGAACCGATCCAGGGCGAGGGCGGAGTGGTGATCCCGCCGGAGGGGTACCTGCGCCGCATCCGCGAGATCTGCGACGAGAAGAACGTGCTGTTCATCGCCGACGAGATCCAGTCCGGCCTCGGACGCGTGGGCGAGACCTTTGCATGCGACCGTGAGGGTGTCGTGCCCGACCTGTACCTGCTGGGCAAGGCGTTGGGTGGCGGCATCCTGCCGGTGTCCGCTGTGGTGGGCGACTCCGATGTGCTCGGAGTCATCCGTCCCGGTGAGCACGGGTCGACCTTCGGTGGCAATCCGCTCGCCGCAGCTGTGGGCCTGCGCGTGGTCGAGATGCTCGAGTCGGGGGAGTTCCAGGAGCGCGCTCGCGCACTCGGTGCCCACCTCGCCGCCGGGCTCGAACCGCTGAAGGGTCATGGTGTCACCGAGGTGCGCATCGCCGGCCTGTGGGCGGGCGTCGACATCGACCCCGCAAAGGGCACCGGACGCGAGGTCGCCGAGAAGCTGCTCGATCGTGGGGTGCTGGTGAAAGACACGCACGGGCAGACCATCCGCATCGCGCCGCCGCTCGTCATCCGCGCGACCGAGCTCGACTGGGCCGTCGAGCAGCTGAAGCTGGTACTGGGGGACTGAATCCCCTGTCCGCCGGGCGACACGCCCGGCGGACAGCCTGGATTTGCCGTAACCCCGGAACCCACGTAACTTATTACTTGTTCGCCCCACAGGGAAGCGGAGAGGCCGAGAGCTTCACCCCCCTCAAGCGGAGAACCACCTCCACTCGATCAGCTCCTCGGAGCAGATCGCAGACATACTTCTGTCTGACCTGGAGCTTCCACTACGGAGAAGCGGTCGATTTGACAGCGACTCCGGAACGGATAAGCTAGTGAAGTTGCCTCGGCGGCCTTGAGCCCCGAGCTGCAGATCTGGTTCTGAACATTACGGCGTGTCGATTTGACAGCCGGAAATGCGAAGATAAGATAGAGAAGTTGCCCTTCGGGCCTGGTTGTGATGACTGGGTCGTGGGAGCATCCGATCCTTGAGAACTCAACAGCGTGCACTTGTCAAATGCCAAATTATCCTCGTCTAGCTTCGGCTGGGTGAGAATTCCTTTGGATCAAAGACCAACTCCTTTCGGGGGGTTGGCATTCGGATGAAGTCAGCAATGAATTTGTCTCTTTGGTCAGCATCAAACTCGCTGCGTCACCGTTTTCCCGGTGTCGTATGCATTTCTTTTTTACGGAGAGTTTGATCCTGGCTCAGGATGAACGCTGGCGGCGTGCTTAACACATGCAAGTCGAACGGTGAACACGGAGCTTGCTCTGTGGGATCAGTGGCGAACGGGTGAGTAACACGTGAGCAACCTGCCCCTGACTCTGGGATAAGCGCTGGAAACGGCGTCTAATACTGGATACGAGTAGCGACCGCATGGTCAGTTACTGGAAAGATTTATTGGTTGGGGATGGGCTCGCGGCCTATCAGCTTGTTGGTGAGGTAATGGCTCACCAAGGCGTCGACGGGTAGCCGGCCTGAGAGGGTGACCGGCCACACTGGGACTGAGACACGGCCCAGACTCCTACGGGAGGCAGCAGTGGGGAATATTGCACAATGGGCGCAAGCCTGATGCAGCAACGCCGCGTGAGGGATGACGGCCTTCGGGTTGTAAACCTCTTTTAGCAGGGAAGAAGCGAAAGTGACGGTACCTGCAGAAAAAGCGCCGGCTAACTACGTGCCAGCAGCCGCGGTAATACGTAGGGCGCAAGCGTTATCCGGAATTATTGGGCGTAAAGAGCTCGTAGGCGGTTTGTCGCGTCTGCTGTGAAATCCGGAGGCTCAACCTCCGGCCTGCAGTGGGTACGGGCAGACTAGAGTGCGGTAGGGGAGATTGGAATTCCTGGTGTAGCGGTGGAATGCGCAGATATCAGGAGGAACACCGATGGCGAAGGCAGATCTCTGGGCCGTAACTGACGCTGAGGAGCGAAAGGGTGGGGAGCAAACAGGCTTAGATACCCTGGTAGTCCACCCCGTAAACGTTGGGAACTAGTTGTGGGGTCCATTCCACGGATTCCGTGACGCAGCTAACGCATTAAGTTCCCCGCCTGGGGAGTACGGCCGCAAGGCTAAAACTCAAAGGAATTGACGGGGACCCGCACAAGCGGCGGAGCATGCGGATTAATTCGATGCAACGCGAAGAACCTTACCAAGGCTTGACATATACGAGAACGGGCCAGAAATGGTCAACTCTTTGGACACTCGTAAACAGGTGGTGCATGGTTGTCGTCAGCTCGTGTCGTGAGATGTTGGGTTAAGTCCCGCAACGAGCGCAACCCTCGTTCTATGTTGCCAGCACGTAATGGTGGGAACTCATGGGATACTGCCGGGGTCAACTCGGAGGAAGGTGGGGATGACGTCAAATCATCATGCCCCTTATGTCTTGGGCTTCACGCATGCTACAATGGCCGGTACAAAGGGCTGCAATACCGCGAGGTGGAGCGAATCCCAAAAAGCCGGTCCCAGTTCGGATTGAGGTCTGCAACTCGACCTCATGAAGTCGGAGTCGCTAGTAATCGCAGATCAGCAACGCTGCGGTGAATACGTTCCCGGGTCTTGTACACACCGCCCGTCAAGTCATGAAAGTCGGTAACACCTGAAGCCGGTGGCCTAACCCTTGTGGAGGGAGCCGTCGAAGGTGGGATCGGTAATTAGGACTAAGTCGTAACAAGGTAGCCGTACCGGAAGGTGCGGCTGGATCACCTCCTTTCTAAGGAGCATCTGACTCTTCGGAGTCCAGAACCCAGATCGAGGACGTTCGTTTCTCGCTGGGAGCTCATGGGTGGAACATTTGACATGGTGCGAAGGAAGAAGCTCTCGCTTAGTACACCGCTTGCGGTGGGAACGGGGAGGGTTTCGGGTGTCGTGCCTGCACGCTGTTGGGTCCTGAGGGACCGGATGCGATCTTCGGATCGTTTCTGTACCTCTGGGCCTCTTGTTGTTTCCCTTGTGGGGGAGGCGAGAAGGGGTACCGCCCGTACTTTGAGAACTACACAGTGGACGCGAGCATCTTGCAGCCGGCTTCGGTCGGTTGCACAAGATGATCTTAAAGATCATTAGTCAATTTCAAGCCAGGCCTTGTGTCTGGTGTCGATTCTGATTCAAACTCATGTGATTTATCAAGTCTTTAAGAGCAAACGGTGAATGCCTTGGCATCTGGAGCCGAAGAAGGACGTAGCAATCTGCGATAAGCCTCGGGGAACTGATAAGCAAGTTTTGATCCGAGGGTGTCCGAATGGGGAAACCCCGCTGGGCGGCGTGCCGACCTAGTGACTCCCGCCTGAATATATAGGGCGGGTAGAGGGAACGTGGGGAAGTGAAACATCTCAGTACCCACAGGAAGAGAAAGCAACCGCGATTCCGTTAGTAGTGGCGAGCGAAACCGGAACAGGCTAAACCTAGCGTGTGTGATAGCCGGCAGGCGTTGCACGTTGGGGGTTGTGGGACTTTTCAGTCATCTCTGCCGAGATGGCGGCGTTACAAGATGGTATAGACGAACGGTCTTGAAAGGCCGGTCATAGAGGGTGACAACCCCGTAGTCGAAATGCCTCCCTTGGCGCGAAGAGTATCCCAAGTAGCACGGGGCCCGTGAAATCCCGTGTGAATCTGTCAGGACCACCTGATAAGCCTAAATACTCCCAGATGACCGATAGCGGACAAGTACCGTGAGGGAAAGGTGAAAAGTACCCCGGGAGGGGAGTGAAATAGTACCTGAAACCGTTTGCTTACAAACCGTTGGAGCAGCCTTAGTAGCTGTGACAGCGTGCCTTTTGAAGAATGAGCCTGCGAGTTAGCGATATGTGGCGAGGTTAACCCGTTGAGGGGTAGCCGTAGCGAAAGCGAGTCTGAATAGGGCGATTCAGTCGCATGTCCTAGACCCGAAGCGAAGTGATCTATCCATGGCCAGGTTGAAGCGACGGTAAGACGTCGTGGAGGACCGAACCCACTTAGGTTGAAAACTGAGGGGATGAGCTGTGGATAGGGGTGAAAGGCCAATCAAACTTCGTGATAGCTGGTTCTCTCCGAAATGCATTTAGGTGCAGCGTTGCGTGTTTCTTGCCGGAGGTAGAGCTACTGGATGGCCGATGGGCCCTACAAGGTTACTGACGTCAGCCAAACTCCGAATGCCGGTAAGTGAGAGCGCAGCAGTGAGACTGTGGGGGATAAGCTTCATAGTCGAGAGGGAAACAACCCAGACCACCAACTAAGGTCCCAAAGCGCGTGCTAAGTGGGAAAGGATGTGGAGTTGCCTTGACAACCAGGAGGTTGGCTTAGAAGCAGCCACCCTTGAAAGAGTGCGTAATAGCTCACTGGTCAAGTGATTCCGCGCCGACAATGTAACGGGGCTCAAGCACGCCACCGAAGTTGTGGCATTGACATTATTGGTAGGCCTTCGTGGTCCAGCCGTGTTGATGGGTAGGAGAGCGTCGTGTGGCCAGCGAAGCGGCGGTGTAAACCAGCCGTGGAGGCTACACGAGTGAGAATGCAGGCATGAGTAGCGAAAGACGTGTGAGAAACACGTCCTCCGAAAGACCAAGGGTTCCAGGGTCAAGCTAATCTTCCCTGGGTAAGTCGGGACCTAAGGCGAGGCCGACAGGCGTAGTCGATGGACAACGGGTTGATATTCCCGTACCGGCGAAGAACCGCCCAAACTAATCCAGTAGTGCTAAGTGTCTGAATCCCAGTGACTGATCCCTTCGGGGTGACGCGTTGGGCCTAGCGCACGACCCCATTCTGGTGCGGTTAGCGTATTAACAGGTGTGACGCAGGAAGGTAGTCCAGCCGGGCGATGGTTGTCCCGGTGCAAGTGCGTAGGCCGAGAGATAGGCAAATCCGTCTCTCACAGAGGCTGAGACACGATGCGGATAGAAAGTGGATGATCCTATGCTGCCAAGAAAAGCATCGACGCGAGGTTCAAGCCGCCCGTACCCCAAACCGACTCAGGTGGTCAGGTAGAGAATACCAAGGAGATCGAGAGAATCGTGGTTAAGGAACTCGGCAAAATGCCCCCGTAACTTCGGGAGAAGGGGGGCCTTCGACGTATTAGGACTTGCTCCGAAAGCGTTTGGAGGCCGCAGAGACTAGTGGGTAGCGACTGTTTACTAAAAACACAGGTCCGTGCCAAGTCGCAAGACGATGTATACGGACTGACGCCTGCCCGGTGCTGGAAGGTTAAGAGGACCGGTTAGCCGCAAGGCGAAGCTGAGAATTTAAGCCCCAGTAAACGGCGGTGGTAACTATAACCATCCTAAGGTAGCGAAATTCCTTGTCGGGTAAGTTCCGACCTGCACGAATGGCGTAACGACTTCCCAACTGTCTCAACCGCGAACTCGGCGAAATTGCATTACGAGTAAAGATGCTCGTTACGCGCAGCAGGACGGAAAGACCCCGTGACCTTTACTATAGCTTTGTATTGGTGTTCGGTGTGGCTTGTGTAGGATAGGTGGGAGACTGTGAAGCATGGACGCCAGTTCATGTGGAGTCATTGTTGAAATACCACTCTGGTCACTCTGGATATCTAACTTCGAACCGTAATCCGGTTCAGGGACAGTGCATGGTGGGTAGTTTAACTGGGGCGGTTGCCTCCCAAAAAGTAACGGAGGCGCCCAAAGGTTCCCTCAACCTGGTTGGCAATCAGGTGTCGAGTGTAAGTGCACAAGGGAGCTTGACTGTGAGACTGACAGGTCGAGCAGGGACGAAAGTCGGGACTAGTGATCCGGCAGTGGCTTGTGGAAGCGCTGTCGCTCAACGGATAAAAGGTACCTCGGGGATAACAGGCTGATCTTGCCCAAGAGTCCATATCGACGGCATGGTTTGGCACCTCGATGTCGGCTCGTCGCATCCTGGGGCTGGAGTAGGTCCCAAGGGTTGGGCTGTTCGCCCATTAAAGCGGTACGCGAGCTGGGTTTAGAACGTCGTGAGACAGTTCGGTCCCTATCCGCTGCGCGCGTAGGAAATTTGAGAGGATCTGACCCTAGTACGAGAGGACCGGGTTGGACGAACCTCTGGTGTGTCAGTTGTTCCGCCAGGAGCACCGCTGATTAGCTACGTTCGGGATGGATAACCGCTGAAAGCATCTAAGCGGGAAGCCGGCCTCAAGATGAGATTTCCATACCTTCGGGTGAGAGGCTCCCAGCCAGACTACTGGGTTGATAGGCCAGATGTGGAAGTGCAGTAATGCATGCAGCTGACTGGTACTAATAAGCCGATGACTTGATAACACACCGTTTGTTGGTGCTACGCGTCCACTGAGTGGTTCTCGATGTACGGTCGAGAACCGCATGACAATGACTTTGTTATGTGTTTTGATTGAAACATCTATAGTGTTTCGGCGGCCATAGCGTGAGGGAAACGCCCGGTTACATTCCGAACCCGGAAGCTAAGCCTCACAGCGCCGATGGTACTGCAGGGGGGACCCTGTGGGAGAGTAGGACACCGCCGGACTTCTTTTACACAGAAAAGCCACCCAATGTTGGGTGGCTTTTCTGCGTTAACGTGCGTTCGTGCCCGCGCGCGTTATCACCGCTTGATCCGGGACTCGAGCACGGCGGCCGTCTCGATCACGGGATCCGCGAGCGTGCGTCCATCGAGCTCGCCCCCCGCCCAGGTCACCGCGACCGCGGCGACGGGCCACCCCGCATGATCCCGGACGACGGCGCCGACACTGCGCAGACCGTCGGCGACCTCGCTGTCTTCCGTGGCATAACCCCGTGCGCGCACCGTGCGGAGCAGTTCGCGCAGTTGGCTCGGTGTGCGGGGCCCCAGTCCGGTGCGATCGGGAAACGCTGAAGCGCTCGGATAGAGAGCGCGGACCTGTTCCCGGGGGAGCGCCGCCAGCATCGCTCGACCCGACGCGGTCAGATGAGCCGGGAGTCGTACTCCGACATCGGTGATGAGGGCCTGACGTCGTGGCGCACGCTCTTCGACGATATAAAGCACGTCGCCACCGCTCATCACCGCGAGGTGCGCACTCTCGCCGAGGCGGTCTGACAGCGCCGCGACGAGCGGTCGCCCCAGACGTGCCAGAGGCTGCTGTCGCGCATAGCCTCCCGCGAGCTCGAACGCCGAAGTGCCGAGGCCCCAGCGCCGGTCCTCCTTCATGTGCAGCACGAAGCCGTGCGCCGCAAGAGTGGTGAGCAGGTGATACACGGTCGAACGCGGCAGCTCGAGCTCGCGAGCGATGGCCGATGCAGCGACCGGGGCCGGCCGCCCGGCGAGGTAGCGCAGGATACGCAGCGTGTTGTCCGCTGCCGGGACCTGAGTTGCGGCATCCGATCTGTCTGGGATCACAGACAAAGGATCCCACGAACCGCTGTCGCCCGCGACTCGGCGGGTGTGGAATCGACACATGACCGAACTGTCCCCCGTCCTCGTCGGCGATGCCCCCCTGAGTAGTGCCGATGTCGTCGCGGTCGGCCGGCACAGCGCCCCCGTCACGATCAGCCCCGCAGCTCTCGCCCGAGTGGCGGACACGCGCCGGGTCATCGACGGCCTCGCCGCCGACCCGCACCCGCACTACGGGGTCTCCACCGGGTTCGGTGCACTCGCCACGACCTTCATCGCCCCGGATCGCCGGCTGCAGCTGCAGGCCAGCCTCATCCGCTCGCACGCGGCAGGAACCGGCGCCGAGGTCGAGCGCGAGGTCGTGCGCGGGCTGCAGCTGCTGCGCCTGCAGACGCTGGCCTCGGGGAGAACGGGCGTACGGCCGGTCGTCGTCGAGACCTATGCGGCTCTGTTGAACGCGGGCATCACCCCGATCGTCCGCGAGTACGGCTCGCTCGGCTGCTCGGGCGACCTCGCTCCACTGGCTCACATCGCCCTCGCCACGATGGGGGAGGGAGACGTCCGCACGGCGGATGACGAACTCGTTCCGGCATCCGAGGCGCTCTCAGCCGCAGGCATCGAACCGCTCACTCTCGTCGAGAAGGAGGGACTCGCGCTGATCAACGGCACCGACGGCATGCTGGGAATGCTCGTGCTGGCGCTGCATGACCTCGAGACGCTGTTGCTCACGGCAGACATGGCGGCGGCGATGTCGGTGGAGTCGCAGATGGGGACGGATGCCGTGTTCGCGGCCGACCTCATGGCGCTGCGTCCGCAGTCGGGCCAGGCGGAATCGGCCTCGAACCTGCGGGCCTTCCTCGGTGATTCGCCCATCGTGCACAGCCACAAGGGTCCGGAGGACGGCCGCGTGCAAGACGCGTACTCGCTGCGCTGCTCGCCTCAGGTGCATGGGACCGCGCGCGACACGATGGGCTATGCCTCGACGATCGCCGAGCGAGAGCTCGCCAGCGTGATCGACAACCCGGTCATCACCCTCGACGGCCGTATCGAGTCGAACGGCAACTTCCACGGCGCGCCGGTTGCTGCGGTGCTCGACTTCCTCGCGATCTCGGTCGCAGACGTCGCCTCGATATCCGAGCGTCGCACCGACAGGGCGCTCGATCCGGCACGCAACCACGGGCTGCCTCCGTTTCTGGCAGACGAGGTCGGTGTCGACTCGGGGCTGATGATCGCTCAGTACGCCTCGGCAGGCATCGTCTCGGAGCTCAAGCGCCTTGCCGTGCCGGCATCCGTCGACTCGATCCCGTCGTCGGCGATGCAGGAGGACCACGTGTCGATGGGCTGGGCCGCGGCCCGCAAGCTCCGTCGGGCGATCGACGGACTCGGCCGGGTCGTCGCCATCGAGATCCTCACCGGGGCACGCGCGCTCGACCTGCGGGCTCCGCTGCAGGCCGGACCTGCGACCGGCGCCGTGCGCGATCTGGTGCGCACCGTCGCCGCGGGACCGGGGCCCGACCGCTACCTCTCTCCAGACATCGAAGCCGTGACCGCACTCGTGCAGTCCGGTGCCATCGCCCGCATCGCAAAGGAGCACGCGCATGACTGACACCATCACCACGTCGACGACCGCAACCTCGACGCCGACCGCGGCGGGGCCGCGCGTGGTCCGAGCCGCCCGCGGCAACCAGCGCACCGCCAAGAGCTGGGGTGCCGAAGCCGCCAAGCGGATGCTGATGAACAACCTCGACCCCGAAGTGGCCGAGCACCCCGAAGACCTCGTCGTCTACGGCGGCACCGGCAAGGCCGCGCGCAGCTGGGAGGCGTACGACGCGATCGTCCGCACCCTCGACGAGCTCGAGCCCGATGAGACGCTTCTCGTGCAGTCGGGCAAGCCGGTCGGTGTCTTCCGCACCCACGAGTGGGCACCGCGGGTGCTCATCGCCAACTCCAATCTCGTGGGCGACTGGGCGAACTGGCCCGAGTTCCGCCGCCTCGAAGAGCTCGGTCTGATCATGTACGGCCAGATGACCGCAGGGTCATGGATCTACATCGGAACCCAGGGCATCCTGCAGGGAACGTACGAGACGTTCTCGGCGGTCGCCCGATCCCTCGGCAGGGAATCGCTGAAGGGCACTCTGACTCTGACCGGCGGCGCCGGCGGAATGGGCGGCGCGCAGCCGCTCGCGGTCACCCTCAACGACGGGGCCGTGCTCATCGTCGACGTCGACGAGTCGCGCCTCGCGCGTCGGGTGGAGCACGGATACCTCGACGAGTACACGACAGACCTCGACGCGGCGATCGCCCGCGTCGTCGCGGCGAAGGATGCCGGCGAGGCTCTGTCGGTCGGTGTCGTCGGCAACGCGGCGGAGGTCTTCCCCGAGCTGCTGCGTCGGGGCGTGCCGATCGACATCGTCACCGACCAGACCAGTGCGCACGATCCGCTCGCGTACCTGCCGGTCGGCATCACCGTCGCCGAGTGGAGGGCCGAGGCCGAGCGGGATGCCGAGGAGTTCACCCGCCGCTCGCGCGAATCGATGGCGCAGCACGTCGCGGCGATGGTCGCGTTCCAGGACGCAGGCGCCGCGGTCTTCGACTACGGCAACTCGATCCGCGCGGAGGCGCAGCTGGGCGGCTTCGACCGTGCCTTCGAGTTCCCCGGATTCGTGCCGGCGTACATCCGCCCTCAGTTCGAAGAGGGCCGCGGGCCCTTCCGCTGGGCCGCGCTCTCGGGCGACCCCGAGGACATCTACAAGACCGACCGTGCGATCGCCGAGCTCTTCCCCGAAGACAAGGCTCTGCACCGCTGGCTCGAGAAGGCCGGCGAGAAGGTGCACTTCGAGGGACTGCCCGCCCGCATCTGCTGGCTCGGCTACAAGGAACGTCACCTGGCGGGCCTCAAGTTCAACGAGATGGTGGCGTCGGGTGAGCTGGCTGCGCCGATCGTGATCGGCCGCGACCACCTCGACTCGGGTTCGGTCGCATCGCCCTACCGCGAGACCGAGGCCATGAAGGACGGTTCGGATGCCATCGCCGACTGGCCGCTGCTGAACGCGCTGCTCAACACGGCATCCGGCGCTTCGTGGGTGTCTCTGCACCACGGCGGCGGCGTCGGGATCGGCCGCTCGATCCACGCGGGCCAGGTCACCGTGGCCGACGGCTCGGCGCTCGCCGCGGAGAAGCTCGAACGCGTGCTCACGAACGACCCGGGCACCGGTGTCATGCGACACGTCGACGCAGGGTACGAGCACGCTCGCGACATCGCCCGGGAGCGCGGCCTGAAGGTGCCGATGCTATGAGCACCACGCTGATCACGAACATCGGAGAGCTGACGACCAACGTCGGCTCATCCGGCGGCGACCGTTTCGGGACCCTTGTCGACGCGGCCGTTCTCATCGACGGCCAGCGGATCGCCTGGGTCGGACCCGCCGCCGACGCACCGGATGCCGACGAGACCGTGGATGCGTCCGGTCACGCTGTCATCCCCGGGTTCGTCGACAGCCACAGCCACCTCGTGTTCGGCGGCGATCGTGCCGCCGAGTTCGAGGCGCGGATGGCGGGGCAGAGATACGCTGCCGGCGGCATCCGCTCGACCGTCGCGGCGACTCGAGCGGCGAGCGATGACGAGCTGCGCGCACGACTGCGCGGATTCCTCGACGAGATGCTCGAGCAGGGCACGACGACGGTCGAGATCAAGAGCGGGTACGGGCTGAGCGTCGAGCATGAGGAGCGCCTGGTCGGGCTCGCCGCCGAGGTGACGCCGGAGGTCACCTTCCTCGGTGCGCACGTGGTTCCCGCGGACTATGCCGACCGTGCCGACGAGTACGTCGAGCTGGTGGCGGGCCCGATGCTCGAGGCGTGCGCGCCGTATGCGAAGTGGATCGACGTGTTCTGCGAGACCGGGGCGTTCTCCGTCGAGCAGTCCCGGCGCGTGCTCGAAGCCGGCATCGCGAAGGGCCTCTTGCCCCGCGTGCACGCGAGCCAGCTCGGCCCCGGTGATGGAGTCCGTCTCGCGGTCGAGCTCGGCGCGGCATCCGTCGACCACGGCACCTACCTGACGGATGCCGATGTCGCCGCGCTCGCGGCATCCGACACCGTGCTCACTCTGCTGCCCGGCGTCGAGTTCTCGACCCGCCAGCCGTACCCCGATGCGCGTCGACTCATCGACGCGGGCGTCACGGTGGCGATCGCGTGCGACACGAACCCGGGATCGAGCTTCACCTCGTCGATGCCGTTCTGCATCGCGATCGCGGTGCGCGACATGGGGATGACACCCGCTGAAGCCGTGTGGGCGGCGACCGCGGGTGGCGCCCTCGCGCTGCGGCGCGACGACGTCGGCGTGATCACGCCGGGTGCGCGGGCCGATCTCGTGCTGCTGAAAGCTCCCACTCGCATCCATCTCGCGTATCGACCGGGAGTGCCGCTCGTCGATCAGGTCTGGAAAGACGGTGCTGCGGTCATCGCGGCTCGTGCCGCGGGGAATCTCGGCACTGCCGCACGATGACCTCTGGCCGCGTGCCGGCCCACGTTCGCAGCAGCGGAGGATGACGCGGATGCCGTGCTGTTCGGCGTGCCGACCTGGCGCAGCTCGCTGTCGCTAGGCACGGATGCGAGGTCAGACCCCGGGAATGACCAGGTGCGCGATCGTGAAGATCGCGAGGCCCGCGAGCGCGCCGACGAACGTGCCGTTCAGGCGGATGTACTGCAGGTCGCGGCCGACCATGAGCTCGATCTTCTCGGTGGTCTCGACCGGGTCCCAGCGCTCGACGGTGTCGGTGATGATCGACGCGATGTCGTGGCGGTAGCGGTCGACGAGGAAGACGGCGGCATCCGACACCCACGTGTCGACGCGGTGCTGCAGCGCGGCATCCGTCGTCAGTCGTTGGCCGACCTCCTGCAGGGCCTGAGCCGCGCGCACGCGCAGTCCGCTCTCGGGGTCGGCGAGGGCGGCGAGGAGTCCGTTCTTGGCGGTGTTCCACGCCTCGGCGGCGAGGGCGCCCACGCGAGGGCTGTCGAACAGCGAGGACTTGGCGTTCTCGAGCTTGGCCCGGGTCTCCGGGTCGTTCTGCAGGCTGTCGGCGAGGCGGGCGAGGTACCCGTCGACGGCGATTCGGGCCGGGTGCTGCGGATCGGCCTGCACAGCGCGCACGAACTTGACGGCCTCGTTGTAGGCGGTGTCGTCGACGAACCGGTGCGCGAGCTTCGGCACCCACCCGGGAAGTCTCCGCGAGATGAGCCCCGAGAACGACTCGGCGTTCGCATCGAGCCACCGGCCGATGCTGTCGGCGGCAAGGTCGACGGCTCCGTGGTGCGCGTCTGCCTCGACGATCTTCTCGAGCCAGGCGCCGGCGGGCGGGCCCCACTCGGGGGAGACGAGGTGCTCGCGAGCGAGGTCGGTGATGAGGTCCCGCACGTCGTCGTCGCTGAGGGCGTTGAGCACGGCAGTCGCGATCGTCGCTCCCTCGGCGCCCACGCGCTCGGCGTGGGCGGGCTCGCTCAGCCATTCGCCGGCGCGCTTGGCGATCGCGGTGCTGGCGAGCTTGGTGCGCACGACGCTCGCCTCGAGGAAGTTCGTCTCGACGAACTCGCCGAGCGTGCGGCCGATCTCGTCCTTGCGGTTCGGGATGATCGCCGTGTGCGGGATCGGCAGGCCGAGCGGCCGACGGAACAGCGCGGTCACGGCGAACCAGTCGGCCAGCGCGCCGACCATCCCGCCTTCTGCGGCTGCCCGCACGTAGCCCAGCCAGGGCTGCCGTTCCTGGAACGCGAACGCGAAGACGAAGACGACGGCCATGAAGATCAGCGCGCCCAGCGCCACCGCTTTCATCCGTCGGAGAGCGCGGAGCCGCGCCTGGTCTGCGGGCGACAGGAGCGCCATCGGTGTTCGCGGCATGACGTCATCCTTTCACGCGGAGTTCCCTCTGAGCTCGGCCAGCGCCATACGCGCAGGACCCGAGTACCCTCGAAACGTGATCGAAGACATCAAGAAGCGTGCCCTGCACCGCACCAGCATCCTCGAGGGTCAGATGCGCGGCGTCGCGCGGATGATCGAGAACGAGGAGTACTGCATGGACATCATCACGCAGTCCCGCGCGATCCAGCGTTCACTGGAGTCGCTGAACCGTCTGCTGCTCGAGAATCATCTGCGGACGCACGTGACGCACATGTTCGACGAGGGCGGGGAGGAGCGCGACAAGGCTGTCGACGAGCTGCTCAAGGCGTTCGACTTCGACCGCAAGTAGAGCCGCGCTCCTGCGCCGTCACCGCTTGCCGTCGAAGATCTCGCCCTCCATCGCGTCGTACCCCTCGGCCTGTGGGTCTCCGTGTGAGCCGCCCGACAGCGCGTACTCCTCTTCGGGGGAGAGGATGAGGCGGTGCCGGAAGAACAGGCCGAATCCGAGCAGGATGATCGCGTAGACGATCGCGATCGCGATGATCGCCGGGCCGAAGGTCGGGTTGAGCAGGAAGCCCACGAAGATCAGCGCGGCGATCACCAGCGCGATCACGGCACCCGGGATGCCCCACGGGCTGACGTACGGGCGGTCGACGTTCGGGAACTTCTTGCGCAGGATGATGAACGACACGAGCTGGAGCGCGTAAGCGACGACGGCGCCCCAGACGGCGATGTTCAGCACGATCGCACCCGCGACGTTTCCCGCGCCCTCGGAGTCGACCGCGGTGAGCACGTCGAGCACGATGAGCGCCACGAAGCCGATTGCGGCGCCGACGGTGAGCGCGACCCAGGGGGTCTGGCGCTTGCCGGTGAGCGAGAGGAAGCGCGGGTAGTACCCGGCGCGAGACAGCGAGTACATGTTGCGTCCGTAGGCGAACATGATGCCCTGCAGCGAAGCGAGCAGGCCGATCAGCGCGAACAGCGCCAGCACGGCGGCGAGCTGGTCGCCCACGATCGCGCGGAAGCCGTCGAGCAGCGGCTCGCCCGCGGTGCCTGTCGCTTCGGCACCGAGCACGCCGGTGTTGAGGAAGAGCACCAGGAGGCCGGTGACGATGAGGGTGCCGCGAGCCCAGAATCCCGCCTTGGGGATGTCGCGGGTCGGGTTGTGCGATTCCTCCGCCGCGAGCGGCAGCTCCTCGATGCCCAGGAAGAACCACATCGCGAACGGCAGCGCGAAGAGGATCGGCAGGACGCCGTGGGGGAGGAAGGTCGACTGGCCCTCGTCGGGGACGATGTCCCACAGGGCATCCCACGAGAACGCGCCTGAGAAGAGCGCCATGGCCGAGAAGACCAGGATGATCCCGATCGAGATCACCGACACGATGATCGCGAAGCGGAACGAGATGGCGGCGCCCGCGGAGTTCAGGGCGATGAAGACGATGTAGAGGATGAGGTACCAGACCCATCCGGGTAGTTCGAGGCCGAGCAGCTCACTCGTGATGCCGTTGGCATACGACGCCGAGAAGTAGACGATCACCGCCGTGGTCGCGACGTACTCGATCGTCTCGGCGGCTCCGGTGACGAGGCCGCCCCACGGACCCATGGCCGAGCGGGCGAACGAGTAGGCGCCCCCGGTGTGCGGCATCGCGGCCGCCATCTCGCCGATCGCGAAGATCATGCCGTAGTACATCGCGACGAGGATCGCGAAGGCGATGAGCATCCCGCCGAAGCCTGCGAAGTCGATGCCGAAGTTCCACCCCGAGAAGTCGCCCGAGATCACGGCGGCGACCGCGAGGCCCCACAGTCCCCAGACTCCGGCCGACCTCTTCAGGGTGCGCTTCTCGAAATAGTCACTCGCGGCGCGTGTATAGGTCGCTCCGGCGACCTTGCGGGATTCATTGCTCTGCTGGGACATCCGCTCTCCGTTCGCATGCGTGCAGGCGCCGGGTGCACCTTGCGGATGATTGTGACATTCAATGGTGGTTTCGTCTACCTTTAAACCGCAAGGTGATCTACTCTGAGGGCGAAGCCGGTCGGCCGATCGCTTTACAGCACGAGAACGGAGCGTCAGATGGCGGGCAACCTGAGCATCGAACAGCTGGATGCCGGCATCGCCGCCGGCGAGATCGACACGGTGATCGTGGCCTTCGCCGACGCGCAGGGTCGACTGGTCGGCAAGCGTGTGTCGGCGCGGCTGTTCCAGGAGGACATCCTGGCCCACGGCGCGGAGGCCTGCGACTATCTGCTCTCGGTCGACGTCGACATGAACACCGTCGACGGCTACGCGATGTCGGGCTGGGATCGCGGCTACGGCGACATGGTGCTCAAGCCCGACGTCGAGACGATGCGCAACATCCCGTGGCTCGACGGCACCGCGCTGGTCATGGCCGATCTGGTGTGGCAGAACGGCGAGCCGGTCGGGCCGTCGCCCCGCGCGATCCTCGACCGCCAGCGCGACCGCCTCGCCGAGCGGGGCTGGACCGCCTACTCAGGCACCGAGCTCGAGTTCATCGTCTTCGACGACACGTATCGCGACGCGTGGGCGCGCAAGTACGAGGGGCTGACGCCCGCGACCGACTACAACGTCGATTACAACCTGCTCGCCTCGACCCGCATGGAGCCGCTGCTGCGCGACATCCGCAACAGCATGGACGGCGCGGGGCTCTATTGCGAGGGCGTGAAGGGCGAGTGCAACTTCGGTCAGCAGGAGATCGCGTTCCGCTATGCGGAGGTGCGCGAGACCGCCGACCAGCATGCGATCTACAAGAACGGTGCGAAGGAGATCGCTGAGCAGCACGGCAAGGCGCTCACGTTCATGGCCAAGTTCAATGAGCGTGAGGGAAACAGCTGCCACATCCATCTGTCGCTGCGCGACGAGTCGGGTGCTCCGGTCATGGCGGGCGACGGCGAGCACGGCTTCAGCCCCGTCATGGAGCACTGGATCGCCGGCATCCTCGCGACCCTGCGGGAGTTCACCCTGTTGCTCGCACCGAACATCAACTCGTACAAGCGCTTCGCGAAGGGCAGCTTCGCACCGACCGGAGTCGCGTGGGGCATCGACAACCGCACCTGCGCTCTGCGGGTGGTCGGCCATGGATCGGGACTGCGCGTCGAGAACCGGGTGCCCGGCGGAGACGTGAACCCCTACCTCGCCATCTCGGCGATCATCGCGGGCGGCCTGTACGGCATCGAGAACGAACTCCCGCTGCCCGAGCGGTTCACCGGCAACGCCTATGAGGACGCGGTCGACCACCTGCCCACCACTCTGCGCGAGGCGGCGAAGCTCTTCAGCGAGTCGACCATCGCGCGGGCCGCGTTCGGCGACGACGTGGTCGAGCACTATCTGAACCAGGCCCGCATCGAGGTCGAGGCCTACGACGCGGCCGTCACCGACTGGGAGCGCATCCGTGGCTTCGAGCGACTCTGACCCCGCGCCGCTGATCGGCGTCACCACGTATCTCGAGCGCGCGAAGCAGGGGGTGTGGGATGTGCGAGCGGCGTTCCTGCCCGAGCAGTACCTCACGAGCGTGACCTCCGTCGGCGGCATCGCACTTCTTCTTCCGCCACAGGATCCGGATGCTGCAGATGCGGCCATCTCGGGCATGCACGGCCTCGTGCTCTCCGGCGGGGCGGACGTCGCCCCCGAGCTGTACGGCGAGGACAGGCATCCGCTCACCGACCCCGCCAGGGTCGATCGCGATGCGTGGGAACTCGCGCTGTTCCAGGCGGCGGAGCGCCGCGGCGTCCCGGTGCTCGCGATCTGCCGCGGTCTGCAGCTCGTGAACGTCGCCCGCGGCGGCACCCTGCAGCAGCACCTGCCCGAGTCGCTCGGCACCGAGAAGTACCGCATCGGCGGCGGTGTCTTCGCCGAGAACGACGTCGAGGTGTCGACCGACACCCCGCTCGCCGAGATCATCGGCGAGACCGAGATGCGCGTGCACAGCTACCACCACCAGGGCGTCGATCGTCTCGGCGACGGACTCGTCGCTGCGGCGCACTCCGACGACGGCCTCGTGCAGGCTTTTGTCGACACCTCGGCGGGTCACATCGTCGGCGTGCAGTGGCACCCCGAGGAGAACGCCGAAGACCGGCGTCTCTTCACAGATCTCGTCTCACAGGCCCGTGCGTTCGCCGCGCGGCGGAAGGAGGACGCCCGATGAGCGCGTTCACAGTCATCAACCCGTCGACCGGAGCGGCGATCCGCGAGATCGCCAGAGCCGACATCGGAGAGACGGATGCCGCGATCGCGCGCGCCGTCGCGGCGCAGCGCCGATGGGCGGCGCTGGCCCCGGTCGCTCGAGCCGATGCGCTGCGCGCGTTCGCGCGCGCCGTCGAGGCCGCGGTCGAAGAACTCGCTCAGCTCGAGGTGCTGAACTCCGGGCATCCGATCGGGTCCGCCCGGTGGGAGGCGGGCCATGTCGCCCAGGTGCTCAACTACTACTCGGCCGACCCCGAGCGGCTGTCGGGCCGGCAGATCCCGGTGGCCGGCGGACTCGACGTCACCTTCCATGATCCGTACGGCGTGGTCGGCGTGATCGTGCCGTGGAACTTCCCGATGACGATCGCCGCTTGGGCGTTCGCGCCGGCGCTCGCCGCGGGCAACGCGGTGGTGCTCAAGCCCGCCGAGCTCACGCCACTCACGGCCATCCGCCTGGGCGAGCTCGCCCTCGAGGCGGGCCTCCCCGAAGGACTCTTCGAGGTCGTCACAGGCTCTGGCTCGGTCGTCGGGCAGCGGCTCGTCGAGCATCCGGATGTCCGCAAGGTCGTGTTCACCGGGTCGACGGAGGTCGGCATCGAGGTCGCCGCCGGCTGCGCCAGAGCGCTCAAACCCGTCACGCTGGAGCTCGGCGGCAAGAGCGCCAACATCGTCTTCGCGGATGCCGATCTCGAGAAGGCGGTCGCGGCGGTTCCGGGGTCGGTGTTCGACAACGCGGGGCAGGACTGCTGCGCCCGCAGTCGGCTGCTCGTGCAGCGGTCGGTGTACGACCGGTTCCTCGAGATGCTCGAACCGGCTGTCGCCGCCTGGCGAGTGGGTGACCCGTCGAGCGCCGACACCGACATGGGGCCGCTCATCTCGGCCGCGCACCGCGACACGGTGTCGGGGTTCCTGGACGACGCGAACATCGCGTTCCGCGGCAGCGCTCCGAGCGGCGACGGATTCTGGTTCGCGCCCGCCGTGGTGCTCGCCGATCCCTCCGACCGCATCGCCCAGCAGGAGGTGTTCGGCCCGGTCGTCGCGGTGATGCCGTTCGAGGACGAGGCCGACGCGATCCGCTTGGCGAACGACACCGCCTACGGTCTCGCCGGCTCGATCTGGACCGAGAGCCTCGGCCGCGCCGTGCGTGTGTCGCGCGGGGTGCAGAGCGGCGTGCTGTCGGTGAACTCGCACTCGTCGGTTCGGTACGCGACGCCGTTCGGCGGCATGAAGGCATCCGGTCTCGGGCGCGAGCTCGGGCCCGATGCCGCCGAGCACTTCACCGAGACCAAGAACGTCTTCTTCGCGACCGACGAATCCTGACCCGCTCACCACCCTGCAACGGAGAACACACATGACCATCGATCTGACCCAGCGCCTCAAGGACCGCGTCGCCATCATCACGGGTGGCGCGAGTGGAATCGGCTTCGCCACCGCCCAGCGCTTCGCCGCCGAGGGCGCGTTCGTCGTCATCGCCGACGTCGACCCCGCCACGGGCGAAGCGGCAGCGGCCGAGGTGGGCGGCGTGTTCCGCCCGGTCGACGTCGCCGACGAGGCCATGGTCAACACGCTCTTCGACGGGGTCGCCGCCGAGTTCGGACGCATCGACATCGCGTTCAACAACGCCGGGATCTCGCCCGCCGACGACGACTCGATCGAGACGACCGAGCTGCCGGCCTGGGATCGCGTGCAGGACGTGAACCTCAAGAGCGTGTACCTGTGCAGCCGCGCCGCGCTTCGTCACATGGTGCCGGCAGGTCGAGGGTCGATCATCAACACGGCCTCCTTCGTGGCGCTGCTGGGCTCGGCGACCTCGCAGATCAGCTACACCGCGTCGAAGGGCGGCGTGCTCGCGATGTCGCGCGAACTCGGCGTGCAGTTCGCCCGGCAGGGTGTGCGCGTCAACGCGCTGTGCCCCGGACCGGTGAACACCCCGCTGCTGCAGGAGCTCTTCGCGAAAGATCCCGAGCGCGCGCAGCGCCGACTCGTGCACGTGCCGATGGGGCGCTTCGCCGAACCGTCGGAGCTGGCGGCGGCCGTGGCCTTCCTCGCCTCGGACGACTCATCGTTCATCACCGCCAGTGCCTTCGTCGTCGACGGCGGCATCACCAACGCCTACGTCACCCCGCTGTGAAGCGGGATCATGTCGCTGTGACAGGCTGAGAAGCATGAGCGAGCACCCTTCCGACGGCGATCTCGTCGGGGTGCGCCGGGCGGTCTACCGTCCGCTGCGCCGGGGCAACGCCCTCGAGGATGCGGTCGCTCGCCTCGTGCAGACCATCCGTCTCGGCGTGGTCGCGCCGGGGGAGTCGCTGCCACCCGAGCGCGAGCTCGCGGCATCCTTCGGAGTGAGCCGCGACACGGTGCGCGAGGCGATCCGCGAGCTCGCGGACACCGGGTACCTGGTGCCCAAGCGCGGTCGGTACGGCGGCACGTTCGTCGCGGACCCGTTGCCGCAGCCATCGGATGCCGGTGCGGTGACCGCCGCCGAGATCGACGACGTGCTGGGCCTTCGCCGGGTGCTCGAGACCGGCGCCGTGCGTGCGGCTGCGGGTCGCACTCTGGATGCGGCGACGCGCGCCGACCTGTGGGCACGGCACGAGGCCGCGCTTCCGGCTGGCCCAGAGGAGTACCGCCGCCTCGACACCCTGCTGCACCTCGCGATCGCCGAGGCCGCCGGCATCCCGTCGCTCGTCGCGCTGGTCGCCGAGAACCGGGCGGATGTCAACGCGTGGCTCGACACGTTCCCTCTGATGCCCAGGAACATCCAGCACTCGGGCGAGCAGCACGAGCGCATCGTCACGGCGATCCTGGCCGGGCGCCCCGACGTCGCCGAGGCTGCGATGCGCGATCACCTCGCCGGGTCTGAAGCGCTGCTGCGCGGATTCCTGATCTGAACCCGCGCAGCAGCGGGAGGGTCAGCTCGTGGCTGCCTCGTCGGCGACGGCGAGAGCCTCGTCGAGCACGGTGAGACCGCGCACCAGATCGTCCTCGCTGATCACGAGCGGCGGCGCCACGTGCATGCGGTTGAAGTGCGTGAACGGCCAGACGCCGGCCTTCTTCGCGGCGGCGGCGAACGCGGCGACAGGCGCAGCATCCGCTCCGCTCGCGTTGAACGGCACCAGCGGCTCGCGCGTCTGCTTGTCGCGCACGAGCTCGACGGCCCAGAACAGACCGCGACCCCGCACCTCTCCGACGCTCGGGTGGGTGTCGACCCAGCGGCGCAGGGTGGGTTCGACGATGCGCTCGCCGAGGTCGCGCACGCGCTCGAGGATGCCGTCGCGGCGGAACACCTCGAAGGTCGCGACACCGGCGGCGCACGCGAGCGGGTGGCCCGAGTACGTGAGGCCGCCGGCGAACGGCGTGGTGTCGAAGGCGCGCGCGATGCGCTCGGAGATCACGACGCCGCCGAGCGGCACGTACCCCGAGTTCACACCCTTGGCGAAGGTGATGAGGTCGGGGCGACCGTCGTAGGCATCGATGCCGAACCACTCGCCGAGGCGGCCGAAGCCGACCATGACCTCGTCGGCGATGTAGACGATGCCGTAGCGATCGCACAGCTCGCGCACGCCCTGCAGGTAGCCGGGCGGCGGCACGAGCACGCCGTTCGTGCCGACGACGGTCTCGATGATGATCGCGGCGATCGTCGCGGGTCCCTCGAGCTGGATCGTCTGCTCGAGGTGGGCGAGCGCGCGCTCGGACTCCTGCTCCGGCGTCTCGGCGTGGAACGGCGAGCGGTAGAGGTACGGCCCGAAGAAGCGCACGGCGCCCGCGTCGGGGGTGCCGTTGGCCCACCGGCGAGGATCGCCCGTCAGCGAGATGGCGGTCGACGTGGAGCCGTGGTAGCTGCGGTACATCGAGAGCACCTTGTGCCGACCGGTCGACTGGCGGGCCATGCGCACCGCGTACTCGTTGGCCTCGGCGCCGCCGTTCGTGAAGAACACCTTCTCGAAGCCTTCGGGCGCGACCTCGACGATGAGCCGGGCGAGCTCGCCCCGCACGTCGTTGGCCATGGCCGGCTGGATCGTCGAGAGGCGACCGGCCTGCTGCTGGATCGCCGCCACGAGATCAGGATGCTGGTGCCCGAGGTTCAGGTTCACGAGCTGGCTCGAGAAGTCGAGGTACGCGTTGCCGGCGTAGTCCCAGAACGTCGAGCCCTCGCCCGCGGCGACAGGAAGCGGATCGATCAGACCCTGCGCGCTCCAGGAATGGAAGACGTGGCCACGGTCATCCGCCCGCACCTGCGCCTCGGCCTCGGGGGCGGGAAGCGAATGCGATGCGCCATGGCGGTCGGTGAAGTTCGTCATGTCTCGTGTCTCTCTCTGAGCGTTCAGTGGTTGCTCGGGAAGCCCAGGTCGATCTGCGAGGGCGTGTGGTCGGGCCAGCGCGTGGTGACCACCTTCGACCGAGTGTAGAAGTGCACCGACTCGGGGCCGTAGATGTGCGAGTCGCCGAACAGGGAGTCCTTCCAGCCGCCGAACGAGTAGGCGCCGATCGGCACGGGGATCGGCACGTTGACGCCGACCATGCCGACCTCGATGTCGAACTCGTACTGACGGGCGGTGCCGCCGTCGCGCGTGAAGATGGCAGTGCCGTTGCCGTATGCGTTGGCGTTGACGAGCTCGACGGCCTCGGCGTACGTCTCGACGCGAACCACCGAGAGCACCGGGCCGAAGATTTCGTCGTCGTAGACCTTCATCCCCGGAGCGACCTGATCGATCAGGCTGACTCCGATGAAGAAGCCCTCCGAGTCGAACTGCGTCGTCGTGCCGTCGACCACGACCGTCGCGCCCTCTGCGGCGGCTCCGGTGACGTACGAGGCGACGCGGTCGCGGTGCTCGCGCGTGATGAGCGGACCCATCTCGCTCGCGGCATCCGTGCCCGCACCGATCGTCAGGCCCTCGATGCGCGAGGCGATGGCTGCGACCAGGTCGTCGGCGATGTCGCCGACCGCGACCAGCACCGACACGGCCATGCAGCGTTCTCCGGCCGAACCGTAGGCGGCCGAGACGGCGGCGTCGGCCGCGGCGTCGATGTCGGCATCCGGCATCACGACCATGTGGTTCTTCGCGCCGCCGAGCGCCTGCACGCGCTTGCCCGCAGCCGAGGCCCGCTGGTAGATCGACCGGGCGATCGGGGTCGAGCCCACGAAGCTGATCGCGTTCACCCGCGGTGACTCGAGCAGCGCATCGACGGCTTCCTTGTCGCCGTGCACGACATTGAGCACGCCGTCGGGAAGGCCCGCCTCCTGGAAGAGCTTCGCGAGCCAGACCGAGGCCGACGGATCCTTCTCACTGGGCTTGAGCACCACGGTGTTGCCGCACGCGATCGCCGACGCGACCATCCACAGCGGCACCATCACCGGGAAGTTGAACGGGGTGATCGCGGCGACCACGCCGACGGGCTGCTTGACCGAGTGCACGTCGACGCCGCGCGACACCTGCTCGCTGCGCTCACCCTTGAGCAGGTGCACGAGACCGGCGGCGAACTCGACGTTCTCGATGCCGCGCGAGACCTCGCCCGCGGCATCCGAGAGCACCTTGCCGTGCTCCGACGTGACGATCGCGGCGAGCTCGGGCGTGCGCTCCTTGAGCAGCTGACGTAGGCGGAAGAACACGTCGGCGCGCTTGATGAGGCTCGTCTCGCGCCACGCGGGCAGAGCGGATGCCGCGGCGGCGATCGCCTGATCGACCTCGGCCGTCGAGGCGAAGGCGACCTGCTTGGTCACCTGTCCGGTGGCGGGGTCGAAGACCTGACCCGTGCGCGCCGCCTCGGCGGTCTCTGCTCCATTGATGATGTGACGGACGATGTCCACGGGACTCCCTCGCAGTGCGTGATCCGCATCGAACACTCTGACCGGGGTTCGATACGCTGGCTTCCTCCCATGATCACAGAGCGAGAGAGGCTGATCCGGTGTCAGAACGTAGCGAGATCAGCCGTGGCCGGACAGATCGTCCGACGCTGGGCATCCATCTCACGGTCGCCGACGTACTGGCCGAGCCCGCGGTGCAGGCCGGCGAGCCCGACGTGCTCGTCGGAGGTGGGGCATTGGATGCCGCGGTGCGGTGGGTGCACGTCTCCGACAGTGTCGGCGTCGCGCGTCTGCTCGACGGCGGTGAGCTGCTGCTGACGACGGGTGCCGGATGGCCGTATGACGACGGAGAGCTGCGCACCTTCGCGTCGAGCCTGCATCGAGCGGGCACCGCCGGGATCGTCTTCGAGCTGAGTGCGGCCCGCCCAGCCGTGCCGCAGCCGGTCATCGACGTCTGCGCGACGGTGGGTCTCGCCCTCGTCGCCCTCACCCGCGAGGTGAAGTTCGTCGCCGTGACCGAGTCCGTGCACCACGCCCTGATCGCCGCGCAGACGCAGGCGCTGCACGAGCGACAGCATCTGCACGAGCTGTTCACCGCGCTGAGCCTGCAGGGGGCGCCCGCCGATGTCGTGGTCTCCGAGACCGCCAGGGCTCTCGGTGCGCCGGTGATCCTCGAGAATCTCGCGCGCGAGGTGATCGCCGCCGAGGGTCTCGGGATGCCGATCGCCGAGGTGCTCGACCGGCGGGGCGGCGCCGAGCAGGTTCCCGTGCAGGCGAGAGGAGTGCGCTGGGGTGCGCTTCTCGCGCTTCCCGGCCCCGCACATCCCGCCGGCCGCGTCACCGTGCTCGAGCAGGGGGCGACGGCACTCGCGTTCGGCTGCATCGCCGACGGCGGTGACGCGGAATGGTCGCTGCTCGCACAGCGGGCCGTGATCGACGACCTGCTCGGCGCGCGGTTCGCCAGGGCAGACGACATCGACGCCCGCCTGCGCGCAGGAGGATTCGCGCTCGCGGGGCGCCAGTGCCACGGGATCGTCGCCCGGGGCACGGCGTCGATCAGTGAACTCGCGTATCGCGCACGGCAGGCGGGCTTCGCCGTGGTCGCCTCCCGCGTGGACGACGACGACGTCGCGCTGCTCTCGCTGTCGGCATCCGCGGTGCTGTCCGACGAGGTGCTGCTGCGCATCGCCGGCCCCGATCGCGCCGTCTTCGTGGGACCCGTCGCCGACGACGTCATCGGCCTGCTCGCCTCGCTGCGCGCCGCACGCGACCTCGCCGACAGCGACAGGGCCGAGGCGGGGGCGAGGGTGCGTCGCGTCGATGATCGCCCGCTCGAACGCCTTGTCGCCACGCTGCGCGACGACCGCCGACTGCACGAGCACAGCGAGCGGATGCTGGCACCGCTGATCCGCCATGACCAGGAGCGCCGAGGTGACCTGCTCGACGTGCTCGCGGCTCTCGTCGCCCACCCGGGCAACCGCTCGGCGGCGGCGGCAGCGAGTCACCTGTCGCGGTCTGTGTTCTATCAGCGTCTCACCCTGATCGGCGATCTGCTGGGTGCCGACCTCGACGACGGCGAGACGATCGCGGCGCTGCACCTGGCCCTGCTCGCGCGGCGGCGCACCGCGGCATCCGCCTGAACCCTTCTCCGGACATCGCGACACTTCGGGGGCCGACACGCCACATGTCGGACGCGCGTGCGCGGCGCGTTCGACGTCTGGTGTGTCGGCCCCCGAAGCGGGCGTCAAAGAACCTGTCGCCCCCGGAGCGAGTGTCAGAGCACCGACTGCGCGTCGGTGAGCACGCTGCGCAGGATCTGCCCGATCTCGCGGAACTCGGCGGGGCCCACCGTGAGCGGCGGAGCCAGCTGGATCACGGGGTCTCCGCGGTCGTCGGCGCGGCAGTAGAGCCCGGCCTCGAACAGTGCGGGCGAGAGGAAGCCGCGCAGCAGCCGCTCGGACTCGTCGTCGTCGAACGTCTCGCGCGTCGCCTTGTCTTTCACGAGCTCGATGCCGAAGAAGTAGCCGTCGCCGCGGACGTCGCCGACGATGGGCAGGTCGAGCAGGGTCTCGAGCTCGGCTCGGAACAGGGGCGAGTTCTCGCGCACCCGCTCGTTGAGGCCCTCTTCGTCGAAGATGGCGAGGTTCTCGAGAGCGACCGCCGCCGAGACGGGGTGTCCGCCGAACGTGTACCCGTGCGGGAACGACACGTCGCCCTTTGAGAACGGCTCGTAGATGCGGTCGCTGATGACGGTCGCACCGATCGGCGAGTAGCCGCTGGTCATGCCCTTGGCGCACGTGATCATGTCGGGCACGTAGCCGAGACCGGTGCACGCGAAGGTGTGGCCGAGGCGGCCGAACGCGCAGATGACCTCGTCGGAGACGAGCAGCACGTCGTGCCGGTCGCAGATCTCGCGCACCCGGGCGAAGTATCCGGGAGGCGGCGGGAAGCATCCGCCCGAGTTCTGCACCGGCTCGAGGAAGACAGCGGCGACCGTGTCTGCGCCCTCGAACAGGATCATCTCCTCGATGCGGTCGGCGGCCCAGCGCCCGAAGGCCTCGAGGTCGTCGCTCGGGCCACCCATCTCGGCTGCTCGGTAGAAGTTGGTGTTCGGAACCCGGAAACCGCCGGGCGTGACGGGCTCGAACATCGACTTCATCGCCGGGATGCCGGTGATGGCCAGCGCACCCTGCGGGGTGCCGTGGTAGGCGACCGAGCGCGAGATGACCTTGTGCTTGGTGGGCTTGCCCATCAGCTTCCAGTAGTGCTTCGCGAGCTTGAACGCGGTCTCGACCGCCTCGCCGCCTCCGGTCGAGAAGAACACGCGGTTGAGGTCGCCGGGTGCCTCATCGGCCAGGCGATCTGCGAGCTCGATGGCCGCGGGGTGCGCATACGACCACAGCGGGAAGAACGACAGCTCGGATGCCTGCTTCGCTGCGGCCTCGGCAAGCCGCCGGCGCCCGTGGCCGGCGTTCACGACGAAGAGCCCGGCGAGACCGTCGAAGTACTCCTTGCCCTTCGAGTCCCAGATGCGGTGGCCGTCGCCCTTGACGATGATCGGCACACCGCTCTTCTCCATGGTCGACTGCCGTGTGAAGTGCATCCACAGGTGGTCCTTGGCCATGGCCTGCAGTTCGGCCTCGGACGGAGTCGTGCGTTGCGTGCTCATCTGGTCCCCCAGTTGTAGAGCTGCTTCTGCAGCTTGGCGTAGATGAAGGTCTCGGTCGACAGCACCCCGTCGATCGGGCGGATGTGGTCGTTGATGAGGGCGAGGAGGTCTTCGTCGTCCTCGCAGACGACCTCGGCGAGGATGTCGAATGAGCCGACCGTGATCACCACGTAGTCGATCGCGGCGATCTCGGCGATCGCCTCGGCGACCACGCGAGTGTCGCCCGAGACGCGGATGCCGATCATGGCCTGCCGGGCGAAGCCCAGCTGCATCGGATCGGTCACCGCGACGATCTGCATCACGCCGGACTCGGTGAGACGCTGCACGCGCTGGCGCACGGCTGCCTCGCTCAGGCCGACCTCTCTGCCGATGTCGGAGTACGAGCGTCGCCCGTCCTCCTGCAGCAGCTCGATGATCGTCTTGGCGACATCATCCAACGGGGGGTGCTTCTTCGAGGACGTCATGATGCGATCCTCGCACCGGAGCGAGCGCTCTTCAACCGATTTCGCAGATTTACTGCAGTCGCACCCGGGCAAACCGCAGAATATCGCGGTCAGGAATCCAGCGGACCGAGCCAGGCGCTCGCCGCGGTGGAGTGCGCCGACTCGGGGTCGGACGGGTGGAAGGCCCCTGCGAGCACATCACGGTAGAGCCGCGACAGCTCGTTCGAGGAGAAGTACGAGCCACCGCCGGCGACCAGCATCGCCTGGTCGACGACGTGCTTCGACATCGAGATCGCCCGGTGCTTGACGCCCGAGAGCAGGGTGAACCACCGGGCGCCGTTGTCGACCTTCTCGTCGACATCGCGCGCGAGCGTGGCGATCTGCGGAGGAAGGGCGTCGTACGCGAGGCCCATGTCGGCGATGCGCCAGCGGATGTCGGGGTCCTGGCTGTACGCGGCACCGGTCTTCTTCGAGCGGCGCTTCTGCGCGGCGAGCACGGCGAGGTCGAGTGCGCGTCGGGCGATACCCGTGTAGACCGAGGCGAGCAGGATCTCGAAGACCGAGAAGATGCCGAAGACGATGGGGTCGGGGTTGGGGCCCGGATCGATGCGGCGCACCACGTGTGCGGCATCCGCCGTGGCAGCGTCGAGTCGGGTCGTGCGGCTCTGGGTGCCCCGCATGCCGAGGGTGTCCCAGTCGTCACCCGTGACGACCGCATCGGTGCGGTCGACGAAGGCGAAGACGAGCTTCGGGGCGTCGGCGCTCGTGGTGTCGAGTCCGTGCAGTCCGAGCTTCGTCCAGACCGGCGCGAGCGAGGTGAAGATCTTCGTGCCGGTGAAGGCGTAGCCGCCGTCAGCGGTGGGCACGGCATCGGTGTCGCTGCCGAACAGCACCAGGTCGTTGCCGCCCTCACTGATGCCGAACGCGAAGACCTCGCCGGCCACCGCGCCGTCCTGCACGAACTCGAGGCCGGGCACTCCGCGGTCGGAGAAGACCTTGGCGACGCCCGTCCACACGAGGTGCATGTTGATCGCGAGCGCCGTCGCGGGGGCGGCGGTCGCGAGGCGCTGCTGCAGGGTCGCAGCCTCGGCGAGCCCGAGACCCGCGCCCCCGCGGTCGGCGGGAACGAGGATCGACAGGTAGCCGGCGTCGCGCAGCTCGTCGAGATCCTGTTCGGGGAACGTGTTCTCGCTGTCGTGGATCGGAGCCCGCTCGCGGATGCGCTCGATGAGGTCGTCGGGAAGATACGCGGTCGGGTCGAACGTGCTCACGCGAGGGCCTCTCTCAGCTGTCGGACGGTCTCTTCGGGCTTGTCGCGGTGCAGTGAATGCCCGGCTCCCTCGACGACCGACATCGTGACGAGGGGGTTCGAGGCGAGAACCGCGGCGGCGACATCGCCGGTGAAGATGCTGTAGACCGCGGGATCCGACGCGATCACATGGGTGGGGACGGTCAGTCGCGCGGCATCCGCCGTGACATCCCAGGGAGTGTTCTGCGCACTCGTCTGCTCGACGGCCCACGCGCTCGCCCGGTGCACGGCATCGACCTTGAGCTCCCAGTCCTGCGGATGCCAGTGCGGATGCTCCTGCTGCACCAGCTCGACCCTGTTGTCGGCGAAGGCGCGCTCCTGGCTCCGGCGCACGATCGCGGCATCGCGGCCGTCGACCAGGATCGCCGGGTCGAGCAGCACCAGGCGGCGGGTCCACTCGGGAGCGGATGCTGCGGCCGCCGTGCCGGCAGCGCCGCCGAGCGAGTGGCCGATCACGGCATCCCACGAGCCGCCGCCGTCGGGTTCGGTCGCGACGAGATCTGCCGCGTAGGCGGCGACCGAGTAGTCGAGGGCCCGCGGGGCGTCGCCGTGGCCGCGCAGATCGACGGCGGTCGCATGCCATCCGGCGTCGGCGAGGGCCGTGCCCACTCGCCACATGAGAGCGGCGGACGAGCCGAGGCCGTGCACGAGGAGCACCCGGCGGTCTGACGTCGGTTCACCCCAGGAGATGCGAGGCAGCGTGAGCGGTGCGGGCATGCAGCAAGCCTACGACCGGGTCGTGCGGGTGAGGTCGGCGGCGGTCAGACCTGCGGTGGCAGGTCGCCGTGCGTGGTCAGCACGCGCGCCGCCGCCGTGTGGCCGGCCGAGAGCCGCTCGGCGAGTGCCGCGCCCTCGAGCGTCGCGGCGAGGAACCCTGCGGCGAAGGCGTCACCGGCACCCACCGGCTCGACGACCTCGACCCGAGGGGCAGGCACGAACACCGGCTCGTCATCGCCGTGGAACGCGGTCGCTCCGATGTCGCCGTCCTTCACGATGAGCAGCCCGCAGTGCGGAAGGTGTGCGCGGATCTCGTCTGGAGTCGTGGTGCCCCAGATGCGTTCGGCCTCGTCGCGCCCGACGAAGGCGATGTCGGCGGCATCCGCGAGGCGGGTCAGCGTCTCGGCCGCATCCTGCATCGTCCACAGTGCCCTGCGGTCGTTGACGTCGAACGAGACGAGTGCGCCGGCCGTCCGCGCGTCAAGGAACAGCTGCTCGACCATCGCGCGGCAGGAGGCGGAGAGCGCGGGGGTGATGCCCGTCGTGTGCACGATGCGCACGCCCGCGAGTCGAGCGGCATCGAGGAACCCCGGCGCCATCAGCGACGCGGCCGACCCGCGCCGGTAGTAGTAGACGGACGACGACTCGGTGCCCGGATCCTTGAACATGACACCGGTCGGAGCATCGGCATCCGTCGTCGCCCAGAGCTCGACGCCGCGTCGCGCGAGTTCGGTCGAGATGCGCACGCCGATCGGATCGTCCCCCAGGCGCGAGGCCCAGGCGGCCCGGTGGCCCGCCGCGACGAGTCCGACCGCGACATTTCCCTCTGCGCCGGCCAGCCCCAGTGCTGCCGTCTCGGTCTCTGCGAGCGGAGCGCCCAGGGCGGTGACGAGTCCCATGGACTCGCCGATGCAGACGACCTCGGGGGCGGCGGATGCGGGGGAGGGGGCAGAGCTCATGAAGGGGTGACCGCCAGGGGTTCGGTGTCGGGGTGAGGACTCGCATCGCGATGACGCAGATCGGGGAAGGAGCGGACGAAGACGATAGAGACGACGAGTCCGGCCGCGGCGAAGAGCGTCGCGGCGAGATAGGCGCCGCGCGGATCCGTCGCATCGACGAGGAAGCCGGCGACGGCGGAGCCGGCCGCGGCGCCGATCAGCTGCCCGGTGCCCGCCCACCCGAACGCCTCGGCGGTCTCGCTGAACTTGACGCTCGCGGTCGTGATGGCGAACAGCACGGCGAGGGCCGGCGCGACTCCGATGCCGGCGACGATGAGCGTGCCGCCGAGCCAGAACTCGTTGAGGGAGAACATGGTGAGCGCCAGGCCGACCGTGACGATGGTGAGGCGGCGGGCCATCGCCCAGGGGCCGATGGGGATGTGCCCGAACGAAAGTCCGCCGGCCAGACTGCCGACGGCGAACACCGCGAGCACGAGGCCTGCGGCCAGACTGCCGTGCTCGAACGTCGCGACGACGCCGACCTCGACCGCGGAGCACGCGCCGATGAGCAGGAACCCGATGACGGTGGCGAGCAGCACCGGAGGCTTGAGCACGACCTTGCCGAGGGCGCTGCGACTGCGCGGGATGCGCACGCGGCCGACCTCGGGAGAGAGGATGAACCACGCGCCGCCGCAGACAAGCACGACGGCGACGAGCAGGAGCCCCTCAGCGGTGCCGACCTGGGTCGACACGAGAGTGATCACGACCGGGGCGATGACCCAGATGATCTCCTGCAGCGAGGCGTCGAGGGAGAACAGCGGGGTGAGCTGCTTCGAGTTCACGAGCTTCGGATAGATGGTGCGCACGGCGGCCTGCACCGGCGGTGTCGAGAGGCCGGCGATCATGCCCAGCGCCATGTAGCCGGGGACGTTCAGGGGGAGGAGCGCGAGGCCGAGCACGGCGATCACGCACACGGCGAGAGTGAGGGTGAGCACGCGGCGCATGCCCCAGGCACCCATCCATCGACTCGTGATCGGGCCGGCGACGGCCTGCCCGACGCTGGTCGCGGCGAGCACCAGGCCGGCCGAGCCGTACGAGCCGGTCTGCTGTTCGACGTGCAGCAGGATCGCGAGTGAGGTCATCCCGTTGGGGAAGCGAGCGGTCAGCTGTGCCGCGATCATGCGCGCCACTCCGGGCGTGCGAAGAAGGTCGTTATATCCCGCCACGGGTCAACGCTACCGGGAGCCGCGGACGCCGGTCGAAGCGGCTCATGCCCGACACGCCGCGACACGCCCAAACCGAGTTTCCACAGAAAATCCGATGTCGGAGGTGGGCCGTATCGTCCGACCTGTGGATGGATCTCTCACAGGTCGTTCCCAGCCGCGATTTCTCGCGGTTCGGAGGTGCTCCCGAGGGGCCTCAGCCTGTGGAAGAAACGGTGGAGAACCTGTGTTGTACCAGTGGAGAGCGGTGGAAAACTACACGTATGTAACTACTACCCCTAGTGGTCACCCTGAATGTCCGTACCTATATGTAGTATTGAGATCCCGGTGAGGGTCTACCGGAAAACAGCCTGATTCAGATGCAGGCCAGAGATGTGAGGGGAAGCGAAAAGATGTCGATCACGGTCTACACGAAGCCGTCCTGCGTTCAGTGCAACGCCACCTACCGCGCGCTCGACGCCAAGGGCATCGAGTACGAAATCCTCGACCTGTCGGAGGACCCGACGGCCCTGGAGCAGGTCAAGGCACTCGGCTACATGCAGGCGCCCGTCGTCGTCACCGACGAGGGCCACTGGTCGGGCTTCCGTCCCGACAAGATCGACGAGCTCGCCTCGCGTCTGGCGTAATGAGCCATGAGCGCCGTCGCGACCGCCGCGCCGCTCCTGGTCTACTTCTCGAGCGCCTCGGGTAACACCGCGCGCTTCGTCGAGAAGCTCGGGCTTCCGGCCCGACGCATCCCACTCCTCCGCAACGAAGAAGAACTCGTCATCGACGAGCCCTTCGTGCTGGTCACCCCCACCTATGGCGGGGGTGAGGGGCGGGGCGTCGAAAAAGGTGCCGTGCCCAAGCAGGTGGTCCGGTTCCTCAACGACGAGCGAAACCGGCGCCACATCCGCGGAGTGATCTCGGCGGGCAACACCAACTTCGGCGAGTCCTTCTGTCTCGCCGGTGACATCATCAGCCGCAAGTGCCACGTGCCTCACTTGTATCGGCTCGAGATCTTCGGCACACAAGACGATGTTGATCGCGTGAGCGACGGATTGGAGCGACGGTGGGTACCGCAGTTGACGAGCAGGCAGGAACGGACTCAGTGACCGACACGGTGGCGTTCAAGATGAACCCGACCTATGAGGGCCTGGACTATCACGCCCTCAACGCGATGCTGAACCTGTACGACGCGAACGGCAAGATCCAGTTCGACGCCGACAAGCGGGCGGCACGTGAGTACTTCCTGCAGCACGTCAACCAGAACACGGTGTTCTTCCACTCGCTCAAGGAGCGCCTCGACTACCTGGTCGAGAAGGAGTACTACGAGCCGGCCGTGATCGAGCAGTACTCGCTCGAGTTCATCCAGGAGCTCAACGACCTCGCGTACGGCAAGAAGTTCCGCTTCGAGACCTTCCTCGGTGCCTTCAAGTACTACACGAGCTACACGCTCAAGACGTTCGACGGCAAGCGCTACCTCGAGCGCTTCGAAGACCGCGTCGTGATGACGGCCCTCGGCCTCGCCGGTGGCGACGAGAAGCTCGCGGTCGCCCTGGTCGAGGAGATCATCTCCGGCCGTTTCCAGCCCGCCACCCCGACCTTCCTCAACTCGGGCAAGGCACAGCGAGGCGAGCTCGTCAGCTGCTTCCTGCTGCGCATCGAAGACAACATGGAGTCGATCGCCCGCGGCATCAACTCCGCCCTCCAGCTCTCCAAGCGCGGCGGCGGCGTGGCGCTGCTGCTCTCGAACATCCGCGAGGCCGGTGCGCCGATCAAGCAGATCGAGAACCAGTCCTCGGGCATCATCCCCGTGATGAAGCTCCTCGAAGACAGCTTCAGCTACGCCAACCAGCTCGGAGCCCGTCAGGGTGCAGGCGCCGTGTACCTCAACGCGCACCACCCGGACATCATGCGCTTCCTCGACACCAAGCGTGAGAACGCCGACGAGAAGATCCGCATCAAGACGCTGTCGCTCGGTGTCGTCGTTCCGGACATCACGTTCGAGCTCGCCAAGAACGGCGAGGACATGTACCTCTTCTCGCCGTACGACGTCGAGAAGGTCTACGGCGTTCCCTTCGGCGACATCTCGGTCACCGAGAAGTACCGCGAGATGGTCGACAACCCGCGCATCAAGAAGACCAAGATCAACGCGCGCGAGTTCTTCCAGACCATCGCCGAGATCCAGTTCGAGTCGGGCTACCCGTACATCATGTTCGAGGACACGGTGAACAAGGCCAACCCGATCAAGGGCCGCATCAACATGTCGAACCTCTGCAGCGAGATCCTGCAGGTGAACACGCCGACCACGTACAACGACGACCTGTCGTACGACCAGATCGGCAAGGACATCTCCTGCAACCTCGGCTCGATGAACATCGCGCTGTCGATGGATGCCGATGATCTGGGTCAGACCGTCGAGACCGCCATCCGTGCGCTGAGCGCGGTCAGCGACCAGAGCCACATCCGCTCGGTCCGCTCGATCGAAGACGGCAACGACCGCTCGCATGCCATCGGCCTCGGCCAGATGAACCTGCACGGCTTCCTCGCTCGTGAGCACGTGCACTACGGCTCCGAAGAGGGTATCGACTTCACGAACATCTACTTCTACACGGTGCTGTTCCATGCGCTGCGCGCCTCGAACAACATCGCGATCGAGCGCAAGCAGGCCTTCGACGGCTTCGAGGACTCGACGTACGCGTCGGGGGAGTTCTTCGACAAGTACATCGAGCGCGCCTGGGAGCCCGAGACCGACAAGGTCAAGGAGCTCTTCGCCGGCAAGCACATCCCGACGCAGGCCGACTGGGTGGCGCTGAAGTCGTCGATCCAGGAGCACGGCATCTACAACCAGAACCTGCAGGCGGTGCCGCCGACCGGCTCGATCTCGTACATCAACAACTCGACGTCGTCGATCCACCCGATCGCGTCGAAGATCGAGATCCGCAAGGAAGGCAAGCTCGGCCGCGTCTACTACCCGGCGCCGTTCATGACGAACGACAACCTGGAGTACTACCAGGACGCATACGAGATCGGCTACGAGAAGGTCATCGACACCTACGCCGCCGCCACCCAGCACGTCGACCAGGGCCTGTCGCTGACGCTGTTCTTCAAGGACACCGCTACGACGCGTGACATCAACAAGGCTCAGATCTACGCATGGCGCAAGGGCATCAAGACGATCTACTACATCCGTCTGCGTCAGATGGCTCTGGAGGGCACCGACATGGCCGAGTGCGTCTCCTGCATGCTCTGATCCCGTCACTGAATACGAGAAACGACGAAGACATGACTCCTCACCCCCCGATCAAGCTGGTTGCCGAGGTTCAGGCGATCAACTGGAACCGCATCATCGACGACAAGGACCTCGAGGTCTGGAACCGTCTGGTGAACAACTTCTGGCTGCCCGAGAAGGTGCCGCTGTCGAACGACATCCAGTCGTGGAACACGCTGACGCCCGACGAGCAGCTGCTCACGATGCGCGTCTTCACAGGCCTGACCCTTCTCGACACGATCCAGGGAACCGTCGGCGCCGTCTCGCTGATCCCGGATGCGATCACCCCTCACGAGGAGGCGGTGTACACCAACATCGCGTTCATGGAGTCGGTGCACGCGAAGAGCTACTCCTCGATCTTCTCGACGCTCGCGTCGACGAAGGAGATCGACGAGGCGTTCCGCTGGTCGACCGAGAATCCGAACCTTCAGAAGAAGGCTCAGATCATCATGGATTACTACCAGGGCGACGACCCGCTCAAGCGCAAGATCGCCTCGACGCTGCTCGAGTCGTTCCTGTTCTACTCGGGCTTCTACCTGCCGATCTACTGGTCGTCGAAGGCGAAGCTGACGAACACGGCCGACCTGATCCGCCTCATCATCCGTGACGAGGCCGTGCACGGGTACTACATCGGGTACAAGTTCCAGAAGGGTCTCGAGAAAGAGACCGAAGAGCGTCGCCAGGAGCTGAAGGACTACACCTTCAACCTGCTGTTCGAGCTCTACGACAACGAGGTGCAGTACACGCAGGATCTCTACGACGGAGTCGGCCTGACCGAAGACGTCAAGAAGTTCCTGCACTACAACGCCAACAAGGCGCTGATGAACCTCGGCTACGAAGCGATGTTCCCCTCGACCGTCACGAACGTGAACCCGGCGATCCTGTCGGCGCTCTCGCCGAACGCCGACGAGAACCACGACTTCTTCTCGGGCTCTGGCTCCTCCTACGTCATCGGCAAGGCTGAGGCCACGGAAGACGACGACTGGGACTTCTGAGTCACACGCTTAAGAATGCGAAGGGGGCGGATGCCAAGGCTCGGTGCAGACGAGCTCGGCGTAGAGGCCATTCAAGCTGGTCGAGCCCCGTTTTACCGCTTCAGCTACGGCGGTTATCACATCGCGATGAATACCACCCAGGATCAGACGTTCCAGTACAAGTGTCCGGCGACTGGCACTGGCATCGACTGCGTCACGGGCGCGAAGACGGCACTTCCCAAGATGCGTCAGGTGGGCCCTGGCCAGACGGTGATTCTCTTCGACCCGGATGCTCGCGCCTGACGTCGCGAACTCTCAGCGCAAGCAACCTGAAGGCCCCCGTCTCGCGGCGGGGGCCTTCATCGCGGCGCATTCACAGATGACAAGCATCTTCGCAAGTACGAAGCCGTGGTCTCTGACTGCTGCGAATCTCGTTGGTGACGATGCCCTTCGGGCTAGGGCGCCATCCGTTATCCGATACCTGCCAGTGCAGCGGTAAGCGGGAGGAGTAGCACGATCAGTAGACCGCCGAGGATGTCGAAGGAGATTCCGCTGCGCAACATCCGGGTGATCGGGACGCATCCAGACCCGTAGACGATGGCGTTCTGCGGTGTGGAGACTGGCAACATGAATCCGAAGGAGGCCGCGAATGTTGCTGCGAGGGCAGGGACGACTGGATCAACCCCTGCTGCAGCGGCGAGTGGCACGACGATAGGGACGACGACCGCCGCCGACGCAGTGTTGCTGGTTGTCTCGGAGATCAGGATGGCGAGGCCCACAGCGAGAGCAGTCAGCGCTACTGCGCTCGTGACCCCGAAGGTGCTGAACAGCCCTTCGCCGATAGTCTCTGCGAGCCCGCTCGCGCTGAGCATCGCACCGAAGATGATTCCGGTGCCGAAGAGCAGAATGGTTCCCCAGTCGATCTTGGTCGCGTCAGACCAGGTAAGAGTCGCCTTGCGCTTTCGCCAGTTCGTCGGCAACACGAACAGGAGCGCTGCGCCGACGACCGCAACGATTCCCTCGTTCAAACGCTCGTCGAGGAACAGGTAGATCTCGGACTCTGTGCCCGCGAAGAGACCGACCAGCGAAGGGAGGAACCAAAGAATTACCGTCAAAGCGAACGCAATGATCGTGTTCCACTCGGCGCGGCTGATGCGGCCGTGTTCGAGACGTTGCTGCTTCACATATTCCTCGACGCCCTCTATTCGCCGCACCTCGGGTCGGTTGAGTAGGAGAAGGACGACGGCGAGGACGACGAACATGCCTATGGTGATCGGGATGGCCGCGACGGCCCACTGGGCGAAGCTGATGGTGGTGCCTGTGAGTTCTTCGATGAGACCGCGTCCGATGAGGTTCGGGGGCGCACCGATTGGTGTCATGAGTCCGCCTACGCTCGCGGAGTAGGCGAGCATGAGCATGAGCGCTGCGCCGACGCGCAGTCGGAGCGGGTCGAAGTCCGACCGGACGATGCCGCGCTCCTGCATCAGGCCGGAGATCACCGCGAGGATGCCGAGCGCCGTCGGCATCAGCATCGCGACGGTCGCGGTGTTCGACACGAAGGCGGACAGAATGCAAGTGATGACGCCGAACGCGATGATGATGCGAGTCGTTGACTTCCCCACGCCCGGGAGGGAGAGGACAAAGAACGCGAGTCGCCTGGCGACTCCGTGCTTCAGCATCGCCTGAGCGAGGATGAATGCACCGATGAAAGTGAGGACAGTCGTCGAGCCCAACGGTGCGAGCACCTCGGACGCCGGAGCCACCCCTGTCAGAGCGATGCCAGCGATGCCCATCAATCCGGCAACCGGAATCGGAACGGACTCGCATAGCCAGAGAACGATCACTGCCAGCAGTACGGCCGCGAGTTCTTGCTGCGTGCGATCAATTCCGAGCGGCACGAACCACATGACAATGGCGACGGCGGGCGCGAGGAAAAGTCCCAGCGTCTGTCGTCCTCGTTCGAATCGCAGCTCACCAGGGGTAAGGGTCTGCTGCCCGAGGCTGCGATAGGTCTTTCCCGACATCAGTACCTTGTTGACGTCGGTGCGGGGGCGCGCACCCTGGGATGAGGATGCGGAATCTTTGACGGATGTCATAACGAACTCCTTCGGTCGTCGTCCATGACCACTCTGTCGACGCTCAAGTACCACGTCCAAGACGCAGATACGTTGGCCCTGATAGGTTTCGCCTATGAATGCTTCACGCCATCATGTCTCGATTGTGAAGGAGAAGACGCCTTGGACGCGCGACAACTCGGTTACTTCCTTGCCATTGTCGACCACGGCGGGTTCGGCAAAGCGGCGGAGCATATCCATGTAGCACAGCCCTCCCTATCGCAGTCGATTGCGACGCTCGAACGAGAGTTGGGCGTCACGCTCTTCCATAGGTCGGGGCGACGAACCCGGCTGAGTCCTGCCGGCGAGGATCTTGTGGGACCGGCGCGGCGTGTCATTCGCGAACTGGACAGCGCGGCCGCGGCCATGAACGCCGTCCGAGGGTTGCGCAGCGGGCACGTCGATATCAGTTCGATGCCATCGCCCGGGATTGAGCCCCTTACCTCCATGGTGGCCGCGTTCTGCGTCCGTTATCCGGAGCTCACTGTCCACGTTGATGGCGCGTTCACGGCTGAGGAAGTAATCAATGCCGTCCGCAGTGGTACGGCCGAGATCGGACTCGTGGGCACATCCGCCCCGACTCTCACCCCCGGTCTTGTGTCGATCCCGCTGGAACGGCAGCCGCTCATCCTGATCGTGAACCCCGCTGACGACCACTTCGGCGACGGAACGACAGTCGACGCGTCGGAACTGGGCGGCTCGCGATTGATTGCCTCGCCACGAGGCTCGTTGATGCGGTCGATGGTGGACGACGCCCTGGCGACAGGGGTCGACGCCTCTGTGGTCGTCGAGGTCGCGCACCGCACGTCGATCCTGCCACTCGTGCACAGCGGTGTCGGCCACGCCGTCATGCCGTCATCATGGGCAGACTCAGCCGCCCTGTGGGGGATGCGCACGCTCACGATTCAGCCGGTCTCACAGCTGCATGTCGCGGCCGTTGCGCGGTCCGAGCAGCCGACCCCGGCAGCGTCAGCCTTTCTCGAGATCGCGAAAGAGTATGCGGCCACCCACGATTCATAGGCCGCGCCTATTCGAGCCATTGATCTTATGTCTTGGACTAATCGTTCGACGTAAGCCCTAATGGATGAAGAGGCCGCGCGATGCAGGACGCGGCCCCCGACTCTCACTGAGGAGAAGCCATGGCTGCCGAGAAGACCTTCAAGATCGCGTCCATCCCCGCTGACGGTGTCGGCAAGGATGTCGTCGCCGCCGGCCGCCGCGTGCTCGACACGCTCGCCGCCGCATCCGAGGGCGCTTTCGCGTTCGAATGGACCGAGTTCCCTTGGGGGAGCGCCTACTACGCCGAGACCGGCAAGATGATGGCCGATGACGGTCTGGCGCAGCTCAAGGACTTCGACGCCATCTATTTCGGTGCCGTGGGCTGGGAGAACGTGCCGGACCACGTCAGCCTGTGGGGACTGCGCCTGAACATCACGCAGAACTTTGACCAGTGGGCGAACGTTCGCCCCGTGAAGTTCCTGCCCGGTGTCACGAGCCCGCTCCGCAAGGCCGACACGACCGAGCTCGACTGGGTGGTGGTCCGAGAGAACAGCGAGGGCGAGTACGCCGGTCTCGGCGGGCGCAATCTGAGCGGACGCGGACCCGGCAATGAGGTCGCGCTCCAGACGGCCCTGTTCACTGAAAAGGGGTGCGAGCGAATCATGCGCTTCGCGTTCGATCTGGCGCGTACGCGTCCGGTGAAGAAGGTATCCAGCGTCACGAAGTCCAACGCGCAGCAGTACGGAATGGTCCTGTGGGACGACGTTTTCAAGCGAGTTGCGGTCGATTACCCCGATGTCGAGACCGAGAGCGTGCTGGTGGATGCGATGAGCGCCAAGTTCGTCCTCCGCCCCGAGGACCTCTCCGTCGTCGTCGCATCCAACCTCAATGCCGACATCCTGTCCGATCTCGGCTCAGCCCTCGCTGGCAGTCTCGGGCTCGCTGCCAGCGCGAACCTCAACCCTGAGCGCCGCTTCCCGAGCATGTTCGAACCGGTGCATGGCTCCGCACCCGACATCGCGGGGCTGGGCATCTCGAACCCTATCGGCGCGATTGCCAGCGCAGCGCTGATGCTCGATCACTTCGGGCTCCACGAGCAGGCCCGACAGATCGAAGCTGCGGTCGAGGCGACGACCGGCGCCGGGCACCTGACTCGTGACATCGGCGGGAACGCCACGACTGACGAGATCACGGACGCAATCGTCGACGCCCTCCGGCCGGCACTCGTCCGGTGAATCAGCTGCGCGTCCTCGTCGCGCCGGACAAGTTCAAGGGCTCTCTGACCGCAGCAGAGGTCGCGGACGCACTCGCCGAGGGAATCACTCTCTGTCGGGGCGCAGTCGATGTTCCGCGGGACGGCGTCCGCGTCCAGACGCTACCGCTCGCCGATGGAGGCGACGGTAGCGTCGCTGCGGCGATCCGCGCAGGTTTCACCCCTCTCCCGACCGTCGTTACTGGGCCAGACGGGCAGCCGGCGACCTCGACCATCGCGTTCAGCGAAACAACGGCGGTGGTCGAGGTCGCCGCGGTCAGCGGGCTTGCAATGCTCGGTGGCCGGCGAGACGCTACCGGATCTACGAGCCACGGAGTCGGAGATGCCATCCTCACCGCGCTGAACGCCGGCGCATCGCGGATCATCATCGCCCTCGGCGGGAGCGCCAGCACCGATGGCGGGGCGGGGATGCTGTCGGCCCTTGGGTTGCGATTCGTCACCCACGACGGGAGGTCGATGATTCCTACGGGAGGCAGTCTCGCGGAAGTGGATCACATCGACGTAGCCGGGCTCATGCCGTTGCAGAACGTTGAAATAGTCGCGGCCTGCGATGTCCGCAATCCACTGCTCGGGGTGGATGGGGCAGCGTCGGTCTTCGCGCCCCAGAAGGGTGCCGACGAGGACGAGGTCGCTGTACTCGAGCGCAACCTCACGCACCTGGTCGAACTGCTGAGCGCGGCAGGCTTCAGCGACGCCGAGAACCTCGCAGGTGTCTCCGGTGCGGGCAGCGCGGGAGGCATCGGGTTCGCTCTCGCTCTGCTGGGCGGCGACCTGGTATCAGGGGCGGACCTCTTCCTGGACCTTCTCGACTACGACACCATGGTGAGCGCGAGCGACCTCATCGTCACGGGCGAAGGCTCGCTCGACGCGCAGACCTCCCAGGGCAAGTTGATTGCGGCCGTCGCGCGCCGCGCACACGGTCGGCCCGTGATCGCTGTGGCTGGCCGAAGCGAACTCTCCCACGATGAGGCCGAGTGTTTGGGTATCCGAGAGGTCCACACGCTGGCCGCGATGACCAACATTGACACCCGATCCGATGCGGCACTCTCGCGCGAGCTCCTCAGGCGCATCGGCACTCGAATCTTCGAGGACGCCAGCTGACCCGGGTTCAGCTGATCAGCATCCGTCGCAGGGGTCGGACGATGTCGCTGGCGACGCTGAATTCATTCGCCGTTCCGGTGAGGTAGTCGAGCGCGGTCTTCTGAGTTCCAGGTCAGTTCCGGCCGCCGAAATGGAACGGCACGACATGCCCGCCCGCCTGCGGTGCAGTCGGCAGCTGTCCAGGTGCGAGATGCGCGGGACCGGGCGCGCGCGCAGCGGGGTACCCGTACGGCGGCGGCGGCCCGTAGCTCGGCGGGGTGCCCGGCTCCTCGCCGGAGAGCGCCGAGGGCTTCGCGTTGCTCCCGCGGAGGATCAGGGCGAACACGGTGACGGCGCCGACGAAGCAGAGGAACAGGAACCCCACGTACAGAGCCATAGGGTGCCAGAACCACGAGATGACGTCCACGGTGAGCCTTTCGATGCGGTCCGCTCCGCTATGTGCGATGCCGTGAAGGATACCTGTCGCGCATGAGCGCCTCATGGCAACCAGCACCCGCGGATCTCGCGTCGTCATGCCCGGCATCACTGAGTGACGAACGCACTCGCAGGCACGAAGAGCGAGCAGTCCACGGCGGCATCCTCCGCCTTCGTCATACAGGCCACCTGTACGGCTAGGAGAACGGCGCGTCTGTCGCTATCGACTGGAGAATCCGGTGGGCCAAGCGCATGAACTGCGCGGTCGCCGGCGAGATCGCCCCGTTCCGACGGGTGATGAAGGCATAGTGCTCCACGATCGGCGGGTCCAGTGGTGCCCAGGTGAGGCCTCGCGACTCCATCAGGTTCTTGCCGACGTGATACGACACGAGTGTGTCTCCCACGCCTTCCGCGGCGAGCTCGAGCGAGTGCGTATGGAACTCGACCTCGACGATTGGACGGATCACCACGCCGTCGCGTTGCGCGATCTCGGTCAGCGACACCCGCAGCGGATCGTCGTGCGACCAGCGAGCCTCAGACAGGATGAGCGGTCGATCACCGAGCGATGCGATGTCGACAGGATTCCGAGTGTGATCAGGGTTCTTCGAGACGTAGACGACCTGATCGCGGAAGACCGAGGGCGTCACTTCGAGTTCTCGGTCATCGATCGGAAGCTGTACGAGCCCCGCTTCGAGTTCGCCGTTGCGCACGCGATCCGCGACCTCGGACGAGTTGAGCCCGACGACCTCGATTCGCACACCGGGGTACTGGCGATGGAACTCGCGGATGAGTTCCGTCAGCAGGTAGAGGTGTGCGCTGTTGAAGGTGCCGAACGACACGGTGCCCTCTTCGATCGACCGCACGCGACGGCTCCACTCGGCGAACTCGCGCATGTCCGCGAGCACTCGCTCGGCTCGGGGGAGCAGCTGTTTGCCCGCGTCGGTGAGTAGCAACCGACGTGACGTGCGCGTGAAGAGTGCGACCTCGAGCGTTCTCTCGAGCACGCTGATCTGCTCGGACAGGCTGGGCTGCGCGATGTGATTCTCCGCGGCGGCGCCCGCGAACGTTCCCACGCGAGCGGCAGACACGAAGTACTCGAGTTGGCGAATGGTCGGGAGGGCCATGGAAGTCCTTTCTCAAGGCTGAGCCTATGTCTACCATCCCATACCAAGCATTGCCCTGTTCTACCGCTCCTGGTGCACTGATTCCTAACACCACTCACGGAGGTCAGCGAGATATGCAGGGCACAACAGGAACCGTCGTCGTCACCGGCGCCGCATCGGGAATGGGGCTCGCCACGGCGTCCCTCTTCCTCCGCAACGGCTGGACGGTCGTCGGCATCGACATCGTCGCGGGAACAGTCGATGCGCCGCACGACGGCCGCTTCCTGCCGGTCGTGGCAGACGTTCGCTCGCGCGAGGACGTCGTGCGGGCGATCGACGAGGTGCTCTCTCCCGGCGACACGATCGATGCCGTCGCCAACATCGCCGGCGTGTACCCGCCAACGACCATCGATTCATACGACGAGGCGATCTATCGGCGCATCTTCGATGTGAACGTCCTCGGCGTCGTGAACGTCATCGCCGCTGCGCGGCCCCGCATGGCGGCGGGCGCCGCAGTCGTCAACTTCGCCTCGGTCGATGCATTCGTGGTCTCACCCGGGCAGCTGTTCTACGGCGCGTCGAAGGCTGCTGTGGTGATGCTCACCAAGTCGCTCGCTCTCGAACTCGCGTCGGAAGGCATCCGCGTCAACGGCATCGCGCCGGGCTGGGTCGCGACGCCGGGCAATGCGGCGACCGGACGGATGGAGGCGGCAGCTGCCGGCATACCGCTCGGACGTGTGGCACAGCCCGACGAGATCGCCGAATGGGTGTGGCTCCTCTCCTCCAAAGCGCACGTCGCCTTCATGACCGGTGAGACCATCGTGCTCTCGGGTGGGGACGTCATCCGGTGAACGCCAAGAACACCGTCATCATCACGGGCGCCGCGCGTGGACAGGGAGCGGCGCACGCATCACACCTCGCGCGCCACGGCACACGCGTGATCCTGACGGATGTTCTCGATGAGCCGGGCGAGCAGATGGCCGCCGTACTGCGCGCTTCCGGAGCCGATGCGGAGTATCGACACCTCGATGTGTCCGACGAGGCGGCCTGGGCGCACCTGGGCGAGAGCCTGACAGCGGATCGCATCCGCGTCCGCGCGCTGATCAACAACGCCGGGATCCTCCGTCACGCAGAGATCCGCGACACCTCACTCGACGAGTGGACGCTCCATGAGCGGATCAACGTGCACGGGACGTTTCTCGGCATCCGCACCATCGGTCCCCTCATCGGTGCCGCGGGCGGCGGCGCCATCCTCAACGTCGCCTCCACCGCCGCTCTCGTCGGATCAGCGGGCTATGGCGCTTATGCCGCGTCGAAAGCCGCCGTGGTGGCGCTCTCCCGAGTCGCAGCAGTAGAGCTGGCGCCGCTCGTCCGCGTCAACGTCATCTGCCCCGGTGGCGTCGCGACCTCGATGAACGACGATGAGCCGTCGGGCGGCAGCAGCAGCTCCGCCCCGCTCGGTCGGCGTGCACGCCCTGACGAGATCTCGCCGCTCGTCGACTACCTGATCTCACCCGCATCATCCTTCGTCACCGGCTCCGTCTTCACCATCGACGGCGGCCTGACCGCTGTGTGACCGCTCACCCCGCGTCCGCTCAGCGCGCACCATCCCGCACAGACAGAGAGAAGCATCATGAACACCCGATCCACACTCCACCGTCCGCTCGCCATGCTGGCCGGTATCGGCGTCGCCGTCGCTGCTCTGGCCGGCTGCGTCTCCGCCTCGACCGACTCGAGCGTCGCCGATGACTGCACGCCCGCGCACGACGGGCTGACGACCTACACCGAGGGCACCCTGACCGTGGGCGTGCCCGAGAACCTCCCGTACACCCAGACGAAGGGCGCCGACGCCGCGGGTCTCGAGATCGACGTCATCAAGAAGATCGCCGCCGCAGAGTGCCTCGATGTCGCGGTCGTGCCGATCACCTATGCCAACGGCATCCCGATGATCAGCGAGCAGAAGAAGACCGATCTCATCACGGGCGGATGGTATGTGACCGAGGCGCGCGCCGAGCAGGTCGGATTCACCGCTCCCACCTTCTACGACTCGATGGGGATCATCTCGAAGGAGGGCGTCACCACTGTCGAAGACCTCGAGGAGATCGGCGCCGTCGGCAGCGTCGCGGGGTTCTCCTGGGAGGCCGACATGAGTGCGGTCCTCGGCAGCGAGCTCAAGACCTACCCCGGAACCGTCGAGACGAAGCAGGATCTCGTGAGCGGTCGTATCCAGGCAGCCCTCGACGGGTATGCCGTCGCCACGGTCGCGTACGCAGACACCGACTTCATCGTCGAGCCCGCAGAGGTGGACGACCGCATCGCCATCACGACGTCGAAGCCGATCATCGCGTTCCCGATCGCCAAGGAGAACACCGACCTCGCCGACGCGATCAGCGAGCACATCGACGGGTTCCGCGAGGACGGCACTCTCGAGAAGATCCTCGCCGACTACGACCTGCCCGCGAGCCTGCTCGTTCCGACTGACGTCGCCGCCACCTCGATCCGCTGACACTCGGCCGGACGCCGATCTCGGTCGGCGTCCGGCCCATGGAGGACTCTCATGAACCCCGGACTCATCACCCAGAGCAACGAACTGGCCCACGCCGGTGTCGAGATCTCGCACCTGTCCAAGAGCTTCGGCGACAACCTCGTGCTCGACGACATCTCCATGTCCGTCAAGCCCGGAAGCGTCACCGCTCTCATCGGCCCTTCCGGATCAGGCAAGAGCACCCTGCTGCGGTGCGTCAATCTGCTCGAGACCCCCGACGCGGGCAGCGTCACGGTAGGTACGCAGACCATCGACGCCGGGACGCCCATCAGGGACCGTGATCTTCTCGCCCTGCGCCGCCAGGTCGGCATGGTATTCCAGTCGTTCAATCTCTTTCCTCACTACACGGTGCTGCGCAACATCGCCTTCCCGCAGGAGAAGATCCTGGGTCGCAGTCGGGCGGAAGCCGAAGAGCGAGCGATGACCCTGCTCGAGCGCGTCGGCCTCAAAGAGAAGGCGCTGCAGCATCCAGGGCGCTGTTCGGGAGGTCAGCAGCAGCGCATCGCCATCGTCCGCGCGCTCGCCTTGAACCCCCGCGTCATGCTCTTCGACGAGCCGACCAGCGCGCTCGATCCCGAGGTGGGCATCGAGGTTCTGGCGGTCATGCGTGAACTCGCCGACGCCGGCATGACCATGATCGTCGTGACGCACGAGATGCAGTTCGCCCGCGATGTCGGCGACCATCTCGTGGTCATGGCGGAGGGGCACATCATCGAGCAGGGGAATCCCGCCGAGATCATGGCCTCCCCTCGCGAGGAACGCACCCGGCGCTTCCTCAGTGCCGTCCTGGAGCGCTGACATGGGCGACGTCATCCTCGCTGTGCTCCTCGGACTGCCGATGACCCTGCTCGTCACGGTCCTCGCGTTCGTGATCGGTGCGCTGCTCGGGTTCCCGATCATGCTGGGCCTGCGGGCTCGATGGCGGCCGCTGAGACTGCTCATCCGGTTCATCGTCGACCTCATCCGAGGCATCCCACCCATCGTGTGGCTCTTCCTCATCTACTTCGGGGTGCAGATCGGCACGGTGCGCTTCGATTCCCTCTCGGCCGCGGTGCTCGGCCTCGGGATCATCGCGAGCGCCTACCTCGCCGAGATCTATCGCGGCGGCTTCGCGACACTGCCGAGGGGGCAGTCTGAGGCGGCCGCCGCACTCGGGCTGGACTCCCGAACGACCTTCGGACGGATCCTCGCCCCGCAGGCGCTGAGGACAGCGATGCCCTCGATCACGACCTACCTGCTGTCCCTGCTCAAGGACTCCTCGATCGCCTCGACGATCGGGGTCGCCGACATGGTCTTCGCGGCGAACATGTTCGCTCGTCAGAACCCCGCCTCCGCAGGCATCCTGCCGTTCTTCGTCGCGGCGGCCGTCTACCTCATCGTCAGCGTTCCCGTCGCGATCCTCGCGCGACGAATCGACAGCCGACTCCGGAAGGCACAGTGATGGACATCGTCGACTACCTCCCCACCCTCGGTGAAGGGCTCGTCGTCAGCCTGCAGCTGACAGCGCTCTCGGTCGTGTTCGGCTATGCGCTCGGACTCGTCTTCGCCCTCGGGGTCACCTCGGTGCGGCCATGGCTGCGTTGGCCCGCGCTCGTCGTGGTCGAGATCGGCCGCGGCATCCCCGCCCTGGTCGTGCTCTACATCGTCTACTTCGGGCTGCCGGCTCTGGGTGTGCTGTTCGAGAACTTCGTCGCAGCCGTGCTGGGGCTCACCTTCACCGCCGCGGCGTATTCGTCTGAGGTCTTCCGCGCAGGCATCCAATCCGTTCCCCGTGGGCAGATCGAGGCGTCGTCCGCGCTGGGTCTGCCGCGTCTCACATCGTTCGTGCGGATCGTGCTCCCGCAGGGCATGCGCTCTGCGATACCGGCGCTCATGGGACTCGCCATCATGTCATTCCAGGCGACGTCTCTCGCCTACTCGATCTCGGTGAACGAGCTCATGAGCCGCGCGTACCAGATGAGCAACATCACGTTCGAGTACCTCACGGTCTACCTCATCACGGGCCTCATCTATGCGGCGATCGCGGTGCCCGCGACATGGCTGTCGGTCTTCGTCGAGCATCGACTCGATCGCGGAGCCGTATGACCCGCCTTCGCCACTCTCACGCCACCCACTCCCACGAAGGAAGAACAGATATGACTCGCTACTGCGTCATCGGAGCCGGTGCTGCCGGCATCTCGGCACTCCAGCAGCTGCGGCAGGCCGGCTACGACGTCGACTGCTTCGAGAAGACCGACCGGGTGGGAGGTCACTGGCACACCGACTACGACGCCCTGCACCTCATCACGTCTCGGGACATGACTCACTTCGAAGACTTCACCATGCCGGCCGACTATCCGCACTTCCCCCGCCGCGATCAGGTGCGCGAGTACCTCGAGTCGTATGCCCGCCACCACGGCCACTACGACATCATCCGCTTCAACACCGCGGTGATCTCCGTCGTCCCGATCGCAGCTGACGGCCCGGTCGGCTCTGGGGGATGGACCGTCACCCTCGACACCGGCGAGAGCATCGACTACGACGGCGTGCTCGTCGCCAACGGTCACCTGTGGGACCAGAAGGTCCCGGCCATCGCATCGGACTTCACCGGCGCACAGGTGCACTCCGGCTCGTACCGCAACACGGAGGACATCGAAGGCCGTCGTGTGCTGGTCGTCGGAGCAGGGAACTCGGGCTGCGATCTCGCCGTGGATGCCGCGCAGCATCGGTATGACGTCGACATGGTCATCCGTGAGGGAACGTACTTCCAGCCGAAGTCCTACTTCGGTGTTCCGCGCCAGGAGGTCGAGTGGATGGCCGAGTTCGCCCCGGACGAGCAGGACCTCATCTCCCGTCTGCTCGCACGCATCGTCATCGGCGAGGCCAAGGACTACCCGGGGCTGCCCGTACCCCAGCACCGCACCCTCGCCGAGGGAAGCACGGTCGTCAACACGTTGCTTCTGTATTGGCTGCAGCACGGTCGCGTGAAGATCAGGCCCGGAATCGATCGGATCGCGGGCAAGATGGTGTACTTCTCAGACGGCACCTCGAGCGAGTACGACACGATCCTCTGGGCCACCGGGTTTCACTCGAGCCTTCCGTTCCTCGCCGACGAACTCGTCGAACGTCAGTTCGGTGCACCTCTCCGGTATGCGGGCGGCGTGGTTCCCAAGGGGCTCGAGAAGCTCTACTACATCGGGATGGCCGCGCCTCGAGGCCCGCAGATCCCCGTCTACGGGGTGCAGGCCAAGCTCGCCATCCGCCTGATCGCTCTGCACGAGGCGGATCCCGCAGGCTTCGCAGGTATCGCCGAGTACCTGGGCGGGTTGCAGGATGCAGAGCACCGCATCGACATCGTGCGTGCGATCTGGAACGAGCAGCTCGACGACACCGCTCGACTGCTGGATGCATTCGTCGCGGCACGAACCGCCCCGGCGCGCGAGTCGGCGAACGCGTGACAGGCGTCTGACACCTGGTTCTCGGGACTGAGGGCGAGGGAGTGCTTCCTCGCCCTCAGTCCTTCACCTGTGCAGAGAGCGAGGGTTCCGCCGCTCAGGCCGGGGTGTCGTTCGGGTCGAGTGAGCGCAGGGTGTCCTGCTCGACCTCGTTGTCGGAGGTCAGCTGCTCTTCGGTGTGCTCGTCGCCGCCGAGCGCCGCATCGCGGTCGGGGCTCGCGTCGCCCTGGATGGCACCGCGCGGCGATTCGCCGTGCGAGCTGTCGCCCTGGATCGCGCCGCCCTGCGCCGCGCCCTGAGCGTTGCCGTCTTCCGCCTCGCCCTGGATGGCACCTCGGGCTGCATCACCGTGCGAGCTGTCGCCCTGGATCGCGCCGCCCTGCGCTGAGCCCTGAGCGTTTCCGTGCAGCTCGTCGCGTTCGGTCGAGGCCTGTCCGTCCGGAGCGGTGTTGTGCTCGGGGTTCTGTGCGGGCGAACCCTCAGCGGGCTCTTCGGCGTGCGGGGTGCGTCCTGTGTTCTGGTCCATGCGGTGAACGTACGTCTGCCCCGGCCATGCGTGGAGGGCATTGACAAACCGCATCCACGCTCTCAGAACGCGGTCAGTCCTTCTTCGCCGTCCGGATCGGCGTCGTGGCGGCGACCTCGTCGCTGAATTCCGCGGGGTCGGCCTTATCGTCGAGGATTTCAGCCTCGTCGATGACGTTCAGCGGCCTGGTCTCGTCGAGCGTCATCAGGAAGCGGCTGTTCTCGGACCGGTGCAGACGACCGGAAGTGAAGACCCAGATCGCGCCGATCGCGCAGGCCACGAACCCGGCGGTGCCGCCGAGCATGATCGCGCTGCGAGGGCCGAACGTGTCGGCGACCCACCCGGCGATGGGGGCTCCGACCGGAGTCGACCCCATGATGACCGCCATGTAGAGCGCGAGCACGCGGCCGCGGAGAGCAGGCGCCGTCGTCATCTGCACGTAGCCGTTCGCGGTCGTCAGCAGTGTGACGATCATGAAGCCAGTGAACGTGAGGGTGACGGCATAGGAGATGTATGTCGGCATCGCCGCCGATATGAAGGCCGCGATGCCGAAGCCACCGGCCGCGAGGATCACGACGCGCACCCTGGCGCGGTCGCGTCGAGCGGCCAGCAGTGCGCCGGCGAGCGAACCGATCGCGAGCACCGAGCTCAGCACACCGTAGCCGTCGGCTCCCGCCCCGAATTCCAGCGCCATGGTCGACGCGAAGATCGGGAAGTTCATGCCGAAGGCGCCGATCAGGAAGACCGTCACGAAGACCACACGCAGGTCGCTGCGCCCCCACACATAGCGGAAGCCTTCGGCGAGCCCGCCGGGGCGGCGGTTCTTGAGCCGCGGCGCCAACTGGCCGGTGCGCAGCAGGAGCAGCGCGACCAGCATCGCGAGGAACGTGACGGCATTCGCGATGAACACCCAGCCCGATCCGATCGCGACGATCAGCAGACCTCCGACCGCGGGGCCGATCATGCGGGCGAGGTTGAAGGATGCTGAGTTGAGGGCGACCGCGTTCGACGTGTCGCCGGCGGAGACCATGTCGGAGACGAAGGCCTGCCGCGCGGGCGCGTCGAAGGCGTTGACGACACCGAACGCGGCGGCGAAGCAGAACATCATCGGCAGCGTCATCACGCCGTTCAGCAGCAGCACGCCGACGGCGATGGCCAGCATCAGCAGGGCGCTCTGGGTGGCGAGCAGGATGCGGCGGCGTTCGAAGCGGTCGGCGACCCATCCGGTGAGGCTCACGAGCACGAGCGGTGGACCGAACTGCAGCGCCATGGTGAATCCCATGGCGGCGGCGTCGTTGTCGGTGAGCTCGGTGAGCACGACCCAGTCCTGGGCGGTCGCCTGCATCCAGCCGCCGATGTTCGAGACCAGGGCTCCGACGAACCAGATGCGGTAATTGATGTTCGAGAAGGAACGGAACATCGCGCTCATCGGTCGACCACCTTTCGCATCAGGGCGCTCGCTTCTCGCAGCGTCGTCAGCTCCTCCTCCGTGAAGTCCAGTTCGCCGAGCATCTCGGCGAGCAGCTCGTCCCGGCGGCGGATCGTCTGGGCGACGATCTCGGTGCCCGCTTCGGTGATGTCGACCTGCACGCGACGGCGGTCTTCGGCATCCGGAGTGCGAAGCACGAAACCCTGCTCCTCGAGCCCGTTGATCATGCTCGTCATCGACGGCGCGGTGACCCGCTCGCGCTCGGCGAGAGCGGTGATCGTGCGGCGCCCGTGCATGCGCAGCGTCGCGAGCACCGCGAGCTGCGCGTCGCTCATCGCGTCGACGGCACGGGCCGAGCGGAGGCGCCGTGCGAGTCGGAACGTCGCCATGCGCAGGTCTGTCGCGGTGAGCTGGAGGGATTCATCGGTCGCAGACATTACTTAGACAGTCTAAGTAATTTGTCGGACGATGGGAAGCGCGCGTCAGATCGGCCGCCGCCGACAGGCCAGAATGGACGCATGACCCGACCCGTCGCTCTCGAGATCGCCGTGCAGGACCCCACTGGAGTGCGCATCGCCGGAGCGGTCGGCGCCGCGCGTGTCGAACTCGCACAGGCCCTGCCGCTCGGCGGACTCACCCCGTCGCCGGCGACCCTCGACCTGTCGATCGACGCGGCGCGTGCCGTCGGGATCGAGGTGCATGTGCTCGTCCGGCCCCGAGCCGGCGGATTCCGCTACTCCGCCGACGAGATCACGATCGCCGAGAGCGACGTCCGCCGTGCGATCGAAGCGGGCGCCGACGGTGTCGTGATCGGTGCTCTCAACGATGAGGGGCTGCTCGACATCCCGGCCATGCGGCGACTGCGCGACGCCGCCGACGGGGCATCCGTCACCCTGCACCGAGCTATCGACGTGACCCCCGACCCGGTCGCGACGCTCGTCGCCGCCCGGGATCTCGGCCTGCGCCGGGTGCTCACCTCGGGTGGCGCCTCGGTCGCGATCGACGGCATCGACACGCTGCGCGCGCTCGTCGCCGAGGCCGCCGGCGAGATCGAGATCATGGCGGGCAGCGGAGTGGATGCCGCCAGCGCCGCCGCCCTCGCCGCCGCCGGTGTCGACGCCCTGCACTTCTCCGCGAAGCGCACGGTGAGCGAAGACGGCGGCGTGCGCATGGGGTCGGCCTCGGACGGCGTCGGCGGATACGAGGTCACCGACCTCGAGATCGCGCAGGGCGTCGTCGCAGCGCTGTCGAGCTGAGGCGGATCGCGCAGCCGCCCTGACGTATGTCTCGCACTCTCAGTAGGGTGGGGGCGTGACCGATACGCGCGAATTCACGGATGCCGACGGCATCGCCATCGTCTACGACGTGCACCCCGCGGTGGGTGATGCGCGAGGAGTCGTGCAGCTGCTGCACGGTGTGGGCGAGCACGCCGGCCGCTACGGGGCGCTGATCACTGCGCTGACCGGGGCCGGATTCATCGTCTACGCCGACGATCACCGCGGGCACGGTCGCACCGGCATCCGTCAGCACGGCGGACCCGAGAAGCTCGGCCGCCTCGGCAAGGGCGGACTGCGTGCGGCGCAGGCCGCGATCTGGAAGCTCACCGGCATCATCAAGGATGAGCACCCCGACCTGCCGCTCGTGCTGCTCGGACACTCGTGGGGCTCGTTCCTCGCGCAGATGCTCGTGAACGACCACCCCGAGGCGTGGGACGCCGTGATCCTCTCGGGGTCGGCTCTGCGCACACCAGGTTCGCTCAACGCCGCGCCGCTCAACGCGCGCTGGGCGGCCGACGACGCCACCGGCCTCGAATGGCTGAGTCGCGACCCCGCCGTGTGGACCTCGTTCGACGAGGATCCGCTCACTACGGACCAGCCTCTTCTCAAGCTGTTCGGACCCGTCGAAGCGGCCAAGCTCTATGGCCGCCCGCGCAAGGATCTCGGCCGCGACATTCCGCTGCTGCTGCTCGTCGGCCGCGACGACCCGGTCGGCGGACCCCGCAGCGTGCACAAGCTCGCCGACGAGTACCGCACTCGGTCGGGGCTCACCGACATCACCACGCTGGTCTACGCCGATGCGCGTCACGAGATCTTCAACGAGCTGCAGCAGGACGAGGTGCGGGCCGACATCCTGTCGTGGCTCGACACTCGCATCCCCCCGCGCTGAGCCGCGCACGGCGGAGCGGGCTTCTGTCCGGTCGTTGAGCGAGCAGCGAAGCAGCGAGACGAAACGTGGCGAGTGCGCGGGATCGGCTCACTGCGTTTCGTCTCGGTCGGCTTCGCCGTCCTCGCTCAACGACCGGGGGCGTTCGAGCGCGTCCGAGTGTTACGCACGATGAACCCGCGTTACAGCGGGTGAATCCACGTGACGCCATCTCGGCATATCGTCCTTCCCTCCGCATAGATTCGCGGCGAGAGGGAGGTGCGGGGTGGGTTTCGAAGACGAGTGGCGTGCATGGCATGAGTCACGAGAGCGCTATGCCGGCGCCGAGTACGGCCCGGCCGCGCTCGAGTCGACGAACTGGCTCATCACCGAGCCCGCCGCCGTCGACGGGGTGCCAGGACTCTGGGCGCTCACGGGAGACGGGGGAATCCGCGGCAGCGATCTCGGCACCGCCGGGTCGGTCGTCACGCTGAGGGGCCGTGACACGCTGCGTCTCGGACGCCGTGAGTTGCGCGTGTTCGACAGACGCGGCGATGTCGCGCTGCGGGTGTTCAACCCGAGGCGGCCGGAGCGAGAGCGGTTCAGCGCGATCGACGCGTATCCGCCTCGCAAGGGATGGCGCATCGACGCGGAGTTCGAGCCCACGCCGGGCGAGACGATCACCGTGGCCTCGATCGACGGCCGCTCGCACGAGTCCGACCTCGCCGGACGGCTGCGGTTCAGGCTCGACGGCGTCGCGGTGACGCTCGCCGCGACGCGCACACCCCAGGGCGGCCTGAGCGCGGTCTTCGCCGACGGCACCAACGGCACCGAGACCTATCGCTTCCGCTTTCTGCCCGTCGAAGAACCGGCATCCGACGGCTCCGTGGTCATCGACTTCAATCGCGCGTATCTGCCTCCGTGCGCCTTCTCCGATCAGTACGTGTGCCCCCAGCCGCCGCCGGGCAACCGCTTCTCGGCGCCGATCCGTGCGGGTGAGCGGGCGGTCGTGCTCGGTCGCTGAATCCGCGCCGCACCGCGCCTGGGCGACGGCCTCGCCTTAAGCTGTAAACGTGCACGGTGAATTCAAGGTTCCAGGAGGAAAGCTCGTCGTCGTCGACCTCGAAGTCGAAGACGGCAGGATCGCCCGATTCCGGCTCGCCGGCGACTTCTTCCTCGAACCCGACACGGCACTCGACGACATCAACGAGGGGGTCACCGGTCTGCCGGTCGAGACGGATGCCACGGCGATCGCCGCAGCAGTGCGCGGGGCTCTGCCCGAGGGGGCACAGCTGCTCGGGTTCACTCCCGAAGCCGTCGGCACCGCCGTGCGTCGCGCACTCGTCACGGCTCCCGGGTGGAATGACTTCGACTGGGAGATCGTGCACGAGAAGGCGGTCTCGCCGCGCATGAACCTCGCGCTCGACGAGGTGCTCACCTCTCGGGTCGGTGAGGGGCGGCGCCGCCCGACCCTGCGCATCTGGGAGTGGGACCAGTCGGCCGTCGTCATCGGATCGTTCCAGTCGTACCGCAACGAGGTAGACCCCGAGGGTGCTGCCCGGCACGGCTTCGACGTCGTGCGCCGCATCTCGGGCGGCGGGGCGATGCTCATGGCCGCGGGGCAGATCATCACGTACTCGCTCTACGTGCCGGCGTCGCTCGTGCAGGGCATGACCTTCGCCGACTCCTATGCCTTTCTCGACGACTGGGTGCTGCAGGCGCTGCGCTCGCTCGGCATCGACGCGATCTACCAGCCGCTCAACGACATCGCCAGCTCGTCGGGCAAGATCGGCGGAGCTGCGCAGAAGCGCCTCGCCAACGGGGGAGTGCTGCACCACGCGACCCTCTCGTACGACATCGACGGTCAGATGATGACCGAGGTGCTGCGCATCGGGCGCGAGAAGCTCAGCGACAAGGGAACCACCTCGGCGGCGAAGCGGGTCGATCCGCTGCGCAGCCAGACCGGCCTCGCGCGGGCCGAGATCATCGAGCGCTTCAAAGACACGTTCCGCTCGCTCACGTCGGCGGAAGACGGCGCGATCAGTGCCGACGAGTACGCGGATGCCGAGGCGCTGGTCGAGTCGAAGTTCGCCACGGACACGTGGCTGCATCGGGTTCCGTGACTGACCCGTCGCCTGACCCGGGGTCTGTCGCTCCCGTCGTCCGCGGTGACGTCTCGATCATCCAGGGCGACAACCTGGCGGTCACGGCGACTCTGCCGTCGGCGTCTTTCACGCTCGTCTACCTCGATCCGCCGTTCAACACGGGGCGGACGCAGGAGCGGCAGGTGGTCACTGCCCGCCGCACGTTCACAACTCAGCATGAACCCGACGCGGTCGGGGTCGCGCCCCCGGATTCCCGCGGGTCGGATGCCGCAGCCGACCCGATCCTGCTGAATACCGAACCGGCGCCCCCGGGTGCCGAGGTGCGGCACGGGTTCCACGGCCACGCGTATGAGCGGGTGCGCGGCATGCTGCGCACCTACGACGACCGCTTCGACGACTACGGCGCCTTTCTGATGCCGCGGCTCGAGGAGGCGTGGCGGCTGCTCGCCGACGACGGCACCCTCTATCTGCACCTCGACTACCGCGAGGCGCACTACGCCAAGGTCATGCTCGACGCGGTGTTCGGGCGCGACTGCTTCCTCAACGAGCTCATCTGGGCCTACGACTACGGCGCGAAGTCGCGCCGCCGCTGGCCCACCAAGCACGACACGATCCTCGTGTACGTCAAGAACCCGCGCGAGTACGTGTTCAACGCCGACGACATCGACCGTGAGCCCTACATGGCGCCGGGTCTCGTCACACCTGAGAAGGCCGCCCGCGGCAAGCTGCCCACCGACGTGTGGTGGCACACGATCGTGCCGACGACCGGCCGCGAGAAGACCGGATACCCCACGCAGAAGCCCGAGGGCATCCTGCGACGCATCGTCAGGGCATCCAGCCGCCCGGGCGACCGGGTGCTCGACCTCTTCGCCGGCAGCGGCACGACGGGGGCCGTGGCCTCGGCGCTCGGGCGCGATGCCGTGCTCGTCGACGACAACCCCGAGGCGGTGCGCGTCATGACCGAGCGGATGCCGCACGCCGTGGTCTCGCGCGTCGGGGCGTAGTGCTCATGTGCGTGATCGGACCCCGTCTGGCTGACGACCTCGAAGGAGCTTCAGACCTCACGCGCATCGGGAATCAGATCCTCGTGAAGGCGGGTGCCGGGTCGGGGAACGAGCTGTTCGTTCGCGAGAACGAGCGGTGTCTGCGCGAGAATTCCGACTGGTGATCCGCTGCGGAGCTTCCGTCAGTGCGGTCCGTGCTGGTTCGTGTGCGCGTGGCAGCGCGCCAGGAGGTCGGCGCGGCGCCTGATGGCGGCCTGGGCGCTCTCGGTGACGCTGCGTCCCACACTGCTCGCGGTGGTCACGTCGAGATCGGGGCGCGCAAACAAGACGTCGTAGAACGGAGCGAGAGCCTCGTCAGAGAACTTGAAAGTGCGACTGAGTGTCTGCAGTGGCGTGCCCCATCGGCTGCCGCTGTCAGCGTTGATGTCGGCGCCTTCATCGAGCAGGCGGGCGAGCAGAGGCGCCTCGGCACTGAAGTCGTGGGCCGTCGCGCTCAGCAGTACATGCAACGCATTCACATGACTCGCGGTCGCGGCGCTGGCGTCGGCACCGTCGTCGAGCAGTCGCGTGACGATCGCGACCCGGCTGGCGGGATCGCCGTTGCGCAGCGCTCGCATGAGCAGCGTCGATCCGTCCTGGTCGGCCCACGTCGCGAGCGATGGGTCGTAGTCGGCGAGGAACTCGGCCTCGCTCTTGAGAGCAGAGAAGTAGACGCGGGGGTGGGCCATGACCTCGACACTAGGCGACGAGCTGCAGCAGGCCGGATACGTGGAGCCGAGGATCGTCGTCACTGCGCGGCCCGCGCCGTAGTGTCGGCAGGAAAATGCCTCGGCGTGAGAGTGTGAGAGCCATGACCGAGTACGTCGAGGTGCAGACCGCCGCAGGCCGGGTTCGAGGGCGGTGGCGCCCGACCACGGGAGGGCGAGGGGCGCCGCGATCGGCGGCCTTTCTCGGCATCCCGTTCGCTGAGGCGCCGATCGGTGACCTGCGCTTCCAGGCGCCGATGCCGAAGGCGCCGTGGGACGGAGTGCGCGACGCGCTCGAGTTCGCGGCGACCGCGCAGCGGGGCGACCCCGGTGTCACGCTGATCCCCGAGCCGAGCGTCGAGGGCGACTCGACGTTGAACGTCAACGTCTTCACGCCCGGCCTCACGGCATCCGCTCTGCCCGTGCTCGTCTGGATCCATGGCGGCGGCTACTTCGCCGGCTCCCCGGCGAGCCCCTGGTACGACGGCCGCAACTTCAACCGCGACGGCGTCGTCACCGTGTCGATCTCGTACCGGCTCGGTTTCGACGGGTTCGGCTGGATCGAGGATGCGCCGTCGAACCGCGGCGTGCGCGACTGGATGCTGGCGCTCGAATGGGTGCAGCAGAACATCGCCGCGTTCGGCGGAGACCCCGGTCGCGTGATCATCGCCGGGCAGTCCGCGGGAGGCGGAGCGGTGCTCACCCTGCTCGGGATGGAGAAGGCGCAGCACCTGTTCCACGGCGTCTACGCGATCTCTGGGGCTCTCGGCGATGTCGCGGAATCTCGGGCCGAGAAGTTCGGGCGGGCGCTCGCCGCCTCGGCGGGAGTGGCTCCGACCGTGGCCGGTCTGTCGACGGTGAGCGAGGATCGTCTGCTCACTCTGCAGAAGAAGGCGACCCAGCTCGGTCCGTCGTCGATGGCGACGATGATCGACGAAGGGCTTCCGCTGGGCCCGACGATCGACGGAGACCTGCTGCCGCGGTCGACCCGTGAGTCGCTGCGTGCCGGTGTCGGTGCCGACAAGCCACTCGTGATCGGAGCCGCGGACGACGAGTTCACGATGGCGTTCGAGGGTGCCGCGGGGAAGGCCCTGCGCTGGGTGCCAAAGGGCATGCTCCTGAGCAGGCTCGGGCTGCGGGGGAGCACCCGCGCGGAATACCTCGACGCGAACGCCGACGTCGCGCGTCTCGGCAAGGCTCGTCTCGCAGGGCGTGTGGTCACCGACCGGATGTTCCGCGCCTCGGTTCCCCGCATCGCGGCCGACCGTGGCGACGCGCCCACCTGGCTCTACCGGTTCTCGTGGCCGTCCGGTCACTTCGGCTTCGCCGAGCACTGCCTCGACGTGCCGTTCTTCTTCGACTGCCTCGACGCCCCGGCGATGGAGCCGCTGGCCGGCCCGAATCCGCCGCAGGAACTCGCCGACGAGGTGCACGGCGCTGCCGTCGCGTTCGTCACCACGGGCGACCCAGGGTGGACGAGGCACGAGGGGGATGCCGGGATCGTGCGAGTCTACGACCGACCCAGCCGCGACGTCGCCGATGCGTATGCGTCGGCGCGGGCGCTGCTCTGAGACGAGCGAGCATCGTGGTGCGGAAGCAGTGCGATGGTGATGCCCGCTTCCACTAGGTAGACTGATCTACCTAGTGGAAGGATGACCATGACGGTGTCAGAGGACGCCACAGCGCGGACGCGGTTGCTGCACGCGGCCGCTCGCCTGTTCTATGCCGACGGAATCGCCGCCACGGGAATCAACGCGATCACCGCCGCAGCGGGCGTGGCGCGGATGAGTCTCTACAACAACTTCTCGTCGAAAGACGAGCTGATGCTCGCCTACATCGAGGCACGCCACCAGGAGTGGCTGGGTCTGTACGCGCACCGGGTCGGCGATTCGCCGGACCCGAAGGCAGCCGTCTTGGCCGTCTTCGACGCCTACATCGATCACGCCGACCTCGGATACGAGCACGGTTTCCGCGGATGCGGGCTCCTCAACGCCGCAGCCGAACTCCCTGTGAACTCGCCCGGGCGGGACTCGGTGCGAGGTCACAAAGAACAGGTGGAGCAGATCCTCCTCGCTCAACTGCGCCGTGTGACCACACCTGACGATGCTGCGCGTCTGGCTGAGCACTGTTCCTTCCTTCTCGAAGGTGCGATGACACGTGCAGGGCTCGAAGGCACGTCTCGCAGGCTGGAACAGGCGAAGCAGCTCGCCGCGGGGCTGATCGACGACCTATGAACAGCGGGCGTCTCGCAGGGCTCGCAGCCATCACGGTCACGTCGCTTCTGTGGGGTACGACGGGCACCGCGGCTACGTTCGCGCCCGATGTCGGCCCCCTCGCGATCGGGGCGGCAGCACTCGGCATCGGAGGACTCCTGCAAGCCGTGATCGCCATCCCCGCGCTCCGCGCGAGTCGGGAGGCGCTCCTGCTCCAGAAACGCACCGTCATCGTCGGCGCGATCGCGGTCGCGATCTACCCCCTCGCCTTCTACAGCTCCATGCACACCGCCGGCGTCGCCGTGGGGTCCGTCGTGTCTCTCGCATCGGCCCCACTCGCCTCCGGCATGCTGGAGCGACTCATCGACAAACGACCTCTGAGCCGTTGGTGGATGCTGGCGGCCGCCCTGGGAGTGCTGGGCAGCACACTCCTCTGTGTCTCCAAGATCGACGGGCAAGCCAGCTCCACCACGCACACGTTCCTCGGGATCGCCCTCGGCCTTGTCGCCGGTGCCACCTATTCCACATACTCCTGGGCATCACATCGTCTGATCTCCGACGGCATCGGCCGGGGCGCATCCATGGGTGCCGTCTTCGGCGGCGGCGGTCTTCTCCTCATGCCGGTTCTCGTCCTCACCGGTGCCCCGCTACTGACCTCGCCAGGCAACATCGCCGTCGGCGCCTACATGGCGCTCGTGCCCATGTTCCTGGGATACCTCCTGTTCGGATACGGCCTCACCAAGGTGCCGGCCAGTACCGCCACCACCGTCACGCTCACCGAACCTGCGATCGCCACTGTTCTCGCCGTCCTCATCGTCGGCGAACGCCTCCCCATGCTCGGCTGGATAGGACTCATCGTCATCGCAGCGGTACTGCTCATCCTTGCCCTCGCACCGACCAACAGCGCACGCGCCTCCGAAGCCACGCTGGCAGCGGTTACTGGTACAGGGGAGGCGGCGTAGCCAGCACGGCGATCAGCATCCCCAGCACGAGCACCATGCTGAGCCCCACGACGCTCCATACCGTGGCACGCCGCTCGCGCGTCGGGCGGTCGCCGCTCAACCCCACGAACACGGCAGACAGCAGCAGCACGAGCCAGACCACAAGCGCGATGACGCCCATCCCGATACCGATCGCCCGCTCGGTGTCATCCGAATCCGAGTACTCGATGACCGTGAGGCCCGGACCCGCCAAGCTGAGGCCGGCTGCGCCGAGTATGAGATTTCCGAAGAGTCCGATGAGCGTCGCTGCGATGGCCAGGAAGGCACTGCCGACGATCCGCACGGCCCCATACTGCCAGCTGACGGGCGGGTCAACCCAACGCTTAGCCGTCCGCCATCCGAAGCGTGCCGCCCCGGAGCCAGCGTCAGGAGAAGAGCTGGCGAAGCGCGCCGAGGTCACCGGAGTCGACCACCTTTTGGACCACGTCGATGGTCTCCTGGTTCAGGAACATGCCCTTGAGGGTGTCGTTCCAAATTGCCCGTACGGTGTCCACGTCACCGGCGTCAACTGCCCTGCCCGCGGACTCGATTGCTTGCTGATACGGAATCTGCTGAAACCCAGCGGGCGCGTCACCAGGGCTGTAGTACGGCACCCAGGGAAGGTCGGGGTTGGGGGTGAGCCAGAGCACCTGCCCGGGCTGGATCACGCGCACGTGGTTCATCTCGCCGAGGGTAGGCCACGCGCAGAGCCGTTCAGCGATCACAGCCTCGACGTCGCCAGGTTCAACGGTATAGGTCACGGGAGTGCCGTCCTCATCGACTGTCACCTCGCCCCGCGCGAACTCACGTGCGCCTAGATCCCGGAGAATCCCCTGCCTCTCCCAATACAAACCACCGCCGTCGCCGTAGACCTGAGACATGCCGGAGCAGGTTTCCGGCTCGGTAGATTCCGTCGGCGGAGCCTCGGCAGTCGGCTCAGCGACAGCCGTGGCAACGGGTGCCTTGGGCGTCTGCACTGCCGCTGGTGCTGTCGCGGTGCACCCGGCCAGCGCGGCAGCCGTCACGGCGAGTGCCACGAGTACAGGGGCGAGCTTGTAGGTGCCGGACATGACGCCATACTGACAGACCGGCTTCAACCTCGGGAGGCCAGCCAGCCAGGCGGGCGCGCGTCGGTGCGGCTGGTGCTCAAGCGACACAACTCATCGTGACCCCGACGCTGTTCCTCTGCTGCTGACATCCGGGCCTAGCCCGCCGACATCGGTTCGGTTGTGAGGTCCACTGATCCGAAGGGGAAGGGGTAGAAGAACGTGCCTGTTCCGTCCCAGTCGGTGATCGGGATCATCACGAACCAGATCTGGCTGATCACGACGGATGTGACCGCCAGGATCGCGATGGCGGCGGCAGCCCTGTCGAGGTACCGGAGGGCTGAGGGGATGTCTGCTGCACGGCGGAGCACCAGGGTGATCGCCGCGAAAGCGATCACGGCGATCGCGACGAATACCAACGCGCTGGGTTGCAGAGAGAGGGTCACGCACGTCGGTGCGGTGTCCGTCGCGTTCCCGGAGGCGCCCACGAAGCTGCCGTCCGCGGCGACGCCTCCTGGGCAGTGGCCCTTGTTGCTCGTCATGAAGATGGAGTAACCCGCGGCAGCGGCGAGAGCGACCACGAGCAGACGCCGAACGCGAGCGATGATCTCGACTCCGGGCAGAGAGGACGCCTGCAATGGTGCTTCCGACCTCGAAGTCTGAGACACGATGACACTCCTCGCTCTTTGCACACGACACTATCGACGGGGTCGGTGACGATCCACCCGAGGTTGCAGAGACCTTGCGCCTCAGCGATGTGGATCTTGCGCAGCCTCTGAGACGCATCCACGCAGTTGCCCTGCCGCGGCGGATCCCGGAATTGATAGGTTCCGCTCATGAGGCTGAAAACACCACCGGCGGGGGCGAGCTGGACGCACACCGGAGCGAGAACCGGTTTCGAGGTCGCCTTCTTCGAGGATCCGGATACCGGCCATCGACTGTCCGGACACACCACCGCATCCGAGTCCGCCGCACTGTGGTCGGTCGGCTACGACGTGACGGTGGACCGGCTGTGGAGAACCGTCGCCGTGCGTGCCTCGAATCTGACGTCCGCGGGGGAAGGCAAGCTGACCCTGACCCGCGACCCGGAGGGAAGGTGGACGGCGAACGGTGAGCAGCGACCCGATCTCGACGGATGCTGTGACGTCGATTTCGAGTCGTCGGCGGTGACGAACACGCTTCCTCTCCACCGTCTCGACTTCACCGAGGGAGTCGGCGTCGATGTGCCGGCAGCGTTCGTCCGTGCTGACGATCTCCGCGTGCAACGTCTCGAACAGCGCTACACGTTGATCGAGGCAGACCGCGAGCAGATCCTGTTCCACTACGAGTCATCGACTTTCGATTTCGCGTGCGATCTGCGGTACGACCTCTCGGGGCTCATCGTCGAGTATCCGGGGATCGCGATCAGAGAGCGCTAGGTGAAGGTCCGACCGGAGGGGCGGAGGCGTGCCGCGGACGGCCCGCGCCTCAGGCGATGTACACCTTGCGCAGCGTCTCGGTGACCGTCCATACAGTGCGCTGACCCTCGGCCAGGCGCACGACAGAACCAGGGCCGACCTCGAGCGCGGGCAGCGGCGGGTCGACGAACTCGATCCGGGCGTGACCTGAGAGCACGACGAAGACCTCGTCGACCTCGGTGTCGGATGCCGTGCCGGGCGTCATCTCCCAGATGCCGACCTCGACCTCGCCGATCGTCACCAGTGCGGCGGCGCCCGTCGTGGGCTTCCCGATGATCACCTCGTCCGCCGGCAGTGGTTCGTGCGAGAGCGGCAGCGCCGCGGCATCCACTCCAGTTCCTGGAGCGAGTGCGCCGGCAGCGAGCCCGCTCACGAGTCGAATCCCATGCCGACCGCATCCAGCGTCTTGAGGAACAGGTTGCGCTTGCCCTCGTTGTGATCGGCCCGGTTCATCGCGGCGCGCACGAGGTTGACGCCGATCGAGGCGACCGGCTCGGGCGGGAAGGGGATCGGCTTCTCGCGCACCATCGCGAGTTCGGTGCGCTCGGTCGGCTCGCTCGTCAGCTTGTCGAGCATGACGTCGGCGGCGAAGCGGGCGGCGCCGACGCCGAGGCCCGTGAACCCGGTCGCGTACGTCACGCGCCCCTTGCGTGCGGTGCCGAAGAACGCGCAGAACCGGCTCGACGAATCGATCGCCCCGGCCCAGCGGTGTGTGAAGCGCAGCCCTTCGAGCTGCGGGAACGTCGTGAAGAAGTGCGAGGCGAGCTTGCGGTGACTCTCGGCACGGTCCTCGTATTCGGGGCGCACCTTGCCGCCGAAGTGGTACACCGCGTCGTATCCGCCGAAGAGGATGCGGTTGTCGGCTGTGAGCCGGTAGTAGTGGAACTGGTTGGCGCTGTCGGCCAGGCCCTGGCGGTTCGACCAGCCGATCGAGGCGAGCTGCTCGTCTGTCAGCGGCTCGGTCATCAGCACGTAGTCGTATACCGGAACGGTCATCAGACGGGTGCGCTTGAGCAGCGAGGGGAAGACGTTGGTGGCGAGCGCGACGGCATCCGCTCTGACCTGTCCGCCGTCGCGGGTGACGAGCGTGATCGCGCTCGACCCGTCGCCCACCACTTCGCGTACGAGCGAGTGCTCGTAGATCTCGACCCCGAGCTCGACCGCGACGCGGGCCAGTTCGAGCCCGAGCTTCGCAGGATGCACCAGAGCGCTCGTGTCGCGCTCCCAGGCGCCGGCGAGGAACGTGTCGGAGTGCACCTCGGCCTGCACGGCCTCGCGGTCGAGGAACCCCTCCTCCTCGCGCAGCCACTCGACCTGGTGCGGCTCGACGGCCACGGCCAGCTGACCGGTGCGCTCGAAGTCGACGTCCATGCCATAGCGCTTCACGGTCGCTTCGATGCCGTCGAGGTTCTCGAGCCCCAGCTCTTCGAGGCGGTCGATCTCGTCGGGCCAGCGGGTCACGCCGTTCTCGTGCCCGTGCGTGAGGCTCGCCTCGCAGAATCCGCCGTTGCGCCCCGAGGCCGCCCACGCGATGCGCGACGCTTCGAGCAGCACGACACGTCGCTGCGGATCGCGCTCCTTGGCACGCACTGCGGTCCAGAGACCGGCATACCCGCCGCCGACGATGGCGAGGTCGGCCGTGATGCTCTCGGTGAGTGCGGGATGCGAGACGCGCTCGACGTCATCGAGCCAGAACACGCTGAGAGCCGTGTCGCGCAGCGAGGCGTCGATCACGGCATCCGCGGGGCGGCGACGTTCGAAGACCGTGGTTCCCATGATCACTCCGTGTTTCCGGGCCCGCGCCTCAGCGCGTGCCCCAGTTGTAGAGGTCTTTGTAGAGGCCGGCGTAGAGCAGGCTCTCAGTGTGCGTGATGCCCGGAATCGTGCGGATGCGGGTCGCGATCAGGTCGAGCAGGTGGGTGTCGCTCTCGCACACGGCCTCGACGAGGATGTCGAAGGTGCCGAGCGTGACCACGACGTAGGCGAGCTCGGTGATCTTCGTCAGCTCCTCGGCGATGAGCCGCGGGTCGCCGGTGACGCGGATGCCGATCATCGACATGCGGTTGAAGCCGAGCTGCATCGGGTCTGTCACCGCGACGATCTGGATGATGCCCGCCTCGGTCATCCGCTGCACGCGCTGGCGGGCTGCAGCTTCGCTGAGACCGACCTCGCGACCGATCTCCGCATAGGGGCGGCGGCCGTCCTCCTGCAGCAGCTCGACGATCCGCTTCGAGATGTCGTCGAGTACGGGCTGCTTCGCTGTGGCGCTCATGTGTCGATATTGACAGCATTGCCGCCATCTGGCAACTGATTCCATCGTTCAAGAAGGCTGACTCTTCTGTATTCGTAATCCGATCGCTAGCATGGCGAGTATGGCCACAGAACTTCTTCAGAACTTCATCGGCGGACAGTACGTTCCCGTGAACGGGCACGGGCGGATGCCGCTCATCGACCCCGTGACCGAGGAGACGTATGGCGAGATGCCGGTCTCCGACACTTCCGACGTCGACGCGGCGTACGCCGCGGCATCCGCTGCCTTCCCGCTCTGGCGTGACACGACCCCGGCCGACCGCCAGCTCGCGCTGTTCCGCATCGCCGATGAGATGCAGGCGCGCGCCGAGGAGTTCGCCGACCTCGAGTCGAAGGAAACCGGCAAGCCGCGCGCGAGCCTCGTGACCGACGAGATCCTGCAGTCGATCGACCAGCTGCGGTTCTTCGCCGGCGCCGCCCGCAGCCTCGAAGGTCGGGCAGCGGGGGAGTACCTCGCCGGGCACACCTCGTTCGTGCGCCGTGAGCCGATCGGGGTGATCGGTCAGGTGACCCCCTGGAACTACCCGCTCAACATGGCGGTGTGGAAGATCGCGCCGGCGCTCGCCGCAGGCAACACGGTCGTGCTGAAGCCGGCCGAGTCGACGCCGCTGACCACGCTGCTGCTCGCCGAGATCGTCGCGCTGCACACGCCCGCCGGCACGCTCAACGTCGTGCTGGGCGACCGCGAAACAGGGGTGGCGCTGGTCGAGCATCCGACCCCGCAGATGGTCGCGATCACCGGATCCGTGCGCGCCGGCATGGCGGTCGCGCGGTCGGCGGCGAACGACGTCAAGCGGGTGCACCTCGAGCTCGGCGGCAAGGCGCCCGCGATCGTGTTCCCCGATGCGAACGTCGACAAGGCGGCATCCGGCATCGTCACCGGAGCGTTCTTCAACGCCGGGCAGGACTGCACCGCCGCGACCCGCGTGCTCGTGCACTCGTCACTGCACGACGAGTTCGTCGCGGCGCTGGTCGAGAAGGCGAAGGCGGATGCCCGCACCGGCGGCCCGCACGAGGAGGGCGTGCTCTACGGCCCGCTCAGCAGCGCGGCTCAGCTCGCCCAGGTGCAGGGATTCGTCGACCGCCTGCCCGCGCACGCGACGATCGAGACCGGTGGCGCTCGTCAGGGCGAGAAGGGCTACTTCTTCGAGGCGACCATCGTGTCGGGGATGCACCAGGACGACGAGGCTGTGCAGGGAGAGATCTTCGGCCCGGTGCTCACCGTGCAGTCGTTCGACACCGAGGAGCAGGCGCTCGAGATGGCGAATGACGTGCCCTACGCGCTCGCGTCATCGGTGTGGACGACCGACCACGCCCGTGCGATGCGCTTCTCGCGCGACCTCGACTTCGGCTGTGTGTGGATCAACACGCACATCCCGTTCGTCTCCGACATGCCGCACGGTGGCTTCAAGCACTCCGGCTACGGCAAGGACCTCTCGCAGTACGGCTTCGACGACTACACGCGCATCAAGCACGTGATGTCCGCGCTCGACTGAAGCGAGGACCGCGGCGTCGGTCAGGAGTCGGTGAAGGTCTTGACCCGGCGGTGCTCCCGCAGGCTCACGTCCGGCCGTTCCTCGACCTTGCGCGCTCCGTCGAGCTCCCAGCCGTGGCTGGCGTAGAAAGCGTCGGCGCGCTCGTTCCCGTCGAGCACCCACAGGTAGGCCCGCGTGTGCCCGGCGGCAGTGATCCGCTGCTCGGCCTCTGTGAGCAATGCGCGCCCGACCCCGGTCGACCACTCCGCAGGGTCGGCGTAGATACCGTAGATCTCACCGTCGCCAGCTCCCTCGTCTTCGCGCCCCGACCCGAACGACGTCCAGCCGATGATCCTGCCCTCGCGCTCCGCGACCAGGATGCCGATGATCGTCGGCAGCGGAGCTGAGATGTTCCGTCGCCAGCCGTCAGCGCGATCGGCGATCGACAGGCCATCCAGAATCTCCTGGTCGATGAGCCCGCGGTACGCCGCCTGCCACGAGCGCACATGCACTTCGGCGATCTGGTCGGCATCGGCCACGGCACCGTCACGGATCACCAGGGTCGTCATCCGACCACTCTAGGAGCGAAGTCCGACCGCGCGAGGGGTCGCAGATCGGGGCCCGGGATTACTCGACACGTATGACGCGATGTGTCAAGCTGGCCGCACGTCGAATCCGGGGGGATCATCTTGGCACGACCACTCGCGGGGCCCCAGACCCTGCTTCGAACGCTCAACGGCCGCGCGATCCTCGAGACTCTCGCGCGCCGCGGCCCACTCACCCGCGCTGAACTCGTCGCCGAGACAGGTCTGTCGCGCACAGCCGTGACCCAGGTGCTGCGGATGCTGGAGGCCTCGTCGGCCGTGGCCGCGGCCGGGGTCGATCGTGACACGCGCGGACCGGCGGCGGGGCGCGTCGCACTGCATCCGCAGCTCGGGTTCGCCGCGGCCGTGCACGTCGACGCTCACGCGGCCCATGTCACGCTGGTCGACCCGACCGGGGCAGTGCGAGCCGAGACCCACGCCGCATTCCCCGCGCGCGGTGACCGGGTACAGCACATCGCCGGGCTGGTCGACGCGTGTCTCCGCACGGTCAACGGGCCGCTGCTGCTCGCCGTCGTCGGCATCCCCGGCATCGTCACCGCCGACGGAGGCATCCGCGACGATCAGGGGCCAGACGGCGGTGCGTTCAAGAACGGGCTGGCCGCACGGCTCGGATGCCCGGTGCGGGTCGAGAACGACGTCAATCTCGCAGCGCTCGCCGAACTCTCCGAAGGCACCGGGGCAGAACTCAGCAGCTTCGCGCTGCTGGTCCTCGACGACGGTCTCGGAGCCGGCATCGTCATCGACGGATCCCTGCACCGTGGATTCTCGGGTGTCGCCGGCGAGGTCATGTATCTGCCGCAGAGTCCGCTGCCGATCGGTGCTCCCGTGCTCGGCGACGCCGTCGTGCGCGACCTCGCGCTCGCCCACGGACGCGACCCCGACGAGACGATCGACCAGCACCTCGACGCCGCATGGTCCGGCGACGCGGCCGCACTCGCCATGGCCGCCGAGATGGGGCGCAGACTCACTCTGATCGCGGGCAGCATCGCGCTCGTGATCGACCCGGAGGCGTTTCTGCTCGGCGGCACAGCCGCGCACCCCGCGCTCGCCCGCGCGGCAGCTGAGTTCGCGGAGCAGCTCGCTCCTCAACTGCCGCTCACGCTGGTGGTCTCGTCGTTCGGTCCGGAGGCGCCGCTCATCGGCGCGGTCGGCGAGGCGGCATCCGCCCTCCGGGCGTCGGTGTTCTCACTGGTGCTCCCCGCCTCGGACAGGAGCCGACGATGACCTCAGATCTCGCAGATCGACTCGGCCTCGCACCTGGCGCCAGGGCCGTGATCATCAATGCCGACGACTTCGGCATGTGCCACGCGGCCAACACCGCGATCACCCAGCTGCTCGACGCAGGACGCATCGACTCGACGACCCTGATGGTGCCGTGCGCCTGGGCGCCCGAGGCGATGGCATTCGCAGCCTCGCGCACCGACCTCGACGTCGGTGTGCACCTCGTGCTCACGAGCGAGTGGACCGACTACCGCTGGCGACCCCTCACGGGCACCGCCACGACGCTCGTCGACGAAGCGGGGTACTTTCCCGCTGACGTCCTCGCGATCGAAGAACTCGCGTCGGTCGACGACGTCACCGTCGAGATCGCCGCGCAGCTGCAGACGGCGCTGGATGCCGGTGTCGACGTGACGCACCTCGACAACCACATGGGATCGGTCTACGGTCTGCTCACCGGGCGGGACTTCCTCGGCCCGGTGTTCGAGCTCGCCGCCCGCAGCGGACTGCCGTTCCGGCTGCCTCGGAGCATGGAGGGCACGGGCGACGACGCCGCACTGCAGACGAAGCTCGCAGAGGCATCGGCCGCAGCCGACTCCCTCGGCGTCGAGATCATCGACCGGCTGTGGAGCCACCCGTTCGAAGAGGTCCCCGGCGAATCGTACGAGCAGATCCGCGACGGCTTCATCGCGCTGCTCCGTGCGGTTCCGGCCGGGGTGACCGAGATCTACCTGCACCCCATGGTCGATGACGATGAGCTGCGCGCGGCTGTCGACTTCGCCGCGGCCAAGCGCGGACACGAGCTTCGCCTGCTCTCCGATCCCGCCGTGCTGCAGGCGATCGAAGACGAAGGGCTCGTGCGAGTCGGGTGGCGCGACCTGCGCGATCTGCAGCGGAGTCGGCGCGCATGACCTCGATGACGACGCGGCTGCGCGACCGCCGCCTCGACGACGCTCCCACCAGGGCGCAGGCGATCGCGTTCGGAGCATCCGGCTTCCCGACGCAGCTCATGGCGCAGACGTTCTCGGCGTTCGTCGTCTATTTCTACGTCACGCATCTCGGCGTCGAGCCGACCTGGGTGGCCGCGGCGATGATCGCGCACGGCATCCTGAACGCGGTGCTCAACCCGGTCGTGGGCGCGCTGTCCGACCGCATCCGCACGCCGTGGGGCCGCCGCATCCCCTGGATCGGTCTCGGCATCGTGCCGCTCGTGGTCGCTTTCGCGCTGGTGTGGATGCCGCCGGAGCTGCCGACCGTCGGATTGATCACGTGGTTCCTGGTCGTGGTCGCGGTGTACGACGTCGCGTTCGTGGTGGTCGTGCTGAACATCTCGGCGCTGTTCCCCGAGATCTTCCGCACGACCGACGAGCGGGCGCGCGGCAACGTGCCCCGTCAGATCTTCGCGATACTCGGAATCGTGCTCGGCACCGCGGGCGCGCCCGCTCTCTACGGGTCGATCGGCTGGCCGGGCATGGCGATCGTGCTCTCGGCCGTCTGCCTCGTGCTGCTGGTGTGGTCGTTCTTCGGCGGCATGATCGAGCGTCGGGTGCCGGAGGCGGCATCCGAGGCGATGAGGTGGAGCGACCAGCTGAAGTACACGTTCGCGAACCGGGCTTTCGTGCCCTACGTGCTCGGCTCGCTGTTCATCCAGACGTCGATCGCCGTCGTGCTCGCCGCTCTGCCGTTCTACGTGCGGTACTCGCTGGGTGCCGCCGAGGGGGAGGCCAGTCTGCTGCTGGGCGCGATCTTCGTGACCGCCATCCCGTCGATCGTGCTGTGGAGCGCGATCGTGCGGCGCACCTCACCGCGAGCGGCGCTGCTGTGGAGCGTCGCGGTGTTCGGCATCGCCATGCTCGGCTATATGCTGCCGTCGACGGTGCTCGCCGCTGCGCTCGTCGGTGTCGTGGTGGGCGTCGGAGTCGGCGGCCTGCTGCAGCTGCTCGAAGTCGTGCTCGCGCAGATCATCGACGAGGATGCCACGCGCACCGGACATCGACGAGAGGGCGCCTACTTCGGCGTGAACGGCTTCGTCGTGCGCGGCTCGGTCGTGCTGCAGGCCGTCGTCGCAGCGGCCGTGCTCACGGCATCCGGCTTCGATGCGTCCCTCGGCGATGCGCAGCCTGACGCGGTCGACGGCGGCATTCGCGTGATGGTCGCGGTGGTGCCGCTCGTCTTCGCCGCGCTCGCCTGGCTGTGCTTCTGGCTCTACCCGATCCGCTCCCGAGACCTCTGAGGCCGCACTCGCGACCTCTGACGTCAGGATGCGGCCCGACGCGCCTCCCAGCCCGTCCGCACCATCTCATCGACCGTGTACCGCATCTTCCAGTCGAGGTCGCGGGCGGCGAGCTCGCCGGTGGCGACGATGCGGTCGGGGTCGCCGGGGCGGCGGGGGCCGATCTCGGGGGTGAAGTCGATGCCGGTGACGCGTGCGACAGCATCCATGATCTGCTTCACGCTGAGGCCGTCGCCCGAACCGAGGTTGTAGGCCGCTTCGATCGGCTCGCCGCCGGCGAGGCGCTGCGCGGCGGCGACGTGGGCTGCGGCGATGTCGCCGACGTGCACGTAGTCGCGCACGTTGGTGCCGTCTTCGGTGTCGTAGTCGTCGCCGTTGATGCGCGGGGTCTCGCCGGCGATGAGCTTCTCGAACACGATCGGGAAGAGGTTGTGCGGGCTCACGTCGTAGACGGTCGGGTCGGCCGAGCCGACGACGTTGAAGTAGCGCAGCGACGTGTGGCGCAGCGGCTTGTCGGAGTCGGCGGTCGCGATCGCCTGATCGCGCAGCAGCCATTCGCCGATCAGCTTCGACTCCCCATAGGGGCTTGCCGGCTTCTTGGCGGTGTCTTCGACGACGAGCGCCACGTCGGGGGTGCCGAACACGGCGGCCGACGACGAGAACACGATGTTCGTGACGCCCGCGGCCTCCATCGCCTCGAGGATCACGCGGGTGCCCTCGACGTTCTGCGCGTAGGTGTGCAGCGGACGCTGCACCGAGACCCCGGCGTACTTGTATCCGGCGACGTGGATGACGCCCTCGGCGCGGTGATCGCGCAGCGTCTTCTCGACGAGCTCGCGGTCGAGGATGCTGCCCTGCACGAAGGCCACACCCTCGGGCACGAACGAAGCGACGCCGCTCGAGAGGTCGTCGAGGATGACGGGCGTGAGCCCCGCATCCGCCAGTGCGCGAACGACGTGCGAGCCGATGTAGCCGGCGCCGCCGGTCACGATCCAGGACATTGTGCTCCTCAGGGTGGTGAAGTGTTCAGTATCTCAGGTCGCGATCAACGGACCCTGACCCCGGTCAGGCGTCGCGGCGCGCTCCGGCCGAGGGAACGACGGTGAAGATCACCGGGGCCGCGAACCCGGATGCGGCGAACGCGGCGTTCACGGCATCCGACACCTGCTGCACGGCATCCTGCTCGATGAGCGCGATCGCTGCTCCGCCGAACCCGCCGCCGGTCATGCGAGCGCCGAGCGCACCTGCGGTGAGGGCAGCCTCGACCGCCGTGTCGAGCTCGGGCACCGAGATCTCGAAGTCGTCGCGCATCGAGGCGTGCGAGGCCACGAGAAGATCGCCGATCGCGCGTGGGCCCTCGTCGCGCAGCACCTTCACGGTGTCGAGCACGCGCTGGTTCTCGGTGACCACGTGGCGCACACGACGGAAGGTGACGTCGTCCATGAGCTCTTCGGCGCGCGGCAGGTCGTCGACCGAGACATCGCGCAGGCTCGGCACGCCCATGATCGCGGCGCCGCGCTCACAGGCGGCACGGCGCTCGCCGTAGCCGCCGGTCGAGTGGGCGTGCTTGACCCGCGTGTCCATCACGAGGATCGCGAGGCCGGCCTCGGCGATGCCCACCTGCACGAGGTTGGCGTCGAGCGAGCGGCAGTCGAGGAAGATCGCCGCGTCGGGCTCGCCGAGCATCGAGGCCATCTGATCCATGATGCCGGTCGGGGCGCCGACGGCCTCGTTCTCAGCCCGGCGACCGACGCGGGCGAGCGCGATGCGGTCGAGTCCGGCAGCCCAGAGGTCGTTCAGGGCGGATGCCGTGGCGCTCTCGATCGCGGCGGACGAGGAGAGCCCTGCGCCCACCGGGACGTCGGACGTGATGGCGATGTCGAGGCCCGTGCCGGTGGCGGCCGACGAAGCCACGCCGTCGGCCTGACGCAGCGCCCAGGCGACGCCGAGCGGGTACGCGGCCCATTCGGGCACACCAGGGGCAGTGCCGGACGCGGTGGGGAACAGTTCGTCGAGTTCGTCGAGGGACACCTCGACCGGCTCGGCGGCGAAGGTCGATGCGACGCGCACTCGACCGAGGCCGTCGTCACGGACCCCGACGGCCGCGTACGTGCGGTGCGGGATCGCGAACGGCAGCACGAAGCCGTCGTTGTAGTCGGTGTGCTCGCCGATCAGGTTCACCCGGCCGGGGGCCGACCAGACGCCGTCGGGTGCACGGCCGGTGAGGTCGGTGAAGAGGGCGGTGGCGGCCTCGAGGGTGGGGGCGGTCATGCGGATACCTCGTCTGCAGTGTCTGCGGTGTCTGTCTGGGCGGCGTCTGCCTTGGCGATGGCCTCGCGGATGCGGGCGGCGCCCTGCTCGGGGGTGACCTCTGCGGCCCAGGCCCACATCGCGGCCTCGGAGCCCGCGAGGAACTTGAGCTTGTCGGCTGCTCGGCGGGGGCTCGTGAGCTGCAGGTGCAGCCGCACGCTGTCACGGCCGACGTTGACCGGAGCCTGATGCCAGGCGGCGATGTAGGGGGTCGGGGTGTCGTACAGGGCGTCGACGCCGCGGAGCAGACGCAGGTAGAGGGGAGCGAGCTCGTCGCGCTCGGCATCCGTCGTCTCGGCGAAGTCGGGCACGTGCCGGTGCGGCATCAGGTGCACCTCGAGGGGCCAACGGGCGGCGAAGGGCACGAATGCCGTCCAGTGCTCGCCGCGGAAGACAACGCGCTCGGACGCCTGCTCGGACTCGAGGATGTGCTGGAACAGATCGGGTGCGGTGCGGTCGATCGAGTCGAGCAGGCGCGTGGTGCGCGGCGTCACGTAGGGGTAGGCGTAGATCTGGCCGTGGGGGTGGGGGAGCGTGACTCCGATGGCCTCACCGCGGTTCTCGAACGGGAAGATCTGCTCGATGCCGGGCAGCTTCGAGAGTGCTGCGGTGCGGTCGGCCCAGGCCTCGATCACGGTGCGGGCGCGGGTCACCGACTGGGTTCCGAACGAGCCGGTGTGCTCGGGGCTGAAGCACACGACCTCGCAGCGTCCGACCGACGTGCGGGTGCGACCGAGGCCGAGAGCGGCGAGGTCGTCGAGTCCGCGCGGGGGGTTGCTCGCTTCGGGGGCGGTGCCGGTGGCCTCGGCGAGCGCGGGGCCGAATGCGGGCGAGCGGTTCTCGAACACGGCGACGTCATAGAGCGACGGCACCTCGGACGGGTTGGTCGGCGACTGCGGGGCGAGCGGGTCGGCATCGGCGCTCGGCATCATCACGCGGTTCTGCCGGTTCGCCGCGACCGTGATCCAGTCGCCGGTCAGCACGTCGAGGCGCATGGTGGCGGTCTCGCCGCGGGCATCGAGGGTGCGGGCGTCGACAGCACGCTCGGCACCGAGCGTCGTGTCAGGGTCGTCGAAGTAGATCAGCTCGCGGCCGTCGGCGAGCATGGTGGCTCGTCTGGTGATTCCGGCGGAGAGGGTCTCGGTTCGCAACTCAGCATGTTCGTGCGTGTTCACGTAAACATGGTACGCACACCACCGTGGTAACGTCAACATTCCGGAGTTGTGGACGGGAAGCGGAGGTGCCTGCGGTGGATGACGATCTCCTGCGCGGCCTCGACCGGCCCCGACGCCGCCGCCCGGCATCGGGCCGAGTGTCGATGGCGATGGTCGCCGCACGTGCCGGGGTCTCAGGGCAGACCGTCTCGCGCGTCGTCAACGACAGCCCGCGCGTCGACCCCGTCACCCGTGAGCGTGTCGAGAAGGCCATGGCCGAACTCGGCTACCGCCCGCACCGTGCCGCTCGGGCGCTGCGCACCGGACGCTCGCAGACCATCGGACTCGTCGTCACGACTCTCGCGACCGTCGGCAACTCGCGCATGCTGCAGGCCACCGCCGAGGCTGCGGCCGAGCGTGGCTACGCCCTCACCCTCGTCACGGCAGGCGACAGCGTCGCCGACGCGTTCGAGCGGCTCGCCGAGCAGGAGGTCGACGGCGCGATCGTGCTGAACGAGGCGTCAGCCCTGGTGCCTGCGGCTGAGCGGCCGGCGGGTCTGCGCCTGGTCGTGGTCGATGCTCCGGGGGCCGCCGATCTCGCCGTCGTGCACAGCGATCACGCGGGCGGTGCGGCGGCGGCGACCGCGCACCTGCTGGGGCTCGGACACACGACCGTGCACCATCTCGCCGGACCCGCCGACTCCTTCGCGGCTGCCGAACGCGAGCGCGGATGGCGTGACGCCCTCAGTGCTGCGGGCATCGAGCCGCCGGCGGTCGTGCGCGGCGACTGGAGTGCCGAGGCCGGTTTCGTCGCCGGAGACGCGTTGCGCACAGCATCCGCCGTCTTCTGTGCCAACGACCAGATGGCGCTGGGGCTGCTGCGCGCGCTTGCCGAGGCGGGGCGTCGGGTGCCTGAGGATGTCAGTGTCGTCGGATTCGACGATGTGCCGGATGCTGCGAACTACCGCCCGCCGCTCACGACCATCCGCCAGGATTTCACCGCCCTCGCACACCGGGCCGTCGGCCTGCTCGTCGCCGAGATCGAGGGTGCACCTGGTGCCGCGGCATCCGCTGTCGTGCCGACCCTTCTGGTCGACCGCGCCAGCACCCGCTGAGTCGGGCCGGCCCGGGCCTCGCGGTGCGGGGTCGCTGCGGGGTCGAGAACGGGGCCGGCTCGCGCTGCGGGGTCAAAAAGGCATCGCAAACGCCCGCTTCGGATGCGCTTTTGGCCCCGGCTGACGTGGAGGGTGCATTTTTGACCCCGCACCGCGAGGCGGCTCGCGATCGTCGGGCATCTGGCCGACATCCTCGAGATCTCGCGCGGACTCGGCTATCGGTCGAGGGTGCGCATCGTCCGAGATCGGCCGCAGCACTCGGCGGGGGCTGAGCTGTTGCCGAGTCCGCGGTGCGGGGTCGAAAACGCACCGGAAGAGCCCGTTTCCGATGCGGAAGTGGCCCCGCCTGCGTGGGGCTGTGGTGTGGGGTTGAACCGCACTGGAAACGGCCGGTTCGGATGCGGAAGTGACCCCGCCTGCGCGTCTCCATGGTGCGGGGTCAAAAACGCACCGGAAACGGCCGGTTTGGATGCGCAAGTGACCCCGCACGCGGCAGAACACGGCGAAGCTCGCCCACTGCCACCGAGGAGAGCGTTTTCCCCCGCTGCTTGCACATGAGTCGCGAGCATGGCATGCTGTCGGAAAGCGCTTACCGGACGATGGCGGGCGCAACGGCTTCCCAGAGAACGGACCAGCAATGTCGCAGACGACAACCCGCGAGATCGGGATCATCATGAACGGCGTCTCCGGGCGCATGGGCTACCGGCAGCACCTCGTGCGGTCGATCCTCGCGATCCGTGAACAGGGCGGCATCGAGCTGCCGGACGGATCCCGCATCACGGTGAAGCCGCTGCTCGTCGGCCGCAACGAGGCCAAGCTCGCCGAGCTCGCCGCCAAGCACGGCATCGAGGACTACACGACAGATCTCGACGCGGCCCTCGCCGACCCGAAGTGGGAGATCTACGCCGACTTCCTCGTGACCAAGGCCCGTGCCTCCGCCCTGCGCAAGGCGATCGCGGCCGGCAAGGCCATCTACACCGAGAAGCCCACCGCCGAGTCGCTCGACGAGGCCCTCGAGCTCGCGCGTCTCGCCGACGAGGCGGGCGTCAAGACCGGCGTCGTGCACGACAAGCTCTACCTGCCGGGCCTGCAGAAGCTCAAGCGCCTCATCGACTCCGGCTTCTTCGGCCGCATCCTGTCGGTGCGCGGCGAGTTCGGCTACTGGGTCTTCGAGGGCGACTGGCAGCCCGCGCAGCGCCCGAGCTGGAACTACCGCACCGAAGACGGCGGCGGCATCATCGTCGACATGTTCCCGCACTGGAACTACGTGCTCGAGAACCTCTTCGGCGAGGTCAAGAGCGTCTACGCGCAGGCCGCCGTGCACATCGCCGACCGCTGGGACGAGAACGGCGAGCACTACACCGCCACCGCCGAAGACGCGGCCTACGGCATCTTCGAGATCGAGGGCGGCATCATCGCCGAGATCAACTCCAGCTGGACTGTGCGTGTGAACCGTGACGAGCTGGTCGAGTTCCAGGTCGACGGCACCCACGGATCCGCGGTCGTCGGACTCTTCGGCGCCAAGATCCAGCCGCGCAACGCGACGCCGAAGCCCGTGTGGAATCCCGACCTCGAAGACAGCCACGACTACGACGCCGACTGGCAGAACGTGCCCACCAACGACGTCTTCATCAACGGATTCCGTCAGCAGTGGGAGGAGTACCTGGTCTCGTTCGTCGAGGGCACGAAGTACCCCTTCGACCTGCTCTCCGGTGCCCGCGGCGTGCAGTTCGCCGAGGCCGGACTGACCTCGAGCGCCGAGGGCCGCAAGGTCGCGCTCGAACCGCTGACGCTGGGTTGAGCATGATGACTCTCCGACTTCTCGACGCCGCGGGCGCGGTGACGGATGCCGAGCTGCGCGAGGGCGGCGGGTACTCCCGCCCGTCCTCGCCGCTGCAGAGCCGCGTCGCCTACGCCGCCGCCCACGTCGTGCCGAAGGTGCACGCCGACAACACCCCCGGCCAGCCCGCCGACATCGACTGGGACTCGACGCTCGCGTTCCGCCGCAACGTGTACTCGTGGGGACTCGGCGTCGCCGACGCAATGGACACCGCGCAGCGCAACATGGGCCTGGATGCCGCGGCGACGCGCGAGCTCATTGCCCGCAGCGCCGAGGTCGCCCGCGAGGAGGGCGGCTCGGTCGTGGTCGGCGTCAACACCGACCACGTCGCCGACTCGCACATCTCGCTCGACCAGGTGATAGACGCCTACAAAGAGCAGCTGCACTTCACCGAGGAACAGGGCGCGGGTCCGGTTCTCATGGCCTCGCGCCACCTCGCGAGGGTGGCGACGGATGCCGACGACTACCGCCGCGTCTACCGGGAGGTGCTCTCCTCGGCCACCGTGCCGGTCGTGCTGCACTGGCTCGGAACGGCTTTCGACCCCGAGCTCGCCGGATACTTCGGAGCGGACGACTGGCAGACGGCATCCGCTGTGCTGCTCGATGTCATCGCCGAGAACCCCGACAAGATCGCCGGCGTCAAGATGAGCCTGCTGAACGCCGAGTCCGAGATCTCGGTGCGCGAGCGTCTGCCTGAGGGCGTTCGCATGTTCACGGGCGACGACTTCAACTACGTCGGCCTGATCGGCGGCGACTCCACCCGGCCGTTGAGTGAGGAGCGAAGCACCGAGACGAAACGCACCCACTCCGACGCGCTGCTCGGCGCGTTCGCGGCGATCACCCCGGTGGCATCGGCGGCGATCCAGGCGTTGGATGCCGGAGACCCCGCGCGCTACCTCGAGATCCTCGGCCCGACCGAAGAGCTCAGCCGTCAGGTGTTCGCTGCTCCGACGTTCTACTACAAGACGGGGGTCGCGTTCCTCGCCTGGCTCAACGGGCACCAGCCCGCGTTCCAGATGGTCGGCGGACTTCACTCGGCACGGAGCCTTCCCCACCTCAGCCGCATCGTCGAACTCGCCAACGCGTCGCTCGCGCTGGAGGACCCCGAGCTCGCGCGCGAGCGGTGGCACGGGATGCTGCGCCTGAACGGCATCGATGCGGGGAGCGTGACCGCATGACCGTCGACCCCCGCCTGTCGATCAACCAGGCGACCATCAAGCACGCCGATCTCGCGACCGCGCTGCGGGTGACGGCGGATGCCGGCATCCAGGCCATCGGTCTGTGGCGCGAGCCCGTCAACGAGGTCGGACTCGACGTCGCCGCGCGGATGCTGACCGACTCCGGTCTGCGGTTCACCACGCACTGCCGCGGCGGCTTCTTCACCCTCCCCGAGGGGCCGGAGCGCGTCGCGGCCCTCGACGACAACCGCCGAGCGATCGAGGAGACCGCGACGCTCGCCGCATCCGGGGCTGACGGATCGACGGCCGTGCTCGTGCTCGTCGCCGGCGGGCTGCCGGCCGGGTCGCGTGACCTGATCGGCGCGCGCGAACGTGTGCGCGACGCGATCGGAGATCTCGCCGCCGACGCGAAGGCGGCGGGGGTGACGCTGGCGATCGAGCCGCTGCATCCGATGTATGCCTCCGATCGCGCGGTCGTCTCGACGCTCGGCCAGGCGCTCGACATCGCGGCCGACTTCGACGCCGATGTGGTGGGCGCGGCGGTCGACACGTTCCACATCTGGTGGGATCCGCAGGTGCTCGAGCAGATCGCGCGCGCCGGTCGTGAAGGCCGCATCGCGACGTACCAGGTGTGCGACTGGAAGACCCCGCTCGCCGCCGACGTGCTGCTGTCGCGGCACTACACGGGCGACGGGGTGATCGACTTCGGCTCGCTCACCCGCGCTGTGATCGACACCGGATACGACCGCGACATCGAGGTCGAGATCTTCAACGCCGACATCTGGGCGGATGCTCCCGAGAACGTCGTGCGGCGCACGGCCGAGTCCTTCGGCGCCGCGGTCTCACCGCACCTGCGCTGACGGCCGGGACTTCAACGTCTGGGCTTGCACGGCGCGGGCGTGCCACCTCTGTGTCACCGGTGTGCCGTCTGCAGGACCAGGGCACGGATGCCGGGCCGGAACACGGTTTCTGGTCCTGCATCCGTCCCTCAGTCCTGCAGACGGTACGGGGCTCGACGTCGGAAGATACGGGACTCGACCGTGGAACAACCGGGGACCGCAGACGGCACGGGGCAGACAGCACGGGGCAGGCGGCCCCGGGGCGCCGACATGACGCAAGCCGCCGGACGCAACCCCCGAGACACCGACGCGGCCCCTTGAGAGGATGAACCCATGACGAAGATCCGCCCAGGACTCTGCTCGGTGACGTTCCGGGCGCTGAGCGCCGAACAAGTCGTCGAGCTCGCAGCAGAAGCACGGCTCGATGTCATCGAGTGGGGCGCCGACACGCACGTGCCGGCCGGTGACGTCGATCAGGCGGCGAGGGTGTCAGGGCTGATGTCGGATGCCGGGCTCGTGTCGTGCTCCTACGGTTCGTATTTCCGCGCCGGCACCGATGAGTCGATCACCCCTGTGCTCGACACAGCCGAGGCTCTCGGTGTCGACCGTGTGCGCGTCTGGGCGGGATCGATCGGATCCGACGGGGCCGCACCGCAGGACTGGGCGTCGACGATCGCGCGACTGCAGGATGCCGTCGACGAGGCGAACGCCCGAGGCATCTCCCTCGCGCTCGAGTTCCACTCGGGCACGCTCGCCGACACCGCGCCGACGACCCTCCGGGTGCTCACCGAGGTCGCGAGGCCGACGCTCAGCACCTACTGGCAGCCCACTGTCGGTGCCGCGGTCGAGACGGTGCTCGACGAGTACCGTGCGATCGCCGACCACGTGACCGCCGCGCACGTGTTCTCGTGGTGGCCCGACCACGAGAGGCTTCCGCTGCGGGCACGCGATGCCCTCTGGACCCGGTTCTTCGGAGAGGCGCAGTCTGCGCCCACCCCGCCGAGAGACGCGCTGCTCGAGTTCGTGCCCGGCGACGACCCGGCGATGCTGCGCGGCGAGGCCGCCACTCTCCGCTCGTACCTCTCGCTCTAGCGTCGTCATGCTCCGCAGGACTCAGGATGCCGCGGCCCCCGGAGGATCCCAGGCGCCGCCCGTACCGCGCAGTAAGCTCAGGGCATGAGTCAGCAGGAAAGCCCTTCCCGGGTGCGTCAGCCGCGGCATTCGCGAGGCGCAGCCCCGACCCTGCACGACGTGGCCCGTGAGGCCGGGGTCTCGCTCGCCACGGCATCCCGTGTTCTCAACGGATCCGAGCGCAAGGTCGCCGAGTCCTTCCGTGAGCGCGTCGAGCAGGCGGCGGCCGAGCTGGGCTACACGGCGAACGCGTCTGCACAGGCCACAGCTCGCGGCAGCTCGCCCGTGATCGCACTGCTCGTCGCCGACATCGCCGACCCGTACTTCGGCCTCATCGCCGCCGGCGTCGCCCGCGGAGCCGACGAGCAGGGTCTCGTCGTCACGATCGCGATCACCGAGCGCGACCCGGCCCGCGAGGCGCGCATCGTGCGAGCGCTGCGCGGACAGCGACCTCAGGGCCTGATCCTCGCCGCCTCTCGCACCAACGAGCCGACCGACTCCGACACCTCGCGTGAGCTGGCCGAGTACGCCCGGTTCGGCGGGCAGGTGGTCACGTTCGGGGCCGGCAGTGCAGAGAACCGGCACGTCGAGATCGACAACCGCGCCGGTGCCGAGGCACTGGGCCGCCGCATGGCGTCGCTCGGCTATCGCTCGGCGATCGCGATCGGCGCGGCCGAAGGGGTGCTCACCTCAGACGAGCGTCTCGCCGGATTCCGGGCGGGCTTCGAGTCAGGTGGAGGATCGATCGATTTGCTGATCCGAGGCGACTTCCGCCGCGAATCGGGTGTGCAGGCGATGTCGGCGGCGCTCGCCGAGGGCGTCGAGCCGGGCACCCTCGTGTTCGGCATGAGCGATGTCGTCGCGATCGGCGCGATGTCGGCGATCCGCGACGCGGGTCGAGAGATCGGCTCCGACATCGCGGTCTGCGGTTTCGACGATGTGCCGTCGTCGAGCGACGTCACCCCGGCGCTCACCACGGTGCGCGTGCCGCTGAGCGAGGTCGGATACCAGGCGTTCCGCGCGACGGTCGACGCCGACTGGCAGCAGGCGGCGCTGCCGCTCGAGGTCATCGTGCGGGCGAGCACACCGAGTATCGCCCGATGACCCGGGTCGTGCTGGCGCCCGACAGCTTCAAGGGCACGATCACCGCGGCGGATGCTGCGGCATCGCTCGCCGACGGCTGGTCGTCAGTCGATCCCTCCGCGACGTTCGTGTATCGCCCGATGGCAGACGGCGGCGAGGGCACAGTGGCCGCGTTCGCCGCGGCCGTGCCTGGGGCGCGACGGATGCCGGTCGTCGTCGATGGTCCCGCGGGCGTGCCGCTCGAGACCAGCTGGTTGCTGCTGCCCGTCTCCGCCGGTTCTCCCGGAGGCACCGGCGTCGTCGACCTCGCCTCGACCTCGGGCATCGAACTGCTCGACGAGCTGCGCCCGTGGGACGCCGACACCACCGGCTTCGGCCAGGCGATCGCCGCCGCCCTCGACCACGGCGTCACACGACTGGTGGTCGGCATCGGATCGAGCGCGTCGACCGACGGCGGCACCGGGATGCTGTCAGCGCTCGGCGCGCGATTCCTCGATGCCGCGGGTGAGCCGGTCGCCAGCGGTGCGCGCGGACTCGCCGACATCGCATCCGTCGACCTCAGCGCGCTGCGCACCGCGCCTCAGGTGCGCGTGCTCACCGACGTCACCAACCCGCTCGTCGGCCCACGGGGTGCCGCGGCGGTGTTCGGGCCGCAGAAGGGGCTCTCCGGCGACGACATCACGCACGTGGATGCCGCGCTCGCGCGTCTCGCCGAGATGCTCGGCCTCGACCCCGCGCTGCCCGGCACGGGAGCCGCCGGTGGCACGGGCGGTGCGCTCGTCGTGTGGGGAGCGACGCTGGCTCCCGGAGCCGCCGAGGTGGCAGAGCTCATCGGACTCGCGGATGCGATCGCCGACGCCGACGTCGTCATCACGGGCGAGGGGTCGTACGACGGTCAGTCCGGCGACGGCAAGGTGCCCTCGTTCATCGCGGGCCTCGCCGCGTCCGCAGGGGCCGCTGTGCTGCTCGCGGCCGGTCGCATCACCGCTGACTCCGATGTGGCGCTGTTCGCGGCATCCGCGTCTCTCACCGACATCGCGGGATCGTCGGATGCCGCTCTCGCCGACCCCGCCCGCTGGTTGCGCGAAGCGGGGGCGCTGCTCGCCCGGTCGGTCTGACCTGCCGCTATCTGCCGCACCCGCCCATCTGTCGCACCCGCTCCCATCCGTCGCATCCGCTCCCATCCGTCGCATCCGCTCCCATCCGTCGCATCCGCTCCCATCCGTCGCATCCGCTCCCATCCGTCGCGTCCGCGCTTCGGGGCTGCCCTTGCACAGCATCCGATCTCGCTCGTCTGCGGTGGTCGAACTCGTCTGCTGTGGTCAAAAACGCATCCGAAATCGCGGTGTCCGTTGGTTCTTTGGCCACGCACGTCCGTGCAACTCCGGGTGGCCCGCACTCCCGGTCTGCGGTGGTCAAAAGCGCATCTGAAATCGCTGGTTCGGGTGCGTTTTTGACCCCGCACCCGCGATGGGTGGGTGGTTCGACCGGGCCTGCGCATGGCGTCCGCCAGGCGGGGTCAGTTTCGCATTGCGGATGCCGGGCGGGGTCAGTTCCGCATTGCGGATGCCGGGCGGGGTCAGTTCCGCACCGCGGATGCCAGGCGGGGTCAGTTCCGCACCGCGGATGCCAGGCGGGGTCAGTTCCGCATTGCGGATGCCGGGCGGGGTCAGTTTCGCACCGGGATCAGCCGTTTCGGGTGTGAAAGTGACCCCGCACCCGGCACCCGCACCCTGCACCTGCACCCGCACCCGGCACCTGCACCTGCACCTGCACGTGCCGGCTCCCGCACCTCCGTGACCCGGATGCACTTCTGCCCCCGCACGGGGGGCGTGCGGGGGCAGAAGACAGACGAAAAGGTGGCCGGGTCAGCCGCCGAGGGCAGCCGACACCACGGCACGAGCCTCGGCCTGCACCTCGGCGAGATGCTCGGGGCCGCGCAGGCTCTCGGCGTACAGCTTGTAGACGTCTTCGGTGCCGGAAGGGCGGGCCGCGAACCACGCGTGCTCGGTCTGCACCTTGAGGCCGCCGATCGCGGCGCCGTTGCCGGGCGCGTGCGACAGCTTGGCGGTGATCTCCTCACCGGCGAGGGTCGTCGCCGAGACGGCATCCGGAGCCAGCTTGCTCAGCGTCGACTTCTGCGCAGGCGTCGCCGGGGCGTCGACGCGCTGGTAGGCCGACGATCCGAAGGCCTGCTCCAGCTCGGCGTACCGCTCCGACGGCGTCTTGCCGGTGACGGCGATGATCTCGGCAGCGAGAAGGCACAGCAGGATGCCGTCCTTGTCGGTCGACCAGACGGTACCGTCCTTGCGGAGGAACGACGCTCCGGCCGACTCCTCGCCGCCGAAGGCCACGGATCCGTCGAGCAGCCCGGGCACGAACCACTTGAAGCCGACGGGCACCTCGAGCAGGCGGCGTCCGAGCGACTCGGCGACGCGGTCGATGATCATCGACGACACGAGGGTCTTGCCGATCGCGGCGTCGCGCGGCCACTCCGAGCGGTGCGAGAACAGGTAGTCGATCGCGACCGCGAGGTAGTGGTTGGGGTTCATCAGCCCGGCGTCGGGGGTGACGATGCCGTGGCGGTCGGCATCCGCGTCGTTGCCGGTGAGCACGTCGTAGTCGGCCTTCTTGGCGACCAGCGAGGCCATTGCCGAAGGGGATGACGGATCCATGCGGATCTTCTCGTCCCAGTCGAGCGTCATGAAGCGCCAGGTCGGGTCGACCTCGGGGTTCACGACCGTCAGGTCGAGGTCGTAGACCTCCTTGATGAGCGCCCAGTACTCGACGGAGGCGCCGCCGAGCGGGTCGGCGCCGATGCGCACTCCGGCGTTGCGGATCGCGTCGATGTCGATGATGGTCGCCAGGTCGCGCACGTAGGCGTCGCGGAAGTCGTAGCCGGGGAGAGCATCCCAGTCGACATCGGCGAAGCGCTCGCGCTTGACGTCGACCAGACCGCCGGCGATCAGCTCGTTGGCGCGGTCGGCGATCCAGCCGGTCGCGTCGGTGTCGGCCGGTCCGCCGTGCGGCGGGTTGTACTTGAAACCGCCGTCACGCGGCGGGTTGTGCGACGGGGTGACGACGATGCCGTCGGCGCGGCCCGGAGCATCCGGTGCGAGCGCGCGGTTGAAGGTGAGGATCGCGTGGCTGAGCGCGGGTGTCGGCACCCAGGCGTCGCGCGAGTCGACGCGGAGGTCGACGCCGTTCGCGACCAGCACCTCGATGGCGCTGCGCTCGGCCGGCAGCGACAGGGCGTGCGTGTCACGACCGAGGAAGAGGGGCCCGGTGATGCCCTGCGCCGCGCGGTAGTCGACGATCGCCTGCGTGGTCGCGAGGATGTGGTTCTCGTTGAAGCTCTTGGTGAGCGACGACCCGCGGTGGCCGCTGGTCCCGAACGCGACTCGCTCGGCGGCGACGCCGGGGTCGGGGACGCGATCGTAATAAGCGGCGATCAGCTCGTCGACATCGATCAGGTCGGATTCTTCGGCTGGTAGGCCGGCGCGGCTCGTCATGCAGACAGTCTGCCCCCATCTCGGCATCCGCGCATCTTCTGGGCGCCCACTGGTGCCCTAAGGTGAAACGCGTGACTGAACGCCGCACCTACAGCTATCTCGGCCCCGCCGGAACATTCACCGAAGCGGCGCTCGAACAGGTCGCCGAAGCGCGAGGCCAGGAATGGCGTGCGGTGCACAACGTCGGTGAGGCCCTCGCGGATGTGCTCGAGGGTCGCAGTGACGCGGCCATGATCGCGATCGAGAACTCGATCGAGGGCGGCGTCTCGACCACGCAGGATGCTCTGGCCACGCTGCCCGGCCTGCGGATCATCGGCGAATACCTGGTGCGGGTCAACTTCGTGCTCGTGGCTCCCCGGGGAACCACGCTGTCGGACGTCAAGGTGATCGCAGCGCACCCCGTCGCCTACGGGCAGTGCCACGGCTGGCTCGGCGCACATCTGCCCACCCACTCGCACGTGCCCGCGGCGAGCAACGTCGCATCGGCGGTCGGCATGCTCGACGGCAGTCTTCCTGCGCAGGCGGCCATCGCCGCTCCCGGCGTCGTGAAGCACCTCGACGTCGACGTGCTGGCCGAGGGCATCGGCGACAACGCCCAGGCCGTCACCCGCTTCGTGCTCGTCACCCGCACCACCTCCGCCCCGGCCCCGACCGGCGCGGACAAGACGTCGCTGATCGTCGAACTCCCCAACGATCACCCCGGCTCTCTCCTCGAGATGCTCGAGCAGTTCTCGACCCGCGGCATCAACCTCTCGCTCATCCAGTCGCGCCCCATCGGAGACGAGCTCGGCCGCTACCGGTTCGTGATCGACGCCGACGGGCATATCGAGCACGAGCGCATGGCCGACGCCCTGCTCGGCATCCGTCGGTTCAGCCCACGCGTGGTCTTCCTCGGGTCGTACCCGCGGGCCGATCGGCAGATCGTGCAGTACCCCGACCGCTACGACGACGACGTGTTCGTCGAGGCGCGCGACTGGCTGCGCGGCATCCTCTCGGGCGAACCCGAAGACTGAGACCGACTCTGGCCCGGCCGCGGTCGTTCCCGATCACACCGGGGAGGGCGGCGATGAGAAGTTCAGGACTCGTCGTCGTCGGCGCGCCAGGATGCCGCCAGTGCGGTGATCGTGGCGACCGCCGCGGCGGTGTCCTCGCGGCTGCCGCCTGCGCGCCCTGCGGCGAGGCCGGCGAGGTAGGCGCTGAGCGGGGCAGCCGGACGGGCGACGCCGTGCGCGACGTCGCGGGCGAGATCGAGGAGCAGCCCGATGTCGACCGACTCACGGTCGATCCCGAGGGCGGTGGAGGCGGCGGCGGTCCAGTCGTCGAGGGCCTCGACCGGAAGATGCTGCGGCTTGTCGGTCATGTCGTCTCCTCGTCCGGTGCGTTGCCGCGCGGGGGTGTCTGCGCCGTTGCGCTGGGTGTCTGCGCCGTTGCGCGGGCACGTTCGAGATCGTCCCACGTGTCGACGTCCGTCGCCAGGTCTCCTGCCGGCACCGCGGTGACGGCGAGGCCCGCGAGCAGTGACCGGATCGAGGCATCGCGGCCGCCGTCGGGCAGGGCAGCGACAGCCCTGCGCAGCACGTCGGTGCGATAGAGACCGATCAGCCACTGCATCCGTCCGGAGCCGTCGGCCAGGCAGATGCCGTCTTCGCCGCTGGCGAGGGGCGGATGCCGACGCAGCAGCGCGACCGCCTCTTCGGCGTTGGGCAGATCGGCCGCCAGCACGAAGACTTCGTCGCTCTCGGCGTTCGCGAGCCCGGCAGCGATGCCGGCGACCGGACCGCCGAACTCGGGGGCCTCGCGAGTCCAGGCGACCTCGCCGTGCACGGGCACCGGCGGGCCCACGACGATCGGGTCGCAGCCTGCGACGGCCGCGATGGCCCGATCGAGCAGCGTGCGGCCAGCGACCTCGAGCAGCGGCTTGGCGGCGCCGTCGAGTCGCGATGCCCGCCCGCCGGCGAGGATGATCGCTGCGGTACCGGGGGTTGCCGCGTTGGCTGCGTTTTCTGCGCTTGCCGCGATTGCTGCGTTGGTCGAGGTCACGAGAGCAGCATCACGTCGACGAGGTCTCCGGCGCCCACGGCAGAGACCTCGGCGGGCACGATGGCGTAGGCATCCGCTCCGGCGAGTCCTGCGGCGAGGTGCGCGCCGGACGATCCGTCGGCGGCTGCCGGGCGCACCGACCATGCGGCGGGGTCGGATCGGTCGACAGCCACCGGCACATACTGCTGTCGTCGGGCCGGGCTGCGCCACCCGGCTGTGGTCGCGAGACGAAGCACCGGGCGTTGCACCGGTTCGCGCCCCTGCAGAGCGAGCAACGCCGGGCGCACGAACGCCTCGAACGATGCGGCGACGCTGGCGGGGTTGCCGGGCAGGCCGAAGATCAGTGCATCGTCGATGCGCCCGAAGGCCTGGGGTCTGCCCGGCTGCATGGCGACCGCGACGAAGTCGATGCGATCGCGCAGCACGTTCTTGACGACCTCGTGGGCACCGGCGCTGACGCCGCCCGACGTGACCACGACATCGGCATTGCCCGCGCGCACCGCGTGGTCGAGGAGTGCCGTGAAGGCGGCATCCTCATCGGCTACCGTGTCGACCGAGATCACGTCGGCACCCGCCTCGGCGCACATCGACGCGAGCAGCACCGAGTTCGACTCGGGGATCTGCCCGCGGGCCAGGTCTGCGCCGGGGGCAGCGAGCTCGGTTCCCGTCGAGATCACGGCGACCCGAGGGCGACGATGCACGTGCACGGTGTCGACGCCTGTGGCCGCGAGGGCCGTCAGCTGCAACGGCCCGAGCATCGCCCCCGCCCGCGCGACGACGGCACCGGCGCGCACTTCCTCCCCGCGGCGGCGGATATGGGCGCCCTCCCGGAGAGGCGCGGTCGTCACGATCGCCGCGGCATCCCAGGCCTGCAGCCCGTCACGCGTGTGCTCGAAGGGTACGACGGTGTTCGCGGTGCGGGGCACGGGAGCGCCGGTCATGATCCGGACGGCCAGCCCTGCACTCAGCACGGGTTCCTCCGCCGAACCCGCCGGCAGGTCGGCGATGACACGGAGTTCTGCAGGGTGCTCGGCCGTGGCGACCTCGACGTCGGTGAAGATGACGGCGTATCCGTCCATCGCGGAGTTGTCGAAAAGCGGCACATCGACCCTGGCGTGAACGTCGGCGGCGAGGGTGCGACCGGCTGCCTGCGAGATCGGCACCGCCTCTGTGTCGAGCGGTCGGGCAGCGGCGAGCACCTTCGCCTGCTGCTCCTCGACCGTCAACATGGCCGGGGGAGCGAGGGAGGTGGCGTGTCGCATGCAGTCAGCGTACGACGGTCGCGGGGATGCCCCCGCGACCGCGTCGCCCCTCTGCCCCTTTTTCCCCGCTTGAAGGTCAGTGCTCGCGGAACATCGGCCAGCCGCTGCCTGGCAGCATGTGCGAATGCAGCGCGCCCTTGGCCGATTCCAGGTTCGGGTACGTGCCTGTCGCGGCATCCGATCCGGCCATGACGACGGTGTATCCCTCGTCATCGTGTCGGATGCTGCCGACGACTCCGTTCGTGCCGTAGGCCACCCAGAGTGCGAGGGTCTTGGTCGTGCTCATCATCGAACCCCTTCCGTTGCTCGTGACGCTACGCCCCGGCGCACCGGAATACCAGCCCTTGTCGGTGGTGCGTGCGCGGCGGAGCGCGCCGTCGCGGGGCCGCGGGCGTGCGCCGTTTGCGGGGTCACTTTCGCATCCCCGCCGTTTGCGGGGTCACTTTCGCACCGTAAAGGAGTGATTCGGATGCCGAAGTGACCCCGCCTGTGGGCAGGGGTGCGAAAGTGACCCCGCCTGGAAGCTTTGACGAGGGTCGTGAGCGGGGGATTCTGGACCCACTGTATTCTCCCGGAACCCCGTGAGCGGGGTCACTTTCGCACCTCGAAGGGGCGATTCGGATGCCGAAGTGGCCCCGCCTGTGCGCAGGGGTGCGAGAGTGACCCGGCCTGAGGCCTGAGGCACTGGGAGCTGGAGCGAGGAGGCGGGAGCGGAGACGCACAGTGCAGGGAACAGTCAGCGGCGGGATGATCTCGCCCGACGGATGCGGTCGAGCAGCGGTCCTGGGTCGCCCGCCAGGTCGAGCTGGGTCACGCGGATGACGATCCATCCGAGGTCTTCGAGCTCGCGTTGTCGCTGGATGTCGCGCCGCCACTGATCGCGGCTCGTGCGGTGCCCGTCGCCCTCGTATTCGATCGTGATCTTGAGGTCGGGGTAGGCCATGTCGCAGCGCGCGATGAGAAGAGCGTTCTCATAGACCTCGTGCTGCACGACGGGTTCAGGTAGACCCGCTGCCACGATGAGCAGCCTCGTCTCGGTTTCCTTCGGCGATTCCACCCCTTCGCGCGCACGGGACAGCGCGTCACGGACTCGGCGAGACCCGGGGAAACGGCCCCAGACCTGCAGACGCTGCTCGATGTCGGTCACGGTGAGCGGCGGACGCCCCGCACGCAGCCCCGGATAGTTGTCTGCCGCGCTGATCAGGGCGTCGAGGGCGATGATCACGTGATCCTCGGTCAGCGCCGCGGCGCACATGAACAGAGCTGCGATCGGATCGATGATCGGGATTCCGCCGATTCGCCAGGGTTGGGCGCGTCCCGCTGCCAGGCGTCGACCGGCGACGCCGCTGCGCCGGACGCGCGAAGAACCCGTCGCCACGACAACGATGATCGGCGCATGGACGGTCCAGATGCCGGGATGCGGATACCCCCACACCCGCATCGCCGTCTCCCCGCCGATGAGCTGACCACGCTGCAGGCGGGGCGCAAGGGCGGCGACTCGATCGAGCGGTGTCTCCGCAGCCGTGACCGAGCGCACCCCGCGGAAAGGGCGGTCGAGATCGCGCGCGGAGACGCGGCCCCGACCTATGCCCGCGGCGGCGGCCTGCTGCACGGTGAAATGGCGGCCGAGTTCGTCGGGCAGGAGTATCCGATGGCGCATCCGATCAGGTTCGTTGATCCGATGCGCCGTTCTCGTCCGGTGATCGCGCGGATGCCGAGAGATGTGGAGAACTCGCGCCTGTGGCCAGCATCCGCGAACGAGTGACCCGGCGCGATCCTCTGGTGCCGCGAGCGGGGTCACTTCTGCATCTGGCGCCGTGAGCGGGGTCACTTCTGCATCTGGTGCCGTGAGCGGGGTCACTTCTGCATCTCTAAGCGGCTTCTCGGATGCGAAACTGACCCCGCACGGGAGCACGGAGCACGGGTGCGAGGGCGCCCGGTGCCCGCGAAGCGGCCCCCTACAGGGCGGCGGCGATGAGCTCGAGCGTCTGGGCGCGGCCGGCGGCGGCGTCGCGCGGCTCCGACTCGTAGGCACCGGCGACGGGCGAGAGCATGACCTCGTCGACGCCGTACTTCGCGGCGAACTCGCGCACCTCCGCGGCGACGGACTCGCCCGTGCCGACGAACCAGCGTGAGCGTGCGGTCTCCACGACCTGGTCGGTCGCAGCATCCGACTCCGCGGCCAGCGCCTCTTCGACCGTCTCGAGCGCGATGAGCGGCTTGTTCAGCCGCAGGCGCGACATCATGCGCAGCTGCGGCAGGGCACGGGCCTCGGCCTCCTCCTGCGTCGGCGAGGCGACGACGTTGACCGTGAGGAACGTGCGCGGTTCGGGGTGCTCTTCGCTCGGCTGGTAGCCGGTGCGATAGAGGTCGAGCGCTCGTTCGAGGCCTTGACCCGAGAAGTGGTTCGCGAAGACGTAGGGCAGTCCGTGCGATGCGGCGAGCTGCGCCGAGTAGTCGCTCGATCCGAGCAGCCAGACCTCGGGGCTTCCGGTCGCGGCGGGCGTCGCGTGCACCGTGTACTCGCCGCCCGACGTGAAGCGCACGGTGGCGCCCTCACCCGAGACGAGCGCGGCGATGTCCTGCACGTTGCGGGGGAACTGCTCGACGTCGCTCGTGGTGCCCGAGCCGCGCAGCAGCTGGGTGATGACCGGGTCGCTGCCGGGGGCGCGGCCGAGGCCGAGGTCGATGCGGCCGGGCGCGATCGCCTCGAGCGCGGCGAACTGCTCGGCCACGATGAGCGGCGCGTGGTTCGGCAGCATGACGCCACCCGATCCGAGTCGGATCTTCGTCGTGCGCATCGCGGCGGCGGCGATCAGCACCGGGGGAGTGGTGGATGCCACAGCCGGCATGTTGTGGTGCTCGGCGAACCAGTAGCGGCGGTAGCCGAGGCGGTCGGCGGTGGCGGCGAGGTCGAGGGAGGAGGAGATCGCCTCGGCACTGGTCTGGCCGGTGCGAACCGGGACGAGGTCGAGGACGGAGAGCGCGGTGGAAGTCATCCCCGAATGCAACGGTGGGGGCGGGCGGGGCATTCCCGCTCGCCCCCACCTCGTGTCAGGCGGCGATCGACTGTCGGTTGTCGCTCGACTCGACCTCGATCTTGCGCGGCTTCGCCCGCTCGCTGACCGGGATGATCACCGAGAGCACACCACTCTCGTATGAGGCGCTGATCGCGTCGAGGTCCACGCCGTCGCCGAGCGAGAACTGACGGAGGAACGAGCCTGCTCCGCGCTCACGGGCGAGCCAGCGGACGCCCTCACGACCGTCGGCCGTGCGCTGCGCGCGGATCGTGAGCTGTCCGCCGTCGAGGTCGACGTCGATCGAGCCCGGATCGATACCGGGAAGATCGGCGTGCAGCACGTACCTGTCGCCGTCGCGGTAGAGGTCCACCGGCATGAGACGCGGTGCGCGGACGGAGTCCAGCACGCTCGCAGCGAAGCGGTCGAGCTGACTGAACGGATCGAAGGACATGGCCATGAGTGTCTCCTTTCGTGTGGCCCGGATGGGCGTTTCGGGTGCAGATTATCTGCATCCATTGCTATAGATTTTTTATAGAACAACGCGAGATAGAATGCAAGTGCCGAGAGAGGGAGGTGCCGATGGCTGACCGTGATCCGAGCATGCCGGTGTACGGCATCGCCGTCGCCGCCCAGCTCAGCGGCGTCCCCGAGGCGAGCCTGCGGCTCTTCGAGGCGAAAGGTCTGGTCACCCCCGCGCGCAGCGACGGAGGCACGCGTCGGTACAGCGACGACGATCTCGCACGCATCCGTCGGGTGACGGGCCTGCGTGTCGAGGGCATCAACATCGTCGGCATCCGACGAGTCCTCGATCTGGAGGATGAGAACGCCGGACTCCGCGACGAACTGGCCGACGACCGTCCCTGACCCCCTGGACGCGCCTGGCCTCGAGGCTGTCGGGCAGTACTTTAGGGGCATGGATGCCGAGATCTTCTACGTGCTCGTCGGTGCTGTCGTCGTGGCGGCGATCGCCCGATGGCGCGGCTGGCCGGCTCCGCTGCTAGTCACGGTGGTCGCGCTGGCGGCATCCTTCCTGCCCTTCGTGCCCGAGGTCGAGATCGACGGGCATCTGCTGCTGAACCTCGTGCTGCCGCCGCTGCTGTACTCGGCGGCGCTCGACGTGTCGTTCGTCGGCTTCAAGCGCAGCCTGCCGCAGATCCGGCGGCTCGGCGTCACCCTCGTGCTGCTCACCGCGGTCGCCGTGGGCCTGGTGGCGTGGTGGATCCTGCCGTCGCTCACCCTTCCCGGCGCCCTCCTGCTCGGCGCCATCGTGGCACCACCCGACGCGGTCTCGGCCGCGGCGATCGGCCGCAAGCTCGGGCTTCCACGCCGCATCATGACGGTGCTCTCGGGGGAGAGTCTGATCAACGACGCGACCTCGCTCACCCTCTACCGGGTGTTCGCGGCGATCATCGCAGGGGCGACGCTCACCGTCTGGGACGGCATCTGGCAGTTCCTGCTCGCGGTCGGCGTGGGCGTCGCCGTCGGACTCGTCTTCGGCATCGTGCTGCACCAGCTGCGCATGCGCATCAGCGACCCCGTCGTGATCGGCACCTTCGGGCTGCTCGCACCGTTCGGGGCCTATGCGATCGCCGAGCACCTGCTCGGCTCGGGTGTGCTCGCGGTCGTCGCGATGGGCCTCTATGTCGGATACAACTCGCCCCGCACCGACTACACGACCCGCCAGCAGGAGGCGCCGCTGTGGTTGTCGGCCGACCTGCTGCTCGAGAGCTTCGTGTTCGCGTACATCGGTCTGCAGTTCCCGCGCGTGCTCAGCGACCTCGGCGGCGAGGAGGTCGGCCGCATCCTGCTGCTGTCGGGAGTGGTGCTGCTCGTGGTGCTGGTCGTGCGTCCGCTCTACGTCTACCCGGCGAACGGGTGGGCGAACTTCCAAGACCGCAGACGACTGGAACGCTGGGATCGCACGGTCGAATCCGGGGCATTCGACGAACGCCGCCGCGACTCGAAACGCTGGAAGCAGTACAGCGCCGAAGAGCTGCGGTCGAAGATCGTGCGCGATCGCATGGCGGGCCTGCAGCTCACCTGGAAGGACATCGCCGTCATCTCGTGGGCGGGCATGCGCGGCGTGGTGACGCTGGCCACCGCGCTCGCCGCGGCGGATCTCGCGGCTCTCGACACCGAGCCGTCGCATGCGATCGTCGTCGTCGCGTACGTCGTCACCGTCGGCACACTGCTGCTGCAGGGTCTGACTCTGCCGCTGCTGATCCGCGGGCTCGGCATCGCCAGCGACGTCGACGAGGAAGAGGACGAGCGCGCGATCGCCGACGTCAAGGCCAAGAGCCGCGAGGCGGGCAAGGCCTTCCTCGCCGAGAAGCGCGTCGAGTGGGTCGACAAGTACGGCAGCGTCGACATCGGCGTCTTCGACGCGTTCACGAAGCGCATGACCAGGGTCGAGAAGGCCGCCGACGAGGCGCAGGAGGTCGAGGAGGCGGTCACTCGGCCCTCCTACGAAGACCTCGCAGCACTGACACGCGGATGGCTGCAGGTGCGCCGCGACATCCTGCTCGCGGAGCGAGACGCCGGCAACCTCGACGAGGAGGTCATGCGCGAGCTGATGGCCGCGATGGATGCCGAGGAGCTCGCCCTCGACACCCGTGCCGCTACGCGTCTGCAGGGTCGCGCCTAGCGGGAGACAGACGAGCGCCCCACCCCGGGATGGAGTGAGGCGCTCTGTCGATCAGACGGCGGGTCAGCGGGTGCCGGCCGGCTCGGTCTCGGATTCCGGGGAGCCGGACGCTGCGGCATCCGCCTCGGGTGCATCGTCGTCGGCCGAGTCGTCGGCGAACGGCAGGCCCTCGCGCGGTGCGTTGTAGAGCCCCTCGTCGAGGATGCCCTCGCGCTTGGCGACGATGGTCGGCACGAGCGCCTGGCCTGCGACGTTGACCGCAGTGCGGCCCATGTCGAGGATCGGGTCGATCGCGAGCAGCAGGCCGACGCCCTCGAGCGGCAGGCCCAGGGTCGACAGCGTCAGCGTGAGCATGACGGTCGCACCCGTGGTTCCCGCGGTGGCGGCCGAGCCGACGACCGAGACGAGCACGATCAGCAGGTACTGCACGAGGTTCAGCTCGATGCCGAAGAACTGTGCCACGAAGATCGCGGCGATGGCCGGGTAGATCGCGGCGCAGCCGTCCATCTTCGTGGTCGCGCCGAACGGCACGGCGAACGAAGCGTACGAGCGGGGTACGCCGAGGTTGCGCTCGGTCACGCGCTCGGTGAGGGGCAGCGTGCCGATCGACGAACGGCTGACGAAGGCGAGCTGCACAGCCGGCCAGACGCCGGAGAAGTACTGCGTGATCGACAGGCCGTGCGTCTTGACGAGCACGGGGTAGACGACGAAGAGCACGAGCGCGAGGCCGATGTAGACGGCGATCGCGAACCAGCCGAGCGAGGCCAGCTTCTCCCAGCCGTACTTGACGACCGCGGCGCCGATGAGGCCGAACGTGCCGAGCGGGGCGATGCGGATGATCCACCACAGCACCCGCTGGATGACCTTGAGCAGCGACTCGGTGAACGAGAGGAACGGCTCGGCCTTCTTGCCGGCCTTGAGCGCCGCGATGCCGACGGCGACCGCGATCACGATGACCTGCAGGATGTTGAAGTTCACGCTCGACGTGAATGTGCCGTCCGTGGCGCCCGGGTTCGTGCTGACGCTGAGTCCGAGGAAGTTCTGCGGGATCAGACCGAGGAGGAAGTTCCACCACGTGCCGACCGTGTACGGTTCGCCGGGCTCGAGGCCTGCACCGGCGCGGTTGCCCGGCTGGATGACCAGTCCGAGCGTGATGCCGATGATCACGGCGATGAACGCGGTGATCGCGAACCACAGCAGGGTCTGGCCCGCGAGGCGTGCGGCGTTCTGCACGCGGCGCAGGTTCGAGATGCTGGCGACGATCGCGGTGAAGATCAGCGGCACGACGGCGGCGCGCAGCAGCGTGACGTACGAGCTGCCGATCGTGTCGAGCGTGGCGGAGAGGCCGTTGGGGCTGTCGGCGGGGGCACCCAGCTGGCGCGCGATCAGGCCGGCGGCGATGCCGAGGACGAGGGCCGCGAGGATCTGGAAGCCGAACGAGGTCAGCAGCTTCCGGACGGGACCGCGAGTGTCGGGCGCCTTCGTGGGGCGGGCGGTGGTGCTCATGGGATCGAGGACTCCAGAATCGGTGCGCGCCGTGTGCGCGCTATCCGTCCACGCTAGGAGTCACGCCGGAATCCCGAGGTCGAGATGACGAAGGATGACGGATGCCGCGGCATCCGTCATCCTTCGTCGATCAGGGTGGCGCGCGTCAGCCCGCGCACTTCTCCAGGTTGTCGGTGAGGATCTGCGTGGTCAGAGCCTTGTCATCCTGGCTGGACTGCTTGTCCTCGCCGTTGGCGATGTAGGTGAGGGTCTCGTTGCTCAGGTCGGAGTCGACGAGGGCCTCGGCGAAGCAGGTGGCGACCTCGTCGGTGACGGTGTCGCCGAGCCCCTGGTCTTCGTAGACCTTCTGGATGCCGTCGGCGACGTCGTCGACCGCAGGGCGCGACGAGCCACCGCAGGCGGCGAGCGAGAAGGCCAGTGCCGTGATGGGCAATGCCATGAGGATGCGGGCGGGTGTGCGCAGGTTCCGGTCGTTGAGCTTCATGTCGTCGACGCTATCGACCCACAGAAGATTCATAGAAGGGGTTGCGCGGGGTATGCAGTGTGTGATGCTGCCTGGCCTGGTCGCGATCACCCTGTTCTGCCACGATGGCCTCATGTTCATGGTGACGACGAACGACATCCCCGGCTACCGCATCACCCAGGTGCTCGGAGAGGTCATGGGCCTCACGGTGCGATCGACCGACTTCGGACAGGGCTTCGCCGCCGGGTTCCGCTCGCTCGGCGGTGGCGAGATCCCCGAGTACACGCAGGTCATGTACGAGGCGCGCCAGGTCGTGATGGGTCGCATGTGGGCCGAGGCTCAGCAGCGGGGCGGCAACGCGATCGTCGCCATGCGCTTCGACGCCGGGTCGATCCAGAACTTCACCGAGATCTGCGCCTATGGCACCGCCGTGGTCGTCGAGCCCCTCGCGCCGGTCGCGCAGCCGCCCCAGCCGCCGCAGGCCTGACGGCTCGCGTCAGCTGCGTCGACGCTCGTTCGGCGCGACCACCGTCAGCTGGGGAAAGTACGTGAAGTAGCGCGAGCCGTCTCTCGTCAGCAGACGGTACCGACGCTCCAGCGCGTGCGCGCCGATGTAGAAGTCAGGGAGCGGTGACGTACGAGACCCACGCCGTCGTCTGTATTCGAGGAACGCGGCGGCCGCGGCGAACGCCGCCTCGTACGGAAGATCGTCGCGCTGCACATCCAGCGTTCCGAGTGCTCTGTCCAACGCAGCGGCTGTATCGAAGCGGACAGAGAGCTCCGCATAGATGATCGGGTTGATGATCAGTCGGCCTGCATCACGGGCTGCAGCGAGGGCGGAACTCGACCAATCAGCCCAGTCGGGGTCGTCGGAGAAGACGTCCAGCAGGACGTTCGTGTCGACGAGAGTTGCGACCTCACTCGCCACGCGTGAGTTCCATCACCTCGGCGGTGGTTCGGCCTGCGCCGAGGATGCCGCGAACGCGCAGGACCGCCTGCTCGCCGCGAGTCAGGTCCTGGGCTCGGACGATTCGCAGTACGCCGCCGTCGTCGATCACGTCGACCTCGTCGCCCGTTGCGAAACCGAGTCGATGACGCAGCTCGGCGGGGATCGTCACCTGCCCTTTGCTGTTGAGCCTCATTCGATCCCTCCTCCGATCGCGTGTATTACATGTTACGTCCGCAACGTATTACGCGCGAGAGTCCACCGGCATTCAGCTCGCGTCGCCTGACGCTACGCCAGCACCAGCAGGTCGCCGACCTCGCAGCCGAGGGCATCGCAGATCGCGCGCAGCGTCGAGTACCTGATCGCCCGAGCGCGGTCGTTCTTGAGCACCGACAGGTTCACGATGCTGACGCCGACGCGAGCGCTCAGCTCGGTCAGGGTCATCCCGCGCTCCGCGAGCAGCTCGTCGAGGCGACAGTGGATGCCAGTGAGCTCGTCGTCGTTCTCCGCCGGGCTCATACGAGGCCTCTCGTGTCGTCCTCGAGCAGAGCCTTCTCGCGCTGCAGGCGGATGCCCTGCCGGAACGCTGCCGCGATGAGGCCCACCGCGACGCCGGTCGCGAAGATCGGGACGATCGACCAGAACTCGATCGGATGCACCGGCTCGCCGGATCCGAGGCCCAACGCGGCGGACACCCCGTTCAGCCCCAGTTTCTCGAGCAGCACGATGAACATCGGGGCGAGCACGAGGGTCCAGCCGATCGCGTCGAAGGCCCGTGCGTTGCTCCGCACGAAGAAGCGTCCGCGGAGGAAGTTCCAGGCGACGAGCATCACGCCGACGATGACGATCAACGGGGCGAGCGCCCACAGCACGAGAGAGCCGATGATCGCTGCGGTCGAAGCGGCATCCACTCCGGTGGCGAACACCATCACCTCCTGAGCGATCCCCTCGACCGACGCGGCTCCTGAGCCGACGGTCGCGTCGATCGGCTGCTCGTCGATCGGGATGGACCACGCGATGCCCTGATCTCGGAAGGTTCCGAGCACGCGCAGGACGGTGCTGATCGCCGTCACCACCAGAGCGGCCGCACCGAAGAGGATCACGGTGATCGCATCGGCGGTCTGGGAACGTGTCGCGGTCACGGTGCTCATCAGACGAGCCCGTCCGTGTCGCGCTGCAGTCGGTCGCCGATGGAGAACACCGTGCAGATGAGGGCGATGACGAACGCCCCGAGGATGAAGGTGAACGGCTGGACGCTCATCACGGCGTTGTCGATGCCGTTGTCGGTGATCCGGGCGACGGTGGCGTTCGCGAGCATGTTGTCGAAGAAGCGCACCGACGCGAATCCGAGGAGGCCGGTGATGCCGGCGGTGGCCACGAGGGCCGTGCGACCGCGGCCGAAGATGCGGCCGCTGACGGTGCTGCGCGCGAGCAGGATCAGGCATCCGATCACGACCAGGATCGTGATGATCTGCAGCACCTGGCCGATGATGCCGGGCACCGCGGCGATCGCCGGCAGCTGAGGAGCGATGATCGTGCCGCTGTCGAGCCCCACGGCCACGCTGCCTCCGGTCGAGAGCGGCAGGTCGACGGCGGACGCATCCGGGGCGAACTCGATCAGCACCGGCACATCGACGCCGCGGGCGAGTTCTACGATCCGGATGATCGAGAACACCGTGATGTAGGCGGCGATCAGGACTCCTGCGATGCAGAAGCCGATCAGGGCGCCGGAGTCGCCGCGAGAGATCGTGCGGTCTTTCGTCGAGGTCATCATCCACTCCTTATCGAGAGTCGTTATTACCGATAATCGTTAACATAACGACTGTCGATAAGTGAGTCAACCCCGGCCATGCGAGAGCGCCGTCACCGACCGTCATGGCGCTATGCCGACGGCGAACACGGGCATACAGCATCCGCACGGTGGTTACTCTCGATGTACAGGCGCGGAGACCCGTCGAGGACTCAGCGCTTCGCCCCGTGCGAATAAGGAGTCACAGCATGTTCGAGAGATTCACGGACCGAGCCCGTCGAGTGGTCGTCCTCGCCCAAGAAGAGGCGAAGATGCTCAACCACAACTACATCGGCACTGAGCACATCCTGCTCGGCCTCATCCACGAGGGTGAGGGTGTCGCAGCCAAGGCGCTCGAAAGCCTCGGTATCTCCCTTGACGCCGTCCGCGAGCAGGTGCAGGACATCATCGGTCAGGGCCAGCAGCAGCCCACCGGTCACATCCCGTTCACGCCGCGCGCCAAGAAGGTGCTCGAGCTCAGCCTCCGTGAGGCTCTGCAGCTCGGCCACAACTACATCGGAACCGAGCACATCCTGCTCGGTCTCATCCGCGAGGGCGAGGGTGTCGCAGCCCAGGTCCTCGTCAAGCTCGGCGCCGACCTCAACAAGGTCCGCCAGCAGGTCATCCAGCTCCTGTCCGGTGCACCCGGACGCGAGCCGGCAGCCGTCGGCGCGCAGTCGAACGACACCCCGAGCGCCCAGGGTGGCTCGCAGGTGCTCGACCAGTTCGGTCGCAACCTGACGCAGGCCGCGCGCGACAACAAGCTCGACCCGGTCATCGGCCGCGAGAAGGAGATCGAGCGGGTCATGCAGATCTTGTCTCGCCGCTCCAAGAACAACCCCGTGCTGATCGGTGAGCCGGGCGTCGGCAAGACCGCCGTCGTCGAGGGCCTCGCGCAGGCGATCGTCAAGGGTGATGTGCCCGAGACGCTCAAGGACAAGCAGCTCTACTCGCTCGACCTCGGCTCGCTCATCGCCGGTTCCCGCTACCGCGGTGACTTCGAAGAGCGTCTGAAGAAGGTCACGAAGGAGATCCGCACGCGCGGCGACATCATCGTCTTCATCGACGAGATCCACACCCTCGTGGGTGCGGGTGCCGCCGAGGGCGCGATCGACGCGGCCAGCATCCTCAAGCCGCTCCTCGCCCGTGGCGAGCTCCAGACCATCGGCGCCACCACGCTCGACGAGTACCGCAAGCACTTCGAGAAGGATGCCGCTCTCGAGCGTCGCTTCCAGTCGATCCAGGTGAACGAGCCGAGCCTGCCTCACACGATCAACATCCTCAAGGGACTCCGCGACCGCTACGAGGCGCACCACAAGGTGCAGATCACCGACGGCGCGATCGTCGCGGCATCGAACCTCGCCGACCGCTACGTCTCAGACCGGTTCCTGCCCGACAAGGCCATCGACCTGATCGATGAGGCCGGCGCACGCCTGCGCCTCAGCATCCTGTCGAGCCCGCCCGAGCTGCGCGAATTCGACGAGAAGATCGCCAAGGTGCGCGAGCAGAAAGAGGTCGCGTCGGAGGACCAGGACTTCGAGAAGGCCGCATCGCTGCGCGATGAGGAGAAGAGCCTCCTCGCCGAGCGCCTGCGCCTCGAGAAGCAGTGGCGTTCGGGTGACGTCGCGACCCAGGCGGTCGTCGACGAGGGCCTGATCGCCGAGGTGCTCGCACAGGCCACCGGCATCCCCGTCTTCAAGCTGACGGAAGAGGAGTCCTCGCGACTCGTCTTCATGGAGAAGGCGCTGCACCAGCGCGTCATCGGTCAGGAAGAGGCCATCGCGGCGCTCTCCAAGACGATCCGTCGTCAGCGTGCCGGCCTCAAGGACCCGAAGCGTCCCTCCGGTTCGTTCATCTTCGCCGGCCCCACGGGCGTCGGAAAGACCGAGCTCGCCAAGGCTCTCGCCGAGTTCCTGTTCGACGACGAAGCTGCTCTCATCTCGCTCGACATGAGCGAGTTCGGTGAGAAGCACACCGTCTCGCGTCTGTTCGGTGCCCCTCCCGGATTCGTCGGATTCGAAGAGGGCGGCCAGCTCACCGAGAAGGTGCGCCGCAAGCCGTTCAGCGTCGTGCTGTTCGACGAGATCGAGAAGGCCCACCCGGACATCTTCAACTCGCTGCTGCAGATCCTCGAAGAGGGTCGTCTGACCGATGGTCAGGGCCGCGTGATCGACTTCAAGAACACCGTCATCATCATGACCACCAACCTCGGTGCTCGTGACATCGCCGGTGGTCCGGTCGGATTCCAGATCGAGGGCGTCAACTCGACGAACTACGAGCGGATGAAGGGCAAGGTCAACGAAGAGCTCAAGCGCAACTTCAAGCCCGAGTTCCTCAACCGTGTCGACGACATCATCGTGTTCCCGCAGCTGTCGAAGAGCGAGCTCGTGCAGATCGTCGATCTGTTCACGAAGCGCCTCGGCGAGCGTCTGCTCGACCGCGACATGACGATCGAGCTCTCGCAGGCCGCCAAGGAGCGTCTCATCGAGATCGGGTTCGACCCGGCACTCGGTGCCCGGCCGCTGCGTCGCGCTATGCAGCACGAGGTCGAGGACCGTCTGTCCGAGAAGATCCTGCACGGCGAGCTGAACCCCGGCGACCACGTGAAGGTCGACTCGAAGGACGGCGAGTTCCTCTTCGAGCATGGCCCCCGCGGCGAGAAGGTCGCGGTCGGCGTGAACACCGGCGGAGCGATCTCCGGCACCCCCGATCTGGCGGTCGCCAGCGGGGAGTGACCTGATCACAGAAGGGGCGGATGCGAGCTGCATCCGCCCCTTCTGCGTGTCCGGAGTGATCCAGCACTCCGGCATTCCGGGGCCGCTCAGGGTCTCGGGAGGTGACGGGTTCTAGGCTTGACATGTGAGCGAGTACATCGTCCGGCCGGCGCGCAGCGCTGACATCATCGGCATCCGCAACCTCCTGCAGCCGATGGTCGAGCAGCGCATCCTGCTCGGCAAAGACCTCGCCGTGCTCTACGGCGCGGTGCAGGAGTTCGTCGTCGCCGAGGCCGACGGCGAGCTGATCGGATGCGGTGCGCTGCACGTGTTCTGGGAGGACCTCGGCGAGGTCCGCACCCTCATGGTGCGCGGGGACTGGCTGCACCACGGAGTCGGCGGTGCGATCGTCGGCGCGCTCGAGGAGCAGGCGCGGGAACTCGGCCTCAGCCGACTGTTCTGCCTCACCTTCGAAGTCGACTTCTTCGGCCGCCGCGGCTATTCGATCATCGGCGAACAGGTCGTCGACCCTGACGTGTACTCGCAGCTGCTGCGCAGCGGCGACGCGGGTGTCGAGGAGTTCCTCGATCTCGCGCACGTCAAGCCGAACACGCTCGGCAACACCAGGATGCTGAAAAGCCTCAACTAACCTGAACTAATGCCTCGTCACTCCGCCGCCGTGTATCGCCGCCGGAGATTGGTGACCCTCGTCGCGGCGATCCTGTTGGTCGCGGTCGTCGGCGTCGCTGTGTGGCTGCTGCTGGCGCGTCCGTGGGCGAATGCGGCCGAGGTGACGCCGTCGCCCAGCGCATCGGCGTCCGACTCGCCGACGCCTGATCCCACTGCGGGCGAGTCACCCGCAGCCGAGTCGCCCTCGCCTGAGTCGTCGGCGGAGGAGACCCCGGGAATCGTCGCGTGCGAGGCCAGGGACGTCGAGGTGGCTGCTGTCACGGATGCCGACACCTACGACCCAGGCGTGCTGCCGCAGCTGTCGATCTCACTGACCAACCGCGGTTCCACCGACTGCGCGATCGACGTGGGGTCGACGACACAGAGGCTCACGGTATCGAGCGGATCCGATGTCTGGTGGACGTCGACCGACTGCCAGGAGAATTCGAGCAGCATGGTCGCCACGCTCACTGCGGGCGCGACCGTGACGAGCAAGGTGCCGGTCACCTGGGATCGCACCCGGTCGAGTGTCGAGACCTGCGCCGACGAGAATCGTCCGCGCGCGCCCGGGGGCGGTGCGTCGTACCACGTCGCTGTCGAGATCGGCGGCTTCAAGGGCACGACGACGAAGCAGATCCTGCTCTATTGACGCCGAAACTGGCCAAACGTCTCGAATACAGTCCTGCACTCAGTTTCGAGTGACACTGCTCTTTCTTTGGGATACCATTGGAGTGACCCTCGCAGACTTGCGGCGCATGCCATCCCCAGTGGCGTCGAGCACAGCGTCCCCAGCGCTTCGACATGCCGCCCGAGGGTCCGAGGGCCCTCTCGAGTACCCCAGTCCCCAATGGATGACTCGAGAGGGCCCCTTTCCATCTCCGCTCCCGTTTCGGCGCACGCGTCGGCATCCGCTGAATATGCTGGATGCATGGCAGCGAAGAAGTCGAAATCGGCGAAGAGCAAGCCCGTACCCGAGGATTTCCGGTCGGATGCCCTCGCTCAGGCGCTGGAGAAGCAGGACATCGCTGCGGTGGCTCTGGCACTGCGCCATGGCACCACGGTCGTGCCGCTCGTGAAGCCCGGCGCTCGCGACAATCCACTCGACAGCGGAGAGGTCTGGACCTACCGCGACCCGAAGTCGGGCGATCTGGCGCTGCTGCTGTTCAGCGATGCCAAGAACAAGCCGGCGAACCTTCCTCCGGGGGTCGGGATCTACACGGCCGACTGGTTGCGCAAGTTCCTCGGCGCGCACCCGATCACGACCGTCTTCCTGGACATCGCGGGTCCGCATCCGATGCAGGCTTCGCCTGACGAACTGCTCAAGGCGCTCGACGCCTGACGCCGCCCTTCTGGGTGACCGCGTGGTGGCGCGGCGTTGGCTTGTGCGACCGGTGCAGGGCGGCACGGCCCGTGCGGGGTCACTTTCGCATCTGCGGTCTGTGCGGGGCCACTTCGGCATCGGATGCGAGCGTTTTGAGTGCGTTTTTGACCCCGGCTGGCGTGTGCACGCGGTGCGTGACCTCTGCGGGTGCGATGCGGGGTCACTTCGGCATCTGCGGGTTGGTGCGGGGTCACTTCGGCATCCCCATTGCCCGATTCGGGTGCGGAAGTGGCCCCGCCTGGTGATTGGGGTGCGAAAGTGGCCCCGTCTGGGGTGCGCGTCGAGCCCTCGCCGGATCAGAACGGCGGGATGTCTGCTTCGCTGCGCCGGGTGGTGTTGCGGGCGCGCACGTCGTTCAGTGCCGCGCGCAGAGTCTTCGAGCGGTCGTCGACCACCTGGTCATAGCCGAGCCGCGCGGCCTCGGAGCGGCGCTGCGCCGATTGCGTGACAGGGCGGATCTCGCCCGCCAGGCTGAGCTCTCCGACCGCGGCGACGGTTCGAGGCACCGAGATCTGCTGGATCGACCCCGCCACGGCGATCGCGATCGCCAGGTCGGCGGCCGGTTCGGTGAAACGCACGCCGCCGACGGTCGAAACGTACACGTCGAGATTGCTGGTCTTGATGTGCGCTCTCCGCTCGAGGATCGCCAGCACCATCGCCACGCGCGAGGAGTCGAGCCCGTGCACGACACGACGGGGATTCGGCGCAGTGGTGTTGATCGTGAGCGCCTGCACCTCGACGGGCAGTGCCCTGCGGCCCTCGAGCGAGATGGCCACGCACGTGCCCGGCTCGGTCGCGCCCTGCGACAGGAAGAGGCCCGAAGGGTCGGGGACCTCGGAGATGCCCGCACCCGTCATCTCGAAGCATCCGACCTCATCGGTCGGGCCGAATCGGTTCTTCAGCGCGCGGATGAAGCGCAGCGAGGTCTGGCGGTCACCCTCGAAGTGACAGACGACATCGACCAGGTGCTCGAGCACGCGAGGCCCGGCGACGGTGCCGTCTTTCGTGACGTGGCCGACGAGGATGACCGGCAGCCCGCGGTCTTTCGCCACCCGGATGAGGGTCGCCGCGACCTCGCGCACCTGGCTGGGCTGACCGGCCGCGCCGTCGATGAGCGATGACGACACCGTCTGCACAGAGTCGACGATGACGAGCTGCGGTGCGACCTCGTCGATGTGGCCGAGGATCGTGGCGAGATCGGTCTCGCTCGCCAGATAGAGCTCGTCGTGCAGGGCTCCGGTGCGCTCTGCGCGCAGCCGCACCTGGGCGGGCGACTCCTCGGCGCTGGCGTAGAGCACTCGACGCCCCGAACGAGCCGCCTGGGCTGCGACCTCGAGCAGCAGCGTCGACTTGCCGACACCCGGTTCGCCGCTGAGCAGGATCGCCGCACCGGGCACGATGCCGCCGCCGAGCACGCGGTCGAACTCGCCCACCCCGCTCGTGCGGCGAGGAGCGTCTTCGGTGGTGATCTGCGTGATCGGTCGAGCGGCCTTCGCCGCCGTCGGCGCGAGGGGAGTGATGCGGCTCAGGATGCCGGTCTGCGCGCCCTGCTCCTGCACCGTGCCCCACTGCTGGCACTCGGCGCACCGACCCACCCACTTGGCCGTCGTCCACCCGCATTCGGTGCAGACGTACGCGGGAGGGGCAGGTTTTCGGGTGGCCATGCAGCCAGGCTATCGCCGGGATCAGACATCCCTATCGGTTCGGGCATTATTCACGGCCCAACCCCTCGATGTCGCGCAGCGGCCACGGAATACTGGAGTCATGGCCAACGGCGGGCCCGTCTGCGGGCCGATCTCGACCTTCTCGCGAGTGCGGATCCTGCACGCGCTGTTCGAGGGCGGCTCCGCGCAGGACGACACCGCCCGGACGCGCGCGGAGCTCACGATCGGCGAGCTCTGCGATGCCACCGGGCTGCACCCCAACACGGTGCGCGAGCACCTGCAGCGCCTGATCGAGGGCGGCTACGTCATCCAGGCCAGCGAGCACCGCACCACCCGCGGCCGCCCGCGCACGCTCTACAGCGCGGTGACGGGCGCAGCGGATGCCTCCAGCCCCATCGCTCGCAACAAGGCGAAGGCGGCCGCCGTCCGCGGCGATCTGCTGCGTCGAGTCCTGCCTGCTTCGGCATCCGCTCTGGGCCGCGACGCGACCTACCAGCTGGACGCCCTGATCGAACACTTGGAGGAGAGCGGCTTCGAGCCCGTCGTCGATGACGAGCAGCTCACCGTCGATCTCAGCCCGTGCCCGCACGCCGCGGGTCGCGCCGAAGACCGTCCGATGCTGTGCTCCGTGCACCTCGGTCTCATGCAGGGGGTGCTCACCGAAGCCGGTGGACCGCTCGCTGCCGAGGCCGTGCGCACCTCCGCCCTTCCGGCGGATTGCACCGTGCAGCTGCGCCTGACGGAGATGACCGCCGCCTAGGCGAGCATCTGTCTTATTCACGGTCGGCGGCCCATCGGGGGCGGCAGGCCCGTCGTTAGCGTGGCACCCGGCGCACAGATGAACACGCGCACAGAAGTACCAGGGCACGGAAGAAGGAGTGGCTCATGGAATGGCTAGACCCGCTGGTCCTGTCTCGATGGCAGTTCGGTCTGACGACCGTGTACCACTACCTGTTCGTGCCGCTGACGATCGGCATGGCGCTCGTCGCCGCGATCTTCCAGACCGCGTGGGTGCGCACCGGCAAGGTGCAGTACCTGCACCTCACGCGGTTCTTCGGCAAGATCTTCCTGATCAACTTCGCCATGGGCGTCGTGACCGGCATCGTGCAGGAGTTCCAGTTCGGCATGAACTGGTCGGACTACTCGCGCTTCGTCGGCGACGTGTTCGGCGCCCCGCTGGCGTTCGAGGGCCTGCTCGCCTTCTTCTTCGAGGCGACGTTCATCGGTCTGTGGATCTTCGGCTGGGACAAGCTCCCGCAGAAGCTGCACCTCGCCACGATCTGGTGCGTCTCGATCGGCAGCATCCTGTCGGCGTACTTCATCATCGCCGCCAACGCCTTCATGCAGAACCCGGTCGGCTACGTCTTCAACCCTGAGACCAACCGCGCCGAGCTCACCGACTTCTGGGCGCTGCTGACCAACCCGGTCGCGCTCGCCGCCTTCCCTCACACGATCTTCGGTGCGCTGATGTTCGCCGCCGGTGTCGTGATCTCGGTTTCGGCCTGGCACCTCGCCCGCGGACAGCACTTCGACACCATGCGCATCTCGCTGAAGTTCGGCCTGTGGGCGATGATCTTCTCGACCGCCGGCGTCGTGCTCACGGGTGACCAACTGGGTCTCGCGATGTACGCCGCGCAGCCCATGAAGATGGCCGCGGCCGAAGCGACCTTCGACACGGTCTGCGGCTACGACGCGTCGTTCAGCCTGTTCACGCTCGGAACCCCGGACGGCAGCTCCGAGCTGTTCTCGATCAGAGTGCCGTATCTGCTCTCGCTGCTGTCGACGCACACGCTCGACTCGTGCGTGCACGGCATCAACGACCTCAACGCCGAGTACGCCACGACCTTCGCCGACACCGGTCTCACCGAGTTCGCCCCGATCCTGTGGGTCACGTACTGGGCGTTCCGCTGGATGATCGGCCTCGGTATGGCCGCGGCCCTCGTCGCCGTCGTCGGACTGTGGGTCACCCGCAAGGGCGCCAAGAACCCGCCGGCCCCGTGGATGTGGAAGCTCGCGATCTGGTCGTTCCCGCTCGCGCTCGTCGCCAACATCATGGGCTGGGTCTTCACCGAGATGGGCAGACAGCCCTGGATCGTGTTCGGGCTGATGACCACTCAAGACGGCGTCTCGCCAGGAGTCAGCGGCGTCGAGGTCCTCATCTCGCTGATCGCCTTCACCGCGATCTACGCCGCGCTCGCCGTGGTCGAGATCCGCCTCATCATCAAAGCGGCCCAGAAGGGCCCTGACACCGAAGAGCAGCCCCACGAGGAGACGGCCCAGCTGCCGTCGGTCGTGTACTGAGAAAGGGATCAGTCATGGAATACATGTGGTTCTGGATCGTCGCCTTCCTCTTCGTCGGCTACTTCGTGCTCGACGGGTTCGACTTCGGCGTGGGAATGTCGCTGCCGTTCCTCGGCAAGAACGACGTCTCGCGTCGCCAGGTGATCAACACGATCGGCCCGATCTGGGATCTCAACGAGACCTGGGTCATCGTCGCCGGTGCGTGCCTGTTCGCGTCGTTCCCCGAGTGGTACGCGACGCTGTTCAGCGGGTTCTATCTGCCGCTGCTGCTGATCCTGCTCGCGCTGATCCTTCGAGGCGTCTCGTTCGAGTACCGGCACCAGCGCGAGTCGGCGCAGTGGAAGCGCGGCTTCGACCGGATGATCGTGATCGGCTCTGCCGTTCCCGCGCTGCTGTGGGGCGTTGCCTTCGGCAACATCGTGCAGGGGGTGGCGATCAATGAGAGCCACATCTACGTCGGTGGCTTCTTCGCGCTGCTCAACCCCTATTCGCTGCTCGTCGGCGTCACGACGCTGCTGCTCTTCTTCCTGCACGGCGTGCTGTTCGTGTCGCTCAAGACCGACGGGCAGGTGCACGCGGATGCTCGTCGCCTGGTGAAGCTCGCCGCGGGGCCGACGGTGCTCGCCGCCGCCGGCACCGTTATCTGGACCATCGGCATCGCCTGGGACCGTGAATCTCCGCTCATGCTGATGGTCATCGGATGCGGTCTCGTCGCGGCGCTCGCACTGATCGCGTCGGTGCTCTTCTCGATGCGCGGACACGACGGGCGGGCGTTCACCGCGGGCGCGGTCACCGTGGCATCCGCTGTCGTGATGCTGTTCGCGGCGCTGTTCCCCTACGTGATGCCGTCGACGATCGACCCGGCCTTCAGCCTGACGATCGAGAACGCATCGAGCACCCCGTATACGCTGACCATCATGAGCTGGACCGCCCTGATCGCCCTGCCCCTGGTGCTCGCGTACCAGACGTGGACCTACTGGATCTTCCGCAAGCGCGTCACCCGCAGCTCGATCGAGGGGGCTCCGGCGCACGCGTGAGAGCTGTTTTCGCGAACGACGTCTCGCCTCGCTTCGCTCGCGCAACGAGCGAGGAGGCGCGGTCTGCCCACCGGTCGTTGAGCGAGGCCGCGCGAAGCGTGCCCGAGAGCCGGTCGTTGAGCGAGACCGCGCGAAGCGTGCCCGAGACGAAACGGGCTGACGCATGAGGCCCGTCGACCCTCGCTTGCTGAGGTATGCCGCTGCGGCCCGTGGTTTCCTGCTGCTGTCGGGCGTGATCGGCGTCGTTCAGACGGCGGTCACGATCGCGTTCGCGTGGATGCTGACGGATGCCGTCACCGGTGCGCTCGCCGGGCGCGATGTCACGGCATCCCTGCTGTGGCTGCTGGGTCTCGCGGCGCTGCGGGGCGTGCTGATCGCCGCCTCGGATGCCGCAGGAACCCGCGCTGCGGCGAAGACCGGGATGCAGCTGCGGGCCGCGCTGATCGCGGCCGTCGGGCGTCTCGGGCCCGGCTGGCTCGCACAGCGCAATCAGGCGGAGCTCGCCGTGACGGCGGGGCATGGACTCGAGGCCCTCGACGCGTACTTCGCCCGATACATCCCGCAGCTCGTGCTCACGGTCGTCGCGACGCCGGTGCTGGTCGCGGTCATGTGGTGGCAGGACTGGCCGAGTGGACTGACCGCGGTGATCACGCTGCCGCTGATCCCGCTGTTCCTGATCCTGATCGGCATCGCCACCCGCACGGTGCAGCGCAAGCAGTGGCAGACGCTGCAGCGGCTCGCCGCGCGCTTCGCCGACACCGTGCAGGGCCTCTCGACCTTGCGTCTCTTCGGACGCGAGCGCCGCGCGGCCGCGCAGATCGAGCAGACGGCCGACGACTACCGCCGCGAGACCATGAAGGTGCTGCGGTTCTCGTTCCTCTCGGGCTTCTCGATGGAACTGCTGGCCTCGATCGCCGTGGCGCTGATCGCCGTGGCGGTCGGATTCCGCCTGCTGTCGGGCGACCTGTCGCTCGAGGTCGGTCTGTTCGTGCTGCTGCTCGCGCCCGAGGCCTTCCTGCCGATTCGCCAGGTCGGGGTGCAGTTCCATGCCGCCGCCGAGGGCGTGGCCGCGACGGAGGACGTGTTCGAGGTGCTCGATGCGGCCGGGGCTCGGGAGGCCGGCGTTCACAATTCAGCACGAAACGCCGGCGCAGCGCCGTATGAAGGACGGAGCGCTGGTTTCGGCCGTGTTCATGCTGAATTGCGAACGGGCAACGCGCGAGACCTGGTCGTCACCGACCTGCGTGTGCGCGATCTGCCGCCGGTCTCGTTCACAGCCGTTCCCGGAACCATCACGCTGATCGAAGGACCGAGCGGCGCAGGCAAGTCGAGTCTGCTCGCGGCTCTGCGCGGTGCGGTCGAGTTCGAAGGCGCGGCTGCGGTCGGCGGAGTCGATGTGCGCGGGCTCGCGCCGTCAGAGTGGCTGGCCTGGAGCGGGCAGCGCCCTCAGCTGAGTCGCGGCACGATCGCCGCGAATGTGGCGCTGGGGGATCCGGCACCGGATGCCGACGGCATCCGCCGTGCCCTGGATGAGGCGTGCGCGAACGACCTCGACCCGGCGCTCGAGCTGGGTGTGCAGGGCAGTGGGCTCTCGGGCGGACAGGCGCAGCGGGTCGCGGTCGCACGGGCGCTGTATCGCCAGGCCGGCAACCCTCGCGCGGTGCTGGCGCTAGACGAGCCCTCCAGCGCCTTGGACCCAGAGACCGAGCAGCGCCTCTGGCACTCGCTGCGAGCACGTGCGGATGCCGGGGCGACGGTGCTGCTCGTCTCGCACCGTCGGTCGGCACGGGACGTGGCCGATCAGGTCGTCGAGCTGGGGGTGAGCGTATGAGCGACACCAGCACCGCTGCAGGCGTGCGCGGCATCCTTCGTCTCGCGCAACCGCCGCTTCGTCGTTTCCTCCCCGGTGCGATCTGGGGCTTCCTGTCGGCGGGCGCCGCGGTCAGTCTGCTCGCGGTCAGCGGCTGGCTGATCGTCAGCGCGTCGATCGTGGATTCGCTCGTGCCGCTGTCGATCGCAGTGGTGGGCGTGCGGTTCTTCGCGGTGTCGCGCGCGGTGACGCGGTATCTCGAGCGGCTGAGCGGTCATGATGCGGCGCTGCGCCAACTCGCGTCGACCCGCGCCGACATGGTGCGGCGGCTGACTCCGCTGTCGCCTGCCGGGCTCGGACGCACCGACCACGGACGGGTGCTGTCGGCTCTGGTCGACGACGTCGAGAATCTGCAGAACCTGCCGCTGCGCGTGGTTCAGCCGCTCGCGGTGTCGGGGCTCGTGGCGCTCGGAGCAGTGGGGTTCCTCGCGTTCGTGTCGGTGCCGGCCTCGCTGACCCTGGCAGCCTGCCTGGTCATCGCCGCCGCCGCGGCGATCGGCCTCGGCTGGGTGTTCGGGTCTCGTGCCGAGGCAGCGGTGTCGCAGCGACGTGGCGACCTCTCGGCGGCGCTGACCGACTACTTCGGCGGGCTCGACGTGCTGCTCGCGTTCGGTGCCGAGGCTCATGCTCGCGAGCGCCTGGCGGTGGCGGATGCCGCGCTACGCCGCGCGGTGAGCAGAGCGTCCTTGGCGCAGGCGATCGCGGCCGGGGTCGTGTCTGCGGTGGCGGGTGCCGCATCCGTCTGGGCGCTGGCCGTTGCGGCGCCGGGTCTGCAGACCGGCGCAATCGACGGCCCTTGGATGGCGGTCGCCGTACTCGTGCCGATGGTCGTGTTCGAGGTCTTCGGCGCGGTGCCGATCGCGGCGGCATCCTGGCGCAGTGTGCGGTCGAGCGCCGAGCGCATCGTCGACGTGCTGCCTTCCGAGGTGCCCGCCGAGCTGCGGTCCGACGACGGTGACGACGCCGAGGTCGAGGGCGTTCCCGCGCTGCGGCTGCGGGGCGTGCGGGCGTGGTGGCCGGGCGGGACGCCCGCGCTGCGCGGAGTCGATCTCGATCTGCATCCGGGCGAGCGCGTGCTCGTGTCGGGGCCGAGTGGTGCGGGCAAGAGTTCGCTGGCCGCGGCGCTCGTCGGATTCCTGCGGGTCGAGGGCGAGTATTCCGTCGGCGGCATGGATGCGTCGGTGCTCTCCGGCCCCGCTCTGCGGCGCACGATCGGGCTGTGCGAGCAGAGCCCGCAGCTGTTCGATGAGGACATCAGGCAGAACCTGCTGTTCGCCCGCGACTCGGCGGCGGACGACGAGCTGCTCGCCGTGCTCGACAGAGTGGGACTCGGCTCGTGGGTGCGCGAGCGCGGGGGACTCGACGCGCGGGTCGGCGACCGCGGCGGCCTCGTGTCGGGTGGCCAGGCGCAGCGCATCGCCCTCGCTCGCGCTCTGTTGCGGGGATTCCCGGTGCTCGTGCTCGATGAGCCGACGGCGGGCGTCGATCCCGATGCATCCGACGCCCTGCTGCGTGACCTGCTGCAGGCGGCGCGGGAGCAGTCAGTGCTGCTGATCTCGCACGTCGCTCCGCCGGCGGGAACCGTCGATCGCGTCGTCAGGCTGGAAGACGGGCGCACGGTTTCGGGGTGAGCCGGGGGCCGTCGTCCCCGTCCGTGGGCCTGGCCCGCGGGCACAACTTCGGAGGGTGGGGGCGCCGCGCCGTGGCATCCGTCGTCCCGTGCGGTGTGTCGGTCTCGGCGTCCGAAGGTGTGCTCGCTGCGGCGGCGAAGTTTCTCCGTGCAGAGCGTCCGTTTGCAGGACCTGGGCACGGATGCCGGGTCGAGAACCGGGGTCTCAGTCCTGCAGGCGTGAGGCGGTCCTGCAGACGGTACGCCGAGGAGGCCGGTGAACGGGACCTGGATGGTGTCGGTGAGGCCAGCTGCAGGACGCAGGTACGGATGCCGGGTCGAGAACCGGGCTCTGGTCCTGCAGACGTGCTTCGGCCCTGCAGGCGGTCAGCCGACGGAGTAGGCGGACGCTACGGGGGCGGGGCGGTCCGAGACCGGGGTCAGACGTTGAGGTCTGCGCGCGGCTCCATCACGATGCCCTGGGCCTCGAAGACGCGGCGGCGCTCTTCGATGCGACGGTGCAGTTCGACCTGCGCGTCGTCGACCAGCTGGGGGTCGAGGTCGACGGTCGCGGGGCGTGGGTCTCCGTGGTTGGCCTCGATGTAGGCGTCGAGCTCGGGACCCGACGTCCATGACGTGATCAGGGCGTAGCGCGGGGCGGTGCCGCGGTGCCAGACCGCGTGCCAGAAGCGCTGGGTGTCGACGATGATGCGCGACCCTTCGCGCAGCGGCAGACGGATCTCTGTCGCCGGGTCGAAGCGGTCGGAGCGCAGGAGCAGCAGCGAGTCGGTGTCGTCCGAGAGGTTGTAGTAACCGCGCACGACCCAGCCGGTGCCGTCTTCGTTGAGGCGGTTGTTGTCGTCCTGGTGCAGGTTGTAGACGGCATCCGCGTATTCGTTGGGCTGCAGCTCGATCACGCGGCAGCGGCCCACGCCTGCGCCGGGTTCGAGGGCGCGGCGCTGCAGGGTCGGTGCGATCGCGACCTGCGACTCGATCCAGACGCCGTCCTTGTCGGTGCGGGGAGGGGTGTGGTTCCAGAACCCGTTGCACTCGATGGCGCCGGCATAGCTCGCGAGCGGGGCGAAGCGCGTGACGCCCGACGAGCGCCAGCCGATGTACTCGAGGTCGAGCCACTCGGCGGGGTCGGACGCCTGGTCGTGGTCATCGAGCACGACATAGCCGGTCTCTGCGAGCGCCTCTGATGTGATGAAGCCCATTGCGTCCCCTCCGTGCCCGATGCCTTAGGCCATCCTAACCAGGCGACCGGGCGGACGCCGGGGGAGGGGCGGGGTAAAACCGGACGGGTTGCCACGCGGAAGGGGGTCCTGCCTCTGACGAGACCCTCCTTGCCGTCCGAAAGCCCTGCGCCGGTCGGCCTGTGCTGCCGAGACCCGCCTGATCGAACGAGACCCACGTGCAGACCGGGGGTCTCGTCCGAGAATCAAGATCTCGACCGAGAGATGCCGCCGATTCGCGCCGTAGCGCGGGTTGTCGTAAGCTAGTCCGCGGTGACGTGTCCGAGCGGCCGAAGGTGCAACACTCGAAATGTTGTGTAGGTTAATCCCTACCGTGGGTTCAAATCCCACCGTCACCGCCATGGAAACCCCCGAGAAATCGGGGGTTTTTCCGTGTGTGGGGTGTGGCGTGGTGCATTTTTGGTGCATGTTTCGGCATCTCACCTCGCGCGTTCTGTCTTGCATGCGTTTCCAGTGACAGTGGTGACGCCCCCTTGAGTCCCGATAGCGTGTCACCGATCGGCTTCGATGGCGAAGCCCATGAGCGGAGAAGCGATGTACTTCAGCGTGGGAGAAAGCACGACAGGCAATCCGTCCTGGTGGCTCTACGGCGACAACGATCAACAAGTCGCGTGGGCCGGCGAAAAGTTCGACAGCCCCTACAACGCTCAGCGAGCGGCCCTCGCGTTCAAGGCCGGTGCCGTTGCCGCACGGTTCGAGGTATACCCAGATGCCGGCAATCACTATCGGTGGCGTGCATGGCGGGGAAGTGACAAGGTCGCTGCGTCCGGGGAATCGTTCGCCTCTCAAAGCAACGCGCAGCGCGCGGCGGACAATGTTCGCCAGAACGCCGGCCTCGCCTCCGGAATTTAGGCCCACTGGTTCGGAGTCACACCGTTACGGTCGCTGTGCACTCCGGGTGACTTCGGCGTGCCGTTCTCAAACTCTCCTCGCGACAGGTCCTGTTCAATGAGCCAAACTCGGTAGCCGTCTCCTCGGCGGATACCGAGGTCCGAGTTCCGGTAGGTGCCGAGGTTGACCTGTCGGATGTTCGCGCCGATCTGGCCGGCGAACTTCTCGTTCGTAGCACGCGCCGAGGAGTTGCTGTCCTGTGTCGCAAGGGCGATGTCCCCGCGGCGCGAGTCTCGCCGCGGCCGCGAGAAGCGCCAGGCCCGTCCGAGCGCCTCAGCCGGCCATGTCAAGCAGCGCACTCGACGTGCGGCGGGTTCGTAGACGGCGAGGTCTCCAGCCGCGAGCTCTCTGCCGCTGAGATGGCAGGCGCCGGGGTGCTGTGCTGGAGGCGCCCGCCCCGAAGACTGTGTGTGTCCAAAAGGCTAGGTAAGCGGGTACGCGACCACGTCCGCGAGGCGATACCGAGCCCAGCCGTCGCCATCGGGCGCATCCCGCTGGAGACTGCGGCCGGCGCGGTTCAGGCGGTCGTGCTCGTCCTTGGTGACCCAGCACTTGTGCAGGAGTCGGTTGAAGATCGACAGCAGGTGCTTTGGCGACGTGGCCGGACCACCCGCGATCGGCTCCTGGTGCGTGTTTGATCGCGGGTCAGCCTGGCTCGGATCGACAATCTCGACGATGATCCGCTTGAACGGGATCACGTGCTCGACGACCCGTTCGCCCGACGACAGCTGCATCGCGTCCCGGGTCGCGAAGGTCACCGCATGGCCGTCGTCGAGCGCACGAAGCATCTGCCGAAGCCGGCGCGGGTACCCTCCTGATCCTTTGGTCCACAACCGGCCGCCGGCGACCAGGTACGGGCGGATCTCCGTCTCGATGACATCGAAAGCAGCGATCGCGGCGCGGGCATGGCGGTCATCGGCGCGCGAGGTGTTCACGGTGCGATCCTCCCACCGACGGGAGGTCGTGGAAGAGATCCGTCGGCGCGATCTGGAAGAGGGCTGCGGGTGTCCCTACGGGAGCACCGTCGTCGACACTGCACGCAGCCAACCGCCGCTAGTCTCGCCGTCGATCGTAGCTTCCTCTGATCGCAGCACCATCTCGACCTTCGTGCCGTCCGTCCAACTGGCAGCCTCGGACTCTTCTGCGAAGACCGTCAGATCCTGGCCGCCGCCCTGCGCCTTCAACATGACGAGGTAGTCGCCGGTGGCCCCGGTCATCCACAGATCAGACATGAACAGCTCGCCTGTGACCTTGAAGAGGTCGCCAGTCTTGATGCCGCCCATGCCGGCGGAGTTGAGTTTATCGAGCAGCTCGTCGACGGTGATCGGCACGGCAACTGCGAGGTCAGGCGCGGGCTCCTTGGCGGGAGCTGTCTCGACGGGCTCGTCTGGCTCCGTAGAAGGATCGTCTCGCTGCGCAACAACTTCCGCGCTGGGGGTATCTGCCGGCGCCGGGGTGTCATCGTCTTCGCCGCCTGTAATCGCGGCCATGATGCCGATAATCGTGAACAGAACCGCGAGCACACCGCCGATGATCGCAAGCGGCTTCCACTGGAACGGCGGCTTCGGGCGGCGGAAGACGAGCTCACTGCGGAGCTTGCCGGCGTTCTGGGTGACGAGTTCCCAGCCATCTTTCTCCCACTTCGCGATCATGAGCTTCTCGGTGCCGCGGACCGTCTGGACGCTCCTGGTGTCGTACTTCGCGGTCTCGGCCTTAGCGCGCACGCCACTGTCCGTCATTGGGTTCTCCCTCTCCTGGTCCCGGGAGAACAACTCGCCGCCGGGTCATCGCGAGCATATCGGCTGGACGGTCGGTCGAAGGACGAGTGCGAGCACGTCGAGTGAGTGGTCGTTCCGCCACCGCTCATCTGGAACTGGGCGTATCCGTAGAGTGACCTGTGGGAGCGTCCGTTCGCTCGACGCCAGCACCGATGGGAGCAACTCGTGATCACCTTCACCGACTTCCTGCCCGTCCCGGAGCCCGAGCGCACGAAGGTGAAGTTCAACATGCGTGCCGGCGATGGCAGCGGCGAAGCCTGGGACTTCCTCATGGACGACCATGACCACTGGCTCCGGCTGAATCAGTGGCGAACGAAGCAGACGAACAACAACATGGGTGACGCTCGCTACCTGCTCGCCTTCGCGCAGTACTACCCCTACGGGCCCCAATACTTCATCTTCGGGGGCGCATTCGAGGTGCGGGAGATCAAGCCCGATCGCTTCGACGGACTGGGGTATGAGCTGACCGCGAGGCCGCTGCACGAGAGCTACATCAAGCGCCTGATCATAAGCTCGACAGGACCATCGGGCGGGCCCCGTACCTCCGCCACTACGTGGGGTTGCAGCAGAGCCTGCTCTCCCCGGAGGTCTGCGAGCTCGCACCGGATGTCAAGCTCGGCACGTTCCCCGGATACCAGAACGTGCGGCTGCGGCACCACGAGCTTCAGCGCATCATCGTCGGCGACGAGCCCAGCTGGAAGGACGCGCTTTCCAGCGTGAAGGGCGTTTACGTCATCACCGATCTCAGCAGCGGACGGCTGTACGTCGGGTCGGCGTCCGGGGAGGCCAACGGGCTGTGGCAGCGCTGGTCCGGGTACGCGCATCTGAAGAACCTCACCGGCGGCAACCGGGAGCTCGAACAGCTCCGCCAGGACCTCGGTGATGCGCACATCGTGGAGAACTTTCAGTACTCCATCCTGGAGATCTTCGACCCCAAAACCCGGGCCGACACGATCCTGGCGCGCGAGTCGTTCTGGAAGCATGCGCTGGACAGCCGAGCGCACGGGATGAATCTGAACTGAGGGCCTCCAGATGCTGATGCCGCTCACATCGGCCCTTGGATCTCCACTGCTCGCGGATGCAGAGCAAGCCCGACTTGGGGAAGGACTGGCCCTGCAGATTCCATCCATGCACTCCGGCAGTTCCCGAAAAGCACCTGTCCCGCGCTGTATCTACCCCCGGATAGTCGGGATAAGTGGTCTTATCGTGGCCAATGGGCCAGACGTTGAAGTGAGATGGGGCTGAGTTGGTATCTGGCGTTTGAGCAGTGCTCGAGCGGGATCGCGAGGGTGCGTGCTCCTGCAAAGTAGATGCGTCTGCGAGGATCGAAGGATGCCCGAAGCTGTCGATGTCACCAATGCTGATCACTACGTGTGGGGCGAGGTCTCCGACGGGTGGCGACTACTCGACAGCCCAGGGCTGTCGGTGATCGAGGAGCGAGTCCCGGCCGGAGCCGGCGAAGAGTGGCACGTGCACGACACGGCGACCCAGTTCTTCTACGTGCTCGAAGGAACCGCCCAGATGCAGACCGCCGAGGGCGCCGTCGACCTCGAGGCCAGACAGGGTGTCGAGGTCCGGCCTGGGCTCGCGCACCGATTCTTCAATCCAGGTGCCGCGGAGACGCGGTTCCTCGTGATCAGCACCCCGAACACTCGAGGAGACCGACGCCCCGTCCACGTCGCGCTCTGAGGCGTGCGCCTCGGATAGCGTGACCGAGTACGGTTCCACCACCGTGCACCGGGGGGCCACGATGGCAACGAACAAGCTGAACGCTGAGCTGGATCGGATCTTCCAGGAGCGAGACCGCGAGAACATGGCGCCGACGATCGCGGCCCTTCGTCCGATCCTGGATAAGCACCCACACGATCCGCGCGTGCTCTACGAAGTCGGCGGCGCGTTCGATACGGCGGGCGAAGGGGTCATGGCGAAGGGTTACTACCGACGCGCCCTCGAGAACGGACTCCACGGCGACACCCGCCGCCGGTGCTTCCTCCAGTACGGATCCACGCTGCGCAACCTCGGCGATCTGGACAGATCAGCAGAGGTGTTCCGCACGGCTCGCGAAGAGTTCCCAGACGACGTGGCGCTCGGCGCATTCGAAGCACTGACACTGCATGCGCAGGGGCACATGAGCGCCGCGCTGGGTAGTGTGCTCACTCTGCTCGCGGATCACGTTCACGCCGACGAGCTCGAGCGGTACAAGCCGGCGATGCGCGGCAACGCGGAGTACCTCGTCTCACTCGACGCCTAGCTGAGTCTTGCGGAAAAGGATCCGAGCGAGGATCCTGAATCTGCCGGATGGCGCCGGGGGGCGATCATCTGGCCGGAGTGACTCCGGCGGGCATAGGCGTCACTCGGGGCGCCTCGCATCAGCGTTCCTCCCTCGCGCGAGGCGTCCCGCACCCGGCATCTGCGAGGGAGGGGTCCGGCGGAGAGTGTCATGCCGCGTGGCGACGAAGCCCGTAGATCGCTGCGTTCGTGCCGTCGGGCGCCAGCTGACCTCCTGCGCCAGCGGTTCGTAGACGCGCATGATCACGCCAGTACGAGCACGGGTGTACCGCCAGGCTCCGCACTCGGGCAGCGCCTTCCGCAGTCGCTTGTTGAACACCGCTTTGGTCAGAACTGCCTCGTCGGGGTGCCGGCGGCGCATCCAGTCGCTGTAGATCTCGTGCACGACCTCCATGGGGACGAAGTCCCAGGTGGCCTGCTCAACATGCCCGCCCCAGAAAGCCTCGACACGGAGTTCGTGACAGGACTTCGACGCGCTCGGGATCGAGGCCGCCGAGGGCGTGGACATGGCCGCGGCGATGGCGTTCCACATGGGCTCTACGGACGGGTCCGCGCGAAGTTCGGAGGCGTAGGTCTCGAAGAGTTCGTTGATCTGCTCGCGCACCCCATGAAGTGTCGCGAGGCCTTCGAACGTCGGCTCGGGCGCAGTCAGCAGCCCGCTGAGCGAGCTGATGGCGGCGGCGATGGTGGGCGTCTGCATGATGCTCCTTCGTGGTCGGCATGAGGATCGTGGTCCGCACACCGCGGAACCGTCATAGCCTCCCCGTCGACGGCTACGCCGTCGCAGCCCACCTCCGGAGAACCGTCAGGCGCGGTGCCGCTACTTCACTGAAGCGCGGCTACCATCGTCCTGCCGAAAACGATCGTTTGCGGCGCGGTGAGTGAAGGCACACCAGATCGAATGCCAGAAACGTGCGCCGTAAGCGGGTTTCGGTAGGCGTATTCGGTGGGGTGTGAGCCGGATGTACTTACACCCAGGCCCCAGAGATGTCGCCTGGGGTGAAGCCGTTCCAATAGGTCATCAATCACTGTATAGTTCAGTGTGTGCTGACTATTTCCTCACGCCTCGATGTCATGAACCGGCTCGGCCGGGCCATGGCCGATCCCACGCGTTCCCGAATCCTAATGTCTCTGCTCGGTGGACCGAGCTACCCGGCTGTGCTCTCTCGTGAGCTGGAGCTGACGCGTTCGAACGTGTCGAACCATCTCACCTGCCTGCGTGACTGCGGGATTGTCGTTGCCGAGCCGGAGGGTCGCCAGACTCGTTACGAGATCGCCGACCCGCATCTTACGGCTGCGCTCGTCGCGCTCGTGGACGTGACGCTGGCGGTCGATGAGCACGCGCCGTGCGTGGACTCTGCGTGCACGGTGGCTGGCTGCTGTGGGACGGGGGCGGACGCGTGAGCGCGGCGTGTGGCTGCGAGCACGAGCCTGCCCAGCCTGCCACTGCGGCGGAGGATGAGACCGAAGAGGTTGTGCGGCCCTGGTGGAGGGACCGTGGGATCATGGTGCCGGTCTTCTCCGGTGTCGCATTCCTGGCCGGTCTGATCCTTGAATGGTCCGGCCTCGAGATCCCGGCGCTGGTGTTGTTCTGGGCCGGTCTGCTCCTCGGTGCGTCGACGTTCACGCCCGGCGCGATCCGGAAACTGTTCAAGGGCAAGCTCGGTATCGGGCTGCTGATGACGATCAGCGCGATCGGCGCGGTCATCCTCGGCTACGTGGAGGAGGCTGCGGCTCTGGCGTTCTTGTACTCGATTGCTGAGGCGCTCGAGGACAAGGCGATGGACCGTGCCCGGGGCGGGCTGAGGGCGCTGCTGAAGCTCGTGCCGGAGACAGCGACCGTGCTGCAGAACGGCGTCTCTGCGCAGGTGCCCGCGAGAGAGCTGACGGTCGGCCAGGTCATGGTGGTCCGTCCCGGCGAGCGGATCGCAACCGACGGGATCGTCCGTTCTGGCCGCTCCAGCCTGGACACCTCGGCGATCACCGGGGAGTCGATCCCCGTCGAGGTCGAGCCCGGCGATGCGGTGTCGGCCGGTGCGATCAACAGCGCCGGCGCGCTGGAGGTCGAAACGACCGCTGCGGGCACCGACAACTCGCTCACCACGATCGTGGAGCTGGTCGAGAAGGCGCAGACCGAGAAGGGCGAGCGTGCACGTCTCGCGGACAGGATCGCCCGCCCGCTCGTACCCGGCGTTCTGATCCTCGCAGCGCTCGTCGCGATCATCGGGTCGCTGCTGGGCGATCCAGAGGTGTGGATCACCCGCGCGCTTGTCGTGCTGGTCGCCGCTTCTCCGTGTGCGCTGGCGATCTCGGTGCCGCTGACGGTCGTCGCCGCGATCGGCGCAGCAAGCAAGTTCGGCGTGATCATCAAGTCCGGCGCCGTCTTCGAGCGCTTCGGCACGGTCCGCCACGTCGCGGTCGACAAGACCGGCACCCTCACCCGCAACGAACCTGCGGTCACAGCGGTGCTCACTGCGAACGGCGTGACCGAGACACAGGCGCTGGCCTGGGCGGCCGCACTGGAGCAGCACAGCACGCATCCCCTTGCCTCTGCGATCACCGCCGCGGCCCCGGGCACACCGGCAGCTGCAGATGTGACCGAGCAGGCCGGGCACGGCATCGACGGCACTGTCGGCGGATCGAGAATCACCGTCGGCAGTCCTCGCTGGCTGGACGCGGGCGACCTCGGGAAGCAGGTCGCGGAGTTGGAGGAGCAGGGCATGACCGTCGTGATCGTCCACCGCGACGGAACCCCCGTCGCCGCGATCGGCGTCCGCGACGAACTGCGCCCTGAAGTCCCCGAGGTAGTCCGGACGCTCACCAACCAAGGCGTCGGCGTGACGATGCTCACCGGAGACAACGCCCGCACCGCTCGTGCACTGACCGCGCAGGCCGGGATCAGCAACGTGCGCGCGGAACTGCGTCCCGAGGATAAGGCAACCGCGATCGGCGAGCTGTCAAAGGCGGGGCCGGTCGCGATGATCGGCGACGGAATCAACGACGCACCGGCCCTCGCTGGCGCAGACATCGGTATCGCGATGGGCGCCACCGGCTCCGACACGGCAATCGAATCCGCCGACGTGGCCTTCACCGGCCATGATCTGCGCCTCATCCCGCGAGCGTTCGATCACGCCCGCCGCGGTCGACGGATCATCAACCAGAACATCATCCTGTCGCTGCTGATCATCACTGCACTGCTCCCGCTCGCGCTCTTCGGCGTCCTGGGGCTCGCGGCCGTCGTCCTGGTCCACGAGGTCGCGGAGGTCATCGTGATCCTCAACGGTCTGCGCGCCGCACGCACCCGCACGCCACGACTGGAAAGCTGATGCTCGCAACTATCGGTTCAGCGATCGGCCTGTTCGCGGCAACCAACATCGACGACATTGTCGTGCTCACCGTGCTGTTCCTGGCTTCCAGTCGAGGGAAGCCCCGGCCGTGGCAGATCGTCGCGGGCCAGTATCTCGGGTTCATCACCCTCGTCGTGATCAGCGTGATCGCCGCTCTCGGTCTCACCATCGTTCCGGACGAATGGGTCGGTTTCCTGGGTCTGATCCCGCTCGGCATCGGCATCTGGACGCTCATTCGCGGCCTGCGCCGTAACAGCGATGACGATGATGACGACTCCAAGATCACCGCGGTCGGACTATGGGGCGTCGCAGGGATCACGATCGCCAACGGGGCCGACAACATCTCCCTCTACACGCCGATCTTCCGCACCAGCGCCCCCAGCGACGTCGCGATCATGATCGTCGTATTCCTGATCCTCGTCGCGGTCTGGTGCGCGGCCGGCCGGCTGATCGGCACCAACAAGGCTGTTACCGAGGGGCTGGAGCGCGTCGAGCACTGGCTCGTACCGGCCGTGTTCATCGGCCTGGGCCTGTTCATCCTGATCGAATCTGGGGTCATCGTCCGTCTGATCGAGGTGCTCGCATGACCTCCTCCCAGTCAGAGGCTCATCCGCCCGCTGCGCGCAAGCTGTCGTCGACCCGGCGGCGGCAGCTCACTGGTGGAGCGCTCTTGATCGCCGTGGTCGTCGTGCTGATCGATCAGGGAACCAAGGTGTGGGCCGAAGCGACCCTCACCGACCGTGAGCGCATCCCGCTGATCGGTGACCTGCTGGGTTTGCAGCTCGCCTATAACCCCGGAGCGGCATTCTCCTTCGGGGAAGGCTTCACCTGGGTGTTCGCGCTGCTCGCTGTCGCCGCCACGGTCACAGCGATCGTGTTCGCGTTCCGAGTGCAACGCGTGAGATGGGCGATCGTCATCGGCGCGCTCGGCGGCGCTTCCGCCTCACACGCAGGCGACCGCCTTTTCCGGGACCCCGGATTCGCCCGTGGTCACGTCGTGGACTTCCTCGCCTACGGAAACTGGTTCATCGGCAACATCGCCGACATCGTAATCTTCGCCGCAGCGATCACCGGAGCAGTTTTCATGATCCGCGCCGGGGATGAGAGCACCGAGTGAGATCCGTTGTGCGGTGGTGGACACCCATCAACTCGCCCTCTACATCGGCGCGATCGCCGTGGGCAGCCGTTGAGTGAGTTCACGCTTAGGCAGGCGGGCGGTCGCGATGTAGGCGCAGAGCCACCCACCAGCCGCATCGTCGACAGATGAAAGCGCGATCGTCTCCGAGTGCGTGCAGCTTCTTGCGTGGCAGATGTCGCCCGCAGCACGTGCACGCAACGTCCTCGTCAGTCGCCATGAGCGGAGAGCGCCTCTCGAATCTGTTCAACCGTTGGCATCCCGGCCAGCCCAGCAGGGGTGCTGTAAATACGGCAGGCGAGGTCATTGCTTCGCCCCGACCCCGGAAAGAGATCGTTGCCATCCAGGGTGATCGTGGGGGAGCCCGCGAACGAGACTGCGCCCGCGTCCTCCTCCGTCCGGATGAGTCGGTAGTGAACCTCCGATTCGTCGTGGCCTGTTTCTCGTAGCGCCTCAGAAACACGACGGCCAGCCTCAACCCAGCTGGGGCAACCGGCGATATAAAGCAGCTCAATCTCCACGACTCAATCATCCTCGACTTCGCTGTTGATGTCGTGCCCGGGCTACCACCGAAAACGATCGTTTGCGGCGGGCTGACCGATTGTCTTGATCGACGGCCCGACACGCCGTGGATTGACCCGCCGTAACCCCCTGCCGAAACCCAAGAGCACCGAAACCGGTGGTGTAGCGTTTCCGGCTGGCCGATTCGAGCCGTTCCGGCTGGCTCTGAGAGAGCGCTTCAGACGCGGGCGTTGAACACCTGGAAGGCGACGCGCATCTTCGTCCGGTTCGGACATCGCAGCTCCCGCAGCCGCCGCAGCGGGCTTGCTCCTAGTCGCAGGTGCAGTCCTCCTCATGCAGCGGCGCCGGAGAGGGAACACGGGGATCTAGTCGGAAAGTATCCCGCCTGACAGCCCGGTTCGGGTCCGTCGCGTCAACCGGAGCAAATCCTCGCTCCCGTTGACTGACGGTCAGGAGGAGAACGACAAGGTCGCGATGGCCGCCTGGATCGCCACGGCCGCGGCACCTCGGGCCCAGGCGGTGAAACCGGGCTCGTCGATATAGAGCTCGATGGGATCCGCGAGGGGGTCGCGGTCGGTGGCGATGGCTCGACGGATGGCGGGTTCGGCGACCGCAAACAGCCCGATGCCATCTCCGGCGAGCACGGTGGCGGGCTGCATCGTGAGGTTCGCGGCGAGCGCGATGAAGCGTCCGAGGGCCTCGCCCGCGGCATCCGCCACCGCTGTCGCCGCCGGGTCTCGACCCGCGGCGAGCGCCAGGAATTCCTCGTAGTCGATCGGTCGCCGCAGGGCGCCGGAGACCTGCGCAGTGATCGATCCCGAGGTGAGCATCGCCTGCGCGCATCCGCGGTGCCCTCGGTCGCAGAGGGGGCCTTGGGCCGCGAGGGGGATGTGTCCGCCGAGACCTGCGCCGACCTCGCGGGTGCGCACGACCTCGTTGTGCGCGACGACCGCATAGCCGATGCCCTCGCCGATCGTGATCACCGAGAACCCGGGCAGGCCGCGGCCCATGCCGAACCACCTCTCGGCTTCGGCGAGCGCGACGAGGTCGTTCTCGACGGTGACGGGTAGTCCGGTCGCGTCGGCGAGCATTGCGGCGAACGGTACGTCGTGCCAGTCGAGGAAGGGGGCGAACTCGACGACGCCGTCGTCGACCGAGCCGCCGAGGCTGACGCCGATGCCGCGGATGTCGCCATCGAAATCGTCGATCGCCGCCCGGATGTCCGTGATCACGCTCGATGGATCGGGAGCAGTGAGGGGACGGGTGAAGGAATCGACGAGAGCAGCGCGGACGTCGGTGAGAACCGCGTGCAGAGTGTCACCGGTGAGCTTCATGCCGACGAAGAAGCCCCGATCGGGGGCGATGTCGAGGGGCCTGGTCGGTCGACCCACAGACCCGTCGACGACGTCGTCGAGTTCGATGAGGAGGCCGGTGTCGAGGAATGGCTTCGCCAGGCGGGTGAGGCTCGCGGCGGAGAGCCCCAACCGGGTGGTGAGTGCGGAGCGGGAGATAGGGCCGTGGATCAGCACCGCTTCAGCGAGCGCGGTTTCACTCTCTGTGAGCACGGTCACCTCCTCGTTGCTTCCATTCTGGCAGTAAAAGGGCGATGTGGCGCGCGAAACCCCGTTCCGACGTCACTCTTGGCAGCCCTTTACTTTCGTGATAGAACTAATCCATGCATTTCAGCAATGAGGCTCTGCAGGAGAGCGTGATGGATGATCTCGAGTCCCCGCCCACCCACGATCGCGTGATCCACCTCCACCGGGGTGGGACGAGTGTCGTCATTGACCTCGAGTCCGAAGAGGTGCCCGTCATCGTCCACTGGGGCGAAGAACTGCTTGACTCGACTCGGGAGACGTTGCGCAACCTCGCCGCCGCCGCGCGTCCGCAGCGAGTGTCGGGCGGCCTTGACCACACGGCACGCCTCAGCGCCGTCGCCACCGAGGCATCCGGCTGGCTGGGCACCCCGACGATCGAGGGACATCGCGGCGGCTCGGGCTTCAGTATCAAGCCCGACGTCGTCGAGGTCCGCGCCGATCGCCACGCGGCCACAGTCGTGCTCGACGACCCGGAGGCCGGACTTCGCCTTTGCTGGGATATCGAGGTGGGCACCGGAGGGCTTCTGCACCAGCGCATGACGGTGACGAACACGGCTGACGGCGGCTATTCCCTGGAGGCTCTGCAGCTCGCTTTCCCCACCCCCTGGGATGCCACGGAACTGCTCGACACCACGGGTCACCACCTTCGCGAGCGCACCGCCCAGCGGCACAGCTTCACGCTCGGCACCCACCTGCGCGAGAGCCGGCGTGGGCGGCCGGGCGCGGATGCGACGGTGCTGCTGGCTGCGGGACGCTCCGGCTTCGGGTTCGAGTCCGGTCGGGTGCACGGCATCCACGTCGCGTGGAGCGGAAACCACCGAGTGCTCGCCGAGCGGGTCGTGACGGGTGATTCCTTCCTCGCAGGAGGCGAGCTGTTCGCGCCCGGTGGGGTCGTGATCGCTCCGGGAGCCTCCGTGTCATCGCCCTGGGTCATCGGCTCGTGGGGCGACGGTCTCAACCAGCTCTCGCAGCGCTTCCACGCCGAGTGGCGCGACCGCCCGCAGCACCCGCGCCGAGCGCGTCCGGTCACCCTGAACACGTGGGAAGCCGTCTACTTCGATCACGATCTCGATCGGCTCGCAGCGCTCGCCGACGCCGCGGCAGAGGTCGGGATCGAGCGCTTCGTGCTCGACGACGGGTGGTTCACCGGGCGCCGTGACGACACCCGAGGGCTCGGTGACTGGCAGGTGGATGCCGAGGTGTGGCCCGAGGGCCTGCATCCCCTCGTGCGCAAGGTCACCGCTCTCGGCATGGAGTTCGGACTCTGGGTGGAGCCCGAGATGGTGAATCCCGACAGCGATCTCGCCCGCGCGCATCCCGACTGGATCCTCCGTGGACGCACGTCGCTGCCGCCCTCCGCGCGGCAGCAGCAGGTGCTGGATCTCGCGAATCCCGACGCCTACCGGCACATCGCGGATCGCCTGCTGGCCCTCCTGGTCGAGTACCCGATCGCCTATCTCAAATGGGATCACAACCGCGATCTCGTCGATGCGGGCAGCGGACCGGGGGGATCGCCGCGGGTGCGCCAGCACACGCTCGCCCTGTACCGACTGCTCGATGAGCTCAAGGCCGCCCATCCGGATCTCGAGATCGAGAGCTGCGCATCGGGTGGTGCGCGGGTCGACCTCGGCATCCTCGACCGCACCGACCGCATCTGGACGAGCGACAGTCTCGACCCGATCGAGCGGCTCGAGAACCAGCGCTACACCGGTCTGGTCGTGCCTCCCGAGATGATGGGCATGCACCTCACCAGCCCGGTGGTGCACTCGTCCGGGCGCACCGTCTCTCTCGAGCTGAGCGCTGCCGTCGCGCTTCTCGGTCACTTCGGCGTCGAATGGGACCTCACCTCCGCCGACGAGCAGACCCGGGGTCGCGTCGCCGGCTGGATCGCCCTCGCCAAGCGCCTGCGACCGCTGATCGCGGGCGGCACAGTCGTCCATGTCGACGGTGTCGAACCGGGAATCGACGTGCGCGGGATCGTCGCCGACGATGCGGAGTCCGCCGTGTTCACCGTCACCCAGGTCGCGACCAGCGCGGCCTACCCGGCAGGGCGCGTCCGTTTCCCGGGGCTCGACCCCGCGCGCACGTACGAGCTCCGCATCCTCTCGCGACCCACGCACGACCCGGCGCAATCACCGCTCGCGTGGGCGGAGGAGCCGGTCACCATGACGGGCCGTGAGCTCGGGAGCATCGGAGTTCGACCGCCCGTGCAGTTCCCTCAGCAGGCGACCGTCGTCGAGATCGTTTCACAGCACTGACCACTGAACAGTTGTTCCGCGCAAGGAGGCGCACACATGAGAATCAGATATCGAAAGACCGCCAGGGCGGTTGCGATGGCGGCCGCACTCGGCACCGTCGTGGCACTGGGGGGATGCGCGGCGTCGCCGAGTGATGGCATCACCACCCTCAGCTTCTTCCAGTTCAAGGGAGAGGCGCTCGAAGATTTCAACGAGATCATCGCGGACTTCGAGGCCGAGAATCCTGACATCCGCATCGTGCAGAACCAGGTCGCGGACTCCGAGACCCTGATCCGCACGCTGCTCGTCAAGGACAAGGCGCCGGACGTCATCACCCTCAACGCGAACGGCGGATTCGGGGACCTCGCTCAAGCCGGAGTCTTCTACGACTTCTCCGACGAGCCGGTGCTCCAGACCCTCAACCCCGCCGTGCAGGAGATCCTCGCCGAGCTCGGCACCAAGCAGGGCGAGGTCAATGGGCTCGGGTACGTCAACAACGCAAACGGCGTCATCTACAACCAGGACATCTTCGCGGAGCAGGGGCTCGAGGTCCCCGAGACGTGGGAGGAGTTCATCGCGGTGTGCGACGCGCTCGAGGCTGCGGGAATCACGCCGTTCTATGGCACCCTCGCGGACTCATGGACCGGCATGCCGTCGTGGAACGCCCTGGGGGCTTACGCCTCGCAGGACGGCTTCTTCGATGACATGAGGGCTGAGGGGGAGGACGTCGGCGCCGATTCGGCCGTGTCGTTCCAGAAGGACTTCCCCGAGGTCATGGAGCAGCAGGCGCAGCTCTTCTCGTACATGCAGGAGGGGTACCGGGGCCGCACGTACGACGACGGGAATGCCGCCTTCGCGCGGGGCGAGTCCGCGATGCTGCTGCAGGGGATCTGGGCACTCAACCCGGTGAAGGCCATCAACCCCGACATCAACGCGGCGATCTTCCCGTACCCGGCGGCCGACGATCCCGACGATCGCCTGCTGGTCTCGGGTGTCGACGTCGTCGTCACGATGGCGAAGGACACCCCTCATCGCGAGGAGGCGCTGCGCTTCATCGAGTACCTGTTCGATGTCGGGGTGATCGAGGAATTCGCCGCCTCCCAGAACATGATCCCGTCCGTGACGGGCGCCGAGCTGAGTGACGATCCTGCTCTGCAGTCGGTCAAGCCGTACTTCGACGAGGGCAAGATCACCGGGTTCATCGATCACCAGGTGCCGCCGAGCATCCCGCTGGTCGCGATCGTGCAGCAGTTCCTCTTCGACGGTGACGCGGATGCGGCGCTGTCGACCCTCGACAGCGAGTGGCGAAAAGTCGCTGCCCGCACGATCCCCGTGACGGGAGACGAAGAATGAGCACTCTCACCAGCGCCGTGCGCGCCACGACTCCGGGTCCCGAGGGAACGAAGCGGGCGCGGCGTGTCCGCACCGCGAGTTCCCGAGCCCTGCCGGCCTACTACTGGATGGTCTGGCCCGCCGTCATCGCGTTCGCGGCGTTCCACACCATCCCCGTCATCGTGGGCATCTTCTTCAGCTTCACGAACTATGCGGGTTATGGCGACTGGAACTTCGTCGGCATCTCGAATTACCTCAACCTGTTCAAAGACGACCGCGTGCTGAAGGCTTACGGGTTCTCGTTCCTGTTCGCGATCGTCGCCACGATTCTCACGAACGTGATCTCGCTCTCGATCGCGATGGGACTCAACGCCAAGATCCGCGCACGCAACTTCTGGCGCGGCGTCTACTTCGTGCCGTACGTGCTCGCGATCCTGGTGATCGGCTACGTCTTCCAGTTCCTGTTCTCGAACTCGCTGCCGAAAATCCTCTCCGGTATCCCGCTCTTCCGCGACAACATCCTCACCAACCCCGACTGGGCATGGACGGCGATCGTCGCGCTCGCCGTCTGGCAGGCCTGCGCGTTCTCGATCATCATCTACCTCTCGGGGCTGCAGACGATCCCGAGCGAGCTCTACGAAGCCGCATCTCTCGACGGTGCGTCATCGTGGCGTCAGTTCGGGTCCATCACCTTCCCGCTCATCAGCGCGTTCTTCACGATCAACGTCGTGCTGAGTCTCAAGGGCTTCCTGCAGGTGTTCGACCCGATCGTCGCCCTCACCAACGGAGGGCCGGGCACCTCGACCGAGTCGGTCACCCTGCTCGTCTTCCGCGGCGGATTCTCCGGAGGAGAGTTCGCCTACCAGACCGCGAACGCCGTGATCTTCTTCATCGTGATCACGATCGTCTCGCTCCTGCAGTTCCGGGTCCTTCAGCGCAGAGAGGCGGATATCTGATGACCACCGCAACCACGATCCTCGCCGAAGCCGAGGCGACGACACCGCGCCCGGGATGGCGCGCCCGTCGCGCCGCCGAGAACGACGACACCCGCAAGACGAACTGGTGGGCCACCGCGCTCATCGCCGTCTGCTCGCTCACCGTGCTCATCCCGCTCTACCTGGCGGTCGCGGTCGCCCTGAAGACACCCGAGCAGCTGGCCGCCGGCAACGGGTTCGAATGGCCGAACCCGATCCGGTGGGAGAACTTCGCCGATGCGTGGGCGCGCACCGCGTTCCCGCAGGCACTGCTCAACACCGCGCTGATCACCCTCGGAGCCGTGGTCTTCACCCTGCTGACCAGCTCGGTCGTGGCCTACGCGCTGGCACGCAACAGCCACCGGCCGTTCTTCAAGGGAGTGTTCTTCTACTTCCTCGCCGCGCTGTTCATCCCATTCCCGATCATCATGCTGCCGCTGGTCAAACAGACGTCGCTGCTCGGGCTCGACAACCAGGTCGGCATGATCGTGCTCTACACGATCTTCGGGATCTCGCTGAACGTCTTCATCTACAGCGCCTACATCCGCTCGATTCCGATCGAGCTCGAAGAGGCGGCGCGCGTCGACGGAGCATCCACCTGGCGGGTGTTCTGGCAGATCGTGTTCCCGCTGCTGACCCCGATGAACGCCACCGTCGGCATCCTCACCTGCGTGTGGGCGTGGAACGACTTCATCATGCCGCTCGTGGTGCTCACCGACCCGGGTGCGCGCACGATCCCGCTGGCGCAGTACGTGTTCCAGGGCCAGTACAACACCGACTACACGACCGCCTTCGCCTCATACCTGATGGCGATGGCGCCGCTGCTGATCGTCTACATCTTCTCGCAGCGGTGGGTCATCTCCGGGGTCACCCGAGGATCCATCAAGTAGGCGGCGATATCGGCGCCGTAGACGGAGAGCAGGTGATCGTGCGGCGGGAGCAGTGGTTCGGCGGTCGGTGGCGGCACCCAGCAAGGATGCCGAGGTGGTCGAGGATGATGTTGATGACGGAGTGCCGGGCTCAGCCGCAGGACTCGTACGGTGGCTCTTCGAGGGTCGTCGCCGTCACCGCCCAGATGGTGTCGGTTCCGGCCGTATAGGTCAGGAAGACGGAACCGGCGCCGGCCTCCGACTCGATCGCGAGATACCGGCGATCGCCGACGCTCTCGATCTCGGCCGCGTCGGGGTATGCCGCCAGGGCCTGGTCCACGCGGGAACCGACACCGATCCCCTCGGCCGTCACCGGTCCGATGGTCGACCCGCCTTCGAGGTCGGCGGGCGAGGCGGAGACCTGTACGAGCTCGACGACCGCCGGGTCCTGTTCCTGGGGTTCGGCGCGCTGGAGGATCAACGTGTATCCGTCGGCCTCAGCGGACGCGAGCCAGGGACAGGCTTCGACCGGAGTCGCCCCCGCCCCCGCCGCTGCGTCGTCGTAGGGCGCGCCCAGCTGGACATCTCCGATGCCGGACGGGCTGGCGTCCGCGGCCGGGGTCGACGCGCTGGGTGAGGCACTCGGGGCGGGATCGGCGGATGCCGTCACGGTCTGCGTGACCGTCGGGGTCGGCGAAGCGGGAGCGGCGCACCCGGCCAGAAGCGCACCGGTGACGGCCATCCCGAACAGAGGAGAGAGGATGCGTGCACTGCGAGCGCGGGGTCGTCTCGTGTCGATATCCATCCTTCGACGTTAACGGCGCAGCGGCGTATCGCCCGCCGATTCTCACGGGATTGTCAGATGCCTCAGGCGCTTCTTCTGCTCCGAGCGCTGCTCGTGAGATCTGCGTGCGGACCTGCGCCCGCGTCAACAAAACTGACGTCGGATTGCTCGCGATCGAGCCAGAATGAGTCAACAGACGGCCGCGGAGGAAAGGGGCTCTTCATGGCGTGGAGCACGAGAGAGGTCGCCGACCTCGCCGGGACCACGGTGAACACCGTGCGGCACTATCACCAGGTGGGCCTGCTCGAGCAGCCGAGCAGGTCGTCGAACGGGTACAAGAGCTACGAGGTGAGTCACCTCGTGCAGCTGCTCCGCATCCGTCGTCTGCGCGAACTCGGGGTTCCCCTCGATCAGATCGATCGTGTCGCGGCCGGTGACGATCGTGCCCTCGCAGCGCTGGAGGACATCGATGCCGAGCTCGCCGTCACGATAGAACGTCTGCAGCAGGCTCGCGCTGAGATCCGCACGATCATCGACGGCGCGACGACGACGGATCTGCCGCGGGGTTTCGAGAACCTCTCCGCACGACTCACCGACACCGAACGATCGCTGATGCTCATCTACTCTCAGGTGTACGACGACGAGGCCATGAGGGACCTCCGGACGATGCTCGAATCCGATCCGGCCGACGTGCGCGTCGATTTCGATGGGCTACCGCCGGATGCCGACGAGCAGACGCGCATCCGCATGGCCGAGAGGTACGCCGTCGGACTCGCCCACGATCTGACGACCTATCCCTGGCTTCAGGATCCGCTGGCGCATCACCGGGGGCGACCGCAGATGACATGGGAGGCGGTCGCGGAGTCGATCGCCGCGCTCTACAACCCCGCCCAGCTCGATGTGATCGCGCGAGCGCATGTCATCGCGCTGGCGAAGATCGCCGGCGGCTGAGCGGGAGGCGACGATTCCGGGCGCCCTGACTCACAGGCGCCCCGACTCACAGACGCGGAAGCACGGTCGCCGCGATCACGGTGTTCATGATGACGGCGTTCATCGTGCGCACCACTGCGCTCGATGCCGCGGCGGCACCCCAGTCGCCGTCCTCGAGCTGCTTCGCCCGCGTATAGACGTCGCTGCCCCAGGGGATCTCCGCGTGGAACTGGGGGAGGGTGCCGCTCGCCGACAGGAGGGCGATGCTCGCGGCGGTGCGGGGGTCGGGAGCGTCGCCGTCGATGAGCGCCGCTCGCACGCTGCGGATGAGGTCGGAGCGACGTTCGCTGGCGAGAGTGAGCTTGGTCGTCGGGAAGAGCCCGAGGACCTTGCCTTCCGCACGGTGCAGGTCACCCCGTGCGACGACACGGTCGAGGACCGGGCCCCGCAGCTGGGGGCCGATGCCGGCGAGAACGGCCTGGACGTCCTGAGGCTTCTTCGACAGCGACGTCAGTGCCGGTGCGAGGAGCGGGTCGGGCGCATCGCCGTCGCCGGCTGCGCGCACCCGGGTGAAGAGTCCTTGTTCTTCGGCCTCGACCCGACCGGCGAGCGCCAGGTCGGCCAGCACGGCACCGCCGAGCACGTAGAAGAGGATGTTCTCGCCGGCGATGATGCCCGAATCGGGTTGGAAGAGCAGGAGCAGGGTGTCTTCGACGATCAGGGGTTCTTCCGACATGGGTGCTCCTTGGGTCTGCGGCGTCGCGGCCGCGACCCGTCGTCACGGTCGTCACGAACGCCTGTAGACACACACTCAAGACCCTGTTCCGACCACACGGTCAAGGGGATCGGGTGAGCAGAGACTTCACGCTTGACCCTGTCCCGGGCACACGGTCTTGACTGCCTGCAGACATCCGCGGCACACCCGTTCGCGGCATCCGACAGAAGGAGATACGACCGATGGACAACCCCTATCCCTGGTTGCAGGACTTCATCAACCAGGTTCCCGAGATCCTGCAGCCGGTCATGGTCGCGCTCGTCGCAGCCATCCCGTACATCGAGGGCGAGGGTGCCGCGGCGTTCGGCATCATCGCGGGGATCAACCCGATCGTCGCTGCGCTCGCCGCCATCACCGGCAACGTGCTCTGCGTGATCGCGGTCGTGCTGCTCGGCTCGCGGATCCGCGGCGGCGTCGTCGCGCGTCGCGCGTCGCGATCGGCGGCGACCTCGTCCGCAGCAGAGGGCGGAGGCTCCGGGCTGGCGATGTCGACGATCGCCACGGCGACGGCATCCGATGCCGACTCGGTCTCCGGATCCGCGGCTGCCGGCGAGGATGACACGACGCGGCGCGGGAAGGGACGCACCAAGCTGCGGCGCTGGCTGGTCAGGTTCGGCGTCCCCGGCGCCAGCATCCTGGCACCCATCGCCCTTCCGACGATGCTCACCGCTGCCTTCTTCGTCGCATCCGGCGTGCGCAAGGAGTGGGTCATCCTGTGGCAGATCATCGCGATCGTGCTGTGGACAGGAGCCGTCGCGGCGGCTGCTACGGGACTGCTCGCTCTGCTGGGCTGGTGAGGGCCGCGCCGCTGTACCTCGCGTCGGGTGTGAATCGGCGAAGGGTCAGAGAGATTCGCGGTGGATCAGGGAGGTCGGCAGTAGCTGCTCTTTCTCGGCCGGGAGGCCGCGGATCGTGGCCAGCAGCGTGTCGGCCGCTGCTCTCCCCATCTCCTCGAGGGGCTGACGGACAGTCGTCAGCGGCGGATCGGAGGTGCCGGCGATGAGGATGTCGTCGAACCCGACGACCGAGACGTCTGTCGGCACGCGTCGTCCGGCGGCCTGCAGGACCCGCAGCGCCCCTGCGGCCATCAGGTCGGAGGAGGCGAAGATGCCGTCGAGGTCGGGGGCGCGCTGCAGCAGTCTCGCCATCGCGGCCGTCCCGCTGTCGAGCGTGAAGTCTCCGTGAACGATCGGACCTGGGGTGATGCCGTGCCGTGCGAGCTCATCGGTCCAGCCGCGCGTGCGGTCCCTCGCCTGCTCGAGATCGAGCGGGCCGGTGATGATCCCGATCGACCGGCGACCCGCCTCTACGAGGGCGCGGGCGGCGAGCACGCCGCCGCCGTAGTTGTCTGAGTCGATCACGATGGGGTCGGGACCGATGTCGGCGTGCGGGCGACCGACCCAGGCGATCGGAACGGGTGAGTCGGCCAATCGATCGACGAGGTGCGTGATCTCGTGCTGCAGGATGACGATGGCGCCGTCGAGGGCGCCGGAGCGGAGGAAGCGCGGGATGCGATCGAGGTCCTCCTGGTCGGCCGGCAGCAGCACCGGCTGCACTTCGCCGGCCGCCAGACCTTTGGCCGCTCCCTTGAGCACCGCAGTGAAGAACGTGCCGCTGTGGCTGCCGAGTTCCTCGAAGGCGATGACGAGTCCGACGGCCCCGGCGCGCCCGCCGCGCAGGACCCTGGCCGCGAAGTTCGTCTCGTAGCCGAGGCGCTCGGCCTCCCGCACGACGGCCTGCGTCATCACGGGGTCCACATTGGTCGCGCCGGCCAGCACGCGGGCTGCTGTGGCGCGCGAGACTCCCGCTGCCTGCGCGACGTCGACGACGGTGGGTCTGGCCATGGCTCTCTCCGCAGAGTTCGGTGATGGATCGAAGATCGTTCTCTCGATGAAGAGATCATTGCACGAATCCGGCGCGTTCTCCCGGTGCAAGTCCGAGAAATGAGATCCTCGATCCGTCAATCAGAGGGTTGCCCTCCCCGGGGATCTTGGCTACTGTGACGCAAACGAGAGATCGATCTCTCAGACTGATCGTCAAGTCGTCCGCACTCACAAATCCCCGAAGAAGAGGAGCTGTTGTGAACCGTCGCAAACTGGCCCTGCCCATCGCCGCACTCGGCGCATTCGCGCTGCTGATCTCCGGATGCTCGTCCGGCGGATCAGGATCGGAATCCGGATCGGGGGATCCGAACGCCGAGTTCGAGTTCTGGTCGTTCACCGGCATCGGACAGAAGGACTCCGTCGACAGATACCTGGAGAAGAATCCCGACGCCAAGGTGAAGCTGAGCGAGGTCGGCAGCACGACCGAGACGGCCACCGCTCTCACCGCTGCCCTCGCCGGCGGCCGCGTGCCCGACCTCGTCATGATCCAGAGCGACGATCTGCCCAAGTTCGTTGAGAACCCGGGGAACTTCGTCGACCTCCGCACGCTCGGCGGCGACGACGTCGGCGACGACTACCTCGATTGGGCGATCGCCGGCGCGACGGCCGAAGACGGCTCGATCATCGGCATCCCGACCGACGTCGGCGGGCTGAGCTTCGCCTACCGCGCCGATCTCTTCGAAGCGGCGGGGCTTCCGACAGATCCGGCGGAGGTGGCCGAGATGTGGTCGACGTGGGACAAGTTCATCGAGATGGGCGAGAAGTACACGGCCGCGACCGGCGAGCCGTTCGTCGACAACGTCGAGACGAGCGTGTTCTTCTCGACGGTCAATCAGGTGAGCGAGAAGTACTACTCACCCGACGGCGAACTGGTCTACGACAAGAACCCCGAGGTCGAAGAGGCGTTCGACATCGCCGTGCGTACGTACGACGCCGGCATCAGCGCCAGCATCCCGGCCTGGTCATCCGGCTGGGCTCCCGGCAAGGCGAACGGCGCCTTCGCCGTCACGACCGCTCCCTCGTGGATGCTCTCCGGTATCAAGACCGATGCGCCCGACACCGAGGGCCTGTGGCGTCTCGCTTCGATCCCGGGTGTCGGCGGCAACTGGGGTGGCAGCGTCATCGCGATCCCCGCGCGAGCCGACAACCCAGAGGCGGCCTGGCAGTACATCGAGACCATGCTTTCCCCCGAAGGGCAGACCGAGCACTTCGCGACGACCGGCACCTTCCCCGCCGCGAACGAAGCACTCGAGAGCGAGGAGGTGCGCAGCTACACAGACCCGTTCTTCGGTGACACCCCGATCGGTGCGACCATCAGCGACTCGGTGCTGGAGTTCAGCTCCTTCTACAACGGTCCTGACACCAGCGCGATCGGCGCTGCGCTGCTAAACGCCCTGGTCGACATGGAGGCCGGCAACGTCAAGCCGTCCGACGCCTGGAATACGGGCCTGGACAGCGCCAAAGCCGCGATCGGCGGCTGACACCCATCGACCGATGGTGGCCCGCGCAGGGACGGCGGGCCACCATCCCCACCGAGGTAGGACCATGACCGCGACAGCGACCGCAATTCCCGTCCAGAAGATCCGCCGGCGTGACCGGCCACCGACCCGCAAGATCACACAGCCGTTCGCCGAACGCCTCGCGCCGTACCTCTACGTCGCGCCGTTCTTCGTCATCTTCGCGGTCTTCGGACTCTTCCCGCTGGTGTTCACGTTCTACGTGGCGCTCTTCGACTGGAATCCGATCGGCGAGCAGACGTTCGTCGGGCTGGCGAACTTCGAGCGGCTCTTCCAGGACCCGCGGTTCTGGAACGCCTTCGTCAACACCTTCGGGATCTTCCTGATCTCCACGATCCCGCAGCTGCTGCTCGCCCTGGGCCTCGCGCATCTGCTCAATCACGCCACGCTCAAGATGGCGAACTTCTTCCGGATGGCGCTGCTCATCCCGTACATCACGTCGGTCGCCGCGACGGCGCTCGTGTTCGCGCAGATCTTCGACAAGAACTTCGGCCTCATCAACTGGATCCTCGATCTCGTCGGGGCGCCGGCGGTTAACTTCATGTCGTCGCAGCTGGGTTCGTGGATCGTCATCTCGTCGATGGTGATGTGGCGCTGGTTCGGTTACAACACCCTGCTGTATCTGGCGGGGCTCCAGGCGCTTCCGCGCGAGATGTATGAAGCGGCATCCGTTGACGGGGCGTCCGGCTGGCAGCAGTTCATCCACCTGACGATTCCGTCACTCCGGCCGATCATCATCTTCACCGTGATCATGTCGACGATCGGCGGACTCCAGATCTTCACCGAGCCGCTGCTCGTCGCACCCGAATCCGGGCTGACCTGCGGCGGCGGTCGTCAGTGCCAGACGCTCGCCCTCTTCCTTTACGAACAGGGCTTCGGGCAGTTCGAATTTGGGTACGGCTCGGCGATCGGGGTGGCGCTGTTCGTCATCGTGGTGGTCGTCTCGCTGATCAACTTCTACCTCACCACCCGCACCAGGAAGGCACGCGCATGACCCACGTGACGCAGGAGGCGACGCTGGTGTCGCCGGTCGAGCCAGAGGCCCCCGGGCGTCGTCGCCGCGGCCGCGGCGGTCGTGTCGGCAAGGTGTCGTGGCCCGTCTACGCGCTGCTGATCGTCGCGGTCCTGATCAGCGTCTTCCCGCTGTACTACATGTTCGTGATCGCCTCGGTGGGAGCCTCGGCCGTCACGTCGATCCCGCCGCGGCTGTACCCCGGCTTCAACTTCTTCGACATCGCCGCCAAGGTGTTCGCGACCGTACCGTTCCTGCAGTCGCTGTTGAACAGCGTGATCGTGTCGCTCACGGTGGCCGTCGTCACCTCGCTGCTGTGCGCACTGGCGGGATTCGCATTCGCGAAGCTGCAGTTCCCCGGCCGCAACGCTCTATTCCTCATCGTGCTTCTGACGATGACGGTGCCGGCCCAGCTCAGCGTGATCCCGCAGTACCTGATCATCTCGTGGCTCGACTGGGTCGACACCCTGCAGGCGATCATCCTGCCGGGCCTCGCGAGCGCGTTCGGGATCTTTTGGATGCGTCAGCACCTCTCGACGACGCTGAACGACGAGCTGATGGCCGCGGCGCGTATCGACGGCGCCAACAGCTGGCAGATCTTCTGGCGCATCGGCTTTCCCGTCGTGCGGCCAGCTGCGTTCGTGCTGGGGCTGATCACCTTCACGGGCGTGTGGAACGACTTCATGTGGCCGTTCATCGTGCTCAAGTCGCCTGAACTCTTCACCGTGCAGATCGCGCTCAAGCAGCTGCAGGCGAACCGCACCATCGACCTGGCGCTGACGATGGGCGGCTCGTTCATGGCGACCCTGCCGCTGCTCATCGTCTTCTTCTTCGTCGGACGCCGCATGGTCGCGGGCATCATGGACGGGGCGTTCAAGGGATGACGGTCGAGCTGAGCGTCGTCGATCAGGATCGATGGCGCGACCCGACGCTGAGCGCGCGCGAGCGTGCGCAGGCGCTGGTCGATCAGCTGACCCTCGAGGAGAAGGTCGCCCAGCTGGGGTCGGTGTGGCTCACCGACAGCGCCGACGCCTTCGCGCCCCGACTGTCGGACGACCTCGCGGATGCCGTCGTCGATCCGTTCGCGCAGGGCCTCGGCCAGCTCACCCGGGTTTTCGGCACGGCACCGATCAGCCTGCGTGAGGGGGTCACGAAGTTGCGCACCCTGCAGCGTCGGGTGATCGGGAACCAACGGCTGGGGATTCCCGCGATCGTGCACGAGGAATGTCTGACCGGTCTCGCGGCCTTCGGGGCGACCGCGTTCCCCGCGCCGCTCGCATGGGCTGCGACCTTCGACGACGATCTGGTGCGGGAGATGGCCCGGGCGATCGGCGACGACATGCGGGCCATCGGCGTGCACCAGGGGCTCGCGCCCGTGCTCGACGTGGTGCGGGACTACCGATGGGGGCGGGTCGAGGAGACCCTCGGCGAAGACCCGTACCTCGTCGGGCAGCTCGGTGCCGCGTACGTGGCAGGGCTCGAAAGCGCCGGGATCATCGCCACGTTGAAGCACTTCGCCGGCTATGCCGCGTCGAGGGGCGCGCGCAATCACGGACCGGTCAGCATGGGCCCGCGCGAGTTCGCCGACACCGTACTCCCGCCGTTCGAGACAGCGCTGAGACAGGGAGGTGCGCGTAGCGTCATGACCGCGTACACCGACGTCGACGGGATCCCGAGCACCGGCAACCGCGCACTGCTCGACGGCGTCCTGCGCACGGAGTGGGGGTTCGACGGCACCGTCGTCGCCGACTATTGGGCGATCCCCTTCCTCGTCTCCATGCACCGGGTTGCGGCGGATGCCGCCGAAGCCGCCGCGCTCGCGCTCCGCGCGGGGGTCGACGTCGAACTGCCGTCGACGGTCGCGTACGCCGCGCTGCCTCGTCTGGTCCGTGAGGGTCTCGTCGACGAGAGCGACATCGATCGCGCAGCCGTGCGTCATCTGCGACACAAGATCGAAGCTGGCCTCCTCGACGCTGCCTCGGCTGTGCCGGAAGGGGCCGAGGACGTCGATCTCGACAGCGACCGAAACCGTGCGCTGTCCCTGCGGATCGCCGAGGAGTCGATCGTGCTGCTGGAGGACGACGGCATCCTGCCGCTCTCCGGCGATTCCCGCGTCGCGCTGATCGGACCCGCCGCGGCCGAGTATCGGAGTCTGCTCGGGTGCTACGCCTTTCCGAACCACGTGCTCACGAAGTACCCCGGGCACGACCCCGGCATCACCATCCCGACGATCGAGGCGGCGCTGCGCACCGAACCAGGGCTGGGCGAGGTGCGCTTCGTCCGCGGCTGCGAGATCCTCGACGACGCCGAGGAGATCGCGGCGGCGGTGCAGGCGGCGCGCGAGAGCGACGTCGCGGTGGTCGTCGTGGGCGATGTGGCGGGCCTTTTCGGCGCAGGCACGTCGGGCGAGGGATGCGACGCCCCCGATCTCCGACTGCCCGGCCGTCAGCACGACCTCGTGCGGGCGGTGCTTGCCACCGGGGTGCCGACGGTGCTCGTCGTCGTCTCCGGGCGGCCGTACGCGTTGGGGGAGTACGGCGCATCGCGCGCGATCGTGCAGGCTTTCTTCCCCGGTGCCGAGGGCGCCGGGGCGATCGCCGGGATCCTGTCGGGTCGCGTCGAGCCGAGCGGGCGGCTGCCAGTGCAAATACCGCGCTCGCCCTCGGCGTCGACCACCTACCTCGAGCCTCCGCTCGGTCGGCACAACGCGGGCATCACGGTGGCCGACCCGACGCCGCTCTACTCGTTCGGCCACGGCCTGACGCGAGGTCGCGTCGAATACGAGTCCATTGACGCGCCGGCGGAGCTCCCCACTGACGGCGCGGTCGAGATAGCCGTCACCGTGCGGAATTCGGGTGCGTCGGCGGTCGAGGTGGTGCAGCTCTACGTGTCGTTCGCATCGGGCCCGGTCGTGCGTCCGGAGGCGCAGCTCGTCGGTTTCGCTCGTGTCGGCATCCCTTCAGGAGCACGCCGTATCGTGCGTTTCACTCTGGAGGCTGCGCGTCTCGCCGCGACCGGTGTCGACGGGAGGCTCAGCGTCGACCCCGGCACCGTCGTGCTCGCCGCGGGGCCTTCGGTCGCCGACCGCTCCTGTGCGACCTCCGTCAGGATCACGGGACGGCGGCATCTGGTGCTTGCCCGCGCGGGAAGAACCGCATGGGACGTCGACCACGGAGAGGATGAGGAATGAGTGCCGAGCGGCCGACGCGCGTGCTGGTGTGGGGCGAGAATCATCACGAGAAGCACGACGAGATCCCGCAGCGGATCTACCCCGACACGATGCACGGTACGATCGCGGCGGGTCTGCGCGAGCTCCTCGGGGGCCGCGCGGTGGTCGAGACGGCCACGCTCGATGATCCCGAACACGGCCTCGGTGACGATCGGCTCGCCGACACAGATGTGCTGCTCTGGTGGGGGCATCTGCGACATGATGCCGTGGACGACGAGGTGGTGGAGCGCGTGCATCGGCATGTGCTCGGCGGGATGGGGTTCATCCCCCTGCATTCGGCGCACTTCTCGAAGATCTTCATCCGTCTCATGGGGACGACCTGCAGTCTGCGCTGGCGGCAGGGCACCGATCGCGAGGTGGTGTGGACGGTCGCCCCGGCGCATCCGATCGCAGAGGGCGTACCGCAACCGCTCGTGATCCCCGCGCAGGAGATGTACGGAGAGTTCTTCGACCTGCCTGCTCCCGATGAGCTGGTGTTCGTGTCGAGCTTCACCGGGGGTGAGGTCTTCCGCTCGGGGATGACCTTCACACGCGGCTATGGGCGCATCTTCTATTTCTCGCCCGGCGACCAGGACTACCCGGTGTACCACCAGCCGGAGATCAAACGGGTGCTCGCCAACGCCGTCGCCTGGGCGTTCCAGGACCGACCGCGCACCCGACCGCGGATCACGATGCACCGCGAGGGCGAGTTCCAGACGCCGCGCGAGTGGGACGGGACGCTGCAGTGACGGATGCCGTGGTGCGTGACGTCGTCGTCGTGGGCGCCGGGGGGATGGGGCGCGCATGGATGGACGTCGTGGAGGCGAGGGAAGGTCTGCGCCCAGCGGCCGTCGTCGATATCGACACATCGACGGCGCGTGCTGCAGCGACCGAGCGCGGCTGGAACGTGCCGGTCTTCGACGACGTGGCGGAAGCGCTCCGCGAGGCGCCGGCCGATCTGCTGCTGAACGTCACGATCCCGGAGGCTCACCGGGCGGTGAGCGAGACCGCGATCCGCGCCGACGTGCCCGTGCTCAGCGAGAAGCCGGCGACTCCGACGGTGGCGGACGCCATGTGGCTCAGCGCACTGAGCGCCGCTCGAGGGGTGCTTCTCGCGACGAGTCAGTCGCGTCGGCATTCGGCCGGGATCAGTGCGTTCCACCACGCGCTGCGCGATCTCGGCGGCGCGGAGCACCTCGAGACGCAGTTCTTTCAGAACCCGCGCTTCGGCGGGTTCCGTGACGAGATGCCTTCGCCGCTCCTGGTCGACATGGCGATCCACCAGTTCGACCAGGCGCGATACCTGCTCGGCAGCGAACCTGAGTCGGTGTACTGCGAGGAGTTCTCGCCGTCATGGAGCTGGTATCGCGGGGCGGCTGCGGCGCAGGCGACCTTCCGCTTCTCGAACGGCTCGCGCTTCGGCTATGCAGGAAGCTGGTGCGCCGACGGGCTGACGACGTCGTGGAACGGGGACTGGCGCGCGAGCGCTCCCGGTGGCTCGGCGACATGGGACGGAGAGAACGCCGTGCGGCTCCAGAGGGAGGAAGGTCCGGTTCGGCATCTGCCGGTGATTCCAGATCAGGAGGGGCTGGACGCTGCGCTCACCGAGTTCCTGTCGGCGCTGGACGGGCGGGAGGCGCCGTCCGGCGAGATCAGTCGCAACATCCGCAGCCTTGCGATGGTCGAGGCCGCGGTGGAGTCCTCGGCGACCGGCGCTCGCGTCGAGCTGGACGCGGTCTTCGCGCGGGCGGGGGCGGTCGCGCTTGCCGAAGCCCACGCCGCAGGGGAGGACGAGATCGCCGACCGGCTGAGCGAGTGGGCCGGGGGCCCGCCGCGCTGACTCCTCCGGGTCGCGACTCAGCCGAAGACGAGCAGGCGAGTTCCGTGCGTCGGGACGTCGACCTCGAGCCATCCGTCATCCAACGACACCGTCGTGCCCGACCATGCGTCGGTGCACCCCCTGACGGATGCGTCCGCAGCCAGACCGAGATCGTCGACGTGTGCACGGAGCGTCTTCGGCTCATCACCCAACCAGAACAGGGCTCGGTACTCGCGGCCTCCGACGCGGGCCCTCCAGATCACGAGATCTCCGTCGCGCACGATCTCCCTCGCATCGCGGCCCTCGCGCAGCGCCAGCACCTCACGCCGGGTCAGCAGCTCTAGGGTGTCGCCCGGAGTGTCCGGCAGGTGCCCTCCGAACATCAGCGGGGAGCGCATCAGGCACCAGAGCGTCATCACTGTGCGCTGCTCTTCGATCGTGAGCCGGCTGAGCCGATCGCGGCCGACGTGCCCGCGGATGCCGATCCGCCCGAAAGGCAGCATGTCAGCATCCGCCCAGGCTCCCGTCTGCTGGAGCGGTGCCCATCGGGCCGCTCGCTGGAACTGCTCGCGCACCTGAGGCCACTCGTCCCAGAGATCGTCGGAGACCCGCCAGAGCTGCGCATGGGTACGCAGCGCCTCCAGATGCTCGGTCGACAGCTGCTTGCCGGGGGAGAGGCTCAGGAGCATCGGCCGGCCACTGCGATCGATGGCGCGCGAGAACGCTGCGATCTCCTTTGCCTGCACGGGCGGGTAGAGCACATCGTCGAGCTTGATGAAGTCCACTCCCCACTCGGCGAACTGCGCCGCCAAGGAGTCGTAGTACTCCTGCGCCCCCTGTGTGCTCATGTCGACGCCGAAGTTGTCGGGGTTCCAGGGGCAGATATTCGTCTGATCCGCGATGCTCGCGCACGTCGCGCCGGGAGCGCCACGCACCGGCAGACGCCGCTTTGCAGCCGCTCGCGGCACACCGCGCATGACATGCACACCGAAGCGCAGTCCGAGCGAGTGGATGCGGTCGGCCAGCGGACGGAACGAACCCGCGGATGCCGACGGGAATCGGCTCAGGGCCGGAAGCGGTCGCCCCCACGGGTCGAGCTCCGGCCGAGACTCCTCGCGATAGTCGTGATGCCCCGGATCGGACTCGTACCACTGGATGTCGACCACCACCGTGTCCCAGCCGAACGGAGCGAGGTGCTCGGCAAGGAATTCGGCGTTGCGGATGACCTCCTCCTCGGTGACCGAGGAGCCGAAGCAGTCCCAGCTGTTCCAGCCCATCGGCGGCAGCAGTGCGGCGGCTCGCCTGGCGGAGATCATGACGACGCCTCGGCGCGCAGGTGCACGACCACCGCGCGCTCCGGATGGAACGTCGGGAACTCCAGCCCTGCGGTCGACAGCAGCGCTCCGGAGAGCACCGGTGCGGGCCCGTCGTCGTCGAGATCGGGGGCACGCAGCCAGTCGGGAACCTGCCAGGGCGGTCCGAGCGTTTCCGGCACGCTCGCTGTCAGCCGGTACCGGCGCTCGGCGTCCAGTCCGAGGAAGCGGAGGGGCGCCAGAGTGTCGGCCGTCTTGCTGGGTGTCACCACCGTGTACAGCGCCTCGCTGCCGTCGGGGGCGATGATGCCGCGCATCGACGGTGCAGACGGGTCGTCCTCCCCGCTGCCGACGGTGCGCCCGGTCTGGATGAGCGGGCGATGACGGCGGAACCGGGCGATCCACCTGGACAGTTGGGTCTGCTCGGCGTCGCTCAGCTCGCGGATGTCCCACTCGATGCCGAAGTGCCCGAGAAAGGCCACGGCACACCGGAAGTGCAGGTCGGATGTGCGTCCCGTCGCGCTCGAGATCGGAGATGCGACGTGCGAACCCATCATCTCGGGCGGCACGAGGAGCCCGGTGTTCCGCAGGATCTCGAAGCGATCGACCGGATCATGGCTGTCGGAGGGGTGGATGCGATCGCTGCGCTCCAGGATGCCGAGGTCGACCCTGCCGCCACCGGAAGCGCAGCTCTCGATCTCGAGGTCGGGGTGGCGCGTGCGCAGTTCGTCGAGCAGCCGGTAGAGCGCGAGGGTCTGGGCGTGCACGGCTGGCGCACCCGTCGCCGGGTGCCCGGCCGACACGAGGTCGCGATTGTGGTCCCACTTGAGGTAGCTCACGCCGATGTCACGGATCAGCGCATCGAGCGACTCGAGTATGTGCCCGAACGCTCCGGGCTGCGTGAGATCGAGCACTTGCTGGAAGCGGTATCGCGCGGGAACCTCCGCCCGGGCACGCAGAATCCAGTCGGGATGGGCGCGGGCGAGAGCGGAGTCCTCGTTGATCATCTCGGGCTCGACCCACAGACCGAACTCCATCCCCAGGTCTCTGACGCGGTCCGCGAGCGGTTGCAGACCCTCCGGCCAGGCGACGGGATCGGGCGACCAGTCGCCGAGCCCAGCGCGGTCGTCGCTGCGCCCACGGAACCAGCCGTCGTCGAGCACGAACCGCTCGACCCCGAGCGCAGCGCCGCGCTCCGCGAGATCGATCAGACTGGCGGCATCCTGGTCGAAGTGCACCGCTTCCCAGACATTGAGAGTGACCGGTCTGTTCCGTTTCGCAGATCGTGAGATGCCGCGCAGGAACGCATGGAACCGGGCGGACGCGTCGTCCCAGCCCTCGCCGTAGCTGCCGTACACCCATGGGCCGACGTACTCGGCTCCGGGCGCGAGTCGGATCTCCCCCGGCAGCAAAAGCTCTCCGCCGCGAAACGCCAGAGACCCGTCCCCGCGTTCGAGGGCGTGCTCGTGGTCGCCGCTGAAGCCGACGTGGAACATCCAGACCTCACCCGACTCTGACGAGAACCCCGGCGTGCCGGCGAGCATCACGGTCGTGGCGTCCAGCCCCGTGCGCCCGCGCCGTGATGGACGTGTGTGCGCGCCACGCGCCACGCGGTGCCGTTGCGGAATGCGCTCGTGCGCCCAGCGGCCTGAGAAGTCGAGGATCTCGGTCGCTTTGGTCGGGACCGGCACCGCCACCATGAGGTCCTCGACCTCGAGCAGGTCGACCTCCGCTCCGCTCGCTGCGCCGTTGCGGATGCAGCCTCTCAGTCGCAGAAGGCCCGCAGTGGTGAGATCGATCTCCAGTCGGAGGTCGATCTGGGCTTCGTCGTCGCGTGCATCGAGGCGGATCGACGTTGCTCCCGCCTGCGTCACAGGTGCCGACACGGGCGATCCGTCGACATCGATCTTGGCGAGGACGAACGACGGTGCCCATCCGCGACCCGCGCGATGCGCGCTCACTCCGGGGCGGCCGAACCACCCACGGCTGTGCTCGGGGAGGAGAGAAGGGCGGTAGGGAATGTCAGAAATGTCGGAGAGACCAGGCCTTCGGCCGGCGAGAGCGAAGGTGAGCAGGTCGTCATCGGTCGCGCTGATCCGCGCTCCCCAATGAAGGATGACCGGGAGTTCGTCCGTGAATGCTGCGAGAACGAGCGAGACATCGCGAGCAGTGAGGTGGATCACACGAGCGGATTGCATGTCGACCATTCTGCACGCCCACCTCACTGCAGTACAGTCAGAGATCGATCTCGCGATTCAGGAGGATCCATGTTCGCTTACGCTCTCCCTCCCTCGTCAGTGCGCCTGACGGCGGGGACGTTCGACCGGCGTCAACGCCGCAACCGCGAGTACCTCGTTTCGCTCTCGGAGCGGAACCTGGTGCAGAACCACCTGATCGAGGCGGGGATCGGAGACCAGGCGTGGCATCTGCAGCCCTCCGGCTCGTCAGCTATCGACAGGGGGCTGGATCGGCACTGGGGGTGGGAGACGCCGGGCTCGCTACTGCGCGGGCACTTCCTCGGGCACTGGATGTCGGCGGCGGCCCGGGAGACCGCGGTGACGGGCGATGTCGTGTTGCGCGCCAAGCTCGATGGCGTGCTCGAACTGCTCGCGCGATGCCAGGAGGAGAACGGGGGTGCATGGGTCTTCGCGACGCCGCCGTCGTTCCTCCGACGGCTCGCGGAGGAGCGCGACGTCTGGGCGCCCCAGTATGCGATCCACAAGACCTTCATGGGGCTCGTCGACGTCTATCGAGACCTCGGGGAGGAGCGAGCGCTGCAGATCGCCCATCGCGCGGCCGGCTCCATCGCCGCTTGGGCCCGTGGCTTCGAACGGGAGAGGTTCCAGCGCATCCTCGACATGGAGACCGGGGGGATGCTGGAGGTGTGGGCCGATCTTCTCGAGGCCACAGGCGACGACCTGTATCGCGAGCTCCTCGAGCTCTACTGGCACTCCTCGCTGTTCGACGCGCTCTCGGCTGGGGAAGACGCGCTCACCAACATGCACGCCAACACAACGATCCCCGAGGTGCTCGGCGCGGCGCGTGCATACGAGGTCACGGGCGAAGAACGCTGGAAGCGCGTCGTGGAGCAATACTGGGAGTGGGCGGTCACTCGCCGTGGAACCTTCTGCACCGGCGGGCAGACCTCCGGGGAGATCTGGACGCCGCCGTTCTCCTTCGCAGCGCGACGCGGAGCGAAGACGCAGGAGCACTGCACGGTGTACAACATGATCCGTCTCGCCGACGTGCTCTACCGCTGGCGCGGCGACCCCGCGCACCTCGACTACATCGAGGCGAATCTGCACAACGGACTGCTCGCGCAGCAGCATCCGGAGACGGGGATGGTCGCCTACTTCCTTCCTCTCGAGGGCGGCGCCCGCAAGCAGTGGGGCACGCCGACCGAGGACTTCTGGTGCTGTCACGGGACCCTCGTGCAGGCGCATACGCGTGTCGCGCCCCTTGCGATCTACGCTGCCGACGACGCGCTCACCGTGGCCCAGTATCTTCCGGTGCGGGCGGAGGCGATGACCGCGGGAGAGCGGGTGTGCGTCGAGGTTCACCTCCGTGACGATGCGAGCTACGTCGGTCCCGATGCGAACGGCGGGCCGGGTGGTGAGTTGCACCGTCCGAAGTCGTTGCGGGTGCGGGTCGCCGTCACGTCGGCAGACGGGGCCTCGGCGCGGGTGCGACTCAGGATCCCAGAGTGGACGTCGGGCGAACCGGTGGTGATGTCGACCGCGTCCTGGCGCGGCGACGGCCGCTTCCTCGAGCTGGACCACCCGGGTGGCGAATCGACCGTCGAGCTCGAATTCCCGTTCGCGCTGCGCACCGTGTCGATCCCTGATGAGCCCGACACCGTCGCATTCGCCGAAGGGCCGATCGTCCTCGCAGGACTCGTCGACCGTGAGGTCTTCCTCGAGGGCGACCCCCTCGAGCCGTCCACCCTTCTCGCTGCCGACGACGAGCGGCAGTGGACGCAGTGGCTGGTGCGGTACCGCACGACCGGGCGAGATGCCGGCGTGCGCTTCATCCCGCTCAACGAGGTGACTGACGAGCGGTACTCGGTCTACTTCCCGGTGCGGCCGACCGTCACTCGATGAGGAGTCGTCGGGTCGAGCCGCGCTCGACGAGCTCGGTCGGCATGATGATGGCCTCGGTCGAGACCTCGCCGCCTGCCGTCGCCTGAGCGAGGATGCGCACGGCCTCTGAAGCCATCTCGCGGATCGGCTGACGGATGGTGGTGAGCGGTGGATGCAGCCATCGCGCCCCTCGCACGTCGTCGAAGCCCACGACCATGACATCGTGGGGGATGCTGCGGCCGCTGTCGGCGATCGCCCGGTACGCGCCGGCCGCCATCTCGTCCGAGCAGGCGAACACTCCGATCGGTCCGCCGCCCGGCAGCTCCGCGAGCGCGCGGGCGCACGCCCTCCTCGCGTCCCATGCGCTCCAGTCCGCGCTGGTGCGCACGCACGGGGCGCCGGGGGCGACCCCGTCGATGGTGCGGACGAAGCCGTCGACGCGGGCGCGTCCGTAGCGGTACGACGGTGCGCCGCCGATCACCACGAATCGTCGTGCGCCACGTTCGACCAGGTGCCTGGCCGCAGCCGCTCCGCCAGCGCTGTCGGTCGTGCGCAGGCTCGGCAAGGGACTCGACGCCTCGGAAGGCGGCTCCATCAGCACCAGCGGTATCGAGGCCCGCCGCATGGCGGCTATCTGCGTGCTGGTCGGCACGATCAGGCCGACGATGACACCGGCCGACCCTCGGGAGCGGATGCGCTCCGGCCAGTCGTCCGCCGGGTCGTCGCGCTCCGCCGTCAGCACGAGGTCGTACCCCAGTCCGGAGGCCGTGGTGCGGGCACCTGCCGTGATCTCCTCCGTGTACGGATCGTGGAAGTGCCCGAGCACCAGGTCGAACATCAGCGAGGTCCCGCGCCGCGGACGGCCCTGCGACTGGCCGACGGTCGAGTAGCCGAGCTCGCTCGCCGCATGCAGCACACGGGACCGCGTGTCTGCCGCCATCTCGCCCCGCGCGCGCAGAGCGCGCGATGCTGTGGCGACGCTGACGCCCGCACGCCCTGCGACATCGGTGAGCGTGATGCGCGGTCGAGGGCTCATCGCACCATTTTTGCGCAAAATGGGTGCGTTCCGCCACGGGTCGATGGCATGGTGGCGGACGTTGCACACATGCCCGTCAATGCGGAGGGACGAGTCGATGAAGACGACGCTGCCGACAGCGCTGATCGCGCGCGGATCCGAGGGATGCCCGGCCCGACCGGGTCCCCTGCGAGGTGCGCGGTCATGAGCGCGCGCAGAGCACTCGTGGTGCGTGGGGGATGGGACGGCCATCGCCCAGTCGAGTCCACCGACATGTTCGTCCCGTTCCTCGCTGACAAGGGCTTCGATGTGCGAGTCGAGGACTCCAACGAGATCTACGCCGACCGCGAGGAGATGGATCGTACGGACCTGATCGTGCAGAGCGTCACCATGTCGGAGATCTCGGACGCCGCGTTGAAAGGCCTGCGCGGTGCGGTCGAGCGCGGAACGGGTCTCGCCGGATGGCACGGCGGTATCGCCGACTCCTACCGGAGCAGCTCCGACTATCTGCAGCTCATCGGCGGCCAGTTCGCGACCCACCCGGGCAAGCACCCCGACGAGCGGGAGGGCGGCGAGGCCGACAACTTCCTCTGCTACACCGTCGACGTCACCGATCTCGGACGCGGGCACGAGATCATGGCGGGCATCGAGGACTTCACCCTGCGCACCGAGCAGTACTGGGTGCTCACGGACGACCTGAATGACGTGCTCGCCACGACCACCCATCCCGTGCAGCCGTTCCACCCCTGGCACCGGCCGATCACTTCGCCCGCCGTCTGGACGCGGGAGTGGGGACAGGGCCGGGTCTTCGTCGCCACACCGGGGCACAGCCTCGTGGTCCTCCGAGACACGAGCGTCCGCACGATCATCGAGAGGGGAATGCTGTGGGCCAGCCGCACGGCATCGGAATAGTGGGTCTCGGCGTCATCTCGACGCAATACCTCGACACGCTCGGAGCGCATCCCGATGTGAGCATCGTCGCGACGGCCGATCTCGACATGGCGAGGGCCGAGTCGGTCGCCGCGCGGTATCGCGGATGCCGCGCGCTCAGCGTCGAGGATCTCGTCACGGACGCGTCGGTCGACACCGTGATCAACCTCACGATCCCGGCCGCTCACGCCGACGTGGCGCTCGCCGCCCTCGCCGGGGGCAAGGGCGTGTTCGGAGAGAAGCCGCTCGCGGCCACGCTCCACGACGCCCGGCGCGTGGTCGAGGCGGCTGGGTCGGCCTGGGTGGGCTGCGCCCCCGACACCGTGCTCGGCACCGGTGTGCAGACCGCTCGGGCCGCGGTGGATGCCGGGAGCATCGGCCGCCCCGTCGCCGCGGTGGCGACCTGGGTGTCGTCAGGCCACGAAGCATGGCATCCGCACCCCGACTTCTACTACCGCGACGGCGGCGGTCCGCTCTTCGACATGGGCCCGTACTACCTCACGACGCTGTTCCATCTGATGGGCCCCGTCGCCCGGGCCTCCGGGGTGACGTCCCGGCCGCGGCACGAGCGCATCATCGGATCTGGGCCCCGGGCCGGCGAGAGCATCCCGGTCGAGATCGACACGCATGTGAGCGGCATCCTCGAGCACGTCGGCGGAGCGGTGTCGACCGTCACGTTCAGCTTCGACGGGGCGGCGACGGATGCTGCTCCGCTCGAGATCCATGGCGAGACGGGAACCCTCTCGGTACCCGACCCGAACCTGTTCGAGGGAGCCGTGCGGCTGCGTCGACCGGGCGAGAGTGCATGGACGCCGGTGACCGAGCGCGCCGGGTATGAGAACGCCGGACGCGGGATCGGCATTCTCGATCGCCTGGCGACCGGCGCGGGGAGCGCGCGCGGCGACATCGCGCTGCACGTGCTCGAGGTCATGACGGCGCTGACCGAGTCCGCGCGCAGCGGTCGTCGCATCGAGCTGACCACAGCTCCCGAGCGGCCGGCGCTCATCCCCTTCACCCCCGAGAACTCCTGGAGGAAGCGTTGACCATTACCACCGCCCACGCGATCATCGATCTCGATGTGACCGGGGATCGCATCAACCGGCACATATACGGGCACTTCGCCGAGCACCTGGGTCGCTGCATCTATGACGGCTTCTGGGTCGGGGAGGACTCCGAGATCCCGAACGTGCGCGGCATCCGGCTCGACATCGTCGAAGCCCTGAAGGCCCTCGACATCCCCAACCTCCGCTGGCCGGGCGGATGCTTCGCCGACACCTATCACTGGCGAGACGGCATCGGTCCACGTGAGCTGCGGCCTCGAATCGCCAACACCAACTGGGGAGACGTAGTCGAGAACAACCACTTCGGCACCCACGAGTTCATGGACCTGTGCGACCTGCTCGGCGCCGACGCGTACGTCAATGGCAACATCGGCAGCGGCACGGTGCAGGAGATGGCCGACTGGGTGGAATACCTCACCCGCGGCGACGACAGCCCGATGGCCAGGCTGCGGCGGGAGAACGGTCGAGACGAGCCATGGAAGGTGCCGTTCTGGGGGCTCGGGAACGAGGCGTGGGGATGCGGTGGCAACATGTCGGCGGCCCACTACGCCGAGGAGGCGAGGCGCTACGCGACGTTCGCGCACAACCACGGCGAGAACCGCCTCACCCGCATCGCGGCTGGCGCCAACGAGGACGACCTCGACTGGACTCGCGTTCTGATGAAGTCGCTCATGGAGTGCCACGGCTGCACTCTCTACGGGAACCTGCCGTACCAGGCGATCTCGTTCCACTACTACACGCACTCCGGGTCGGGCATCAACACCGAGGATGCGGCGCCCTTCAGCGGTGCGCAGTACTACGACACGATGGCCCATGCTGCCGACGTCGAGCGCATCGTGCGCGGCCACGTGGCGGTGATGGACTCATATGACCCCGACAATCGCGTCTCACTGGTGTGCGACGAGTGGGGCACCTGGTGGAACGTCGAAGAGGGCACGAACCCCGGATTCCTCTTCCAGCAGAACACGGTGCGCGACGCCCTGGTCGCAGGGATCCACTTCGACGTCTTCCACCGCTACGCCCGGCGCATATCGATGGCGAACATCGCGCAGACCGTCAACGTGCTGCAGGCGATGGTCCTCACCGACGGTGACCGGCTCGTCCTCACGCCGACCTACCACGTGTTCGAGATGAACAAGCGGCACCAGGATGCGCTGCAGCTGCACACCTCCGTGCGCGACACACCGACGCTGCGCGTGCGCGGCGGCGATCTTCCGCTGGTCTCGATGTCGGCGTCGACGCGCGACGACACGGCACTGATCTCGCTCAGCCACCTCGCGATCGACGCCGACTGCGCCGTCAGCATCGACCTTCGCGGACGAGACGCGAAGATTACCAGGGCTCGCGTGCTCACCGGTGACGACGCGTCTGCCTGTAACGATGCAGAGGCACCCGACCGCGTAGCCCCGCGTGGACTCGATGCGACGCTGCGCGACGGGATCCTGACGATCACCATGCCGCCGCATTCGTTCGCGACCGTCGAGCTCGCACTGGAGCCCGAGTCCGACAGAGGGGACGTGACGCGATGACGAGGAACCCGCTGCGTGTGGCCGTGATCGGCGCGGGGTTCATGGCGCGGGCGCATTCCCACGCGTGGCGCACCGCACCGCGTTTCTTCGACCTGCCACGCGAACCACGACTCTCTGTGCTGGTGTCGCGCGACGAGGAGCGAGGCCGCAAGGCGGCGCATGATTGGGGCTGGGACAGCTGGTCGGGAGACTGGCGAACGATCATCGAACGAGACGACATCGATGTGATCGACATCTGCACCCCGGGAGACACCCACGCGCAGATCGCAGTCGCGGCTCTCGGGTCAGGCAAGCACGTCCTCTGCGAGAAGCCGCTCGCGAACGATCCGGCAGACGCCGCCGACATGGTGGCCGCCGCAGAGGCCGCGGCACGCCGCGGCCTCGTCGCGATGTGCGGCTACAGCTATCGGCGTACCCCCGCGCTCGCCTCAGCCCGGCGACTCATCTCGGAGGGCGCGCTCGGCACCATCCGGCACGTGCGCGCGCAGTACCTGCAGGACTGGCTGAGCGCCGCGGATGCTTCGCACACCTGGCGTCTCGACCGCGCATCAGCGGGTTCGGGTGCCCTCGGTGACATCGGCGCGCACAGCATCGACACCGCGCAGTGGCTGACGGGTCAGCAGATCGAGGGCGTGTCGGCGCATCTGCGCACGTTCGTGACCTCGCGCCCACGACGCAGTGCCGAGGTGGGTCTCGGAGGCCGGGGCGATCTCGACGCCGAGCGGCTTCCGGTCGACGTCGATGACGCGGCGGCGTTCATCGCCGGATTCAGCGGCGGCGCGCTCGGGGTGTTCGAGGCGACGCGGATGGCGCTCGGCCACCGCAATGCGAACCGCATCGAGATCAACGGAGACCGAGGCTCGGTGGCGTTCGACTTCGAGCGGATGAACGAACTCGAGTTCTACAGCGAGGACGACGCCGACGATCGTCGCGGGTTCCGCACCATCCAGGCCACTGATCCCGCGCACCCGTACGCCGAGGCATGGTGGCCCACGGGGCACGGCATCGGCTACGAGCACACGTTCACGCACCAGATCGTCGACTTCGCCCGATCCATCGACGGTGCGCCGGAAGAGCCCACGTTCGCCGACGCGTATCAGGTGCAGCGGGTACTCGCTGCGGTCGAGGAGAGCGCGGGCGACGAGGGCCGATTCACCCGCGTCCGGTGACGTGCATCTGATCGCCGGCGTCGGAAGGGAACTGTATGCAGGACCGAACGCGATTCGTGAGCGACAGCTGCGCGCCGACGTGGGATCTCGGGATGCTCGCCGGCAGCGGCCGGGTGGGCGCGGTGCTCTGGGGCGGGCCGCAGGAGCACGTCATCTCGCTGACGCACGAGCACTTCTTCCTTCCGGTCAACGCGCGCACGCCTCCGCCCCTGTTCGCTGAGGCGATGCCACGGGTCCGCGCCGCGCTTCTGGCTCACGAGGCCGATGATGCGGCCGCGATCGTCGCGGAGACGGCGGGCTCTGCAGACTTCTCGCAGATGATCTGGACGGATCCGCTCGCGCCGGGCGCCGAGCTGCGGCTGACCATCGATGCTTCTGGCAGTGCGCAGGTCGCGGCGTACCGGCGGCGGCGTGACCTGACGACGGGGGAGATCACGACCGTATGGCGGGAGGACGGCATCCGCCGCGAGGTGCGCCTCGTGGTGCCGCGAGGGGCAAGGCGAGCCCGGATCGCGGTGAGGTCGGGCGTGCCAGGAGAGGCGCGCCTCAGGCTCGGCGTGACTGACGACAGGAACGCTGACATCCCGGGCGCCGCGAGCTACGCGGGCGCCGTGCACCGAAGGGTGGAGGTGGTGTCGTCGAACGAGGCGGCACTCGCCGTGAGCGCGGGTGCCGGAGGCGACCGTGCCATCACCCTGACGACGACCGTGCGGGCATCGACAGGAGAGGTGCAGGTCGTAGACGACGGCTCCGTCGAGTTCACGGCCGGTCTCGACGGTTCGACGTGGACGGAGTTCGAGATCGATCTGCGCTTGGGCGACGCCGACCCCGAGACGCTCGCGCTCGGGAATACGGCGGCGTTGCAGTCCGCCTCCCGGCTCGACCTCTCGTCGGGGGTGTCCGAGGACGTGCCTACCGAGGTGCTGCTCGAGGGCGCCGAGAGCGACCCTCGCACGATGCGAGCGCTGATCGAACTCGCCTACGCAGCGGGCCGCGCCAACATCATCAGCGCGACGGGTGAGCTGCCTGCCACTCTGCAGGGCGTCTGGCAGGGGACGTGGTCACCGGCGTGGTCGGCCGACTACACGCTGAACGGCAACGTGCAGAACGGCGGGATGGCGTCGTTGGTGCCCACGGGCACGCCGGAACTGGCGGCATCCCTCTCTCGGATGCTGGTTCCGCATTTCGACGACTTCCGCACCAACGCCGCGCGCATCTTCGGTTTCGAGGGGGCCATGCTGCCGAGCCGGATGAGCACGCACGGGCTCGCGAACCACTTCTCCGACGGCTTTCCCCATCAGTTCTGGATCAGCTGCGGCGGGTGGGTGCTGCGGATGCTGGCCGATGCGGTCCTGTCATCCGGAGATCGCACCCTGATCGGCGACCGCGAGTGGGAGCTGATCGAGGGGGTCCTTCTGTTCTTGCGCGACGTGATCGACCACGGGCCTGTCGCGCCCTCATACTCGCCGGAGAACACACCCGGGGGAGCGTCGACGCCGCTGGCCGTGAACGCGACCATGGACATCGCGGTTCTGCGCGACGCCGATCGAGCGGGCCGGGTGCTGGCGGAGGCGCTCGGCGTCGAGCCGATCCGACTTCCCGCGGTCGAGCCGCATTTCCGCATCGACAATGAGGGGCGACTGGCCGAGTGGGGGGATCCCGCATTCCCGCCGCATCTCGCGCACCGGCACACGAGTGAGCTGTACCCCCTCTGGTACGACATCGATCCGGCATTCGAGGCGACGGATCTGCGGGCCGCGGCGCTGCGTCTCATCCGGGAGAAGATCGCGTGGCGCGCTGAGGATCCGGGCCCGCCCCCGGGCAACGGCGAGATGGCATTCGGGCTCGCTCAGCTAGGACTCGCGGCCGCGGCCCTGGGCGATGCGCCGAGCGCCGAGCGCTGCCTCCACTGGCTCGCGGCGCTGCACTTCACCCCCGCAATGTCGACGACGCACGATTCCGGTGCGATCTTCAACGTCGATGCGAGCGGTGCGCTGCCCGCCCTCGTCGCCGCAATGCTGATCGGGTCGTCGCGACGCACCATCACGCTTCTCCCCGCCGTCCCCGACTCCTGGACCGAGGGTGCGGTGTCAGGACTAACGACGCGGACGGCGCTGTCAGTCGAACTTCTGGCGTGGAGCGCCACGGGTATCACCGTGACGCTCGCCGGGAGCCCCGAGTCCGCCTGGGTGCGCAGCGGCCCGATCGAGCTGCGGCTGCCCAGGCCCGTCATCTCCCCAGCGCACTCGGAGCCGGTGCGGACCATCGTGCTGGATCATCGCGAGTCCCGCCACCACCTGACTTTGACCTGGGCGCCATCCGCGTCCTGAACCGAAAACGCCAGTTTCTACGAAGGAGTCGTTCATGGCACGTCCGATCACGTTGTTCACCGGTCAGTGGGCGGATCTTCCGTTCGAGGAGGTCGCTCGTCTGGCGGGGGAGTGGGGGTATGACGGGTTGGAGATCGCCTGCTGGGGAGACCACATCGACGTCTCCCGGTGGGATGACGACGCCTACGTCCAGTCGCGTCGCGACATCCTGGAGTGCAACGGGTTGCAAGTGTGGGCGATCTCGAACCACCTCACGGGGCAGGCGGTGTGCGACGACCCGATCGACGTGCGCCACCGCGACATCCTGTCGGATCGGGTGTGGGGCGACGGCGACGCGGAGGGTGTACGTCGGCGGGCGGCAGAGGATCTGAAGGACACGGCGCGCTTCGCGGCGAAGCTGGGTGTGTCGACGGTGAACGGCTTCACGGGGTCGAGCATCTGGAAGGCGGTGGCGATGTTCCCGCCGGCGTCCGATGGGTTCATCGCGGCTGGATACCAGGACTTCGCCGACCGGTGGAACCCGATCCTCGACGTGTTCGAGGAGGTCGGGGTGCGATTCGCGCTCGAGGTGCATCCGTCCGAGATCGCCTACGACTACTGGACCGCGAAGGCCACCCTCGATGCGATCGGGCACAGGAAGAGCTTCGGGTTCAACTTCGACCCGTCGCACTTCGTCTGGCAGCAGCTGGACTCGGTGGCGTTCGTGCTCGACTTCGCCGAGCACATCTTCCATGTGCACGTGAAGGAGTCGATCGCGAACCTCGACGGCCGCAACGGCGTGCTCGGCTCGCACCTGCCGTGGGCGAACCCGCGTCGCGGATGGACGTTCGTGTCGACCGGGCATGGCGCGGTGACGTGGGAGCCGCTGTTCCGGGCGCTGAACGCGATCGGCTACACCGGCCCGACGAGCGTCGAGTGGGAGGACGCCGGCATGGATCGCCTGCACGGCGCGCCCGAGGCCTTGGCATTCGTACGCAGGCTCGCCGCGATCACCCCGCCGGAGTCCGCATTCGACTCGGCCTTCTCCACCAAGACCGACGGGAGCGCCTGAGGTCTCGGATCGGCTCCCGCGAGCGGACCGCCCCGTGTCGGATCGGCCTCAGTCGCCAGCATCCAGCGGCGACTCGAGTTCGGACGGGTGGGTGAGCCGCCACCACTCGCCGGGCGGGTCGATGCTCCCCGAGATCATCACGGGAGCGGTGACGGTGTGGGGGCCGGCTGTCCAGGTGATGCTTCCCACGACCGTGCCGTCGCGGTACGCGGGTGGGGTCTCGATGTCCATCGTCATCTCGATCGGGGTGTCCGACCAGGTGAGGATCGACGCGCTCTCGCCGATGACGATCGTGGCCGTGGATTCCCAGGGCGTCGAGACGGACCCGATCTCCTGACCTTCGGTCGCGACGGGCACCTGGTGGAAACCGGAGCGGATGCTCTCGAGTGCGGCGACCACGATGGCGTTCACCGACTCGTACGACGATCCCCCGAGGACGACTCCTGTGACCGAGAGCGGATCGGTCGCGCCGACGTCGAGTGTCGCCGTGTACAGCAGGTTGTGGGTGCCCTCGCCCAGGTTCCCGGTCTTCAGTCCGGTGATGCCGGCCGTGCCGAGGAGGTCGTTGGTGGTGTACAGCGCGCCGGCGCCCGGAATCGAGACCGCCGGGGTCGCGACGATCTTCGCGATCGCCGGATGCGCGGCGGCGAGCTTCGCGATGGCCAGCAGGTCGGCGGGCGTGCTCGTGTTGCGCGGACTGAGACCGGTGGGCTCCGTGATCGTCGTCCCGCTGAGCCCGTGGGACGTGAGCCAGTCGCGCGTAGCGCCGAGGAAAGCACTCTGCGAGCCGAAGATCCGCGTCGACAGCGCCTCGGCGTAGTTGCTCGCGGAGGGGATCAGCATCGCGGCGAGGGCATCGCGCAGCGACATCGAGGTGCCGGTGGGCATCGGAGCGATGGTCGCGCCCAGCACGTAGTACTCGTCGTACAGATCATGATCGGCCTTACCGAACGTGATGGTCGGCCCGGGGTCGTCCGCAGACGTGAGCGGCGCCGCATCGAGGATGACGAGGGCGGTGATGAGCTTGGTGATGCTCGCGATCGGGAGCGGTTCGCCGGTCCCCGTCGCCGACCAGGTGCCGCTCGCCCCCTCACCCAGATAGGCATCGGCGCCGGCGATGCTGATCGCTGATGCCGCGGCCGTATGCGTGGGCACGGCAACAGCGTCGCCGACCGGGACCTGCGGTGCGCGAGTGCTCACCGCCGGCGGATCCGTCGGCGCCGTGAGTGCCCACCCGACGTAGCCTCCGGTCACGGCCAGCAGCACGACGAGGCAGACGGCGGTGATGAGGAGCCCTCGTCGCCGGCGTCTTCTGCGCACAGCTGGGTCGATCCGATCGCCGCTGAACTCCTGCTCGTGCGCCATGAGCTCCGCGAAATCGGACAGCTCATCCACCGGCCGGTCGGGCGCCGTCATCGAGAGACCCTCATCGCGCCCACCTGTCGCTTGCAATCTTCAGAAAAGGCCATCCTCGCGCATGTCCGCAGCCTTCGGTATCGGCCGTTCGGGGGACAAGGGATGCGATCCCGACGGAGCCTTCTGCAGCAAGTCAACCCCGCCGAACGTTCTCTCCTTTCCGCACGACACGTGTCACTGTGGACGGATGAGACCAGACGCGCGCAGCTACGACCTCGACGATCTCCGGCGGCGGGTCATGCGGGAGCAGGGCGGTGCGGTGGATGACAGCATCCCCGAACTGGCCGACGCCGACGCCGAACTGTGCGCGCTGGCACTGGTGCTGCCGGATGGGACGATCCGCACCAGTGCTCAGGCGGAGGTGTCGTTCAGCGTGCAGTCGGCCGTCAAGCCGTTCCTCTTCGCTCTGGCACTGCTCGACACCCGGGGTGAGGCGCTGGACCTCGTCGGTATCGAACCGACGGGGGAGGCGTTCGACGCGATCAAGCTCGAGAGCGGCACCGGCCGTCCGCCGAACCCGATGGTCAACGCAGGGGCGCTGCTCACGGCATCGCTCGTCGACGGAGGGGCCGTGGACGAGCGAGACGAGCGGATCATTCGGGGGCTGTCGGCCTTCGCCGGGCGGCGTCTCGAGGTCGATGAGAGCGTCGCGCGGAACGAGCATCTGCTCGGTGACCGCAACCACGCGCTCGCCCACCTCATGCGGGCCGAGGGCACCCTGCATGTCAGCGCCGACGATGCCGTCGCCGTCTATGCGCGGGCGTGCGCCGTGCTGGTCGACGCGGAGGCACTCGCCGTCATGGGCGCGACTCTCGCCTGCGGTGGAGTGAACCCGGTGTCGGGGGAGCGCGTCGTCCCGCAGAGCGTGGCTCGTGATGTCGTCTCGGTCATGGCGACCTGCGGGGTGTACGACGGTTCCGGGCGATGGATGCGCGAGGTCGGCATCCCGGCGAAGTCGAGCGTGTCCGGCGCGATCGTGCTCTCGGCGCCCGGGCGACTCGGAGCGGCCGTCGTCAGCCCTCCGCTGGACGAGCTCGGCACGAGCGTGCGCGGAAGAGCGGCGTGCGATGCGCTGAGCGTCGAGCTCGACCTGCACGCGTTCGGAACAGCAGCGGGCTGAGGGGATGCTCCTCAGTCGGCGTCGGCGGAGAAGACGGGGCTGAGGAAGCGCCGCTCGTAGCGACGGATGCACTGCGTCGTGCGTGCCAGTTCGAACGCCTCGATGCACTCGGGGTCGGTCTTCGAGGCTGTGCGGTAGATCTCGTACTCAGCCAGGGAGGGGAACGTGAACAGCGCGAACGCCTCGTCGCTGTCGCCCTCGCTCGGCATGAAGTAGCCGTGGTGGGTGCCTCCGTGCTTCGCCACCAGTCGGATCCACGCGCGTCCGTACTCGGTGAAGTCGTCGAGCTTGTCGGGGTCGATCTCGTAGCGCAGGTGAATCGTGATCATGCCGTTCATCCTCGCAGGGGGTGAACGTCGTCTCGATCCTCAGCCCGCATCCGCAGCGCTCCGTTCCTCGTCCGAGTTCGGGGTCCAGCCGAACCAGCCGCTGTCGGTGCTCATGACGCTCCAGTCGCCGCAGGCGAAGACCGTCTTCGCTTTGTACGGATCGGGGGCGTCATCGAGCACCCACGTCGGCGCCGAGAGCCGCTCCACCTCGGTGCAGTCGTCGGCGAGCGCAGATGCGCTGGAGAGAAGGACGACGGCATCCGCGGCGTTCTCGAGCGTCGATGTCCGCACGGTGATATCGGTGGCATCGGTCGGGATCCAGCCGGCATCGACCTCGGCCCCGTCGTCGAAGGCCTCGACGTCGTCGAAGGTCGAGGTGGCCTGCTTGTGGACGATGCTGTCGTAGGCGGAGCATCCGGCGAGAGATGTCAGCCCCAGGAGGACCAGGGCGGAGGCGGCGAAAGCCGTTCGTGCGTTCATACGTTCCAGCCTGGTCGACGCGCGCCGCGTCGACATCGGGCGGGCGAGGTAGCGGCGTACATCTCGAGGATGATCCCGTGCCGAGCCCGCCCCTGAGCGCGAAGGTACGCTGAAGGCATGGGTGATCAATCGCCGCTCGCCTCTCGACCCCTGTGGGCGAGCGTGGCCGACGGCTTCTACGTGGGCAGCCGGGACGGGTCGTTCCTCGGCTACGTCGACCGTCAGGCGGATGGAATGTGGCGTGCGTTCGATGCCGTCTCGCGCTCCATCGGCGACTTCGCAGACCACCACCGCGCGATGGCCGCGGTGACGACTCGGGAAGGGGATGCCGGATGAATGCGGAGAACCCGCTCGTCTCGCTCGTCTACTGCAGCAGTGCGACGCACCCGTTCAGCGAACAGGAGCTCGCCGACCTCCTCGCGGTGAGCCGCGCCCGGAACAGCGCCCGTGACATCACCGGCATGCTGCTCTACCGAGGCGGTGAGTTCGTCCAGATCCTCGAGGGCACCAGGTCGGACGTGGAGAGCCTGATGGAGATCATCGGCCGAGATCCCCGTCACGAGGACGTGCGTGTGCTGATCGAGGAGCCGCTGCACGAGCGGCGCTTCGCCGAGTGGACGATGGGCTATCAGTCGCTCGTCGCCGCCGAGCCGAAGTTGCTGTCCGGCTATCGCGACTCCTTCGACGACCTCCGCGTGGGAGACCACGACATGATCGGGCGGGCGATCATGGAGCTCACTCTGTGGTTCCGCGTGCGGGAGTCCGCCGCGCGGTAGGCGCGAACGCTCGATGCCTGAGCGCACCGAGGACCCCACGCGTGATCCTCGCTCTCCTACCGGCTGATCCGCGCGTCGACCTCGTCCGTCGTCGCCCCGCGAGTCGCGGCGAGCGTCGCGAGCAGTCGGAGCGCGTCGTCACTCGGTGATCCGGGTTCCGCCCGGTAGACGATCAGCTGCTGCCCCGTCGCGCCACGCACGTCGAACGCGTTGAATTCGAGTGTGAGACGGCCGACAACGGGATGGACGAACACCTTGGCATCGTGGGTCTTGCCTCGCGCCTCATTCTTCTCCCACAGCGCGGAGAAACGCGGACTGCTCGCCCGCAGCTCCTCCACCAGCGCCAAGGTCGCACGGTCGTGGGCGTCGTAGCCCAGGGCAAGTCGGATGTTGGCCACGCTCCCTTGCGCGGAGCGATCCCAGTCGTGGAAGAAGGCAGGGCCCTCGGGTTCTGCGAAGACCATCCGGGCGAGGTTTCGCGGGTTCGCGAACCCCGAGTAGAGGGCACCGGCGAGCGGGTTCATCGCGAGTATGTCGAGGCGCCGGTTGAGGACGAAAGCGGGTGTGTCGGGCCACGCGTCCATCAAGCGGAGCAGCGGCGAGTCCACGTGCTCGATGGCGGGAGTCGGAGCGGGGGCAGGTGCGGCACCGGCGAGCCGATAGAGATGCTCGCGCGCATCCGGCGTCAAATCGAGGGCCCGACTCAGCGCGTTGAGCACCGAAGGGGACGGGCCCTTCTCTCGGCCCTGTTCGAGCCGTGCGTAGTAGTCGACACTGACCCCGGCGAGCATCGCGACTTCTTCGCGTCGAAGGCCGGGGACGCGACGGACGCCACTCCAATGGATGCCGGCAGCGTCGGGGCTGATGCCCGCGCGCCGCGCGGCGAGGAAGAGCCCGAGTTCGTTGGTCGCCATACCGACAGTCTGCCTGCCGCGAGGCATCGCAGACAGGGCGTGGCGCACCCCCGCTGTCAGGGTCCGGCCGCGGCGCCTGGCGCGAGCCAGAGTGCGTGTTGCCAGGGTGCGTCGCGGTCTGTCTGTGCCACGAGCCGCTTCGCAGGCTGGAGTTCAGGATCTCCACTCCGGAGATCGAGGAGGAATATGAACAAGGCATTCACGCCCGAATTGCTGCAGAGCATCATCGAGAATCAGGCCGAGTACCTTCGGCCGTTGCTGTTCGTCGGTGCACACGTCCACCTGTTCGACTCGCAGGTGGGCGACATGGAAAACGCCGACATCCTGCTCGGCGTGGGCTTCATCGTCGGCACCGGACCGGGAATCGTGACGGCTGCGGGCGACGACAACGCTCTTGTCATCGACTGCGCAGGCATGGTGATCGTGCCCATGGTGATGGACGCCCGTACCGTGCTCGGCCTCAACGAGGACCGCTCATCTGACGTCGGCACTCTGTGGCCGGGCAACACGGGCAGCTTCGCGATCGTCGACTCGGAGCTGGCGCGCGATGCCTCCACCGCAGTCGCCACGGTGCTCGCGCAGCCCGAGTCCGTCGCGGCGGTCGTCATCGACGGCAAGGTCGTGCTCTGGAACGGCGAGCGGACGGTCAACGCCCCGGCGCGTCCGGACCGGACGCACGCAGGAGAGGTCGCTCCGTCGACCAGCCCCTACCTGGGAATGTGGATCGACGAGTCGGACTTCCTGCACCAGGAGCTGACGGCTGACGGACGCTACGACGAGACACGTGGCGGTCGCCCGCACGCCTACCAGGGCAATTTCTGGATCGACGGCGACCGGATCGACTACCTCGATGATCTCGGCTTCTGGGCGTTCGGTGAGTTCGTCGACGGTGTCCTGCACCACGGGCCCTACACACTCACTCGTCGCTGAAGATGCAGATCATGAAGGAGAGCCGACATGGCTGAGACCGCGCCGCACCCCTACGTAGGCATGTGGCACACAGCCGATGCCCACGTTCGACATGAGCTGCTGCCTGACGGGCGTTACGTCGAGGCGCGGGGGAGTCGGGAGTCCGCCTACACCGGCAGATACACCGTCTCGGGTGATCACATCGACTATGTAGACGACACAGGGTTCACGGCAGACGGCGACTTCGTCGACGGTGTCCTGTATCACGCCGGGATGATCCTGCGTCGTATCTGACACCCTCAACGGAAGGAGCGGCCGTGGATCGAGATGTCTCGATCCACGGCCGCTCCCTTTCGTGTCGAAGGGGTCTTCTCCGGAGCCGCGCTCAGAGAGAGGCGACCCGTGCGGTGATGTCGTCGCGCGAGCGAACGACCTCTTCGCGGAGGGCTTCGATGTCCACGTCGACGAGACGGCCCGCCCACTTCCGCGCGTGCCCGGCAACCAGCACCGTCTCGATGTTGCGCGGGTCCGAGCCGAGCACGAGCGTGCCCACAGCGTCGTTGAGCGGCATGTTGTTGATGTCGTCCGCGCGGACGATGAGCAGGTCCGCCTGCTTGCCTGGAGTGAGCGAGCCGGTGACCTCGCCGAGGCCGTTTGTGCGGGCCCCTTGCAGGGTCGCGAAATCGAGGACGTCCCGGGTGGTGATTCGCGGCAGCACGATGTCTGTGCCGTATGAAGCCGATGTTGCGCGCATCCGCTGGATCGCGTGCAGGGCACGCATCTGCGTGAACATGTCACTGGCGAGCGCCACCTCGACGTCGATGCTCAGTCCGGGCCGGATGCCGACAGCGAGAGCCTCATCGATTGCGGGGATCGCCGTTTCCAAGCCGATCTGCGCGTCGGACGTCGGGGCCAGAGACACCGTCACCCCGGCGTCGCCCATCGCCGCCCACGCCGTGGAGGTGAGTCCCGTCGAGTGGATCAGGGTGAGCGTCGGGTCGAGGATGCCCTGCGTGGCCCACTGCAAGATCGCTTCGGACGACGAACTGCCGAAGACCGCGTCGATGCTCGTGCTCACTCCCAGCTCACGAGCGAGCGCGGCGAGCTCCGGCCCGAACGCGAGCGTGGGCCCGGCGATCTCGTCTGTCGACAGTGCCGCGAGCCGCACGGTGATGAGTCCATCGGCGGCACCGTGGAAGTCCCGCACGAGGCGCCCCATATCGGCGGGCCACTGCTTCTCCCAGTCGCCGAAGTGCGGTCCCATGGACGCGTGCACCCCGCGGATTCCGGAATCGATGAGCGCGTTCACCGCGGCGTCGGAATGAGCGACGCTGCGCGAGTTGTGAGAGAAGTCGAGCATTGTCGTGATGCCGGAGTCGAGGGCTGTCAGAGCGGCGAGCCGGGTGCCCACACGCATGTCTTCGGGCGTGTAGCTCGGAGCGATTCCGGCGAGCGTCGACATGACGTAGGCACCGAGGTCGGTCACGTCGGGAATGCTGCGACGGAGCTGCGCCTCCCAGGCATGGCGGTGGGTGTCGACGAACCCTGGGCTGACGATCGCACCGCGGGCATCGATCACGAGAGCAGAGCGCGCATCGGCTGCGTGCTGAGGATCTTCGCGCAGGTCGGAACCGAGGGCGACGATGCGCGACCCGACGATCAGGACGTCGCCGGTATCGAGATCGGGCACGTTCGGGTCCATGGTGACGATGGCTGCTCCGCTGATGAGGATGGGTCGATCAGCGTCGCGTGCCGCCGTGAAGTCGGCGAGTGTGACGTTCATTTCAGATCTGCTTTCAGTGTCAGTGAGGTGCCGGCGAGTGCGCCGACCTCTCTCACCCTGCGCGTGGACCGGTGACTCAACCAGACCGGCGCGTGCCCGGGAGCGGTGCGGCCTGGCTCGTGGCGGCCATGGGCTGCGTGGTCCCGCTCACACTCGTCGGCGCGCTTCTCGTCGCGGCGGGAGCCCGCCGCGACGGAGCATCCGCATGATTGCGAACACCGTGCGCGAGCCCCGCACTCGGCGACAGGCGATCAGTTCTCCTCGAACAGCTCGGCGATGCATCTGTGCAGGCGCTCTGCGACCGCCTTCTCGTCGTGCGTGATGGTGCGGCCACCCACGATCGTGCGGGTGACGTCTGCGCCGGTCGCGGTCAACGGCAGCTGTTCCGCCCTGCTGCCCGCCGTGCGGAGCGAGCTCGGGTCGAGTTCGACGAGGTCGAGCGGACCTCCCACGCGCGCCGGCTCGGCGAGACCGAGCGAACCGTAGCCACCGGCTGAGCCGATGCGCCAGAGGGATGCCGGCGCGATGCGCCCGCGGCGCAGCGAGCGCAGCCGCTCGCCGGCCTCGAGGCCCCGTAGCTCGAGCAGCGGGTCGATGACGGCATTCTGATCCGAGCCCACCGCCAGTCTGGCCCCCGCCGCGATCAGCTCGACGGCCGGGCCGATGCCGTCGCCGAGATCCGCCTCTGTCGTGGGACAGAACACAGCGTGCACGCCTGCGTCTCCGAGCAGGCGGATGTCGTTGTCGGTGAGGTGAGTCGCATGGACGACCGAGAGGCGCCGCGAGAGCACTCCCTCTTCGGCGAGAAGCTCCGTCGGGGTCAGGCCGTACGCGGCGATGCAGTCGGCGTTCTCGGCAGGCTGCTCCGACAGGTGGATGTGCAGCGGTACGTCATCGGGCAGTTCGCGTGCGATGTGGGCGAGGGCATCACGGGGCACCGCGCGCACCGAGTGGAGCGCCGCGCCGAGCGTGACGAGTTCGGACCTGTCGGCCAGGGCTTCGCGCAACGAGTGCCATCGCGCGAGCCACGCGTCGGCATCTCGGTCGCCGAAACGCGCCTGTTCCGGGGTGAGCGGTGCCCCGATGCCTCCCGCGAGATAGCACGTGTCGAGCAGGACCAGGCGGATGCCGGCTTCGACCGCGGCGTCGGCGAGGGCGATCTCCATCGCGTGGTCGCCGTAGGGGGAGCCGTCGGGGCGGTGGTGGACGTAGTGGAACTCTCCGACGGTCGTCCATCCCGATAGGGCCATCTCGCACAACACGGCTGCGGCGAACTCCCGATACGTCGTGGGATCGAGACGCCCTGCCGCTCGGTACATGAGCTCTCGCCATGTCCAGAACGACCCGGACTCGTGAGTGCGCCCGCGAAGAGCCCTGTGGAAGGCATGCGAGTGCGCGTCGGCGAAACCGGGGGCCGCGAGCTCGAGGATCGTGGCATCCGCCGGAGCCGCTGTGCCGGTGGCCTCTGAGACGACCAGCCCCGCGGCATCCGTCTCCCACAGGACTCCGCGCTCGACGGTGCCCGCACGTACGAGCCGATCAGCCCAGACCCTCATGACAGATCCTCGATGGTCCGCACGAGGGCGTCGACACCGGCCTGCACGGCCGCATCGTCGGCGCCCTCCTCGGGAGCATGCGAGACGCCGGAGGGGTTGCGCACGAAGAGCATCGCCGTCGGCACGTGCGCCGCGAGGACGCCCGCGTCGTGCCCGGCCCCGGTGGGGAGGACGGGAACGCCGCCGAGGGTCGTGGCGATGCGGTCGCGCAGCTGCGGGTCGAAGAGGACCTCGCCACTGTAGGACTCTTCGATCACGGACGCCTCGCAGCCCTCAGCCGCGGCCGCTTCGATGACCGCGGCCCGCACCTCGTCGACGATGTCGCGAGTGTCCGCTTCGGAATCGGCGCGGACATCCATCCATGCCGACACCCGAGACGCGATGACGTTGGTGCCACCGGGCATCGGCTCGAGACGGCCGATCGTCGCCCGCGAGCCGATACGCACGAGAGCGGCCCGCCGCGCGGCGAGTACTGCGGCCGCAGCCGGCAGCATCGGGTCGTGGCGATCGGAGATCTCGGTGGTGCCCGCGTGATTGCCCTGGCCGCGCACGTCGATGCGCCACCGGCCGTGCTCGAGGATCGACGAGCCGACCGCGACGGGGCTGTCGAGGTCGACCAGTCCCTTGCCCTGCTCGACGTGGAGTTCGACGTACATCCCGATGCGCGAGAGCGCCTCGGCGTCGTAGCCGGGTTCGGGCAGCGATGCGTCGCGTGCGACATCGATGTACCGCTGACCCGAGGCATCCGTCAGCTGTGCCAGGCGGTCGGGGGTCATCGCGCCGGAGAGAAGGCGCGATCCCAGACACGCGACGCCGAACCGCGAACCCTCCTCTTCGGCGAACACGACCACCGCGAACGGGCGGCTCGGCACGAATCCGCCGGCTTTGAGGCGCTCGACGGCGGCCAGCGCACTGACGACACCGAGAGGGCCGTCGTGCGCGCCGCCACCGGGCACGGAATCGAGGTGGCTGCCCGTGACGAAGGCATCGGGCCCCGGCTCTCCCCACCAGGCCCACAGATTGGCATTGCGGTCGGTGGTGACCCGCAGGCCGAGCCGCTGAGCGCGTTCGACGAACCAGTCGCGAAGGTCGCGCTCGGCGTCGTCGAACACATGCCGCGAGTACCCGCCCCGTCGCCCGTCTCGGCCGATGTCTTCTATCTCTCGGAGAAGCTGGAGTGCATCGAACTCGGTCACGCTCCCTCCCACAGGGGAACCCGGAGGTCGCGCTGGCGTGTGAGGGTGTCGACGGCTGTGGTGTCGGCGTCGTAGACCTTGGTGACGTTCTCGAATCGGATCATGACTGCTCCTGGAGGGCGGTGCCGTTGGTGAGCCCGGCCGACATGCGGCGGGCGGCTGCTGCGAGAAGCGCGCCGCACTGCTGGGACGACTTCTCGGTCATCCGGTAACTCGGCACGAGGATGCTGATGACGGCCACGATGCGTTCACCCGCGGCGATGGGCGATGCGATGGCGGTCACGTCGCGCTCGATGCCCCGCTCGACGACCACGAAGCCTTCGGGGGGCGTCTCGCCGCGGAGGACGAGTCCGGCCGCGGACCCTTCGAGAGGGATTGTGCGGCCGACCCAGTTCGAGTGCCGGACGGAGTGGGACCCCTCGACGATGCTGATGTAGAGGGCGGATGCCGCGTGCCCCTCGACGCTCAGGTAGACCGATTCGCCGGTCGCCTCTTCGAGCCCGACCATCTCTTCGTGGCACACGTCGATCAAGGACTCGTGACCGAGAGCCCGCGCGCCGAGCTGCATCAGTCGGGAGCCGGCACGATAGCTGCCTTCGTCGTCGCGCCGTACGAAGCCGCTGGACTCGAGTGTGCGAAGCAGCCGCAGCGCGGTGCTCGGCGCGAGGTCGACCGCCCTGGACGCATCCGCGAGGGTGGTGCTTCCCGTCTCGCACACGTTGGCGAGGAGCGAGAGCGCCCGTTCTACGGTGCGCGTGGACTGTTCGCTGATGAGAGCCTCCCTGAACCGACAACGCTGACGAGAGGTTCCGCATCTCTCCCGGACCGGTCAAACTGCTTCTATCTAGTAAAACACACGTGCCACTGAATGGAATGAATAGCCGAGTCGAGATTCCTACGATTTCGGGGTATAGACCCTGGTACTGCCTTGTCGCCAGGGTCAGGACTGCAGCCCGATGTGCCCGCGCGCCGTCGTTCGTAGCGTCGAAGGCGAACGAAAGGCGCGACATGATTCGAGTTCAGTCTCTGACGAAGCACTACGGCGAGAGGGTGGCCGTGAACGGCATCGACTTCACCGTCGAACCGGGCACGGTCACCGGATTCCTGGGACCCAACGGGGCCGGCAAGTCCACGACCATGAGGATGATCGTCGGCTTGGACCGGCCGACCGCGGGCACCGCGGAGGTCAACGGTCGGGCCTACGCGGATCTGCCCGCACCGCTGCGCGAGGTCGGCGTTCTGCTCGATGCGCGCTCGGCGCACCGGCGCCGCACCGCCTACAAGCACCTGCGGGCGATCGCGGCCACCCACGCCATCGGCGCCGCCCGCGTGCGTGAGGTGATCGAGATCGCAGGACTGGATGCTGTGGCGGACAGGCGGGTCGGCGGATTCTCGCTCGGCATGAACCAGCGGCTGGGGATCGCCGCGGCTCTGCTCGGGGACCCGCAGACGATCATCCTCGACGAGCCGGTGAACGGCCTCGACCCCGACGGCATCCTGTGGATCCGCGGCCTGCTGCGGCAGCTGGCGGGGGAGGGGAAGACCGTGCTGCTCTCGTCGCATCTGATGAGCGAGATGACCCAGACGGCCGACCATCTGCTGGTCATCGGCCGAGGGACGATTCTGGCCGACGGGCCGCTGCACGACGTGGTCGCGGGTGTGACCCGATCCGTGGTGCGCGTGAGGACCAGAGAGGTCGAGCGACTCATGAGCACCCTCGCGGGCCCCCGGGTCACCATGACGACGCACCCGGATGGCGCGGTCGAGATCGACGGCCTCCCCGCCGAGGAGGTGGCGCGTGCCGCGGCCGATGCGGGCATCGTGCTGTACGAGATCGCCACCGTCGAGGGCTCGCTCGAAGACGCCTACCTCGCCCTCACCGCTCACGACACCGAATACCGCGCGACCGCGCACGACGCCACCGAAGGAGCCGGACGATGACCCTCACCACGAGTCCCCGACGAGCGGATGCGCGCACTCGGCGCCCCGCGTTCACCCACGTGCTGCGGTCGGAGTGGATCAAGCTGTTCAGCCTGCCCTCCTCCGTGCTCGCCCTCGCGGCGATCTTCCTCATCGGGGTCGGTGGCAGCCTGTTCCTCGGCGTGACGCTCGAGTCGTCGGGTGCTCCGTCGGTGCTCCTGATCGAGCGCACCATGGCCGACGTCACGGTGCCGACCGTCGTCCTCGGCCAGATCATCGCCGGTATCCTCGGAGTCATGCTGATCGGCGCCGAGTACGCATCGGGCTCGATTCAGCCCACGTTCGTCGCGGTGCCCGACCGGTTGCGCGTCCTTGGCGCGAAGGCGGTCGTGGTATTCATCGCCGCCACTGCGACCGCCCTCGTCACCGTGTTCAGCGCATGGGCGCTCACCACGCCGATCTATGCGCAGTTCGGCCTCGCGGCACCGCTCACCGCACCCGGGGTCGTGGTCGCGCTGCTCAGCTCTGCGGGGTATCTCGGGCTCTGCGCACTGTTCGGGGTGGGCATCGGCACTCTCGTGCGATCGACGACCGCGGGAGCGATCATCGTCTTCCTGGCCACGCTGCTGCTGCCCGTGCTGACGTCGCTGCTTCCGTACGGGCTGCTCTCCCGCGCTCTGCGCATCGCCCAGCTGGGCAATGCGGGCGATGCGATGAGCCGGGTCGGCGCTGACGGCGGTCCGTTCCTCGACCTGTGGAGCGGTCACATCAGCGTGGGTGCAGGCTGGCTGATCGCGTCGATCTGGGCGGCGATCGCGCTCGCCGCGGGCGCGATCGCACTGCGCAAGAGAGACGTATGACACCGCGGCGATCCGACCTCGTGGCTCTCGGGGCGTACTCGGCGGTCTCGCTGGCCCTCGGCTACCTGTCGCTCGAGTCGTCGCTGACCACACCCGCGTGGGCGCTCGTGACGCTGCTCGTCGCCGGCATCTCGGCGATCCTCGTCTCGCGTCGGCATCCTCTCGTGGCCCTCATCGCCGTCATCGTCCTTCTCCCGCTGTCATTCGCCGGCGGATCAGGCGCCGAAGCGGTGCTCGCCGTGGGGGCGCTGTACCGGTGTGGAGTCGACCTCCGGCCGCGGCAGGCCTGGACGGCGTTCGCCGCGGCCGCGGTGTCGGGCACGCTCGCGGCGCTGGTGCTGGCGATCCGCGTGCGCCTCGGCCCGCCGCTGCTCGGGCTGGCGCCGCGAGTGGACCTCGACGCCTGGCCCCTCGACTGGCTCGGCATCGCCACCGTGGTGGTCGCGGTCTCGCTGATGTCCACCCTCGTCGGGCTCAACGTCGGCCACCGGCGGCGGGAGCTGCGCGCACTCGTGGAACGAGCGGAGCAGATGCGCCGCGAGCGCGACCAGGAGGCGCACATCGCCGCCGCGCTCGAGCGCGAGCGCATCGCGCGGGAGATGCACGACGTGATCGCCCACAGCCTCGCCGTGATGGTCGCGGTCGCCGACGGGGCGCAGGCTTCTGCAGCCGCTCGGCCAGAGGAATCCCGCCGGGCGATCGGGCGGGTCGCCGAGACCGGGCGCCGAACCCTCGTCGAGATGAGGCGCCTGCTGACGACGGTGCGCGGCGAGGGCGACCCGGTCGACCGTCAGCCGACGCAGGCGAGCATGGAGCGCGTCCCGTCTCTCATCGAAGAGTCGCGGATCGCGGGTCTGCCGGTGCGACTCGAGCAGACGGGCGCCATCGACGCCGATGCCGTGGTGGGGCTGACGGTCTACCGCATCGTGCAGGAGGCGCTGACGAACGTCCTGCGGCACGCGCGCGACGTGCAGGATGTCGTGGTGAGGATCAGCATCACGGACGAGGATGTGTCGATCGTCGTGGAGGACAGGTCTGCGCCGGCCCCGCCGGTCGTCGACCCGGGCCGTGGCCTGGTCGGCATCCGCGAGCGCGCCGCGTTCTACGACGGGCACGTCGAGGCCGGGCCTCGACCGGGCGGGGGCTGGCGCGTGTTCGTACGACTGCAGACGGAGGACCGATGACGACATCCGATGCCCACGCCGCCCGGATCCGGGTGCTGATCGCCGACGATCAGGAGCTGGTTCGCTACGGGCTCCGTCTCGTGCTCGAGGCCGAGGACGACATACACGTCGTGGGCGAAGCCTCCGACGGAGCGTCTGCCGTCGACGCCGCGATCGCGCTGGGTCCTGACGTGATCCTGATGGATGTGCGCATGCCCGGCAAGGACGGCATCGAGGCGACGAGCGATCTCACCGCGCGGCTGCCACGCACCCGGGTGCTCGTGCTGACCACCTACGACCTCGACGAATTCGCCTTCGGGGCACTGCAGGCCGGAGCCGCAGGGTTCCTGCTCAAGAACACGCGACCGGACGAACTCGTCGCCGCGATCCGCACGGTTGCGACGGGCGACGCCGTGGTGGCTCCGCGGATCACCTCGAAGCTCATCGAAGTCGCCCTGCCGCACCTGGCCCCCCGCACCCACCAGGCTCGGGACGATGCCCTCTCGGTGCTGACAGACCGGGAACGCGACGTCTTCGTGCACATCGGGCGCGGCCTCACGAACACCGAGATCGCCAAGGCCATGCATCTGAGCGAATCCACGGTGAAGGCCCACTTCGGCCGCATCCTCGTGAAACTCGACCTGCCCCACCGTGTGCAGGCGGTCATCCTGGCGTACGAGCTCGGCGTCGTCAGGCCCACCGGCCAGTAGCCCCGCGGCGCAGGGCCGCCCATCATCGCAGACTCGCTGCGGAGTGTCCACCACTGCCGTGCGGCTCTGTTCGTTGCAAGACTCGGCGCATGGTCTTCATCGGTTTTCATGCCTCGCACGAGCAGATCGCACCGAGCGCGCTTCTCGACGCGGTGATCGATGCCGAGCGCGCGGGCTTCGACGGAGCCATGTGCTCCGACCACCTCGCGCCGTGGACCCGGGCGCAGGGCGAGTCCGGTTTCGCGCTGAGCTGGATCGCGGCCGCGCTCGCCTGCACGGAGTTCTCGATCGGGATGGTCAACGCTCCGGGCCAGCGCTACCACCCCGTGATGATCGCTCAGGCGTTCGCGACCCTCGAGGAGATGTTCCCCGGTCGCTTCTGGGCGGCGATGGGCAGCGGCGAGGCGGTCAACGAGCACGTGACGGGCGAGGGGTGGCCGGCCAAGCAGATCCGCAACGAACGACTGCGCGAGAGCGTCGACGTGATCCGCCGGCTGATCGACGGCGAGGAGGTCGATCACGACGGCCTGGTGCGCGTGCACCGAGCACGAGTGTGGAGCAGACCGGCCGAGCCGCCGCCGCTGTTCGCGACAGCAGTGAGCGCCGAGACCGCGGAATGGGCGGCGTCGTGGGCGCAGGGCCTGGCGACGGTCGCTCAGGAGCCCGCCGCGCTGCAGCGGGTCGTCGACGCCTACCGAGGCGCCGGGGGCTCCGGCCCTTGCATCCTGCAGGTGCACGTCAGCCTCGCGGACAGCGACGCGGCGGCATTCGCGATCGCTCGCGAGCAGTGGACCAACGGTCTGCTCTCGCCCCCGGAGACGTGGGATCTCGAGCAGCCCGAGGATTTCGAGGCGGCGGTGGCGGGCCTCGACAAGAACGATCTGCGAAAGGCCGTGCTGGTCGACCACGACGCCACCGCGCTGGCCGGTCGCGTCGCCGACCTCGCGGAGATCGGATTCGATCGCGTGTACCTGCACCACGTCGGCACCGAGCAGTCGTACTTCCTCGCCGCTGCCGAATCCGAGCTCATCCCCGCACTCAAGGAGCGACTGTGAAGATCACCGATACGAGCGACCTCTGGTGGAAGACCGCGGTGGTCTACTGCCTCGACGTCGAGACGTTCCTCGACTCGAACGGCGACGGGGTCGGCGATCTGCAGGGCCTCGCCCAGCGGATCGACTATCTGTCGCAGCTCGGCGTCACCTGCCTGTGGCTGATGCCCTTCTATCCGAGCCCCGACCGTGACGACGGCTACGACGTCAGCGACTTCTACGGTGTGGATCCGCGTCTGGGCACGCATGGCGACTTCGTCGAGGTGATCCGCACCGCGCGCGATCGAGGGATGCGGGTCATCGTCGACCTGGTCATCAACCACACCTCTGACAGGCATCCGTGGTTCCTCGCCGCCAAGCGCAGCGTCGACTCGCCCTATCGGGACTATTACGTCTGGCGCGACGACGCTCCTCCGAAGGGCCAGAAGAACGCCGTCTTCCCCGGCCAGGCGAACGGCATCTGGGGCAAGGATGAGAAGTCGGGGCAGTGGTATCAGCACAGCTTCTACGAGCACCAGCCCGACCTGAACATCGCCAACCCTCGCGTGCGCGACGAGATCGCCAAGGTCATCGGGTTCTGGTTGCAGCTGGGCATCTCGGGCTTCCGCGTCGATGCGGTGCCTTTTCTCCTCGAGATCCCCGAGGGCGCCGGCATCCCAGAGCCGCACGAACTGCTGCGCGACATCCGTCGGTTCCTGCAGCGTCGGTCGAGCGAGGCGATCCTGCTCGGCGAGGTCAACCTGCCCTACGACGAGCAGGCGCAGTACTTCGGAGGCGATGACGGCGATGAGCTCACGATGCAGTTCGACTTCGTCGGGATGCAGTCGCTGTACCTCTCTTTCGCGCGCAAGGATCCGGCTCCGCTGATCGAGGCGCTGCGAGCCCGCCCCGTGCTCGGCGCCGAGGTGCAGTGGGCGAACTTCCTGCGCAACCACGACGAGCTGACCCTCGACAAGCTCAGCGACAGCGAGCGGCAGGAGGTGTTCGAGACGTTCGCACCCGACGAGCGCCAGCGGGTGTTCGGGCGAGGCATCACCCGGCGCCTCCCGCCGATGCTCGACGGCGATCCGCGCCGCATCCGCATGGCCTACAGTCTGCTTTTCACCCTGCCCGGCACTCCGGTGCTGTTCTACGGCGAGGAGATCGGCATGGGCGAGAACATCGAGATCCCCGGCAGGGAGGCCGTGCGGACTCCGATGCAGTGGTCCGACGATCGCAACGGAGGATTCTCGGATGCCGCGCCCAGCCGCCTCGTCGCGCGTCCGCCGTCCGACGGATATGCGCCGGAGCATGTGAACGTCGCCGCCCAGTTGGATGACCGCGGCTCCCTGTTGTACTTCATCCGCGCTCTGACCTCGAGCTACCGGATCTCCCCGGAACTCGGGTGGGGCACGTTCGAGGTCATCGACCAGCCGGCCGAGTCGCTGCTCGTGCACTCGCTCTCGGCCGACGTCGGCAAGATGATCGCGCTCCACAACTTCGCCGAGGTGCCGGTGACCACCTCGTTCCGGCTGGGTGACGAGCCGGAGGGCACGACTCTCGTCGACCTCCTCGAGTCGTCGCGCCTGACGCTCGACCCGAAGGGTGGGGTCGAACTGGAGGTGCCGGCGTACGGCTACCGCTGGCTTCGCGTATCGCGGCCCGGTGACGGCCGGGTGACCTGAGGGTCAGTGGACTTCGCGCAGCGCGGCGGGGAGTTCTGTGGCGAGTTCTCGGGCGAGATAGCCCAGACCCATCCGCTCGGCGAGGCGGTCGCCTGCGCGGGCGTGAGCCCAGGCTCCCCACACGGCGGCGCGTTCCGGTTCGAGCCCCCGGGCCGCGAAACCCGTGATGGTGCCTGCGGCCACGTCTCCCGAACCCGCGGTGCCGAGGCCGGGCCCGCCGACGTCGAGCCGCCACACCGCGCCGGAGGGCGCGACGACCGCGGAGTAGCAGTGGATCACGGCATCCAGCTCCCGTGCGACGGGCCGCAGGTCGTTGAAGAGGTCATCGACCGGGCGCCCCAGCAGCAGCTCTGCCTCGTCGAGATTGGCGTTGATGATCAGGGACCGCGGAAGATCAGACCGCGACACCTCTCTGACGGCTCCGACCGCGAAGGCGTCGACGACGAGGCAGGCGATATCGTGGCCTGCCAGCCGCCGTAGCCACCCGACGGCATCCTCCGGGTCATCCAACCCCGGCCCGACCAGCACAGCGTCCGCGCCTTCGTACGCGGTGCGCAGGGCGTCCGGTGTCTGCGCGTCTGCACCGGGCGACTCGTACACCCCTGCTTCGGGGAGGGTGATGCGCACGACATCGGCGATGGGGGCATCGGTCGTGACGGCGACCTTTCCCGCTCCGACGCGCAGCGCCGCCTCTCCGGCCAGGACGACCGCGCCCGCCGACAGAGGGGAGCCGCCGATGATCATCGCCGTGCCCCGAGACTTCTTCGAGTCGCCGGGCTCGGGCAGCCCCCACTGCTGCAACAGCTGCAGGGTGGCGGTCGTCGGCTCACTCGGGGCGGACATCGGGACTCCCGGGGTGCACGGTGACCTCCGCGCCCAGCTGCTCGAGGTGGCGCACATCCGAGAAGTCGATGAGCTGCCACTGCTCACCGTCGAATCGCAGCCGCGTCACGGAGGCGTTGAGCACCGTGTTCGCCGACGCGAATCGCATGAGACGCTGCTCGTCCATCCCGGTGAGCAGCGCGATCAACAGCATGACGACAGCATCGTGTGCGACGACCAGTCCCACACGAGCATCCGCATCGAGGGCGTCGTGCAGGAACGACCGCAGACGAAGGGCGACGTCGGCCCAGGATTCACCGCCGGGTGGGCGGTGGTAGTACTTGCCCAGGCGCGCCCGACGGTCGGCCTCCTCGGGATGCCTCGCGGCGACGCCCCATCGCGTCAGCAGATCGAGGATGCCGAGCTCCCTGTCGCGCAGTCGCTCGTCGGTCAACACCCGCTCGACGGCAGGGACGTCTTCCATGCTGAGCGCGAATGTCTGCTGCGCCCGCATGTACGGCGACAGCCAGGCGACGTGAGGTGTGACGGGGCCGCCGTGCAGCGCGGTCGCCAGAGCCCTCGCCTGCTCTGCGCCCGTCTCCGACAAGGGCACGTCGGCATCCCGCGTCGCGAGCGGGATCGTCTCCGCGCGGGCGGCCTCCGCCGCGGTCGCCGCGACATTGCCCACGCTCTCCCCGTGCCTGACCAGCCACAGCTCTTCCATGTCACAACTCCCATTCGTCGAACGGGAGGTCCCACGCGCCCTGGTCCGGCTCGACGTGGTCGTCTTTCTCGACCGAGATCACCACCCTCGTCGACGAGCGGATCAGCACGCTGATGCTCCGGCCCTCCGCAGACAGGGTGACGAACGTCGGCGATGAGGATGCGGCCGCTTCGATCTCCGCCATGATCTCGGGCAGGGGCTGATCGTCGTGAAGCACGAAGCTTCTGCCGTCGATCTCTATGTGAGTCCTCACGGTTCTCCTTCCCCTCGTGGGCGACGTTAGGCGAGACGGTCGAGTGTGCAGAGGGCCTTGCGCCTGGGGCGCGCAGTGGTTAGCGGATTCGCCGCCGAGGGTGGGCTGCACTCTCTACGATGGTGAGATGCAGGCTCTGGACACTCTCGCTCTCGTCGGTGAGGTGCTTTCCTGGGTGGGCCTCGGCATCGGTCTGCCGCTGCTTCTCTTGGCGTTCCTCATCCGCACCGTCGAGGGAGCGTGGCTGCCCGTCGAGATCGCCGTCATCGAGCGCGACGATTCGCTGATCGGACGCTGGTTCGCCGGCGGCGACTTTCACGAACGGCCGCTGAAAAGGCATGAGTCCGCCACTGCGGAGGACGGCTGGGCCGCGGGCGTGGTCAGCGCGAACAATCCGGCCCACGCACGGGTCGGCGAGCCTCCCCACGCGCGGCGCGTCATCCTCACTCTGGGGATCGTGTTCGCCGGCGTCGGGTTCGTCGGACTCGTCGTGTCGCTGCTGCCGCTGCTGGTGTCCTAGCTCGATAGTGTGGCGCTCATGCAGGACTCCGCCGACATCCCCCCATCCACCCCGCTGGACGACTGGTTGGATGCTCTGAGTCGACCGACGGGTTCTCCCGGGGGCGGTGCGGCGTCAGGGGTGATGCTCGCGATCTCCGCCTCGCTGATGAGCATGGTCGGTGGGTATTCCGATGGTGACCAGCGAGCGGCGGACACCGTCGACCGCCTCGCCCGGCAACGGGCCGAGGCGCTGCGGGCGGTCGAGGCGGACGGCGTCGTCTCGTCGAGCTTCGGGGCCGCGCTCGCTCTGCCCGCCGACGACCCTTCGCGCGACGAGCGCGTCCGCGACGCCGCTGTCGAGGCGGCCCGGTCAGCGGCGCGGGTCGGCGCGATCGGCGTGGCGATGCTGCGCGACGTGCGCGTGCTGGTGGAGGCGGGCAACCCGCATATCGTCGTCGATCTCGCGGTGGCGGCAGAGGCGCTCCGGGCCGGGCTGTCTGGCGGAGCCATGAACATTCGCGCGAACCTGCAGATCGCACGTCGTCACGGCGCCGCCGCCGAGACGATCGCCGATCTCGAGGCAGACGTCGAGCGCGTCGCGGATGCGGAGCGAGAGGTCGGCGAGATCATCCGGGAGCTGTCGTCACGCCTGGACTGAGCGAAGGCCGGTGCCCGATGCGACGCGACGGTATCCGTCGCCGTGGGGTTCGACCGCACCGCCCTCGATGAAGCTGTCTATCCAGCCGCGCATCGGCCACTCGCCCCAGCGCTCGGCGAACAGGGCGCCGTTGCGCAGGATGTCGTCGAGGTGGCGCCACGGCGGAGAACCGGCCGGATGCCACTGGTGGTAGGCGTGCGCGCCGCCGACCCACTGCACTCGCATGTCGAGCGACCGAGCGCGTCGGCCGAGGTCCGTGTCTTCGGCGCCGTACCCCTCGTACGCCTCGTCGAAGCCGCCGAGGCGCGTCCACGTCTCTGCGGTCACCGCGAACGACAGCGACCAGAACAGGTCGAACTCGTCATCGGTCGCCGTCACCACCTCGCCGTCCGGTGGCAGGGGACGAGCCGGATGCGGCCGGGTCATGGCACCGAGATCGAGCATCGTCGACGGGCGCTGCACGCTGTGCAGGTAGGTCACCGGTCCGCAGAGCAGGTCGTGCGGGTAAGTCTGTGCCGCGCTGACATATCTCTCGAGCAGTGCCGGCCCCGGCAGGCAGTCCACATCGAGGAACACCAGCAGGTCGGCCCCGTGATCCAGCGCGAGGGCGGCGGCGGCGTTGCGCGCCGCACCGACGCGCATGCCGTCGTGACCCGGCGGCATATGCACGAACAGGGTCGACGGCACTGCGGGCGGCGCGTCGACGTCGAGCCATGCCTCGACACGCACGACCTCGATGCCCGGCGTGCGCACCTCGTCGAGGAATCGGCGCTGGCGCTGCAGGTGGTCGAGACGGTTCACCGATGCGGGAGTGATGACGGCGACGCGGATCGTCATCGTGCCAGCTCCTCGATCGCGGCCGCGGCACGACCGGCGGCGCCCGACACCTGCCACACGTTCCAGCGGGGTGCGGTGTCGGCCGCTCGTCGGATGCTGTCGACCACCTCGGTGGGCGTCGCATCAGCCGAGACGGTCTGCGCGAGGCCGTGCGCCGCCAGCACGCGGGCCATGTCCTGCTGTTCGCCGAAGGGTCGCTCCTGGGCGATGACGACACCGCGGGCATCCGCTGCCGCGAGGTCGGCGATGCTGTTCTGACCCGCCGCGCTCACGACGACGGTGGCCCGGCACAGCAGCGGCCACACATCGTCGACGCGGTCGCCGTGGCCTGCTCCTGCGCTCTCGACGGCCCATCCGTCTGCGCTCAGCAGCTCGATCGTCTGTGCGAGCCGCAGCGGGTCGAGGGCGAGGCCGAGGAACAGCACGCGGCGCACGTCGTCGCCTGAGTCATCGCGAGTGCGGCCGTCGTAGCGCGAGATCGCGCCCACCGACCGTACGCGGTCCTCGCGACCGACGAGGGCTTTCGCGGGGATCGTCCCCGGAGCCCAGGGCGCCAGGATGCGGTCGGCGAGGTCGTACCCGAGACGGTGCGGAGCATCGGTGCGGTCGCCCGGTTGCGCGACGGAGATCGTCGGCACGCCGAGCAGACGAGCGAGCATCGTGACCTCGACGCTGACGTCGACGACGAACGCGGAGATGGGGCGGATCGCCACCCACTCCGCGATCGCCGCGAGACGAGCCTGGTGCCCAGGATGCCCGACGGGCGCCCAATGCAGCGTGCCGCGGGCCGTGACGTCGCCGAGCTCGCGCGCTTCGCGGCGAACTCCGTCGGGCCCGACCACCGCATCGGAGTCGGAGGGCAGCTGCACCCATGTCGTCCTCGGGGCCAGGGACTCAGGCTCGGGGAGGCTCGAGAACACCGTCACCTCATCGCCGAGGTGCGGGCGGATCCCCTGCATCCGGGTCACGTGGCCCCACCCGTGATGATGCACGTACCAGCCGATCATGCGCCGACCGCCTCGACGAGCTCGTGGCCAGGCACCGCGCTCTGAGCGGCGACCGAGAGAACTCGCTCGATCTCGCGGTGCCTGTGGTCGAGCGAGTGGCGAGCGGAGGCCGCCTCACGCACGTCTTGGCGGCGCAGTCCGAGTCGCGACTGCCCGACCAGCGCCGCTGCGGCGTGGGCGAGAGCATCGGTGTCGGCGGACGGCACGATGGCGGTGCCGGGGATTCCGGCCAGCACCTCGCTGGTGCCGCCGGAGTCGAACGCGGCGACGGGCGTGCCGGTCATGAGCGCTTCTGCCATCACGAGGCCGAAGGGCTCCGACCACACAGGGGTCACGAGAGCGACCGATGCGGCGCCCACGAGGGCCGAGAGCTCGGGCTGTCGCAGCGCCCCGACGTAGTCGATGCCGCCGCCGAGAAGCGGTCGCACCTCCCGATCGAAGTACGCGGCGTCGCCCACTCGGCCCGCGAGCTTCAGGCGCGCCCCGGCGCGTCTGGCGGCGATGATGGCGAGGTGCGGGGCCTTCTCGGGGACGATCCGTCCGAACCACACCCAGTCGCCTCCGCCAGGCCCGAGGCTCCACTGCGCCGTGTCGACGCCGTTGGTGAAGACGAAGGCCTCGACGCCCTCGGCCGACCAGGCCCGCGCGGTGTACTGGCTGACCGCGAGGAACCGATGCGGCGATGAGCCGGCGAGCGCGTTCGAGGCGATCACCATGTCGGCGAGGGGCGGCGTGTGCAGCGTGGTGACGACCGGCACCCCGATGTCACGGCTCCAGAGGATCGGATCCCCGTGGAGGCTGTGATTGTCGACGACGTCGACGCGGGTCTCGGGGGAGTCGAGCCGATCCCGCACCCGCGCGAAGGCATCGGTCATGAGTCGACGATGTCCCTCGGGGAAGTCGGTGTCCGACGCATCCCGTGACTGATGCCATCGGGGGCTGGGCAGGTGCAGGTCGATGTCGGCGCCGAGGAAGTCCGACCCTTCGGCCGCGCAGAGCTGCACGTCATGACCTCGGCTGCGCAGCCAGCGCACGCGGTTCCACACCACGGCTTCCAAGCCGCCGGCATGCGGCTGGCGCAGGGCGTGACGCTCGGGGGCCACGACGAGCACCCGCAACCGCTCGCGAGCGATCACGCGCGGGCCGCCGTCGAGATCTCGGCGCGCGCGCTGGTGTAGAGCCGGGCGTGCGCGTCGCGCACGGCCTCGCGTTCGGCCACTCTCTCGGAGCGCCGCCGTTCGACGAGCGATGCGCGCGGCGATGTGGCGCGCGCGTCGGAGGCGAGCGCCACTGCCTCGACCAGCGTCTGCGGGTCGTCGAGGTCGATCACGAAGAAGTCATCGGGATGCTGCGACCCGATGTGCCCGACGTCCGTTCCGGCCACGGGAACCCCCAGGTCGTAGCAGAGCTCGACCCACCCCGAGTGCGTGCCGTGCAGGTAGGGCAGGACGAAGAGGTCGAGTCCGCCGATCCAGGCATCGATGCCCGCGTCGCTCAGACGCGGGGTGCGTCGCACCCGCACCGCAGGGTGCTCTTCGGCGGCAGCAGTCACACGGGTGGCCGCTGCGTCATCGCGGACGCGATCGTGCATCAGCACCTCGAACTCGACCGCCCGCCCCGTCTGTGCGAGCAGGGCGGCGGCGTCGACGGCCGCGCGTACCGCACGCTCGGCGGCGATGTTGGGGCGCAGGTCGCGCAGGTGGATTCCGATCCGGAGGGTCTCGTCGACCGTGCGCTCGGGCACCGCGGCGCCGTCGAGCAGGGTGGGGTGAGCCAGCACCCGGCTGCTGCGGTGCCACCGCCGTTCGATCTCGGCGGCGGCGGTCGGAGTGAGCGTGATGAGGTGGTCGGCTGACGGGATGATCACGTCGAGCAGTTCTCGGTACGGGCGCTGATCGACGAGCTGCGGGTTCTCCAGGTCGTGCACGGTGTACACGACGGGGCGGCCGAGCCGGAGCGCGGTCTCGAGAGCCTCGCGCAGTTCGTCCGGCGAGAACGACTCGAGACCGAAGTGCACGTGCAGCAGGTCGAAGTCCGCAGCGTGTGAAACGAGCCACGGCGAGGTGAGCGCCACCGGCGGCCACCACACGTCGGCGGGCGCGCCCGCAACGGGAGGGTCGGGCAGCACACGCACACGCTGTGTGTCGGTGACCGCACGCACGTAGGGGTGGGCGGCCGGAATCGAGGCGACGCGGATGAGGGCAGGTTCGGTGAGGATGTGGTTCTCCGTTGGCGGCACAGCACGACGTGCGGGCATCGCAAGACGGAGGTGACCGCGCAGCAATGGGGACGCACGATCAGATGCGATCGAGGGGGTACGTTCGAATCATGAGCCATGCCCCCGAACTGCGCACGGGCGTTGCGCCCGCTGGCTCCCTGGTGCTAGCGCGCCGCCAACACTACTCGGAGTTCTACGGGCTGGCTCCGCTTCCCGAGAGTTTCGGCGTCGTCCTCGGCAACTGCCAGGCCGAATCGCTGCGCACGGTGATGGATACTCCCGAGCACCGCTTCGTGCGCGTTCCGGCCGTGCACGAGATGACCGCCGACGACACTGCGCGGCTGCACGAGGTCGTCCGCGCCGCCGACACTGTCGTGAGCCAGCCGATCCGTGACGACTATCGTGATCTGCCGCTGGGCACGCGACAGATCGCCGCGGCGACGGATGCCCGCGTGCTGACCGTGCCGCCGGTGCGCTTCGCGGGGCTGCATCCCTTCCAGGCCGCGATCCGCGTGCCCGGCGTCGAGGGCGACCCGCCGGTCGTGGCGTATCACGACATCCGCACGCTCGCCGCAGCAGCCGGCATCCCCGTCGTGGCCGCGCTGACCCCCGATCAGGTGCGCGCCGTGGGCGAGGCGTCGATCGACACGCTGCGCCTGCGCGAGCAGAGCGCCGACGTGCGGGTCTCCGACCTGTTCGACTCGGTCACGGCCGATCACGCACGCACGGTCAACCACCCGGGCGACGCGGTGTGGATGCCGTTGGGTGCTCGCGTGCTCGCGGCACTCGGCCACGCGGGCGGCCCGACCGACCCCGGCCGGCCGCTGTTGAACTCGGTGCGGGCGCCATTGCACCCCGAGGTCATCGAGGCGTGGGCGCTGCCAGACGAGCCGCGTGCGCACTGGATCGTCGACGGGACACCGATCGACGATGCCGAGGTGCGGGCCGCTCACCTCGAGTGGTACGCAGCGCACCCGGAGTTCGTCGATGCCGCCCTGACGCGTCTCGCCCCTCTGCTCGACGTATGGCGGGCGGGATGAGCGCCACGCCGCTGCTGCTCGTGCACCCGGGCACCCACGGCGTCGCGATGTATGCGCGCGACATGGCCTCCGCGGTGCGCGCAGCGCGGCCGTCGATCCGGACGATCGACGCGGCAGACCTGGATGCGGCGCCGACGGACGCCGCGCTGCATGTGCACTTCACGGATCGCCTGTGGGGTGATTCTCCCGAGCAGGCGGCGCGGTCGTTCGGAGCGCTCGCCGCGCGCCGGCCGGTCAGCGTCACCCTGCACGATGTGCCGCAGGCGTCCGACGGCGAGCGCAATCGGCCTCGCCGACGAGCGGCCTACGCTGCCGTGGCTGCGGCGGCGCGAGGGGTGGCGGTCAACAGTGAACACGAGCGAGCGCTGCTTCGCGAAGAGCAGGTCTGGTCTGGCGCGGCGGTGAGCATTCCGCTGCCGGTGGACCTCGAGACCGACGCGCAGCGGATGCCGGCGGACGGCTCGGTCGGCGTGCTCGGCTACTTCTACCCCGGAAAAGGACACGACGAGGCGGCCCGTGCGGCGGCGCATGCGGGCATCGGGAAGATGACGATTCTCGGCCGCGCCTCGGAGGGGCACGCCGCCGAGCTCGAGGAGTTCGTCCGCCGTGCGGGTGCCCTCGGGGTCGAGGTCGAGGTGACGGGCTGGCTCGACGACGCGGAGATCGCGCGACGCGGCCGCGCTGTGTCGGTGCCGGTGATCGCACATCGTCATGTGTCGGCATCCGGCTCCCTGGCGTCGTGGATCGGCTGGGGTCGGCGACCCGTCGCGGTGCGCAACCGCTACATGGACGAGATGGCGACGCTGCGCCCCGGAACCCTGCAGACGGTCGGCGAACCCGAGCTCGCGGTGGCGGTGCGGCAGGCTTTCGAGCGCCCGGAGTCGACCTGGCACGGGCTGACGAGGCTGCCGATGGCATGGCCCGAGGCGGCCGAGGCGTATGTGCGCTGGTGGGAAGGGCTGGCCTGGTGACGCGGCAGCCCTGGGTCGTCGGCAACCGGTGGGACACGCTCGACGGAGTCGACCCTGAGATCCTGCCGAAGGTGTCGGTGATCGTCGCTCACTACGAGCAGCCCGCGGAGCTCGCTCGCACGCTGTCGGCCCTGTCGATGCAGGACTATCCGCCCGAGCTTCTCGAGATCGTGGTCGCCGACGACGGTTCCCCGGGTGACGTCCGCGTGCCCGACGGGGTGATCCTGGTGCGACAGGAGGACCGGGGCTTCCGTCTCGCGGCGGTGCGCAATCTCGGCGTGCGCGCGAGCAGTGGCGACGTGCTCTGCTTCCTCGACGCCGACACGGCCCCTGAGCCGGGGTACGTGCGCGCCCTCACCCGTCTTCCGGCTCTGCTTCCCGAGGCCGTCACCGTCGGACGCCGTCGGCACGCGGATTTCTCGGGTATCGCCCCGGAGGCACCGGTGCTCGAGGCTGTGGTCGACCGGGAACTCGCTGAGCCGGCGTGGCTCGCGCAGGAGTACGCCCGAAGCCGCGATCTGCTCGACCCCGACGACCGGTCATATCGGTTCGTCATCGGTGCGGTGATCGCCTGCTCGCGCCGCCTGTTCGACGAGACCGGCGGGTTCGACGAGTCCTTCTCGGCCTACGGGGGCGAGGACTGGGAATGGGCGCATCGGATGTGGCAGGCGGGCGCCGTGCTCGCCCACGTGCCGACAGCGGTGGCCTGGCACGACGGACCCGAGTGGGCCGAGCGCAGCGGTTCGGGACTCGAGCGCGCGAATGCCCAGACCATGAGGCTCGTCTCGTCGATTCCGATCGGCGGTTCCGCCCCGCGAGGCCTGCTGTCAGATGCGCCCGACCTCGCGGTCAGGCTGCGCGGAGCACACACCCCGGAGGCGCTGTTCGTCGCGGTGGACTCGATCCTCGCTGCATTCCCGCTGGCGCGGGTCATGCTCGACGCGACGACGACCGCCCTCGCGGGAGACCCGCGCGTCGTGGTCGGCGATGAGCAGCCGGACGCCCGGGTGGTCTGGGAGCTCGACCGACCGGTCGTGGTGCTCGAGCCGGCCTGGATCGCCGAGTGCGTCGCGGGCCTCGGCACGGGGGATGTCGGCACAGTCGATCTCGCCGCCGCCGACGGATCGTCGCTGGGCGTGCTGCGCTCGCGGCGAGCGATGCGTCGAGCCGTGCGGTGGGGCACGGAAGAGGGGTTCACGACGCGGACGATCGCCGCGAACGGGGTGCACCTCCTGCGTTCAGACCCGCGGGTGGAGGCATGGGTCGGAGGGTGGGGCGGGCCAGACCAGTTCTGTTCAGCGTAAAGTTCTCACATGGGGAAATTGGAGTACAACAGCTCGCGGCCCGCGATCGAGATCGAGGACGCGGTCTTGGCGCACGTGAAGATCGTGATCGGCACCAAGCTGCGTCGCAACGAGAGCTTCATGATGACCTGGCTGTCGAAGCCGGATGCCTCATCGGGTCGCCTCACCATCTGGGTGCACCCTGCCATCCCGCTGGTGTTCGAGTTCGACGAGCCCACCGTGCAGCCGATCGACCCCGCGCGGGTCACCCACATGATGGATCAGCTGAACTCGCGCGGCGAACTCGTGCTCGACCAGCTCTGACTCGACCGGCGCCTGACCGCCCCGGGTCAGAGCAGGTCGTAGTGGCCGCCGAAGGGGAAGTCGACGTCTCCCGTGTCGCGGGCGTCGAAGAGCACCGTCGCCACGCTGATGCTCATCCGTGAGCGGGGCGTGATCAGAAGGCTCACCTGGCGATTGCCGACGACGACGAAGTCGACGAAGGTGCCGGCCGTGGCGATCGCTTCTTCGATGCGGCGTTTCAGGTCGTCGAGGTCCTGGTCCTGGGCGAGGAGATACGTCACACCGTCTGCCAGGATCTCTGTCTGCACCATCGTCTTCTGTTCTGCCATGCACTCCACATTACGAGGCAAGACGGTCCTGCCCGCAAATCGCTATCAGTCTCACTGCACCGGGGCAAGGGGCGGACGGATCAGCCGGAACTGCTCTAGAACGGGAGCATGCAGACGATCATCTATGGCGGCGACGCGTATCTGACGGGGGACGACATCGCCGATGCGCTGCTGGCATATGGGCGTGCACTGGGTGAAGAAGTGCGGGCCGAGCTCGTCGAGATACCGGTGCGAGAGCCGGACGGCGCGGTCGTCACGGCGAAGTTCTTGATCGGACCCGCCAGTCAGATCGTGGCCAAGGAGATGCCCGACGGAGGCCCCGAACTCGAAGACCCCGAGCTGGTCGACCGGCTGCGCACGCTCACTCGCGGCGTCGAATCGCCCACGGGTGCTCAGGTGGAGATGCGGGACGACACCACCTACGACCTCGGCTAGAGACGCGGTCGTCGCTGCTCGCGCGACGCTTCGGCACGTTCGGTCACTCGTGCTCGGGCAGTATCGGGCTGGACCATCCCGGATCGCGGCCCATCTGCGCCGCGCGCGCGACCGACGTCGCCCCGAATCGGTCGCGCAGGGTGTCGAGCACCGTGTCGAGCCGTTCTTCATCGCCCCAGTCGATCGGCAGTTCGGGCTGCACCCGGTCTGCGCGATCGAGGTGCGACAGCGAGAGCCCGATCAGCGTGATGCCACGCTCGGCGATCTCTGGCCCGGCTGCGGCGAGCAGCGTGCGAGCCACCGTGAGCAGGATCGCCGTGCGATCGGTGGCGGATCCGAGCGTGCGTGATCGGGTGGCCTTCGCGAAGTCGCCGAAGCGCAGCCGCAGCACCACCGACCGGCACACCCTGTCACCGTCGCGCAGCCGCCGCGCGAGTCGGTCGACGATCTGCGTCAGGATCAGATCGAGCTCCTCGGCCGAGCGCGGGCCTCGACCGAGGGCGCGCTGCGAGCCGATGGATCCTCGCCGCCGGGTCGTGTCGACCGGACGCGGATCCCGCAGGCGGGCGAGGGCGTGCAGGTGCGCGCCGACGGCCTTGCCCAGCATCCGCTCGGCGGTGGCCGACTCAAGCTCGGCCAGCTGGCCGACGGTGCGGATGCCGTAGCGCTGCAGCTTCTCAGCGGTGACGGCGCCCACGCCCCACAGTCGCTCGACCGGCAGGGGGAGCAGGAACTCCTCTTCGCGTTCGGGCTCGACCACGAGCAGACCGTCAGGCTTGCTGACGGCGCTCGCGACCTTCGCGAGGAACTTCGTGCGTGCGACACCGACCGAGATGGCCAGCCCGACCTCGGTGCGCACCCGCTCGCGCAGGCGCACGGCGACCTCTTCAGGCGTGCCGACGATGCGTCGGAGGCCCCCGACCTCGAGAAAGGCCTCATCGATCGAGAGCCCCTCGACGACCGGCGTCGTGTCGCGGAAGATCGCGAACACGTCATGGCTCGCGGCGGAGTAGGCCTCCATCCGCGGTGGCACGACGACCGCATCCGGACAGAGCTCGAGGGCCTGTCGCCCGCCCATCGCCGTGCGCACCCCGCGGGCCTTGGCCTCGTAGCTCGCAGCCAGCACGACCCCGCCGCCCACGATGACCGGCCGGCCGCGCAGCTCGGGGGCATCGCGCTGCTCGACCGAGGCGTAGAACGCGTCGAGGTCGGCGTGCAGCACGGTCGCTTCGCCCCGCATCCTGTTCTCCCGTCGACGTGCAGATCGTCGCACGCACCGGGGACATCGGCTCAGGCGGCGACGAGACGAGAAGAGAAGGCGCGGATGCGCTGCACGAGCGCATCGAAGGCGGAGTCGAAGGCGGCCGGGGTGCCGATGCGAGCGGGATCGCGGATCGACCAGTGCAGATCGTCGCTGTCGTGGAGCCGTTCGTGCGCGTCGTCGCACACCGTGATCACGAGGTCGCCGTCGGCGCGCACCTCGTCGATGTGACGGGGCGGATGATCGGGGTCGATGACGAGTCCGTGTCGAGCGGCCGCCGCAGTGGCCTCGGGATTCACCGTCTCGGCCGGTCTGGTGCCTGCCGAAGCGACCGCCACCGGGCTCGTGTCGCGCCAGATCGCCTCGGCCAGCTGCGACCGTGCCGAGTTCGCGGTGCACACGAACAGCACACGGCGAGGCGGAGCGACGCTGGGCGGCGCGAGCGTGTCGAACACCTCGGGGCGCAGGCCGATGTAGCTGCGTCGACGGTCGAACTCCGAGCGGGTGCGCGCGACGATCTGCGCGGTCTCCAGCACTCCGAGATGGTGCGCGATGAGGTTCGACCGGAGTTCGAGAGCCGACCCGATCTCGGAGGAGGAGAGATCACCGAGCGTGAGCAGATCGACGATCCGCAGGCGCGTCTGATCGGCGAGTGCGGCGAAGATGCCGGCGCGGCGTTCGAGATCGGTCATCGTTCCCATCCATATCACGGCACGACGAATGTGTCCATGGTCATTGACTCAATGTGCATTGACCCTATTGTTGTCGTCGCGAGTCCGCGAACGCGGGCCCGGAGAGGAATGGACACATGGGTATCGGAAGCGGAATCGCGCTCTTCGTCATCGGAGCGATCCTCGTCTTCGCACTCAACATCGACACCGGCGGCTACGTCGATCTCGACCTGATCGGCTACATCCTCATGGGTGCAGGGGTCGTCGTCTTCCTGATCAGCCTCGTCCTCGTGATGCGCAGCCGTCGCACCGAGACCGTCGACCGCACCGCCGTCGACCCGGCGACCGGCGACCGCGTCACCCGTCGCAGCATGCGCGACAACGAACCCCTCGCCTGATCTCGGCATGACCGAGGCGCAGCGCGGCACCGGCGCGATCGTCGTCGGTGCCGCTGCGACCCTCGCGTTCGTCGTGCTGCGGGCCGTCGTGGCCCTCGGCGGTCATGAACCGCTCGGGGTCGACATCTGGTGGAACGACCTGATGGTCGCGCTGACCAGCGACGCCTGGCTCGTCGTGGCCTGGGTGCCGGCCGTCGCCGGCGGCACGATCGGCATGATCGTGGTCGGCGCGCTGCTGATCGCCGCGTTCCTGTGGCGCGGGAGGCGGTGGGATGCGGCGACGCTCGCGATCGCGATGGTCGCTGTGGTCGCGATCGGAGCGACCATGGCCGCGGTGATCGGCCGCACGCGCCCCGCCGACTCGCTCGCCGAGAGTGTCGCGACGTCCTTCCCGTCCGGGCACACCGCCGTCGCCACGACGGTCGTGGTGATCCTGGGACTCGTGCTCCGACGCCGATGGGTCTGGGTCGGCGGTATCGCGTGGATCGCGCTCATGATGTGGAGCCGCACCTACCTCCACGCGCACTGGCTCAGCGACGTGGTCGCCGGAATGCTCGAGGGCGTCGCCGTCGCCACGTTCGTCTGGGCCTGCGTCCAGGCGGCGCGTGCGCGCCGCCTCGCTCGGGCTCGCAGCACCTCAGACATCTCCGAAGAACCGATCGAAAGCACCGTGACCCCATGAACACTCGCGACTCGGCCGCCTCCACCGCGCGGGCCGCCCAGGACTCGACCACCTTCCGCGTGCTCGCGCGCGTCGGCTACGTCGTGCTCGGCATCCTGCACATTCTCATCGGCGGGATCGCGATCTCGATCGCCACGGGCGGCGGCGGCGAGAACGCCGACCAGGGCGGCGCGCTGCAGCAGATCCAGGAGTCGCCGGCCGGTGTGTTCCTGCTCTGGCTGATCGTGCTCGGTCTGCTCGCACTCGCGATCTGGCAGATCGCCGAGGCCGTCGTCGAGCGCGATCCCGATGCGAAGAAGATGTGGGCGCATCGGGCGAAGTTCGTGGGCACGGCCGTCGCCTACCTGGCGATTGGCGCGACGGCTCTGGTCTATGCGCTCGGCGGCCAGTCTCAGTCATCCCAGTCGTCGCAGTCGTTCAGCGCGAAGCTGCTGGCGGCGCCGGCCGGTGTCGTGCTGCTCGTGCTTGTCGGGCTCGGGGTGGCCGCGGTCGGGATCGCCTTCATCGTGCGCGGAATCACCCGCGCGTTCATGGAGCACCTCTCCGTGCCGTCGGCGAAGGCACGCTCGGGCATCACCGCGTTCGGAGTGGCCGGCTACGTCGCCAAGGGCGTCGCGGTCGGGGTGGCGGGCGTGCTCTTCGTCATCGCGGCGCTCACCCACGACCCCGAGACCGCGGGTGGCCTCGACTCGGCACTGCGCGCTCTGGCCGGGCTGCCGTTCGGTGCGGTCATCCTGTGGGTCGTCGGCGCGGGGCTCGCCCTCTACGGCCTGTTCTGCTTCGCCCGCGCGCGCTACGCCCGGATGTGAGCCGGGCTGAACGGGCGAGTGCTTATCGAACCGCAGCGGGTGGCGCAACCCTGAACCTCGGATTCGCGAGCTCGGCCAGGATGGAGCGATGAAGATCGTCTCGTATGCAGGCCAGCAGCTGGTGACCACGGATGACGTGGCCGACTCTCTCGTGACCCTCGCGGCCGCTGTCGCGAAGGAGGGGGAGGCCGACGCGGTGGAGATCCCCATCCTCGTCGGCGGCCGAGAGGACTGCGCCGATCTGGTGATCGGCGTCGGGAACGACCTGCTGGTCGGGCCGCACGAGTTCGACGACGACGAGCCGGATTTCAGCGAGCACGCGGCGAGACTGCAGGCGCACCGTCTCTATCCCGACTCTCCGGATGCCGTCGACGGCGGTTCCGAGCCCGACTGGCACGTCGACGTGGATATCGACCTCGACCGCTCTGCCTCGATCCCGCACTGAGCGCGACTGCGCCGGAACGGGCGGAAGGGCTGACCCGCGTTACGGCCGGAGGGCCGGGAAGGTCCAGCTGCCGTCGGCGATCTCCGCTCGCGGACGGTAGAGCCGCACGAGGTAGTTCCATCCGTCCGGGGTCGGGATGGCGTTCGCCGTTCCCACCGGCCAGTCACCGAACCGCACCGTGATCGAGCCGTCCGGATTCGGCTCGCCGGTGATGCTGTTGACCGTGTAGGCGCCGGCGTCATTGGGCTCGAAGTAGCCCGCGGCGTTGTACACCGAGATGGACCAGAAGCCGTCGACGGGAACATCTGCGACGGTGAGCTCGTATCGTCCGGGAGGCAGGCCGGGGTCGACGCCGATGTACCTCGCCTCGCTGGTCGGCAGGCCGCCCCACCCGGCCGCCGTGCCGATGAGGTGTCGGATCGGGTCGGTCTCCTCGATCGAGCCGAACATGCGGTCGAACCCGGTGAGATGCCGGGCGAGAGCGAGCAGAGCATTGCGCGTGTCGTCGAAGGATGCGCGGTCGTAGTCGGGTGACACGAAGGGCGACGCGGATGCCGCGTTCAGGCGGAGCTGATCCTGAAGCGCGGCGACGGCCTCGAGGTCCGCAGCATCCTGAGGGTCGACGAGGATGCGCACGGCCAGCACGACGTAAGTAGAGCCGAACTCCTCGACGGTCAGCGTGTGCTCTCCGGGGTCGTGGAACACGCGGTTGATGTAGTGGTCCTGGTTGACGACCATCACCGAGAGGTAGCGGTCGCCGTGCTCGGGAATCGTGAAGCGGGCGCCGGCGGAGATGTCGACGACGGCGAAGCTGTAGAGCGTGTCGCGGTTGAGGCGGATGACAGTCTGGCGATCGATCGCTGCGGGGGCCCTGTTGTGCAGGAACCGATTGACTCCATCCGCGTCTCGCTGGAGGTCCTGGAGCATGCGGTCGTTCTCGGCTCGGACGAAGTTGTCGGAGTTCACGATGATGGCCATGCCCGATACTCACACATCTGGATCGTCGCGCACCACCCCTGAAAACGAGGCTTCGACAATGGTTGCTCCCGGTCTACAGTTGCACTTTCGCAACCAATAGGGATATAGTTGACTCTTGTCAACTTTCTACACAGGAGCACTCCACTGTGACCAACATCTCTCACACCTCTTCAGCCGAGGCGACGCGTTCGCCTCGCGAGGTCTTCACCGCGATCTCGGGCCTCGTCGTCGGCATGTTCGTCGCCGTGCTCTCGGGAACCGTGGTCTCGACCTCGATGCCCGTCATCATCGCCGACCTCGGCGGCACCCAGTCGCAGTACACCTGGGTCATCACGGCCAGCCTTCTGGCGACCGCCGTCTCGACGCCCATCTGGGGCAAGCTCGCCGACCTCGTCGATCGCAAGATCCTCGTGCAGCTGTCCCTCATCATCTTCACCGTCGGCACCGTGATCGCCGGCTTCTCGACCGACACGAACATGCTCATCGCCGTCCGCGTGATCCAGGGCATCGGCGTCGGTGGGCTGATGTCGCTCGTGATGATCGCGGTCGCCCTCATCATCTCGCCGCGTGAGCGTGGCAAGTACATGGGCGTCGTCGGCGGCATCATGGCCCTCGGCACCATCGGCGGCCCGCTGCTCGGCGGGCTCCTCACCGACGTGTGGGGCTGGCGCTCCAACTTCTTCGTCGGCGTGCCCTTCGCGATCCTGGCCCTCGTGCTGCTGCAGTTCACTCTGCACCTGCCCAAGCCGCAGCGAGACAGCAAGGTCTCGATCGACTACTTCGGCATCGTGCTGCTCGCCGTCGGCGTCTCGACCCTGCTCATCTGGGTCTCGATGGGCGGCAGCGAATTCGATTGGGACTCGTCGACCAGCATCATGCTCGCCGTCATCGCCGGTGTCGCGATCGCCGGCTTCATCACGGTCGAGTTCTTCGTCAAGGAACCGATCGTGCCGATGTCGCTGTTCCGCAACCGCACCTTCACGCTGTCGGTCATCGCCTCCATCGCCATCGGTGTCTCGATGTTCGCGACCTCGGTGTTCCTCGCCCAGTACTTCCAGCTCGCACGCGGTGCCACGCCCACCGAGTCCGGTCTCATGACGATCCCGATGATCATCGGCCAGATGGGCGCGTCGATCATCATCGGCCAGCTCGTGAGCCGGTTCGGCAAGTGGAAGGGCTGGATGATCACCGGCTCCGTGCTCACCACGGTGGGCGTCAGCCTGATGTCGACGCTGCGCTACGACACCCCGTTCCCGCTCGTCGCCACTTACATGTTCGTGCTCGGTGCCGGGCTCGGCATGGTCATGCAGAACCTCACCCTCATCGTGCAGAACGACACGGCTCCGCAGCAGCTGGGTGCGGCCTCGTCGAACGTCAACTTCTTCCGCACGATCGCCGGAACCATCGGCGTGACGGTCATGGGTGCGACCCTCTCGACGAGCGTCGCGAACTACATCACCGACGCGCTCGACGGATTCGCGCCGACGACGCCCGAAGAGGTCGACGCACTGAAGCACCTCGCCTCGGGCGACGTGCCCAAGGTCACGCAGCTCCCCGACACGATCCGCTCGATCGTCGAGGGCGCCTACGGCCACGGCATCGCCGACGCCTTCATCATCGCCATCCCGCTCGCGGTGATCGCGATCATCGCGATCGCGTTCATCAAGAACAAGCCGCTGTCGACCAAGAACGCCGCCGAACAGCTGCGCGAGCAGGCCGAGGAGTCGGTGCTCGAGGTCTCCGAGGCAGAGGTCGGCGCCACGATGTCGACCGGAGCGATCCGACTCTCCGGCACCGACTCCGCCTCGACGACCACCGGGTCGGTGACCGTGCTCGAGCGAGACGACCAGGAGCCGAGGCGCTGACATGACCACCCCCGTGGCCGTCGAGCCCGCCGATGTCGACACCGCGCTCGGTGACCTGCAGACGCATCTGAACCTGATCTTCGCGAGGACCAGGACGCTCTGGAAGGAGTCGGCGGCGCGCATCGACCCCGAGCTGCAGGTGGGCGGCTACAAGCTGCTGACCTTCATCGAACGGGCCGAGTCGGCGAACGCGCACGAGCTGGCCGAGCGCTTCGAGATGGACAAGTCGGTCATCAGTCGTCAGGTGCGGATGCTCGAGGAGCTCGGTCTGATCGAGTCGCGGCCTGACGAGCGAGACGGCCGATTGCGCGTGCTCACTCCCACACCGACCGCCTGTGCCGCGCTCGCCGAGCTGCGCAGAGATCACGCCTCACGTCTGCGCACGGTCGTGGCAGAGCTCACGCAGGACGAGATCCGGGCGGCATCCAAGGTCTTCCGCCTGCTGGCCGAGGTCTGACGGACCCGACATCCACCTCGATCGAAGCCCCGCCGTCTCTGAGACGGCGGGGCTTCGCCGTAAGCTGACGACCATGAGTGCCTCGCCCGACGAACCCGCCCGCGAGGGCGCGCCCGCCGCTGATCCCGAAGGCGCCGAGCCCCTCGCGCCGGCCGAGCTCGACCAGGCGATCTCGAGGGTCGAGCACGAGCTGGGAAGGCTCTTCGCCCGCATCCGGGTGAGCTGGCGTGAAGCGGCGCAGACCGTGCATCCCGACCTGCAGCCCCTCGGGTACCAGGTGCTGACGTCGATCGCGACCGGCAAGGCCACGTCGGCCGGGGCGATCATCGAGCGTCTGCAGACCGACAAGTCGGCCGTCAGTCGGCACGTGCGCCAGCTCGAGCAGCTCGGGCTGGTAGAGAGCGTCCCCGATCCTGACGATCGCCGGGCCCGCGTGCTCGTCGCGACCGAGCTGGCGCAGGAGCGCGTCGCCCTGGCCCGCTCTCGATACGAGGAGCGACTCGGCGAGCGGCTGCGTCGCTGGTCGGCCGAGGACCTCGACCACTTCGCCGAGCTGCTCGCCGCGTTCGGCGACTGAGGGCGCGGGCGGCGCAGACAGCTCTGGACGCATACGCGTCGGCGGACGAGACTGATCCCACCGCTACAGAAATGAGGAACAGTCATGGCGTACAGGGTCGGATACTTCGTCGGAAGCCTCTCGTCCACCTCGATCAACCGCATCCTCGTGACGGCGCTGATCACGCTCGCTCCGTCTGATCTCGAGTTCTTCGAGATCCCGATCAGAGACCTCCCGCTCTACAGCCAGGACTACGACGCCGATTATCCCGCGGTGGCGGTGGATCTCAAGGAGTCGATCGCCTCGGCGGATGCCGTGCTCTTCGTCACCCCCGAGTACAACCGATCGATCCCCGGGGGACTCAAGAACGCGATCGACTGGGCCTCGCGGCCGTGGGGCCAGAATTCGTTCGACCACATCCCGGCCGCCGTCATCGGGGCATCGGTCGGCGCGATCGGCACGGCCGTCGCCCAGCAGAGTCTGCGCGGCGTGCTCAGCTTCTGCAACGCGCGTCAGATGACCGCCCCCGAGGCCTACATCCAGTTCTCGCCCGAGACGTTCTCCGACGACGGCACGGTCACGAACGAGGGCACGGCGAAGTTCCTTCGCGACTACCTGGTCGAGTTCCGCGACCACATCGAGCGCGTGCTCACCGTGCTGCCGCGCGACACGGACGTGTGAATCAGGTCGCGCCTCGACCTCGACCCCGAGCTCGCGGCGCGTCCCGCCCACGGGCCGCGTAGCCTGAAGCACATGACGCTCACGAAAGCCCGCACCGCCGCCGAGGTCGTCGACTGGAGGCGTCGGGTCTTCGCCCTGTACGACGCCGTACGTCGGGCGGACTCCGCCGAAGAGGCGCACGAGCTGTGGCGCATCGAGCGCGACGACCTCATGCTGCACCACCCGGCGACCCCGCTGCTGGCCGACGGTCGACCTCTCTTCGAGGGGCTGCCGATCGCCTCGTACGACCCGCAGTGGCGCTTCGAGCTGCCCATCCTGCCTGCGGATCCAGGCGGCTTCGACTTCGCGACCGGCACCGACGGCGTCGTGCCGTTCGAGCGCATCGGCAGGGTCGAGATCCCTGACACCGGTTCGCTCGACGTCTGGCGGCTGACGACCTACGGCGGCGGGATCTTCATCCCGGTGCGCGATGCTCTCGCGGGTCGGCCGGGCGGCACGTACGGGGGAGGCCGCTACCTGATCGACACGATCAAGGGTGCCGATCTCGGATCGGATGCCGAGCGCGGCACGATCGTGCTCGACTTCAACTTCGCCTACAACCCGTCGTGCGCATACGACCCGGAGTGGGCGTGCCCGCTCGCGCAGCCGGGCAACGTGCTGCCGGTGGCGGTTCCGGTGGGCGAGATGTACGGCCGCGCAGCCGACTGAGCATCCGACCTGCATGTTGCGGATGGGGGAATATCGAACCCGTCACGGGTCTTGTTCCTGAGCGTGACTCTTTTCGAACCGGCCGTCTTCGGCGCCCTCCAGCTGTCCAACCGCGTCGTCATGGCGCCTCTCACCCGCACGCGTGCGGACGATGAGGGAGTGCCCACCGAGACCATGGTCGAGTACTACCGCCAGCGCGCCGGTCAGGGTCTCATCATCTCGGAGGGGACGTGGCCGGCGGCCGAGGGCAAGTCCTACTCGGGCCAGCCCGGAATCGTCACCCCCGAGCAGATCGCCGGCTGGAGCCGCATCGCCGACGCTGTGCACGACGCGGGCGGCACGATCGTCATGCAGCTGATGCACGGCGGGCGAGTCTCGCACCCCGCGATCTCGGGTGAGCCGCGCGTCGTGGCTCCGAGCGCGCTCGCCGCTCCCGGCCAGACCCACACCCCGGTCGGCAAGGTCGACATGCCGGTGGCCCACGCCCTCACCCTCGAGGAGATCCCCGGGGTCGTCGAGCAGTTCGCGCAGGCCGCGCGCAACGCGATCGACGCAGGTTTCGACGGAGTCGAGGTGCACGGCGCGAACGGCTACCTCGTGCAGGAGTTCCTGTCACCCGTGTCGAACATCCGCGACGATCAGTACGGCGGAACGCCCGAGAACCGCGCCCGCTTCGCGATCGAGGTCACCCGCGCGGTCGCAGAGGCCGTCGGCGCCGACCGCACCGGCATCCGTCTGTCGCCCCAGCACAACATCCAGGGCGTCCTCGAAGAGGATGACGACGATGCGCTCGCCACCTACCTCGCCGTCGCCGAGGGCCTCGCCCCGCTCGGCCTCGCCTTCGTCGATGTGCTCAGCGCCGCGCCGACGAGCGAGCTGGTGCAGCGCATCCGCCGCACCGCCGGAGCACCCCTCATCGTCAACTCCGGCTTCGGCTCGCCCACGACCCGCGACGAGGCCGAGATGCTCGTCTCGGAGGGATGGGCGGATGCCGTGGCCGCCGGTCGCCCGGTGATCGCGAACCCCGACCTGGTCGAGCGCTGGCGCCAGGATGCTGATCTCAACGAGCCCCGGCCCGCGCTGTTCTACGGCCGCACCGCCGAGGGCTACACCGACTATCCGTCGCTGGAGTCCGTGCGCGCCGACGCCTGAGCGCGGGCCCGCGGGTCGACGCGGCTCAGCGCCGCACGACCCGCGCCCGCGTCTTCGCGACGCTGCTGAGGGTCGCGCGCACCGGCGTGCCCAGGTACAGCCCGAGCGATGCCCCCGAGGCCAGCGCGATGCCGATGACCACGGCGTCGACCAGCGAACCTCCGATGCCTACGACGCCCGATGCCGACCCTGCCGAGTGGATCATCTCGAGCAGCCCCTGGAACACCGCGACACCGGGCACGAGCGGCACGATGGCCGCCGTCGTCACGGCGACGGACGGCACGTGCAGCTTCACCGCGATCAGCATCCCGATGAAGCTGGCCAGCAGCGCGCCGATCGCGCTCGCCGCGGCCGGATGCAGGTTCAGGCCGACCATGGCGGCGTATCCGGCGATGGTCACGGCGCTGAGCAGCGCGCTCACGAGGATGATGCGGATGCCGGCGCCGTTGAAGACGGCGACGGCGATCGCGATGATGATCGCCCCGAGGAACTGATTCAGCAGCGGACCGAATGGGGCGGGGTCGTCTGGCAGGCCCATCGTGAAGCCGAGCACGCTGCCGAGCTCGAGGCCGACGAGGATGCCGATCACGACGCCGAGCGTCTGCATCGTCAGGTCGAGGATTCGTCCGCCCGCGGTGAGCGCGAACCCGTCGATCGCATCCTGAGCGGCCCCGACGACAGTGAGGCCCGCGAGCATGAGCACGATTCCCGAGGCCACGATGATCGAGGGGCGGATGCCGACGAACGGCTCGATGCCCGCAGAGCCCAGCGCCGAGACGGCGACCGCCACCACCGTGGTGACGAAGCCTCCGGCGATCTGGCTGAAGAACAGGGGGACCCTGGCGCGGGCGAGACCCGCCTGGGTCAGCGCCGCGCACAGCGCCGCGATGAAGGTGAGCCCGACGATGAGCGCCGAGGCCCCGAGCATGATGCTGACGCCGACCGCCAGCAGCGCCCGGGCCACGATGACGACCGGCTGCTGGTAGCGGAACGGCACACGGCGCAGCACGCGGAAGGCGGTGCGGGCCGATTCGAGGTCGAGGCCGTCGTCGATGTCGGCGACCAGGGCCTGCACACGCTGCAGCTTGGCGTGATCGGGTGCTGCGACCCGCACGACGCGTACGAGTGTCTCGGGCCAGACCTCACCACTGAGGTGGAAAGAGACCGTGATCGAGTTATAGGTCACATCGACCTGCACGTCTCGCATGCCGTAGGCGGCGCAGACGCGGGTGATCGCCAGCGTCACCTCGTGTGCGGAGGCACCGACACCGAACATCGATTCGCCGATGCGGGTGGCGAGATCGAGGACCCTCGGCACCGTGCGTTCGTCGATGACGGGCATCGCCTCGGTGTGGGCGACGGTGGAGGGATCTGTGTGCAGGATGCGCTGCACGGAGGCGAGCAGTCGCCGCGGGGGGTTCGGGGACACCTCCCCATTCTCCCCTCGGTCAGGCGTGCGCGGGAACGTCGAGACGCTCAGCCGGCGGTGCGCTGCCCTCTGCGGGCTCAGGCACGAGGTACAGACCGCTCGGCGCACTGGCCGTGAACGCGAGTGCCTCGACCCAGGCGCGGTTGATCGAGGGCTGACGGCTTCCGCTGTATTTGAAGACGAGCGAGCTGCCGGCATGCACCCAGACGGTCGTGCGGCCGCCACCGACGCTCATGTCCTCGCGCCAGGTGAAGCTGAAGGGCTCTCCTCGACGCAGCTTGGCCGTGATGACGAGCTGCAGGTGAGTGAGCGCGCGGTCTTCGATGTCGGCCTTGACGCTGCCTTCATAGACGAGCTTTCCCATGATGATCTCCTCACTGCGCCACGGAACCCATGTCATCAGACCCGATCCGATGATCACAGGGTGTTACCAGCATCCCATATATCGTGGGTCGGCGGCTGTGCCTCCGCCGACCCACGACCGCGTCGGTCAGGGCATGCGGCCGAAGGTGGCGTCGATGTCGGCCATCTCCATCGCGGCGGTCGCCTCGATCAGCGCGCGCAGCTCCTTGTCGGCACCCGGCGAGAACTCCTCGAGCCGCTCGGGAGAGATCGTCATCGGCGCGCCGACGGGCGCCTGCTCGCTGGCATCCAGGGTGGTCCCGTCGTTCGACGGCGATGCGCCCTGGAAGATCTTGCCCGCTTCGGACTGCGCGGTCAGATCGAACGAGTAGTTCTTGCTCTGCAGGCCGAGGTCGAGCAGCTTCTTGACCTCGGGGAACTGCTCGGCGTTGGTCTTGGGAATGGGCAGCGACGTGCGCCAGTTCACGCCGAGAGTCTCGAGTGCCTTGGCATACGCGTTCTCATGCGCCTGGTCGCGGACGATCAGATACGAGATCGTGCTGCGGGCGGTCTTGTTGTCGGTCATCTCGTACAGCCGGCACTTCTGCAGGCGGCCCGTCGATTCGAGCATCAGGTTGTAGAGCAGATCGAGTACGAGGTTGCCCGAGTTGTAGACGTAGCTTCCCGACCACGGGTTGCCGACAGCATCGACGGGAAGAGCGCCCTGAGCTCCGACCAGGTAGTGGTGGATGTTGCTCGTGTCGAGTGCGATGTTGAGGGGCGTCGCGCCGCCCGCGCCGGGCTTGTCGACCGGATCGGTCGGCTTTCCCTGGTATCGCGGCGATCCGTCGAGCAGGCGCGAGATCGTCGTGCCGATGAGCTCGACGTGGCTGATCTCCTCGGTGCCGATGCCCTGGATCAGGTCCTTGTACGGCTTGCCGTCGGGACCTCTGAAGTTGATGCTCTGGAAGAGGTACTGCATCATCGTGCGCATCTCGCCGAACTGTCCGCCGAGGCCCTCCTGCAGGGCGTTCGCCGCCGCGGGATCCGGCTCGTCCTGAGCGATTTCGTTGATGAACTCCTGAACGTGGAAATACATGTCGGCCTCCGTCGGTCGTCTCTGGGGTGTCGGGCCACTCTGCGCCTCCAGGGACGGATCGACCCCCTCCCTCGACGTGGCGACCCGATGGACGTACCATGCGTCGCCGCAGCTCGACCGGGCCCACGCCCGCGCCCCGTTCCGGCTCGGGAGGCCTTCGCGTGACGCATCCGTCTGTCAACCCTCTGTCGAATCTGCCCCTCTCCGTTGGATGGTGGCCACTCGACACCGAACGAGGAGGATCACGATGAAGGCACTCACCTGGCAGGGCACCCGCAACGTGACGGTCGAGGAGGTGCCCGATCCGGTCATCGAGCACGCGACGGATGCGATCATCCGGATCACCTCCTCGGCGATCTGCGGATCTGATCTGCACCTGTACGAACTGCTCGGCCCGTTCCTCGACAAGGGCGACATCCTCGGTCACGAGCCGATGGGCGTCGTCGTCGAGGTCGGCGGGGCCGTGCGTGATCTGGCGGTCGGCGATCGCGTCGTCGTGCCGTTCAACATCTCGTGCGGTCACTGCTTCTTCTGTCTTCGGGGCCTGCAGTCCCAGTGCGAGACGACGCAGGTGAAGGAGTACGGCAGCGGCGCCTCGCTGTTCGGCTACACGAAGCTCTACGGGCAGGTCCCCGGCGGCCAGGCCGAGTACCTCCGGGTTCCGCTGGCCGACTACAACCACATCAAGGTCGCGTCCGACCTGCCGGACGAGCGCTACCTCTTCCTCAGCGACATCCTGCCGACCGCCTGGCAGGGCGTCGAATACGCGAACGTGCCCGAGGGCGGCACGCTCGCCGTGATGGGGCTCGGCCCGGTCGGCCAGTTCGTCGCCCGGGTGGGCGCGCACCGCGGCTATCGGGTGCTCGCGGTGGATCCCGTCGCCGAGCGGCGCGAGATGGCCGCCCGACACGGCGCCGAGGTCTTCGACCTGACAGAAGACGTCGTCGCAGAGCTGCGCGACCTCACGGACGGACGAGGGGCGGATGCCGTCGTCGACGCCGTCGGCATGGAGGCGCACGGCAACCCCGGGATCAAGCTCGTGCAGCGCGCCGTCGGCCTGCTGCCCGACCCCGCAGCCAGGCAGGTCTTCGACAAGGCCGGCATCGATCGCCTCGCCGCCCTGTATGCATCGATCGACGTCGTGCGCCGCGGCGGCACGGTGTCGCTCAGCGGCGTCTATGCGGGTGACGCCGACATCATGCCGATGAAGACGCTGTTCGACAAGCAGGTCAGCATCCGCATGGGTCAGTGCAACGTGAAGCGCTGGATCGACGACCTGATGCCGCTCGTCGAAGACCTCAGCGACCCGCTGGGCGTGATGGATCTGACGACCCACACCGCACCGCTTGAAGATGCCCCGGGGCTCTACGAGACCTTCCAGCGCAAGGACGACGGCTGCATCAAGGTCGTGCTCCAGCCGTCGACCGTCTGACTGCGTCCGTCGGCTGTGCGGCCCGTACCGCGCAGCCGGCTCCCGGTCGGTCGGCTCTCGGTCAGGCGGCGCTGTTCAGCCCGCGCGGCCCTCGGCGAGATAGGCGAGGCGGTGCAGCGTTTCGGAGTTGCGCCAGCGCAGCAGGGGAGCGGTGATGACACCGGGCAGCAGCGTCGCGGGACCGTTCACCGGCTCCTCGTCGATGCGCACCATGGTGCCGCCGCCGTAGGAGCGGACCCGCAGCGTCACCCGCGCTTCGCCGATCGGCCAGCCCTTCGCGCGCATGACCATGCGGTGGGGCGGATCCCACGCTTCCACCACCGTGGTGTCGTCGAGCAGGGCGGGCCAGACACCCACCGAGTGGTGAAGCTCGGCGCCGGGCTGCGGCCAGGTGTCATCGACGTCGCGCATGCGCGACGCACCGACGACCCACGCCGGATACAGCCAGGCGTTGCCCAGCACCCGGAACACGTCGTCGGGTCGGCAGTCCATCGTGCGCACGTTCTTCGCCATGTCGGCTCCTTCTCTGACGGGGGCCTCCATGCTCCCGCCTCCGCGGCGATCCACGGAGGGGGTTGACGGGCCGGGTGCGGCGCCGATCGGCCGTACCACAGACCCCTCATCGGCGCCTCCCCCTGGAACAGCGCAGACGTCTCTGCGAACGTCGGGATATGGCACTCATCGACATCCCCGCCCGCGCCGTGCGCAGACTCGGCGCGCTGGCTCACGACGACGCACCCACTCTGCTCACCCGCGGCTACGGCTTCGGCCCACGGATCTGGCGTCGGGTGCGGCCGGGCGCGAGGTCGGCGCCGATGCGACTGCTGGGCGACGACACCGTGTTCGTGCGCGGCGTCGAGGGCGTCGAGCTGTTCTACGATGAGACCCGCATCGCGCGGTCCCGGGCCATGCCGGCCCTCGTGCAGGAGAGTCTGTTCGGTCACGGTTCCGTGCACAGCCTCGACGGCGACGCGCACAAGCACCGCAAGGCCACATTCATCGACGTCGCCTACGAAGACGAGCAGGTCGAGCGGCTGACGCCGTGGCTCGAGCGCGAGTGGCAGAGCGAGCGACAGGCGTGGCTCGACGGTGGCACGCGCAGCGCCTACGACGCGGCCGTCGGTGCGCTGGGTCGCGCGATCATGCGGTGGGCGGGTGTGCCGGGCACGCCCGCAGCCAAGACGCGGTGGGCAGCGCGTCTCGCGCAGATCGTCGACGGGTTCGGCTCGCCGTACTCGCCGGAGTACGTCGCCGCTCTGGCGAACCGGTGGTGGTCGGACCGGCACTCCGCGCGGCTCATCGAGGCCGTGCGTCATGGCGCGCTCAGCGCCGAACCGGGCACGGCACTCGAGCAGTGGGCCCACCACCGCGATCAGGACGGCGAGCTGCTGCCCGCCCGCGTCGCGGGCGTCGAGCTGCAGAACAGCATCCGCCCGATGATCGCGGTCGCGCGCTTCGTCGCTTTCGCCGCGAAGGCCCTCAACGAGCACCCCGAGTGGAGTGAGCGCATCGCCGCCGAAGCCGCCGAACGGGGCGCCCTGGTCGGTGGACCGCTGTCGATCATGTTCGCTCAGGAGGTGCGGCGCCTCGCCCCGTTCGTGCCGATGCTCCCCGGGTGGGCGATCGCCGACGTCGAGCTCGACGGACAGAAGGTGGATGCCGGCGGACGCGTCGTGCTCGACATCCTCGGCACCAACACCGACGACCGCTTCTGGGCGCGCCCCGAGCGGTTCGACCCGGAGCGCTTCCGCGATGTCGGCGCAGACTACGAGGCGCTCGCCGCGTTCATCCCGCACGGCGGAGCAGACGTCGCGACCGGTCATCGCTGCCCCGGCGAGAAGCTCGCGATCGCCGGCCTCGCCGCAGCGATCGCAGTGCTGAGCGATCCTGGCCTGCACATCCTCGACGAGGGCCTCGACGTCAACCGTCGCCGGCTCCCCACCAAGCCCCGCTCCGGTGGCAAGGTGCGGTCGGCGTCGGCGTCGGCGTCGGCGTCGGGTGGGTGTCCCTTCCACCGGTAGAGACCGTCATTCCCGGCCGGAGGTGTCCGCTCCGTCCGGGATGCGGTCGCTGGGCACGATGACGATCTCCTGCACCTTCCAGTCGAGGTCGGCGATCCGCTCCGACAGGTCGGTCGTCTGCCGCAGCGTCACCGTGCTCTTGTGAGGGACCACGAACGCCTCGATGTGGAAGACCTGGCCCTGGTCGCGCATCCTGACCCCGGCCTCCTTCACCCAGGGTTGTGAGCGCATCGTCGCGAGCACATCGCCGGCGAGCGGATGCGGATGCTTGCTGTCGTAGGTCCGAGCGCGCTGGTCCATCAGGTCGATCACCGCGGTCTTCGTGTTGCGCCATCCGTCCCAGATGATGCCGAGCGAGATCACCAGAGCCGCCGCGCCGTCCAGCCACCACACACCCAAGCCGACGCCGAGCACGCCGACGATAGAGGCGACCGTGGTCTGCCAGTCGGCCTTCGCCATGTCGGCGTCGGCGTAGAGCAGCTTGTTGTGCAGCACGGGGGCGAGCTTCGCCTTCGCCGGTCCGTAGAAGAAGACCGGACCGACGATCACCACGGCCATGACGGCGACCATCAGCCAGCCGAGCCAGATCGTCTGCCCGAACAGCTGCACGGTGCCGATGGTGGGATGCTCGCCGGCGATGAGCCCGGTCACCGCCTCGACCGCCAGATTGAGTCCCACGGCCAGCAGCGCGACCCCGGCCACGAGATGGCCGATGCCCATGACCCGATGCAGCCCGTAGGGATGCTTCACCGAGGGGCGCTTGCGGATGAAGATCAACGCGACGAGGAACGCGATCTGCGGGATGAGCGACAGCATGTCCTCGATCCACGCCGTGCGCATCGCCTGCGAGTTGCCGACGACGAGCGCGATCACCGCGATCGTCACCGAGGTGTAGGCGATCGTGAACCACTCCCAGCGGACCGCTCGTCGCAGCGCCTGACGCTGCTCGTCGGGGAGCTCCGTCCGTCCGATCCTCGTCGGCGTCGTCACGAGCTCGCCTCCTCGTCGAGGTATCGCTCCAGCTCGCTCAGGAACGCATTCTCTCCCAGCGGCACGAGCATGACGATCTCGCGGCCCTCTGCTCCATCGATGCCGGGGTAACCGCGGGTGACGCCCGCTCTGTCGACCCAGGGGGTGTCCGCCGTGAACCCGCCGACGACGAGGTCGAGGTCGCCGCGCTCGAGCATTCCGACCAGCGTCTCCTCCGACCCGTTCGTCCAGTCGACTTCGGCGTCGATGCCGTCTGCGAAGCCGGTCACGAGATCGGGGATGCTGCCGGTCGGGGTCTCGCGATCGGTGTCGACGAGTCCGGGATCGGCCGAGACGCCGACCCGCAGCTCGGACCCGGTCACGGACTGCAGCGTGCCATCGGGGTCGGCGGGGATCGTCACGCCACAGCCCGACAGGCTGATCGCGAGCAGGAGCGCGGCCGCCGAGAAGACCGCGCGGCGGGGAGACCACGTCGATGCGTTCACGACGACATGGTGCATCTCGCGTCGACGACGGAGAATCCGGTTGACGCTCGCCCTCGCGGGGAGTATGCGGCGGTCGGTGGCTCGTCGCCCGCGGTCGACCGGTACGGTAGGGCACATGTCACAGGCCCTCAGGACGTTCGGGCGCATCCTCGCGCGGCACTGGCCCGCGCTCATGGCCTGGTACCTCGGGGGCGAGGCTCTGCACCGGGTGCTCATCGAGTTCGCCGGATTCGTCGGCGGGCACACCACGCTCGGCGGCCTGCTGCTGCTGCCGCTGGCGGTCGCCGCTCGCCTCGTCTCGTACGTCGCGATGTATCTCACGGTGCGGCCGTCGCTGCCGCACAGCCGGAGGGAGGATGCCGGTGGCATCCGCGAGTTCGGCTCGGCCACCCTCGCGGCGATCCTGCCGTTCTTCGCGTTCTACACCGCATGGGGTCTGCTAGACGCTGACCAGATCGAGTTCTTCCAGATCGCCCTCGCCGTCGCGCTGCCCCAGTCCGGCGAGGGATTCTCGCAGATCGGCGACCGCGGCGGACTGATCTCGATCGGCGTGCTGCCCGTGACGGTGCTCGTGATCGCTCTTGCTGCTCGCGTGCTCCTCACACGCTTCGCCGCCCGATTGCCGCGCTGGACGATCATCCTCGCCACCTACGCCGAGGTGCTGTGGACGTTCATGCTCTTCACGCTCGTCGCGCGCTGGTGGACGAGCGTGCTCGACTGGTTCGCCGATCGCCAGGCGGTGGGCTGGCTGCGGGGCTTCGGCGACTGGTTCGCCGTGAACCTCGAGCCCATCGCCGCGGTCTGGGAGGGAACGACCTGGCTCTTCGGCATCCTGGTCGCGGCCCTCATCGTCCCCGCTGCGTGGCTCACGGTCGCCGGCGTGATCTTCGGCACGACCTTCGACTCGACGCCGGCGTTCTCGCGGTTCGGCGGGGGAGCGGCCCGCGGCGCCGTGATGAGCGTCGCGCGCACGCTCGTGATGCGACTCGAGGGTCTCTGGGCGGCTGTCACGGTGATCTGGCGGGGCGGGCCGCTGCTCTTCGGCGCGTACGCCCTGGCCTACGCGGCATGGGCCTTCGCCGAGCAGGCGGGAACCCGCGGGGTGCTGCTGCTCATCGGCGGCCATGAACGGTGGTTCTGGGCCGGCGTCTTCCCGCTCATCACCGTCGCGATCGCCGCAGTGGCCGAGCCGCTGAGGGTGGCGATCGTCGCGACGGCGTACGACGGCGTCATCGGTCGCCCCCGCTCAGGTCTCGACACCCGGCCCTCAGGGGTCGAGGCGGAACCGGGCGAGGTCGTTGTCGCTCCCCTCGATGTCGAGCAGGAAGGGGCCGTCGGCGTCGTCGGGAAGCAGGAAGGTCAGCAGGATGCGGTACGACGACGGCTCGGCCACGCATGAGCTCTCGCCCTCGTCGTAGGACACGTCGAGGTCGTCGCGAGAGCTGAGCCAGGTCCGAGCCGAATCGATCTCGGTGAGCGTGGTCTGCCCGCACCGGTCGGCGGCGGACCCACCGGTCGACGCCAGCCGGATGCTCAGGGTGCGGGAGCCCTCCGGGCTCTCGAACTCATCCCACTCGGTGGGGCCGAGCGTGAGCGTCTGCCCTGCGATGTCGGCCGTCTCGTCGGCCTCGATCACTCGATCGGTGGGCCGGATGCTGGGCAGGACGTCGAGCCACACAGTGGCGCCGAGCATGGCGACGGCGGCGATCGCCAGAGCGATCAGAGCCCGGCGCTGCGTTCGCCACCACTTCACGGGGCGCTCAGTTCAGGGTCGTCGAGCTCGAGGCTCGGCGTGCGGGGCAGATCATCGAGCTCGAGCCGGATCGCGATGCGATCGTCGAGCTCGGCGGTGAGATATGAGGAGGTGAGTCGCAGCTCCGCTCGCCCGGAGGTGACATCGGGGGGCAGCTCGAAGGCCAGAGTGCCGACCGTGTCGGTGCCGACCCGCAGCGACTGCGACCGCAACGTCGTGTCCGGTCGTTCGCTCACCTGGAACACGCGGTCGCCGACGGACAGCGTCGCCAGATTTATGGCGGCGTCGACCTCCGTGTGTGCGGCCGAGGCGACGACCGTCACGACCAGCCAGTTGCCGTCCGCGATCCAGTCGGAGTCAGTGCCCGGCACGACGACCTCATCGGTGAAAGTCGCATCGGTCGCGGCCGCGATCAGGGTGCGTGACGCGACGGAATCGCCGAAGGATCCGCGCATCTCGATCGGTCCGATCACGTCTTCGTCGCTGGGGGTGACGGCGGTCACGGCACCGGCGGCGATCACCAGCGCGGCACCCAGCAACCAAGGGGTCATGCGTCTCATGGTGCCTCCTGCGCGGTGACGGTGATGCGTGCGCTGAGTGCGGCAGGGTACCAGGTGATGACGCGCGACGAGATGACGACCCTTCCGCGCTTCACCTCCACCTCGTGGACGTCGAGTGACACCGCGCCGTCGGGGAACGCATCCTCTGGGACCGTCCAGGCGAAGGTGACCTGGCTGGGGACTCCCGGCTGCAGGATCACGTCACCAGACGAGCCATCGGCGCGCCACACGTCGACCGAGTCGGTCGCGGTGACGCCCTTCAGCTCGAGGAGGGGAGTGTCGGTGTTGACGAGTCCCGCGCTGACGCGGTCCGCGCCGGTGGTGCCGACCGGGATCGGCGCGTCCGAGAGGTTCTCCATCCGGGTGGTCATCACGAGGAACTTCTCGCCTGGCTTCGCCTCGAGCCGCTCCGACTCGACCTCGGTGGTGAACTCGGCGTCGAGCACGGTGATCGCATACATCGAGGTGCGCGCCTCGTCGTCGGGGCCGAGCTCGGTCGGCGACGCCTCAGCGCGCGAGAGCCCGCCCACCGCGGCGACGACGATGACCACGGCGACCAGCGCTGCTGCCGCAGGCCAGATCCAGCGAGGAAGCTCAGCGGCGGCGAGCGTCCACCGCGAGACGGCGGTGCGGACGATGTCGACGGCGGGCCGGGCGGCGGGCGCACCGGAGGACGCGCCGTCGTGATCCCCCGTCTTGCTCACGAGGTCAGCCTAGCGAGGGCGCGTACCCGGACGGGAGAATCAGCGGTCGCACGTCTCGAACACGTACTCCTCATGACCCGGAGTGACCAGGTCGCGATCCCGCAGCACCATCGAGGCGGGGGCCTCGTCGTCGGCGCACATCTCGGCGAACGGTCGCGGCAGCTCGTCGGAGTACTCGATGTCGATCACGGCGCCGCCGTAGACATCGGTGAAGGCTCCGCACTCCTGATAGACCGAGCACTCCTCGACCACGGCGAAGTCGAACCCGGCGCGCTCGCGCAGCAGGGGCGCATCCTCGGCGGCGTTCTTCTGGCCGGCGGCGAGTCCGGAGTCGTGCGCGACGTCGACGAGCAGCGCCGCCAGGGCGAGGTTGTCGTCGAGGGTGAGCGCACCGTCAGAGCGGGTGTACGAGTCGAGGTTGTCGAACTCCACCGCCTCGAACCCCGACTCGGCGCACCCCTCGATCCACGGGCTGACGATCTCGGCGATGCGCTCGCGGCGGTCGTCGGTCGAGGTGTCGAGCAGCGCCTCGTCGGGCCAGTCGGGGTCGAACACGGGCTCGCCGTCGTTCTGCAGCACGAGGTCATCGGGCCAGGTGTCGAGCTCGCCCGGCTGGGTCTGAAACCCGTTCACGTAGCAGATCGAGTACAGCCCGTCGGCGGGGTCGTCCGAGCGGTCCCGACCCACGATGCCGACACCTTCGGCGGGTGAGTAGGCCCCGCCGAGCTGGTAGTCGGGGGTCTCGCCTGCGGGTGGAGGCGAGAAAGACGCAGGTGGGTCGGAGATGGTCGTGACACAACCCGAGAGAACGAGGATCAACGCGGTGGTGGTGGCGGTGGCGGTGACGACCGCCGCTCCCCGCCTCAGCTGCCGGCCCCGTACAGTGCGGCGATCTCTTTCGAACCCATCCCCTGATCGTACGTCCCGTGCTGGGGCCAGCCGGCCGGAGAGTCCTCCCACTCCTCCTGCCGGCCGTAGGGGAGCAGGTCGACGAGCCCCTGCAACTGACTCATTCGCTCGGTGCCGCGGCCGTTCGTGTGCCAGGTGCGAAAGACGGTGTCGCCGTCACGGAGGAACACGTTCACGCCGAAGCCCTCGTTCGGACCGGCATCCATGTCTGCGCCGAACGTGCTGTCGGCGCTCGAATACCACGTCATGCGATTCCCGACCCGGTCGCGATAGGCGAGTGCCTCATCGATGGGCCCGTTCGTCACGATCACGAAGCGGGCATCGTAGTACCGCTCGAGGAAGTCGAGCCGCGTGAACTGCGACGTGAAGCCGGTGCACCCGGGGCACTGCCACTCGTTGCCGTCGGTCCACATGTGGTTGTAGACGATGAGCTGTCGATGCTCGCCGAAGATCTCGGGCAGCCGCACCGGCCCGTCGGCCCCGACGAGCGTGTAGTCGGGCAGCTCGACCATCGGCATCCGTCGTCGCTGTGCCGCGATCGCATCGAGCTCTCGCGTCGCCGCCTTCTCTCGCACGCGCAGCGCATCGAGCTCGCTGCGCCACGTGTCGGCGTCGACGACGGGCGGAAGGGGCGTCTGGGTCGTGCGCACGGTGGACCTCCGGATGCTCGGAATGACGGTGCACCCAGTGTGCGCCGGCCCACCGACATCGTCAACCGATCGGCGAGGGGGCGTCGTCGGCCGCCGGCGTCTCGACCTCTTCGGCAGGATTGCGACGGATGCCGATCCACGACACGACCCCGCCGAGCACGAGCAGCGCGGCCGTGACCCAGGCCGCGTTGTGGAAGCCCGCGAGGTCGAGGGTGCCGCCGATGATGGTCGACAGCATCGCGACGACGAGCAGCCCGGCGACGCGCGAGACCGCATTGTTCACCGCAGAGGCGATGCCCGAGCGAGACTCGTCGATGGCGCCGAGGATCGCCGAGGTGAGCGGCGCCACGGTGAGGGAGAGCCCCAGGCCCAGCACGATCATGGCCGGGAGCACCTGCCACCAGTAGTCGAAGTCCTCGCTGACGACGAGCAGCATGAGGGCGCCGACCGCCATGATGAGCGGTCCGACCGTCATGAAGATGCGCGGCCCGAATCGACCGGCCCACGAACCCGCGCGCGAGCTGAGCAGGATCATCAGGATCGTCATCGGCAGACTCGCGAGCCCCGCCGCCGTGGCACTCAGACCGGCGCCCTGCTGCAAATACACGCCCACGACGAAGCCGTTCAGCGACAGCGCGGCGTAGACGAAGAGCGTCGCGAGGTTGCCCCACGCGAAGTCGCGCACCCGGAACAGCGACAGAGGCATCAGGGGAGAGGACGACCGCTGCTGCCGCACGAGGAACCATGCGAACAGGGCCGCGCCGATGATGCCGGGCATCCAGATCGCGGGGGACTGCCACCCGAGGTTGGGCTGCTCGATCAGCGCGAACACGATCGCGCCGAGACCGATCGCGCACAGGGCTCCGCTGAGCCAGTCGACGCGGACTCCGCTCGGGTGCTCCTGCAGCTTCAGGCGAGAGAGCAGCACGAGGGTGACGACGATCGGCACGACGTTGATGAGGAAGACGAATCGCCACGACAGGAAGTCGACGAAGAGTCCGCCGAGCAGCGGGCCGACGAGCTGCGCGGCGGTGGTGAACGCCGTCCAGATGCCGATCGCTCTTGACTGCACGTCGGCGCGCATGGTCGCCGTGATGAGCGCGAGCGAGCTCGGCACGAGCAGCGCGCTGGCCGCGCCCTGCGCCGCTCGAGCGATGATCAGGATGAGGGGATCAGGTGCGGCGGCGACCGCGACGGATGCCACGCCGAAGGCGATGAGGCCGATGCGCATCACGAGCACCCGACCGTAGGCGTCCGAGAGCGAACCTGCAAGCAGGATCAGCGCGCTGAGAGTGATGAGGTACGCATCGACCACCCATTGCTGTGTGGTGATGCCGCCCCCGAGTTCATCGCTGATCGCAGGAAGCGCGACCGTCACGACGGTGCCGTCGAGGAACGTCACGAACGACGCGAGGACGGCGACGGAGATCACGAGCCGCTGCAGCGGCGTGAAGCGAGAGGATGCCACAGGCTGACACTACTGCCGCCCGGGGACACCCGGGGCGGTCAAGAGACGGCGGTGCTCGTGCGGTAGAGGTCGCGCAGACCCGCGCTGCCCCGCTCCGCGTAGGCCGCGCGCTGTCGCTGCGCGCCGGTTCCGTCCGTCCTCGTCCGTGTGATCCCGTCGATCACGAAGTCCTCGTCGCCGAGGTCGGCGAGAGCGGGGCGGAGCCTCTCGAGCAGACCGTCGATGACGCTCCAGGCCGGTGCGACGTCGCCGGAGGCGGGGTCGATGAGGCGAGCGCCTGGTCCGAACCGCGCCGCAGTCCAGAGCGAGGCATCGATCGCGTCCAGTCCCACGTCGGCGGTGTCGTCGAGCGCATCGCTTACCAGCAGCGCACGCGTCAGGGCGACCGCGAGCAGCGTGTCGTCGACCGACAGCTGCGCATCGAACACGCGCACCTCGACGGTGGGGAATCGCTCCGAGAGTCTCGCAGTCCAAGAAAGAGAGCTCGCGCTCGTGATGGCACCCAGTTCGACCAGTTCGGCGATGCGCGTGCGGTAGTCCTCGAAGTCACGGAAGTGCGGGGGGCTCCACGACGACGGCAGGCGGCGGATCAGGACGCTGCGCCAGCTGTCGAACCCGGTGTCGCGGCCGTGCGTGAACGGTGCGTTGCCCGTGATGGCGAGCAGCGCGGGGAGCCAGGCGCGCGTGCGATTGAGCACCCGCACGCGCTCCTCCTCGTCGGGGACCTCGACGTGGATGTGGAGGCCGTTCACCTCATGCTCACGGGTGATCTCGGCGAGTTGTCCGGCCACGGCGTCGTAGTGGGCGGAGCGCGAGACGGCGAAGCGATTCGGAGATATGAAGGGCGTCCCGGTCCCCGCGAAGATCGCGTACTGCGCGCTCGCGTGCGATCCGAGAAGACCGCGCGTGCGACGAAGCTGCACCTCGGCATCCGCTCTCGTCAGGCACGGTTCCGTCGCCGTCTCGATCTGACAGGTCAGATACTCCGGAGTGACACCGGCACTTGCCTCGCTCAGGATCCGCTCTCGCGTCTCGGCGCTCATGGCCGCAGGCACGAGTGTCTGTTCATCGAGCAGGACGAACTCCTCCTCGACGCCGAACCGGGTCATGTACGCGAGCCCTAGTGGTCGCGCAGCGCCGAGATGAGCTCGGCCTTGCGCTTGCGGCTGTAACCGGTCAGGCCGATCTCCTTGGCGCGTGCGCGCAGTTCCTCGACGGTCCATTCCTCGTAGTCGCCGTGCTCGCCGCCCCGGCGTCCGACCGCGCTGCGTCCGTCGCGCGCGGCGGCGTTGGAGATCCGAGCGGCTTTCTCCTTCGAGGCACCGTCGTCACGGAGCTCTTCGTACAGCTCCGGATCCTTCAGCGAATTGTTCCTGCGTCCTGGCATTCGGCTACTCCTCTCGCACGACGGCAAGCTCCGAGTCAAGCCCCTCAGGGCATGGGATGAAGCGGTCTAGGTTGGGTGACCGTAGATGGGTGCCTCCCCCGCGCCCCGAGAAGGGAAAGACCGATGAACATCCTGCTGATCATCATCATCGTCGTCGCCATCATTCTGGCGATCACCGGCGGGCTCGTGCAGTCCCTGCAGTTCCTCCTGTGGGTCGGCCTGGTACTGCTGGCCATCGCGGTCATCGCCTGGTTGATCCGAGCGATCTCCGGCAACCGCACCCGCTGATCCACCCAGTGAGGCCCGCTTCGGCGGGCCTCACTGGTGTTGAAGATCAGTCTCTGCTGTCGCGCAGGTTGTCGCCGACGTTCTTGGCGGCGTCCTTCACGTTCTCGCCGGCCTGCTTGGCCGAAGCCTTCGCCTGATCGCCGCGACCCTCGGCCTCGAGCTTCTCGTTGTCGGTCGCCTTTCCGACACCTTCCTTGATCTTTCCGCCGGCCTTCTCAGCCGCGTTCTTGACGTCGTCTGCTCCACTCATGGTGCATGTCCTTTCATCCGTCGATCAATGGATGTCCACCGTCGCACGGGCCGAGAATCCTGCACACGGGATTGACAACGACGCACACTCGTGACACCGCCCGCCGGCCATCGACGCGGACGCCGCAGACGACTACCCTGGCCCCAGGCGGGTGGTCCTGCCCGCTCTCACCTCGGCTGCGGCCGACGAAGGAAGCGGTGGAACATGGACTCGATGATGATGGGCGCCATGCGCTCGAACATGATGTCGATGCCCGACATGGCGACGATGGACATGTCTGTCCTGCAGGCCTGCATGGATGCGTGTTCGGCCTGCGAGCAGGCGTGCACGGTGTGCTCGACCCAGATGATGGACTGCTCGCCGGCGTGCATGAACTGCGCCGACATGTGCAACACGATGATGCGGTCGATGATGCGGATGCAGGGCATGACCCCCGCGTCGATGATGGCCATGCTCGACGCCTGCATCGCCATGTGCCAGACGTGCATGGACGAGTGCATGCAGCACGCCGACCACAGCGAGGTCTGCAAGATGTGCGCTCAGGCCTGCAAGGACTGCATGGACTCGTGCATGGCCGTCAAGGACATGATGATGGCGACCGCCTGAGCGGTCCCCGCATCGTCCCCGGTCGTTGAGCGAGGACGGCGAAGCCGCCCGAGACGAAACGCGCTCAGCCGACTGCGACGTTGAACTGCGTGCGGCCGACGGCCAGCACGCCGTAACGCACGTGCAGCGCGATCGGCGTGCCCGCAGGAGCCTCGAGCGCCGCACCCGAGGCGTTCCACAGAGCGTGTGACGTTCCGTCGAGCGTGCGCACGAGCAGGTCTCCGGACGCGGCGTCGGCATGCTCGACGATCGCGTCGGCCCACTCGGCGGACGTCGCCGAGGCGATGCGCGCCTGGATCAGGTGCAGCGCGTGACCCGCCGCGAACGAGGAGCAGGCGAATCCGTGTCGGCACATGCACGCAGAACGCTCACGCACCGAGAGGGGCGAAAGGTGGTTCAGCGGCGTGGACACGGTGGTCTCCTTCGTGAGCGGACGTTCCGGCAAGAGTAGGTCGGCCTCACGAGAGACGGAACCCGCACCGACACGGTGTGAAACAAACGGGCGTAGACTCGCCGGGTGCTGTTGTCGAAGAGTGCTCTCCGGATCCCGGATAGAGCGCAGTGGGGAGCCGTGGGCGCGTTCAGCGCCACGGACAGAGGCTGACGATCGGCCGGAGGCGGAACATCCCGCCCCGGAGCCGCGTCGTACCCCGCATCCGCTCGGATGCCTTCTCCCACTCTCTTCCTCCGCCGCGGTCCGCGGCTCACACGAAAGCACCTCTCTCATGCGTCCCATCGACGAGCGCACCCTGCGCGCCTCCTTCATCAACGCCTCCCGCAAGGAGGTCTCCGACCTCACGCTGCCCGCCGGCTTCGCCGATCTCGACTTCGAGAAGCTCGACTACCTCGGCTGGGTCGACCCCAAGCTGCCTCGCCGCTCGTACGTCGTCGCGTGGGTCGATGACGTCGTCACCGGGGTGTTCCTTCAGCGCGCCGAGCAGCGCGTGATCTCGCGAGCCCAGTGCTCGTGGTGCGAGGACGTCACCCTGCGCCACGACGTGCAGCTCTACGTCGCCCGCAAGGCCGGTCCGGCCGGTCGCAAGGGCGACAGCATCGGCAACCTCGTCTGCGCGGAATTCGGATGCTCGCAGAACGTGCGGATGCTGCCGCCGCTGGCCTACGACGGCTACGACCGCGAACTCGCGCGCGAGCTGCGCATCCTCAAGCTGCAGGAGCACGTGAGCGCGTTCATCGCGGCCGTGCGGAGCTGACCCTCACACGATCTCGAGGCGCGCCACCGTTTCCTCGTCGTCGCAGGCGGCACCGACCCAGAGGCGGATGGCGCCGGGCTCGACCCGCTTGACGCCGTCGAGCCCCGTCAAGGCGAGCCGGTCGATCGGCACGTCGAACTCGACGAGCGCGTCGGCACCGGGCGCGAGCGCGACCCGCCGGAAGTCCAGCAGCTGGGCGAGCGGGCGGGTCACGCTCCCGACCTCGTCGTGCGCATACAGCTGCACGACATCCGTCGCCGCGACCGCACCCGTGTTGCGCACCCGCACCGTCACCCGGAAAGTCTCGCCCGCGGCGACCGACTCGGGAACCGTGAGTGCGTCGTGCGCGAAGGTCGTGTAGCTCAGGCCGAAGCCGAAGGGCCGCACCGGAGTCGAATCGGCACTCGTGACATCCGTGCGTCCGCCGAGCACGGGGTGCAGATACGAGTACGGCTGTGCCCCGGCCGACCGCGGCAGCGACACCGGCAGCCGCCCGGACGGTGCGACGCGGCCGCTCAGCAGCCGTGCGAGAGCGGGACCGCCCTCCTCGCCGGGGAAGAACGTCTGCAGCACCGCTGCGGGGATCCCCGCAGACACCGCGTTCGCGGAGGCCGACGCGTCGACCGCTCCGAGCCCGGTCATGGTCCCTGCGGCACCCGCGCGAGCCGGCAGCGCCCAGTCGAGCACGTAGGGACGCCCGGTCATCGCGATCAGGATCACCGGAGTGCCCGTCGCGACGACAGCCTCGACCAGCTCTCGCTGGATGCCGGGGAGTTCGAGGTCGTCGACGTCGTTGCCTTCGCCGACCGTGCCTCGTCCGAAGAGGCCGGCGCGGTCGCCCACGACGACGATCGCGACGTCGGCCGCAGCGGCGGCTTCGACCGCGGCGGGGATGCCGGAGCGGTCGGAGCCGTCGACCTCGCACCCGATCGTCGAGGTGATCTCGGCTGCAGGGAACTCGTGGCGCAGCGATGCGGTGACCGTCGGCAGATCGATGCCCGCGGGGGTGTCGGGGTGATGGGCGAGCACGTGGTTGACGAACGAGTAGCAGCCCATCAGCGCCTCGGCGCTGTCGGCGTTGGGACCGACCACTGCGATCCGCGAGGTCGTCGTCGGTGCGAGGGGGAGTGCGCCGTCGTTGCTCAGCAGCACGATCGACTCCTCGGCGAGGCGCCGAGCGAGCGCTCGGTGCTCGGCCGGGTCCAGGTCGACGGCCGTCGGAGGGGTGGTGAAGTCGGCATCCAGCAATCCGAGCTCCTCCTTCTGCGCGAGCACCCGCCCCACCGCCCTGTCGAGGATCTCGGCGGGGAGCCGACCGTCGCGCACCTGCTCGGCGAGGGTGGCGAAGGCATCGGGCGAGGGCAGCTCGACGTCGATTCCCGCGGTGAGCGCGAGCCGAGCGGCGTCGGCCGAGTCGGCGGCGGCCCGATGCATGCTGTGCAGGAAGTCGACCGCGAAGTAGTCCGACACGACAACGCCGTCGAATCCCCAGCGATCGCGCAGGATGCCGGTGAGATAGCGCGCGTCGGCGGTGACGGGCACACCGTCGATGTCGACGTAGGAGTTCATGACGCTGCGTGCACCGCCCTCGTGGATCGCCATCTCGAACGGCGGAAGCAGCACGTCCTCGATCTCACGCAGGCCTGCACTCACGGGCGCGTGGTTGCGTCCGGCCTTCGAGGCGGAGTATCCGATGAAGTGCTTCAGGGTCGCGTGCACGCCCTCGGACTGCAGGCCGCGGACATATGCGGTGCCCACCCGGCCGACGACCAGGGGGTCTTCGGCGATGCACTCGTCGACCCGACCCCAGCGGGGGTCGCGGATGACGTCGAGCACCGGAGCCAGGCCCTGATGGATGCCGAGGGACCGCATCGACGAGCCGATGGCCCGACCGACCTCCTCCACGAGCTCGGGGTCGAAGGCCGCCCCCCACGCCAGCGGCGTCGGGAAGGTCGCCGCCTTCCACGCGGCGAGACCCGTCAGGCACTCCTCGTGCACGAGCGCCGGAATGCCCAGCCGCGTCTGCTGCTGAAGTCGGCGCTGCTCGGTCCACAGCCAGGCCGCCCGCTCGACGGGGTCGACGGGTCGGGTGCCGTACACGCGGGTGAGGTGACCGATGCCATGCGCGGAGGCATCCTCGTAGCGCGTCGAGCTCTTCTTCTCGCCCGACATCGGGGCGACCACCTCGACGCCCTGGTCGACCCAGAAGCCGACGAGCTGCGCCTGCTTCTCTTCCAGGGTCATGCGGGCGAGGAGCGCCTCGACGCGGGGGGAGTGCGGCGCGGAGCCTGCGGGCTGCAACATCATGTTCTCTTTCTCGTTCTCGTCGACGTGGGGTGTCGCGACGGCGACCGCATCAGCCCTTGACTGCACCGGTCAGCCCTCCCACGATGCGCCGCTCGAACAGGCTGAAGAAGATCAGCGCCGGGATCATCGACAGCGATGTGAATGCGAGCACTTTCGCGGTGTCCACGGAGTATTGGGATGCGAACGACTGCACGCCGAGCGGCAGCGTGTACGCGGCTTGATCGTTGAGGATGAACAGCGGCAGCAGGTAGCCGTTCCAGCTGCCGATGAACGCCAGGATGCCGGTGGTGATGACTCCCGGGAGCGAGAGCGGCAGCACCATCCGCCAGAAGAACCCGATGCGGCTGCATCCGTCGATGAACGCGGCCTCCTGGATCTCATCGGGGATGGCGCGCAGGAACGGCACGAGGATGATGATGGTCGTCGGCAGCGCGAACGCGATCTGGGGCAGGATCACTCCGCCGAGCGAGTTCATCAGTCCGAGACTGCGCACCACGATGTACAGCGGGGTGATCGCGACGGTCAGAGGGAACATCAGCCCTGCGGCGAAGAAGGCGTAGAGCACTCCTCGGCCGGCGAACCGGTACCTCGCGAGGACGTAGGCCGCCATCAGTCCCAGGGCGACCGTGCCGACGGTGGTCGCGAGAGCGACGATGGTCGAGTTGCCCACCAGTCGCCAGAACACGCTGCCGGTGAGTACGTCGAGGTAGTTCGACACCACCCACGGCTGCGGGAACCCGGACGGATCGGTCGTGATCTGCGCGTTCGTGCGGAACCCGCCGGTGATGATGTAGGCGATGGGCGCCAGCATCAGACCGACCGCGATCAGCGCGACGAAGTACACGGCGGGGTTGGCCCACGGCAGCCGGGGCTTCGCGGTGCGACCCGTGCGGGCCTTGCGCTGGGTGACGAGCACCGAGGTGGCGGTCATCGGACGGACTCCTTCTGTGTGGTGGCGTCTGCAGCCGCGTCGGCCTCTGCGCCGGCATGCTGCAGGGCGGCATCCTGCCGGGCGCGCGAGCGGGAGTCCTTCTTCCTGCCCGAGGCGCCGGTGAGGGCGCCGTCCGTGTCCTTGCGCAGCACGGCGCGCTGATAGATGAGAGCGACCACGAGCGAGATGAGGAAGAGCACGACCGCGACCGCGTTGCCGTAGCCGTAGTTGCCGGCGTTGCGCCCCTCCGAGACCATGTACGTCGCCATGGTCGAGGTGCCCGCGGTGGATGCGATGTACTGCCCCCAGATGATGTAGACGAGGTCGAACAGCTGCAGCGAGCCGATGATCGACAGGAACGCCCAGATGCGCAGGGTCGGCGCGAGCAGCGGCAGCGTGATCCGCCACTGGATCTGCCAGTAGGAGGCGCCGTCGATGGCCGCGGCCTCGTTCAGCTCCTCCGGAATGCCCTGCAGGCCGGCGAGGAACAGGATGACCGCGAAGCCCACGTACTTCCACGTGATGATCGCCATCAGCGTCCAGATCGCGATCCCGGGGTCAGACAGCCAATCGGTCGCCAGGAACCCCAGACCCATGTTCGTCAGCATCGCGTTGAGCGCGCCGTTGGTCTGCAGCATCAGGCTCCACCCCGTGCCCACGACGACCTCGGAGATCACGTAGGGCACGAAGATCAGCACGCGGATCAGCGACTGACCTCGCATCTTGCGGTTCAGCAGCAGCGCCAGCACGATGGCGACCGGACCCTGGAGCACGAGGGAGAACACCAGGATGAAGCCGTTGTGCGCGAGCGCGTCGTGGAACAGCGGATCCTGGAGGATCGTGAGGTAGTTCTTCAGCCCGACGAACTCGGTGGGCGGGCCGTAGCCCTGCCAGCTGAAGAAGCCGTAGTACGCCGCCATCAGCACCGGGAAGATGACGAAGGCGAGGAAGACGAGCAGGGCGGGCCCGGCCAGAAGCATCACTTCCAGCCGGGCACGCGTGTCACGCTTTCGCTGCGGCATCCTGCACAGCCTTGACCAGGTCCTCCGCGTCGCTGTTGCCCGCGAGCAGATCGACCACTGCGACGTTCAGTGCGTTGCCCACGTTCTGGCCGTAGACGGTGTCGAGCCACTGCGTCGCGTACGGAGCCGCGTTGTACGCCTCGAGGATGGTCTGCAGGTAGGGCTCGGTGACGGCCTCCTGCGCGACGGTGTTGACCGGCGGGGCGTTGAAGGCCTTGTAGTAGGCGGTCTGCACGTCCGAGGTGCCGATGTAGTTCAGGAAGTCGACGCATGCGTCGGGTGCGTCGACCGAGCACGAGTAGCCGTCGACGCCACCCATCATCGAACCGGGTTCGCCGTCTCCGCCGTCGATCTCGGGGAAGGGGAACCAGCCGAGGTCGGCCAGCGGCTGCTGGTCAGGAGTGAGCGAGCCGATGACGCCGGGGTTCCACGCGCCCATGAGCTCCATGGCGGCCTGGTGGTTGGCGATCAGCCCGGCAGAGCTGCCGGCGCCCTGCTGGGCAGGAGTCGTCAGGAAGCCCGAGTTGAAGGGCTCGGTCTCGGCGAACGACTGCAGGTCCTCACCCGCACGCACCCAGCACTCGTCGGTGAAGTCCATCTCGTCGGCGGCCTTGGCGAGTGTGTCGGAGCTGCACTCGCGCAGGGCGAACCAGTAGTACCAGTGCGCTGCGGGCCAGGCGTCCTTGGCGCCGAGGGCGATGGGGTCGATCCCGGCGCCCTTGAGGGCGACCGTGGCCGCCTCGAGCTCGTCGAGGGTCGTCGGGTTCTCGGTGATCCCCGCCTGGTCGAAGAGGTCTTGGCTGTAGAACAGGCCACCGGGCAGCACGGCGACGGGCATGGCGTAGATCTTGCCGTCGAGGCTGTTCGCCGAGTACGACGCATCGGGGATCTCTTCGGCCGCGGGGCCTGCGATCGCGTCGGTGAGGTCCTTCAGCTGGCCGGCCTTGACCATCGCGGCCATCTTGCCGCCGCCGCGCTGCAGGAAGATGTCGGGGGCGTCTCCCGAGTTGAGGGCGGTCTGCAGCTTGCCGTCGAGATCCTCGTTCTGGACCGATTGGATGTCGATCGTGACGCCCGGATTGTCGCTCTCGAAGTCGGCGACCGTCTGCTCCCAGAACTCCACTCCGGGGCCTGTCGTCGAGTTGTGCCAGAGGGTCATGCTGGTGTCGCCGCCGTCGGTGCCGGACGAGTCTGCGGTGCAGCCCGAGAGCGCGAGCGCTCCGACGGCCAATGCTGCGACCGCGGAGGCGAGGGGGAGCCTTCTGCTGTTCATGTGATCGTTCTCCTCATCGAGTTGCGCGCCGCTTCGCTGCGGGGCGCCTGCGGACGCTCAGGTGAGACCGCAGTGGCATGAGTCTCCAGCCGGACCAGTCGATCGTCAAACGTTTTCGAAAACAGTTTCCATCGATCTGGAAACCCGGCTACGCTGGCGTCTCATGGGGGCACGCACGACGATCCACGACGTCGCGAAAGCGGCTGGAGTGTCGGTGTCGACCGTCTCGAAAGCCGTGAACGGCCGATATGGGATAGCGGATGCCACCGTGCAGCGGGTCCTCGACGCCGTGAAGCAGCTCGGGTACGAGTCGAGCCTCGTCGCGAGCAGCATGAGGGCTCGGCGAACGGGTGTGATCGGTGTGCTCCTGGCGGACTTCGAACCCTTCAGTGCGGAGATCCTCAAAGGCGTCGGCTCGGCCGTGCACGACACGGCGTTCGACCTGCTCGCCTACAGCGGTTCGCACCTCGGCGCAGGCGACGGCTGGGAGCGGCGATCGCTGAGCAGACTCTCGGGCACGCTGATCGATGCCGCGATCATGGTCACCCCGACGGTCGTCAGCGCCGGCACCGAGATCCCGGTGGTCGCGATCGATCCCCATACGGGTCGTGCTGACCTGCCCACGGTCGAATCCGACAGCTTCGGTGGCGCGCTCACTGCGACCAGACACCTGATCGAGCTCGGCCACCGCCGCATCGGCTTCCTCGCAGGTCGCCCCGACCTCAGATCCGCCGGGCTCCGCGATGCCGGCTACCGCAGGGCACTCTCGGACGCAGGGATCCCTCTCGATCCGTCACTCGTCGGCATCGGCCGCTACGAGCTCGATGTGACCAGGGAATCCGCCCGCATCATGCTGAGCGGCGAGTCCCGACCGACGGCGATCTTCGCGGCGAACGACCTGTCGGCGATCGCGGTGATCGACGTCGCCCACGAGCTGGGTCTGCGGGTGCCGGACGATCTGTCTGTGATCGGGTTCGATGACGTGCCCGAGGCCACCAGGCGGGCGCTGCCGCTCACGACGATCCAGCAGCCGATGCGTAGACTCGGCGCCGTCGCGGCCGACATGGTGTTCACGCTGCTCTCGGGGCAGGAGGTCGACGAGATGCACGTGATCCTGCCGACGCGGCTGGTGGTGCGGGCTACGACCGCGCCGCCGAGGTGATCTCCCGCACGCGCTGCCACGCGGCATCCGACAGCTCCGTCGACAGCCTCTGGAACTCGTCGACGCTGCGCCTGCCCGGCCAGTCGGCCGGGAGCATCGAGGGCGGCAGGCCCGGATCGATGTAGGGCAGCACGCGCCAGCGGTCGATCAGCCGCACGTAGGCGGCGAACGGCGCGTCCGGAAGCGTCTCGAGCGACGACTGGAACTCGAGGTGCTCGGCGCGCAGCGCGTCGAGGTCCCACCAGTCCGCGGCTGCCTCGGGCAGCGTGCGCGCGGTCGTCGGTGCGCCGGCCTGGAACAGCGTCACCCAGTCTCTGGCGTCGAGGTCGTCGACGATGTCGAGCACCTCGCCCTGCAGATGCCCGGGGCAGATCCACAGGGCGGGGGATACGACGCCCGCCCCGATCCACTGCAGGCGGCGGCGGAGCTGGTGTCTCGTCGCGCGGGCGCTCTCGGGCATCGAGAACGAGATGAGGCACCACGTGTCGGCATCCGTCATCTCGCGCATCTCGAAGATGCGTCGGTCGCCCCGCTCGAGCATCGTGGCGGCATCCGGATTCAGCAGATAGCCGATCGCGTGCCGGCGCTCGGCGAGCAGCAGCCCCTTCTGCTTGAGGCGGGTGACGCCGGTGCGCGCCTGCGCCGTGGGGATCCCGAGATCGCCGGCGAGTGCGACCAGGTCGGCCGCCGAGATCCAGCCGCCGAGCGGGCGCAGGTACAGCCCCACCAGGGTGCGCAGCAGGGATGCCGTGCTGCCGGGGCGCGCATCGATGTCGTCGAGCACGGGGCCCGTCTCGGGATGCTCGGCGAGCTCAGCGGTCATGCGACTCCAGGGCGTCGCGCACGGCGAGGATGCCGGTGAGCGTCTCGGCATACGAGGTGCTGAGCGGCGAGAGCCCCAGGCGGATGCCGTCGGGGAAGCGGAAGTCGGGAATGATCCCGTCGGCCCACAGTCGCTGCGTCACGGCGCGGAAGTCGGGGTGGCCGATCGTGACGTGGCTGCCGCGAAGTGCGGCGTCGCGCGTGCTGAGCAGCCGCACGCCGAGGGGCGCCAGCGCTTCGTCGTACGCGCGCACGGCGAAGTCGGTGAGGGAGAGCGACTTCTCGCGGATCGCCTCGATCGACGCCTGCTCGATGAGGTCGAGCATCCCCTGCATCGCGAGCATCGAGGTGATCGGCGGAGTGCCGCTGAGCAGCTGCCGGATATCGCCGGCCGGCGCGTACTGCGGACCCATCGCGAAGATGTCTGCGGCGCTCCACCAGCCCTGGATCGGCTGGCGCAGGACGCCCTGGTGCTCGCGTCGCAGGTAGGCGAACGCGGGGGAGCCGGGGCCGCCGTTGAGGTACTTGTACGTGCATCCGACCGCCATGTCGACGCCCCAGGCGTCGAGCTGCATCGGGATCACGCCGGCCGAGTGGCATAGGTCCCACATCATCAGCGCGCCCACCTCGTGCACCGCGGTCGTGATGCCGGGCATGTCGGCGAGGGCGCCGGAACGGTAGTCGACGTGGCTGAGCGAGACGAGAGCCGTGCGCTCGGAGATGGCGGCGACCACGTCGGCGATCTGCACTCCGAGCACCGGATCGGGCTCGATCCACCGCACCGTCATGCCGGTCTCGGCGGCGACGCCCTCGGCCATGAACCGGTCGGTGGGGAAGTTGCCCGACTCGATCACGAGCTCGGTGCGGGCCGGGTCTGCGGTCGCGGCGGCGCGCATCAGCTTGTAGATCAGCACGCTGGTCGAGTCGGCCACGACGGTCTGCCCCGCGGCGGCACCGAGGGTGACGCGCCCGATGCGATCGCCGAGCTCCATCGGCAGCGCCATCCACTGCTCGTCCCACGAGCGGATCAGCCTTGTGCCCCAGTCGTCGCGCACGAACGCGGCGAGCTTCTCGGGAGTGTCCTTGAGTGGTCGACCGAGCGAATTGCCGTCGAGGTAGGCGCCGACCCCCGGAGCCTCGACGAACGCGTCGAGGTGGGCGTGCAGCGGGTCGGCGGCATCGAGGGCGCCGGCGAGGTCGAGGAGCGAGCGTTCGATGGTCGCGGCGTCGCGGGTGTCGGTCATGTCAAGCCTTCAGATCGGCGCTGGTCAGCGGGCGGGCGAGTGTCGGATCGGCGTCGGTGCCGGAAAGTTTCAGGAGCACGGATGCGGGGTCGAGAGGGTTCTGCGGGGCGAGCGTGCGGAGCAGGTCGATGCCGTCGATCCCGGCGTCGCGGAGGGCGGCGAGCTCGGCGGAGTTCAGTCCGACGGGCGTCGGGCCGTTGCCCATGTCGGTCCCGTAGAGCACGGAGCCGCCGGCCGCGTGGAAGCGGCGCACATTGTCGACGACCATGGTCCTTTCCGCGCTGTCGGCGTCGTGGATCGCGAGCGTCGAGATCCACGAGAGGGATGCCGCCTGGGTGGTGATCTCGGCATCGTCGAAGCGCTCGGTGAACGGTGAGTGGGCGAGGCGCGCGGCGCCGAGGCGGGCTGCGCGCTGTGCTTCTCCCGCGCCTTCGGCGTGGGCGACGACGGAGAGGCCGTGTGCGGATGCAGCGACGACGATAGCGCGGAACAGGTCATCGTCGAAGACGGGGCCTGCGGTGGCGTTGCTCGCGACCTTGATGCAGGATGCTCCGGCATCCGCCATCTCGGCCACCGCCCGTTCGGCGGTCGCCCTGTCCGCGATCTCGCGGAACGACCCCTCTGGTGCCCAGTCGCGGTCGCTCGGATAGCCGCCGACGGGCGTGAGGAACGCGCCGGCGAACTCGATCGAGACAGGGTGCGGTGTCCGGTGCGGTGTCTCATGCGGTGTCGTTCTCTGGTGCGGGGTCAAAAACGCATCGGAAACCGTCGTTTCGGATGCGCTTTTGGCCCCGCGAGGATCTGCGGATGCGTTTTTGGCCCCGCTCGAGTTCGCGCATGCTTTTCCAGCCTCGCGCAGGGCAGCGGAGAGCGTGGCGACAACCGTCGGATTCGCGCCGAGGTCGATCACGCGGCCGAGCGTCGACCCGCGCAGCAGCTCGTGATCGACGAGCTGCAGGTGCACGTGGTGGTCGGTGAAGCCGCCGATGATCACGCCGTCGAGCCTCGGCAGACCGGGGAGGTGCAGATCGGATGCCGGCGACTCGTCGCGCAGCAGCATCCGCTCGCCGTCGAACTCGACGATGCCGTCGCGCCATCCTTCGCCGTCGAAGAAGGTCGCCGCGTGCATCAGCCGCCGATCTCGGTGCGCACGGTGTAGAGCTCGGGGAAGAACGTCAGGTCGAGCGCGCGCTGCAGGAAGCCGACTCCGCTCGAGCCGCCGGTGCCGACCTTCATGCCGATCGTGCGCGCGACGGTCTTCAGGTGACGGAAGCGCCAGAACTGGAAGTTGTCCTCGAGATCGACGAGGTCTTCGCAGGCCTCGTAGAGGTCCCAGTGCTGCTGGTGGTTCTGGTAGATCTCGCGGATCGCGGGCACGAGCTCCTGGGTCTCCCGGTAAGGGAGGCGCACGTCGCGGTCGAGGATCTCGGCCGGGATCGGCAGGCCGCGCCGCGACGCGTAGCGCAGGAACTCGTCGTAGAGCGTGGGCTTGTGCCACTCGGCGGTGAGCAGCGCGAGGTTGGCGGGGTGGTCGGCGAAGACGCTGAGCATCTTCTCGTTCTTGTTGCCGAGGGCGAACTCGACGGCGCGGTACTGCACCGACTGGAAGCCAGACGAGTTGCCCAGCGCTCCGCGGAACTGCGCGTACTCGGTGGGTGTGAGGGTCGCGAGGATCCCCCACTGCTGCGTCATCACGTCTTGGATGCGCTTGACCCGCGCGACCCGCTTCAGCGCCTCGCGCAGGTCGTCGCTGGCGAGCAGCTCTCGGGCAGAAGACAGCTCGTGCAGCAGCTGCTTGAGCCAGAGCTCGGTGGTCTGGTGCTGGATGATGAACAGCAGCTCATCGTGGTGCTCGGGGACGCTGACCGGATTCTGCGCGGTGAGCAGCTGGTCGAGCGACAGGTACGACCCGTACGTCATGCGGCCCGAGAGATCGGTGACGATGCCGGCCTCGAGCTCGCGCTCGTTGTTCTCGGTGCTCATGGGTCGCTTCCTGTCGTGACGGACAGGCCAAACATATAACAATCGTGGCGAGCGTCACAATGGTGAAATGTTCACGATGCCCGGTCAATGACCGGTGGGTGGCGTTTTGCTCGCCGTCAGAGCCTCGGCGTGCGCGGGGGAGCAGTGCGGCGCTCGCCCGGTGCGCCGATCGCCTCGAACCCGGCGGCGAGACGCAGCAGCGTCGCGTCGTCGTAGGCGCGGCCCGCGAAAGTCAGCCCGATCGGCATGCCGATGTCGGCCATGAGCCCCATCGGCACAGTCACGGTCGGGATGCCGAGGTGGCGCACGGTCAGATTGCCGTTCGCGATCCAGGTGCCGTTGCGCCAGCCGAGGTCGGCGGAGGCCTCGTTCACGTCCATGTCGGCCGGACCCACATCGGCGACGGCCGGGAACACGACCGCGTCGAGCTCGTGCTCGTCCATCCACTCCTCGAGGTCGACGCGTCGAGTCTCCTCGAGCCCACGGAGTCCGTCGACGAGCTCGGGCATGTCCGCGAATCCGACGCCCGGGTTGTCGCGCACCCAGTCGGGGTATTCGGCGATGTCGTCGTCGAAGCCCGTGTAGCGGTCGGGGAGTGCACCCTCCGGGTGTGGGGAGATCGTCGCCCCATCGACGGCGGCGAGGGTGTTCAGTCGCGGGTCGGCGTTCGCCTGCAGGAAGTCCTCCCACCCCCACGCCGACAGGTCGACGATCTCGCGGCGCAGATACTCCGGCGACACGAGACCGCGCGTCGCGATGGTGGGTGCGCCCGGTCTGTCGCCCTCGTAGTTCGACACCACGGGAAAGTCGACCTCGACGACGGTCGCCCCCGCGGCCTCGAGGTCGCGACGAGCCGCCTCCCAGCGCGCGATCACCGAGGCGCGGGTCTCGATGCGCTGACCCGTGGGGCCACCGATGCCCGGGTCGGCGGCGGTGCCGGCATCCGGGTCCGCATTGATGTACATGCGAGGGATGCCGATGCGGATGCCCCGCAGAGCGGTCGCCGCGTCTGCGCCCAGGGCGTCGTACGACTCGGGGCGCACCTCGGAAGAGAGTGGCAGCGTCACCCACGGCTGCGCGCGCCAGAAGTCGCCACGCGTCTCGGCATCGTCGGCGACGATCACGTCGAGCACCTCGAGCAGGTCGGCCATGGTGCGCGCGTGCGGAACGACGACGTCCATGGTCGGCACCAGAGGCCAGTTGCCGCGGGTCGAGATCACGCCGCGCGACGGCGTGTAGGCGCAGAGGGCATTGTTCGTGGCGGGGCCGCGTCCACTCGACCAGGTCTCCTCGCCCAGACCGAAGGCTCCGAAGCTCGCCGCCGTCGCGGTGCCGGATCCGTTCGACGACCCCGAGGCGAAGGGCGCGGTGAGGAAGTCGGCGTTGTAGGGGCTCTCGGCGCGCCCGTAGACACCTCGCTGCATGCCGCCGTTGGCCATCGGAGGCATGTTCGTCAGCCCGAGGCAGATCGCGCCGCCCGACCGCAGGCGTTCGATCGTGAACGCATCGCGCTGGGCGACGAGATCGGCGAAGGCGGGACTGCCGGCGGCGGCGGTGAGTCCGCGCACCAGGTAGCTGTCCTTCGCCGTGTACGGGATGCCGTCGAGGGGTCCGAGCGTCTCGCCGCGTGCACGTCGCGCATCCGATGCCGCTGCTTCCGAGTGGGCGTCGGGGTTGCGGACGACGACGGCGTTCAGCGCCGTCTCGGTCTCGGGGCCGTCGTAGGCGTCGATGCGCGCGAGATACGCGTCGACGAGCTCGACGGCGGTCATGGCTCCGGTCTCGAGCGCTCGCCGCAGTTCGGCGATGGGGGCCTCGACCACGTCGATCATGCGGGCACACCTACGCTCGGCTGCTGCTGGGTGATGCAGTGGATGCCGCCGCCGCGGTCGAACAGCGGGCGCGCATCGACCGTGACCACACGCCGCCCCGGGTAGACATCGGCGAGGATCGACCGTGCCGTGGCGTCGGCCTGCTCGTCGCCGAAGCCGCACGCGACCACGCCGTCGTTCGTGACCAGGTGGTTGACATAGCTCCAGTCGACGAAGCCCTCATCGTCGCGCAGGGTCGTCGGCGCGGGCAGGTCGACGATCTCGAAACGGCGACCGGCCGCATCCGTCTGCTGCGCGAGGTGCTCTCGCAGTTCGCGCGTCACGGCGTGATCGGGGTGCTCGGGGTTCTGCTGCTCGTGCAGCAGCAGTCGCCCGGGAGAGACGAGCGTCGCGACGATGTCGACGTGCCCGTTCGTGCCGAAGTCGTCGTAGTCGCGAGTGAGGCCCCGCGGCAGCCACACGGCCTTCGTGGCGCCCAGCGTGCGGGCCATCTCGGCCTCGACGCGCGCCCTGTCGGCGTAGGGGTTGCGGCGGGGGTCGAGCTGCACGGTGTCGGTGAGCAGCACGGTGCCCTCGCCGTCGACGTGGATTCCGCCGCCCTCGTTGACGAGGGTCGAACTCACGAGCTCGGCGCCGACGGCCCCGGCGATGATGCGCGCGTGCTGCGCCGCCTTCTGCCACTGCGCCCAGGCCGGCGCGCCCCAGCCGTTGAAGATCCAGTCGACCGCGCCGAGCACACCGGGCCGCTCGTCGTCGATCACGAAGGTCGGGCCGGAGTCGCGCATCCAGAACTCGTCGACCGGAGCCTCGACGATGTCGATGCTGCTGCTGAGCATGCGCCGAGCGCGGGCGACCTCGGCAGGGTCGACGATCATCGACACCGGCTCGAACTCGGCGACCGCGTGGGCGACGGCCGTCCAGGTGTCGTATCCCTCGTCGCGCTCGGACGCCGTCTCGCCCAGCGTCGGGCCCTCGGCGGGGAATGCCATCCAGGTGCGGTCGTGCGGTGCGGTCTCGGCGGGCATGTGCCAGGCCATGATTGTCTCCCTCGCTGCTGATCGCGACCTCGGGAATGAGGAGTCGTGATCCCTATTGAACACGTGATCAACGAGTGATACGGTAGCCCGTGATGAAGACCACGTCAAGAGCCGCCGCGCCTCGCCGGCTGCCGCCCGAAGAGCGCGAACGCTCGATCGTCGACGGCGCCGTCGCGCTCGCCGCGGAGAGCGGCCTCGAAGCCCTCACCGTGCGTGCCGTCGCGGCCAGGGTCGGCGTCACGCCGGCTCTCGTCGCGCACTATCGGCCGGTGATGGAGTCGTTCGTCGCCGAGGTCTTCACCGCGATCGTCGCGGCCGAGCGAGACGAGGTCATCGCCTCGTACGACTCGAGCGTCGATCTGCGCACCAACCTGCTGCGGCTCATCGAGACGCTGCTCGACGACTCGCGCGACGACGTCGCGATGGTATGGGTGCAGTCGTGGGCGCTCGGAGCCCGCAATGAGGCGCTCGGCATCAGGGTGCGCACCGAGATGGATCTCTGGCACAGTGCCCTCGAAGACCTCATCGCCCGCGCGGTCGCTGAAGATGCGACGCTGCAGGTCGACCCGGACTCGTCGGCATGGATGCTGCTCGCCATGGTCGACGGCATGAGCGCCCACTCGCTCGTGCACTGGGCGCCGCGCGATCGAGCCGATCTCGCTCGCCGAACCCTCTCCGCAGTACTCGACGTTCCGATCGCCGAGCCCGCACAGCCCGTAGAAACCCTCAGGTAAGGACAGCTCATGGGAGCAGAACGCATGCACGCGGCCTCGGCCGAATCGACGGCGATCGTCGACGCGGTGCTCGACTACTCGCGCCGTCGGATGCTGGCGGCCGATGTGCCGCTCGACAAGCCCCAGTCGCCGGCCGAGCTCGATCGTCTGGTCGGAACCACGATCACCGACGCCGGTCTCGGTTCGCATCGCGCGCTCAGTGTGTTCGAGCACATCCTCGCCCCGGCCTGCCTGACGACGAGCCACCCGTCGTATCTGTCGTTCATCCCGACCGCCCCGACGATCGCCTCGATCGCGTTCGACCTCGTGGTCTCGGCATCCGGCCTCTACGGAGGCAGCTGGCTCGAGGGCGCGGGCGCCGTGCACGCCGAGAACGAGGTGCTGTCCTTCTTGGCCTCGGAGTTCGGTCTCCCCGACACCGCCGGTGGAGTGTTCGTGCAGGGCGGCACGATCGGCAACCTGTCGGCGCTCGTCGCCGCTCGCGAGGCGGCGAAGGTGAAGCTGCTCGACGCGGGCAAGGAGCTCCCACGTCGGTGGAAGATCGTGTGCAGCGTCGAGGCGCACTCGTCGAACAAGTCGGCGGCGAAGGTCATGGATGCCGACGTGCTGCTGGTGCCCGCGGGTGACGACGGCATGCTGCGGGCGGATGCCGTGCGTGCGGCGCTCGCGGAGCACGGCGACGAGATCTGCGCGGTGGTCGCCACCGGCGGCTCGACCAACTTCGGCATCGTCGACGACATCGCCGGCATCGCCGCGCTGAAAGACGAGTTCGACTTCTGGCTGCACATCGACGGCGCCTACGGGCTCACCGCGATGCTCGCCCCTGAGGCCCGCGGCATCTTCGCGGGGGTCGAGCGCGCCGACTCGGTGATCGTCGATCCGCACAAGTGGCTGTTCGCCCCCTTCGACTGCTGCGCGCTCATCTACCGCGACCCCGATGCGGGGCGCCGAGCGCACACGCAGCACGCCGAATACCTCGACACCCTCACCGACGCCGGTGACTTCAGCCCGTCGGACTATTCGATCCAGCTCACTCGACGCCCACGGGGGCTGCCGCTGTGGTTCTCGCTCGCGACCTACGGCGTGACCGCCTATCGCGAGGCCGTGAGTGCGACGCTCGCTCTGACCCAGAGGATCGCCGCCGAGATCGCCGCCCGTCCCGAGCTCAGACTCGTGCGCGACCCGCAGCTCTCGGTCGTCGTGTTCGAACGCGAGGGGTGGGAGCGCGGCGACTACGACCGCTGGTCGGACGAGCTGCTCGACTCGCAGCGCGCGTTCGTGGTGCCGAGCTCGCACGCGGGGCGCCCGAACACCCGCTTCGCGATCCTCAACCCGCTCACGACGTTCGACGACCTGGTCGGCATCCTCGACACGATGAAGTAGATCGCCGCGCCGCGCCGCGCCGCGACCCTCAGCGCGTGGTGTTCGCGTTCAGGAAGTCGATCGTCTGCTGCAGCGCCGTCTGGGCGTCGGGCATGTCGAGGTGGAACTGATACTCATGCGGAAGGGCCGGCTCGTGCGAAGCCGGCCAGAACAGGGTCGTGACGTCGACTCCCAGCTCGTCGAGGCGCTTGGCCATCGGGATCGACTGCAGCCAGGTCAGCCCATCGCCGTTCCCACCCGAGATGTAGGTCGTCGGGAAGTCCTCGGTCACCCAGTCGATCGTCGACATCGTCGAGCCGGTCGAGCCCTCCGCCCAGGTCTTGGTTCCCGCATACGCCCACATCGACGTCTTGAGACCCCAGCCGACGACGCCGTCGAGTGACGCGAGCGCCGCGAGGTCGTACACGCCGCAGTTCAGCACGGTCGCCACCACCTGCTCGGCCTTCAGCGCCGGGGTGATGTCCATGATCTCGGCGTAGTCGGGGCTCGTCATCAGCGTCGCCATCTGACTGGCCAGCTGTCCGCCGGCGGAGTCGCCGGCGAGCACGATCTGGTTCGGATCCACGTTCAGCTCATCGGCGTGCGCGTCGATGTAGGAGAGCGCGTCGTTGAGCTGGTGCACCGCGAGCGGATACACGCCCTCGGGCCCGATCGTGTAGTTCAGCGCGATGGTGGTGTAGCCCTCGGCCGCGAGGATGCGCATATAGGGGTCGACGTTCTCCTTCGACCCCGAGATCCAGGCGCCGCCGTGGATCCAGACGACCGTCGGCAGCGGCCCGGTGGCGGATGCCGGCGTGAAGACGTCCATCGTGGTGTCGGCGCCGCTGTCGGCGTAGGCGACGTCGAGCTGCTCGGTGAGCTTCGCCTCGGTGACGTGCTTCTCCATCTCGGCGGCGGTCTCGTCGCCACCCTTGGTGAACACCGAGCGGATGAGCATGGCCGAAGGCCACGGGGTGAGCGCGCCGATGATCGCCACCACGGCGGCGACGAGGAGCACCAGCCCCACCGCCACCTTCGTGCGGTGCCACGGCCGTCGAGCCCTCTTCGGGCGGACGGACTCGTCTTCGTGCGCGCTCGTGGTCATGGAAACCCCTCTCCGCGCATCATCTTGGCAGTATTCCGGTCGATCTCGTATCCGCCCGCCCGGGCGTGTGATCAGGCGGCTGTGAGCCCGGCGATGATGCGGCCCATCGCATAGTCGAACGCCTCGTCGACGTCGCCGCCGAGCCGGAACATCCTGGCGAGCTCCATCTGCAGGAACCCGGTCGCCCAGGCGGTGAAGAGGCGGGCGGCATCGAGCGCATGCTCAGGCCCGACGAGTTCGGCGCAGGAGCGCAGCACCGGAGCAGACGTCCGGTGGAGAGCGTCTTCGGGCGCGGATGCCGTGAACAGCAGGCGGAACGCCTGGGGGTGCTCGTGTGCGAAGGCGCGGTACGCGGCGGCGAGGAGGGGCAGCTCGTCGCCCGCGGTGTCAAGTCGGCTCGTCAGCGCATCGGCGGAGGCCTCCGCGACCGCCGACAGCAGGGCGTCTCGATCGCGGATCCGCTTGTAGAGAGACGGTGCCCGCACGCCCACGCGCTCGGCGACCGCCTGCATCGTCAGCCCTGCGGGGCCGGCCGATTCGAGGATTTCGCGGCCGGCGTCGACGATGGCCGCCAGAGAGGTTCGTTCGGGGGTCGGCATCTGGACTCCTTAATGGCTATTGACATTAGCTATGATAGCTACGTAATGTAGCCATCATAGACCACCACGAAAGGGCGACCATGAAGCTCGCACCGCACCTGCATCGACTCGGCAACGACGTCGTCGCGTCATATCTGGTCGACCTGCCGGAGGGGATCACGCTCGTCGACGCGGGTCTGCCCGGTCACTGGAACGATCTGCAGCGAAAGCTGACCGAGCTCGGCCGGCCGCTCTCCGACATCCGCGGTCTGGTCCTCACCCACGGCGACGGCGACCACATCGGCTTCGCCGAGCGACTGCGCAGTGAAGCAGTCGTGCCGGTCTTCGTCCACAGTGCCGATGCGCATCGGGTGCGCACCGGTGAGAAGCCGAAGACCCCGATGGGGCCGGCACGCATCGGTCCGACGCTGGGATTCTTCGCCTACAGCCTGCGCAAGAATGCACTGCGCACGCGGCACGTGTCCGAGGTCGTGACCGTCGTCGACGGCCAGGTGCTCGACCTCCCCGGATCCCCGGTCGTCATCGGGATGCCGGGGCACTCGCCCGGCAGCATCGCGGTGCACATCCCCGCGGCGGATGCGGTCTTCGTCGGCGACGCGCTCACCACGCGCCATGTGCTGACGGGGCGCGTGGGTCCGCAGCCCGCGCCGTTCACGGACGAGCCTGAGGAGGCCACCGCGTCTCTCGACCGACTGGCCGCTCTGTCGGCATCCTGGGTGCTACCAGGGCACGGGGCACCCTGGCGCGGGTCGCCCGCCGACATCGCGGCGGCTGTGCGCGCTGCGGGCTAGCGCTCCGCCAGCACCGCCGCGGTATCGCTGATCGTGATCTGCGGCGGGTAGAGACCCATGATCCGCATCGCGGCCTCGTGGTTCTCGGCCGTCGATCCCGCGCAGGCGTCGGCGGCGATCGCGACGTGCGCCCCGGCATCCGCTGCGGCGAGGGCTGTCGAGATGACGCAGCAGTCCGTCGAGACTCCCGCCAGCACGACGTGCGCTCCTCTGCCCACGATCGCCTCCATCGCGGCGCCCCACTTGCCGAACGTCGGCAGATCGAGGGTCGCATGCGCCGACAGGCCGACCGCCTGCGGTACGAGGTCGAACAGTGGGTCCGACGGTGCCTGGTCTGCGAACGGCCACGCGGCGAAGTAGGCGCCCCACGAGGTCGAGCGGTCGGCGGTCGGCATCCAGCGCGTCACGATCACACGGTCGCCGAACGACTCGGCGAGCTCGCTGATGCGGGGCATCGCGTCGTCGAAGAACGGTGACGCCCAGGCCGAGTCAGGTGAGGCGAAGATCGTCTGCGGGTCGATCACGACCAGCCAGGACTCCCTGCTCACGCAGCTGCCTCCTGCGCGCGGATGCGTCCGGCGCGAGCGAACCAGGTGAAGACGAACGACAGCACCAGGGCGAAGAACACTCCGAGGTTCGCGTAGGCCCAGTCTCCGTCGACTCCGCCGACCAGGCCGAGCAGGTAGCCCTGCCAGTTGTTCCACGGGGCGGCATCGGCGAAGCCGTTGAGCACGAAGCCCCAGCCGATCACGCTCGCGACCACCATGGTGCCGATCGAGATCCAGTCCCAGGCGCCGTACCGGCCGCGGCTGTCGAACAGCGCCTCGTCGTCGTAGTCCTTCCTGCGCCGGAGGATGTCGGCGATCAGGATGCCGGCCCACGATGCCAGCGGAACGCCGAGCGTGATGAGGAAGCTCTGGAAGGGGCCCAGGAAGTCGGTGGCGAAGAACACCACGTAGATCGTGCCGATCGTGAGGATCACGCCGTCGATCGCCGCGGCCGACGGGCGGGGGATGCGGATGCCGAGGCTCAGCAGCGTGAGGCCCGAGGAGTAGATGCCCAGCACGGCTCCCGAGACGAGCGCGAGCACCGCGGTGAGCAGGAAGGGCACGAGCACCCAGAGGGGCAGGAGGGTGGCGAGGGCGCCGATCGGGTCGGCGGCGATCGCCGCGCTGAGCTCGTCGTCAGACCCCGCGAGCAACAGACCGAAGACGACCAGGATCACAGGCGCGATCGAGCCGCCGATCGTGTTCCACGCGACGATCGCCCCATCGGATGCCGTGCGCTTCTGATATCGCGACCAGTCGGCGGCGATGTTGATCCATCCGAGCCCGAAGCCGGTCATCACCATGACCAGCGCACCGATGACCTGGCCGAGGCCGCCATCCGGGCGGGCCATGACGGCGGCGAGGTCGATGCTCGGCGCAGCGAGGACGATGTAGAGGATCGTCACGGCACCCGTGACCCAGGTCAGCACCGACTGCAGCTTCATGATCGTGTGATACCCGAGCACGGAGGCCACGACGATGAGTGCGGCGACGATGACGGTGGCCGTGATCTTCAGCGCGATGCTGTCGCCGTCACCGCCGAGCTGCGTGATGACGGTGGCTGTCGCGAGCACGGCCATGATCGCGAGGAAGGTCTCCCAGCCGATCGACGTCAGCCACGAGACGATTCCCGGCACCTTCTGCCCCTGCACACCGAAGGCGGCGCGGGAGAGCACCATGGTGGGGGCCGAACCGCGTTTGCCGGCGATCGCGATGAGTCCGCACAGCAGGAACGACACGACGATGCCGATGACCGACACGATCGTCGCCTGCCAGAACGAGATCCCGAAGCCGAGCACGAACGACCCGTACGACATGCCGAACACCGACACGTTGGCCGCGAACCACGGCCAGAACAGGTCGCGAGGCTTCGCCGTGCGCTCGGATTCGGGGATGATCTCGATGCCCGCGCGCTCGATGAGGCCAGGCTTGATGTCCGTCATGCCATCATCCTGGCACTGCGCGGGGCCCGCGGGGGTGCCTGCGGCGATCAGCCGGCGAAGAACGCCCCCGCGACGCGGGCGAGGTCGTGCAGATCCGAGACTCCCGCGAGCTCACGGGCCGAGTGCATCGACAGGATCGGGATGCCGACGTCGACCGTGCGGATGCCGAGACGCGTCGCCGTGATCGGGCCGATCGTCGACCCGCAGCGCACGTTGTTGTTCGACACGAACTCCTGCGTGACCACGTCGGCGCTGTCGCACCAGTCGCGCCAGGCGGCGGAGCCGACAGCATCCGTCGCATACCGCTGGTTGGCGTTGAGCTTGAGGATCGGACCGGATCCGAGCACCGGCTGCACCACCGGGTCGTGCTTGTGCACGTAGTTGGGGTGCACCGAATGGCCCACGTCGCTCGACAGGCACCACGACGCCGAGAGGGCGCGGCGGCGCTCGGAGGCGTCGGCGCCGAGCGCGTCGTACACGCGACCGAGGATGTCTTCGAGGAAGGGACCTGCCGCGCCGGAGCGCGAGTTCGAGCCGAGCTCCTCGTGATCGAAGGCCGCCAGGATCGCGATCGGTCCGGACGCCGCGGTGTCGATCGACTCGAGTGCGACCACGCCGGCATGCACCGAGGCGAGGTCGTCGAGACGGCCTGAGGCGAAGAACGCGCGATCCTTGCCGAATACCGCTCCGCGTGCCGTGTCGGCGATCACGACGTCGTACCCGCGGATGTCGGATGCCGTGACTCCGGCCGACTCGGCGAGCTCGGCGAGGATGTCCTCCTGCGTCGGGTCGCCGAGGCCCCAGACGGGCTGCGTCTGGAACTGCTTGTCGAGTGCGAGGCCCGTGTTCGCGTCGCGGTCGAGGTGGATCGCGAGCTGGGGGAGGCGCAGCAGCGCTCCCGTGTCGGCGAGCACGACCCGTCCGTCGGCGAGGGCGAGTCGGCCGGCGAGGCGCAGCTCGCGGTCGAGCCAGGAGTTCAGCAGCGGTCCGCCGTACACCTCCACGGCCGCCTGCAGCCAGCCCTTCGACCCGGTGGTCGGCTGCGGCTTGAGCTTGAAGCCGGGGGAGTCGGTGTGAGCGCCGAGCACGTGTGCGGGTGTGGTGGCGGTGGCATCCCTCGGCACCGTCCAGGCGATCGCGGCGCCGTCGCGCACGACGACGTAGCGCCCGCCGGGGGTGACTTCCCACGCGTCTCCCTCTTCGAGGCGCGCGAACCCGGCATTCTCGAGTCGCCTGGCCACCTCTGCGGCGGCGTGATAGCTCGAGGGCGAGGCGACGACGAAGTCGGCGAGATCCTCGGCGTGGGCGAGAGCGTCCGGGGTGACGGGCATGGGGGACCTTCCTGAAGGGGCGGTCCTTCGATCGTAATCGTCGTGCGCCTGACGGCGACTCCGTCGGATGCCGGGCTGGTGCCGTTCACCTCCCGGTCACTCACGGCAGGTACTGTCGTTCTCGATAGCGCCTAGGGTTCCGGGGTTCGTCCCGTCTGGTCCGAGCGGCGCCACGGTGTCCCTCCGCAGGGGCGCCGTCATCTGACAGGACAAAAGCCCGGAGGACCCTGTTCGTCGCGCCCGCGACGAACGGAAGGGTCTCTCGTGTCCGCTCTCGCTTTCGCCCTCGTCATCGCCGCAGCCGTCACGCACGCCGCGTGGAACATCGTCGCCCATGGCGTGAGCCGGGCGGGCATGCCGTTCCTGTGGTGGGGAGCCGTCGGAGGAACCGTCGTCTGGATCGGCGTCGTCCCGTTCACCGGCGGGCTGGGCACCGACGACGTGCTCGCGTTCCTGTTGGGCGTCGGAGTCTCGGGGGTGCTGCACGTCGCCTACATGGCGGTGCTCCAGCGCGGATACCGTGAGGGCAACCTCTCCACCGTCTACGCGACAGCCAGGGGCACCGGACCGTTCCTCTCGGTGATCGTCGCCATCCTGCTGTTCGGTGAGCGGCCTTCCGCACTCGCCCTGGTGGGCGTCGCCGCGATCATCGTCGGGGTCGTCGCGATCGGGCTCGTCGACCGGGGGCGCCCCGAGCGCCGCGGCCGCTCACTCGACCCCGGGCTCGTGTTCGGCCTGCTCACCGGGGTCGCGATCGCGGTCTACACGATCTGGGATGCCAACGCGGTGCGCACCTGGAACCTCTCGCCCGTCGCCTTCATGGTCGGGACGATGCTGCTCGAGATCCCGTTCTACTCCTTCGGTGTTCGCGGCCGGTGGGCGGCCGTCCGCACCCTCGGGCGCACGCAGTGGCGACGTATCGTGGCCTTCAGCATCCTGTCGCCGCTGTCGTACATCCTGGTGCTCACGGCCATCCAGATCGCTCCGGTGGCCCTGGTCGCACCGTTGCGCGAGGTCAGTGTCGTGCTGGTCAGCCTCTTCGGGGTGTTCGCCCTCAAGGAGAGCAGGCCAGGATGGCGTCTGGCCGCGTCCGCGGTCGTCGCCGGCGGGATCGTGCTGCTCGCGCTGTAGCTGCGGGCGGCGTGCATGATGCAGATGCTGTGCGCGGTTCGTGGTGCGGATGCTGTGCGCGGTGGGTGCCGGTCTGAGAGTGCTGCTCCTGATGGTTGTATGGATTCTGTGTCAGCGGGATGGAGTCTTCGAGCGAGCAGCCCGTCTGACGCCGTCTGGATGGCGGAGCTGAGAGCGGTCGTGATGCGACCTGACCTCGAGCGGCTCGGCCGATATGACCCGGTGCGCGTGCGGCAGCGCTTCCTCGATGCGTTCGTTCCCGAGAACACCCGCGTGATCGTCGTCGACGGTGAAGACGTCGGTCTGGTGGCGGTGAGGCCTGAACCGGACGGGTTCTGGATCGAGCATTTCTATCTCGCGCCGGAATCGCAGGGCCGCGGGATAGGAGCAGCCGTGCTCGCACGACTGCTCACCGAGAGCGACGGCACGCGGCCGTTCCGGCTCAACGTGCTGCAGGCCAGCGCGGCACGGCGACTGTACGAGCGGCACGGCTTCGTTCTCGAGAGCGAAGACGCCGTCGACGTCTTCATGAAGGCAGAACCAGCCTGACGGTGCTGCCTTCCTCCGGCGCTGCTCACTGCTTCTCCTTCCTGCTTCTCCCTCTCCGTGCCCAGTTCTCTTGCTCTCCCGTTCCCGTTTCTGGTGCTCGCTCCCATCTGACGCGTGTCCTGCTCCGCGCAGTATCGGGAGATTGGAATATGGCGTTGAGCTGGGGTAATTTGCGGCTGTTTCGACCCTCGAATGTCGGTGGTGATGGGTTGAATGAGGGGTATGAACAGCACTGCGGAGCTCCTGGATCGGGTCATCGCCGACCTCGATTCGGTGCTGTCCGACGACGCATTGGCGGGGCTGTCGGATGCGGAGCGCGTGAGCGTTCTGGTGGCCGCGGGGTCGGCGTTTCGGCGGGTGGAGGCGGTGGTCGTCGAGACCGTCGCGACGGGGGAGATGGGTGGTTTCCCGCATGCGGCGGGCTGCCGGGGCGAGAACGAGTTGTTGCAGCGGACGATGCTCGTCGATCCGCGGGGTGCGACCAGGGTGGGGAAGGTCATCGACCGCGTGCGGCGGGATGTGAGTCTGGTGTCGGGGGAGCGGCTTCCCGCCCGGTGGCCAGAGTTGCGGACGGCGCTGCTGGACGGGGTTGTCGGGGTCGACGGGTTTCTTGCCGCGACCGGTCCGATCGAGCGGGTGTGGGATCGGCTCACGGTCGATCAGCGGTTGGCGGCCGATGTGGCTTTGGCAGGTTGCGCCCGCGGGCACGGTCTCGAGGTCGATCCCGACCCTGACGCGGGCCGGGACGTCGACGCGGATGCGGCGGGTCCGTCGCCGACGACGGAGGATCTGCGAGCTCTTGCGGAGGATCTTGCGTCGATGTTCGACCCCGATGGACAAGAACCCAAAGACGAGGATGCGAAGCGGCGTCGGGGCATCACGATCGGCCGCCTCAAGGACGGTGTGCATGCGATCCGCGGGTATCTGACCCCGGAGGTCGCGGCCCAGTTCCGGTTGATCATGGACGCGCTCCTCAACCCCAAGGGTGACGGCCCACCCATGCCCGGGGTGTTCTTCACCCCCAGCGGCGGCACGGAATCCGGCGCTGATGCTGGTGCAGACACAGACGTACACGCAGACGCAGACACGGACGTAGACGCAGACGCCGGCGGGGACGGGGGAGAGGACCCGTTCAACTCGGACGAGCGGAGCGTGATCGATGACCGCACCGCGGCCCAGAAACGCCATGATGCGCTCGCAGCGGCGCTGGCGATCGCGGCCCGACACAAGGACATGCCCACGTTGGGTGGGGCATCACCGGTGCTCGTCGTCACCGTCGATGCAAAAGACCTCGCTCATGGGTCGGCCTTCAGCTCTGGCGCAGATGCCAACGCTGGCGCCGGTGTCGCGGGTGCGTGTGCGGGTGCCGCCGCCGGTAACGGTGGGTGGGCGACGATCCCCGGATCCGGCGCTCACGTGCCCGTCTCGGTGGCGGCGCAGGTCGCGTGCTCGGGAGCGATCCAGCGGGTACTCATGGATGAGGGCCGCATCATCGGGATCACGACCACTGATCGGGTGTTCACGGTTCATCAGCGCCGGGCGATCGTCGCCCGCGACAAGGAATGCCTGATCCCCGGATGCCACGTGCCCGCGTCGTGGTGCGAGATCCACCACGTCACCGAACACGCACAGGGTGGGCCGACGCATACGGATAACGGTGTCCCGTTGTGCTGGTGGCATCACCGATCGCTTGACACTTCGCAGTGGGAGATCCGCATGAGTAACGGCCTCCCGCAGGTGCGCGGACCGGCGTGGTGGGACCCCGCACGCCACTGGCGCACGCCACGACTCAGCCTCCCCGCCGACCTGCCTCAGACGCACCTCGCCCGAACGGGTTGACGCGCTACTTGGTCTTGGTTGCGTCGCGCCCCCGGAGACCGTTCGGACTGCAGGGAACGCGAGCTCGGCGGGACGTGATCTCAGGGCAACCCGCATTCAGGGCAACCCGCGTTCAGGGAGACGCGGTCTCAGCGAGGCCGGTTTCAGCGGAAGTCGACGAGGCCGGCGTGCGCTGCCGTGACCAGGATCTGCACTCGATCGCGAACGTGCCACTTCGACATGATGCGGCCCAGATGAGCCTTCACCGTTCCCTCTGACACGATCAGTGTGCGAGCGATCTCCGCGTTCGACATTCCCTGGGCCAGACGCTGCAGCACCTCCTGCTCGCGATCGGTGAGCGCCTCGAGCGAGTCGTCGCCACCGACCGGCTCCGTGTCACGCACGTGCTTGATCAGCAGCGAGGCGATGCGCGGGGACAGTGAGCTCGCTCCGCTGTAGACCTCCCGCACACCCTCGAGAATGCTCGCAGCGCTGGAATCCTTCAGCAGATACCCCGATGCACCCGCACTGAGCATAGGCAGAACGGTGTCGCTGCCGTCGAGCGTGGTGACGGCCAGGATCTTCACCTCGGGCCATCGCTCACTGATGACAGCAGTCGCCTCGATGCCATTCATCTCGGGCATCTGCACGTCCATCATCACGACATCAGGATGCTCGCGTCCCACCACCTCAATGCCCTCGAGCCCGGACTCCGCCTCTGCGACCACGGTGATCTCGGGGTCTCGTGAGACGAAGTGAGAGAGCGCTGAGCGCACCAGGGGATCGTCATCGACGATCACGACGCGGATTTGGGACATGGACGAAGCCTAACCGGGGTGGACCTGCGACGCGATCTCCTAGACCTTTGGCTATCGAGGTCTAGACGTGCGACAGATGTGGTGCGAGAAGATCACCGAGAAGATGAGTACATCGCTAGTCAAAAGTGCAATAAAGGAGGTGAATCTCTATGTCTTTCTGGAACCAGGTTGGACTCTTTTTCGGCTTCTACCGTTAATCTATATGGCGGAAAGGAGATACTGAAGTATGGCTTCAAGTCTTCCGTCGGGTGAACGCGCAGACGTCACCCGACTCGGAAAGGGCGAGAAGCTCAGCACGATCGAACGGATCGCCGTACTGGCGGTCGTCGGAACGATCGTCACCTTCGACACAGTCGGACTGTTCCTTCCTCCGGGATTGGATCCTCTGACGGCGGCACTCGGGATCGCATCCACCGCGGTCTTGGCCCTGTACCTCTGGTCCCCACTGATCGCGACATACGCCCTCGGCGTGGTGTTCGCACTCTCCTTCATCCCCGGCATCGAAGCCCAGGTGCTCACGACCGCCGCTTTCGCGGCAGGCTTGGTCGTGCGTCTGGGATGGACCTCCTTGGTCCTGTCCTATGCCGGAGTTTTCCTCCTCGCATCCGCACTGGTCGTCACTGGCGACTCGAGGGATGCCTTCAATATCGCGATCTTCCTGGTCGGCGCCGCAGTATCCGGCGCCGTCGGCTTCGCACTTCGCATCGCGTTCGCCCGAGGGCGGACGCTCGAGGTGCAGCTGGCTGAGAAGGCCGAGCAGGAACGGCAGGCAGTACTCGCTGAGCGACGTTGGATCGCCGGCGAGTTGCACGACAGCATCGCGCACCACCTCACGGTGGTGGCGCTGCACGTGCAGATGCTCGACGACGATCGCACCAGCAGCGAATCGCAGGAGGCGATCCGCATCGCCGCACGCAAGGCGATGACCGATCTCCGCTTCGTGATCGACCTCGCAGACGACGGACCCCGGTCCGAGGGCATGCCCTCGGGCGATCTGGCGGCCTCCGTCGACGAAGCCCAGCAGGAGTTCGAATCCGCGGGTCACGCCGTGATCGTCGACGGCGACCCCTCTGACGAGCGCATCCCACGCGCAGCCGAGATCATCCTCGCGCGCATCCTGCGCGAGTCGGCCACCAACGTCCTCAAGTACGCAGGCGAAGGCGAAGTCCTGATCCGATTCGACATCGATGACGACTCCGCGAAGCTGACGGTGAGCAGCCCTCTCTCTGTCACGCCGCGTCGCGAGCTCTCGTCGAGCCGCACCGGCGTCGGGCGAATGGCCGAGCGCGTCCTCGGCGCCAGCGGTGAGTTCAGTGCCGGAGAAGCAGACGGACGCTGGGTCGTGTCAGCCCTGCTGCCGATCGTCTGACCGAACCGGTATTCCGGCATCTCGGAGGCGAAATTCGGTCCGATTCTCCAACTGGTATACCGGTACTCTAGAAGCAGAACCGCGGAATTCCGCGGGTTTTGGCTAAATGAGTAGACGAAAGTCCAGGGTAGGTCTCGACTATAGACCGTGTTCCATGGTGTAGCCGGGAGCATACATTGGGCATACCCCAGAAATAGCGCATCCCCAGCGCTGTGATCGCGAGCGCGATCTCTGGAATCTGATCCCCAGCGCGCTCGCGATCGGCTTCTTCCCTCCGAGGGTTCTTCCCTCCGAGGATTCTCCCCGTCGAGGAATCGACGTCGACCGGCTGGCTCCTAGCCGCCCACCGCACGCATGTAGTGCCCGTCCGTCGAGATCCCGGACGCCGCGACTGTGAATCGCACCACCTCGCTGAGGTAGCGATCCTCGGACGCCTCGAAGATGCGTCCGCTCGCGTCGCGAGAGATCCGGCTGAGCCGAAGGATCGGCGTCCCCCGTGGCACCCGCAGCAGAGCGGCATCCTGATCATCGGCCGCGACCGCGTCGATCTGGTGCTCGAGTCCGACGATCGGGTGCCCGACCGACCCCAGGTACTCGGTGATCGAGATCGCGTCGGTGTCGACGTCGAGCAGTCGGCGCCCCACGGCTTCGGTGTAGAACAGGCGCTCGAGCATCGTCGGCCGACCGTCGAGCAGGCGGAGCCGCACGACGCCGACGATCGTGTCATCGGGGGAGACGCCGAGAAGCTCGGCGCGGTCGCCTGCGCGGCGAAGGCTCAGCTCCTGCGTCTGCGCGCCGGGAGTCACGCCGAGATCGCGGGCCCAGCGCGTGAACGGCACCGACATGTCGACGGCCTGACTCGCCTTGCGGGAGACGACACGAGCGGGGCGGCCACGTCCGGTCTCGATCAGGCCCTCGCTGCGCAGAGCCGCCAGGGCGTTGCGGATGGGACCGCGCGACGTGTGCCAGCGTTCGGCGAGCTCCGACTCGGTGGGCACGTCGTCGCCGGGGCGCAGAGTGCCCGCCGCGATCTGGGCGCGCAGGTCGTCTGCGATCTGGGTGTATACAGCTTCGGCCACATAGGCATACTACTTGCTGACCTCGAAGGTGGGTGCCGTGTTCTGTCGATGTTCATTCCGGGAAAGACAGGGTGAACGGACCTTGAACTCTTGCAAGTTAGGTATATATCTCGACCGTTGTCCTGTCAGAGTTGCTCGTGGATCACCCCTCCCACTCTGAAAGGTCCTCATGAAGCTCCGCGCTCTCCCCGTACTCGCCGGTGCCGCGATCCTCGCGCTCGGCCTCGCCGCCTGCTCAGGCACCGCAGAGGCCACCGGCGCGTCCGACGCCGACGCATCGGCGACCACGAGCGGCTTCGCAGTCGACGAGAACACGCTCGTCTTCGGCGTCGTGCCCGACTCGGTCGACACCGAGACGAACTACCAGCCGCTCATGGACTACATCGCCGAGATCACCGGCAAGTCGGTCGAATACCACGAGTCCACCGACTACGCGGCACTCATCGAAGCCTCCGTCGCCGGCAAGGTCGACGTGGCCTCGTTCTCGGGCTTCACCTACGTCACCGCCACGAACAACGGTGCGAAGCTCACCCCGATCTCGTCGATCGTGACCGAAGAGGGCCAGGAGCCCGGTTACTACTCGCAGGCGATCGTGCCCGCCGACAGTGACATCTCGAGCATCGAGGACTTCAAGGGCAAGAAGGTCTGCTTCGTCGATCCGTCGTCGACCTCGGGCTACCTCTTCCCGTCGTACAACCTGCTCGAGGCGGGCATCGACCCGAAGACCGACATCACCCCGGTCTTCGCGGGCAAGCACGACGTCAGCGTGCAGAAGGTCGGCGAGGGCGTCGAGTGCGAGGTCGGCTTCGCCGAGGACTCCGAGGTCGAGAAGTCGGATGCCGTGAAGGTCATCGACGAGACCATGGTGCCCGGTGCTCCGCTCGTCTACGCGTCGGCGCTGCCCGACGACGTCGCCAAGGAACTCGTCGACGGCCTGTCGGAGGTCACGATCGACGACATCATCGCCGCCGGCGTCGACAGTGCTGACAGCGACTCGTTCCGCAGCGTCTTCTTCGCCACGAAGCCGGTCGACGACGCGTACTACGACCTCATCCGCGACATCTGCAAGGAGACCGACGCGGAGCAGTGCCAGGGCTGACGCCCTGCACCCGCTTCGCTCCCGTTCGTTGAGCGAGGGAGCGAAGCGAGCGAGACGAAACGCGTCGGGGCCCCCACCGCGTTTCGTCTCGCTTCGCTCGCTCAACGATCGAACTGCAGCGAATCACGAGGAGAACTGACATGAACACGGCATCCGATGCCCTCATCCGCCTGAACGGCGTGACGAAGACCTTCGGCTCGACGACGGCGCTCAAGAACGCGTCGCTGCAGGTGTCGCGCGGCGAGATCGTCGTGCTGCTCGGACTCTCCGGCTCGGGCAAGTCCACTCTCCTGCGCCACCTGGACGGGCTCGAGGTGCCGACCTCCGGCGAGATCGAGGTGCTCGGATCCCAGGTGCCGACGCTCAAGGGCAAGGCGCTGCGCCGCCTCCGCAGTCGGGTGGGATTCATCTTCCAGCAGTTCGAGCTCGTGCCCTCCCTCACCGTGCTCGAGAACGTGCTCACCGGATCGCTGTCGGAGATCCGCGGACCGCGACTCGGGCTCTGGGGCTATTCGAAGGCGGCGAAGCTGCGCGCCCTCGAACACCTCGACCGCGTCGGACTCCTCGACCGCGCCTACCAGCGCAGCGACACCCTCTCGGGCGGCCAGCAGCAGCGCGTCGCCATCGCCCGCGCTCTGATGCAGAAGCCCGACATCCTGCTCGCCGACGAACCCGTCGCCTCGCTCGACCCCGAGTCGAGCGATCAGGTGATGGCGCTGATCCGCGAGATCGCCGCAGACGAGTGCCTCACCGTCGTCTGCAGCCTGCATCAGGTCGACCTCGCGATCTCGTGGGCCGACCGCATCGTCGGTCTGCGCCACGGCGAGATCGTGCTCGACACACCGACCGGCGACCTCACCAAGGCCGAGGTCATGGAGATCTACGGTCGCGTCGCCACGACCACCGCAGAGATCCGTGCCGTGCAGGACGAGCTCACTGAGATCACGGTCGACATCGCCGACATCGACAAGGCCCGCGTCTCGTGAGCGTGCTCTCGGACGCACCCGCTGCGCCCGCGACTCCCGGACGCTCCACCGTCTCCGATCGCGCGCCGCGGCGTCCGATCTCGGCCGAGCGCATCGCCGCCGGACTCACCCTGGTGGCTCTCCTCGTGCTCGGCATCCTCGCGGTCGACGAGGTCGGCATCTCGATCCCGGCGATGGTGCAGAGCTGGGGCAACGCCGAGAACTTCATGGCGCGCGTCGGCGGACTCTCGTTCCCCGAGCCCGCCGACCTCGCGTGGCTGATCGCTCTCACCGTCGGGCTGGTGCTCGTCGGCACGCTGCTCGCCGCCGTGCTCTCGGTGCCGATCGCCTACCTCGCTGCCTCCAACACGACCCCCGGCAACGGATGGCGTGCGGCGGCCCGTTTCGTCGGAGTCCTCACCCGCGCGCTGCCGGACGTCGTGCTCGCCATGGCGTTCGTGCTCATGTTCTCGCTCGGCACGCTTCCCGGAATCCTGGCCATCGGCATCCACTCGATCGGCATGATCTCGAAGATGTTCGCCGACGCGATCGAGCAGATCGACGAGGGCCCCCGCCTCGCGATCCGCGCAGCCGGCGGATCGAAGATGCAGGAGTTCGCCTCGGGCATCCTTCCGCAGGTGCTGCCGAGCTGGGTCGCGACGGTGCTGCACCGCAACGACATCAACCTGCGCGGCAGCGTCGTGCTCGGCTACGTGGGCGTGGCGGGCCTCGGGCTCGAGATGTCGTACGCGTTCAAGTCGCTCAACTACGGCAAGGGACTCGGCATCGCGCTGGTCATCTTCATCCTGTGCGTCGCGATGGAGATCGTCTCGAGCCTGGTGCGCGGGGCGATGCTCGGCCAGCAGCGGCAGACCCGGTCGTGGATCGACCGCATCATCCACCCTCGCCTCAGCGGCTCGGCGAGCACGAGCACGACCGCACCACCCGCATGGGCAGCCAGCCCTCAGACCGCGGTGCGTCGGCCGTGGACGGCGGAGCGCGTGCGCAACACGAGCGGCATCGTCGTCGCGGTGCTCGTCGTGATCGGCAGCGTCGTCGTCAGTCAGATCAACTGGCTCGACTTCTTCACCTTCTGGGCCAAGCTCCCCGACGTCGCCGCGAAGTTCTGGCCGCCGTCCTTCGGCAGCTACGAGGCGTCGGCGATGATCGCCGCCATGCGCGACACGATCGCCATCGCACTCGCCGCGACCGTACTCACCCTGCTGCCGTCGCTGATCCTCGGTTCGCTCGCGGCGAGCAACGTCGCACCCGGCCCGGGTGCACGCGGCGTCGCCCGGTTCCTGCTCGTCGGCATCCGCGGCATCCCCGAGCTGATCCTCGCGATCGTGCTCGTGGTGATCACCGGGCTCGGCGCGCAGGCGGGAGTCATCGCCCTCGCGATCGGCGGCATCGGACTGCTCGGCAAGCTGATCGCCGACTCTCTCGAAGAGGTCGACCGCGGCCCCGAGCGCGCGCTCCGAGCGGTCGGCGCCACCCGCCTGCAGACCTATACCTCGGCTACCGTGCCCCAGGGCATGCAGGCGCTCATCGGGCACAGCTTCTACATGCTCGACACGAACATCCGCGCGGCGACGATCCTCGGCATCGTCGGCGGCGGCGGAGTCGGCTACTACCTGCTCAACGCGAGCCAGGGCTCGCGTTACGAGACGGTGACCGCGATCGTGCTGATGATCCTCGTCACGGTGCTCGTCGTCGAAGGACTCGCGATGTGGATGCGAAAGGTGTTCCGATGAACCGCGACAGCAGAGCGAATGACAGCGCGGACCTCGTCGTCGTGGGCTCGGGCATCATCGGCCTCGGCGCCGCTTATGCCGCGGTTCGACGCGGCCTGACGGTGATCGTCGTCGACAGGGCGGATGCGCCGGTCGGCGCGACGATCCGCAACTTCGGGCATCTCTGCATCGGTGCGCAGACCGGCGATGCGCGCCGCTACGCCGACCTCTCCCGTGACCTGTGGCTGCGCCTCGCTCACGATGCGGGCTTCTGGCTGCGCGAATGCGGCACGCTGGTCGCCGCTCGACACGCAGACGAGATCGCCGTGCTCGAGCAGGCGGCAACCGACGGCGGCATCCGGATGCTGGAGACCGACGAGCTGCTGCGTCTCGCCCCGCTGCGTGCGGAGGCGCTCGTCGGCGGCGCGCATATCGAGACCGATCTGCAGACCGATCCGCGCACCGCCGCGGCAGCGATCGTCCGACACCTCGCCGCGCACGGAGTCGACTTCCGCTTCCGCACCGCGGTGACGTCCGTCGCCGGACGACGCGTCGAGACGACCAGAGGCACCATCACGGCCGGCGCTGTCGTCGTCGCGGTCAATCACGACGTCGACCAGCTGCTGCCCGAGGTGGCCGAGCGCGCCGGCGTGGAGCGGTGCGCGCTCGACATGATGCGCGCGGCTGTGACGTTCCGGCATCCGCTCGCGGCCCCGCTGCTGACCGGCTGGTCGCTCGTGCGGTACGGACGCTTCGCCGACGGTGCGGCGACCGGCGCCCTCCGGGAGCGCCTGCACGCGGAGCGCCCTGACCTCGCGGCGCTCGACCTGAATCAGATGTACACGCAGCTGCCCGACGGCACGCTCATCATCGGCGACTCGCACGCCACATCGAGCGCACCAGAGCCGTTCCAGCCGGAGGCGGCGTTCACCGCGTTCCTCGCCGAGGCGGAGGCGCTGTTCGACATGCCGGCACTGCGGGTGCTGGAGCGCTGGCAGGGCGTCTACGCCAAGGCGCCGCACGACTTCCTCATCGACAGGGTCGAGGAGGGGGTGCTGGTGCTCGCCGCGACCACCGGCATCGGAATGACCACGGGTCTGGGGCTCGCCGAAGAGAATCTCACCGCCGCCTTCGGGTGGGCACCTGCAATGGAAGGAACCTCATGACCACTCACCTCTCCGCACCTTCGGCACTCGAACTCGTCGTGCTCGACATGGCAGGAACGACCGTGCTCGACGACGGGGTCGTCGAGACGGCGTTCCAGCGCGCCGCCGAGCGCACCGGCGTCGCCGACCGGATGCCGTGGGACGACGCGCTCGCCCACGTGCGCGCGACCATGGGGCAGTCCAAGATCGAGGTCTTCACGCGTCTCGCGGGTGGCGACCGGGCGGCGGCCGAACAGGCGACGGCGGCGTTCGAGGGCGCCTACGCCGAGATCGTGGCCGAGCAGGGGGTCGCCGAGATCCCAGGAGCTGCGGACGCGATCCAGAGCCTGAAGGATGCCGGTCTGACCGTCGTGCTCACGACCGGGTTCGCGCCCGTCACCCGCGACGCGCTGATCGACGGTCTCGGATGGAACGACCTCGTCGACCTGGCGCTCTCGCCGGTCGATGCGGGGCGGGGCCGCCCTGCTCCCGACCTCGTGCTCACGGCGCTGCTGCGCACTCAGACCTCGTCGGTCGCGTCGGTCGCCGTCGCGGGAGACACCGTCAGCGATGTCGAATCAGGGCGCCGCGCCGGTGCCGGCTTCGTGGCAGGCGTACTCACGGGTGCCCACGACTCGAGTGCCCTCGAGCTCGCCGGCGCCGATGTCGTGCTACCGGACGTGACGCGTCTTCGCAGCGCCCTCGCCGAGCGCGGGCTGCTTCCGCTCGTGCCCACCGCCTGAGGGGCCGACATGGGAACCGTGCTGATCCGACCTCCCGGCCATCGCCGCGACGTCGCCCTGCGCCCCGCAGCCACGGCGATGGTGTGGATCGGCGAAGGGCACCCGCACGAGACCATCGCGGTGCCCGGTGTCGCTCTCGGCGAGAACGACGTGCTGGTCGCCGTCGAGATGTCGACCATCTGCGGGTCCGACGTGCACACCGTGCAGGGGCGGCGCTCGGCGCCTGTGCCCCTGGTGCTCGGCCATGAGTGCGTCGGACGTGTGATCGCCATGGGCGACGCAGGGGCGGTCGCCGTCGACGGCACACCGGTGCGCATCGGCGACCGAGTGGTCTGGTCGGTCACGATCTCCTGCGGCACCTGCGATCGGTGCGCCCATGGCGTTCCGCAGAAGTGCCGCACGCTGGGCAAATACGGCCACGACCGCATAGGCGTGCACGGCGACCTCACCGGGGCCTTCGGCACGCACGTCCAGGTGCGCGCGGGCACCGCGATCGTGCGGGTGCCCGAGTCCCTGCCGGCGTCGGTGCTCGCGCCGGCATCGTGCGCGACCGCGACCGCCTGGGCCGCCGTCGCCATAGCAGCGCGCGACCACGACCTCGAGGGCGCAGCCGTGCGCATCCACGGAGCGGGACTCGTCGGGCTCTCCGCCGCAGCGATCGCGGTGGAGCAGGGCGCGACGGTCGAGGTGCTCGACCCCGCGCCTGCGCGACTCGCGCTGGCCGCACGTTTCGGTGCCGGCCCCATCGACCGCGATCCGGACATCGTGATCGAGGCCTCGGGGCATGCTGTGTCCGAGGCCATCGACGGCGTCGGCACCGGGGGGACGGTCGTGCTCGTCGGAAGCGTCTTCCCCGCAGAGTCCGTACCTTTCGACGCCGAGAGCATCGTGCGTCGACTCGTGACCGTCACCGGCGTGCACAACTACACCGGAACCGAGCTGGCCGAGGCCGTCGGATTCCTCGCCGGACGAGGGCGGGCCTACCCGTTCGCGGATGCGGTCGGCGAGGTGCGGCAGCTCGCAGCCATCGACGAGGCGATCGCCGCGGCATCCGCTCCCGGCGCGCCGCTGCGCATCGGACTCGTGCCGGGACGCTGAACCCTGCGCTGAACCCTGCGCTGAACCCTGCGCTGAACCCTGCGCTGAACCCTGCGCTGAACCCGGCGCTGAGCGGGGATTCGACGGAGGGCGGAGGGCTCTCAGCGGGTTCGCTCGTCCTGCACGGGTGATGACGCTCCTGAGCGCCGGGGGCCTGCGGGCCTGATGCCCTCGGCGTGGAAGGTGAGCAGCCGCATCGCGGTGTCGACCGTCTCGTCGAGGACCTCCTGCGGATCGCCGGTGAGCGCCAGCATCCGATGACCGACTCCGTCGCCTGTCGCCCACCCGAGGAAGACGGTGCCGGGGTCGTGCCCGCCTTCGGGCTCGGGGCCTCCGACGCCGGTGGTCGAGATGCAGACGTCGGCGTCGAAAAGCTGTCGCGCGCTCTCAGCGAGGTGCTCGGCGCACTCGGCCGAGCACGGATCGGTTCCCGGTGTGAGACCCAGCAGGTTCTCTTTGACGTCGGTGAGATAGGCGACGATGCCGCCGGCGAACCAGTCGCCGGCACTGTCGCCCGCGCCGATCGCGCTCGCCAGACGCCCGGAGGTCAGAGATTCGACGACGCAGATGCGCAACCCGCGCTCAGCGGCGACCTCGCTCAGTCGATCCAGCGACGACTGCTCTGCGGTCACTTCTCCTCAGCGGCGTCGGCGTGCGTCGGTGCGTCCGATTCGATGTTCGCCTCGTCGGAGTAGTCGGGCCGCGACGGCTGCAGCGGCTGGTCGGAGTACTCGCCACCCAGGCGGCCGCCGAAGGGGCGACCGTGGTCGGCGAACTCGTCGCGTGCGTAGACGAGCTCCCACTCTCCGACAGTGAAGCGCGCACCCGTGCGCAGCGTCTGGGACCGGTCACCCGGGTGCGTGGCGGTGGCGTCGGGGTTGCTGTTCATCTCGCCCTCGCCGTGCAGCTCGAGCACATACTCGTCGCGGTCGTCGTGCGTGATCGTCGCATGCACGGGGTCGGCACCCTCGAGCCGCAGCTCGTTGTCGGCGGCCGAGCCGATGCGCACCACGTCGACCTCGAGGGCGAACTCCGCGCGCTCGCCGTCACGGGTGACCCGCAGTCGGGGGTTGCCCTCGCCGAACTCGGCGTGGGTGGTCGTGGGGGTGTAGCCCTCGTCGGAACGGTCGTCGATGTGTCGTGCGTTCATGGTGGGTCTCCTCGCAGTCCCTGTCAGGATATGCGACCGAGAATTCGCTCGCAGGGGGTTGACTTCGGCCGCGGGCTTCATCCGGTCCCCGATCCTCGCTGCCCCGATCCTCGCTGCCCCGATCCTCGATCCTCGATCGAGGCGCGGATTGTCAACCCCCTGCCGAGGGCGTCGAGAGGCCGCAAGTCTCGATTGACGCCCGACTCGCGCCACGAACGGTGGTCGCCCGTCGCGAGGAAGAGGAGACATCATGGCAGACAGCACGCCCGACCCCCGCAGCCAGCACCGCGAGGAGGAGTTCCCCGCTCAGCAGCAGGACCAGCCGGGGCTGACCGATCAGATGCGCCCTGTGCCCGACCACGGTGAGACGTCGTACGTGGGCCACGCGCGGCTGGAGGGTCGTCGAGCACTGATCACGGGCGGTGACTCGGGAATCGGCCGGGCCGTCGCGATCGCCTTCGCCCGCGAGGGAGCCGACGTGGCGATCGTGCACATGCCCGAGGAACAGTCGGATGCCGATGAGACGATCGAACTCGTCCGCGCCGAGGGCAGGCAGGGGCTGAGCCTCGCCGGAGATCTGCGCGACGAGGCCTTCGCGACGGAGGTGGTCTCCGAGACGAGGAGCAGCCTCGGCGGATTGGACATCCTGGTGCTGAACGCCGCATATCAGCACGACATCGACGGCTTCGAGAACCTCGAGACCGACAGGTTGCGCCGCGTGTTCGAGACGAACCTCTTCGGTCTGCTGTACTCGGCCAGGGCCGCGTACCCGCATCTGGAGCCGGGGTCGAGCATCATCGTGACGTCGTCCGTGCAGGCCTTCGAGCCGTCGCCCAACCTCATCGACTATGCGATGACGAAGGCCGCGCAGGTCGCGTTCGTGAAGGCGCTCGCCGAAGAGGCGGGCGAGCGCGGCATCCGTGTGAACGCCGTCGCCCCAGGGCCCATCTGGACGCCGCTGATCCCGGCCACCGGGTGGAGCGACGAGCGGGTGAAGACCTTCGGCTCCGACACACCTCTCGGCCGCGCCGGGCAGCCGGCAGAGCTCGCCGGTGCGTACGTGTACCTCGCGTCGGCCGAGTCGTCGTTCACCTCGGGGGCAGTGCTCGCTGTCACCGGAGGCAAGCACCTCTGACCGCCCGAGTTCGCCGGGATCTCCCCGGGTCGTAGGCTTGCGGGGTGAAGCAGTCCGCGTCGTCCCGCCCGCTCGTGGGCGTCGCACTCGTCATCTGCTCCTGCCTGTCGTTGCCGTTCGGCGCGGCCGTCGCGGCCCAGCTGTTCCCGGTGCTCGGCCCGTGGGGCGTGACGTCGCTGCGCGTCGCGATCGCGGCGCTGCTGCTGGTCGTCATCGTGCGCCCGCGGCCGCTGCGCTGGACGAGGGCGCGGTGGCTCGCCGCCGTGCTGTTCGGAGTCGCGCTCGCGGCGATGAACGGCTTCTTCTACGCGGCCATCGACCGCATCCCGCTCGGGCCGGCCGTCGCGATCGAGTTCCTCGGTCCACTGGTGCTGGCGGCCGTCCTGACCAGGCGCCTGGCCGATGCCGCCTGGGTGGGCGTCGCGCTGCTCGGCATGGTGCTCCTCGGCGTCGACGGACTGATCGGCGCTGAGCCGCTCGACCCCGTCGGCGTCGTCTTCATCCTGATCGCAGCGGCTTTCTGGGTCATGTACATCCGCATGAGCGCGCGCGTCGGTGCGATCATCCCCGGCACGAGCGGCCTCGCGGTCGGACTCGTCGTGGCTGCGGTGCTGCTGATCCCGGTCGGGGTGCCGGCGGCCGTCACCGTCGCGGGCGACATGCAGCTGCTGCTGCTCGCCGCAGTCACCGCCGTGCTGTCGTCGGTGCTCCCCTACAGCTTCGAGCTCGCAGCGCTCCGTCGCCTGCCGCAGCGCGTGTTCGGCGTACTGCTGAGCCTCGAGCCCGCGTTCGCGACGCTCGCCGGATGGCTGATCCTCGGCCAGTCGGCGACTCCGCTGAGGATGCTCGCGATCGCACTGGTCGTCGCGGCGAGTGTGGGCACGACTCTGGGGGTTCGGCGTCAGCGGCGTCGAGACGAGGCCGCAGCAGGACGGGACGATGACGCCGCACCCGACGTCGCGGACCGCGACGACGAGCCCGGGCCGTTCACCGCCCCGATCCCGCTGCCCGACTGATCACCCGAACCGTCAGCCCGTGACCGCGGCCGGCACGGGCAGGGGATAGCGTCGCCGCAGCAGCATGCGCTGCACCAGCGTCCAGACGACGGTGACCGTCAGGTAGAGCGCGGCCGCGAGGGGCACGAACACGGCGAACACGGCCGTCAGATAGTGCAGGGCGCTTGTCACCCTCAGCATGGTCGGCGAGTTCAGCGGCGAGTCGTCTTCGACCGCGGCCGGCCGGAAGACCCGCCGCGTGATCTCGGCCACCGCGATCATCACGGCGATCAGGGCGCCGAACACCAGCAGCGTCTCAGGCGTCGCCGTGCCGCCGAAGACGGCCGAGACGAGGCTCGTTCCCAGCGGCGCACCGAACAGGTCGTGCGTGAGCAGGTCGTTGGCATGCCCCGCGATGTCCGGGCGGATGAACAGCGTGTACAGGATGCCGACGACCGGAGCCTGCGCGAGGACAGGTAGCATGCCGGCGAACGGAGACGTGTTCTCGGAGCGATAGAGCTCGAGCATCTCCTTCTGCAGGCGTTCGGGGTTCTTCTTGTGTCGGCGCTGCAGCTCGCGCAGCCGGGGCGCGAGGCGCGCCCTGGTCTGCTCGGCCTTCGCCTGTGAGACGCCGACGGGGATCAGCAGGGCGCGCACGAGAAGCGTCACGAGCACCACAGCGAGGGCTGCGGCGGAGGCTCCGGCGACAGGTTCGAGCAGCGAGGAGAGCCCGGCGAGGGCGCCGTACGCCGCATCGAGCAGAAAAGTGAGGGGTGGGAAGGCGAAGATGTCCATGGAAGTCCGTTCGTGTGTCGGGAAGGGTCGGCGAAAGCCGCGCAGTCCCGTACGAGGACGGACTACGCGGGAACGGCGACTCCCGGCGCACGAGGGCGCGGGTGACCGGCGGCATCAGGATCGCTCTGCGCGAGCAGCGTCGAGACGTCGATCGCTCGCAGCGGATGCGGAGCGGTGCTCGGCGAGGGCGGTGCCAGGCTCAGCGCGACGGCGATCGTGAGCGTCGTCAGGGCGATGAGCGCTATGGCGACACCGAGGGCTGCGGCATCGGGCACCGCGATGATCCCGAGCGCGGCCGCGACGAAGCCGAGCATCTGCCCGAACCACTCGCTCATGCGCGCCTCCCTTATCCCTCACGCCGAGGTTATCACCGGCATCCGAGCGGAGGATCGGGCGTCAGCGCTCGCCTCGGGGCTGGACAGCGGAGATAGCCTCGATACATGACTGACCTGCGTGCGCTGCTCGGCATCGAACACCCCATCTTCCTCGGTCCGTTCGGAGGGCTCTCATCCGTCGGGCTCGCCGCGGCCGTGAGCGACGCGGGCGGACTCGGCGGCTACGGGCTGTACGGCTATGACGGCGACCGCATCCGCTCGACCGTCGCGTCGTTGCGGAAGGCGACCTCGCGCCCGTTCGCCGTGAACATCTGGCTGCCGACCGGCGACGAGGTCGAGCCGAACCCGCAGCACACCGTGTTCGCGCAGGCGCTGCAGCCGTTCTACGACGCGGTCGGTCTCGAGGTGCCGGCGCGACCCGAGCGGTACATGCCCCCGCTCGACGAGCAGCTCGACGCGATCTGGGAGTCTGCGCCGCCCGTGCTCAGCACGGTCTTCGGCATCCCCTCCGGCGACATCATCGAAGAGGCGCATCGGCGCGGCATCCGCGTCGTGGCAACGGCGACGACCGTCGCTGAAGCCGTCGTCCTCGCCGAGGCGGAGGTCGACGCCGTCGTCGCGACCGGCTTCGAGGCCGGAGGCCACCGCGTGTCGTTCCTGCGCCCGGCCGAAGAGTCGCTCATCGGCACCTTCTCGCTCGTGCCGCAGGTCGTGGATGCCGTCGACGTGCCGGTCATCGCGGCCGGCGGCATCGCCGATCGGCGCGGCGTCGCGGCCGCCTTCGCACTCGGGGCCTCGGCCGTGCAGGTCGGCACGGCCTTCCTGGCGACGACCGAGTCGGCGGCGAACCAGGCGCATCGCGACGCCATCCGCTCGACAGCCGCTGATGGCACCGTGCTCACGCGGGCGATGAGCGGGCGCCTCGCCCGCGGCGTGCGCAACCGGGCGGTGCGCGCGATCGAGGCGGGCGGAATCATCGCGCCGTTCCCGATGCAGAACTGGCTCACCGGAAAGTTCCGCGCCGCGGCGGGTGAGCAGAATCTGGGCGAGCTGCAGTCGCTCTGGATGGGTCAGGGAGCGCCGCTCGCCCGATATTCCAGTGCGGCGGAGACCTTCGCCGAGCTGGTGGCGGGAGTGCCCGCGAACGCCTGACCATTGCACCTGGCTAGCTATCTGGCTAGAATGGCGTGCATGTCCACCCACAACGTCCTCGAGGCGCGCAACGGCCTGTCGCGACTGATCGCAGAGTCCCAGGCGGGCAGCGACGTCGTGATCACGAAGCGGGGTACCCCGGTGGCTCGAATCGTCCCCATCGGTCCGGTCGATGTCGTGCGCAGTGGGAGACTGCTCGTCGAGTGGATGCAAGAGAACCCGCTGCCTGAACGCCTCGCTCGCGCCGCGACGGAACTCGATGCTCAGATCGACGAGAACCGAGACGCCTGGGAATGATCTACCTCGACTCCTGCATCCTGATCTACGCTCTCGAAGACCGCGGCCCGCGAGGAGACTCCGTGCGGCGCGCTCTCAGTGAAGTCGATGCACCCGTGGCGTCGAGTCCGCTCGCCTTGCAGGAGTGTCTCGTCGGACCCCTCCGTGAGCGCAACGTCGAGGTTCGAGATCGATATCTGGCCCTCTTCGATCGCATCGAGACCGTCGATCTCGACGCGGCCGTTTTCATACGGGCGGCGGAGCTGCGCGCAGATTTCGGCTTGAAGACTCCCGATGCCGTGCACCTCGCTGCCGCTCAGTTGTCGTCCTGCACCGAACTCTGGACGAATGACAGACGACTCGCGGTGGCATCTCGGGGTCTCGCCGTCGATGTGACCGGCTAGCCGAGCCCGAGACGCCTGTCTCAGAGGATGACGGTCGAGCGGCCGTGCACGATCACGCGGTCTTCGGCATGCCACTGCACGGCGCGCGCGAGCACGAGGCGCTCGACATCGGCACCACGGCGCTGCAGCTCGGCCGCCGACTCGGAGTGCGTGACGCGCGTGACGTCCTGCTCGATGATCGGTCCCTCATCGAGGTCCGCCGTGGCGTAGTGGGCGGTCGCGCCGATCAGCTTGACGCCGCGGTCCTTCGCCCTGGCATACGGGTTGGCCCCGATGAAGGCGGGCAGGAACGAGTGGTGGATGTTGATGACGGGGGCGCCCAGACCCGTGATGAACTCATCGCTCAGGATCTGCATGTACCGGGCGAGGACGACGAGATCGACGTTGCCGCGGAGCAGCTCGAGCTGGCGCTGCTCCATCGCCTGCTTGTCGCCCGAGGGGATGTGCACGAACGGCACTCCGAACGACCGCACCGACTCGGCGAGGTCGGGGTGATTCGAGACGACCATCGTCACGTCGATGTCGAGCTGGCCGCGCTGTGTGCGCCACAGCAGCTCCATCAGGCAGTGGTCGTACTTCGACACGAAGATCGCGACGCGCTTGCGGCGGGCGGTGTCGTGCAGCGACCACTCCATGCCGAAGCGCTCGGCGATCGGCTCGAGGTCGGCCTCGAGTGCCGTGCGCGCGGCGGAGAGACCGGGGAGGTGGATCACGGTGCGCTGGAAGAACCGACCGCCCTCGGAGTCGGTGGAGTGCTGATCGAGGGAGATGATGTTCGCTCCGTGGGCGGAGAGCACTCCGGCGACGGCGGCGACGATGCCGGGCTGATCGTCGCAGGCGATCAGCAGGCGGGCGGTGTCGGGCTGAGACATGGGGGCTCCTCGGGGGTGTGCATCGATTCTGCCGTGGATGCGACCACCGGGCGAATCGTCGCTGCGGGGTCGCTACTCTGAGAGCGTGGACGCGGGCGATCTCGGACTGGTGCTGATCCCGCTGCTCGCCGTGGCAGCGCCGCTGCTCGCGCGCGGCATCCGACCCGTCATCCGGGTGCCGATCATCGTGTTCGAGCTCGTGCTGGGGATTCTCGCTGGGCCGGCCGTGCTCGGCTGGGTCGAGCCGACGCCCATCCTCGAGAAGCTCAGCGACTTCGGCCTGGCGATGCTCTTCTTCATGGCCGGATCCGAGATCGACTTCCGGGCCGTCTCCGGGCGCCCGCTGGTGCGGGCCTCGGTCGGATGGATCATCAGCGTCGTGCTCGGGATCGCGATCGGTTTCTTCCTCGCGCCCGGCGAGGGGATGGTCGTGATCGCCATCGCGCTCAGCTCCACCGCACTCGGCACGCTGATGCCGATCCTGCGGGATGCGAAGGAGACCGACACTCCGTTCGGCCGCGCGGTCACCGTGATCGGGGCTGTCGGCGAGTTCCTGCCGCTGATCGCGATCTCGCTCTTCCTCAGCACCCGCACCACACCGCTCGCCGCGGCCGTGCTGCTCGCCTTCGTGGCCCTGGCCGGTCTCGCCGTGCTGATGGCCCATCGGATGCAGCACGGGCGCCTGCACGCCTTCGTCCGCGCCACGCTGCACACCTCCGACCAGTTCGGCGTGCGCTTCGTGGTGCTGCTCATCGCGGCGCTGGTCGGTCTCAGCGTCATGCTCGACCTCGACATGCTGCTCGGCGCCTTCGTCGCTGGGGCCGTGTGGCGCATCATCATGGCGCGGGCGCCCGAGAAGGACGCCGCGGCGATGGAGACCAAACTCGAGGCCATCGCGTTCGGGCTCTTCGTGCCGATCTTCTTCCTCTACACCGGCGTGAACTTCGACCTCCAGGCGCTCGCCGGCTCGTCTGCGGCCATGCTGATGCTGCCCCTGTTCCTCGTCGCGCTGCTCGTGCTCCGCGGCACCACCGCACAGCTCTCGGCCCCGCCCGGATCGAGTGTGAGAGACCGCACGGCGCTCGGGCTGCTGGCCGCCACAGGGCTGCCCATCATCGTCGCTGTGACGGCCATCGGAGTGGACCAGAAGATGATCGACACCGGCACGGCCGCCGCACTCGTCGGCGCGGGGATGCTGTCGGTGCTGCTCTTCCCGCTGCTCGGCATGCTGATCCGCGGCGACGCCGCACGACTGGTCGACCCGGCGCTGGTTCGGGCGCGACCCCAGGGAGAGCTGTGACGACGGCATCCGCGCTGATCGCCGACGCCGTGCGTGCACTCTCGGGCCTGCCGCAGGAGGGGCTGGGCGAAGAGCGGGACTCACGATGGCGCGGACGCCGCATCGTCCGCGTGGGCGCAGCCTGGCACATCGGAGTGCTGCTGCTCACCGAGACGCATGCTCTGGCCACCGCCGAGGTGCTGCGCGCTGCCGACCCCGGACGCCGCGGCTACACGGCCGAGTCCGCGCGTGAGCGCGCCGAGCGACGTGCGCTGGCGCTGCGGGGCGGATTCGACGAGGGCGAGGTCGTGCACATCGGGTGGACGGTGATCGACCTCGATGCGGTGGATGCGGGCGGGGAATCGGGACCGCTCGCGATGATCGACTCCGTGCCGTCGGTGCGATGGAGCAGCGCCGGCGGATGGATGCCTCTCGAGGCATACCTTCGCGAGCGCGTGGAGCTGCTGCGCGGCTGAGCCTGCGGGCGGGCTTCTCCTGACCTGCGCGGAGACAGGGTCGTGTCAGGCTGCCGCGAACGTCTGCGCGAAGCGGCGCAGCAGTGCCGCGCCCTCGGTGACCGATGCCGCGAGCACCTGCCCCTGCACCTCGTCGAACTCGTCGGGGTCGAAGTATCCGGTGGTGCGGTAGAACGTCATCCGGTCGGCGAAGTCCCTCGGGGTCGGCTCAGGGTGGAACTGCGCCGTGTACAGGTGAGTGCCGACCCGATACGCCTGCACCGGGCACGTGTCGTTCGTGGCGAGCAGCACCGCGCCCTGTGGCAGAGCGGCGGCGCTCTCCTTGTGGGCGGTGAAGACGGTGAGGGCGGGGGAGCTCGGGCCGAACACCGGATCGGCCGCGCCGGCCTCGGTCGTCTCGATCACGGTGGCGCTGGCCGCCTCAGGGGTGTCCGTCGTGACCTCGCCGCCCAGCATCCGCGTCACCACGCCGATGCTGAAGCAGGTGAAGAAGACCGCGATCCGGCCCTCGATGGCCAGCCGGGCGATGTGCTCGAGGTCTGATTCGACGCGGAGCTGTGCCGCCGACTTCTCGACGTCGCTCACGTTGAAGGGTGAGCCGCCGACCACGACGCCGCTGTACCGCGCGAGGCGGGCGGCGTCGAGGGGCTCGGCGAGCAGGTCGAGGCGGTCGACGACGTCGACGCCGAGCGCCCGTCGGAACGAGGCGTGCTCGGCATCCGCCGCCCCGAGCTCGGGGCGCACGCAGACGTAGAGAAGCGAGACCACCACGAGAGTCTAACGACGACCGGAGGGGGTCGCCGTCGCAGAGGTCAGTGAGACGTCACGCTCGCGTCATCGCGACGAGTTGGATGTGCGACCACGCACGATCCCGATGAACGTCTCGACGTCGGGGGTGGTGTGGTCGCGGCGCCACACGAGGGCGACCGTCGACGTCGGACCATCGACCAGGGGGCGATGGCCGGCATCCTTGCGGTGGTGCATGCGCGCGAGAGACATGGGCAGGATCACGATCCCGGTTCCGGTGGCAGCGGTCACGATGGCGTCTGCGACGGTCAGCGGCGCGAACGACGGGGAGAGGGCACCGGGGATGTCGATCGGGCCCAGCGGGTCGTCGGTGGGGATCATCACGATCTCCCCCGCGAGGTCGGCGATGGTCAGCTCATCGGCTGCGAGCAGGTGCGAATCGATCGAGGCGACCACGACGGGCACCTCGTCGTACAGGGTGATGATGTGCAGGTTCTCGTCGCTCAGCGGCAGACGCACCAGGGCGGCATCGAGGTCGTCGAGCGCCTCGCGCTGATCAGCGACCTCCACTGGCACGATCTCGACGGGCACGTGCGGCATCCGCTGCTTCCAGGCGTCGATCCACTTGCCGGGCGTGGCGCCCGGCACGACTCCGAGCCGGAACGTCCGGGGCTCGTCGGATTCGGTTTCCGGCGCATCGAACACGACCTTGGCGGTCTTCTTCGGCGGCTTGGGCGGCGGGAACCGCTGCGCCGGTGCCGCCCTGTTGCGTCGCACGGGCGAGCCCTTGCCGGCACGCCCTGCCGGTCGTCGTCCCTGAGTCGCCATGTGCTCCAGGGTACCCGGCGGATGCCGTGAGGCGGTCTGAGTCCGCGGCCGTGATCAGGCCGCGAGCCACAGCCCCTTCGGGTCGGTGGCGACCGTCAGACCGGCGGCGACCGTCTCGTCGTCGCCGATGCGAGCACCGCGCACGATCCGTGCACCGGCCCCGACTTCGGTGCGGACTCCGATGTGTGCGCCGTCTCCGACGGCAGCGCCCTGGCCGATGTGTGCGTGCGCATCGACGTGCGCACCCTCGCCGATCACGGCATCCGGTTCGATCCATGCGCCGCGGGCGATGGTCGCCCCGGCGCCGATACGCGCGCCGGGTTCGATGTAGGCGCCCGCTTCAACATGCGCCTTCGGATGGACCTTCGCGCCATGCGCGACGAGACCGCGACCGTTGGCGTGCTTGCGATACCGCAGCGTCGCGCCCTGGTCGTTCTCGATGTCGACGTAGTTCTTGCCCACGATTCCTCCCCGTGTTCCGGAGTTCTCCGGATATATCAATAACCACGGGTGTGCCGGATTCATTCCCGAGCATGGATCCGAGTCATCGCTGACACACGGGGCACCAGAAGGTGATGCGCTCGCGGGTCGGATCCGCGCCCAGTTCGCCCCGCTTGATGAGGGTTCCGCAGCGGCGGCAGGGCTTGCCGGCACGGCCGTAGACCCAGGTTCCCTGACCAGGTCGATCGACTCCGGTGAAGGTGCGGTGACGACGATCGCGGTTCGCTCGGATCGTGCGCACGCCGAGGTCGAGCAGTGCGGGCACGTCGACCTCGGGGGCGGGAGTGGTCGGCAGGATCCCGCGCAGGAACAGGAGTTCTGCCGCGTACTCGTTGCCGAACCCTGCGACGTTGCGCTGGTCGAGCAGGGCGACGTGGATGCTGCGCGAGTCGGCGGTCACGCGCCTCGCGGCCTCGGCGGCGTCCCAGTCGGGGCCGAGAGGATCGGGTCCGAGATATCCGACGAGCTCGTCTTCATCGCGGGTCGGCACCACCTCGATCTCGGCCAGGTCGATGCCCACCGCCTCGCGCTGTGCGGTGCCGACGATCGCGCGCACCTTGAACGCCGGATGCCGCCACCTCTCACCCGCCCGGTAGACCAGCCAGGCCCCGTCCATGCGCAGATGGGAATGCAGTGTGCTGTCGCCGATGCGCAGCAGCAGGTGCTTGCCGCGGGCGATCGAGGAGACGATCGGCTGACCCGTCAGGTCGAGGGTCGCGAAGCGCGGGACGCGGAGGTCGAAGCGCGCCACCTCGGCACCGACCAGCGCCTCGTCGAGACGTCTGGCCGTGCGGAAGACGGTGTCGCCCTCTGGCATCAGACGTGCCCTGATCCGGCGGGCGGCGGCAGGGGCGCGGAGACGCTGCCCGGTGCGGGCGGTGCGGGCGGTGCGGGCGGTGCGGGGGGTGCGGGCTGAGCGGGAGGAGGGGGAGTCTGCGCCAGGGGAGTGCGCTCCAGCATGGTGCGCGCGAGAGTCGTGGCACCCGCGACGGCGGCGGGCATGACGGCGACCGCGCCGCCGGGGATCAGGAAGCAGAGCTGCGTCGCGACACCGAAGCCGAGCACCCGCGCGCGACTGCCGCGGAACAGCACGGCACGGTCGGCGGGGGTGAGTTCGCGGGCGTCGAAGGCTCGCCCGGTGAGTTCGCGTGCGAGCATCCGCCCCGACAGCACGACACCTCCGACCGCCCCGAGCACCCCTCCGACGAGCGGCACGAGTCCGAGCAGCAGCACCAGGATCGCGATCAGGATGCCGAGGACCACGAGGCGCAGGCCCTCGCCGACCGCCATCCAGAATCCGCCGCCGTCTGACGGCGGTGCATCGCCGAGGTCGGCCTCGACCGCACGCCAGATCCGCTGGTAGAACGGGTCGCCGATCGTCAGGGCGAGCGCGCTGAACACGGCGCTCGCGAGGGCGAGCGCGGCGGCGAAGATCACGATGCCGACAGCGGCTCTGAAGACCGATCGCCAGGCGGGGATCCAGCCGTCTGCGAAGGGCGTGACGGCGTCGGAGATCGGCGCGAGCGACAGGGCGAGCGGCACGAGACCGGCGAGCAGCACCAGCGCCGCGATGAGTCCGGGCACGAGTCCGAGGGCCATGAGGCCGGGGCGGCGTCGCCACGTGCCGAAGCCGCGCAGCAGAGTGCGGATGCCGTAGAAGAACTCCCCGATCATTCGTCCAGCCTAGGAGGGCATCGATCCTCTGGCGACCGCGCGCAGCATCCGAACATCCACGGCGATCAGCGAGGTGACCTGAAGGGTGTCCGGAACCCCCTTCCCGCCTCCGACGACGACGGTCGTGCAGCCGGCGGCCACGGCGGATGTCGCGCCGACGAGGGAGTCCTCGAGTGCGATGCATCTCTGTGCGGCGATCCCCAGACTCGCGGCGGCGCGAAGGTAGGGATCCGGCGCGGGCTTCGTGCGCGGGGTGTCGTCTGCCGTCACGATCACGTCGAACACCGACAGGTCGACGGTCTGCGCGAATCGCTGCACCCAGTGCCGAGGCGAGGAGGTCACGAGGGCCAGCGGCACCCGCGCTGCGGCGAGGGCAGCCAGCAACGATCGAGCGCCGGGAGTCCACGAGACGCCCCCGGCATAGGCCTCGATCGACCGACGATCGAGCTCGTCGGCGACCGCTGCCGTCGTCATCTCGAGCGACAGGTGACTGCGCAGCGTCGCAGCCGCGCGGTCGAGGTCGAAGCCCTGCAGGGCTGACACGAGAGCGGGGTCGTCCGCAACGCTGTGCCGCCGTACGAACTCCTCGACGACGAGCAGCCAGGTGCTCTCGGTGTCGAGGAGCGTGCCGTCCATGTCGCTGAGCACGGCCCATTCGGCTGGTATCGCATCGGCTGAGTGCGGTGTGCGGTCGGGCATGGGGCGTCCTCCGGTCTGCGACCTCGAGCGATCGCTCAGCCCATCCGACCCGACGATACGAGCAGTGCGGCGTCCGTCCGCGAACCTGAGGTGAACGACAGTCGGCCGGCAGCTGAAGTCCGATGGACAGGTGCGTGCACGTGTGCAGCCGCAGGCCGGCAGAGGACTCTCCGCCGGCCGAGCGCGGATACGCTGACGGCGGCGTGCCGGCCCTGTTCCGGGCGGCGAGGTCGGGAGGAGACGTCACATGCATCGCTATCGAGAGATCGCGCGCGATCTGAGCATCCAGATCATCGACGGGGCATTCGACGAGGGCGGGATGCTGCCGCCCGAGGAACAGCTCTCGCGCACCTACGGAGTCTCCCGCGGCACGGTGCGCAACGCACTCGTGCTGCTCGCCCGTCAGGGAGCGATCGCGCCCCGCCGCGGATCGGGCTGGCTCGTGCGCACCACCGTGCAGAGCCAGCGCCTCTCGGAGATGCGATCCTTCGCGCAGTGGGCCCGGAGCCGCGGGATGGAGCCGGGGGGACGAGTGGTGTCGCAGCGCCGCAGAGCCCCCACGGCCCTCGAGCTGAGGCAGCTGCGCGGTGGGTCCCGCGCCGGCGACGTGCTCGAGGTCGTGCGACTGCGCCTGCTCAATCGACGCGTCGTGATGCTCGAGCGCACGGCCTATCCGGCATGGATCGCGCCGATGATCGAGGCGCTGTCGCCTGAGGAATCGTCGGTCGTCGGCGCGCTCGAAGAGCACCACGGCGTGCGCATGGTGCACGGGGAGCACTCGATCGATGCGATCGCCGCATCCAGCGAAGACGCGCGACTGCTCGAGGTGCGACGGTCGAGTCCGCTGCTCCGGGTGAACCGGGTCAGCTACGCGGCAGACGGTCGCGCCATCGAGGCGGGCGACGACCGGTATCTGGCAGACACCATGTCGTTCCAGGTGCAGGCATCCCTGCAGGGCACCTCTCTGACGAGACAGGCCAACTGAGACGAGCCGACGGCCCGGCTCTCGACCCGGTCGGGCTTCTCTGCGGTGGACTGCTGTGCGCACGCGTCCAGCAGGATCCGGTCGGGGAGGCCGGATGTGGCCGTCCGTTCACCTTCCGTGCATCCGCGGTTGGGTGGCCGCGGCGACGCTCGAGACATCAGCCCACTCGTCTCGAAAGGACGACACCCATGCATCCCTCCCGACCTCAGACCCGAACCAGGGGTGTCGCCCTGGTCGGCGTCGCACTGTCCGCCGTGCTGGTCGCCAGCCCGATCGCCGCGAGCGCGCAGGTGCCGGCCGCGGTGCCGCACGAGGTGGTCGCGGCCGCCGAGTCGTCGTTCCAGGTGCCGACCGGCGCCCTCGTCGCCGGCAGCACGGTGCGCATCGAGTACGCGACCGAGAGCCCCGACGACACGAACTGGATCGGGTTCTACCGCGACGGTGAGGTGCCCGGCGGTGACGGTCAGGTCTCCGTCGCCTGGAAGTACGCCCCCGGCGCATCGGGATTCATCGATCTCGAGGTTCCTGCCGCTCCCGGCAGCTACACGCTCTGGTTCCTCGCCGCAGACGGCTACGAGCCTCTCGCCGAACAGCAGACCGTGACCGTGAGCGCTGCCGGCGGCGAGCTGAACCCCGGCGATCCCGCGGCCGCCGTCGACATCGATTCTGTGACGACGGGCGTCGCGACCGATGGAGTGCTGCTGCGCGAGGGCTTCGACGCCGGGCTGCCCGAGAGCTGGTCGGTGGAGTCCGCCTCGACCATGGACGGCGTCGGCACCGCCGACTACCGAGGCTGGTCCGCAACGACGCGTGACGAGTGGACGGCGAATGTCGACGAGATGCGCGCACGCTTCGCCCGCCCGCTCGCCGGCTTCGCGGTCGCCGACGCCCAGCAGTTCGGAGCGCTGCCCTTCTCCTCGACGCTCACCAGCGCTGCTGTCGACGTCGAGTACCTGCGCTCGCTGGAGCTCTCGTTCGACAGTCACTATCGCGGTGCTCCCGCGCAGACAGGCGTCGTCCGCGCGAGCTTCGACGGAGGCGACTGGGCGGAGGTGCTGCGCCTCGACTCCGCATCCGTGGCCGACGGCTACGACCCGCTGCAGCTGAACTACATGCAGGAGATCGCGATCGACGTTCCGGTCGGCGCTGCCGAGGTGCGATTCCAGTGGCAGCTCGACGCACCGGATGCGGGCGCCCGCTACTGGGCGATCGACTCGGTGACCGTGCGCCAGGGCGCGCTCGCGACCGAGGAGGAGGCGACGACGCTGTGGACGGTGTCTGACATCCAGGGTCACCCCCAGGACTTCGAACACGGCCTCAACGATCTGCACGAGCTCGCTCCCGACCCCGCGGGTCTGCTGATCGTCGGAGATCTCGTGAACTCCGGCACCTCGACCGAATGGGACGAGATCTACCAGGTCATGGAGAACACGACCGCGATCCGACCCGAGACCACCGTCACATCGATCGGCAACCACGAGCGCTATGCGAGCGGAGGCTTCGCGTCGAACTTCGAGCGGTTCCTCGCGTTCGCCGAGCGCGACAAGGCGTATGCCGAGTACGTGCTCAGCGGTCCGGGCGGTCAGGTGCCGGTGATCACGATCGGCCAGGAGATCAGCGGCCCGTCCGACGTCGCGATGACCGACGAGCAGGTGGAGTTCCTCGAGGAGCGCCTCGCTCACTGGACGGCGCAGGGTTCGCAGGTGATCGTCAACACGCACTTCCCGCTCGGCGACACCGTCTCCGCATCGTGGATCCCCTGGTACCACGACCACCACCTGATGAACGACCGCCTCACGAGCATCCTCGGCAACTACCCGAACGCTGTCGTGTTCAGTGGCCACACCCACTACCCCGCGACTCTGGGTGACTGGGCGGTGCAGCGCCGCACGGCGGACGGACACCCCGACGGATTCTGGTCGGTCAACACGGTGGCGATGCACGTGGGGTGGGACGCGCGTGGTGAGAACACGGAGGGCATCAGCGAGGTCACGATCGGCGACGTCAACAACGGTCTGATCGTGGAGTCGTACGGCGACCGCATCGTGGTCAAGGCGCTCGACTTCTTCGCCGATGCGCAGATCCGCGAGGTCACCATCCACAACCCGCTCACGCCCTATGCGGCAGACATCGTTCCGGTCGCCGAGCGCCCTGCGGACTACTCCGCGGTCGATGCGGCGCTCGCAGCGGTGCCGGCCGACCTCAGCCCGTTCACGGCTGACAGCGTCGCCGCGCTGAACCGCGCGATCTCCGCCGTCGAGCGGGAGCTGACGGCAGCCGACCAGGCCGACGTGGATGCCATGGCAGCGGCGATCCGGGCGGCGGTCGACGGGTTGGTGCGCATCGACGACGAAGCACCGGGCACCGATCCCGGTGCGGGCTCTGGCTCGGGGTCTGATTCGGGCTCGGGGTCGGGCGTTGGTTCCGGTTCGGACGGAGGTGCGGCCGACGGCGACCTTGCGACCACCGGCTACGACCCCGGCGTCACCTGGATCCTCGCACTCGGACTCCTCGGGCTCGGCGGAGGGATCCTCCTGGTTCGTCGTCTCGTGGCCCGTCGCTCATCGTCGGACGCCACGGAATCGACGCCGCTGAGCTGACGCTGCTGAGCTGACGCGCTGAGTCGCCTCTGCGACGCCGTCGGTCTGTGCCTCGAGGTACGGATCGGCGGCGTCGTGGTGCGTGTGCGGCCGGGTCAGATCGCCTTGCGCAGCGTGTAGCCGCGGGGCGTCGCGACGAACCCCGCCTCCTGCAGGGCGAGGGCGAGTTCGGTGCCGTAGACGCCCTCTCCGTTGACCTTCTCGACCGTGAGGGTGTCGAGACGGCGGGCGCGTGCCGTCGCGGCGAGGTCGGATGCCGCGGCTCGCAGCACCTCGGATTCGTCGGTGAAGCACAGCACCGTGCGCCCGCCCCGTTCGAGGTAGAGCACGAGCGAACCGTCGACGAGCACCACCAGGCCACCGGCCTTGCGCCCGGGGCGATGCGACACCTCGTCGCGCTTGGGCCACCCGAGAGCCGCGCCATAGGGATTGGCGGGGTCGGTCGCGGCGAGCGTCACGGCCTTGCGCGGGGGTGGGTCGGCGAGCCCGGCGAACGTGCGCAGGCGGTCGACGGTGGCGGATGCCGCGAACTGCGCAGCACCGAGCCTCTCGATCACGTAGCCGCGACGGCAGTGCCCGGCCTCTTCGAAGCCGGCGAGCACCCGGTAGGTCTGGGCGAAGCCGCCCGGCACGCCCTCGGCCTGCACAGCGCCTCGTGTGACGACGCCGTAGCGGTCGAGCAGCAGGCCGGCGGTGACGGTCGCGCGCCGAGCGGCATCCGTCTCGACGGAGGGCAGCAGTGACCAGCGTCCGCCGACCGACGACGGGCGCGCCGCGGTGCGGGCGAGCGACATGCCCCGGTAGGTGCGCGTGCGCGGGGCGCGTCTGGTCACCCGGTGGGCCTGCGACCCCCCTGCCAGCAGCGAGCGGATCGGGGCGAAGGTGTCGTTGGTCACGCGGCCGGCCCAGGTCAGCGACCACAGCGCCTCGAGCACGGACTGCTCGTTCTCGGCGCCCGCCATCTCTTTCAGCTGGCCCGCGAAGTAGGCTCCGCCCGCCTCGAGGGCGGCCAGCACCCGGGCCTCGAGCGAATCCGTCGCGATCTCGTCGTCGGGTTCGGGAAGTGTGAAGGGTGCGATGTCGGCGGGGTGCAGCGAGACCCAACCGTCACGACCGGGCAGCGTGCCGTGGCCCGACCAGATCACCTCGCCCGACGTGGTGAGCTCGTCGAGCAGGGCGGGGGAGTAGTCGCGCACGCGGGACGGGAGCACCAGGGACTCCCACGCGCTGGCGGGAATGGGAACCCCGGCGAACTGCTCGATCACGGCGAGCACGCCGTCGAGTCCCTCGAGGGGACGGCCGAGGTGCTGCCAGTCAGGCAGGAAGCGCGCATACGCCTCGGGCGACACCGGCTCGACGCTGCCGCGGATCGCGGCGAGCGAACGCATCCGCAGCCGACGCAGCACCTCGGTGTCGCACCATTCGGTCTCGTTGCCGGTGCCGGAGGCCTCGGGCAGGAAGTAGCCGCTGGTGAGCCGACCCGAGTGCTCCAGCCGCTGCAGCGTGTGTCGGGCGACGGCCGCACCGAGGCCGAAGCGCGACGCGATGGCATCCGTGGTGAAAGGTCCGTGCGTGCGTGCGTACCGCGCGACGAGGTCGCCGAGCGGATCGGCGAGGGGTTCGAGGAACGCGACGGGGATGCCGGTCGGCAGAGCCGCGCCGAGTGCATCGCGCAGGCGCCCGGCGTCTTCGATCGCGGCGACGCGCGTGGTGCCGGCCACGGTGACCGGGATCGCTCGACGGGCGGTGATCAGCGCGTCGAGGTGTTCGGAGGCCGAGCCGGTCTCGGGGTCGAGTCGCGCGTCGATCTCTGCGGCATCCATCGGACCGAGCATCCGCAGTAGGTCGGCGACCCCCTCGAGGCCGCGCGCATGCCGCTCGGGGTCGAGTCGCTGCGCCTCGCGCTCGAACTGCGCGATGACGTCGGGGTCGAGCAGTTCGCGCAGCTCGACCGTGCCGAGCAGCTCGCCGAGCAACGCGGGGTCGACCGAGAGGGCGGCCGCCCGACGCTCGGCGAGCGGCGAGTCGCCCTCGTACATGAATGCGCCCACGTAGCCGAAGAGCAGGTCGCGCGCGAAGGGCGAGGGCTGAGACGGCTGCGTCTCGACGAGTCTGATGCGCCGGTCGGCGATCGACACCGCGAGCTTGCGCAGCGACGGGAGGTCGTAGACGTCCTGCAGAACTTCGCGCAGGGTCTCGAGGATCACCGGGAACGTCGGATGCCGGCGGGCGACTTCGAGCAGCTGCGCCGAGCGCTGTCGCTGCTGCCACAGCGGTGTGCGCTTGTTCGGGTTCATCCGCGGCATCAGCAGGGCGCGGGCGGCGCATTCGCGGAACCGGGAGGCGAACAGCGCCGAGCCGCCGACCTCCTGCGTGACCAGCTGCTCGAGCTCGTCGGGGTCGAACACGAACAGCTCGGCGCCCGGCGGTTCGGCCTCGGCATCCGGAATGCGCACGATGATGCCGTCGTCGCTCGCGACCGCCGAGCCCTCGACTCCGAGGCGCTCGCGGATGCGGGCGTTGATCGCCAGAGCCCACGGCGCGTGCACCTTCATGCCGTACGGGGAGTGAAGGATGACCCGCCAGTCGCCGACCTCGTCGCGCCCGCGCTCGACAGTGAGGGTGCGGTCGGTCGGCAGGGTGCCGGTCGCCTCTCGCTGCTCGGTCAGGTGCGCCATCAGGTTCATCCTGGCCTGCTCGTCGAGGCCGGCTTCGATGAGGCGCTGAGCCGCTTTCTCGGGAGTCGCCGCCGACACCTCCCGGGAGAACTTGCCGAGCGCCTCACCCAGTTCGAACGGGCGGCCGATCCCGTCGCCGTGCCAGAACGGCACCTTGCCCGGCTGGCCGTATGCGGGGATCACATTGACCCTGTCGTGCGTGATCTCGGCGATGCGCCAGCTCGTCGTCCCGAGCGTGAACACGTCGCCGACCCGCGACTCGTAGACCATCTCCTCGTCGAGCTCGCCGACGCGCGCGCCGGTGCTCTCCCCGGCGACGAAGACGCCGAAGAGTCCGCGGTCGGGGATCGTGCCGCCACTGGTGACGGCGATGCGCTGGGCGCCGGGGCGCCCCGTGAGCGTGCCGGCGTCTCGGTCCCACACCAGGCGAGGGCGCAGCTCGGCGAACTCGTCGGAGGGAAAGCGCCCGGCGAGCAGATCGAGCGTCGCCTCGTAGGCCGACCGAGGGAGGGACTGGAAGGGTGCCGAGCGGCGTACGGTCTCGAACCACTCCTCGACGCTGATCTCACCGAGGGCGCTGGCCGCGACGGTCTGCTGCGCGAGGATGTCGAGCGGGTTGCGCGGCACCTGGATCGCCTCGATCTTGCCGGCCAGCATCCGCTCGGTGACGATCGCGGTGTGCAGCACGTCGCCCCGGTGCTTGGGGAACAGCGCGGCGCGGCTGATCTCGCCGACCTGGTGCCCTGCGCGGCCGACGCGCTGCAGACCGGAGGCGGCCGACGGCGGCGCCTCGACCTGGATCACCAGGTCGACCGCGCCCATGTCGATGCCGAGTTCGAGGCTGCTCGTCGCGACGACGCACCGCAGGACGCCGGACTTCAGCTCCTCCTCGACCTGGGCCCGCTGCTCCTTCGAGACCGACCCGTGGTGGGCCTTGGCGAGTACGGGGTCGGCTCCGGCTGTCGCGCCCGCCTGCGCCATCATGGCCGCGGGCACGGATGCCTCGGGCAGGGCGACGCCGATGCGCTCGGAGTAGATCTCGTTGAGGCGCCCCGTGAGGCGCTCGGCCAGCCGTCGCGAGTTCGAGAACACGATCGTCGACTTGTTCTGCAGGATGCGGTCGACGATCGCCTCCTCCACGTGCGGCCAGACGGAGCCCGTGACCTCGGTGTACTCCGCATCCGCCGCATCGCCGGCACCGTTCGGCGCGCCGGGAGGCGGTGGCGGGTTGGTCATGTCGTCCATCGGGACGACGACCCCGAGCTCGAACGTCTTGGATGCCGGCGGGGCGACGATCTCGACCGGAGCCGCGCCGCCGAGGAACCGCGCGACCTCGTCGATCGGGCGCACCGTCGCCGAGAGCCCGATGCGCTGGGCGGGGGCGTCGTGGCCGTGCGAGCGGCGCAGGGCGTCGAGTCGTTCGAGGCTCACCGCGAGGTGGGCCCCGCGCTTGGTCGCGGCGACCGCGTGCACCTCGTCGATGATGACCGTGTGCACGTCGCGCAGAGTCTCGCCGGCGCGACTGGTGAGCATGAGGTAGAGCGACTCGGGGGTCGTGATGAGGATGTCTGGCGGGTCGGAGACCAGCTTGCGGCGGTCGCTCGAGGTCGTGTCGCCCGAGCGGACACCGACCGCCACGGAGGGGGGCTCGACGCCGAGGCGCCTGGCCGACTGCCCGATGCCGATGAGTGGAGAGCGCAGGTTGCGCTCGACGTCGACGCCGAGAGCCTTCAGCGGCGAGATGTAGAGGATCCGCGTGCGCGAGCTGTCTTTGCCACGCGCGGGCTGCTCGGTGCGCTCGCGGAACACGCTGTCGATCGCCCAGAGGAAGGCCGAGAGGGTCTTGCCCGACCCCGTCGGGGCCACGACGAGCGCGTGCTTGCCGGCGGAGATGGCATTCCACGCGCCGGCCTGTGCGGGGGTGGGTTCGGGAAAGGCACCCCTGAACCAGTCCTGCGTGGCAGGGGTGAAGCGGTCGAGCACGTCACCCATCCCTCCATCATCACCCGTGCCACCGACATCGGGGCGACCGTTGTCTGCAGGAACGACGATGAGGTAGGTACGATCCGAGGTGGCGCCCGCCGTCCGGCGGGCGCCACCTCGTCAGAGCGCCTCGCGCAGCGCGCCCTCATCGTCGATCTCGAGCGTGAGCCCCAGGTCGAGACGGGCGAGGAACGCGTCGTCGTGACTCACGACCAGCACGGCCCCGCGGTATGCCCGGAGCGCCTCGACGAGCTGGTCGACAGTGTCGATGTCGAGGTTGTTCGTCGGCTCGTCGAGCACCACGAGGTGCGGTGCCGGATCCGAGAGCAGCAGCTTCGCCAGCGCCACCCGGAAGCGCTCGCCGCCAGACAGCGCGGCGACAGGACGCTCGGCCGTCGCCCCTCGGATGAGGAACCTCGCGAGCCTGTTGCGCAGCTCCTTCTCGGGCACCTGGGGCGCGGCATCCGCGATGTTCTCGAACACCGATCGGTTCTCGTCGAGCCCGTCGATCCGCTGCGGCAGGTAGCCGATGCGATCGGTGAGCGCCGTCGCGACCAGCACCGGCCGTTCAGTATTCAGCATGGATTCCTTCGAGTGGGCCGCAGAGCCGTCATCCGGACCGATCGACGGCATCTGTGCTGAATCGTGAACGCCGGCTTCGGCCACCAACCGTTCGAGCAGCGTCGTCTTTCCCGCTCCGTTTCGGCCGGTCAGCGCGACGCGATCGGGGCCCTGGATGATCCACGACCTCGCGCCGTCGCCGATCATCGCGATGCGCCGGGAGCGCGACACCTGCGGATCCGGAGGCTCGATCTTCATCGACGCATCCGAGCGCAGCCGCCGCCCCGCCTCATCGAGTGCGGTGCGAGCGGCATCCTCCTTGGCGCCGACCTCGGTGCGCAGCTTGCCTGCCGACACCTCGGCGGCCATCTTGCGACCGTGCGCGACGATCTTCGGCACGCGCTTCTCGATCTCGGCCTTCTTCGCCGTGCGAGACCGGTGTGCGAGCTTCACCTCGGCCTCGATGCGCTGACGCTTCTCTTTGCGGAACTCCTGCTTCGCCGTGACCTCGGCCTGCCTGGCGGCCTCCTGCTCGGCGTCCAGCCAGGCTCGCCATTCGGAGTACGGGCCGCCGAACACGCTCAGCGTCTGGGCGTAGAGCTCGGCGGTGTCGTCCATCAGCTCGAGCAGCGACAGGTCATGGCTGACCACGATGAGCGTGCCCTTCCACGACCTGACCATGGCCGCCAGCTTCGCGCGGGCATCACGATCGAGGTTGTTGGTCGGCTCATCGAACAGGGTGATCGGGGCCCGGCGCAGACGGATGCCGGCGATCGCGACGAGCACCGCCTCGCCACCAGACAGCTCTCCGACGCGCCGGTCGAGGAACTCCGGGGCCAGGCCGGCCTCTGCCAGGGACAGCTCGGCTCGGGCCTCGATGTCCCAGTCGTCGCCCACCGCGTCGAAGTGCGCCTGGTCGACGTCGCCCGCGCTGATCGCGCGCACGGCATCGAGGGCTTCGGCGACTCCGAGCAGCTCGGACACCCGACGGTCGACGTCGAGCGTGAGCTGCTGCGGCAGGTACGCGACGTCGCCTGTCGTGGCGAGGGTTCCGGTCGTGGGGCTGAGCTCGCCCGCCATGAGGCGGAGCAGCGTCGACTTGCCGGCGCCGTTGCGGCCGACCAGCCCGGTGCGACCGGATCCGAAGGAACCCGAGACCGAGTCGAGCGCGGTCGTGCCGTCGGGCCAGGTGAAGGTGAGTCGGTCGAGGGTGACCGACGCGTGAAGGGTGGGTACTGACATGGTGTCTCCTGTCGAGTGCGAGGGTGCACTGACACCGGTCGCCCGAGGGCCCCGTCTGAGCGGGGCGCTGTCGAAGGACAGCGGGCGTGGTCTGCCGTGGAGTCGGCGATCGTCGGGTCAGCGCGCGGAAAGATGAGCGCGGAGGCGACGGATCAGATCAAAGGACTTCCAGACACGGCGGACAGGACTCCACGACGATACCCGGGCGTGTCGGAGTTTCGCAACCCCGGGCGTGTCGCGGTTGGGGAGCGACTCGGTCAGGCCTGGGCGGCGCGCTCGAGCCACCTCGTGAGGAAGACGTGCACGTCGCGGAGCTCTTCCTCCGAGATGCTGTGCGTGAGTCCGGTGTAGACGCGCCCTGACAGCTCGGAATGCCCGGGCAGCCACTCTGCCGTGTGCGCGACCAGCGCCTCGGGGATCACCTGGTCGTTCGTGCCCCGGCCCCAGAAGACGTGCGGTCGCGACTCGGTCAGCGCTGCGTCACCCGGCAGCTCGCCGGCGGCAGCGTAGCCGCTGAGCGCCACCACGGTGTCGATGCTCTGCGGGACGAGGCGCATGGCCTGCAGCGCGACGGCGGCGCCCTGCGAGAAGCCGAGCAGAGCCACGGCAGGAGCATCGGCCCGAGCATCGTCGAGCCAGCGCAGGAACGCCTCTGCCGCGAGCGTCACCGACGCGGCGCTGCGGCCGTCGAGGCCTTCGATGGCATACCACGAGCGCCCTGGCATCGGCCACGGGGGTGCGAGCGGGGCGGCGACGGATGCCACGGCGATGCCCTCGGGCAGGTACGGGACCAGCCCGAACAGGTCGTGCTCGTCGGCGCCGTATCCGTGCAGCAGCACCAGCAGCGGCATCCCCGCGCGGTCTTCGGTCGACCAGCGCGTGAGGAGCCCGTCGATCATCAGTTCTTCGCTCACCCGTCCATCCTGCCAGCGCCCTCCGACACTCGCAGGCGCTGATCTCGGATCGTATGCCGGTCCTGGCCGCAAGTCGGTGTTCGGTCGAGGATGCGGCTGGTAGAAAGGAGACATGTCCGTCCGCACACCTGATCCCGATCCCGAGCCCGACGACGGCCTCGAGGGTTTCGGCTCCGCACAGCCCTCGCGCGACTCCAATCCGGGGTGGTTGAGCGAATACGAGCTGGCAGAGGCGAGACGCCATCTGCCGATGCTCTACGTCGAGGCGATCCCGGTGCGCACCGACGGTTCAGGGCAGGTGACCGAGATCGGCATCCTGCTGCGGTCGACCCCCATGGGAGAGATGACACGCACCATCGTCTCGGGTCGAGTCCGGTTCGGCGAGACGATCCGCGATGCGCTGTTCCGCCACGTCGAGAACGACCTGGGCCCGATGGCCTTCCCGCTGCTCCCGCCCCAGCCGCTGCCCTTCACCGTCGCCGAGTACTTCCCGATGCCCGGGGTCAGCGCGTACCACGACGACCGTCAGCACGCCGTCTCGCTCGCATTCGTGGTGCCGGTCACCGGCACGTGCGAGCCGCGACAGGATGCGCTCGAGGTCACCTGGTTCTCGCCGGAGGCCGCGGCGTCAGACACCGTCGCCGCCGAGATGGAGGGTGGGCGCGGCACGCTCATCCGACTGGCGCTCGCGAACCTCGGTCTGCTCCGCTGACGACCGCTCTCAGCGCGTGGTGAGGCGCGCGAGCTCTGCGACGAACTCGTCGACGTCGGACTCCTCGGTGTCGAAGCCGCACATCCAACGGACCTCGTTGCGCGCGGCATCCCAGTCGTAGAAGCGGAACTTCTCGCGCAGCTGGTCGGCGATGCCGTCGGGCAGAGTCGCGAAGACGCCGTTCGACTGGGTCGGCTGCGTGAAGGAGACGCCGGTGATCTCGCCGGCGGTGATGCCGGCCTCGATCTCGCCGCGCAGCCGCTGGGCCATGGCGTTCGCGTGCTGAGCGTTGCGCAGCCACAGATCGCCCTCGAGCAGAGCGATCAGCTGTGCCGAGACGAACCGCATCTTCGACGAGAGCTGCATGTTGAACTTGCGGGAGTACTGCAGACCCGTCGACGCCTCGGGGTGCAGCACCACGATGGCCTCGCCGAGCATGGCGCCGTTCTTCGTGCCGCCGAAGCTGAGCACGTCGACGCCCGCGTCGCGGGTGAAGGCCCGCAGCGGAACGTCGAGGGCCGCTGCCGCGTTCGAGATGCGTGCGCCGTCGAGGTGCAGCTTCATGCCGCGTTCGTGCGCGTGGTCCGCGAGGGCGCGGATCTCGTCGACGGAGTAGAGAGTGCCGAGCTCGGTCGACTGCGTGATCGAGACCACCAGCGGCTGCGCGCGGTGCTCGTCGCCCCAGCCCCAGGCCTCGCGATCGACGAGCTCGGGGGTGAGCTTGCCGTCGTCAGTGGGTACGGCGAGGATCTTGAACCCGCCGATCCTCTCGGGGGCACCGCCCTCGTCGACGTTGATGTGAGCGGTGGATGCCGAGATCACGGCGCCCCAACGAGGCAGCATCGACTGCAAGCCGGTGACGTTCGCCCCGGTGCCGTTGAACACCGGGAACGCCTGCACGTCCTCGCCGAAGTGGCCGCGGAAGACCTCCTGCAGACGCGCCGTGTAGGCATCCTCGCCGTACGCGACCTGGTGGCCGCCGTTCGCCGCTGCGATGGCCGCGAGGACCTCGGGGTGGACGCCGGAATAGTTGTCGCTGGCGAAGCCCCGAACGGCGGGGTCATGCTGAATACTCACCGCACAAGCCTACGGGCCGATGCCGGTGTCGGATGCCGCGTCAGGCAACCCGCTCTACCGAATGTCCGAGGCCACGCCTACCCTCTAACTCATGGAGCGCACCGCAGCGAAGACAGCCTTCGCGAACGTCCTCGTCAACACGCTCATCGCGAACGTGACGACGAGCTTCCTCTGGTTCGCCTTGACGTTCTGGGTGTACATCGAGACGCAGTCGGTTCTCGCGACGGGCATCATCGGTGGCGCCTACATGCTGTTCGTCGCCTTCTTCGCGATGATCTTCGGGACGATCGTCGATCGCAACCGCAAGCACACGGTGATGCTGCTCTCGAGTGTGATCTCGGCGGTCGCATTCCTGGTCGCCGGGGTGCTCTACGTCTGGCAGCCGGAGTCGGCCCTGCTCGACCTCGGGGGCCCGTGGTTCTGGCTGTTCTCGGCGATCATCCTGTTCGGTGGGGTCATCGAGCAGCTGCGCAACATCGCGCTCTCCACGACGGTCACGCTGCTCGTGCCCGAAGACCGCCGTGCCAATGCCAACGGACTCGTCGGCACGGTGCAGGGGCTGGCCTTCCTCGTGACGAGCGTGTTCTCGGGGCTGTCGATCGGCTTCCTCGGCATGGGGTGGACCCTCGCGATCGCGATCGGCGCGATGGTGCTGACCTTCGTGCACCTGCTGTTCATCCGCATCCCCGAGGGCACACCGCAGCCCGATCCCGATGCCAAGAGCGCGCTCGACTTCCGCGGCAGCGTGGCGGCCATCAGGCTGGCACCCGGACTGTTCGCGCTGATCATCTTCTCGACCTTCAACAACCTCATCGGCGGCGTCTACATGGCGCTGATGGACCCCTACGGTCTCACTCTCTTCAACGCGCAGATGTGGGGTTTCGCGCTGGCGTTCGCGTCGACCGGATTCCTGATCGGTGGCGGGCTCGTGGCGAAGTTCGGCCTCGGCGCCAAGCCGATGCGCACGCTCCTGCTCGTCGTGATCGCGATGGGCATCCTCGGCTCGGTCTTCATGCTGCGCGAGTGGTGGCCCCTCTACGTGGTCGGCATGTGGATCTACATGGCGCTCGTGCCTCCCGTCGAGGCGGCCGAGCAGACGATCATCCAGAAGGTGGTCCGCTACGACAGGCAGGGGCGCGTGTTCGGCGTCGCGGCCGCGATGGAGGCTGCGGCCGCTCCGATCACGGCATTCCTGATCGCGCCGATCGCCGAGTTCCTGATCATCCCGTACATGAAGACCTCCGAGGGGCAGCAGCAGTGGGAGTGGCTGCTCGGCGAGGGTGAGGCTCGGGGCATCGCGCTGATCTGCCTGTTCGCGGGCATCATCATGGTGATCGCCGCCACGCTGGCGTTCTTCACCAAGTCTTATCGCAAGCTCACCGAGCTCTATGCGAATGCGCCGGCGCAGGACCCGAACGGCGAGGACGCAGAGGATGCAGGGGAAGAAAGAGACGTCGACGCAGCCGAGGGCAGCGAGGCGAGCGACAGGGCGACGGCCGACAGCGTGGCCCCGGACAGTCGACGGTTCGCGGATGCGCCAGCGCCGTTGCGAGGGATGCCGCCCGAGATTCCCGAGGCTCCTGAGTCTCGGCGCTAGGCGGTCAGCCGAGCGTGATGATCTGGTCGTTGAGATCGGCGGCGTCCGCGTCCCATAGGGCCAGCACCCGGGGCACGAGAGACTTAGGGTCGAGCGCCTTCGCCCGGAACACCACGGATGCCGCGCGCAGCGGCTCTCCGGCATCCCGCGCCGTCTTGGCGAAGCCCTGCGCCACCGCGCGCGTCCACGCCTCACTCGCCGCCTTGACGGCCGCGTAGTTCGCGCCTCCCGCCAGGGGGCGCCCCACCGCGGTCGATGAGACGATCGCGAAACGTCCGGCATCCGACGCGCGCAGCGCGCTGTCGAACGCACGGCTCGTCGCGCGCACCGCATCGAGCGCGGGCAGGAGGGCACGGAAGTCGTCGTCGGACTGCCCGGCGAGCCCGCCACCGCCGCGCCAGCCTCCGACCAGCGGGATCACGGCATCCACCGCGTCGATCCGCGATGCCAGCTCGGTCATCGCCTCCAGCGAGGTCGCGTCAGCCACCTCGATGCGCGCTACGGTCGCCTGCAGCGACTCGAGCCGCTCGGCGGAGCGACCGGTGGCGATCACGCGCGCCCCGGCGTCGACGAGTGCCTGAGCGAGCGCGAGCCCCGAAGGGCTCGTGGCTCCGGCGAGAAGGACGGTTCGATCGGTGACGCTCATGTGCTCAACTCTCGTGTAGAGACAGTTCTGCGGCCACCCCGGGCAGGAATGGCCGCAGACACTGCGTCCGATCGCCCCCGCGACCGGACCCCAGAAATGCGCGAGTCAGTCGTCGGTGCCTCGGATGCCGACGGTCGACTCGATGACCGGCTTCATCTTCTTGTCGAGGGCCTCGAAGAACATGGACAGGGGGAACTCGTCGTCGAGCACCGCATCTGTGAAGCCCTTGGGTGCGCCGGCGAGGATCTCGTCCGGAAGACCGCGGGCCCAGCGGGAGGCCGGGTTCGGGGTGAGCACCGACCGGACGAGGTCGTAGGCGGCGAGCCAGTGCGCCGTCTTCGGGCGGTCGATCGAGCGCCAGTAGAGCTCGTCGATCGCGTCACCGAGGGCGACGACCGCGTCGGGAACCGCTGCCCAATCGAAGGCGAGCGCGGTGTCGGTCCAGTGCAGCACTCCGCGCTGGTGCAGCCAGGCGAAGAGCAGCTGTCCGCCGAGACCGTCGTAGTTGCGCACCCGGGAGCCCGTGATGGCGAAGCGGAAGATCCGGTCGAAGATCACGGCGTACTGCACGAGATCCGCGTGGTCGAGCATCTCCTGCTCGGAGTCCGAGAGGCTGTCGCCGGCCTCGGTGCGCGCACGCAACGACCGCTCGATCTTCACCGACTCGCGGAAGGCGGTGAGGTCGCACCGCAGCTCCTCGAGCGAGTAGAGGAAGAACGGCATCCGCTGCTTGATCATGAACGGGTCGAACGGCAGGTCGCCGCGCATGTGGGTGCGGTCGTGGATGATGTCCCACATCACGAACGCGCGCTCGGTCAGCCCCTGGTCGTCGAGCATCGCCGCAGCCCGTTCCGGAAGCTCGAGCTTGGTGATCTCGGCGGCGGCGCGGGTGACGCGGCGGTAGCGGGCCGCTTCACGGTCCTGGAAGATCGCGCCCCACGTGAACGAGGGGATCTCGCGCATCGCGACGGTCTCGGGGAACAGCACGGCCGAGTTCGTGTCGTACCCGGGCGTGAAGTCGACGAGCCGCAGCGAGACGAACAGCTTGTTGCCGTAGTCGCCGGCCTCCAGGGCCGCGATGAACTCGGGCCAGATCGTCTCGACGATGAGCGCCTCGACGAGGCGGTCGCTCGAACCGTTCTGCGTGTACATGGGGAAGACGACCAGGTGGCGGATGCCGTCGACCCGATGCTGCTGCGGCTGGAACGCCATGAGCGAGTCGAGGAAGTCCGGCACGCCGAATCCCTCGGAGACCCAGCGGTCGAAGTCGACGATCGACGCGGCGAGGTAGTCGGCGTCGTGCGGGAAGGCGGGGGCCAGAGCGCGGATGCCGGCGGTGACCGCGGCGACGAGATCGCGGGCGGCGGCGTGGTGCGCGGCATCCGGGATCGAGCCGTCCTTGACCTGCATCTCGCGGATCGCGATCGCGGCGTCCTTGAGCTGTGCCCACGCTGCGGAGGATTCGGCGGTCGATGCGTCCTCGACGACCTCGGGTTCGCCGACGATGGCCTGTACAGCGGAGCTGTTGGCGGAAATGATGGACATCGGGACCTCCGATCGGAGAGTTTGACGGAAAGATTCCGGCATATACGGAATCCTGACGATAATATTACATCCATGGATGACTCTGTCGATCGCGCGATCCTGGCCGAGATCTCACGAGACGGGCGCGCGACGCTGTCTCAGCTCTCCGATGCCGTCGGCCTCTCCGTGTCGGCTGTGCAGTCCCGACTCCGTCGCCTGGAGACCAGAGGCGTCATCACCGGCTACCGGGCGATCCTCGACCCCGAGCTGGTCGGCACTCCGCTTTCGGCGTTCATCGAGATCACGCCGCTCGACCCTGCTCAGCCTGACAACGCCCCTGAGCTTCTCGAGCACCTCGACGCGATCGAAGCGTGCCACTCGATCGCGGGCGACGCCAGCTACATGCTGTTCGTGAGAGTCGCGTCGCCGCGCGCGCTGGAAGAACTCGTGCGAGACATCCGGCTCGCCGCGAACGTCAGCACCCGCACCACGGTCGTGCTGCAGACCTACTACGAGCACCGGCCGATCATCTCGGTCGCCCCCGAAGGCGAATAGAGATCGCGCGGGCGCCTCAGAGCACCCGCGCCGATCACAGAACCGCGCCGACCATCGCCTCCCCGAGGGGTGTGCGCAGATGCAGCATCCTGGCGCCGTCGCGCTCGCTCGAGACCAGGCCGGCGTCGCGCAGCACCGTGAGGTGGTGGGATGCCGTGGACACGGCGATCCCCGCATCCTGAGCGACCTGTGTGGTGGTGCGAGCGACGCCCGACTCGAGCAGGATCGTCGCGCGCGCCGGGCCGAGGAGGGCACCGAGCGACGTGGCGATCTCGCTCGCGTCGCGGGACCAACCGGCGGTCACGCCCCGCGCGGGATAGAACAGGGTCGGCTGGGCCGGCGGTTCGGTGAGCACCATGCATCCCCATGACGACATCACCGACGGCACGAGCACCAGTCCGCTGCCGTGGCAGTCGACGAGCTCGCTGTGGCGGCGAAGCGAGACGCGCACGGCTCCGTCACCCCAGCTCACGGTCGGATGCAGTCCACCCGCCATCTCTCGGATCCCCGAGGTGGCGATCACCCGCGATCGGACGGCGATGTCGGATCGCAGCAGACGTTCGAGCTGCGGCCAGACGGGAGCGAGCGCGGCATCCCACACCTCCGACCATGCGTCGGCGATCATCTCGCGGGCACGGGCCGGCTGCTCCTGCATCCCGCGCAGCGCCCGCTGGCGGGATCCCGACGAGCGGATCACCATCTTGCCGAAGTCGACCCGCATCGGATCCAGCGGTGTGATGCGCAGCGCCGCGAGCTCGGCCTCGGGTGTCATGTCCCACCCGGGCGCTGCCGTGAGGAAGTCGGGCATATAGCCGTCGTCGCCGATCACCGCGGCGAGCAGCTGGAAGCTCTCCCGCGGCAGCCGATCGCGCACGGCGCGCAGCCACCCCCACTGCAGCGGGTGCTGCTCCGGGCGCAGCAGCACGCGCACGGCGTGGGCGAGCTCGTGGCCGGGGGAGATGCCGAAGCGCACCGACTGGATGTCGCCGGGGCTCAGGTGGAACTCGACGCGATGGTCGGGGTGCTCGACGCCTTCTACCGGCGCATCAGGTCGGTCCGAATAGGATTTTCGATCCACATCGAAACTCTAGGACGAGCGTGCGCGCCTGTCGAGACTGGGCTCATGAACACCACGTCATCTGCTCTCGAAGCCGTCACCGCCGCGGACATCCGCATCGGCACCGGACGCAGCCGCAGGTTCGTCGGCGCGGATCACGGTGCGGCGATCTCGTACTTCTACGTCGAGAATCAGCCCGGCGAGGGGCCGGGCCTGCACTGGCACCCCTACCCCGAGACGTGGGTGGTGCTCGAAGGTACGGCGGGGATCACGGTCGGCGATGAGACGATCGTCGCCTCCGCAGGCGACACCGCGACAGGCCCGGCCTTCGTGCCACACTGCTTCACGAACGTCGGCGAGGGGATGCTGCGCATCATCGGCATCCATGCGTCGGCGACGATCATCCAGACCTTCCTCTCCGACGACTGAACGACCACGCACAGGAGCATCCATGTCCTTCCAGGCATACCTCGACAAGGTCGAGACCCAGACCGGCCTCACCCCTCGCCAGTTCATCGAACTCGCCAAGGAGCAGGGGTTCGACAAGACCACGAAATCGACCGTCGTGCTCAACTGGCTCAAGCAGGACTACAGCCTCGGGCACGGTCACGCGCAGGCGATGGTGCACGTGATCCTCAAGGGCCCGAAGATCAGCGACAAGCACGTCGGCAAGGGTGGGGCGCACGGCGACGCATCGGACACTCTCTGGCTCGACGGCAAGGACAGCAACCCGAACCCCTGATTCGCCTCGGGGAGTACATCGGCGCCCCCAGTAGGATTCCCTGCGTGGCAGCATCCTCGAAGCGCAAGAAGAATCAGACCCGTGTGAGCGGCAATCCCGCGAAGCGGGCCAGCGGCAATCCCGCGAGCCAGGCCGTCATCGACGCCGGGCCCGTGACCCTCGGCGACTGGATCGGCGCCGCCCGTCTGCGCACCCTGCCGCTCGCCGTCGCACCCGTCGTCATCGGCACCGGCGCCGCACGCAGCATGGGTCCGGAGTTCCACTGGGTGATCGCGCTGGCGTGCCTCGCGGTCGCCGTGCTGCTGCAGATCGGCGTCAACTTCGCGAACGACTACAGCGACGGCATCCGCGGCACCGATGCCGTGCGCGTGGGGCCGGCTCGCCTGACGGCATCCGGCCGAGTGAAGCCGCGAACCGTGCTCGGCGCGGCGCTCGTGTTCTTCGCGCTCGCCGCGGCGGTCGGCGTCGCCATCGTGATCCGCACCGAGCAGTGGTGGATGCTGGCGATCGGCGCGGCCTGCATCGTCGCCGCCTGGTTCTACACCGGCGGCAAGCGCCCCTACGGATACAACGCGCTCGGCGAGGTGTTCGTCTTCATCTTCTTCGGACTCGTCGCGACCCTCGGCACCACGTGGGTGCAGGTCTTCGAGCTGCCGCAGCAGGCCTGGCTCGGGGCGATCGCGGCCGGCCTCTTCGCCTGCGCGGTGCTGCTCGCCAACAACCTGCGCGACATCGATCAGGATCGTCTCGTCGGCAAGCGCACCCTGACGGTGCTGATCGGCAAGCGCGCGACCCAGGTGCTCTTCACTCTCTTCGTGATCGTGCCCTTCGGCATCCTCGTGCTCATCGCGCTGCTGTACCCGATCGCATGGATCGGCCTGCTCGCGCTGCTCGCCGGACTCCCGGCCATCCTCATCGTGTGGACCTATCGTCAGGCGAAGGAGCTGGTCACGGCGCTGGCCCTGACGTCGCTGACCGCGCTGCTCTACGCCGGTGCGTTCTTCTGGGCGCTCGCCGGCTGAGCCCGCGGCGAGCCGGAGTACCCGGGTCAGTCCTCGCGACGTGTGGTGGAGCCGGCCTCGCCGGCGATCGCCTCGTCTTCGGCATCCGCATCTGCCTGCTCGGCAGAACTGCGACCAGAGCGACGCTCGACGATCCGGGCCGAGGCGTCGGTGAGAGGTCGGCGCAGGAACAGCATCGAGATGCTCACGCCGATGAGGGCGGCGAAGATCGCGGCGAGCCACCAGTACTCGCGGAAGATCGGGAAGAAGAACCACATGATCGCGAGCGGCACGAGGAAGGCCAGCAGGCGCAGCACGGTGTAGACGAGGAAAGGTGCACGGTTCTTCACCCGAACAGTCTACGTTCGTGAGCTGAAGGGTCTGCTGTCAGCCGTCGAGGCTCAGCGCCCGGAACGGGATGCCGCGCACGACACGTTTCCAGGGGTGCTCGCCGAGCGACCACAGCAGCTTCGCATCGATGTCGAGGGCGAGATCCTCGCAGCCGACCGGAAGCGGCATCCGATCGCGCACCAGGGCATCGCGGCTGCCGGTCCACAGCGCGCCGGCGCGCATGCCGTCGGACTGCGAGATGAAGTGCCGGTCGCCCCAGCGCGCCGCGCCCTGCATCTGCGTGATGCCGGGCGTGAAGCGGCTCTCTTCACGGAAGTCGTCGTCGTCGGAGTCGGGCACCGTGAACTCCGCGATCCGCCCCTTTTCGTCCTTCGTGTATTCGCCGATGAGCACTCGTCTGAGGGGCGTGCCGTCGTCGTCGAACACGCGACCGAGGTACGAGCAGCGCAGGTCGATCGGATGCACGCGGGTGCGCACCGCGATGAGCGCCGTGGCGCGGAGTCCTCGTCCGCGCGCACCGGCGACGCGTCGTGCCTCGGCGCCTCGCACGCGGCGGATGTCGGCGAGGTCGAACTCCCAGATGCCGCGCCCGGTCGCCGCGACGAACAGCCGATCGTCGAACCAGGCGAGGCCGCCGGCATGGATCGGCGCGGGCTGCAGCTCTCCGCCCTCGTCGACCGCGAGCAGCACGTCGAGGTGACGAGAGCGCTCGAGGTCGACGAACGCGACCCGAGACGCCAGATGGTGGCCGTCGAGCCGCTGACGGAACCAGCTCACGGCGAGTGTCCGGCGCCCGTGCCAGAGACCGAGGTCGATGCCCTGCGGATACCAGCGGCGCGTCCAGGTGCGGGCGCTCAGCCACCGCAGGTCGACCGTGGTGCGGCGCTTCTGGCGCACAGGGCGCCAGGTGGTTCCGAACGGCCAGAGCATGCTCCCATCGTGGCCGAACGCCGGGTGAGGTGCGAATCCGGCAGTGAGCATGGGGCGTCGACAGATCGCGTCACCGCGTGTTCACCCGCCGGTCCCCGATCGGCAAGGAGCGCCTGAGAGCATTCCGAGACCGTCGACCCGGGGGAGTTCTGTGCGCACACCGCTCGTCACCGTCATCCTGCCCGCGAAGGACGCAGGCGCCTACATCGGCACGACGCTCGAGACGCTGACGCGGCAGTTCGACGACCCCTCCTCGCTCAAGCTCGTGGCGATCGACGACGGCTCTCGTGATGACACCGGCATACTGATGCGGCGATACGCCGAGCGGTTCTCGCACGCCGAGGTCATCGTCAACCCCCGGCCGAAGGGCCTGGCGAGCGCCCGCAATCAGGGGCTCGAGCATGTCGAGGGCGACGCGTTCTGCTTCCTCGACGGAGACGACTGGATGCAGCCGCAGCGGCTCTCGGTGCTGGCACGGCGACTCAAAGAACTCGGCTGCGACTTCCTCCGCACCGACCACGTCACCGTGAAGGCGGGCGTGCGCACCCTCGTGCCGGCGCCGTACCCGTGGCGGGAGGCGGTCGCGTCACCCAGAGACGCGATCCTTCCCGACAACGAGCCGACCATGGTCGACTACCCGTTCGCCTGGGCCGGCATCATGCACCGTCGCCTGATCGACCAGGGACTCGCGGGCTTCACCCCCGGCCTCTTCACCGCCGAGGACCGACCGTGGATCTGGCGGCTGCACCTGCAGGCCCGATCGTTCGCGGTGGTCGACGCCCCGGCGCTGCTCTACCGCCGCGGGGTGTCGACATCGCTCACGCAGGTGCGCGACCGGCGGCAGCTCGACTTCGTGCGCGCGATGGGCGAGGTGCTCGACATCGTCGAGGCGGATGCCGATTCCGACCGGTTCCTGCCGAAGGCGGTGTGGAGCGTGATGGCGCTCTCCTCCCGTCATCTCGTGCGGTCGAGACGGATGACCCCGTCGCTGCGCGGCGAGATGCGGGCCGGCATCCGAGGGCTGCTCGCCCGCCTGCCCGAGGGCGACGCATCGGCCGTGCTGGCGCGTCTCGACGGGCCCCGGCGCCGCGTGCTGGCACCCCTGCTGCGCACTCTGGGGCTCGCAGCATGACGCAGCTCTTCGCGGTGCACAGCGCCTACGGGCTGGCCACCGCAGCCGGCGCCCTCGACGGCGGACTGCTCGGCGACCACGGTGAGCGGATCCTCGTTCCGTTCGTGTCATCGCGAGTGCCCGAGACATCGGTGAGCATCGCCTCCGACCCCGCGCTGGCGAGCCTCCGCGACAGGTTCGATCGCATCGAAGACCTCGACGCGCTGCTCGGCCCTCTGCATCCGAGCTCGTGGAAGCCCCACGCCGCTGACCTGCCGCTGCTGCGCCGACTGCTGATCAGGGCCTGGGGCATCGACGCCGGCGACCTCGAACTGCTCGTGCAGAGCCCGCAGGTCGCCCCAGCGCGCACCCTGATGCTGCTCTTCCCGCACGCGCGGCTCACGATCATCGGCGACGGGCTGATGACGTACGCGCCCATGCGGGTGCGGATGCCGCACACGGTGACCGCTCGGATCGCTCGCGTCGTGCACGTCGACGTGGTGCCCGGAGTGACCCCGCTGGTGGGTTCGCCCACGGCGACGCCCGTGCCGGTCTCGCCCGACCTGTTCCGCGCGGTGCTCGCCGAGACCGCTGCGGCGGTGGACGACACGGCTGAGCTCGAGAGTGCTCTCGGCGGCGAGTCGACCGTGCTCGTGCTCGGCCAGTACCTGTCGGCTCTCGGCCTGGTCAGCGAGGTCGAGGAGATCGCGCTGCAGAAGGAGATGATCGACCGCGCGGCGAGCCGGCGACCGCAGCACATCGTGTTCAAGCCGCACCCCTCCGCCCCGCCTCGGCTGAGCGACGCTCTGCGCGACCGGGCACGGGCGCACGGCATCGACTTCCGCGAGTACCGCGGCGCGCTCGCCGCAGAGGTGCTGGCCGAACGACTCGATGCGACAGCCGTGATCGCGGGGTTCTCGACCGCTCTGCCGACCGTGCAGGCTCTGTTCGGCCGCGAGATCGATGCGGTCGGGGCCGGCACCGTGCTCGCGAGGCTGACCCCGTACGAGAACAGCAATCGAGTGCCGGCGACGATCGTCGATGCGCTGACCCGCGCAGATTCCCCGTATCGCGAGCCCGAGCGCATGCAGCTGCTGATCGACGCGGTCGGCTACGCCATGCAGCCCGTCGTCGCCGGTCACCTCCGCGGTCGGGCCGAGCAGCTGCTCACCGGCATCCGCCCCTCTGACCGAGATCGGTACTTCGCGCCCGAGAGGCTGGCCGAGCTGCGACTCCCCGGAGCCCCGCGCGAGACGGCCGTGCGTCGTGCGCTGCGCCCCGTGGGCGGCATCGGCCGGGTGGAGCAGGCGAGGCTCACGGTGCTCGCAGCGCGGCGCAGACTCGCACGTGCGTGGCGGGTGCTCAGAGGGCGATGAGCGCGATGAAAATGACGACGGGCGACGATGGCGACGGGACGGGCGACATGACCGGGCGACAGCAGAGGGCGGACGCAGGCAGGGTCGTCGCGATCATCCCGGCACGGGGCGGATCGAAGGGCGTGCCGCGCAAGAACCTGCGGCGCGTCGGCGGGGTGCCGCTCATCGAACGTGCCGTGCGCACCGCATCGGAGACCCACGGCATCGATCTCGTGGTCGTCTCGACCGATGACGACGAGATCGCCGCGGTGAGCGAGGCCGCCGGGGCGCGAGTCGTGCGGCGACCGTCCGAGATCTCCGGTGACACGGCCTCGTCGGAGTCCGCGATCCTGCATGCGCTCGACGTGCTCGATGCCGAAGGAGAGCGGGCCGATGTGGTGGCGTTCCTGCAGGCGACGTCGCCGTTCATCGCGCGGGACGCGCTGTCCGGTGCGGTGCGCGAGGTGCGCGAGCGCAAGGCCGACAGCATGTTCGCGGCTCACGAGACCTACGGGTTCCTCTGGTCGCGCGGCGACCCACGGCAGACGAGCGGGGCAGGGCGGACGGATGCCGACGCGGCCGTCGCACTCAACCACGACGCCGCGCATCGTCCTCGGCGGCAGGACCGCGAGCCACACTTCCTCGAGACGGGCGCTTTCTATGTGTTCCGGGTGGACGGCTTCCGTGAGGCGAAGCACCGTTTCTTCGGTCGCATCCGCATCGCCGAGGTGCCGGAGTGGACGGCGATCGAGATCGACGACGAGCAGCAGCTCCGCATCGCCCGCGCACTCGCAGCCCTTCACGAGAGCCCTGAGCGGGTGCCGGTGCGAGCGATCGTCACCGACTTCGACGGGGTGCACACCGACGACACCGCCACAGTCGACGCCGATGGCGTCGAACGCGTGCGCGTGAGCCGCGAGGACGGCATGGGGGTGTCGCTGCTGCGGCGTGCCGGCATCCCGATGCTCATCCTCTCGACCGAGGTCAATGCCGTCGTGCGGGCTCGGGCAGAGAAGCTCCGCGTTCCCGTTCTGCACGGCATCGACGACAAGGAGTCGGCGCTGCGGGGGTGGGCGGAGGAGGTCGGCATCCCCCTCGCCGACATCGCGTACCTCGGCAACGACGTCAACGACCTCCCGGCCCTGCGCATCGTCGGCTGGCCCGTCGCCGTGGCCGACGCGCATCCGCTCGTGCTCGAGGCGGCCCGTGTCGTGCTCAGCCGCAGCGGCGGCCACGGCGCCGTCCGGGAGCTGATCGAACGGGTGTTGCCCGCCTGACCGGTGCCGGTAACCCTCCTGTCGTGTGGCGTTCACTCTCGGCGCGTACTCAGGGGAGAAGGCCATTTCGACGACCGGAGGAACCATGACTGTCAGCATCGGCTCACGCGTGATCGGCGGCGGCCACCCCGCCTATGTCATCGCGGAGATCGGCCTCAACCACAACGGTGACGTCGACATCGCCAAGCGTCTGATCGACGTCGCAGCGAAGGCGGGTGCCGACGCCGTGAAGTTCCAGAAGCGCACCCCCGAGATCTCGACCCCCGAGCACATGCGCGATGTTCCGCGTGAGACGCCGTGGGGCACGATGAGCTACCTCGACTACCGCCGCCGCGTCGAGTTCGGCCGCGACGAGTACATCGCCATCGGCGACCACGCCACGATGCTCGGTCTCGACTGGTTCGCCTCACCGTGGGACGTGCCCAGCGTCGACTTCCTCGAAGACCTCAACGTCGTGGCCCACAAGGTGGCTTCGGCCAGCCTCACCGACACCGAGCTGCTCGTCGCCCTGCGCGAGACCGGCAAGCCGATCATCCTCTCGACCGGCATGTCGACGATCGAGCAGATCGACCGCGCCCTCGCCACGCTCGGCACCGACCGCGTCGTGCTCATGCACGCCACGTCGACCTACCCGCTCGAGCCCGAAGAGGCCAACCTCCGCGCGATCGCCACGCTGCGCGACCGCTACCCCGGAGTGCCGGTCGGCTACTCGGGCCACGAGCGGGGTCTGCAGATCTCTCTCGCCGCCGTCGCGATCGGTGCGGTCGCGGTCGAACGCCACATCACCCTCGATCGCACGATGTGGGGCTCCGACCACGCGGCATCCCTCGAGCCCACCGGCCTCGAGCACCTCGTGCGCGACATCCGCGTGATCGAGATGGCGCTGGGCGACGGCGTCAAGCGCGTGTTCGACAGCGAGCGCGCGCCCATGGCGAAGCTGCGTCGCATCTCGGCATGATCGGATCGGGTGCACTGCGGGTCGTCGCGATCGCCGACGCCGACTCCTTCGTGAAGTGGTCGGCATCGCTGCTCGGCAGTGTGCCCGGCATCCGTCCGCATCTGCTGCTGGTGCAGACGCCGCTGACCGCGAGCATCGATCAGCAGCGCACGGCGCTGGCCGGCACCGGGATGCTGTCGGGCGACGTCACCCGCATCGGTTTCGCTCAGGCGGCCGCGTGGCTCGAGGGGCAGCGGCCCGACGTGGTCCTGCTCGCCGGGCGAGGGCCGTTCGTGCGCCTGATGGGACGCCTGATCGACACGCTCTCGCACCGACCGGTCGTCGTCGCGGGGCTGCCGGGGATGGCGATCCCCGCGCAGCGCGGCGCCCTGGACTACCGCCGCCACGCCGACCTGCTCGTCGTGCACTCCCATCGCGAGGAACGAGCCTTCGCCGAGCTGGGCCGTCGGATCGGCGTGCAGGTGCCGACGGCGCTGGCCACGCTGCCGTTCGCCCGTTCCCGATCGCGGATGCTCGCCGCTGACCGGGCGCGAGTGCTCGGGGCCGACGCGGGCCACCCGGCCGGCACCCTCATCGCCGAGCGCCCGGCCGCTCCGAGCGCGGTGCGTATGCCGGCGACCGACATCGTGTTCGCGGCGCAGGCGCTGGTGCCGGTCGGTCGCGACGAACGTGCCGAGATCGCCGCGACCCTCGTCAGGGCGGCCGAGGCCGACCCGAACCGTCGAGTCGTCGTCAAGCTGCGCTCGCGTCCGGGGGAGTCCGAGACCCACCTCGAGCGCGATCCGTATCTCGAGCTGCTGCCTGCCCGGCGCCCGGACAATCTCGTGGTCTCGTACTCGTCGATGGCCGCCGCGCTCTCGACGGCGGCCGGACTCGTCACCGTCAGCTCGACCGCGGCCGTCGAAGCCGTGGCGCTCGGCGTGCCCGTGATCGCGCTGGACTCGTTCGGCGTCAGCAAGAGCCTGCTCAACACGGTATTCGTCGGCAGCGGCCTGCTCGGCGGACGCAACGAGGTCGTGGCCGGTCGATTCCGGCATCCGCACCCCGCCTGGCTGCGAGACAACTACTTCCACCCGGCGGCCGAGTCGACCTGGTGGAACCATGTCGAGCAGCTCGTCGCTCTGCGCAGAGCCGGCGCTCTGCCGGCGAAGCTCGTGCCCCCAGCGCGAGGCGGAGCGATGCACGAGGCATGGCACCGCGCGAGCGTGCTCGGCTCGAAGGATCGCACGCTCGGCGGCACTGCTGCTCTCGCCGTGGGGGTGCCCGCGACGGCGCTGCTCGCCGCGCTGCGCCGTGGGCGCACATCCGGCGATGGTGCCACCTGGGCTGACGCGACCACCGACTTCACGCTCGAGCCGAACCCGTTCCACGACTCGATCCGGCGCTGATCACGCCGGATCGAGCCGCTGCCGCATCAGCTGCTGCGACGGATCGCCCGCACTCCCACCACGAGTCCGACGACCGCGACGGCGAGAGCCGAGACCCAGCCCCACAGCACTGTCGGGTCGCCGAGGTCTCCGGCGAACAGCGCCCGTTCGGCCTGCACGACCCAGTTGACCGGGTTGACCGACGCGACCGCCCGCATCCAGTCGGGCCCGTCGTCGAGCGGCAGCAGCATGCCCGAGAGGATCAGCAGCGGGAAGATCAGCGACTGCTGCACTCCCCAGAACAACCACTCGCGGTCCTTCGTAGCGAGCGCCAGCGAGTACGACAGCGAGCCGAGGCCCACGCCGAAGACCGCGAGCAGCGCGAGCCCGATGAGCAGTCCAGGCACGTTGATCGCGAAGCCGAACGGCCACGCGATCAGCACGATGATCAGCGCCTGCACCACGATCGGCGCGATCTCCTTGAGTGCGCGACCGACGAGCAGCGACGAGCGGGCGAGCGGTGCGACCAGCGTGCGCTCGTGCGAGCCGGTCATCATCTCGTACTGCAGGTTCGAGCCGGTGGCCCCGGTGCCGAACAGCACGATCATGACGAGCACGCCGGGCACGAACCAGGCGAGGGTCTCTCCGGCCGGCTGACCGGAGCCGCCGATCAGCAGCGGCGCGAACAGGCCCAGGAACACGAGCGGCTGCAGCAGGCTGAAGATCAGCGTGAACGGGTCGCGCAGCACTGGCTTGAGCTCGCGGGTCAGCACGTTCTTCGTGTCGCGCACGAGGTTCGCGCGCACGAGGGTGTCGGTCGTGGTGGTCATGAGAGGACTCCTGTCTTGTCGTTCTCGACACCCGTCTCGGCGCCGGATTCGGGTGCATCGGCGCTGCCCTCGCCCGCTTCGCGCAGGGTGCGCCCGGTGAGCGCGAGGAACACGTCGTCGAGCGTGGGCGGCACGCCGGTCGCCCGACGGACGAGGATGCCGGCGGCATCCAGCTCGCGCACGATCACAGGCAGCAGTCGGTCGCCGTCCGGCACGGCCAGCGACAGCGATTCGCCGTCGAGCGACACCTCGGCGGCGCTGAGGCGGGCGACGACGGAGCGTGCGTTCGCCGCATCCGCGTCGTTCGCGAAGCCGAAGGTGAGCACGTCGCCGGCGAGGGTCGCCTTGAGTGCTGCCGCATCGTCGTCGGCGATGATGCGGCCCTTGTCCATGACCATCACTCGCTCGGCATACCTGTCGGCCTCCTCGAGGTAGTGCGTGGTGAGGAAGACGGTCGTGCCGTGCTGGGTGCGCAGGTCGAGGATGTGCTCCCAGAGGTTCGCGCGGCTCTGCGGGTCGAGCCCGGTCGACGGCTCGTCCAAGAAGATCAGAGGCGGCGCGTGCATGAGGCCGAGCGCGATGTCGAGCCGACGCTTCTGTCCTCCGCTGAGCTGCTGCACCGTGCGGGTCGCGAACGAGGAGAGATCGAGCGACTCGATCAGCTCGTCGGCGCGACGGATGCTGTCGCGCCGACTCATGCCGTAGAACGCGCCCTGGCTGAGCAGCTCATCGCGCACCCGCTGCGAGAAGCTGCCGCTCGTGAGCTGACCGACGTAGCCGATGCGTGCGCGGACTCCGGCGGCATCCGTGCGGATGTCGTGGCCGACGACGCGGGCGGTCCCCGATGTCGGCGGGATGAGCGTCGTCAGCATCCGCAGGCTTGTGGACTTGCCCGCGCCGTTCGGGCCGAGGAACGCGACGAGCTCGCCGCGCACCGCGGTGAAGGAGAGGTCGGTGACCGCTTCGACCGACGTCTTCTTGGCGGTGAAGACCTTGGTCAGGCCTTCGGTTTCGATGATGGATTCGTTCGACATGCTCAGAGAGTACGAAGCAACCAGGACAGATTCTGTCCGCGATGTCTGGGATTCTGGAGACATGTCCGACACCACCACCAGGGCCCTCGCCCTGCTCAACCTGCTGCAGACGCACCGGCACTGGCCCGGCACGGAACTTGCGAGCAGGCTCGGCGTCACCGAGCGCACGGTGCGCCGCGACGTCGACCGGCTGCGCGAGCTCGGGTACCGCGTGGAGTCGACGCCCGGAGCCGCAGGCGGATACCGCCTCGAGGCCGGCAGCGCGGTGCCTCCGCTGCTGCTCACCGACGATGAGGCCGTGACCATGGCGATCGGTCTCCGGGTCGCGGCGACCCAGCAGCTCGTGGGCGGTGCCGAGGTGACGCTGACGGCGCTCGCGAAGCTCGAGCAGGTGCTGCCGTCTGCGCTGCGCCAGCGGGTCAACGCGCTCGCCGCCGCCGTGCAGCCGCCGCGAATCGGCGACGCCCCGGTCGTCTCGCCCGTCGTGCTGGGCGAGATCGCGATGGCGACCCGCGACCATGAGCGTCTGCGGATGCGCTACGTCGACGGGGCGGGGGCCGAGAGCGTCCGCCGGGTCGAGCCGCACGCTCTGGCGCCGTCAGGCCGCAAGTGGTTCCTTCTCTGCTGGGATCTCGACCGCGACGACTGGCGCACTTTCCGCGTCGACCGCATCGTCTCGGTCGAGCACACGCGGGTGCTGTTCACCCGCCGCGAGATCACGACCGAGGAGGTCGAGGAGCGCGTGCTCATCGCCGCGTCGTGGTCGCCGCAGAAGATCGAGGCGGATGCCGTGATGCAGCTGCCGTTCCCCGAGATGCAGGCTCTGTTCGGGCCGTGGTCGGAGGGGGCGACGGCTGAAGGCGACGGCCGCACCCGGTGGCCGTTCGGCGGCTCGGACTGGCGCGAGGCGATGTACGCGCTGCTCTGGATTCCCGAGGGGGTCGAGTACACGACGACGTTTCCCGAGCCGCATCGTGCTGAGCTGCGGGAGGCGGTGGAGCGGCTGCTGCGGGCGCTCGACGCGCCCGCTCCTTCACACCCCTGAGGGCGATCGGGCGATGATCGAGGGCGGGTTCGGGTCGTTCCACCGCTGGAACGTCTGCACCCACCAGAACGCCCCGAACAGGATCAGGGCGACGGTCTCGCCGATGAGCACGACGGGGGTCTCGCCGAAGGTCTGGCGGAAGAGCACCGCTACCACGAGCAGCACGAGGTCGGCGATCAGCAGTCCCGCGATCCAGCGGTAGATCGATCGCTGGCGGGGCGTGGGCGGGGTCTCACCGGGGTCGAGCGGGCCGCCCGCGTAGAGGATCGGCACCGCCGCGAACACTCCGAAGAACACCAGTGTCACCGCGAAGTGGATGCTCTGCACCGGCCAGAAGTTGAACGGGAAGTTCTCGTTGAGCGCCGGCGCGAAGGCGAGGGCCGCGACCACAGTGGCCGTGACGAGCGCGATCGCCGATACCAGCACAGCTGCCCGGTTCGGGGTGCGCGTGCGGCGGCGGATCACGGCCATCGTGATCACCACGGCCACCACCACCACGGCGTAGACGGCGATGCCGGCCTTGGCGCTGCCGACGTATCCCGCCGGGATGCAGTCCGTCGCGACCGGGCACGGGATGTGGCCGACCGCACGAGTGTCGGCGAGCCCGGTCGGGACGATCGCGATGAGCGGCGCGAAGACCGCGCACACGTCGAGCAGAGTCGTCGCGCGGCTGCGACCCGAGAGGGCGAGAAGGACGACGGATGCCGCGATCAGCGCTCCGACGAAGACGTCGCGCGTCGGGGTGTAGACCGCATGGCTGATCGAGTCGAGCGGGTTCCAGCCGAACATCAGCGGCTCCCACAGGACGACGACGCTCTGCAGCGCGACGGCGACGAGCAGCGTGAACACGATCAGCACCAGCGAGAGACGGAGGTAGCGGTGGGTCTTCTGCGGGGTCGTCGCGGGACTGTCTGCGGCTGCCATGTTCGAGACGCTACACCGCTCGTCGGACGCGGCCGTATGACGCGGCGTGACGACCCTCGTCATGCGCGGACTCACTCTGTCAATCCCCGCAACGATCCTGGCCTTCCTGATCGCACCCCGGTAGCGTCATTCCCATCGCGGCGATCCGGGCGGTCCCGGGCCTCAGCTCATACCTGAAGGCGTTGCGGGTTCGACTCCCGCCGTCGCGTCCACTTGCTCGGGCTCTGAACGCCCGATCCTCCGTCTGGCTTCGCGAGCAGACCGGGGATGCTCGCCCTGCACTCGTCCGCGGTCAGCCCCCCGAGCGGCGACCGCGACGTAGACGTTCGACGGTCTCGCCGGCCGCGACACCGACGAGAACGACCGCGGTCGTGATCGACAGCGTGAGTGCATCGACGACGACACCTGCGAACCCGACACCGGCGAGCAGGACGAGAACCACCAGCCCGACGAGCTGAGCTCGCACCCAGCGCCCTTCGAGCACGCGACGGAACAGTGCGGTGCCGGCGAGGAAGAGGATCGGTGCGCCGACGACCACGACCGTCGCCGCGAGGCCGCGCTGGTCGGGAAGCGCGAGCATCTCTTTGTCGCCCACGCTCATCAGGACGATGCCGGCGATGATCGGAAGATGCACCCAGGTGTAGGCGGTGCGGGCGAGCCGGGCCGGTTCATCCGACGCCTTTATCGCCTCGGCGCCTACGCGTTCACCATGATCGAAGTAGATCCACCAGGCCGCCGCTGCAGCCACGAACGCCGTCGACATCGCAGCGATGGATGCGACGGACGACTCCTTGTCGACGAACGCGAAGCCCGTGACCAGCAAGCCTTCGCCCAGCGCGATGAGCACGAAGAGGGACGTGCGCTCGGCGATGTGCGGGCCCGAGAGATCCCAGGAGCGCAGCTGAACTTTCCCCCATCCGGGGACCGAAAAACCGAGCACGGTGCCCAGCAGCTCGAGTGCCAGCGCTGCGGCCCACAGCGGCAGCTGCCATCCGAGGGGCAGGAGTGCGCCGACGATCCATAACCCGCCACCGGCGACCGTCCAGCACAGGATGAGCGAGAAGTCGCGGGCCACCCGCGGGTCGTGACGTGCTGTCGCCCACACGATGAAGACCGTGCGCCCGACCTGGAAGACCACGTAGGCGATCGCGAAGGCCCATGCACGCTCGCCGAACGCCTCAGCGATCGAGACGCTCATCACGAGCGCCACGAAGGCCAGCGCGATCACCGCCGCGCGCACGGGGAGCTTCACGGGGTCGAGCCAGTTGGTCACCCAGGTGGTCGACACCCACGCCCACCACAGTGCGCACACCATGATGACCCCCTCGAAGGCGCCCAGAGGCGTCTGGTTCTCATAGAGGTAGGCGGACAGCTGCGTCAACGCGAGGACGAACAGGAGGTCGAAGAACAGCTCGACATAAGTCACTCGATCCGCGCGCGGAGTGTCCGTGGGGCGCAGCACGTCACGGGCCATCCCGAATGCCATGTCACCATCCTGGCATCGCCGACCGAGACCCACCTATTACGAAAACGTAATCTCCTTGCCTTATCCGGAAATCGTAATAGACTGACGGTATCCGGAAAATGTAATAGGAGGTTCGTCGCGTGGGTACTCAGATCACGACACTTCGATCGCCTGGAGACATCGGCCTCGCTCTCCAGCAAGCGAGACTCGCACACGGTCTCTCGCAGAGCGCTCTAGCCCAAGAGCTCGGTATCTCGCAGCGCTCCGTGAGTGAGATCGAATCGGGAAAACCGACGATCTACATGCGCAAGGTCTTCGACATGCTTCGAGCCACAGGAGTCGAGCTCAGCGCGAAGTGGGACGACGGGAGTGCCGAATGAAGCTCGCCTTGGATCTCTACGGCGTGAACATCGGTCACCTGGAGGGGGAGGATGCCCGGACGTTCGACTTCGTCGCGACAGACGAAGCAAGCGCAGCCTTCGGCGTGAATAGTCGGGTTCTCTCCGTTCTCATGCCCCTGACGAAGGCGGGTCCGCGTCAGCACGCGGGGCGCCGTCGAAATTGGTTCGCCGAACTGTTGCCAGAGGGTGACCAGCTCGACTACATGCTCGCGCAGAGCAAGATACGACGTGGCGACGTGCCATCTTTCTTGGCCAGGTATGGTCGCGATGTCGCCGGCGCCCTGCAGATCTGGGACGTGGATGACCCTGCAGAGCCGCGAACGCCAGACATCCTCCCGGTGGACGCACGCCGAATTCGGGAGCTTCTTCAAGATCCGCTCGGCGCGCCGCTGGCTAACGCGCCGGGCGCAGGGAAATCGTCGCTCGGGGGCGTGCAGCCCAAGATCGTCCTCGCGTGGGCCAGTGATGCCTGGCATCAGGCCCTCGGCGGATACCCATCCACTCACATCCTCAAGCCACAGATCGAGAAGAAGCCGACGGTCATCTTCGACGAAGAGTATGGTGCCCGCCTCGCTCGCCGCCTGGACCTCGCAAGTTTCGACACCCGAATCGAGGAGTTCGACGGACTGCCCGCACTGGTGATCGAGCGGTTCGATCGCGCTCACGGATTGCGAGTGCACCAAGAAGACTTCAACCAAGCGCTCGGCGCAGCCGGCAACCAGAAGTACCAGGAGATCGGCGGCGTCGTGAGCTTGCGCCGCGTCGCAGACACCCTCTACCGATACGCGACCACCAGTGACATCGACAAGCTCGCTCAGATGACGACACTCGCCGTGGCGGTCGGCAACCTCGACATGCACACGAAGAACTTGGGACTGCTTCACCCGGCCTCCGGAGATGTGACGCTCGCGCCCGCGTATGACGTGGTGCCCATGGCGCACCACCGCGATTCAGACGGGAAGATGGCGCTGGCGGTCAACAAGAAATACCAACACTCGGAAGTCACCCGAGCCGACCTGGTAGCGGAGATGCAGACGTGGGGGGCACGCAGGCCGGAGCAACTCGTGCAGAGCACACTCGAGCGCTTGTTCGAGATCGCCGAGGGTGAGCAGCCACTCGACGGTGCGTACCCGCTATTGCGAGACGACGTCCTCCGCTTCACTCGCAACTTGATCGAGGGTCGCGCTGTCGGAGGTGGGTGAACATGCTCCGGCTGGGGCGGGCATGGTTCTGCGAGAACTGGCCTTGCCCCCCGACTGCGCGAGCCAGAAGCTGCGGTACAGCCCGTCGGTCACGAGCAGCTCATCGTGGGTTCCGCGCTGGACCGCACGACCGTCGGCGAAGGCGACGATCTGCTCGGCGGTCGACACCGGTTCGAGGCGATGCGCGATCAGCACGGTCGTGCGATCCCGGCTCAGCACTCTGATCGCGTCCTCGACGGCGTCACGATGGTGCAGTCCGACATCGGCCGTCGCCTCGTCGAGGATCACCACGGCAGGGTCTGCGAGCAGCGCCCGCGCGATCGCCAGCTGCTGGATGCGTCCTTCATCGAGAGGCGCACCCTCATCGGCGGATGTCAGAGACGCGAGCGCCCACTCGGCTCCGACCGCCACCAGCACGGCGACCATCTCATCGTGACCCGCATCGGGCGCGACGAGGCGCAGGTTGTCGGCGATCGTGCCGCGGAACTGATGCAGCTCCTGCGACACGTAGTAGGGAGTCGTCGCCTGAGGCTCGAAGCGCACGTGGCCGGAGGTCGGCGGGTGGTGTCCGGCGATGACCCGGGCGAGCGTGCTCTTGCCTGACCCCGATGATCCGACGAGCGCGGTGGTCGTACCCGGTTCGATGCGCAGTGTGACTCCGCTGACGCCTCGCCCCGTCGTCGGGTATCGATAGCCGACGTCGTGCAGGTCGACCCCCACGGACGACGCAGGAAGCGCGCCGGCATCGGATCCCGACCCCGACTTCCCGGGCGCCAGGTCGATCACGCCGACGAGTCGTGCGAGTCCGATCGCCGCCCGTTGGATGTCGTCGAGGCCGAAGATGAGCTGGCCGACCGGATCGAACAGCCGGTGGAACAGCAGGGCGGCCGTCGTGACCATGCCGACGGTGATCGCGCCGTTCGCCTGCAGCACGAACCCGGCGGCGAGGATCGCCCCCAGACCGACCAGCTCTCCGCCGTTGAGCCAGCGGAAGAGACGGTTGCGCACACGCACGCCCTCGATCTGCGTGCGGATCGAATCCTCCGCCCGCGTGCTGACGCGCTGCAGTGCGTGGTCCTGCTCGTTGAGTGCGGTCAGGGTCTCGATGCCCTCCACGGCCTCGAGCACGGCCTGACTGCGCGCTGCCTCGCGCACCCGAACCTCGCGGAACACCACACGTGAGCGTCGCAGGAACGCCCGGGTGCCGAGCAGATAGAACGGCACGCTCGCGATCCCCGCGAGGGCGAGCCATGGATCGAGCGCGGTCAGGGCGACCAGGGAGACTCCGATGGCGAAGCCCGCCGACAGCAGCACCGGCACGACATCGCCGCCGGCCTCGGCCACCGCGTCGACGTCACCCGTGACCCGGGAGAGCAGATCGGCGGTCTCTCCGTCGTCGACCGTGCTCACCGGCAGGCGCATCGCCGACGCGAACACGTCTTCGCGCAGATCGGCCAGCACATCCTGCACCAGCCCCGTCAGCACGCGCGCGGCCCACAGCATCACCAGCGCGGCGGCGATCGCCCCGGCACCCGCGCCGGCCACCCAGCCGACGACGACCGCGATGCCGGCATCGGTCGAGACGGCGTCGACGATCCGGCCGAGGCACGCGGGCAGCACCACGCCCAGAGCGGATGCCGCGAGGAAGAGCAGCGCTGTGCCCACCGATCGCCGTCGGTGCCGGCGCAGCAGCATCCTGATGACAATGAGCACCCTGGCGCCGGTCGCGATCGGAAGCAGCGGGGTCTGAGCGTCAGTCATGGCGGGCTTCCGATCCTTCATCCGAAAGGTCGACGACCCGGTCGCAGGCGGCGAGCAGAGTCGGCGAGGTGCTGATCACGATGGTCGTCCGGTCGAGCTGTGAGAGGGCTCGAGCGATGTGCGCCTCGGTGATCGCATCGACGGCCGACGTCGGCTCATCGAGCACCACGACTGCGGCGTCGGTGTGCAGTGCCCGTGCGATCCCGATGCGCTGACGCTGACCACCCGAGAGTCGTCTGCCCGACTCGCCGACCTGCGCGTGCCACCCGCCGGCCTCGGCGATCGTGTCGCGCAGCGCAGCCGCCCCGATGAGGTCGGGCTGCGGATCGTCGGCGGCTCCCTGCCCGCGCACGGCCTCACGCAGCGTGCCGGTGGTGATCGTGTGGCGGTGCGGCAGCGCGACGACATGTCGACGGTAGTCCGCGGCATCCAGGTCCCTCAGATCGCGCAGCGTGCCGTCGACAGAGACCGAGACCCTGCCCCGCTCGGGTGGGATCCGCAGGCCGAGCAGGCGCGAGAGAGCACGCGCCGTGTCGCTGTCGGAGGGGCGGATGCCGAGCAGTTCGCCCGTGCGCACCTCGATGCGCTCGGACCCTTCGGGGCCAGGTCGGAACGCCAGTGCGACCCCGTTCGCGGCTCGGTTCACGACCTCGCGCTCACCGTCGAGCGGCGGTGCCGCCGACGGTGCGTCGAGCAGGTCGTCGGCATTGATCATCTCGGCAAGGCGTTTTGCCGAGGCGAGCTTGTGGATCCAGTTCGACGGGAACGACCCGGCGTGGGCGAGGGATCCGCTGAGGAACTGCGCGAGACCGAGCACGGTCACCAGCTCGCCGATGCTGATCTGACCCTCGGCGGCGAACCAGGCCGACAGCCCCGCGAGCGCGGTGGTGGCCACCGCGGCGAGCAGGGAGCTGACGGCCTCGTATGAGGCGAGCGATCGCCCGGCCGCAGTCGCGGCGATCCGACTCGTGTCGCTGGCCGCGACATGGCGCCGCACAGCCTCCTCGCGGGCTCCGATGCCGACGAGCACGCGGAATCCCGCCATGAAGTCGGCGGCGACGGCGCCAGCCTCGGTCGCCGCATGCTGCTCCACCGAGCCCCGACGCTCGAGCGGACGGGAGACCATCCGCATCACCCCCATCATCGCGACGGTCGATGCGAAGACGACGAGCGTCGCGATCGGCGAGATCACCAGCATGGCCAGCGCTGCGCCGATGATCGCAGCGATCGTCGCGCACTGCTGAGCGACCGACCAGGCGACCCCGGCGACCCGATACGTGTCGGAGGTGACGAAGGTCAGCGCCTCGCCCGGAGTCACTGCTCGTCGAGAGAGGCGGGGGCGCAGCATCCGCGACAGGGTGAGGTGCCGGAGCGCCTGCTCGCCGTATCCGTACACGCCGACCATCAGGCGGGCGGCCGCCTGGTAGCTCGCGGTCAGCACCAGGAAGGTGCCGGCCAGCACGCCGAGCCAGAGCGCGAGCGCCAGGGGATCGGACGGCAGCACGGCGCGGTCGATCGTGGCGCCGATCAGCACCGGGATCGTGGCCTCGGCGAGGGAATGGACCACGAGCAGCGTCGTCGCCGCGGTCAGCGTGAGTCCTCGGCCCTGCGAGGTGAGCGCGATCGCGAAGAGCCTTCGGGGAGTGACCGTCATGGCGTGCGTCGTCCGAGTGGCAGCACGAGCGGTGTTCCGGCGACCGGATCGGTGATCACGCGGCAGGGCAGGTCGTACACGGCCTCGACGAGTTCGGCGGTGATGATCTCGCGCGGATCGCCCTGCGCCACGATCTCGCCGTCACGCATGGCCACGAGATGCGTCGCATAGCGCGCGGCATGGTTGAGGTCGTGCAGCACCGCGACCAGGGTCGTGCCGCTGCGGTGCAGGTCGGCGAACAGCTCCATCAGGTCGATCTGGTGCGCGATGTCGAGGAAGGTCGTCGGCTCATCGAGCAGCAGGTGCTTCGTCTGCTGTGCGAGGGCCATCGCGACCCAGACCCGCTGGCGCTGACCGCCCGAGAGTTCGTCGACGAGTCGGCGCGAGAGGTCGGTGACCCCGGTCGCCGCCATCGCCTCCGACACCGCTCGCTCGTCGGCAGTGCTCCAGGTGCGCAGGGCGCTCTGATGCGGGAACCGCCCGCGCCCCACGAGGTCGGCGACCGTGATGCCGTCCGGCGCGATCGACGACTGGGGCAGCAGCCCGAGCCGGCGCGCGGCCTCCTTCGGCTTGAGCGTGCGCAGTTCGGCGCCGTCGAGCAGCACGGCGCCGGTGCTCGGGCGCAACAGCCGCGCGAATCCGCGCAGGAGAGTCGACTTGCCGCACGCGTTCGGGCCGATGATGATCGTGAACGAGTCGTCCGGAACCTGCAGCGACAACCCCGAGACGATGGGGGTGTCGCCGTAGCTCAGGGTGATGTCACGGGCCAGGAGAGAGGTGGTCATCGGGGTCCTTTCAGGTGCGGCGCGCGTACTGAGCGGCGAGCAGCCAGGCGAGGTAGAGGCCGCCCACCGACACGGTCACCACGCCCACCGGCACGGCGACGAGCTGGGCGACGGCATCCGACACCACCACGAGCGCGGCGCCGGTCAGCATCACCGGAGCGGTGCCCATCGGGGTGTTCGAGCGGGTGAGTCGTTGCGAGATCTGCGGGGCGGCGAGGGCGATGAACGAGATGGGGCCGGCGGCCGCGGTGACGAGGGCCACCAGCGCCACTCCGAACACCATCGCGCCGAGCCTCGTGCGCCCGGGACTCACCCCGAGTGCGGTCGCCGCGTCGTCGCCCATCTCGAGCACCGGCAGGGTGCGGTTCAGGGGAAGGGATGCCAGCGTGACGACGGCGAAGACGATCGCGGCGGGGATGAGCTGATCGAAGCCGAGCGACGCGAGCGAGCCCGCTCCCCACGTCGCCGCCATCATGGCCTTCTCGACGCTGACCGAGATCAGGATCCACGAGGTCAGGGAGCCGAGCCCTGCCGAGACGCCGATTCCCACGATGATGAGCCGGAAAGACGACAGGGTGTTCTTGCTGGCGAGCACGTAGACGAGCAGGGCGGTGAACAGGCCGCCGACGAGTGCGCCGACCGCTTTGAACATGTAGGTGTTCAGCTCGAGCACGACCATCATCAGCGTCACGCCGAACTGGGCGCCGACACCGAAGCCGATGATGTCGGGGGAGCCGAGCGGATTGCGGGTGAGCGATTGGAAGATGCCGCCGGCGAGCGCGAGGGCGGCGCCGCACAGCACAGCGAACAGCACGCGGGGCAACCGCCACTCGAACACCACCTGACGGATGTCGGGGTCGGATGCCGGGTCGACGATCGCGCGGATGACCGAGGGGAAGTCGACCTCGTAGGCGCCGATGGTCATCGACGCGAGACCGGCCGCGACGATCACGATGACGAGCACCGCGCACACGACGAGCGAGCGCACCGGGATGAGCGCGGCGATGCGCGCGGTGTCGATGCGCAGCAGCCGGCGTCCGTGGTCGACGGGCGTGAACTCGGAGGTTCGTCGGTCGGTGGCGGCCCGGTCGAGGGGGCGCTGATCGACGCTCACAGTCCGCTCACCCGCCTGCGCCGCACCAGGACGATGAGGATCGGCGCTCCGAGGAGTGCCGTGACGATGCCCACGCGCAGCTCTCCGCTGGGCAGCACGATGCGCCCGAGGATGTCGGCCGCCAGCAGGAAGGTCGGGCCGATGACCATCGAGTAGGTCAGCACCCAGCGCTGATCCGGCCCGGTGAACCAGCGCACGACGTGCGGGATCATCAATCCGACGAACGCGATGGGGCCGGCGGCTGCGACGCTCGTGCCGGCGAGGACGGTGACGGCGATGATGACCAGCACTCTCGTGACTCGCACGCGTGCTCCGAGCGATTGGGCCAGATCGTCGCCCAGTGCCAGGGCGTTCAGTGAACGCGCGCACAGCAGCCCGATGACGAGGCCGACAGCGATCAGCGGTGCGGCCCAGGCGAGCTGGTCGAGGGTGCGGCCGCCGATGGATCCGACCCCCCAGAAGCGCATGACCTGCAGAGTGCCGAGGTCGCGCAGCACGATCGCCGTCGTGAAGCCCGTGAAGGCCGCGCCGAGCGCGACTCCGGCGAGGGTCAGCTTCATGGGCGTCGCCCCGGATCGACCGAACGAGCCGAGCGTGTAGACGAGCACGGTGAGCACGAACGCACCGAGCAGGGCGAACGGCACATAGGCGCCGGGTGCAGTGAGCCCGAGCACGCCCACGGCGAAGGTGACGGCGAACGAGGCGCCGGCATTGACTCCGAGGATGCCGGGGTCGGCCAGCGGGTTGCGTGTGAACGCCTGGATCAGCCCGCCGCAGACGGCGAGGGCCGCGCCGACGACGATGCCGAGCAGGGTGCGCGGCACCCGCAGCTCCCTGACCATCAGGTGCAGGGGGTTCTCGTCGTCGTGGGCAAAGAGCGCCTGGAGGACGATCGCAGGCCCGATCGCCCGATTGCCGACCGCGAGCGAGGCGATGGCGGCGGCGGCCAGCACGATCACCGCGATGACCAGTCCACCCGCCAACGCGCCGGTGCGACGCGGGGAGTCGTCAGCACGACTCCCCGCGCCCGCGTTCGAGACGTCCGTGCCGTCTTCCGTCGCCAGGGACATCTCTCCGGTCACTCGCCTGCGATGGTCGGCTCGCCCTGCAGCGCGGCTGCGAGATCGTCGACGTACTTCGGCAGGATGTACTTCAGCGACAGCACGGTCGGCGCGCTGATCGCGGAGGCCTCGGCATCGTCGGCGTAGATCACGTACGAACCCGCTTCGATGGGCTCCCAGCGGGAGACGACCTTGTTCTCCACCGTGTACTCGCCCTCGGCGGCGCTGCCGCCCCAGGCTGCGAACAGGTCGGCCTGCACGTCGTAGAGCCTCTCGAGGCTGACGCCGGTGTACCAGTTGTCTCCCTCAGCGCTCGCCAGGAAGCTGTCCATCGCCGACGTCGAGGTGAACCCGAGAGCCTCGGTGATGCGCACACGCGGGTCGTACTCGAGGTAGACGCCGAGGTCTGTTCCGCCCTCGTTCAGGGTCAGGCCCCAGACGAACGTCTTGTCGTCGAACTCGGGGTGCTCATCGGCGAGCGAGGTGATCATCTCCTCGGTCTCGGAGATCAGCTCCTCGGCCTTCTCGTCTTCCGACATCGCCTTGCCGATCGTGCGGGTCATGTCCTCCCACGTGCTCGGGTCCCAGGCCCGCTCGATGTAGGGCACGGTCGGAGCGATCTCGGTCAGACGCTCGTACTCGACGTCGGTGACCCCCGAGTAGAGGCTCAGGATGAGGTCGGGCTTGAGCTCCTTGATCGCCTCGTAGTTGGGGCCGTCCTCGGTGAAGGGGATGATCTCGGGCGTCTCGCCGTACTCCTCGGTGACGAAATCCTCGAACCAGGGCTGGTATCCGCTCTCGTCCGCGCCCCAGACCTCTTCCATGCCCACCGGATTCGTACCGAGGGCGGCGACGATGTCGGGCGTCATCCATCCCAGAGTGACGATGCGCTGCGGCTTCTCGGGGATGACGGTCTCACCGTGAGCGTGCTCGATGACCACGCCGTCCACCGATGCGGTGGCGGATCCTTCGGCGTCGGCTGATGCCGAGCATCCGGCGAGGGTGAGCGCCGCGGCGAGGGCTGCGGCGACGAGCGCCGCACCTCGCCGGGTCTCCGGGCGCGCAGAAGCGTGCGTCATGATTCTCCTTCAGAGAAAGGGGGAGGGGTATGCCGCGTCCGCGCGGCGAGAAGTTAGGTAAGCATGCCCTAACACTTCGATGCTAGAACGCGGAATGCGCGGCGAGTGTCGACAGGTAGACGACTTGTGTCGCAGATCTGACAGTTCCCGGATCAGTGCGGAGTCGTCATCGCCAGTACAGCTGGTGCGCGGGGTCGGCCTGCACGCGTGCGACGTGCTGCCGCGGAGTCAGCCCGAACCTCTCTTTGAACGCTGCCGAGAACGCGCTCGTGGTGGCATATCCGCAGCGGTGCGCGACGGCGCCGATGGGGGTGTTGTCGACGATCAGTCGAGCGGCGAGGGTCATGCGCACGCCTGTGCGCCACCTGCTGAAGGTCATGCCGACGTCGTTCTGGAAGATGCGCAGCACCGTGCGCTCATGCAGGCCGTGGGCGACGAGCAGGTCGCGGCCGCTGCGCTGGTCACCCGGGTCCGCGAGCACCGTCTGCACGAGTGGCCGCACCCGCTCATCGGCCGGCATCGGCACCTCGCCTCAGCCGTCGGCGGCACCCGTGGACGGATGCTGGAGCATCTCGATGAGCACCGACTGGATGCGCACGCGCAGATCGGTGGCCATGTCGTTGATGCCGAGGTGCAGCAGCATCTCCTGCACGGCTCGCGGCACCAGCACCTGAGTGACCGCGTCGATCGGCGCGATGAGCGAGGTGTCGGCGATGTAGGTGTAGCACCCGGTCGAGTCGCGCTCGTGCCGCGCGGTGTGCGGCGTGTGCGCGGGGATCCAGATCCCCTGCCCCGGTGCGAGACGCCACATGGCCTCCCGCAGCTGCACCCAGACCGTTCCTCGGTAGCACCACGCGAGCATCGCGTCAGGGTGGCTGTGCGGAGGAGAGAGAGGGCGGGTTCCTGTGTCCTCGCCGGTGACCACGCCCGTTCCCATCACGTACGGCGCGCGGATCGTCGATGGATGCTCCGAGCTCGCGTCCCAGTCATCCGGTCGGTAGGAGTTCACGCCCTGCTCCGAGTCACGGGCCTATCGACCGTTGCTCTCGACGATTCCCGCTTCCACCGGCGCCCACCCGTTCTCGAGAACCGTGAAACCTGCGTCGAGGATTCCGAGCTGGTCGTCGTGCTCGTTCACGAGCAGCAGCATCTGCAGGATGAAGCGCGAGTATACCCGGATCTCCGCCGTCGGCTCGGTGAGCCCGAGGTCGTCGGCGATCGCGGCGGCGAGTGCGTCCTCGTGTCGCAACCACATCTTCGCGGCATAGTCGCGCAGGGCGGGAGTCTCGTTGAGGAAGCGGATGAAGATCCGTGCCACGTCGTCGCCGTGCTCGTCGATGTTCGCGCCGACCTCGGTGGCGTAGAAGTCGTGGATCGCCCGGTTGATCGTGATCCCGTCCCGGCGGTCGCGCACGGCGGCGACGAGCCGGTCGCGCTGCTCGTCGTCCTCATCGAACACGAGCGCCTCCTTCTGCGGGAAATGCGCGAACACGGTGGTGGGTGAGACATCCGCAGCATCGGCCACTTCGCGGATGCTGACGTTGTCGAACCCCCGCTCGAGGAACATCTTCGTCGCGACGTCGGAGATCGCCTTGCGGGTGGCCGCCTTCTTGCGTTCGCGGCGGCCGAGCGGCTCGGGGTTCGTCATGCCCCCACGGTATCGCGGATCGGATCCAGAACCGGCTTGACATCAAAACTGGTATTGATACAGTTTCGGAGTGACTTCACCTAAAACATCGCCCGCGCGCAGCGACAAGCGCGCCTGGATCATGCTCATCGTCCTCACGATGCTCACCGTCATCGGTATGACCGTCGTACTCCCCGTCCTGCCCTTCGTCGTGCTGCAGTACGTGTCGCACGAGGGGGATCTCGCGATCTGGGTCGGCGTGCTCGAAGCGATCAACGGCCTGTGTGCCTTCCTGGTCGCCCCCTTCCTCGGTCGCCTCTCCGATCGCTTCGGTCGACGCCCGGTGATCATCGCCGCGGCATTCGGCGCGGCATTCGCCATGGCGCTCTTCGGCATCGGGGGCGCGATCTGGGTCTTGGTCCTCGCCCGGGTGATCCAGGGCGTGACCGCGGGTGACCTGCCGGCGCTCTTCGCCTACCTCGCCGACATCACCCCTCCCGAGAAGCGCGCTCAGCGGTTCGGCCTGCTCGGTGCCCTCTCGGGTATCGGCATGATGATCGGCCCCGCCATCGGCGGACTCCTCGCGGCCGTGAGCCTGCAGCTTCCGGTCTTCCTCACCGCGGCCGTCGCTCTCACGATCGCGATCCTCAGCATCTTCCTGCTCCCAGAGAGTCTCGCGCCCGAGAACCGCATCGAGCGCATCTCGATCCGCGAGATCCAGCCGTTCGGCGTCTTCAAGGAGGCGTTCGGTCGCAGGGAGTTGCGCGGACTGATGATCGGCTTCGGTCTGCTCGCGCTGCCGTTCGGCTTCTTCGTCAACAACTTCAGCGTGCTGGCGCTCGACTCGATCAGCTGGGGGCCGACCCAGATCGGTCTGCTCACCGCGGGCGTCGGCATCATCGACATCCTCATCCAGGGCGTGCTGCTCGGCATCCTGCTTCCTCGCATCGGCGAGCGCGGCGTGATCATCAGCGGCATCGTGGCGCAGACGATCGGACTCGTCGGCCTCGCGGTCGTCGCCTCGGTCTTCGCGCAGCCGTGGGTGTTCATCGTCGGTGCGCTGATGCTCGCCGCCGGTCAGGGAGCCTCGACGGCGGCGTTGGACGGTGCCATGTCGAATGCGGTCGGCGACGACGAGCAGGGCTGGCTCGGGGGAGCGACCCAGTCGCTCAACGCCGCGATGAACACGGCCGCACCGCTGATCGCCGGTGCGCTCTACGTCACTGTCAGTCATGCGGCGCCGTACTGGCTGGGTGCCGGGCTCATGGTCGTCGCCGCGATCGTCGTCGGCAGGGCGCACATCGCGAACACGGCGAAGAAGGGTGCCGGGCAGCAGCAGTCAGCGGGCACCGCGAACCGCAGTCCGCTCGAGCCTGCGGACACCCTCGGCTGATACGCAGGCCCCGCACCGGGGGATGATGGATGCATGCCCACCCCTCATCGCCCCGGTCTGCGGATCTCGGCGGGTCTCATGATCCCCGAGGCAGAGCTGTCGTGGCGCTTCTCGCGCTCATCGGGTCCGGGCGGGCAGGGTGTGAACACCGCGGATTCCCGAGTGGAGCTGGTCTGGGATGCTGCGAGCAGCGCCGCGCTCTCTCCGCATCAGCGCGAGCGTCTGCTCGACCGGCTGAGCGGCCGGCTGGTGAACGGCGTGCTGACGATCGCCGCCTCCGAGCACCGCGCGCAGCTGCGCAATCGCGACGCGGCGCGAGAGCGGCTGGCGGCGCTCGTCGGCGAGGCGCTGCGTCCGCCCGCACCTCCCCGTCGTGCGACCAAGCCGAGCCGCGGATCGAAGGAGCGACGGCTGACGGCCAAGAAGCAGCGCACCGACGTCAAGAGACTGCGCAAGCCGCCGCGCGACGGCTGACGAGTCGAATCAGTCCTTGCTGCCCCGCACGAGCTCGAGACCGGCGCCGGCGAACTGCCGCAGTGTGGCATCCGGCAGGAAGGCCCGCGTCAGGGCCGTGCCGATGGCTGCGAGGTCGCTCTCGTCGCGGAACAACAGGTACATCGTCTCGTAGCGCGGGTGGAACTTCTGCTTGAAGCGGTGCAGCGACGCGAAGCCGTAGACGGGTTCGAGCGCCTCGGCGAGGCGGTCGCTGAGCACGGCGATCATGCCGGCATCCGGCGGATAGTCGTGGGCGAGCGGAGCCCCCGAAAGTGACATGATCTCGGCGCCCTCCTCCGAGAACTGCTTCGCCGACGATCCGATCAGATACTCCATGACGGGCCCGAAGCCGCCGTCGCGCCGCCGCATGAGGTCGAGCGTCCACCCGCGCACGGTTCCGCCCTCGCCGTAGACCGGCAGCCATGAGAGGAAGCCGTCGACGTCGCCGTTCGGGGCGAGCGCGAGGGCGAGTCGTACCTCGGGATCCTCGGCCTCGTCGAGCGTGCCGAGTGTGAACCGCATCTCGGGGAGGTCCTTGTCGCCGACCCAGGCCTCCGAGATCGCCCGGAGCTGCTGTCGCACGCCCCACGATTCATCACCCAGGCGGGTCAGACGGAAGGTCATGTCCTCGCGCCCCGCCCGATTGAGCGAGCTGCGCACCGAGTTCCACCTCTTGCCCGTGAACTCCAGACCGGGCAGGTCGACGATGGTGTCGTCGGCGACCACCAGACTGCGCCAGCCCGCGGGCACGGCATCCCGCGTGGCGTCGTCGGCGCTGAAGAAGCAGGGCACCAGGCCCGCGAGCTCGGCGGTGCGGATGAACTCCGCGACGGCGTCGGCACGCGATGACGACGGCCCGATCGGGTCGGCGAGCGCGAGTGCGACTCCGGCGCGGCGCTGATACGCGACGATTCCCGCAGTGCTGCGCGCGTAGCTGTTGCCCTCCCACGTCGTCATCCACGACAGGGTGCCGCCGCCGTGCGCACGCAGCTCGGTCTTGACGTCTTCGACGGTCGGGGCGGGTTGGATGCCGAGCGGCGACTTGCGCTTCGCTCGGAACGCCCGACGCACCGCGATCAGGTAGACGAGCAGGATCACCCAGAGGAATCCGTTGGCGAGGGCGAGCTCGGTCTCGCCGTCCCAGCGGAAGTCGACCTGGGCCTGCGAGAACACCGTGATCAGCACGAGCACGAGCGCCGCGATCAGGATGTTGAAGAGTCCGAGCAGGATCACGAGCACCCACGACCAGCGTCGGCCCCGCAGCAGTCCGTTCACGAGCACGACGATCACGACGACATCGATCGCGAGGTCGATGAATCCTCCGGATGCGGGCTCGGTCGGACCGAACGGACCGTCCGTCGCGATCAGGGTCGTGATGATCTCGACCGCCCCCAGCACCAGCAGAGAGATCACGGCGATCAGGCGCTGTTCGCGCACGGTGGTCCGCTGCACGCGCAGGGAGCGATCGACGACCAGGATCAGCAGCACGGCGAGCAGATGCTCGAGATCCGCGACCGCACCCCAGAACAGCATCGCGATGAACACGAAACCGAGCAGCACGAGCCAGCCGCGCACCCGCCACGGTGCGCGGAAGAGTCCGATCGCGGCGGCGATGCAGGCCATGGTGCCACCCGAGGCGCCGACATCGAGCGCCTGAGCCTGCTCCTGAGCCCACGCCCACGGCAGCTGCGAGGCGAAGAAAAGCACGAGTGCGGTGGCCAGGATCGCGAAGAGCTGCCCGACCCAGTAGTAGGCGAGCGCGACCCGGGTTCCCCGGCGGTACTCGAGGTAGGCCATGCCCCAGAATCCCGAGATCGTGAACACATACACCCAGGGCGCGTTGACGAAGAAGGTGCCGGTGAGCGGCGTCCACCACATGCCCTGCGCGAGGTTGGGCAGGCCGTAGGCGACGGTGCCGAACAGGTCGGTCTGCTCGAAGGGGCGCCACAGGCCCTGCCACACCACGCCGACGACGAGGATCGCCGCGACCATCGTGAGAGTGGCCGGCGTGCGTCGCAGCACGGCGAGAACAGGATGCGATGTGGGGGTTCGCGCCTCGGTCATGCGCTCAGCGTAGCGAGAGCGGCGCATCTTCCGGGGCGGAAGGTCGCGGTGGCGGTGCGACGGAGCATCGCGTTGGATGGAGTCATGCCCGCGCATCGATCCCTCCGCTCCACGCCCGCACGCCGGCGCGCGTCGATCGCGCTCGCGACAGCATCCATCGCCCTGCTCACGGCCTGTACGTCGCCGGAGCCTGCGACGCCGGTGTCGGGTGCGGAGTCGTTCGTCGAAGACCTCGACGCCCCGTGGTCGATCGCTTTCCACGGCGATGTCGCTCTGGTGAGTGAGCGTGACAGCGCCCGCGTGCTCGAGGTCTCCGAAGACGGTCAGGTGCGCGAAGTCGCGGTGATCGAGGGGGTGTCGCCGGGCGGAGAGGGCGGACTGCTCGGGCTCGCGGTGAGTGATGGCGAGCTCTTCACGTACTTCACGGCGCAGGGAGAGAACCGCGTGGAGCGGCGGACGATCGTCGGGGATGCGGGTGGGCTGTCGCTCGGCGAACCCACGGTGGTCATCGACGGCATCCCGGCCGCCGGCAACCACAACGGCGGGCGCATCGCCTTCGGGCCGGATGGGATGCTGTACGTCACGACGGGCGACGCGGGCGATCGTGACAGCGCTCAGGATCTCGACGCGCTGTCGGGCAAGATCCTGCGACTCACGCCCGACGGCGAGGCGCCGGCCGACAACCCCTTCGACGACTCACCCGTCTACAGCTACGGGCACCGCAATCCGCAGGGCATCGCCTGGGATGCCGAGGGCGCGCTGTACGCGAGCGAGTTCGGGCAGGACACCTGGGACGAACTCAACGTCATCGAGCCCGGCGGCAACTACGGCTGGCCCGAGGTCGAGGGGATCGCCGACGACAGCGACTACATCGACCCCGTGCAGCAGTGGCGGCCGGATGCCGCGAGCCCGAGCGGCATCGCCGTGACGGGCTCGGACGTCGTGATCGCGAATCTCCGGGGCGAGCGCCTTCGCACCGTGCCGCTCGAGGACCTGACGTCAGGCACCGACCGGTTCACGGGCGACCTCGGCCGCCTGCGTGACGTCGTGGTCGCTCCGGACGACAAGCTCTGGGTACTCACGAACAACACCGACGGACGCGGCAGTCCCTCGCAGGGCGACGACCGCATCCTCCGACTCGACGTCGACTGAGTCCGCGGCGCGGATCAGGCGAAGGCGTCGACGCCCGTCGCACGTGGTCCTGCCCGACTCAGCCGTTCACGGCCTTCTCGATCGCAGCCTCGAGATCACCCCACGCCTCCAGCACCACGGGTTCGCCGTCGATGAAGAAGCTGGGCGTGCTGCGCACTCCGAGCTGCTCGCCGTCGCTCTTGTCGGCCTGCACGCGCTCGAGAGTCGCCGGGTCGGCGACCGCGGCGTCGTAGGCCGCCATGTCGAGTCCGAGTTCGACGGCGAGCGTCCGGAACACCTCCGGCGTCTCCTCCGACTGCTCGCCCCACTGAGCCTGCGTCTCGAACAGCCGGTGGTACATGTCCTCGAAGCGGTCCTGCTCTGCCGCTGCCTCGGCGGCGAGAGCGGCCTGCGTCGAGTTGATGTGCCCCGGCAGCGGGAAGTAGCGGACCACATAGGTGATCTCGCCGTCGTACTGCTCGCGCAGGTCTTCGATGATCGGGTAGAACGCGCCGCACGCCTCGCACTCGAAGTCGAGGAACTCGACGACCGTGACGGCATCGGGCCCGCCGTCGTCGAGCACGTGCGAGTCAGTGCGGACGGTCTGCAGCTTCTCGCCCTCGGGCGGAGCAGGATCGGCGGCCTGCTGCGACATGGCGTAGACGATACCGACGATCGCCAGGATCATCGCTACGGCGATGGCGATCAGGGTCGCTGTGACAGGGGTCTTCATGGGGTTCTCCAACGGTTCGGATCAGGCAGGGTGATGAGACCGCGACGAGGGCGCGGCCGGGGTCGCCGACGAGCGGCGTGCCTGAGTCAGGTGCGGGAGAGCGAGAGCTGCGTGAGGGTGAGAGCGGGCACATGCCGGCGCGGACCAGCACGGTTGGGCGCCGATGCGCGCAGCGCGACCGCGCGGCGGATCAGGGGTGTGCCCCTGGTCGACCGCAGCGACAGAAGCACGAGCACGAAGCAGCAGAGCGCGGCGATCACGACGATGCCGGCGTCCGACGGCGTGGTTGCGACCACGCTCGTGTCGTCATGATGGCCCGCGACCGATGCGGCACTCGCACCCGGCGCGAGACACAGCGTCGTGTGCGCATCGGCCTTGCCGTGCGATGTCGACCACGCGCCGATCACGAGCAGCAGGGCGAGGCCGAGCGCGAGACCGACCCGGAGGATCAGCATCCGCTCGACGCCCTGGTGGCGCAGTCGCATCGACGGGGCAGGCATGGTGCGCGCAGTCTAACAATCGGGCATCGACGCCCGCCTGCAGGTGCCCCGCGGGCCCACGCCGCGCAGACCCGCCTACACTGGAGGGGTGGCGAGACTGTTGATCGTGGGCGGCTTCCTGGCCGCCATCTTCTGGGTGTTCAGCATCGTCGACTGCGCAGTGCAGCCGCCGACGCGGCACCGGGGCGTGCCCAAGGCCGCCTGGATCGCCATCGTCGTCTTCATCCCGGTCATCGGCGGGATCCTCTGGTTCGCGCTCGGCCGTCGCCGCGCCAACGACAACGGGGGAGCGATCCGCGTCATCGCGCCCGACGACGACCCCCAGTTCCTCCGCAGCATCAGCAAGAGCGAGCAGGACGCCCGCATCCGCCGCCTCGAAGAGGAACTCGCGAAGCTCGAAGACGAGACCGACGACGGCACCGCACCCGACGGCACAGCGCCGGACACGCGTCCGTGACAGCATCGCCGGCGATGGATGCCGCGGCATCCCTGATCGCCGACCTCATCGGTCACGGTGTGCGCGATCTCGTGCTCTCGCCGGGCTCCCGCTCTCAGGCGCTCGCGCTCGCCGCAGTGCACGCCGCGAACCAGGGGCACCTGCGCCTGCACGTGCGCATCGACGAGCGCGTCGCCGGGTTTACGGCACTGGGCCTCTCGCGTGAGACCGGGGTTCCCACCGCAGTGCTCTGCACCTCGGGAACCGCCGCCGCGAACCTCCTTCCCGCCGCGATGGAGGCCTTCCACTCGGGAGTGCCCCTGCTGCTGCTGACCGCCGACAGGCCGCCCGAGCTCCGCGGAGTCGGAGCCAACCAGGCGACCATCCAACCGGGCATGTTCGCCGCCTGGGTGCGCGAGCAGGTCGACGCACCTGTTCCGGGCGACGACGACTGGTCAGGGCTCGCGATGCGAGCCGTCTCGGCAGCGGTGGGAGCGGATGCCGCGCACGGCCTCCCCGGAGTCGCAGGCCCGGTGCACCTGAATCTGCCGTCGCGCGAACCGCTGTCGGGCGATGTCCCCGCTGTCGACATCGCACCGGGCGAGGCTCCGCGACCCGCCCACGCAGACGCGCTCGTGCTCGAGCGCGGGCCGCGCACCGTCGTCATCGCGGGCGCCGATGCGGGCCCGGATGCCGAAGAGGTCGCGCACGCCGGAACCTGGCCGCTGATCGCCGAGATCGTCAGCGGTGCCCGTTTCGGACGCCAGGTCGTGCACGGCTATCGAGCGCTGCTGAGCGACGACGCTCTGGGCGGTCGCATCGAGCGTGCCGTCGTGCTCGGGCATCCGACTCTCAGCCGCGAGGTGGCCCGCCTGCTGTCGCGGGCCGACGTCGAGGTGATCGCCGTCCGCCGCGGCGGTGAGGCTCTCGACCTCAACGGACGCACGAGGCCCGCGGCATCCGTCGCGGTCGCCGCCGGCCCCGCTGACCGCGAGTGGCTCGGAGCCTGGCTCACGGCATCCGCAGCGCACGCCGTCGACCTCAGCGAACGCGCTCCCGACCAGGACGGACTCACCTCCAGTGACCCGTCCGCTCGACGCGATGCAGTGAAGGCCGAGCTGGCAGCGGTGCGCCGTCCGCTCGATCGTGAGCTCCTCGCCGACGCCGTCTGGCGGGCGACGTGGCCGCACGACCGGCTCGTGTTCGGGTCTTCGCGCCTCGTCAGGGTGGCCGACTCGGTGCTGGGCGGCAAGAAGGTTCCGGTGCACGCCAACCGCGGACTCGCTGGGATCGACGGCACGATCGCCACCGCCACCGGCATCGCTCTCGCGAGCCAGGCCGGGGGAGCTCCGGGGGTCACCCGCGTGCTGCTCGGCGACCTCGCCTTCCTGCACGACGTCGGAGCGCTGCTGCTGCCGCCGGACGAGCACGAACCCCGCATCCAGGTCATCGTGGGCAACGACGGCGGCGGCACGATCTTCGACGGCCTGGAGGTGGCGGGCACGGCGGCGCGCGCCGACCTCGACAGAGCCTTCTACACCCCGCACACGGTGCGCCTCGAGCAGCTGGCCCTCGCCTACGGCTGGGAGTACCAGCGCGTCACGACACGTACGGCGCTCGATCAGGTTCTCACCACTCCCGCCGGTGGTCGTCAGCTGATCGAGGTGCCGCTCACGCGCTGATCTCGTTCGGCATGGCGCGCGTCCGCAGTGGCAGGATGAACGCATGACAGCGCACGAGTGGGCGAAGACCTTCCAGGTCGGCGACGGATTCCGTCTCTCCGATGTCGATCCGCGGAGCACCGCCGGGTACGGAGGTGGGAAGGCCGACGGCAGGCGCGATCTCGAGGCCGGACTCAGCGAGCTCAATCAGCTGCAGGAGAGGCTCTTCGCCGAGAGCCGAGTCGGAGTCGCGAAGGACTCGGTGCTGCTGATCCTGCAGGCGATGGACTCCGCGGGCAAGGGAGGCATCGTTCGGCACGTCGTGGGCGGGGTCGACCCGCAGGGCGTCGCGCTCACGGCGTTCAAGGCGCCGACCGACGAAGAGCTCGCGCACGACTTCCTCTGGCGAGTGGCCAAGCGGCTGCCGGAGCCGGGATTCATCGGCGTCTTCGACCGCTCGCACTACGAGGACGTGCTGATCGGTCGGGTGCGATCGCTGGCCCCGGCCGACGAGATCGAACGCAGGTACGACGCGATCAACGAGTTCGAGGCCGAGGTCGCGGCATCCGGCACCCGCATCATCAAGGTCATGCTGCACATCTCGCCCGACGAGCAGAAGTCCCGGCTGATGGAGCGGCTCGAGCGGGCCGACAAGCACTGGAAGTACAACCCGGGCGATGTCGACGAGCGACTGCTCTGGGACGACTACATGGCGGCGTATCAGACCGTGTTCGATCGCACATCGACCGCTGCGGCGCCGTGGCATGTGATCCCGGCCGACCACAAGTGGTTCGCCCGCCTCGCCGTGCAGGAGCTGCTGCTCGATGCACTGCAGCAGATCGATCCGCAGTGGCCGGCCGCCGGCTTCGACGTCGAGGCAGAGAAGAAGCGCCTCGCGGCCAGCTGAGCGGGGCGGCGCGTTCACAATTCAGCATGATCAGAGCCCCGTCGGCCTGATCGGCCCCACAGAGCCCGTGATGCGCGATTCATGCTGAATCGTGAACGCGACAGCGCCGAGCCTCAGGCGAGGGCGTCGACCAACGGGCGGAACTTGACGCGGGTCTCGAGCAGTTCCGACTCGGGGTCCGAGCCCGCGACGATCCCCGCGCCCGCATAGGCGGTGACTGCGATGGCGGTCTCGGCGGGAGTGAACTGCGCGCAGCGCAGAGCGATGGCCCACTCGCCGTTGCCGGCCGCGTCGACCCATCCGACCGGACCGGCATAGCGTCCGCGGTCGAACGGCTCGAGCTCGCGGATCGCCGCGATCGCGGCGGATGTCGGAGTCCCTGCCACGGCGGCCGTCGGGTGCAGGGCACCGACCAGATCGAGCGACGAACCGCCGTCGGCCAACTCGCCCTCGACGTCGGTCGCCAGGTGGAAGAGGTTCGGCAGCTTGAGCAGGAACGGCTGCTCGCTCGCGGCCAGCGCGCGAGTGTGCGGACGCAGCGAGGCCAGCACGCTCTGCACCGCGTACTCGTGCTCGTCGAGATCCTTGGTGCTCGAGGCCAGATGAGCCGACGCCGCGGTGTCGGCATCGGCATCGGCTCCTCGTCCGATGGTTCCGGCCAGCACGCGGGCGGTGACGGTGCGCTGCTGCACGGTCACGAGCGTCTCGGGGCTCGCGCCGATCAACCCGTCGACCGCGAAGGCCCAGGTGTCGGGGTAGCCGGTCGACAGCGCGCGCACGAGGCGGCGCAGGTCGGATCCGGCGGGGATGCTGCCGGTGAGGTCGCGAGCCAGTACGACCTTGCTGAGCTCGCCGTCGGCGATGCGGGCCAGCGCCTGACGCACGGAATCCTGGTAGCCCTGCGGGCTCTGCGCCCCGGGGCCCACGGTGCCGGCCCAGTGGGGGCCGTAGCCGATCGTCGATGCCTCGGACTGCGGGTCGAGCGCAGGGTGCGACGTCGACGACGAGCGGATGCGGGTGAGCCACGTGCGCCCGTGGTGTCGGCCGATCACGAGTGCCGGCACGACGAGAACACTGTCGGCGGAGGAGCCCTCGTCGAAGGTCAGAGCACCGAAGGCGACGAGACCGGAGCCGGGGAGCGCGAGCTCGTCGTCGATCTCGGCATCCTGAGCCAGGTCTCGCCAGGCGGCGGCGATGGCGGCCGAGCGCATGGGCGCAGCACCCGCCGGGATGCGGATCGTCTCGACCACGCCGTCTCCCACGGCGACGATGCCGTCACCGCGCCGCAGCCATGCGAGGGGCCGCGACGGGTCGGCGTAGGCCAGGAGATCCTCGACCGGATCGATCTCTCGGGTCTCCACGACCAGCCTGCTGCTCACGTCTCCAGCCTAGTTCTTCGCTCGTTTCCCGGTGAGACCGCCTTTCTGTCGCGAGACCCACGGCCGTGACATGGGTTTCGTGCGGCGATGTCGGTTTCGGCTGGCGGTGGCCCAGGGGCGGCGGGGTTTCCTGGTGAGACCGACTTTCCGTCGTGAGACCCACGGCCGTGACATGGGTTTCGTGCGGCGATGTCGGTTTCGGCTGGCGGCGGCCCAGGGGCGGCGGGGTTCCCTGGTGAGACCGACTTTCCGTCGTGAGACCCACGGCCGCGAAAGGGCGGTCTCGCCGCGAAAGGTGGGTCTCGCCATCCGCCTCGACCGGGATGTGAGAGACCCCGCTTACGCTGAGGGCATGAGCGACGCCCGCCCCGAACCCGGCACCGAGATGATCTTCCAGTGGCGCAAGTGGGACGGCTCGCCGCATTGGCAGCACGAGTGCGTGTATCTCGGCGCCGACGAGTGGGGCGACTGGCTCGGGCAGCCGGTCGGCTGGCCGAGTGCTCGACCGGGTGCGGCCTTCATCGCGGAGACCCCCAACGTGACGCTCGTGCCGCGGCAGCCCGACTTCGCCCTGACGGTGAACCGCGATCACCCGAAGGGCATGCGGGTCTACATCGACATCGGGTGGGATGTGCGCTGGTCCGATGACCCGCTGGTGGCGGTCGGCATCGACATGGATCTCGACGTCGTGCGGGTCGATGGGCCGCGGGGCATCTGGGTCGACGACCGCGACGAGTGGGCCGAGCACAGGGTGCGATACGGATACCCCGCCGAGATCGTCACCAGGCTGGAGGCCCTGGCGCTCGACCTCGAGCAGCGCGTGCGCGAGCAGACCGCTCCGTTCGACGATGCGACCCCGGATCTCTGGCTCGATCGCCTCGACGCGCTGCACCTCGCGCCTAGACTGGGCACGTGACCTCGAACGAAGCAAACCGCGCTGATCTCGGCAAGGACCCCGCCCGCGTCAGCGGCATGTTCGACCAGGTCGCCGCGGGCTACGACCGTACGAACACGGCGATGACGGTCGGCAACGACGCGCTCTGGCGCGCAGCCACGACGAGGGCCGTCGCCCCGAAGCCCGGGGAGAAGATCCTCGACCTCGGTGCGGGCACCGCCTCGTCGTCGGCATCCCTCGCCCGCAGCGGAGCGCAGGTCGTCGCCGCCGACTTCTCGCCCGGCATGCTCGCCGAGGGCAAGCGTCGGCACGGCAGCATCCGCAATCTCTCGTTCGTGCAGGCGGATGCCACCGATCTGCCCTTCGAAGACGGCGAGTTCGACGCCGTCACCATGTCGTATGCCCTTCGCAACGTCAATGACCCCAAGAAGGCGCTGCGCGAGCTGCTGCGCGTGACGAAGCCGGGTGGCCGCCTCGTGATCAACGAGTTCTCGACCCCGCCCGGTGCGCTGTTCCGCGCCGGATACCGTTTCTACAACTCGCAGGTGCTGCCTCGGGTGGCCCGCGTCGCCGGCACCAACGGCGACGCCTACGACTACCTGAACGAGTCGATCCGCGACTGGCCCGATCAGAAGAAGCTCGCCGCGTGGATCCGCGAGGCCGGGTGGACCGAGGTCGAATACCGCAACCTCTCGTTCGGGATCGTCGCACTGCACCGGGCATTCAAAGCCGCGTGAGTACGACGCGCGAACCCCCACGGCTGACGACGGTAGGCTGAGAGCGTGACTTCGAGCCGCGTAGCCCCGGGTTCGCGACTGGCGAGCCGTCTCGGTTTCAGCGACCGTGTCTTCATCGGCACGGCTGGGCGACGCATCGCTCAGGCGATCGAAGACGGCCTCGAGCGTGTCGAGACCGGTCTCGCCGACGATGTGCGCGTCGCCGACCCGCTCGCCGACGCGGCCAGCCGCTACCTCTACGAGGCGGGGGGCAAGCGCATCCGCCCCGTGCTGACTCTTCTGGCGGCACAGCTGGGCGACGGCAACACCGACCAGGTGATCGACGTCGCAAAGGCTCTGGAGATCACCCACCTCGGCTCGCTGTACCACGACGACGTCATGGACGGCGCCGACCGCCGTCGCGGTGTGCCCGCGGCGCAGACGGTGTGGGGCAACAACATCGCCATCCTCACCGGAGACATCCTGTTCTCCCGTGCGAGCCAGCTGATGTCCCGACTGGGCGAGCGGGCGATCCGTCTGCAGGCCGACACCTTCGAGCGTCTCGTTCTGGGGCAGATGCACGAGACGATCGGCGCTCAGCCCGGCGACGACCCCATCGAGTTCTACCTCCAGGTGCTCGCCGACAAGACCGGATCCCTGATCGCCGCGGCGACGCAGGGCGGCGTGATCTTCTCGAACGCGCCCGCGCAGTACGAGGAGCCGCTGCGCGTCTACGGCGAGAAGATCGGCGTCGCGTTCCAGCTGCTCGACGATGTGATCGATCTCTCGGCGAAGCCCGAGGACACGGGCAAGGTGCCGGGCACAGATCTGCGCGCCGGCGTGCCGACCATGCCCTATCTGCTGCTGAAGGCCGAGACCGACGACGCGTCGATCGATCTGGCCGGCCGCATCGACGAGGGCGTGTCCCGCATCGCCGAGGGGGCGGACCCCGCAATCCTCGACGGGCCGCTCACAGAGCTGCGCGATCACGTCGGCACGCAGAAGACCCTCGCGCTCGCGCACTCCTGGACCCAGGATGCGATCGACGCGCTCGCCCCGCTCCCGCGCGGCACCGTGCGCGAAGCGCTCACCCGCTTCGCAGAGACCCTCGTCGAACGCTCCAGTTGATGTGTCGCGGCCCCAGGGTCGCGCGCTCCGGATGTGACGGCATACGAAAGGATCCCTTATGACCAAGCTCAGACTGGCCATCGTCGGAGCGGGCCCCGCCGGCATCTACGCCGCCGACATCCTGCTGAAGGCCGAGCGCAAGTTCGACGTCTCCATCGATCTCTTCGAGCAGCTTCCGGCACCCTACGGCCTGGTCCGCTACGGCGTCGCCCCCGATCATCCCCGCATCAAGGGCATCATCAACGCCCTCCGCGATGTGCTCGACCGCGGCGACATCCGTCTGTTCGGCAACGTCCGCTTCGGCGAGGACATCACCCTCGATGACCTGAAGAACCACTACAACGCGGTGATCTTCGCCACCGGCGCGATCCGCGACACCACCCTCGACGTCCCCGGCATCGACGCGGTCGCCTCCTACGGCGCCGCCGACTACGTGAGCTGGTTCGACGGACACCCCGACGTGCCGCGCGAGTGGCCGCTGGATGCCGCATCCGTCGGTGTGCTGGGCAACGGCAACGTCGCCCTCGACGTCGCCCGCATGCTGGCGAAGCACGCTGAGGACCTGCTGGTCACCGAGGTTCCCGAGAACGTCTACGAGGGGCTGAAGGCGAGTGCGGTCACCGACGTGCACGTGTTCGGTCGCCGTGGCCCCGCGCAGGTCAAGTTCACTCCGCTCGAGCTGCGCGAACTCGGCGAGCTGCGCGATGTCGACATGGTCGTGTACGACGAGGACTTCGACTACGACGAGGCGTCGAAGGACGCGGTCGCCAGCAACAAGCAGGTCATGGTCATCGACCGCATCCTGCAGTCGTGGCGCAAGCGCGACTCCGTGAACAACGCCGGGGGCACGGCATCCCGTCGTCTGCACCTGCACTTCTGGGCGCGTCCGGTCGAGGTCCGCACAGACGAGACGGGCCGCGTGGCGGCCCTGGTCTACGAGCGCACGAAGCCCGACGGACAGGGTGGCGCCGTGGGCACGGGTGAGATGCGCGAGGTGCCGCTGCAGGCGCTCTACCGCGCGATCGGATACTTCGGCTCGCCGCTTCCGGGTGTGCCCTTCGACAAGAAGCACGGTGTGATTCCCAACCGCGAGGGCCAGGTGCTCGCCAAGGACTCGAACCAGCAGATGACCGGCATCTACGCGACCGGTTGGATCAAGCGCGGACCGGTCGGTCTCATCGGCCACACCAAGTCGGATGCCATGGAGACCGTGCGGCACATCATCAACGACCAGGGTTCGTGGTGGCACCCGGAAGACCCGTCGGAAGAGGCGATCCCCGCGCTGCTGCAGGAACGCGGCGTCAAGTGGACCGACCTCGAGGGCTGGCACCGACTCGACGAGCATGAGGTCGCGCTCGGTGCGCCGCACGAGCGCGCCCGCGTCAAGGTCGTACCGCGTGACGAGATGGTGCGCGTCTCTCGCGGAGAGTGACCGACACCGGATCGTTGTCGGCACCTTGTGTGTCGGAGAGCGAGCGTCTCTAGGCTGATCGGATGCGACTGCGTTCTCTGATCGTCCTCGGCACCGCCGCCCTGCTGCTCGTCTCAGGGTGCACGGCCGAGCCGACGCCGAAGCCCACGGGCTCGCCGTCGGCGTCCGCCTCGGCGACGTCGACGGCGACCCCGACGCCCGAGGCAGTGGTCGAGCCGGAGACGGCGTTCGACGTGACCTGCGACGATGTCGCCGCGACGATGGCGGAACTTCTGGGCGAGCCGGCGACACCGGTCGAGCCGGTGCTCTCGGTGGTGTCGGCGATGGGCTGGCTTCCGGGTCCGGGGCAGCACATGTTCCAGCGAGCAGGCGGCATCGCCTGCTCGACCGGCGACACGGAACGCAGCTGGGAGGTCACGATCGTCCCCGACGCGGAGGCTGTGATCGCGGGTGCGACCGAGCGCCAGGGCTTCTGGGGCGAAGCGGCGAGCTGCGAGGACGGACGCTGCGGGTTCGAGCTGCCCGACGGAGACGTGCTGCTGTCGGCCACCGTCGTCGATCCCGATCTCGGCGCGGGCGACACCGCCCGGATCGAGGACGCACTGCGGGGGATCGCCGCGTCGGCGGCGTCGAGCACGCGCGAGGTCGAATACGTCGACAGCGAGATCGTCGGCGCTCCGTGCGAGCGCTTCACCACACCGGAGCAGGTGAACGCCGCATTCGGTGTGTCGGACGCGGCTCTCTTCACCGACTTCGGCGGCTGGGGGATCCCTGCTGAGGTGTACGAGGTCGTCAACGGCTCACGCATCTGCTACTTCAAGTCGGCCGGAAGTGAGTACGAAGGATCCAGCTATCTGATGCTCACGACGCTTCCCGCAGGAGCCTGGGCGTTCGAGAAGCTCGGTGGCGACCCCGTCGAGGTCGAGGGAGCCGATTCCGCCAAGGCCAGCACGGGTGAGCACGGTGAGAGCATCGTCGACGTGCGCGTCGGTCTCGACTGGATCCGGATGGTGACATTCGACAATGGAGCCGGTGCCGCCGACCCGGCTCCGCTGGCAGAGACGGTCGTGCGCAACCTCACGGTCGGACACACCGCTCCCGAGTAGCCCGCACGCTGTCGGCTAGCCTGGCGGCATGGCTGAGTGGATACCGGACGTTCTCGGCGACGAGTTCGCGCAGCTCACGCTCGAACTCGGTGAGGATGACGAGGGCCCGCTGGTCGCCACGATCGTGAGGGCACTGCCGAGGGAGCGACCCTGGTGGGATCGCGTGAGCGGGCGCCGGTTTCCGCTCGATGACGTCGACGTGCTCTACGTGCACGGCTGGTCGGATTACTTCTTCCAGAAGCGGCTCGCTCGCTTCTGGACCTCGCGCGGCGCGCGCTTCTTCGCTCTCGACCTCCGCAAGTACGGACGCAGCCTGCGCGACGGTCAGACTCCCGGCTACATCACCGACCTCGTCGCGTACGACGAAGACATCGCCGCGGCGCTGCACGCGATGGGCCGCGGGCCCGAGGCCACCGCATCCGCGCGACGCCTGGTGCTTCTCGGCCACTCGACCGGCGGGCTCATCCTGAGCCTGTGGGCGTCGCGGCACCCCGAGACGGCGGATGCTGTGATCCTGAACAGTCCGTGGCTCGAGTTCCAGGTCGCATCGGCGCGCCCGCTGATCGCGCCGATGGCTGAACTGCAGGCGCGGTGGGCTCCTCGGGAGGTGGCTCCGCAGGTCGATCTCGGGTTCTACACGCGCGCGCAGCAGGAGGTCGCCGACCCCGAGGATCCCGTCGAGGTGAACCTGCTGTGGCGGCCGGCACAGACGATGGCCGTGCATGCAGGATGGTTCCACGCGATCCTCACGGGCCACGCCCAGGTCTCGGCAGGGCTGTCGATCGACGCGGCCGTGTGCGTGCTGCTGTCCGCGCGCTCGGCGACGCCCACGCGATGGTCCGAGGACCTCACCCGAGCAGACTCGGTGCTGGTCGTCGACGACATCGCGCGGGCGGCGCTCAAGCTCGGTCCGTCCGTCACCGTCGAGCGCATCGACGGGGCCCTGCACGATGTCTTCCTCTCTCGCCACGAGGCGAGAGAGGAAGCGTATCGTCGCCTCGACCGGTGGGTCAGAGGCTGGACGGCCGCGCGCTGACAGCGCATTGCGAGCGCTCAGACGCAGTGATCGGACGCAGTGATCAGACGCAGAGATCAGACGTAGTGCATCAGACGCGCCTGGCGCTCGGCGTCGTCGGCATCGCCGCGCAGCACCGCGTCGTGGAAGTTCCGATAGACCTGGAGCATGCGCTCCCGGTCGTTCTCGGGAACGCTCCAGCCGCGGAGGTTGCGGAACAGCGCCATGCTCGCATCGTTGATCAGCACCTGATGCTGCAGGTTTCGACTCCGTGCACTGAGAAACGAGAACACCGCCCATCGGGTGTTGGAGATGTGCACGTCGTCATCGAGCGCCGTGTACATCTCTTCGACGAGCTCTGCGAGGCTCTCGCGTTCCTCCTGGCTCATGCGCGCGATGCCCATGCGCGCCGCGATCCCTGCCTGGTACCCCGCGAACTCGAGCGTCTGTTCGACGGTCTCGGGTGTGACCGCCGTGACCTCGGTGTATCTGCTCGGATACATCGTCACGAGCCCGAGACGCTCGAGGCGCTGTAACGCCTCTCGCACCGGAGTCCGCGACACGTGCAGTTCTTCAGCGACATCGACATCGCGGATTCGATAGCCGGGCTCCAGCACACCGTCCACGATCTGCGCGCCGATGTGCTGAAAAACCTCCTCCGCCAAGAGCTGCTTGCTTTCTCTGACACTCGTCATCGAGTTGTTGTTGTTCATGGACTGCCCCCAGTTGCTTTCCAGATCCGGGCTCCCCATGATGTGCCCGGACGGCCACTACATCACGAAGTCGATCGCGATGCCAATAATCCACAGACGAGTTTTCGGGCGAGCACATCGGCGCTCGCCCTCGGGGCGTCGTCGCAGAGTTCGGTACGGGTGATTTCTGTGGCCGACGGGTGTTGGGACACCCGCCGGCCACAGACGATGGCGTGCACGGAGCTGCACTGCGCCCAGTCCCCACAAGGCGGGAACCGCGATCCGCGAAGCGCGGAGCCGTGGTTCGGCAGCGCGTCATGCATCGCCGCATCGTCTGTCGCGTTCGGGACGCGACTGCATCCAGTCTCGGGCACTCCGGCCCATATATCGGAATGCGATTGGCGGGCACACGGAAGGGGGGACGGATGCCTCGGCATCCGTCCCCCCTTCGAACTGAGAGGTCAGCGGTAGTTGATGAACTGCAGGTCGAGATCGAGGTCTGAGCCCTTGAGCAGAGAGATCACGGACTGCAGGTCGTCGCGGCTCTTGGACTGCACGCGCAACTCGTCGCCCTGGATCTGGCTCTTCACGCCCTTGGGGCCTTCGTCGCGGATGATCTTGTTGATCTTCTTCGCGTTCTCCGAGGAGATGCCGTCCTTGAGGGTCGAGACGATGCGGAACTCCTTGCCGCTCGCGAAGGGGTCGCCCGACTCGAGGCTCTTGAGCGAGATGCCTCGCTTGATGAGCTTGGACTGGAAGACGTCGAGAACGGCCTTCGCGCGCTCCTCGGTGCCGGCGATGATCAGGATCTGCTCGCCGCTCCAGGCGATGGAGGAGCCGGTGCCCTTGAAGTCGTAGCGCTGCTCGATCTCCTTGCGCGCCTGGTTCAGGGCGTTCTCGGCCTCCTGGTGATCCACTTTCGAGACGATGTCAAAGGAACTGTCAGCCATAAGGGAAGTGTATCGACACCGCCGTTTTCACGCTCGCTTGGAAGCGCTTCCATCGCACCTCACCCGGCATTCCGCGGTTACAGCTTGATATCGAAGGCTTCTTGCGTTGCCATTCTCGTCGATCTCGTTGCATACTGTAAGCGCTTGCAGTCCTGCAGGCCACCAGCACTTCAGAGAGGCACACACCAATGAAGGTGAACAAGAGGGGCATAGTCGCCGCCGGCGTCATCGCGATCGTTTCGACTCTTACACTTGCCGGTTGCTCGACCGCGACCGATGGCGGCGACTCGGCCGAGGGCGAGAGCGGCGGAACGCTGACCGTCTGGGTCGACGCCGAGCGCGTCGCCGCGCTGCAGAGCGCTGCCGACTCCTACGAGGACAAGACCGGAGTCAAGGTCGAGCTCGTGGGCAAGTCCGTCGACGACATGAAGGACGACTTCATCCAGCAGGTGCCGACCGGCAAGGGTCCCGACGTCGTCATGGGCGCACACGACTGGCTCGGCGAGCTGTCGACCAACGGCGTCGTCGCGCCGCTCGAGCTCGGCGACTCGTCGGCCGACTACCTGCCCGTCGCACTCCAGGCAGCGACGTACGACGGCACCGTCTACATGCTTCCGTACGCGGTCGAGAACATCGCCGTGCTGCGCAACGCCGACATGGTCCCCGCCGCAGCGACGAGCTTCGACGACATGGTCTCGAAGGGCACCTTCGTGGTCGAGCAGGGCGCCGAGGGCAACCCGTACCACCTGTACCCGTTCCAGACGGCATTCGGCGCCCCGGTCTTCGGCACCGACGACTCGGGCAGCTACGACTCCGCCGACCTCCAGCTCGGCAGCGAGGGAGGCTTCGCGTTCTCCGAGTGGCTCGCCGCTCAGGGCGCAGCGGGCACGCTGAACACCGACATCGACGGTGAGATCGCCAAGCAGCAGTTCCTCGACGGCACCGCGGCCTTCTGGCTGACCGGCCCGTGGAACGTCGGCGCGGCGACCGACGCCGGCATCAACGTCGCGATCGACCCGATCCCCAGCCCCACGGGCGAGACCGCTTCGCCGTTCGCCGGTGTCAAGGGCTTCTTCGTGAGCTCCGAGTCGAAGAACAAGGTCGCCGCGAACGACTTCCTCGTGAACTACATCGGCACCGAAGAGGTGCAGCTCGCGCTGTTCGAGGCCGGCAACGTCCTGCCCGCTCTGACGGCCGCCGCCGACACCGCTGCCTCCGACGAGATCATCGCCGGCTTCCAGGCCGTCGGTGCGGATGCGGTCCCGATGCCCGCGATCCCCGCGATGGGTTCGGTCTGGGAGTTCTGGGGCGTGGCCGAGGCCGCGGTCATCAACGGCTCCGACCCGACGACGACGTGGCAGAAGCTCGTCGACGACGTCACCGCAGCAATCCAGTAAGACACCCAGCACAACCCCTGCCGGGGCGGACCTCGTCCGCCCCGGCAGCTCGACGACGGGGACGAGATGACACTGACCGAAGAGCCCACGGCTCCACTGAACAAGCGCCAGCGCCAGGCGGCGAAGATCGCCGAGGCCGCCTCCGGTCCCATCGGCTGGATGCTGCTGAAGATCCTGCTGCTGGCGATCGTCGACGCCATCGCGCTGTACGCGGCATTCGTCCTGTTCGGCCAGCAGGAGTGGCTGGTGCTCGGCCTGGTCGTGGCCGTCACCGTCCTCGTCAACTACATCTACTTCTCGCGCAAGCGAATCCCCGCGAAGTACCTGACCCCCGGCATCATCTTCCTGATCATCTTCCAGGTGTTCACGCTGCTGTACACGGGGTACATCGGGTTCACGAACTACGGCACCGGGCACAACGGCACGAAGGACCAGGCGATCTCGTCGCTCCTCGCTTCGGCCCAGGAGCGCGTCGAGGACTCGGCGACCTATCCGGTCACGGTCGTCGAGCAGTCCGGCACCTACGGCCTGCTCGTGACCGACCCCGAGTCGGGCGACGCGCTGCTCGGCACCGCTGAGCAGCCGCTGCAAGAGGTCGACGCCGAGTTCCAGAGTGGCCAGGCCGTCGCCGTCGACGGCTGGACCACCCTCCCGCTCGCGAAGGTGTTCACCCTGTCGGAAGAGCTCGAGAAGCTCTCGGTGCCGTTCAGCGACGACCCCAACGACGGCAGCCTGCGCGCCCCCGACGGCCAGAAGGGCTACCTCTACGTCTCGACGCTCGAGTACGACGCGGATGCCGACACCATCACCGACACGACGACCGGTGCCGTGTACTCCGACACCGGACAGGGGTCGTTCATCGCCGAGGACGGCGCCGAGCTGCTGCCCGGCTGGCAGACCACCGTCGGGTTCGACAACTTCGTGCGCGCCGTGACCGACGAGAACATCCGCGGTCCGCTCATCTCGGTGACAATCTGGACGTTCGTGTTCGCCCTGCTCTCCGTCGCGACCACGTTCTTCCTCGGACTGCTGCTCGCGCTGGTCTTCAACAACACGCGGATGCGGTTCCGCAACGGCTACCGGATCATCCTGATCCTCCCGTACGCGTTCCCCGCGTTCCTGTCGGCTCTCGTCTGGGCGGGCATGATGAACGAGAGCTTCGGATTCATCAACCAGGTGATCTTCGGGGGAGCGGACATCCCGTGGCTCACCGACCCGAACCTCGCGAAGGTGTCGGTGCTCCTGGTCAATCTCTGGCTGGGCTTCCCCTACATGTTCCTCGTCTGCATGGGCGCCCTGCAGGGCATCCCGGAAGACGTCAACGAGGCGGCGGTGATGGACGGCGCGAACCCGTGGCAGGTCTTCCGCCGCATCAAGCTGCCGCTGCTGCTCGTGACGGTCGCGCCGCTGCTGATCTCGTCCTTCGCGTTCAACTTCAACAACTTCAACCTGATCTACATGCTGACCAAGGGCGGGCCGCGGTTCGAGGACGTCAGCATCCCGGTCGGGCACACCGACATCCTGATCTCGATGGTCTACAAGGTGGCGTTCACGGGTCAGTCCCGCGACTACGGTCTCGCCTCCGCGTTCACGATCCTGATCTTCATCGTGGTCGCGACGATCTCGATCATCAGCTTCCGCAAGACCAAGGCCCTCGAGGAGCTGAACTGACATGAGCATCACGGACACCGGCACCGCCCGCCCCGTCGCCGTCGCGCAGAAGCTCGCGCCCCGTCGCCGCAACTTCGGCGCGTGGTTCGCAGACACCGGATGGCGCCATGTGGTCGCCATCGTGGTGAGCGCCTTCGCGCTCTTCCCGCTGCTGTACGTCGTCTCGGCGTCACTCAACCCGAAGGGCACGCTGACCGGCTCGAACCAGCTGTTCTCGGCGTTCGGCTTCGACAGCTACGTGCGCATCCTCAGCGATCCGCAGAACCCCTACGGTCTGTGGTTCCTCAACACGCTCGTCATCGCCGTGGTCACCGGTGCGGTGACCGTCTTCATCGGCGCCCTCGCCGCATATGCCTTCTCGCGCATGCGCTTCGCCGGTCGTCGTATCGGCCTCGTCACGATCGTGGTCGTGCAGATGTTCCCGCAGCTTCTCGCGGTGGTGGCGATCTTCCTGCTGATGTCGACGCTGGGGGACTGGTTCCCCGCGATCGGCCTGAACACGCACACGGGCCTGATCCTCGTCTACCTCGGCGGCGCGCTCGGCGTGAACACCTACCTGATGTACGGCTTCTTCAACACGCTCCCGATGGAGCTCGACGAGGCCGCCCGCATCGACGGAGCCGGGCACGCACGCATCTTCTTCACGATGATCCTGCCGCTGGTCGCACCGATCCTCGCGGTGGTCGCGCTGCTGTCGTTCATCGGCACGGTCAACGAGTACGTGATCGCGAGCGTCATGCTCGTCGACGTCGACCAGCAGACGCTGGTGGTCGGTCTGACGAAGCTCGTCGCGAACCCGCGCTACGCGGACTGGTCGGCGTTCTCGGCCGGCGCCGTCATGGCCGCCATCCCGGTGATGATCCTGTTCCTGTTCCTGCAGCGTTACATCGTCGGAGGGTTGACGGCCGGCGCGACCAAGGGCTGATCCACGGTCCTCGTCGCATCGATCCCGGCGTTGCGATGCCGGCCGCGGCAGCGGCGGTCGTAGCGTGATGGCATGACACGTGTCGCGGGGCGGAACGCGGTGATCAGCTGGATCGCCGCAGTGCTGTGCATCGGAGTGGTGGGCGCCCTGATCTGGTTCTCGATGCCGATCGTGCCGGTCGTCGCCTCGTTCGTCGGCGACGTCCTCCGCTCCACTCTTCGCTAGCGGTGACGTCTCGTCGGGGCCGGTGGGCGAGACGCGTGATCACGGGCTCGGCGACACGTCGGCACGCCTCCGTCGGGGCGCGGTCGGGCGGCGGTAATCTCGCAGAGCACACATCCGATGAGAGGCGCACCCATGAGTGACCCCGAGGTTCCCCAGCCCGAGCGGCCGAAAGACGTCAACGACGTCGTCGACAGCGCGAACGCTGGACTCGACGACGCCGCTGCAGCGAGTGCAGGCGTGCATCGCGCGCCCGCGGACCCCACGCACGAGACGTCGGCTCCCGCTCCGACCCAGCCCGCCGTCGATCCCGATGTCGCCGCGTTCGAGGCTGCCGAGAACGACCACCCCGGCACCTTCGCGACGCCGGAGCTCAACGACCCGAAGTATCTCGACGACGCAGACGACACGACGAAGTCGTGGAACACGGATGCCGACGCGACGAAGTCGTGGAACACGGATGCTGACGCGACCGCCGCATACACGCCGCCGGCCGCGCACGAGCAGTCCGCACTGGCCGGGGCCGCGTACTCGTCGGCCGACCAGGCTGAGACCCGGATCGTCCCCTCGGAGCCGGCAGTCGCCGAGCCCGTCGTCGTTCCGATCCAGCAGCAGCCGATCTTCGTCCAGGCTCCCGAGCCGCCCCGCGAACGCGGCAACCGCGGCACCGCGGGCGCGATCGGTCTGCTCGCGACCATCGCCTTCGCGATCCTCTACCTGGGTGCGACGCTCGGCCTCCGCGCCGTCGCGGGCGACATCACGGGCGAGAACATCGGCGAATCGGCCCTCGCTCCGCTGATGACCTGGGGCTACTGGGTTCCGGTCGTCGGGTTCTTCCTCGGCTTCTGGCTGCTCGGCGCCTTCATCAACCGCGGACGCTGGGGACTCTGGGTGGTCTTCGGCATCATCGTCGGTCTCGTCGCCTACGGTGCGCACATCCTCGGTGCGCTCTTCGAGGCGCCGTTCTGGCTGCTGACCGCTCGCGAAGGCAGCGAGCTCATCGGCGCGCAGCTCTTCCACCCGCTCGCCATCGCGGCGTTCGTCTTCGCCCGCGAGCTGACCATCTGGTTCGGAGCCTGGGTCGCCCGCAGCGGCGCGCGCAAGACCGAGCTCAACGCCGAGGCGCAGCGCGAGTACGAGCGCACGCTCGAAGCCGGCCCGACGCTCGCGAGGTAGTCACGAACATGTCATCGCCGAACCCCCGTGGACCCGAGTCCGCGGGGGTTTCGGTCATCCTGGCGCTGGTGCTCGCCACGATCAGCTTCTTCGCTCTCGCAGTGTTCGGTCTCGGTGCGGTGAGCATCGTGACCGACACCGACATCATCGCCGTCCGAGGTCTCGGTCCGCTGCCCGGTGCGATCGGGATGCTGGCCGCCGTGGTGACATTCGCGCTGTCGCTCCGGTCGTCGCTGAAGCGGACGCAGCCGTCGTTCCTGTCGGCACCGGCGGTCGCGCTGGCCACGGCGCTCGCGCACCTGGTCGTCGTGTGGATCGCGGTCGCCGCCGTACGCGGCGACGTCATCGTCGCGACGGTCGTCGCGGGCGATCTCGTGCGCGGGGGAGCGAGCGTGGTGCTCCTCGCCGCCGCCGTGATCGCGGCCTGGGGCGGCATCGCTCTCCGGCGCACGCGCGCTCAGCATCCGCAGTGGCCCTGGGAGCGCGAAGAAGACGAGTGACGCCCCGCCGTGACGCGGAAATCTCCGCGTGGGCGGCGCCCGCGCCGTACGCTCTAGGTGTGGAGCGCTCGTTGGAGACGCAGGTCGACCAGGCCGTCGAGGCCTGGTTGCGCTGGGTGCCGCGCTGGGAGCCGGCGACCCATCGTGGTCGTGTCGCGCCCTGTCGACGCTGCCTGGGGTCGCCGATCCTGTCTGCGGCGGGTATCGGCTCGAACACACCGCACGGCGTGCAGCACGGACTCTCGACGCGCATCAAGACGATCGTCGATCACGCCGTGGCCGAGTACACCGCCAGGAACCTGCCGATGCTGCAGCGTGAACTCGACCAGCAGGCCGCACGCAACCGGGCGCGCAGCTATCGCCCGGCCGACGGTCTGGATCCCGAGTTCGACGGGCTGCCGCTGGACCCCGAGCCGATTCCGGGCGCACCGTTCCTCTTCACGATCGCCGGCATGGCCGATGAGGCCGTCGCCGACCTGCCGCCCCTGCCCCCGCTGAGCGATGAGGCCAAGGTCGCGCTGCGGCAGGAGGTCGCCCTCGCCGACGAGTACGCCAACATGGTCGGCCGCGAGATCTGCGGCATCCTGCTGCGCCACCGCATCTACATCCAGGCAGCGATCTCGCAGCACGTCGAACCGCAGATCGAGGCTCTGCTGGCCGAGCTCACCGACTCGCTCGATTCCCCGTTCGACGCCGACCAGTCGTAGCCGTGGCGGGCCAACCCGCTGCGCACGCACGAGCGCGACCACCGCTCTGCCTGCGGATCCGCTGAGAGCTGCGAGCGCCGCTGGTGTTCACCCGTGCGCGCTGGATATCGTTTTTCGATAGATACCCATTGGCGATCGATAGGGCAACCATGCATCCTCGTGTCACTCGCGTTCTCAAGGCGCTGATCATCGTTCTGCTCGCACTCCTGCTGGCGAGCCAGACCCTGGTCATCCCCGAGGTGGCCCGCATCACGGCCGTCCGCAATCCCGACGTCGCCTGGCTCGAGGTTCCCGGCATCATCGGCGCCGTGCTCTTCCTCGCCCTGATCCAGGTGACGCTGGTGTGCATCTGGTTCCTGCTCTCACTCGTGCAGGACGATCGGATCTTCCGCGTCGAGGCATTCCGATACGTCGACATCATCCTCGGCGCTCTCATCGTGGCCGGGGCGGTGATCCTCGCGTCGTACCTGGTGATCGTCGCCAGTCGTTCGGTGTCGCTGTCTCTGTCGCTGCTCGCGGTGCTGGGCATCGTGGTCAGCGCGGCGCTCGCGCTGCTCGTGGTCGTGCTGCGAGGTCTGCTGCGCAAGGCTCTCGAGCTCGAGCAGGACATGTCGGAGGTCGTCTGATGCCGATCGTCATCGACCTCGACGTCCAGCTCGCGATCAAGAAGATGAGCGTGCAGGACTTCGCCGACGCGATCGGCATCACCCCGGCCAATGTCGCCGTGCTCAAGAACGGTCGAGCCAAGGCGGTGCGTTTCACCACCCTTGAGGCGATCTGCCGCGTGCTCGAATGCCAACCGGGAGACATCCTGCGCTGGGTTCCCGATTCCGAGGAGCAGTGATGACCACAACATCGACCCCGAGCGCAGATGCGTCGTCGATCACCTGGGGTGAAGCCGTCGCGCGGCATCTGCTCGACGGGGGGACCTGTCCGGTGTGCCAGAGGGCGCTGGAGGGCGGATGCTGCGCGCGATGCGGTTCCGACCTTCGCGGCCCTGTGGGCATCGAGATCTGGAAAGCGTCGCTCGCTGCTGCCGTCGCGATCCGCGCTCGCGATGAGACTCTCCTCCGCGTCCCGACCGTTCACACGGCAGTCGCGACCACAGCGGTGTCCGTCCCCGTCCCCGTGCAGGACGCGCCGTCTCCGGGGGCAGTGGCCGGGCCGTCGACGCCGCCACCGGTAACGGGTGCGAGGAGCGCCGCGACATCCCCGCAGAGCAGCGCGACGCTGCAATCGGTGCTGGCCACGGCCGGGGCAGGGCTCTTCGCCGTCGCAGCGATCGTCTTCACCTATTTCAACCCCGACCTCGCCGACCGTGCCCTGCGCAGCGTGATCGTCGGGCTGATCACGCTGCTGTTCCTCGGCGGAGCCTGGCTGCTGTCCCGCCGAGGTCTGCGCTTCTCCGCCGAAGCGGTCGGCGGCCTCGGTCTGGTGTTCGCGGGCCTCGACGTGCACGCGGTCGCCCAGCTCGCGGCGCCGCAGATAGAGCCCTGGGGCACCGCGGCGGTCGCGACTGCCATCGCCGCGCTCGTGGTGCTCGGCGCCGGCAGACGTTTCGGCATCCGGATCTGGCAGTGGGTCGCAGTGGTGGCGCTGTCGGTGGCCCCGGCGATGCTCGGTGCCGCCGGTGGCACGGCACTCTCCGGCGCCGTCGGCGCGATCGGTGTCGCGTTCGCGGGTGCGGTGATCGTCGAGTGGCTCAGACTGCCCGTGGTCGAGCGCACCACCCTCGTCGCGGTGCAGCTGATCGCCGTCGTGAGCGCCCTCCTGCTGCTGGTGCGCATCGACGGCGACATGACGACGACGCTGCCGACGGCGAGCGGACTGCTGCTCCTCATCGCCGTGCACGCCGTGATCGCTGCACGGCGGATGCTCAGGCCCCTGTGGTCGTACGCCGCCGGCGCGACAGGATCTACGGCGCTGGTGCTCGCCGTCTACGGCGTTCCCGGCATCCGCGAGCTCGACATGTCGTGGCACTTCGCGATCGCCCCCGCCGTGGCATCCGTCGCGCTGGTGCTGGTGGGCGTGCTGGTGCCGCTGCCGTCTCGTGTGCCGCGCGCATACACGGTCGCGGGTGCGTTGACCGTGCTCGCCGTGCCGTCGGCCGTGCTGCTGATGCTCGCCGGACTGACCGGCGGGACGACCGTGATCGCCTTCCTCCGACAGGGGCCCGGCCTGACCGGGGAGGGCATCGCGGGCTGGGGAGGCCCGATCGGACTCGCCGCGGTCGGTGGTGGCCTGGCCGTCTACGCCTTCCTCGCCCGAGAGCGCGAAGGCGCGCGGTTCTTCGCCGTGTCTGCCTCGCGACTCGCACTCGCCTTCGCCGCCATCGCGATGCTCGTGCTCGGGTGCAGCGGGCTGTTCGTGCTGCAGGCCTCCGTCGCCGTGCTGATCGGCATGGTCCTGGCGATCTCGGCCATGCTGTGGTGGATGCCGCGCCGGATGGCGGGCAAGAGCGTCCGCCCGATCCTGCTCGTCGCCGGTCATCTGGCTCTCGCCTCGGCCGTGATGGTGGCCTGGCGCGAGCCGTCGATCGTCCCGGCAGCGGGGGCGGCGACGCTTCTCGCTGTCGCCGCCCTCGCCGCGGTGCGTCCTGCGCGCTGGCGATTCCTCTACGTCGGTGCCGGCTTCGCCTACGGCCTGGTCCTGGTCGCGACGGCTCTCGCAGAGAGCGGGGTCGACGGCATCGCACAGCTGTGCCTCACCGCATCCGCTGGCCTGGTGGTCGCGATCGCAGCCACGTATCTGACCGCGATCGGCGCCCGCTCCTGGCAGGCGATCCTGGTCGTCTCGGCTGTGCCGTTCGGCATCGGGGTGCTGCAGGTGGTCATCGAGCGCAGCGGCTGGACGGCGCTGTCGACAGGGCTGATGTCCGTGCTGGCGATCACGTTGCTCCTCACCCGTCGGCCGGGGCTCACGCCGCTGGTCCGCACGGTGGCGGCCGGGATGCTCGTACCCACGCTGTCCGTGGTCATCGTGTGCCTGGGTGCGCAGTTCCTGGCCTCGAGCGGATCCCCGATCGTCCTGCCGATCGTGGCAGTCGTGGTCGCACTCGCCCTCGCCTCCTCGTCGCTCGTGACGGACGTGCTCGCCGCCAGCGGGCATTCCGCCCGCACGATGAACGCCGCTCGCTTCGCGATCGAGGCCTCGGCGCTGCTCACCGGGGCGATCGCGACGGCGCTCGCACTCGCGCGCGACGCGGCCGGGCTCGGCACGGCACTGCTCGTGCTGTTGATCATCGGCGTCGGAGCGGTGTCCGCCGCTCTCTTCGCCGCTCGCCGTCACGCGTGGGTGGTGGCCAGTGCCGCCTTCACGGGTGCGCTGTGGTGCACCTGGGGCATCGCAGGCGTCGAGGTGCTCGAGGCGTACCTGTTGCCGCCGACTCTCGGCGCCGCACTCGTCGGGCTGCTCCTCACGCTCCGCGGACACCGCTCGACGGCGCTGTTCTCCGCCGGGCTCCTCCTTGCCGTCGCCCCGCTGCTGGCGACCGTCGCCGTTGCAGGGCTCGACGACGGTCAGCCCGCTGTCGCGTGGCGGGTCGGTGGGCTCCTCGCCGCGGCGTGGGTTCTGCTGATCCCGGAGATCCTGCTCGTCCGGGTGCGAGCGGGATCCCGCCTGCATCGCGTGCGTGCACTGCGCATACCGATCCTCGTGGCAGCGGCACTCGCGGCGACCGTCGGGCCGCTCCAGGGCATCCGCATCGGACTGGTCGGGGACCTGCCCTCGGTGCACGGTCTCGCACTCTTCCTCTGCTGTTTCGGCGTCAGCGCCGTGGGCGCCGCGGCGCTGATGCTCGCCGGCCGCGGGATCAGACGCGCAGCCGCCGATCGCTCGGTGCTGCGCACCACGAGGTGGCTCGGAGCCCCCGCCGCGCTCGCCCTCGCAGTCGGCACCTGGTCCGCGATCGAGCGCGATTGGTTCTCGGTCTGGCCGATGTGGATGCTGATGCTCGGCTACCTCGTGGCGACCGTCGTCACGGCACACCGGGTGATACGGCGAGACACGACGGCGCCGCCGGTGTGGTTCCTGTTCGCGATCGCCTTCGTGACCGCTGTCGTGGCGTGGAGCCCGCGGGATCTGCGCGTCGAGTGGTTCTCGCTGCCGCTGGGGGCGTTCCTCCTGCTCGCCGGTGTGATCGCCCTGCGCCGACAGCCGTCGGAGCGGGCTGTCGCGCGCCCCACGATCGACAGTTGGCCGGGTCGCTGGACCGGGTCGTGGGCCCTGCTCGCGCCGGGCATCGTCACGATGATGATCGCGTCGATCGTCTCGACCTTCACCGACCCGCTGACCTGGCGTGCGATCCTCGTGATGGTGCTCGCACTGATCGCCATCCTCGTGGGTTCTCGCGACCGACTCGCCGCCCCGTTCCTGCTCGGCCTGGTCGTGCTGCCGATCGAGAACGTGTTCGTGTTCTCTGTGCAGATCGGTCGGGGTGTGGAGTCGATGCCGTGGTGGATCACGCTCGCGGTGATCGGCGCGGTGCTGCTGATCATCGCGGTCACCGCCGAACGCCGGACGGGGGAGGGGAGCGGTGTGGCAGCGCGCGTCCGGGACCTGCGCTGACAGGGCGGGGCACCGGCCCTCATTTGACCACCACGTTACGTGGCATTACACTTGATCAGGTGTGTGCACGTCTCGACGTGCGCGCTGGGCGTCGGCACCATGCCGGTCCGCCCCCACGGCATACCCACCACCACAAAGGCTCGTCGATTCCGGCGTGCCGGTGGGTCACTGATGTGAAACCCATCACGCTGTCACCGTGCAGCATTATGAGGAGAGAACGTGCCAACCATTCAGCAGTTGGTTCGCAAGGGTCGCTCGCCCAAGGTCACCAAGACCAAGGCGCCCGCACTCAAGTCGAACCCGCAGCAGGCCGGGGTCTGCACCCGCGTCTACACCACCACCCCGAAGAAGCCGAACTCGGCGATGCGCAAGGTCGCTCGTGTGAAGCTCCGCAACGGCACCGAGGTGACCGCCTACATCCCGGGTGAGGGTCACAACCTCCAGGAGCACTCCCTGGTGCTCGTCCGCGGTGGTCGTGTCAAGGACCTCCCCGGTGTTCGCTACAAGATCGTCCGTGGCGCCCTGGACACCCAGGCCGTCAAGAACCGTAAGCAGGCTCGCAGCCTCTACGGCGCAAAGAAGGGCTGAGTCCAATGCCTCGTAAGGGTCCCGCCCCCAAGCGTCCCGTCGTCAACGACCCGGTATACGGCGCTCCGATCGTCAGCCAGCTGGTCAACAAGATCCTGGTCGACGGCAAGAAGTCGCTCGCCGAGTCGATCGTCTACAACGCCCTCAAGGGCGTCGAGGCGAAGAACGGTCAGGATGCCGTCGCCACTCTGAAGAAGGCGCTCGACAACGTGCGCCCGACTCTCGAGGTCAAGAGCCGCCGCGTCGGTGGCTCGACCTACCAGGTTCCGGTCGAGGTCAAGCCGCACCGCGCGAACACCCTCGCGCTGCGCTGGCTCGTCAGCTACGCCAAGGGTCGTCGTGAGAAGACGATGACCGAGCGTCTCCAGAACGAGATCCTCGACGCGTCGAACGGTCTCGGTGCCGCGGTCAAGCGCCGCGAGGACACGCACAAGATGGCCGAGTCGAACCGCGCGTTCGCTCACTACCGCTGGTAAACAGCTTCGCCTGCCCCCGGCCACACGCCGGGGGCAGGCACCCACTCTTCGCAGTACGACTGCCAAAAAGATAAGGACACTCCTGTGGCACAAGACGTGCTCACCGACCTGAGCAAGGTTCGGAACATCGGCATCATGGCTCACATCGATGCCGGCAAGACCACCACCACCGAGCGCATCCTGTTCTACACGGGCGTCAACCACAAGCTCGGCGAGACCCATGACGGTGCCTCGACCACCGACTGGATGGAGCAGGAGAAGGAGCGCGGCATCACGATCACGTCTGCCGCCGTGACCTGCTACTGGAACAAGAACCAGATCAACATCATCGACACCCCCGGTCACGTGGACTTCACGGTCGAGGTGGAGCGCTCGCTCCGCGTCCTCGACGGTGCTGTCGCAGTGTTCGACGGCAAGGAGGGCGTCGAGCCCCAGTCCGAGACCGTGTGGCGTCAGGCCGACAAGTACAACGTCCCCCGCATCTGCTTCGTCAACAAGATGGACAAGCTCGGCGCGGACTTCTACTTCACCGTCGACACCATCATCAACCGCCTCGGCGCCAAGCCGCTGGTCATCCAGCTGCCCATCGGTGCGGAGAACGACTTCGTCGGCGTCATCGACCTCGTCGAGATGCGCGCACTCGTCTGGGCCGGTGACTCCAAGGGTGACGTCACCATGGGAGCCTCCTACGAGGTCCAGGAGATCCCGGCCGACCTCAAGGAGAAGGCAGACGAGTACCGTCAGCAGCTCCTCGAGACCGTCGCCGAGACCGACGACGCTCTGCTCGAGAAGTTCTTCGGTGGCGAAGAACTGACCGTCGCCGAGATCAAGGGCGCGATCCGCAAGCTCACCGTGGCTTCCGAGATCTACCCGGTCCTCTGCGGTTCGGCGTTCAAGAACCGTGGTGTGCAGCCGATGCTGGACGCCGTCGTCGACTACCTCCCGAACCCGCTCGACGTGGGCTCGATCGAGGCGCACGACCCCAAGGACTACGACACGATCATCGAGCGTCACCCCGACGCGAAGGACCCGTTCGCGGCTCTCGCGTTCAAGGTCGCGGTGCACCCGTTCTTCGGTCGTCTGACCTACGTGCGCGTCTACTCGGGCCAGCTCGACTCCGGCGCTGCGGTCGTCAACTCGACCAAGGGCAAGAAGGAGCGCATCGGGAAGATCTTCCAGATGCACGCCAACAAGGAGATTCCGGTTCCCTCGGTCACGGCGGGCAACATCTACGCCGTCATCGGTCTGAAGGACACCACCACCGGTGACACCCTCACCGACCCGACCTCGCCGGTCGTCCTCGAGTCGATGACGTTCCCCGAGCCCGTCATCGAGGTCGCGATCGAGCCGAAGACCAAGGCCGACCAGGAGAAGCTGGGTGTCGCCATCCAGAAGCTCGCTGAAGAGGACCCGACCTTCCGCACGGAGCTCAACCCCGAGACCGGTCAGACGACCATCAAGGGCATGGGCGAGCTGCACCTCGACATCCTCGTCGACCGCATGAAGCGCGAGTTCAACGTCGAGGCGAACGTCGGCAAGCCGCAGGTGGCGTACCGCGAGACGATCCGCAAGGCCGTCGAGAAGTACGACTACACGCACAAGAAGCAGACCGGTGGTTCGGGTCAGTTCGCGAAGATCCAGTTCAACATCGAGCCGCTCGACCTCGACGACGAGAAGACGTACGAATTCGTCAACTCGGTCACCGGTGGTCGCATCCCGCGTGAGTACATCGGCTCGATCGATGCCGGCTTCCAGGACGCGATGAACGTCGGCGTGCTCGCCGGCTACCCGATCGTCGGCGTCAAGGCGACGATCGTCGATGGTGCTGCTCACGACGTCGACTCTTCGGAGATGGCGTTCAAGATCGCAGGATCCATGGGCATGAAGGAAGCCCTGCGTCGGGCCAACCCGGCGCTCCTCGAGCCGCTCATGGCGGTCGAGGTGCGTACGCCCGAGGAGTACATGGGCGACGTCATCGGCGACCTGAACTCGCGTCGCGGCCAGATCCAGTCGATGGAAGACGCCGCAGGCGTCAAGGTCGTCCGTGCACACGTCCCGCTGTCCGAGATGTTCGGCTACATCGGCGACCTGCGCTCGAAGACCTCGGGCCGCGCCGTCTACTCGATGGAGTTCAACAGCTACGCTGAGGTTCCCCGCGCTGTGGCCGACGAGATCGTCCAGAAGCACCAGGGCGGCGAGTAACACTTTCCTGGGAGCCGGGTTCCGGCTCGGCTCCCAGGTCACCTACAACTTCACATTCCCTCTCTACTAAACTGAGATTCACACCCGTAGAGAACCGGTCGCAAACCAGTGCCCGGCACCCTCTACATGACGTCCTGAGGAGGACCCAGTGGCTAAGGCCAAGTTCGAGCGGACCAAGCCGCACGTCAACATCGGAACCATCGGTCACGTTGACCACGGCAAGACCACGCTCTCCGCAGCGATCTCGAAGGTGCTTGCTGACAAGTTCCCGTCTGACACCAACGTGCAGCGCGACTTCGCTTCCATCGACTCGGCGCCGGAAGAGCGCCAGCGTGGAATCACCATCAACATCTCGCACATCGAGTACGAGACCCCGAAGCGCCACTACGCGCACGTTGACGCCCCCGGCCACGCCGACTACGTCAAGAACATGATCACCGGTGCTGCTCAGATGGACGGCGCGATCCTCGTGGTCGCCGCCACCGACGGCCCGATGGCTCAGACGCGTGAGCACGTTCTGCTCGCCAAGCAGGTCGGCGTGCCGTACCTGCTCGTCGCGCTGAACAAGTCCGACATGGTCGACGACGAGGAGATCCTGGAGCTCGTCGAGCTCGAGGTCTCCGAGCTGCTCGCCTCGCAGGGCTTCGCAGAGGACGCTCCTGTCGTCCGCGTCTCCGCTCTCAAGGCCCTCGAGGGCGACGAGAAGTGGGTCCAGTCGATCCTCGACCTCATGGAGGCCGTCGACGAGAACGTCCCCGACCCCGTGCGCGACAAGGACAAGCCGTTCCTGATGCCCGTCGAGGACGTCTTCACGATCACCGGTCGTGGAACCGTCGTCACCGGCCGCGCCGAGCGCGGCACGCTGGCCATCAACTCCGAGGTCGAGATCGTCGGACTCCGTCCGACCGTCAAGACCACGGTCACGGGTATCGAGATGTTCCACAAGCAGCTCGACGAGGCATGGGCCGGCGAGAACTGTGGTCTCCTGCTCCGTGGCACGAAGCGTGAGGACGTCGAGCGCGGTCAGGTCATCGTCAAGCCGGGTTCGGTCACGCCGCACACCGACTTCGCCGGTACCGCGTACATCCTGTCGAAGGATGAGGGTGGGCGTCACAACCCGTTCTACACGAACTACCGCCCGCAGTTCTACTTCCGCACCACCGACGTCACCGGCGTCATCACGCTGCCTGAGGGCACCGAGATGGTCATGCCCGGCGACACCACTGACGTGACGGTCGAGCTGATCCAGCCGATCGCCATGGAAGAGGGCCTCGGCTTCGCCATCCGTGAGGGTGGACGCACCGTCGGCGCCGGTACGGTCACGAAGATCATCAAGTAAGCATCTGCTTTCTGGCACAGGGGTCGGGCCTTCGGGTCCGGCCCCTTTGTCGTACCCGGGCGAGGTCGTACCCGGGGTGCGGATGTCGTACCCGGGTGCGGGCTGCTCGGGAGGGAGTGCGTTTCTCGGCGACTTCGCGGCGAGTCGTGATTCGTGACGGATAACATGGCGCGAGCCTGCCCGCGGGCATCGCCGTCGCCCGACCTCGGGCATGAGAGAGGAACGCGACCATGACACAGATCCAGGTAGGGCCCCCGCCGCCGCGAAGCCATGCGCGGCTGTGGATCTCGACACTGCTGCTCGTCGTGTACTCTGCGTTCGTTCTGCTGGTCACGATGTGGCCGCAGCCTCAGCAGCTCGAGTTCGACAGCATCGCAGCGCGGGTGCTCCGTGCACTGCACAACCTCGGTGTACCGGAGCGATTCGACTACAACGAGCTGGAGTTCGTGGCGAACATCGGCATGTTCGTGCCGCTCGGCTTCCTGCTCGGTCTGGCGCTCGCCCGCAAGGCATGGTGGCTCGCGATCTTCCTCCTCCCCGCCTTCTCCGGGGCGATCGAGTTCACGCAGGGCATCGCCCTCGATGAGCGCGTATCGACCGTTCTCGACGTGCTCGCGAACACGATCGGCGGATACACGGGGCTGCTGCTGGCGATGATCCTGAGGGCGATGATCCACGCCCGCGACCGCACGATGATCGAACGCGAGCTGTGGGAGCGTCGTGCCGCCGCGGCCGAACTGCAGCGGCAGAACGCGGCGCGTGCTGTCGCTCGTCAGGCGTCACCGGTGCAGGCGGCGCCGGCGTGGGCCGAGGAGCCAGATCCGGTGACCCGCGTGCTGGACGCGGACTTCTGGGAGACGGGGGACGCGCCTACGGTGCGGATTCCTGTCTGAGTGAACGTGTCTAGTTGTTCTTCCTCGTGAGGTTGTGAACGCGGGTTGATGGTGTTTGGCCGCTGATGCCAGTGTGGGGTCTGTGGTGATTGTAGTGGTGGAGCCAGGCGTCGTAGGTGGCTGTGCGGGCTTCGTCGCTGGCGCAGGTGGCGGCGTAGGCCCATTCCTGGGCGAGGGTGCGGTTGAAGCGTTCGACCTTCCCGTTCGTTTGCGGGCGGTAGGGCTTCGTGAATCGGTGCTTGATGTCGGGTCCAAGAGCGGTCGCGAAAGCGCGCGAGCGATAGCAAGCACCATTGTCGGTGAGCACCTCCCGGACGGTGATGCCCGCGCGTGCGAAGAACGCGTTGGCTCTCACCCAGAACGCTGAAGCTGTCTCCTTGCGTTCGTCGTCGAGGATCTCTGAATAGGCGAGCCGGGAGTGGTCATCGACGGCGTGATGGAGGAACGCGTAGCCGCGGCCCCTCTTCTTGTTGTGCCGGTTCCCGATCGTGCGGCCCAGCATCCGATGCCCGCCACCATCAGGGATACGGCCTTGCTTCTTGATGTCGACGTGGATGAGGTCGCCGGGCTGTCCTCGTTCGTAGCGAACGGGTTTCGGCCGCCGGACCGGGAGACCGGTGGCCTGATCGACGTGCGTCAGGATCGGCATCCGGTACCGATGCAGAACCCGCTCGACGGTGGAGCGGGGCATGCGGAGGTGATACCCGATCCGATGCGGACCCCATCGTCTCGTGAACCGCAACGCGACGATCCGCCGCTCGAGGCGCTGCGCGGTGCGCGCAGAACTGCGATGAGGGCGGGAGGAACGATCCGTCATAGAGGCGCCCGCGCGAGCTCGCTTCGCCCACTTCGATGCTGTTGCCGGCGACACCTGGAACCGCTCGGCCGCTCGCCGCACCGACCACCCTTGAGTGTTGATCAGGTCGGCCAGACGAGCCCGACCAACAGGCGTTAAGGGTGCGTTACTGTGAGTCACGAAGACCTCCGTGTGTGGAATGTGAGTGTGGTAACCCACATCCTGCCCGGAGGTCTTCGCTAACTCACGTGATCACAACGTCCCGGGGAACTACATCTAGCTGTAGTGCTCAGGCAGGTTGATTGGGACTGCTGTAGGGCCAGGTGACATCTGAGATGGCTAGTCGAGCGGGCGGGTTGGCCCGGGAGGAAGTCCCTATGCCCAAGCTGCCTCCTAAGGAGTTGCGCTTCGGCGTTGTGTTAGCCTTTCACCGTGTCAACGTCGCCAAAGATCATTGTCAGCCCCGCAAGCAGGGAAGGTGGAGCTGCCGCAGACGTCACGGTCTTTGATGGGAGAAGGTCTGCTAAGAGGCAGGTCTGGATCGAGTCGCCAGCCATCGACCCCAACGAATCATCCGACTTGACCTCGTGGCTCATTGCGCTCTTGCCGTACGCAATGCGGCTTGGCGCTGAGGTTGAGCTCGACGGACTGGTCGACCACGAAGTGCTGAGCAATGTGCGCAGCGCCCAGGACATCCTCGCGGGGTGGTACCCCGAACGATTGCAACCCGTAGAGGTTCGCGCGGCGGGAAGCGTACAGACCGCCCAACCGGCTACCGGAAACGCATCCTTCTTTAGTGCGGGCGTCGACTCATTCTTCACGTTGGCTTCTGCCCGGCAACCCGTCGATTTCGTTCTCTTTGTTCATGGGTTAGATGTGGCGCTCGACGACGCCGTCCTGGCGAGTCGGATCCGCCAGGTCGCAGACGATGCGGCCACAGAGGTCGGTGCGCGGTCTATCCCCGTCACCACCAACCTGAAAGTATTCACGCGTCGTTCGACGATCTGGGGTTCCGAACAACACGGCGCCACGTTGGCGGGCGTCGCATACGCACTACGATCACAGATCGGGTCCGTAAAGATCGCTGCATCGTACTCGGATGAGTACATCCACCCGTGGGGTTCGCACCCGGACCTGGACCCCTTGTGGTCGTCGACTGCTCAGCGCGTGATCCATGACGCTTCGTGGGCAACACGAATCGAGAAGGCTTCTCTCGCGATGACGCTCAAGAGTGCGCGTGAAGGTATGCGAGTATGCATGCACGCGCAGCGCGGCTACAACTGCGGTTACTGTGAGAAATGCGTCCGCACACGCATCAACATCTTGCTGGCGGGCTACGACGGTCAGTGTGAGACACTTCCCCCGTTCGATATGGCGTCTCTGGAGCGCGTGAGCCTCAATGACGAGGGGCGACGTGCGTTCGCGTACGAAAACCTCAGGTATTTGCGCGGCTCAGGACAGGATCGGCCTGAACTCGACGCGGCGTTGGAGCATGCTATCCGCAAGGGGGAACTGCAGGAACGGCGAGAAGACGCGAATAAGCTGATCCAACAGGGCTGAGGTTCGGCTTCGGGCCACGTCAGGTGACAATGCCAACCGGAGACGGAACATTCACGTGCCCGCCAGCGATCGTGAATCAGCCTGACTTTCGTTCCGTTCTTCAAGTAAAGATGCAACGACATGAACAGGAAGCACTCGTCTGGGATGCGTGAGTGGCTGCTGCCCATGCTCACCAAGTCACGAGCCGAGCACCCGACGATAATGAGCGCGGTCAGGCATGTGGCTGGGCTGCTCAGGATGAGTCCGGAGACGTTGCGGTTGTCACGGGTCTCGCGCTGGGCGGCTACGGCGCTGTCGCGATGGACACCGTACCCATCGCGACCATGACGCAGCTTCCCGAGCCGCTCCGCAAGACGCTCACCCGGGATCGCGGCAAAGAGCTCTGCCCCGCACGCACAGTTCGCTCTCGGGACGGGACGAAGGCGCTTTCGCGGAGCCCCGCTTGTCGCCCTGGAGACGGCCAACGAACTAGAACACGAACCGCTTGCTGCGTCAGTACGTCCCGAAGGCCACCGACCTCTCACGGTGGTCTGCCGAGGACCTCGAAGTAGTCGCGCTCGCCCTCAACAACCGACCCCGCAAAAGCCTTGACTGGAAGACACCCGCCAAGGTGTTCGACGAACAGATACGATCACTCACGCAACCGGTATTGCATCGACCGGTTGAACTCGACCGATTCACGTCGATTCGCTACGGGGAACGCCTCGCGAAGATCGGCGCGACACCGTCGATCGGGATCGTCGGCGACAGCTATGATCACGCCCTGGCCGAGATCGCCGACGGCTACTAGAAAACCGAACTGTTCCGCGGATCCGCCCGCCCCGGCCCGTGGAGAACGGTCGAGGACCTCGAGCTCGCGACCCTCGGATGGGTGCGCATCGGCACACACGCAGCGCATCCACAGCTACCTCGGAGAGGTCCCACCCGCAGACATTCGGTCGCCCCGTGTGCCAGAAGGCCAGTCCTACTCAATCAATGAACTCCAGAAGGCGGCGGGCGTCTCCCTTCAGGCGCTGCAGAGTCTCCTCGTCCTTGTCAGTCCAGACAGCAGTCTCGGCCTCGGCGATGAGCCTCTTGAAATCGTCCACGGTTGCAGTCGACAAATCGACGGCACGTTCCGGGTGGCCGATCTGTTCGTAGAAGCGTCGGGTCTTCTCGCGAACGTAGAGCGAGACCGTCGGGATCCGCTGAGAGTAGGACGTGATCGCGAGATGCAGGTGGGACGTGAACACGGTCTTGTGACCTGACAGCCGCCCCAGGTAGTCCTCAAGACCCGCGTAGCGCATGATCCCGGTGTCCGGAGCCGATGCCGCCAACTGCGGGCGTCCGCGACCATTCGAGATCAGCGTGATCTTCTTCGCGTTGTCGCGAACGTACTGGATCGCCGCGTCGGAGATCTCCTGCAGCCTCGGATTCGCCTTGAGGTCCTCGAACGATCCAACGTCGAATTGGAACCCCATCTCGCGACCACGCCGTGGGGCGAAGTCGAGGTAGTCCGCGGAAAGCAGGGCGCAATCAGCTCCGAGAACGACCTTCGGGCCGCTGACCCCGATGCTGGCAAGATGGTCGTAGGATTCCTGCTCGCGTACGCCGATCTTCTCCGCAAGAATCGAGACTGCGAAGGCCAGCATCTTGGACTTCTCCAGGATCCATGGGCCAGCTCCGACGCTCGTCACCATCACGCGCTTGCCGGTCAGCTCGCCCCGCAACGCTGCCTGGGCAACGATGTCCAGGTAGGAGGCGCCCGGCTTGGACCCTGATGTGTCGGAGAGAATACCGCCGCCGCCTACAACGACCATGTCCGAGCGTTGGATCAGGTCGCCATAATCCTCGGCGTACTCGATGCCGAGCCACTCAGCGTTCTGCTCTCCCAGCTTGGGGACGGTGACGTCGTAGCCTGCCCGCTGGAGGTGCTTGGCGATGATCGCACCGACCAGATCATCACCGAAGTTGTGCACCCGGTAAGGGCCTACGACGACTGCGCGCTTAGAACTATCGGGCATTTCGAGTACTTTCTTCTGGCGGAATCCCGATCGACCGCGCTCCCACGCGAGGGACGGTGCATCGTAGAGAAGCCGATGGACAGCTTCCCCAACACTCTAGCGAAAGTCGGATCCTCGTGAGCAGACGGAGCTGACCCAGCATCAGGAGAGGGTGGTGCTGGGCCGTCCGGCGGCTGCCTGACCGCTGATATAGGGTGGCGAGAGACGTTGGGCGTAGCGACTGTAGAAGTCGCATTGGCGTTCTGTTTACGCGCGAGAGGTGTTCTTCTTTGTCCCCATCACCTGCCATCACGATCATCATTCCTCTGCACAACGACGAGGAATGGGTAGCAGATGCACTGGCCAGTTGCCTGAGCCAGACCCACACATCCCTCGAGGTGATCTGTGTGGACGATGCCTCCACCGACGGCACCTGTGCAGTGGTGGAACAGATTCAGCAGACGGACGCTCGCGTGCGCCTTATTCGCCAGTCCACCAATCGGACCGCTTTTCAGGCGCGCAAGCTCGGAGTCGAGCAGTCTCAGGCGCCATACGTCCTGTTCCTGGACGGCGACGATCGGCTCCGCCATGATGCGGCTGAGGTGACGCTGGACCTTGCGCGTACGAGCGGAGCGGATCTCGTCGGTTTCGGCGTAGACGTCGTCAGTCAGGATGGTCGACACCCCAGCCGCTTCGCGACCGATTTGCAGCCCGTGCACACCGAGCTGGTCGGCGATCAGATCGTCAACGGCCTGTTCCCCATCGGAAAAGTGGCGCAGGGTCACCTATGGCGGTATCTCTGGAGCACGGAGCTGCTGCGGGCCGCGTACGCCGCGCTCGACGACAGCCTCGAGTTGCCCCGCGCGAACGACATTCCCATTTCCTTCTTGGGCGCTGTGATGGCCGGACGCTACGTTTCCACCGACAAGAAGCTGTACCAGTATTTCTGGCGGCGAGGCGTGAGCGGCTTGGCGACGGGATCTGAGAGTGCCTTCGACTTCTATCTGGGGGCGATGGACTCAATCGACGCGGTCGGCGTTGCCCTTGAGGACTCCCGTACGCGCGTCTCGGAGACCGGGGATCTCGACGCCATCTACGATTCGGCCAGGCTGTCGATGGTGCAGGTGCTGTTGCGCCGCTGCGAGGAGACCGCAGATCCTGATCTGCAGGCGCTGTATCTCCGCAAGCTGGTTGCTCGCGTCGGCAGGGTGGATGCCGTGCGTGCCGCCTCTGTTTTCTTCCCACAGGCCTTGTCGATGTTGGCGCGGGGCGAAACGGGTGCCTTCGATTTTTCGCAGTCTGCTCCACGCGTGGTGATGCTCACCACGGGAAATCTCGACACGGGGGGCGTGCAAGGCGTTCTGGTCGCTCAGGCCCATCTGCTGAGGCGTGCCGGTTTCGATGTAGTCGTCGCCGTTCAGACCCTGGGGGATACTGCATTCCACCTCCCCGATTCGGTGCCGGTAGTCCGGTGGACCGGCCGCAACCGGGCGGAGAAGATCGCCGACTACCTGCGTCTCTGCGAGGAGTACGCGGTAGACGTGATCATCGACCACCACGTCCTCTACAACGAGAACTGGCCCTTCTTCGCGCTCGCCGCGCGGGCACAGGGAATTCCTACCATCGGGTGGCTCCACAACTTTGCTCTGCGGCCGCTCTATGACTCGACGACGCGCAGTTCCTTTCTCGCTGACCGCCTGCCCATTCTCGCGAATGTCGTGGTCTTGTCGAAGGCAGATGTCGCGTTCTGGAAACTCCGCGGCGTCGAGAGGGTGGCCTATCTTCCCAATCCGCCATCCCCATGGCTCGAATCCAGAGGTGTTGCTCACGATCCCCGGCACTGGGACGGCGGTGTCCTGCGACTTGTCTGGTGGGGGCGGCTCCAACAGCACACCAAGCGAGTCCGGGGCCTTGTCGATGTCGCCGAAGAACTCGATCGGCGCGGCGTTGACTTCCATCTGACGGTGATCGGGCCCGACTCGCCCGACGCCTCAGCTGAGCAGCTGCGGAAGTCGGTGTCTGAGCGTGAGCTTGACGCGCGTGTCACGATAAGTGGACCGCTTCACGGCCAAGATCTATCCGATGCGCTCGAGCACGCGCATGTGTACATCTCGCTCAGCGGTATCGAGGGCTATCCGCTCACCCTGATCGAAGCGCAGGCGCTGGGCATGCCGGTCGTGATGTACGAGTTGCCGTGGTTGGCGGTTCTCGACCACAACGCAGGCGTGTCAAGCGTTGCTCAGGGCGACCTTCGAGCGCTCGCAGACCGCGTCGAACGTATCGCTTCAGATCCCGGGCTCTATTCGCGCATGTCCGCCGCGTCGCTAGAGGCTGCGACGAGGGCGACCGGGCATGATTTCCTTGCCTTGTACGATGCTCTTCTGAACCAGAGACTGTCGGCATCCGAATACTCGCCGGCTCCGACTGAGACGGATATGCGGATGCTGATGGATCTCGCCATCGCCTTCAGCGAGGAGGGTATTCGCAGAGCAGCACGAGTAGAGCGACGAGCCCAATCACGGGCCGATGATCTGCGTCGCCAACTCAACCGGTTGGAGAAGCGTTCAAGGGGAGGGGCCGCGAGCCCTGCCCGGACTGCGTTGCAGAGTGATTCCGGCCGGCGAGAGACTGCCCTGGAAGCACGCCTTCGCACGTCGATCGCGCGCCTGAAGGCTCTCGTTTCAGGTTCGGCTTGCGTGTTGGGCGCCCGGGTGCAGGCAGACGAGCTCGTTCTGCGCCTTCGGCCACCCCGGGGCCGAGCCTTTCGTAGCGTCCAGCTCCACCGTGAAATCGATGGAGTGCCGATCGCCCACAATCTGGCGTTGGCCGACGAGCCAGACGGCACTGTGCTTGCGAAGATGAGCGTAGATCCGCTGGCCAATCGGCGTTGGACGGTGCGCGCCACCGCAATGGTTTCAGGCGTCGAAAGCGTCGTGAGCGTGCCGATCCACGCTAATGCGCAGACTCGTGGGAGTCGTAAGCTCAAGGTGCGATTCCATCCAGGTGAGACGGTGCAGATCTACAGCCACGGATGAGCGTCGGTGCCCGCAGGGTGTATGCCCTCTGCGTGCATGATCGATCCCGATCAGCTTGCCTGCATTACCGCGCCCTTAGCCGGCGGATCGCTTCACTCATCTTGCGGGGAAGGTAAGTGATCACCCGGCCCACTCGGAATGAGGGGCCCTCACTGATCTGCTCGAGTCGTCGTCGTGTCCGGTCGAGTTCGCGGCGCATCGCGCCGTTGTTCGAGATCCCAGAGTCCTTCTGATAGTTCATCTCGGAGAATCGAACCAGCCAGTCGATGAGCAATCGAGAGTCGGCGAGGGTGGGGTCGGGAGAGTACAGCGCCGGAAGCGTGTCGTTCAGTAGCGCGATCGTCAGTGCGTCGACATCCACCGCCGCTGCGGTGCGGGCGAAGTCGCGCGCGGCATTCGAAAGCTCCTGATACCGCTCCGTATTTCTGAACGCATCGCGGATCGCGTCTGCCAGCGCAACGGGACTGTTCGGGGGCGTCCGGATCATGCCGCCGTTGTGCTGGGCCGTCGTCAGCCAGGGCAGGTCGTACATGACGATCGGCAGTCCGAACGCCTGCGCCTCGAGGAGGGTGAGCGGCGAGCCCTCGATCGCGCTGGTGCTCATCAACGCATGTGCGTCGGCGAGTAGCGTCGCAAGTTCAAGCGCTGTGCGCTCACCGAGCAGCTCGACGTGTTCATCGACTCCATGGCCACTGATCGCTCGCCGCACCGAATCTGCGGTCAGGTTCTTCGAATCGGGGCCGATGATCCTCAACCTGAAGTCGACCCCACGTGCTTTGAGTTCTCGTGCAGTCGCTACCAAGTCGAGGACCTGCTTGGTCGGCCCGTCCAGCCGGCCCCACCAGACCAACTCCACACGGCCGAGCGGGTAGGGGCGTTCGTGTGCAGTTCTGAGCGCGTCCAGTGCCAGTGGAGACAGCGGGTTGGGAAGATACACGACGTTATCGACGCCCCGTAGCTTCCAGAACGCAACATCCGAGGGTGAGAGTGTCACCACGCGCAATAGCAGACGAAGATGCGCCGTGAGGAACGAGGTCCGTTGGTTCGCATCGAAAATCGGTCGTAGGGCGAAGTTGTGAATCCACCCGATGGTCGGAATTCCGACGCTGAGCGCGGCCAGCGCCCGCCAAGCCCAGTTCTCGTTGTACAGAATGTGATGGTCGATGATGACGTCGACTGAGTGATCACGGCAGATCTCGAGCCAACGATTTACTCGGTCGAGCGCGTCTCCTCCCACGAGTTCGATCGTCACCCCTGCAGGAAGATCGATTTCCCGCGTCGTGTGACGCAGCACGGCGATGGTCACTTTGTAGCCTGCCGCCGAGAGCGCCGCAGCTTGAGCCAGCAGGACTGACTGCAAACCACCGGTGTCGAGGTGAGCTGTGTGCAGCAGCACGCTTCGCCGGTCCGAGGTGCTGTCTAGGGGGCCTTCCGTAGCGAGCGAGAGAGGGCCGAGCGCTTCTCCGCAGAACGCCACTGCTGCTCGGATGAGGTCGAGCTTCCCGACTCTGGCTTCTAGCAGCGCCAAACATGAGCGCTGCAGCGAACCTGAGGTCTCGCGAACACAGCTACGCAACACGCTGGCGATGAGATGCAATCGCGCCGATTGATAGCACCGCTGAAGCGTTTCCGGGTCCGGAGATTTTGCGGCGACCTCCTCAACCTGGCTCGCTATCGATGTGATCGGGTCCACACCGTTGAGGAGGAATGCGAACCGTTCCACGCTCTCGGTGACATGACCACTCGTGCCACGCCGAAAGTGATAACGGTACAACCTCTCGCCCGTGGACACGTATCTCGTCGCGTTCGCGAGTGCGAGAAACGTGATCGGCAGATCGTTTGCACGGTAGAAGCTCAGATGGGGGTCGACGTCCTCGTAGGCCTTCGTCAGCAAGGATCTCTCGAAGAGGTATCGCCACAGGTGCCCGTTCGCTTCCTCGCCGACCGGAAACAGGGCGGGGATGATGTTGGGGGCGCTCAGCTCGCCGAACTTCGGTTGCAACGCGGCTTCGAAGCGTCGCGGGGCGCGCGAATCGGCCGTGACGATGTCCACGCCGAAGCCAACCACATCGGCTTTGGCGGATGCGGCTTTACGAAGCGTGACGGATGCCGCGTTCGGGGCGAGTTCATCGTCGCCATCCAAGAAGAGAATGTAGGGAGCAGTCGCAGCCTCGATACCGACTCGACGCGCCTGAAAGGCAGATCGGTTCTCGGGTTGGCGGATCAAACGGATCCGCGCATCCTTGCGACGGGTCTCTTCCACGATCTCCACCGTCGCATCGGTGGACGAATCGTCGACGCAGATGATCTCTATGTCCGTGAGAGTCTGTGCCAGGCAGCTCTTGAGCGCCTTCGCGACGAACTCCTCGTCGTTGAACAGCGGCATGACGATCGATACGCGGGGGGAGCTGGACACAGGTACGACCTCGAGAAGTGGAAGAAGATGAATCCTGCGGGGCCTGGCCGCACGCACGAACGATCTCGACGATCCTAGCGCGCCGAGATTCAGGACCTCGAGTGCCGACGTGCCACGTCTTCGAACAGCACCGCGTAGGCGTTCTGGGTCGTCTCCAGGCAGCGGCCGTCCAGGTTCGGTCGGGCTATCTCCGGCGTCGCTCGAACCCGGGCGAGAGCGAGATCCAGTGCCTCCGCAGTCACTGGGCCATCGCTGAGGTGCAACCACTCGGGCCCCACTTGCTGCGCAAGCCGTGTCATGGCTTCCGTACGAGGTGTGAGCACAGGGCGGTCGAGTGAAAGCACGAGGAAAAGCGTCTGGAAGTGCTCGATGGTCCGCGTCTCGGGAACGATCGTGAGTTCCGCGGCATCGATCTCCTGCACCTGCGCGCCATCCGAGAGAGCTTCGAGTCGCGCGGACAGATGCCGCGGATACCGTGATGCTTCAGATTCGACAGCGCGCGCCAGGCTCGGCGCCGCTGAGCCGACCACGCGCAGTTCGAGGTCTGTCGTGTCCGCAGCCCGCGGTATCGCCAGAAGCCCGAGCGTCACCGGGGGAAGCTCTGTGGGTGCGATACACAGAACTCGGTTTCGCATCATCGCTGCTCGGGGGTACCCGATGAAGCGGTCGCGATAGTGGGCGTGCGGGATGAGGGTGGTCTTGTCTGCGTCTGGCGTGGGCGTCGACTCGTCGAACACGATGAAGGCGTCGGTCGCTCTGTCGAGGAGTGATCGCGCCCACCGGGCGGCCCGCCCGCCTGGTGGTTCAGAGGAAGCTGGCGATATCGTGCGGATCAGGGCGATGTCGTGCTTGCGCAGGTTCCGCACCAGCACAGCGACCGCGAGGGGCGACGCGGCCACATCCGCATCGGGTGTCCCCAGGAGATGATCGAGATTCTCGTCAGCGACGTGGAGGATGTCGATGTCGAACCGAGTCAGAACCCCCTGAGAGAAACGAAACTCCAGGTGCTCGCTCCCGCCGCCGACGATCTGATCGATGTAGCGCAGCAAGGGCGCAGTCGGTCGATGAACCTCTTGCACGACGGGCCGCGGTGCGGGATGCGCGTCACCGGAGAGCGAGATCACTTCTCCATACTATGGTTGCCGTGTGGAGGGCTATCGATGAGGGACGCGTTCGTCCAGCCATCCGGACAAGACGACAACCTCGGCGACTCGGCGCTACGCGCGGGACTCCTCCAAGCGCTGACCATCGCCGGTGCACGCCTTCACGTGCATCTCGTCGGGCAGACATCGGACTACGTGTCCGGTCTTCCCCTCGTCTCCGATGGCACGGTCTATTCTGATCGCGGCAAGTGGCTGCGAGCCAGCGAGGATGTGACTCGCCCCGTCTACATCTCCAACGCGGGGGAGATCAGCCCGCAGGCGGACCAGCCGTATCCGCAGCCCGACCGCGCGCGAGAGATGCAGCGCTTCCTCCAGAGAGATGGCCTTGTCATCGCTGCTGGGATCGGCCTCAAGGACCTGACAGCCGGTGCGGCGGTGCGGTTCGCTCCGGTCCTGCGTCACGCTGCACTCGTCTCGTGGCGAGATGTCGGTTCACGCGACGCTGCCGGCTTCGGCCAGGTGGCACCCGACTGGGCGTTCGCACAGGGATCGTCGACCTCGGCCTGGGAAGACCAAGGGAACAGACCATTCACCGCCGTGACTCTCCGGTTCGATCGTCCATGGCCGGACGATTCCTGGATCCGGGCCGTGCGAGAGCTCGCCAGACGCACGGGTACGACGATCGTGACCGTTGCTCAGGTCGCGCGCGATGCGCCACGTGCTGTGCGTTTGGCAGAGGTTCTCGGCGGACGCTATCTCGTGTCTCCGAGCACTCGGCATGATGACCTCGACCGCCATATGCGCGATGTGTACGCGCGGTCGCTCGCGGTCGTGAGCGACCGTGCACATGCGCTCATTATGGGCGCAACCGAGGGAGCCTATCCGCTCGGGACGGCTGCCGACCCGCAGAAGATCGAGCGCATTCTTGCTGCGGCCGGGATCGGCGCGCTCACGGGACACCATGACAGCATCGCCGACCGTGCGGACAGACTCGATTCCGAGCGCATCGGACTCGAAGGAGCGGTGCAGGCTTCGCGTGCCGAGATCTACTCACTCACGGTTCGAATCCGAGCGGTGTTCGACCTGTAGGCGCGTCAGCGCCCGACGGTCAGCATGGCCTTCACACGCTGCGCGAGAGGCCGCAACGCAGGAAAGACCTGAAGCAGCGAGCGCCCGACCGGCTGTGCGCGCTGCCAGAAGTGCTGCTTGAATGAAGAGCCGCCGCGCTGTGAATCAGCTGCACTGCGCCCTCTACCCGTGCCATGCCCGTCGCGCCGGCGCGCCGTCGAGTCCGCGCGCGGCCCCGTGTGCTGGTCCGCGTAGAAGATGGTCCAGTCGAGCAGGGTCTGTGCTTGTTCGAGGGTGGGGACGGGGGAGTACTGAGACGGCAACGAACCCGTGATCAGCTGCTCATACAGGTGGGCGAAGTCGTACGATCGTGCCCGCTCGGCAGCGACCAGCGATGCAACGGATAGCTGCCCGTATCTCTCGTCAGACGCGAAGACTGCAGCGACCTGGCAGGCGAGTGCCGCGGCGTCGCCCTGTGGGACCGAGACCACGCCTGCATTCCCCTGAACCACCATCAACCAGGGCAACTCGTACATGAACACGGGTAGGCCTCGTGCCTGCGCTTCGACGATCGTGAGCTGGTAGCCCTCGATCACGCTCGTGGTGACGAAGGCCTGCGCGCCGTCGATCGCGTCGATCAGCTTCTGTCCACGCTTCTCCCCGACAGCCTCGATGAAGCCATCGAGATGGCGCGCACGCGCGAGTTCGTTGAATCGATCCGAGGTGAGATCGCCTCCGTCAGGGCCGATCACGGTGATGTGGAAATCGAGAGACAGCCTGCGAAGCTCGTGCGCGACATCGATCAGATCCGTGACCCGCTTTGTTCGATCATCAAGCCGGCCGTACCAGAGGAGCTCGATCCGACCCCCCGGACGCCTGGAGGCGAGCGCCTCGCCCTTCGATTCGAGCATCAGCGGCGATGGCGGGTTCGGCAGATAGACGCTGCGGGTCACTCCGCGCAGCTTCCAGAACGCGACGTCCAGCGGCGACAGGGCGACCGTGGTCGCCAGAAGAGGCAGAGACTCCTTCAACAGCCCGTGCATCCCGCTGCCGTCGTAGGTGGGTCGCCCTGCGAAGGAATGGAGCCACCCGATCGTCGGGACGCCCAGGGCTCGTGCCGTGAGCGCATACTCTGGCCAGTCTCGCGAATACATGACCTGATGATCGATGATGACGTCGACAGCGCGCGACCGGCAGATCGCAGCCCATTCCGTGAGCCGCTCCGGCAGACCACGGCCGACCATCTCGATGAACTCGACGCCCTCGGGCACGAGGTTGCGGTTGCTGTCGAATCTTCGAGCGACGATGAGCACTCGATATCCGGCTTGCCGCAGATACGCGGCCTGCGTGAGCAGCACATTCGAGACGCCGCCCGTCGTCAGCGACCGAGTCGTCAGCATGACGCTGTGAACGGGGGCGGCGCCCAGTTCGACCGGCGCACTGCGGCGCTTCAGCGCCGAAAAAGTCTCGGGGTGGAACCGTGCTGCCGCCAGGACGAGATCCACCGGGGGAGCGCAAGTGTTGAGGTGCGCCAGCACGTCGTCTACGAGGTGCTGAGCCGTGTGTGCGAGGAGATGCGAGAGGACGTGTCCGATGATCGACAATCGTGCGGAGTCGTAGGCATCGAGCAGAAGAGCAGGGTTGCTGCGCGTGCGCGCGATCGAACGGACAGCGGACTCGATGCTGTCGATCGAGCGGATCGCGTCCGCGTAGAAGTACGCCTGATCGAGGGTCTCGACTGCCTGCCCGCTGCCGCCTCGCCCGTAGTGATATCGGTAGAGGCGGTCGTCGATCGAGACATAGCTGTTGGCAAGCGCCGCGACCAGGAACAACAGAGGCAGGTCATTCACACGGGGGAGCGCAAGGTCGGTCGGCACCAGTTCGTACGCCTTGCGAACAACCGCAGTGCGGAACAGGAAGCGCCAGAGTTGCCCTTGCGCAGGCTCACCCGGCGGGAAGAGTCCTCCGAGGACGCCTGTTCCGGAAAGCGCGGCGCGCTGGGGGGCGAGTCGCTTCTGGTAACCGCCGACGATCCGTCCATCGGGTGTCACGACTTCGGTGCCGAATCCCACAAGGTCCGCATCGTGTCGCGTGGCGGCTGCAAGAGCCTTCTGGGCGGCATCGGGGAGTAACTCGTCGTCGCCGTCCAGGAAGAGCACGTGCGGCGCAGTTGCTTCGATGACCCCCGCGCGTCGGGCTTGCAATGCGGTCAGGTTGTGCGGCTGGTGCAGGAGTCGCACCCGCGAGTCGCGCTCCCGGAAACGCTCGACCACGTCAGCAGTATCGTCCGTCGAGGCATCGTCGACACAGATGATCTCGACCTCTGCGAGTGTCTGTGCGAGGCAGCTCTCCAGAGCCGCCTCGATGGTCTCGGCGTCGTTGAACAGTGGAATCACGATCGAGACGCGGGGCGCGGTTGGCATGGGGGACTCCGGAGATCTGTGGGAATACGCGGGCCACACGTTCGAGGTGCGCCGGGCTGGCTCGTTGCCATCCTAGGCGGGAGGGTCGCGCCTCTCGGGTGGGGCGTCCGTGTGGACGTGATGGCTCGGACAGCTCAGCGCGCGCCGAGCCATCCCTTCGCGCGGTGCGCGAGCGGCTGCAGACCGGGGACGCGCCGCAGCGTCGCGCGACCGAGCGGCGCCGCCGACTGCCAGACGCGCTTGCCCCATGTCGATGAATCGGTGGATGCGAGGGTGCGGCCCTCCGCACGCTGTGCGAAGAACACCAGCAGACCGAGCAGCCGACTGGCATCGTCGAGCGTCGGCTGCGGTGAGAACCTCGGCGGAAGACTGCCCGTGACCAGGTCGACATACAGTTGGGCGAAGTCGTCCTCGCGCGCCCGTGACGCAGCCTCCAACGAGGCGAGCGAAAGCTGCACATAGTGTGCTGGGTCCATGAGCGTCTCGGCGAGCCGAGAGGCGAGCCCCCGCGCGTCGCCCTGCGGCACCGCGACGACGCCCTGGTTCTCCTGCACGAGTGTGAGCCAGGGCAGCTCGTACATGAACACCGGCAGCCCACGAGCCTGTGCCTCCGCGATCGTGAGCTGGTACCCCTCGATGATGCTCGTCGAGACGAACGCATCGGCAGCGTCGATCGCGGCGACCAGAGCAGCTCCTCGCCGAGGCCCGACCGCGGTGACAGCGTCGCCGACGCCCCGCCGCCGTGCGAGCGCGTTGAGCTTCTTCGCGGTGACGTCATCCCAGTCGGGGCCGATGACGGTGAGACGGAACGGCACGCCAAGGGCACGCAGCTGCACGCCCACTTCGACGAGTTCACGCACCTGCTTCGTGCGCTGCTCGAGTCGTCCCCACCACACCAGCTCGAGCCGACCCGACGGGGCGCGCTTCGCACTCGAGTGAGCCGACGACTCGAGCATCAGCGGCGAGGGGGGATTCGGCAGGTATGCGACGTGTTCGACGCCCCGCAGCCGGAAGTAGGCGACGTCGAGCGGCGACAGCGTGATGAGCTGGGCGAGCGTCGGGCTGCACCGCTCGGTGAGCGTCAGCCGGTCGTTGCCGTCGTACACGGGTCGAGCGACGAAGTTGTGCAGCCAGCCGATCGTCGCCGCGCCCTCTGCTCGCGCCACGAGGGCGAACTCCGGCCAGGTGTCCATGTAGAGCACCTGATGGTCGATGATCACATCGACCTCGTGTGCTCGGCAGAGCTCAGCCCACTGCGCGAGCTGATCGGAAAGCCGACGTGAGGCCAGCTCGACGAACGGGATGCCGGCGGGCAGTGCGCTCGCGTCGCTCCCGCCGTTGCGCGCCACGACGGTCACGCGGTAACCGGCTTCGTGCAGGTATTGCGCCTGCGACGTGAGCACGGCGGAGACGCCCCCGGTGCGCAACGTCGATGTGACGAGCAGGATGCTGCGCGCGGGCCGTTCGGGCAGGCCCTGCCACGGCGTATGGAACTTCAGAGCCTTGAGCGTCGCCGGATAGAACCGCGCGGCCGCATGCACGATGTCCTGCCCGCTCGCGACCGTGTGCAGGTGCGCGAGAGCGCTGTCGAGCACTGCGTCATCGCTGTGCTCGACGAGTTGAAAGCACACGTACCCGATGATCGACAGTCGCACAGACTCGTAGGTGTCGCGCACGAGGTCGGGCTCGGCATGAGACGCGGCGAGTGAATCGACGGCCGGTCCGATCGCATCGACCGAGCTGATCGCCCCGGTGTAGAACTGCGCGCGTTCGACGGTGTCGACACGGTGCCCGCTGCCGCCGCGACCGAAGTGGTAGAGGTACAGCTTGTCGGGAACAGCGGCATAGCTCGTCGCGATCACCGCCGCGAGGAACAGCAGCGGGAGGTCGTTGACTCGGGGCAGCGCGAGGTCGTCGGCGACCAGCGAGTACGCCTCGCGCAACACGCGGGTGCGGAAGAGGAACCGCCAGAGCTGGCCCTGCGCCGGCTTGCCGACCGGAAAGAGCCCGCTCAGCACGTCGTGGCCGCTCAGCGGATGCTGCGGCGGCTGCAGTCGCACCTCGTAGGGACTGCCGGTGCGGCCGTCTCGCTCGACCACAGTGACGCCGAAACCGACGATGTCGGCATCCGTCGCCTCGGCCTGCGCGACCGCTGTCGCTGCGGCATGCGGCGTCAGCTCGTCGTCGCCGTCGAGGAACATCACGAGCTCGGCGCTCGCCGCGAGGACCCCGGTGCGGCGGGCTTGGAACGCCGACAGGTTGCGTTCGTGACGCACGACGCGCACCCGCGGGTCGCGCTGCCGGAATCGCTCGAGCACTGCCGCGGTGCCGTCGGTGGACGCGTCGTCGACGCAGACGATCTCGATGTCGACGAGGCTCTGCGCCAGGGCGCTCTCGAGAGCAGTCGCGACAGTTGCGTCGTCACCCGAGACCGGCATGACGATGGTGAGCAGAGGGCGCAGAGTCATCGCGCACGAGTCTATCCGCGGGCCGGGATAGCCTGAGGGCATGAAGATCGCCATTGCAGGGACCGGATACGTCGGCCTGTCCAACGCCGTCATCCTCGCCCAGCACCACGAGGTGTTCGCCGTCGACATCGACCCGGTGAAGGTCGAGATGCTCACCCGCCGGGTCTCGCCCATCGCCGATGTCGAGCTCGAGGACTACCTCACCACCCACGAGCTCGACCTCACACCGACGGTCGATGCCGAGGAGGCCTATCGGAACGCCGACTTCGTCGTCGTGGCGACGCCGACGAACTACGACGAGGTCACCAACTACTTCGACACCTCGACGGTCGAGAACGTCATCGACACCGTGCTCGCGGTGAACCCTGACGCCGCGATCGTGATCAAGTCGACTGTGCCGGTGGGCTTCACTGCGCGGATGAACGCGGAGCATCCGCGGGCGACGATCGTCTTCTCGCCGGAGTTCCTGCGAGAGGGGCGCGCGCTGCACGACAACCTCTACCCGTCGCGCATCGTCGTGGGCGACAGGGGCCCTGTCGGAGAGGCCTTCGCCGCGCTTCTGCTCGAGGGCGCGATCGCCACCGACGTGCCGGTGCTGCTCACCGAGTCGACCGAGGCAGAGGCGATCAAGCTCTTCGCCAACACCTACCTGGCGTTGCGCGTGGCGTATTTCAACGAGCTCGACACCTACGCGGTCGTGCATGGACTCGACACGAAGCAGATCATCGAGGGCGTGGGACTCGACCCGCGCATCGGGTCGCACTACAACAACCCCTCCTTCGGCTACGGCGGATACTGTCTGCCGAAGGACACCAAGCAGCTGCTGGCGAACTACTCCGAGGTGCCGCAGAACCTCATCGCCGCGATCGTCGACGCCAACAGCACACGCAAGGACTTCGTCGCCAGCGACATCCTCGCCCGAGAGCCCCGCACCGTGGGCGTCTATCGCCTCGTCATGAAGTCCGGGTCCGACAACTTCCGCGCGTCGTCGATCCAGGGCATCATGAAGCGCATCAAGGCGAAGGGTGTCGAGGTGGTCGTCTACGAGCCGTCCTTCGACGAGGACGAGTTCTTCCACTCGGAGGTCGTGCGCGATCTCGACGAGTTCAAAGCCCGGGCCGATGTCATCATCGCCAACCGCGCGACCGAAGCACTCGACGACGTCGCCCACAAGATCTACACCCGCGACATCTACGGTCGCGACTGAGTGGTCGACAGTCGTCGGGCGCGAACGGTGGGGTAACATGATCCGATATGCCACCTCGATGCGGCCATATCGCGTGTCAAGGTAGAGAGAGGTAGAGGATTCCGAATGGGAGCGATGGTTGCGCCCTCGACCGCGGGACTGGCCGAGGTGGGTACACGCCCTCGACTGAGCGACTACCTTTCGGAGACGTGGCGCCTTCGTGCCTTCGCCGTTAGGCTCGCGGGGAGTCGCTTGATCTCCAGCCTGCTGCCGAATCGCCTCGGTGTGCTCTGGATCGTGCTCAAGCCGCTGTCGCTTGCGATCATCTACGGAACGATCTTCCACTTCGTGCTTGCGGGCCCGGCCCGCCCGGCGAACTTCGTGCAATACCTCATCGTCGGCATCTTCGTCTTCGAGTTCTTCACCGGGTGTTTCGGAAACGGTTCGAAGGCGATCACGAGCAACACCAAGCTCGTGCAGAGCTTCGGGTTTCCGCGCATTCTGCTCCCTGTCGCCGTGATCGTGGAGCAGGCGATGCGGATGGTGCCCGTGGTGCTGCTGTTGGGGATTCTCTTGCTCATCTTCGGCGAGCCGATTTCCTGGTCATGGTTACTCATCATCCCCATCCTCGCTGTGATGGGCGTATTCAATCTGGGCGTGGCTCTCGTAGTAGCTCGAATCGCGGTGCGGACACGAGACATTCAACAGGTCGTGCCGATCATCAACCGCGTGCTCTTCTACGCGACGGGTATTTTCTTCAACGTTGATGGCGCACTCGCCGACTACCCGACGCTGCTGACGATCATGCACCTCGTCCCGACCTACGAATTCATCTCTCTCTCACGCGACGTTCTGCTTTCGGAGTACTCCGCTCCGTTACTCGCCTGGATCGCTGCTCCTATCTGGGCACTGGTCATGTTCGTTGGCGGCGTCATATATTTCTGGCAGGGCGAACCGAGGTATGGCCTCAGTGACTGACCTATTGATCCCCGGCCAGCAATCGGGCACGGTCGACTCGGCACCTCGCGCGATGATCGTGGCCGACGATGTTCACATCAACTATCGGGTGTACGCGTCGGGCAAGAGGATGACGGCCCGCGAATCTCTCACGAGCCTGCGCTCGTTTAGAGGCGGACGGGATCTGACGACGGTGCCCGCCTTGCGCGGGGTGAGCTTCACCGCGACCGAGGGCGAGTCGATCGGTGTCGTCGGGCACAATGGCTCCGGAAAATCAACTCTGTTCAGGGCGATGAGCGGTCTGATACCCCCATCCGAGGGCGCTATCTTCGCTCGCGAGCGGCCCGTGCTGCTCGGTGTGAATGCTGCGCTCGTCCCAGAACTGTCGGGCGAGAACAACATCAAGCTCGGTCTGCTGGCCATGGGCTTCTCACCCGAAGAGGCTGCGAGCCGAGTTGACGAGATCGCCGACTTCGCAGAACTCAACGATTTCATCTATCACCCCATGCGCACGTACTCCTCGGGTATGGCGGCGCGGCTGAAATTTGCGATCGCGTCAGCGAAGGCGCACTCGATTCTCCTCATCGATGAGGCGCTCGCGGTGGGCGATCGACGGTTCCGGACCAAGAGCGAAAAGCGCATCAATGAGCTTCGCGACAGCGCCGGGCTGGTGATGATCGTGAGCCACTCGACAAGCTCGCTCAAACAGACTTGCGAACGTGTGCTGTGGGTCCACAAGGGTGAACTCATCGCCGACGGCCCGGCCAGCGAGGTCATAGCGGAGTACGTTGCCTGGTCCAAGAAGCCTGGAGCGGGCGCGGTGGGGGCTGCTGCAGCGCCGAAGCCGAAGACGGAGAACGCACCACCGGTCGCCGTGGGATTCGAAGCGCACTCTGTCGCGGAAGGCTCTGCGAAGACGCGTTCGACGGGAGCGGCGCCCGTAGCGATCTCCTCGCCCGAAGACGAGCCACGCGCTCGCGCTCGTCGCGATCGCCATCGTCGGATTGAGCAGCGTTCAAGGAAGCGAAGTGTGCTGCTGATGGCGCTGACGGGCGTAGCCGTGCTCCTCGCCGTCGCCGCGGGTGCGATCATCGGAACGCTGAGCAGCGTCGCAGCTCCGGCGGAACCGGAGCCGTCCGCACGCCCGACGCCTGCGCCTACCGCCTCTGCAGCGGACCCGGTGATCCAGAGCTTCTCCACCAATGTGGCAACCGTCGAATGCGCCTCCGAAGAGGCCGAAGACGGACAGGTGCTGCTGAGCTGGCAGATCGACGACGCGGAGAGCGTCGCGATCGGGGCAGGAGATGCGCAGGTCGACGCGCTCGAGCTCCCCATCGCCGCAGCGCTGCCGGCGAATCTCACTGATCGAGCCGTTCCGTTCTCGTGCGCGGCGGAGGCGGTCGTCTACACCGTCACCGCGGAGAACGCCGACGGGGTAAGAGTCAGCGCGTCCGCCTCGGTCGCCCGCGTGTTGCCGGTCGAGACCGAGGAGCCCGACTACGAGGAGCCCCGGCCCGAACCGCGTCCCTCGCAGCCGAGCGAACCTGAGCCGGAGCCCGCGCCCGAGCCGGTTGTTCCATCTGAGCCCGCGCCTCCCGTCGAGACCGAGACACCGGCACCGCCGACAGACCCCGGCACGGACCCTGGCACCGGCACCGACCCAGGCACCGGCACAGACCCCGGAACCGGAACGATCATCCCCTGATCGTCACGGCGCGCTGGCGCCAGGGGCGTCCGCGCACGGCCCGCATCGCGGAAGCGACTAGATTTGCCTCATGCGCCGCCGGGATTCACGATCGTCCAGAGCGCCCCGCGCAACCCGAACCTTTGTGTCGCTCACGGGCCCCGCAGGCAACATCGGTGACGCGCTGATCCGCCGAGAGACCCTCGCGTGGGCGATGGGCACGAGCGACGAGCTGGTCGCGTACACCGGGGATGCGCCCGATGTGTGGCTGACGCAACTGGGCCTGCCAGGTGACGCGCTCGTGCTGCGGACCAAGAAGTCGGTGCCGCGCTGGCTCCGGCTTCTCGTGCTGGCGCCGCGTCGCCCTGTGCTGGTGTTCGAAGCGGGTGAGATCCCGCTCGATCGCGGCAACGGTCTCCGAGAGCTCGTCTTCCTGGTCGAGACTCTCATCGTCCGCGTCAAGGGCGGGGTCGTCGTCCGGCCGCCGCGCGGGATCCGGGCGCCCTCGCAGCCCGCTCTCGCCATTCATCGCCTGGCGGCCCGTCTCTCGCAGGTGACGCTGTGGCGCGACGAGTCGACGCTGGCGACTGCGCGATGCGGCCGCCTCGCACCGGACATCGGATTCTCGGCCGGCGCGCGCCCCGGACTCCCGTGGGGCGAGCGCTCCGAGCTGCTGGTGAGTCTGCGCGGCGCGCGCCCGCTGCCGGATGCAGAGTGGCTCAGCGCGGTGCGTGAGACGGCCGAGCGTGCGGGGCTCGCGATCCGCACCGTCGTGCAGGTGCGCGAAGACGAGAGCCGAGCGCGTGAGCTCGCCCAGCTGCTCGGCGGTGAGTTCGAGCCCTGGGGTGACACCGACCCCCTCGCGCAGGAGGAGCGCCTGCGTCACCGCTACGACGCGGCGCAGATCGTCATCAGTGACCGCATGCACGTTCTCGTGCTCGCCGCTCTGAGCGGGGCGGTTCCCCTCGAACTGGTTCCCCGACCGACGATGAAGATCACGAAGGCCTTCGAGGCCATCGGGCTGCACGGCGTCTCCGTCGACTCGTCTGCGGATGATCGGACGCGCATGCGCGCGGCACTTCTCCCGACGCCGGAACGCGCGGCGGAGGTCTCCGAGCGCGTGCGCATCGCGGCGGCGACTCTCGAGGACATCCAGCACGAGATCCGCGACGCTGTGCGCAGGGTGCGAGCATGACCGACGCAGCGGCGCGAGCCGGCGCCCCGCCCGCGCGCATCCTGTTCCTCTCGCACAGCCATCCGTTCGGTGCCTTCCGGGTCGGCAGTCACCACTACGCCCGTGTGCTCTCCGCGCGCGGAGCGGATGTCGTGCACCTGAGCACACCGATCTCCCTCCTCCATCGGCTGACCGGACGTGTGGATCGACAGCACCTGGCAGGCGTACCTGGTCGCGCTCGGCGCGACGACGACGGCGTGCTGCAGGTCGTCCCACGCACGACCCTGCCGGCGCCGGTCGGGGCGCCCAGCGTCGCTCGGATGCTGAAGCGCGAGGGCATCGCCGCAGGATTCGATGCCGTGCTCATCGATCAGCCGCTGCTGTGGGACGGTTCGGTGCGATCGCTCTCGGATCGCGTGATCTATCGCCCCACAGACCTGTATCCCGACGGGCTGAAGCAGTCCCTGCAGCGACGCATACTCGACGAGGTCGACGGCGTGATCGCCACATCGGACGAAGTCCTGCGAGGGCTCGGCGCGCTGCGCGTCCCCTCGCTCGTGCTGGAGAACGGCGCTGAGGTCGCCCGCTTCGCACCGCAGGTCGCCGAACATCGTCCCCGTGCGGCGCGGTGCGTCTACGTCGGGGCGCTCGACGCCCGATTCGACTGGGAACGCGTCGAGGCCTGGGCGCGAGCACGGCCGGATGTCGATTTCCTCATCGCCGGTCCCGACGCCAGCCCGCCGCGGCCCGTGCCGTCGAACGTCGACGTCGTCGGGCCCGTTCCCTACGCAGAGGTCCCCGCATTGCTGCACACGTCGCGCGTCGGTCTGCTGCCGCTCTCCGACAGCCCCCTCAACGCCGGCCGCAGCCCGATGAAGCTCTACGAGTACCTCGCTGCCGGGCTCTCTGTCGTGGCGCGCGAGACACCCGGCATCCGCGCAGCATCCGATCTCGGCATCGAGGTGTACACCGACGACAGCGACGCGGATGCCGCGCTCGAACGCGCGCTCGCACAGACGTCGCCGAACCGCGCCGGCGGCGAAGCCTCGTCTGCCGCATCGTGGGAGCGCAAGACGGACTCACTGGAGGACTTCCTCCGCTCGATCCGGGCGCGCCGAGCCTAGTCAGCCGAGCAGCCGGGTGATCGTCTCCGAGATGATCCCCGCGGTGCGGTCCCAGTCGTATCCCCGTGGCGGAACGACCCGTCGCTGGGCGGCGACGGCCTCGGTCAGCGCGTTCGCCCACTCGTGCGCATCGTCGGGGGAGTCCACCGCATGACCGCGATCTCCGACGATCTCCGCGACCGATTCGCATCCAGCCCAGTGCACGACAGGTGTGCCACAGCGGATCGACTCCAGGGCGGGAAGCCCGAACCCTTCGAGTGTCGAGGGCATCACGGTCGCCGCAGCGCCCCGGTAGAGATCCGCGAGCTTCTCGTCGTCGACGCCGCTCACCCAGCGCACTCGGGCGTCAACGAGCCGGCGCGCCGCCCTGGCCTCGAGGTCGGCGGTCTCGCGCTCGGGGACGACAGCCACGAGGCGCACGTCACGCGCCGAGACCAGCGCGTCGAGAACGACGTCGAGATTCTTGTGTGCCCGGCCGTTGCCGACGAACAGCACGTAGGGGTCCGACTGCTGCAGCGAGCCTGCCCGCGGGTGGAAGGCGTCGGAGCATCCGTTCCCGGCATTGACGATCTCGACGTCGTCATCCCTCACCCATGAGCGAAGCGCTCGAGCCGACGTCTCGGAGACGGTGAGCACGACCCCTGCTCTGCGGACGACGTCTCTGACCGGGCCGGAGTAGTACGCCGCGAACTTCCAGCGGCCGAGCCCCGGACTGCTCAGCTGGATGAGATCGTGCAGCGTGAGCAGCTGCTTTCGAGCGCGCACGAGAGCGCCGTAGCCCGGTGAGTAGACGAGCGCATCGGGCGCGGCCGCCGCGCCCACCGAGCGGAACGCGTCGAGCGGAGAGAACGGGGTGCCGCCGAGGTGCAGGGGCTCCCAGGGGAGGGTGAGCCGGGGGAGGACCTCCGCGGCGTAGCGGCCGATGCCGTGCGCGCCGCGGTACCGGTCGTCGACGAGAACGGTCACGCGCTCCTCGTCTCGGACTGGCGGGCGCCGTCGACCGACTCCGTCACCCACTCGTGGATGCGACCGGCGAACACCGCTTCAGAGAACTTCTTCGCCTGCGTTCGGCACGCCTCGTGTGAGACGCCCGCGGCCACCTCGACCGCGCGGCGCAGCTCGTCGCGCGACCAGTGCTCGACGAACGCGCCGGTGGTGCCGTCGACGATCGTCTCGGCCGTCCCGCCCACGGGGGCGGCGATCACAGGTCGGCCTGCTGCCATGGCCTCCACGGGGACGATACCGAAGTCCTCGACCGCGGGGAAGACGAGGGCGAGACAGCGCTGCAGCAGCGCCCGGTAGAGCTCCGCACCCGGCGACCGCACGAAGAAGACCCGACCGGGTGCGCGCTCCTCGGCGAATGAGCGCAGACGGGCCTCATCCGGTCCCGCACCCGCGAGCACGACGGGCACGTCTGCGGCGATGCCGGCCTCGATCACGAGATCCAACCGCTTGTAGGGGATGAACCGAGAGAAGCCGAGGAGGAACGTCTCCGGCAAGCCTGCGAGCACGTCGTGGTCTCGCTCGTCCGGTTCCGGTGCACGGAGAAAGCCGGCCACATCGACGGGAGGGTGGATCACCGTGCTCTCGCGATGCCACGCCTGGGCGATGCGCTTCTGCACGAACACGCTGTTCGCCGCTATCGCGATCGGCTCCTGGGCCCGCCTGCGATCAAGCCCTTTCAACATCTTCGCCGCGGCCCTCGCGGCGAACGAGTCGCCGCGCACATCGAGCTCGGGGTTCCAGATGTACCGCGCGGGGGTGTGGGCGTACACGAGCTTGGGGGCGCTGCGCCCGGCGCCCGCGAATCTCGCATGGTGTGCGAAGAGATGCGAGCTCGTGAGGATCCAGTCCGCCTCCACGCTCGGAAGCGTCCGCCAGGCGAGCGGCATCAGCCCGACGGCTGCGGCTTTGCGTCCGCGCAGCGGTGTGCGCGCCAACCACGTCTCGCCGTCGACGACGAAACGGCCTTCGCTCTCGTTCCACAGGCAGAAGCGGGCGGCGTCGGGGAACACTTGGCTGAGTGCCTCGAAGACGTTCTCGGAGCCGCCTCGCGGAGCGAGCCATTCGTGCACCAGCACACCGCTCACAGCGCCGACCTCGCACCACAGGGCACGCGGGCGCGCAGTCGGGGCCGAGCCTCTGCAAGCATGCGTCGAGTCTAGGCAGGTTCTCAGCGCACGAGCCGCCACCGGCTGTCAGCTTCGTCTCGACTTCGACCCGATATGTTGGGAAGAACACACCCGGGGGAAGGACATGATGGCTCTGCGCGCGACGAAGAAGACGATCATCATCGCGAGCGCGGTCACCGTGCTCCTGGTCGGAGGGGGTGCCGCGGCTGCGATGGTGATCTCCGGACAGCAGGCGCAGCCTCGTGCCGACGCATCGCCGTCGCCCGAGGCCACTCCCGAGCCGGTCGTGACCGAACCGCCGGCCGTGGTTCCTGTCACGAACGTCGCGCGGGCATCGATCGATGCATGGACGCTCGCTGGCCGGGGAGTGGTCGGCACGGTTCTTCCCGAGGTCGGAGACGCCGCGCAGGGCGCTGTGTCTCTGCGGGTGGATGCTCCGGCCGATGATGCGGACATCATCGCTGCGTCCGCTCCCGTCGCGCTCGCTCCAAGCACGGACTACACGCTCAGCGTCTCCGTGCGGGTGCTCGCCGAAGAGAAGACCGAGACGGGCGTCCGCCTGACTGCGGCAGGCCAGACCTTCACGCTTCCCGAGCTGGATGCCGAGTGGGAGACGCTCGAGTTCCCGTTCACATCGGCGGTCGATCAGGCAGCCGCATCGACGTTCGATGTCGTGCTCTCGGGCGCTGTGCGAGGGTTCGGGATCGACGACGTCTCGATCACCGCGGTCGGCAGCGACAACCTCGTTCCGAACGGCTCGTTCGAAGCGGTGCAGACTCCGGCGGGCATCGTCAACGACTCTCTCGTCATGACCGACGAATCCGCTGTGCTCGCCGTCTCGCTCGCCGAGGGACCCGTGCAGTGGAGTGCGACGTCGACGGCGGGCGGTGAGCCGATCACCGGCGAGTTCGGGTCGACGGGCCCGCTGTCGGCTCTGCCGTTGACCGGCGTATCCCAGGGGCACTACACAGTCGCCGTCAACGATTCCGCAGGTCGCCAGATCCAGACGGACGTCGCTGTGATCGACGCCGATGGTTTCTCCGTGACTCAGGACGGACGCTTCGGAGTGGGAGCCCACGTCGAGAAGGATCCCTTCATCGGCACAGGTTCTCTGGCAGCCGCGATCGGCTTCGCCGAGGTCCGCAACGACATCTCATGGGAGCGCAACGAGAAGGTCGCCGGCCAGTACGTGTGGGACGAGAATTACGGGCGGGAGTTCGAGCGCATGCACGCGAACGACGTGAAGCTGCTGGGCCTCGTCGTGTACGGCAACAGGCTCTACGGCGCCAGAAAGGCGCCAGGCAACGAGGCGGCGATCCAGGCCTACGGCGCCTATGCGAAGGCCGTCGCCGACAGATTCGACCTCGTGGGTCTCGAGGTGCTGAACGAGTTCAATCATCGCGAGAACGACACCGCGTGCGGCCCGGCGCCGGCGTGCTACGTGCCCATCGCGCAGTCCGTCCGCGACCACGTCAGCACCGCGTATCCGGATCTCCCGATCGTCACGGGGTCCACAGCCCTCTACGACAGCGAATGGTTCGCCGGATTCTGGCAGGCCGGCGGCATGGCCGTGACCGACGCGGCGAGTTATCACCCCTATGAGTCGTGGATCAACCGCGACGCCGATCTGATCGCCGGCACCGTGCAGCAGTCCTACGCCGATATGCAGCAGTACGCGGGTGAGACGCGACCCGTGTGGGTCACCGAGATGGGTTTCCCCACGCACTACGACGGTGTCTCCCTGCTCGAGCAGGGGCAGATGATGGTGCGCAACCAGACTCTGGCCTTCGCCAACGGGGTCGAGAAGTACTTCTGGTACGACCTCGTCAATGACACTCCCGACCCCGCCGCGGGCGAGGCGAACTTCGGGCTCTACGAGAACTCGCCACGAGCGGATGTCGTCGCTCTGGCACCGAAGCCCGGGGCTTTCGCTCAGGCTCTGATGATCACGCAGCTGCGCGACAAGGCCTTCGCCTCGGACGAATCGGATGACACGACCACGGTCGAGGTGTTCGGGTCGGGAGACGACGAGACCCGCATCGCGTGGGCGAAGCAGGGCGAGGTGCAGCGCATCTTCGCGTCCGACGTCCCCCTGACGGTCACCGACATGTCCGGGAGCACGACGTCGGTCGCGCCGGAAGACGGTCAGGTCACGCTGACCCTCGGCGCTTCTCCGGTCTTCATCTCATCGGAAGCAAAGTCGGAGTGAGTCCGATCGCAGCGGCCCCAGGTACCGCCAGTACAATTCACCAGGTCCTCAGAGCACGAAAGGTAAGTCCTTCATGAGCGCAGAGCGTCAGGATGCGCAGGGCGTCGACGAGCAGAGGCCGGGCCGTCAGCGTCGGCGGCGCCGAATCTGGACCGTTGTCATCCTGGTCATCATCGCCTTCCTCGTCGCTGTGTGCTGGGTCGGACTGCGTGCCATCACGGTGAAGGACGGACTCGTCCAGAGTCAAGATCTCATCGCGGAGATTCAGAGTGGAGGCGCTGTCGATGATGTCCTCCCTGAGCTGTCCGAGAACGCCGCCAGCGCGGGTGCCGCGGCATCCGACCCGGTATGGTGGGCCATGGAGTGGATCCCCGTCGTGGGCGACAATCTCAAGGGGGTGCGCCTCGCTGCACAGTCGCTCGATGCGCTCGTCAACGATGTCGCGCTGCCCGTGATGGGCAATGAGGATTCCACCGGATCGATCACGGAGCGGCTGCTCGATGCCACCGACGATCAGGCGACGCACATCACCGAACTCGCCGACGGGCTGGAGTCTGTTTCCAAGTCCCCCTTCCTCGTCTCGGTCGTGCGCGAGGGCGTCGATCAGGTCGACGAGGTGATGTCGGCGGCCGCCCCCATGATCGGCGTTCTTCCGAAACTGCTCGGAGGCGACGGCGAGCGCAATTATCTTCTCGTCTTCCAGAACAACGCTGAGACGCTCGCGCTCGGGGGAAGCGCTGCCGCACAGACTCTCGTGAAGGTCGATGAGGGGTCGATCGAGATCGGCGCGCAGGGCGACAGCGGCAACTACCAGAACGGCGTCGCCGTCGACGTGGAGGTGCCCTCGAGCGCCATCCAGCTGTACACGAGCTATCTCGTCGACCACATCAACACGAGCATGAGCCGCCCCGACTTCCCCACCGCGGCGAAGATCATGCGTGCCTGGTGGCAGCGGGACATCGCCGACGATGAGATCGCCGGGGTCATCTCGATCGATCCGCTGGCGCTGGGGCGCATCCTCAAGGCGACGGGCCCGATCGAGCTCGCCTCGGGCGAGGTCCTCTCCGAAGAGAATGCGGTCTCGCTGCTGCTGAGCGAGGTGTACGGGCGCTGGGACTCCTACGAGCAGCCCGAGCTCGTCGACGGATTCTTCGCCGACACGGCCGCGGCCGTGTTCGACAAGATCGCGACCGGTGACTTCGATCTGAAGGACATGCTGTGGGCGATCACGGAGAGCGCGTCGCAGGGCAGCGTGCTGGTCTGGAGCGACGACGAGCAGGTGGCTGACGCGATCGAAGGTGCCAAGATCAGTGGTGTGCTTCCGGCCGACAACGCCAACGTGACCACCATGGGCATCTATTTCAACAACAGCAACGGCTCGAAGATCGACTACTTCACGGAGACCGCGACGACGGCCACAGCGGTGTGCGAGGCAGATACGGCGACGTTCACCGCCACCGCATCTCTGACGTTGCCCCTGACTCAGCGGCAGGCTGAAGCGCTGCCGCGCTATGTGCAGAGCATGACCTTCGGCGCTCGGTTCCGCGACTGGATCTTCGTCTACGGCCCTCCGGGAACCACACTGGCCGATGCGACCTTCAACGGTGACGAGGTGTCGGTCATGCATCGTGACATCGATGATCTCGGTCGGCCGGTCGTCGCGTTCGAGGCCTGGTTCGACCCGGGCGACTCGGTCGATGTCACAGCGACGTTCGTCGGTGGGGATGGCGACTACGGCCCGCTAGAGGTGAGGACCAACCCAATGGTGCGGGGCGCGAAGCCCGTCGTCACCGACGGCTGCGGCGGTTGAGGTCTGTCCCGGGCTCCGGGCGGACCGATATACTTGCTCGCGTTCTGGCGTCAGTACAGCCGAGGGGGTGAGAGTCGTCGTCGTTCAACTTGAGCACGGTGGCTTCAGTGCCCCGCGTGAGTCGACGAATACGGCCCAGGCTCGCGTGAAGAAGACCCGGCGAGCAGCGTGGACTCGCCTGTACGCGAGTCGTCTCTTCTACAACGACGTGATCGTGGTGCTGGTCACGCTGATCATCTCTACTCTCGTGGTGCTTCCGGGCCTGTTGACAGGTGTCTCGTGGCCAAGTGGGCCCCGAGTGCCCTACGTCGTGGTGCTCGCGTCGATCGGCTTCCTTTGGTTGATCGCGTTGGATGTTGCGGATTCACGGGACCGCCACACCGTCGGACACGGAGCAGACGAGTACCGTCGCATCTTCAACGCGTCGATCGGTGTGTTCGCGATCACGATCGCCGTCGCTTTCTTCCTCGGCATGGAGCTCTCCCGAGCGCTCGTCGCCGTCGTCTTCCCGCTGGGACTGCTGCTCCTTCTGCTGTCGCGATGGATGTGCCGGCAGTGGCTGCGCGGGCGGCAGAAGACAGGCGAGTATCTGCACAGGGCGGTCGTGATCGGCGAGCCGTCGAAGGTCGCCCTCGTGGGGCGCGAGATCCGACGGGCGAAGAGCAGCGGGTACGAGATCCTCGGGGTGATCACCGAGAAGACCTCCGCTGCAGACATCTCGGGCTTCGAGGTGCTCGGCGACATCGCCAACGTCGAGCGGGTGCTCGACGAGGTGCGTTTCGACGCGCTGATCATCGTCGGGTCCGATGACCTCGACCCGCTCACGATGCGCCGCCTGGGCTACTCGGTGTCCGACCGTGACATCCAGCTCATCATGGCCCCGGTGCTGACGGATATCGCCGGGCCCCGCATGCACGCGACACCCGTCGCTGGCCTGCCCCTCGTGCATGTCGACTTCCCACGCATGGAAGGCGCCAAGCGCTTCCTCAAGCGGGCCTTCGACATCGTCGGATCCTCGCTGCTGCTGGCCGCTCTGTCGCCGGTCTTCCTCGTCGCGGCCATCGCGATCCGCATCGACGGGCCTGGAAGCATCTTCTTCCGTCAGGAGCGGATCGGCCGCGGAGGACACACCTTCGGCATGCTCAAGTTCCGATCGATGGTGGCCGACGCCGACGACCAGTTGGCGACGCTTCTCGACCTGCAGGGCGCCGCCGGCACGCCGTTGTTCAAGATCAACGACGACCCGCGCATCACCAGAGTCGGACGTTTCTTCCGCAGGCACTCCATCGATGAGCTGCCCCAGCTGGTCAACGTGTTCCTCGGTCACATGAGCCTCGTGGGTCCGCGTCCTCAGCGTGCCTCGGAGGTCGCGCTCTACGACGACTTCGCGCATCGCCGACTGCTCGTCAAGCCCGGCATGAGCGGGTTGTGGCAGGTGAGCGGCCGATCCTCGCTGTCGTGGGAGGAGACCATCCGCCTCGACCTCTACTACGTCGAGAACTGGTCGCTCATGCAGGATCTCATCATCCTGTTCCGCACGATCCGCACCGTGGTCGCCCCCGGTGCCACGGCGCACTGAACCCGAGTCGCGAAGATTCCCGACGACTGTCCGCGTCGCATCCACGGCTGAGGCCCGGCGCTGGGTACATTCAAAATCATGAGATCCCCCCTTGCTCGGTGTGTCGCCGCGAGTGCTCTGACTGTCGTCCTCGTCGGTGGTGCCTCGGGTTGCGCTGCGCTGCCGAGCACGTCGAGCCCGGTGCCGACATCCACGGCCTCGACTCCTGACCCCACCCCGTCGGTCGCAGAATCCACATCCGAGCCCACGGCCACCCCGGAGTCGACGCAGGCGCCGGCTGATGACTTCGGCGGGTTTTCCAGCGACGAGCTGGCGAAGATCTGCATCGACGCGACGCTCTCGGCGTTCCCGGCCGACGTCGCCTTCACCATCGAAGACACCCGCATCGAGCAGCGACTGGTCTCGCCCGAGTGGCTCGTGCTGGTTCCGGCGCAGGCCTCCGGGCTCCCGGCACAGGCGCAGTGCACGATCGGCGGTTCGCCTTCGGCGCCCGAGCTCGGCATGTCGTCTGCGTCGCTCGAGCCGCTCCCCGAGGAGCAGATCGAGAACCTGATCCGCGGCGAGAACGAAGGCGGCGATCGCTAGTGTGTGACGCGGGGGAGCGCCCTGAACCCTCGGCCAGGCACTTGCCGCAGCCGATCTTCTCGCGGCGCGTGATGCTGTTGGCCGCGGGCACGGCGATCGGCGCTTCGGCAGTCGGGTGGGATCTTTTCGCCCCGGACCTGAGCGCGACCGCGGCGGGGACCTATCTTCGGCCGTGCGGAAGCGTCCCGATTTCGAGCTCCTGGCAGGGACACAAGAACAGAAACCCGCCGTCTGGCGAGCCGGGCACCGACTATGCGGTCATCACCGGCACGCAGATCCAGGCGGCCGCCAACGGCGTGATCGTCGATCGCAAGGACTCCACGACGACCGCCACCGGGCGCTACCTGGCGCTCCGAACCGACGACGGCAACTACATCCGCTATCTGCACCTGCAGTCGAGCACTGTCCCGTTGGGAGCCCGTGTCACGCGTGGGCAGGTGATCGCGTATTCCGGCGCGTCTGGCTTCGGCAGCGAAACGGGCTATGGCCCCCATGTCCACGTGTCCCTCTGGATCGGCGGAACGCCTCTCCAATTGGGATTCACCAACTCGGTCGACTTCGAGAACTACGTCGAAGGCGGTCCGTACCAACCCCCACCGGAGGACCCCGTGCCCCTTCACAAATCGACGAAGTACACCTGGAACGTCGTCATTCCACATAACTCCTGGATGCGCATTCCCGTGGCTCCAGGATCTATCTGGTTGGCTGAGAGCAGCGCGGCGGTCAAAGAGACGGGCGACCTCACGATCTATCTCAGCGCTACCGGCGTCACGAAGGGCTTCCAGGTCCGCGTCCTCGCTCAGAGCCTCAACTCGAGCGGAGCCGTCGTGAGCACCTCAGCTCAACCCGTGCTCGAAATCCCCGCGACCTCTGCCACGACCGCAGGCTCAGCAACCTTTGGCGAATATTCTCTGCCTTACTTCCTCTCAGGGCCCCTCCGTCTATACGCCCAGATCCGAGCCCTCAATGCCGGTATAAAGGTTCATCAGGTGTTGGTGAAGAAGAACTACTGGCAGTCGTAGGACCGGCGTCCCCCTCGTGTGCCGGCGCAGCATCCTCGGAGGGTGGCGTCCGGTGGCGTCCCCGTCTGAAATACTTCCGCCGGACACCCGATCACGTGCAGAATGAACGTGCGTCGGGGATCCGGCGCATCAGAACAGATACAAGGGGGCCCGCAATGGGTATCGATGAGACTGTCAACAAGGGCAAAGATCTGTACGAGCAGAACAAGGACAAGATCGCCGAGGCTGTGAAGAGCGAGCAGGCCGAGGACATCAGCGACAAGGTGCTCGACGGCGTCGCCGACTTCGCCAAGAAGATCGCACCTGGGGCCGCCGACAAGATCGACGAGATCCGCGACACCGCCGACAAGGCCGTCGGCAACGAGTAGGACTCACGACTGAGACCGAGAGCGGCGGCTCCTCCATCGGGGGAGTCGCCGCTCCTCTGCATCCGGCATCCGGTATTCCGTCCGGCGGTATCGCGTTTCAGGGCGGTCTCCCCTTAGAATGGGTGAAGATCGCCTGGGGAACTTGCGATCAGGGATGTCGAAGGGGTTCGACGTCCTGAATTCACGCGGTTCGCCGCGTCAAACTGGGGATAACGATTTTGGGGATCATCGTGCGACGCGCGCACTCTGTGCGCTCAGACGTCATCCCGCCCGCGCGGCGGTCGCTTCGCCGCGCCCTCGGTCGAGGATCCCGGCGTCCCTTCACGCCGGGCTTCTCGCGTTCGGTGTGCCCCCTCGCACTGAACGCCCTCCCCAAGCGGGGCGAGGCATGGGGATGCCTCGCCCCGCTCTCACCCTCCTTCTGACGATCGACAGGGGCATCGCCGCGGCCGTGATCCGGCTGCGGACGGACGTGCTCAGGGGATGCACAGCGAATGCGACACGCCCGGGTTTGCGCAAGTGAAATCGGCCGTGGCAGAATAGACAGGTTCGACATTCCGGCGCGCTCAGCGTGGCCGGATCACCATCACGACAGTGCATAGGCGGCGCAGACGCGCAGGGACCTAGGCCGCGGGTGGCAGAACGATCCCGACATCTTCATCACGAGGGCTTCACCGTGCGCGGCGGAGGTCGGACACCCAATCGCTGACAAGCGTGCGGGATGACAGCAGAACAGTGGTGCAGCAGATCGACTCGCGAGAGCCGTCTGAGTGCCGAGGCGCGAACAGCGCCGACGTGCGTCCAATGCCCCTGGGTCACCCGGCCCAGGTCGGTAAGACGCTTAAAGAGAGAGAGCAGACAATGGCGGGACAGAAGATCCGCATTCGCCTGAAGTCGTATGACCATGAGGTCATCGACACGTCCGCACGCAAGATCGTCGACACGGTGACCCGCGCGGGCGCAACGGTCGTCGGACCCGTGCCCCTGCCGACCGAGAAGAACGTCGTGTGCGTCATCCGGTCGCCCCACAAGTACAAGGACAGCCGCGAGCACTTCGAGATGCGCACCCACAAGCGTCTGATCGACATCATCGACCCGACGCCCAAGGCCGTCGACTCGCTGATGCGTCTCGACCTGCCTGCCGATGTCAACATCGAGATCAAGCTCTGAGGTCGGACATGGTTGATATCAACTCCAAGATTTCCAAGGGCATGCTGGGCACCAAGCTCGGTATGACCCAGGTCTGGAACGAGAGCGGCAAGCTCGTTCCCGTCACCGTCATCGAGCTCGCCTCGAACGTGGTCACGCAGATCCGTACCCCCGAGAAGGACGGCTACAACGCCGTTCAGATCGCCTACGGCCAGATCGACCCGCGCAAGGTGAACAAGCCGCTGACCGCTCACTTCGAGGCCGCCGGCGTCACGCCGCGTCGTCACGTCACCGAGATCCGCACCGCGGATGCCGGCGACTACTCGCTGGGCCAGGAGCTCACGGTCGACGGCACCTTCGAAGCAGGCCAGCTCGTCGACGTCGTCGGCACGAGCAAGGGCAAGGGCTTCGCCGGTGTCATGAAGCGTCACAACTTCAAGGGCGTCTCGGCTTCGCACGGTTCGCACCGCAACCACCGCAAGCCCGGCTCGATCGGCGCATCGTCGACCCCGAGCCGCGTCTTCAAGGGCATGCGCATGGCCGGCCGAATGGGTGGCGAGCGCGTGACCGTCCTCAACCTCACGGTGCACGCCGTCGACATCGAGAAGGGTCTGCTGCTCGTCAAGGGCGCCGTCCCCGGTGCTCGTGGCCGTATCGTCTACGTCCGCAACGCAGTGAAGGGTGCCTGATCATGGCTGACTCCACTCTCGCGCTTGACGTCCTCAACGCAGACGGCAAGAAGGCTGGCTCGATCGAGCTTCCCGCCGCGCTGTTCGACGCCAAGACGAACATCCCGCTCATCCACCAGGTCGTCGTCGCGCAGCTCGCGGCGGCTCGCCAGGGAACCCACTCGACCAAGCGTCGCGGTGAGGTCTCGGGTGCCGGCCGCAAGCCCTTCAAGCAGAAGGGCACGGGTAACGCCCGTCAGGGCTCGATCCGCGCGCCGCACATGACCGGCGGTGGAATCGTGCACGGCCCCAAGCCGCGCGACTACTCGCAGCGCACCCCCAAGAAGATGATCGCCGCCGCCCTCCTGGGCGCGCTCAGCGACCGCTTCCGCGGTGACCGCATCCACGCCATCGAGTCCTTCGGTATCAACGGCACGCCTTCGACCAAGACCGCGGTGAACTTCCTCACCAACGTCGTCTCGTCGAAGAACGTTCTCGTCGTCATCGAGCGCAACGACGACGTGACGCTGAAGAGCATCCGCAACCTGTCGAACCTGCACGTGCTGACGTTCGACCAGCTCAACGCCTACGACGTGCTCGTCTCCGACGACATCGTCTTCACCCAGGCCGCGCTCGAGGGCTTCATCGCCTCCAAGTCCGGCGCCAACCAGGAGGTCTCCGCATGAGCGAGCAGGCAGCTGTTCTCCAGACGGCCCTGAACAAGGACCCGCGCGACATCATCCTGAAGCCGGTCGTGTCCGAGAAGAGCTACGGTCTCATCGACGAAGGCAAGTACACCTTCCTCGTCGACCCGCGCGCTTCGAAGACCGAGATCAAGCTCGCCATCGAGAAGATCTTCGGCGTCAAGGTCGCTGGGGTCAACACCCTCAACCGCGTCGGCAAGGCTCGTCGCACCCGCTTCGGCGCAGGCAAGCGCAAGGACACCAAGCGTGCCATCGTGACCCTGAAGTCGGGCACCATCGACATCTTCACGGCAATCGGCTGATCCGGGGGATAAGGACAATAATGGCTATTCGCAAGTACAAGCCCACGACCCCGGGCCGTCGCGGCTCGTCGGTGGCTGACTTCGCCGAGATCACCCGATCGACGCCGGAGAAGTCGCTGCTGCGCCCGCTCTCGAAGACCGGTGGTCGCAACAACCAGGGCCGCATCACGACCCGTCACATCGGTGGTGGCCACAAGCGCCAGTACCGCGTCATCGACTTCCGTCGCAATGACAAGGACGGCGTCGACGCCCGTGTCGCTCACATCGAGTACGACCCCAACCGCACGGCTCGCATCGCGCTGCTGCACTACTTCGACGGCGAGAAGCGCTACATCCTCGCGCCGGCGAAGCTGAAGCAGGGCGACGTCATCGAGTCGGGTGCTGGTGCCGACATCAAGCCGGGTAACAACCTCCCGCTGAAGAACATCCCGACGGGTACCGTCATCCACGCGATCGAGCTCCGTCCCGGTGGCGGCGCGAAGATGGCACGTTCGGCCGGTGCATCCGTCCGTCTCGTCGCCAAGGATGGCAACTTCGCCCAGCTGCGTCTGCCCTCGGGCGAGATCCGCAACGTCGACTCGCGCTGCCGCGCGACCATCGGCGAGGTCGGCAACGCCGAGCAGTCGAACATCAACTGGGGCAAGGCCGGCCGCATGCGCTGGAAGGGCGTTCGCCCGACCGTCCGTGGTGTCGCGATGAACCCGGTCGACCACCCGCACGGTGGTGGTGAGGGCAAGACGTCCGGTGGACGTCACCCCGTCTCCCCGTGGGGCCAGGCTGAGGGTCGTACCCGTCACGCCAACAAGGAAAGCGACAAGTACATCGTGCGTCGTCGTAACGCCGGCAAGAAGCGTAAGTAGGAGTAAGAGAAGATGCCTCGCAGTCTTAAGAAGGGCCCCTTCGTCGACGATCACCTGCTTCGCAAGGTGGTCGTGCAGAACGAAGCCGGCACCAAGAACGTCATCAAGACCTGGTCTCGCCGGTCCATGATCATCCCGGCCATGCTGGGTCACACGATCGCGGTCCACGACGGTCGCAAGCACATCCCCGTGTTTGTGTCCGAGACCATGGTCGGCCACAAACTGGGCGAGTTCGCGCCCACCCGCACCTTCCGCGGCCACGAGAAGGACGACAAGAAGGGCCGCCGCCGCTGACGCGGTGGCGATAGAGGAGAGAGAAATGGTGGAGTCCATCGCACGCGTGCGACACATCCGCGTGACCCCTCAGAAGGCTCGTCGTGTCGTCGCGCTCATCAAGGGCAAGCAGGCCCAGGAGGCTCTGGCGATCCTGAAGTTCGCGCAGCAGAGCGCCAGTGAGCCGATCTACAAGCTTGTCGCGTCGGCCATGGCCAACGCGCAGGTCAAGGCGGATCGTGACGGCGAGTACCTCGACGAGCAGGACCTGTACGTGGCTAACGCCTACGTAGACGAGGGGTCGACGCTCAAGCGTTTCCGCCCCCGTGCACAGGGTCGCGCTTTCCAGATCAAGAAGCGCACGAGCCACATCACGGTCGTGCTCTCGACGCCTGAGGCGGCCCCGGCCGTCGCAAGCGACAGCAACAAGAAGGCGAGCAAGTAATGGGACAGAAAGTAAACCCGTACGGCTTCCGCCTCGGCATCACCACGGACCACGTGTCGCGTTGGTTCTCGGACTCGACGAAGCCCGGTCAGCGTTACGCCGACTACGTCGCCGAGGACATCAAGATCCGCAACCTGCTGAAGACGCAGCTCGACCGCGCCGGTGTCTCGAACATCGAGATCGAGCGCACCCGTGACCGCGTCCGCGTCGACATCCACACCGCCCGTCCGGGCATCGTGATCGGTCGTCGTGGCGCCGAGGCCGAGCGCATCCGCGGCGACCTCGAGAAGCTCTCGGGCAAGCAGATCCAGCTGAACATCCTCGAGGTCAAGAACCCCGAGGCCGACGCTCAGCTCGTCGCACAGGGCATCGCCGAGCAGCTCTCTGCTCGCGTGGCGTTCCGTCGTGCGATGCGCAAGGGTCTCCAGGGCGCGCAGCGCGCTGGCGCCAAGGGCATCCGCATCCAGGTCTCCGGCCGCCTCGGCGGCGCCGAGATGAGCCGCTCGGAGTTCTACCGCGAGGGTCGTGTGCCGCTGCACACGCTGCGCGCGAACATCGACTACGGCTTCTACGAGGCGAAGACCACCTTCGGCCGCATCGGCGTGAAGGTCTGGATCTACAAGGGTGACCTGACCAACAAGGAGCTTGCTCGCGAGCAGGCCAACGCCCCGAAGTCCCGTCGTGACGACCGTGGTGGCGACCGCCGCCGCGCGCCGCGCAACGAGGCCCCTGTCGCAGAAGGAGCGTCTGCCTGATGCTTATTCCCCGCAAGGTCAAGTTCCGTAAGCAGCACCACCCCGGTCGCAGCGGCCAGGCGACTGGTGGCACGAAGGTCTCCTTCGGCGACTACGGGATCCAGGCGCTCACGCCTGCCTACGTGACGAACCGTCAGATCGAGTCCGCTCGTATCGCGGTCACGCGTCACATCAAGCGTGGCGGCAAGGTGTGGATCAACATCTACCCCGACCGTCCCCTCACGAAGAAGCCTGCCGAGACCCGCATGGGTTCCGGTAAGGGTTCCCCCGAGTGGTGGGTCGCCAACGTCAAGCCGGGTCGCGTCCTCTTCGAGGTCTCAGGCGTGAGCGAGGAACTCGCTCGCGAGGCACTGACCCGTGCCATTCACAAGCTGCCTCTCAAGGCACGCATCATCAAGCGCGAGGAGGGCGACGCGTAATGGCGATCGGCACCAAGGAGCTCGCTCCGGCAGAGCTCGACACGTTCGAAGACCAGCGCCTCGTTGAGGAGCTGCGTAAGGCCAAGGAGGAGCTGTTCAACCTCCGTTTCCAGTCGGCCACCGGCCAGCTGGAGAGCCACGGCCGCATCCGCGCCGTCAAGCGCGACATCGCGCGCCTGTACACCGTGATCCGCGAACGTGAGCTGGGCATCCGCGCGACGCCCGCTCCCGTCGAGGCTCCGGCCAAGAAGGCGACCAAGTCGAAGGCGAAGAAGGCGGACTCCGCTGACGACGCCGTGAAGGAAGAGGCTGAGTGATGGCCACCAAGAAGGAAGCTGCCGTCGAGGCTGAGCACGCAGCACACGATGTTCGCGATGCGGATGCCCGTGGGTACCGCAAGTCGCGTCGTGGCTACGTCATCAGCGACAAGATGGACAAGACCATCGTGGTCGAGGTCGAGGACCGCGTGAAGCACCCGCTTTACGGCAAGGTCATCCGCCGCACCTCGAAGGTCAAGGCGCACGATGAGGCGAACTCCGCCGGCATCGGCGACCTCGTCCTGATCAACGAGACCCGCCCGCTCAGCGCCACGAAGCGCTGGCGTCTGGTTGAGATTCTGGAGAAGGCCAAGTGATCCAGCAGGAATCCCGCCTCAAGGTCGCCGACAACACCGGCGCGAAGGAACTGCTCACCATCCGTGTGCTCGGTGGCTCGCGCCGTCGTTACGCCGGTCTCGGTGACACCATCATCGCGACCGTCAAGGACGCGATCCCGGGCGGCAACGTCAAGAAGGGCGATGTGGTCAAGGCCGTCATCGTCCGTACGGTCAAGTCCACGCGCCGTCCCGACGGCTCGTACATCAAGTTCGACGAGAACGCCGCCGTGATCCTGAAGAACGACGGGGAGCCCCGCGGCACCCGTATCTTCGGACCGGTCGGTCGCGAGCTTCGTGACAAGAAGTTCATGAAGATCGTCTCGCTGGCGCCGGAGGTTATTTAAGTCATGGCGAAGATCAAGAAGGGTGACCTGGTTCAGGTCATCACCGGAGCGACGCAGGAGCGTGGCGGAGATCGCGGCAAGCAGGGCAAGGTCCTCGAGATCCTGGCCGAGAAGAACCGCATCATCGTCGAAGGCGTGAACTACGTCACCAAGCACACGCGCGTCGGTCAGACGCAGCGTGGCACCAAGACGGGCGGCCTCGAGACTGTCGAGGCCTCCATCCACATCTCGAACGTCGCACTCGTAGACCCCTCGACCAAGAAGCCGACCAAGGTCGGCCACCGGGTCGAGGAGCAGACCAAGGACGGCGTCAAGCGCACCGTCCGTGTGCGGTACGCGAAGAAGTCAGGTAAGGACCTCTGATGGCAACCACCGACGCTGCGGTGGCTGGCAAGATCCAGCCCCGCCTGAAGGCGAAGTACAAGGCCGAGATCCAGCAGAAGCTGCAGGATGAGTTCGGCTACACCAACGTGATGCAGATCCCCGGTCTGGTCAAGGTCGTCGTGAACACCGGTGTCGGTGAAGCGGCCCGCGACAGCAAGGTGATCGACGGCGCGATCGACGATCTCACCAAGATCACCGGTCAGAAGCCGCTCGTCACGAAGGCTCGCAAGTCGATCGCGCAGTTCAAGCTGCGCGAGGGCCAGGCCATCGGCGCACACGTCACCCTCCGTGGTGACCGTGCGTGGGAGTTCCTGGACCGTCTCGTCTCGCTCGCTCTGCCCCGCATCCGCGACTTCCGCGGTCTGTCGGGCAAGCAGTTCGACGGGAACGGCAACTACACCTTCGGTCTCCAGGAGCAGAGCGTGTTCCACGAGATCGATCAGGACAAGATCGACCGGGTTCGCGGTTTCGACATCACTGTCGTCACCACCGCGAAGACGGACGATGAAGGTCGCGCGCTTCTGCGTCACCTCGGCTTCCCCTTCCGTACGGAAGACGCCAAGGCGTAAGCGGTTTCGGGCGGGGCGCACAGCGCCCCGCCCGATCCCGTACAATTGAAGATTGCGTGTCATCGCAGGCCGTCTGTCGTGTAACGGCAGCCGGAACCTCATGAACAAAGGAAAACAACAATGACAATGACAGACCCGGTCGCAGATCTGCTGACCCGTCTGCGCAACGCGAACTCGGCGCATCACGATTCCGTGACCCTGCCGTCGAGCAAGCTCAAGACGCACATCGCCGAGATCCTCCAGCAGGAGGGCTACATCGCCGGATGGGAGACGTCTGACGCTCGCGTCGGCACGAACCTCACCCTGCAGCTGAAGTACGGTCCCAACCGTGAGCGTTCGATCGCGGGCATCAAGCGCGTGTCGAAGCCCGGCCTTCGCGTGTACGCGAAGTCCACCGAGCTGCCCAGGGTCCTCGGCGGACTCGGCGTGGCCATCCTGTCCACCTCCTCCGGTCTTCTCACCGACCGTCAGGCAGAGCAGAAGGGCGTGGGCGGAGAAGTTCTCGCCTACGTGTGGTAATCGAAAATGTCGCGTATTGGACGACTTCCCATCGACGTTCCCGCGGGCGTGACCATCTCGGTCGACGGCCGTGAGGTCGCGGTGAAGGGCCCCAAGGGTGAGCTCACCCTGACGGTCGCCAAGCCCATCGAGGTCGCGGTCGAGGAGAACCAGGTTCTCGTCACCCGTCCCGACGACGAGCGCGAGTCCCGGTCGCTTCACGGCCTGACCCGCACGCTCATCAACAACAACATCATCGGCGTGACCCAGGGCTACACCAAGGGTCTCGAGGTCGTCGGTACCGGTTACCGAGTGGCGCAGAAGGGCAGCTCGGTCGAGTTCGCCCTCGGCTTCTCGCACCCGGTCCTCATCGACCCGCCCGCCGGTATCACGCTCACGGTCGAGGGCACCAACAAGCTCACGGTCAGTGGTATCGACAAGCAGGCTGTCGGCGAGGCAGCTGCGAACATCCGCAAGATCCGCAAGCCCGAGCCGTACAAGGGCAAGGGCGTGCGCTACGCCGGCGAGATCGTGCGTCGCAAGGCCGGAAAGAGTGGTAAGTAACCATGGCTCTCAAGTCAAAGTCTGACGCCCGCGCGCGTCGTCATGCCCGCCTTCGCAAGAAGGTCGTCGGCACCGAGTCGCGTCCGCGTCTCGTCGTCAACCGCTCGGCTCGCCACGTCTTCGTGCAGCTTGTCGACGACAGCAAGGGTCACACCGTGGCGTCGGCATCGACGCTCGAGACCGACCTGCGTTCGCTCGAGGGTGACAAGACCGCCAAGGCCCGCAAGGTCGGCGAGCTTCTCGCCGAGCGTGCGAAGTCTGCCGGCGTTTCCGAGGCAGTGTTCGACCGTGGCGGCAACCGCTACGCCGGTCGTGTCGCCGCCATCGCCGACGGCGCCCGCGAAGGGGGTCTGGCACTGTGAGTGACAACAAGGAGAACGAAGTGACCGAAGCGGCAGCTGCCACTTCCGAGACTGCCACCGGCACCACGCAGGCAGAGCCGTCTCAGCGCGACAACCGCCGCGGCGGTGGCCGTGGTGACCGCAACCAGGGTGGCCGTGACCGCAACTCCCGCGACCGTGGGGACAACCAGTTCCTCGAGCGCGTGGTCACCATCAACCGCGTCTCGAAGGTCGTGAAGGGTGGTCGTCGCTTCAGCTTCACCGCTCTCGTGGTCGTCGGTGACGGCAACGGTCTGGTGGGCGTCGGCTACGGCAAGGCCCGTGAGGTCCCTCTGGCGATCTCGAAGGGTGTCGAAGAGGCCAAGCGCAACTTCTTCCGCGTTCCGCGCGTCGGAAGCACCATCCCGCACCCCGTGCAGGGTGAGGCCGCAGCAGGCGTCGTCCTGCTTCGTCCGGCCGCTGCCGGTACCGGTGTCATCGCCGGTGGTCCGGTCCGCGCCGTGCTCGAGTGCGCCGGTATCCACGACGTGCTGTCGAAGTCGCTCGGCTCGTCGAACACGATCAACATCGTGCACGCGACGGTGACGGCCCTGAAGATGCTCGAGGAGCCCCGTGCGGTCGCCGCACGTCGTGGCCTCGAGTTCGATCAGGTCGCACCCGCGCGTCTCGTCCGTGCGGAGGCAGACGCCATCGCCGCACAGAAGGTAGGTGCCTGATGGCTGCGCGCCTGAAGGTCACGCAGGTCAAGTCCAAGGTGAGCGAGAAGCAGAACCAGCGTGACACGCTGCGCAGCCTCGGTCTGAAGCGCATCGGTGACACCACCGTTCGCCCCGACGACGCGCAGACGCGCGGTTACGTCAAGACCGTCGCCCACCTCGTAAAGGTTGAGGAGATCGACTAATGGCTGAGAAGAACGAAGCCGTCGAGGCCGAGAAGGCCACGAAGAAGGCTGCCGCTCCCAAGGCCGCAGCCGAGAAGAAGCCCGCCGCCAAGAAGGCACCTGCGAAGGCGTCTTCGGCAAAGGCCGACGCCGTCAAGAAGCCTGCTGCGAAGAAGGCTGCGCCGAAGAAGGATGCTCCGGCATCCCGCCCCGGCGTGCTGAAGGTGCACCACCTGCGTCCGGTCCCCGGATCCAACACCGCGAAGACCCGTGTCGGTCGCGGTGAGGGCTCCAAGGGTAAGACTGCGGGTCGTGGTACCAAGGGCACGCGGGCTCGCAACACCGTTCGCGTCGGATTCGAGGGTGGGCAGATGCCGCTGCACATGCGCACCCCGAAGCTGCGCGGGTTCAAGAACCCGTTCCGCGTCGAGTACCAGGTCGTGAACCTGGAGAAGCTCGCGGAGCTGTACCCCAAGGGTGGCGACGTCACCATCGGCGACCTGGTCGCCAAGGGGGCCGTTCGCAAGAACGAGAAGGTCAAGGTTCTCGGAAACGGCGACATCGCCGTGAAGCTCACCGTAGCGGTCGACAAGGTCTCGGGTTCTGCCGAGCAGAAGATCGTGGCGGCCGGCGGATCCGTCAAGTAACCACTTCATAAGAGGGGTCGGAGATTCTCCGGCCCCTCTTATGGGTTAGCCTGTTCTTTCAGCCGTCCTTCAGGGATCGGCAACCTTTCAGGAGGACGTCCTTGTTTAGCGCCATCGCGCGGATCTTCCGCACGCCCGACCTGCGTCGGAAGATCGGTTTCACCCTCGCCATCATCGCCATCTATCGGCTCGGCTCGAATGTGCCTGCTCCGTTCGTGAACTTCCCGAACGTCGAAGAGTGCCTCGCGCTGAACTCCGGGACAGAGGGACTCCTCGGGCTCGTCAACCTGTTCTCGGGTGGCGCGCTCCTCCAACTTTCGATCTTCGCGCTCGGCGTCATGCCGTACATCACCGCGACGATCATCACCCAGCTCCTCCGCGTGGTCATCCCTCACTTCGAGGCGCTGCACAAGGAGGGTCAGGCCGGCCAGGCCCGCCTGACCCAGTACACGCGCTACCTCACGATCGCTCTGGCGCTGCTGCAGTCGACCACGCTCGTCACGGTGGCCCGCAGCGGCCAGCTCTTCGGCACGACCGACATCGCCGCCTGCCAGAACCTGCTCACCAACGACGTGTGGTGGGCGCAGCTGCTCATGATCATGACGATGACCGCGGGCACGGGCCTGATCATGTGGTTCGCCGAGCTCGTCACCGAGCGCGGCATCGGCAACGGCATGTCGCTGCTCATCTTCACCTCGATCGCCGCCACGTTCCCCGGCGCGATGTGGCTCATCTGGGAGAGCAAGGGCTTCGAGGTCTTCCTCCTGGTGCTCCTGGTCGGAATCATCGTCATGGCTCTCGTCGTGTTCGTCGAGCAGTCCCAGCGCCGCATCCCGGTGCAGTACGCCAAGCGCATGGTCGGTCGACGCACCTACGGCGGCACCAACACCTACATCCCGATCAAGGTCAACATGGCCGGCGTGATCCCCGTGATCTTCGCTTCGTCGCTGCTCTACATCCCGGCGCTCATCGCGCAGTTCAACACCCCGCAGGACGGCTCGGAGCCGGCCGCGTGGGTCACCTGGATCAGCGCGAACTTCACGACCGGCAACAGCCCCATCTACATGGCGGTCTACTTCCTGCTGATCATCGGCTTCACGTACTTCTACGTCGCGATCACCTTCAACCCGGTCGAGGTCGCCGACAACATGAAGAAGTACGGCGGGTTCATCCCCGGCATCCGTGCCGGTCGTCCCACCGCCGAGTACCTCGACTACGTGCTCACCCGCATCACGCTGCCCGGCTCGATCTACCTCGGCCTGATCGCGCTGATCCCGCTCATCGCTCTCGCCACCGTGGGCGCCAACCAGAACTTCCCGTTCGGCGGCGCGTCGATCCTCATCATCGTGGGTGTCGGTCTCGAGACGGTCAAGCAGATCGATGCTCAGCTTCAGCAGCGTCACTACGAAGGGCTCCTCCGATGACTCGATCAGCTCGTCTCCTCATCGTCGGTCCGCAGGGCTCGGGCAAGGGCACCCAGGGTGTCCGCATCGCCGAGTCGTACGGCATCCCGGTCGTGTCGACCGGAGACATCTTCCGCGCGAACATAAAAGAGGGCACGCCGCTCGGCCAGCAGGTCACGGCGATCCTCGACAAGGGCGACCTCGTTCCCGACGAGCTGACCAGCGAGATCGTCCGCGATCGTCTGTCGCAGGACGACGCTGCGAACGGCTTCCTGCTCGACGGCTATCCCCGTAACGCGGCGCAGGTCGAGCACCTCGACGCGTTCCTGGCAGGTCGCGGCGAATCGCTCGACGCTGTCATCCTTCTCGACGTCCCGCGTGAGGAGAGCATCGAGCGGTTGAAGCTCCGTGCGGCCGAGCAGGGCCGTTCGGACGACACTGACGAGGCCATCGCGCACCGCCTGGACATCTACGAGCACGAGACGGCCCCGATCCTCGAGGTCTACGGCCCCCGTGGCATCGTCGACCGCATCGACGGCGTCGGCTCGCTCGACGAGATCACCGAGCGCGTGTTCGCGGCTCTCGTCGCTCGCGGCCTGCGTCTCGCGGCCTGAACACCGGCACGATGTTCCGCAAGTCGATCTACAAGAACGCTGCTCAGCTGCGCGCGATGGTCGAACCCGGCCTCATCACGGCCGCAGCACTGGATGCCGTCCGCCCGCTGATCCGACCGGGGGTCACGACCCTCGAGCTCGACGCCGAGGCCAACCGCGTGATCCTGGCCCGCGGTGCCGAGTCGAACTTCCAGCTGGTTCGCGGCTATCGACACACCACATGCATCTCCGTCAACGAAGAGGTCGTGCACGGCATCCCCGGGGAGCGGATCCTGCAGGCGGGCGACATCGTGTCGATCGACTGCGGTGCGCAGTTCCAGGGATGGAACGGCGACAGCGCCATTACCGTGGTCGTGCCCGACGACACCCGCCCCGAGCTCGTCGCGCAGCGGCAGGAGCTGTCGCGCGTGACAGAGGGGTCCATGTGGGCCGGTATCGCCGCTATGGCGTCCGCTTCGCACCTGGGCGACATCGGCGCCGCCATCCAGGGTTACATCGAGGCTCAGGGCCCATCAGCGGTCTCGGGCCAGACCTACGGCATCCTTCGGGAGTACGTCGGACACGGCATCGGTCGCAAGATGCACGAGGCGCCGAGCGTCTTCAATTACCGCACCCCTGATCCGGGTGCAGAGGTCAAGCCTGGTCTCGTGCTGGCGATCGAGCCGATGGTGACCGCCGGGAGCGACGAGACCTTCGTCGAGGACGACGACTGGACGGTCTCGACGGTCGACGGTACCGACGGATCGCACTGGGAGCACTCCGTCGCCCTGCATGCGGACGGCATCTGGGTGCTCACGTCACCCGATGGGGGAGCGGCAGGCCTTGCGCCCTTCGGCGTGACGCCGACGCCGATCGCCTGACCTCTTCGCCGCGCGCTGACCCCGCTGTCGAGCGGTGTTGCTGGGGCTTTCCCTCTCTGTCGCGCGCGACCGCGGTTCGTGCGCGAGACCGTGGTTTGTGCGCGAGACCCGGGTTTGTGCCTGAGACCCGGGTGCGCGGCGTGGGTCTCGCCGACGGATGCCGGTTTCGTGGCGTGCCTGGCGCGGCGGTGTGGGGTCGTCGTGTGAGACCGCGGTTTGTGCGTGAGACCCGTGTGCGCGGCGTGGGTCTCGCCGACGGATGCCGGTTTCACCTGCGTGGGTCAGATGCGGGGCCGCGACCGCGACACCTCGCGCGGGCTGAGTTTCAGCGACGCGAGCATCCCCTCCTGCGGAGGTCGCACGAGCGGCACATTGGCCACGACCAAGGCGAGCCGAAGCGGGTCCACTTTCCACGCGTCGGAGAGGTCCCAGCGGGCGATCGGATGCCCGTTCCGGCGAAGTCTGTCCTCGCGGCGCTTTTCATAGGAGAGGCGCTGCGCAGCCGCATCCGGATCATCGAGGTCGTACTTGCCCCATCCGTCCGCCTCGCCGATGACCCGGCATGACGGGAAGAAGAAGTCGGCCCGGTCCTTCGCTCCCTCGTACGCGAACTCGGCCTGCAGCTGTGGTGTCTCGAATCCGCACCACTCGATCACCGCGCGACTGACGCTCTCGCCGGGGGATTCCGAACGTCCGTCTGCATTGGTCCAGGCCCATCGAGCGCGGGCGCGGCCACGGCTGTTCATCTGGCCGCCGAGAGTCTCGTCGGCGGCCGATCGCTGCACGTCCCCGCCCTGGAACGGTGACATCGCCGCATCGGCTACGGCCAATCCCCTAGCGGGTGACAGCACCCTCGTCAGATCGACGGCCGTGTCGAGAAGGTCGGTGCAGTGGATGCCGGCGATCGAGGTGACTCCTCGTGAGTCCATGGACGAGTGGACTGCGACGTCACCGAATCGCCGCGATTTCTCTCCTGCATCCGCCAGCACATGGATCAGGGCGGTCTCGCCGAAGTGCGGCAGGCCATGCAGCACGGCCGCGGACTCGAGACACAGGACCGCACCCGGATGCGTCCGCACGAAGGCGTGCACCCGCGCCGCGTATCGCTGCCAGGGACGGAGCGCGTCGTACAGATCCTGACGTGCGTGGACCCCAGAGCGCACACGACGAAGTCGCGGGCTCGCTGCGCGCAGCCCCAGCATCCGCATCTCGGCACTCACGATCAATGGCACGGGCGAGGTCACGAAGGCGCGATCGGCGAGAGTCTGCACAGCTGCATCCTCTCCGCTGAGTCGGGGCGTGGGCAGACGAGTGCACGGATCGACCCGGATGCTGTGGGCGAGTGCTCCTGGATGCTGCGCGGTGCAGGAGCCGTTCGTGGTCGCCGGAGTGCGCACGCAGGTCGTGCGCACCGCGCACAACAGGAGACCTACTTTGCGGCGTCAGACCCGTGGCCTGTCCGTGGGTCTCGTGCACGTATGCGGGTCTCATGCCGAGTGGAAGTGTGGAGCCGCGCGAGACCTGCATTGCGGGGCGAGACCTGGATTGCGGGTGAGACCTGCATTGCGGGGCGAGACCCACGGTGCGAACGTGGGTCTCGTGCACGGATGCGGGTCTCATGCCGAGTGGAAGTGTGGAGCCGCGCGAGACCTACCTTGCGGGGCGAGACCCACGGTGCGAACGTGGGTCTCGTGCACGGATGCGGGTCTCGCGAATCAGCGGCGGCCGGGCGGGCCCCGTATGAGCGGGAGAGAGTCACAACGCGCACATAGGTTTCTCCGGGCAGAATGGGTGTATGGGTGCGCGTGCACCCGAAGACTTCAGGCCGGGCCCGCCGCGGGCAGGCCTCGACAGAAACGGAAAGCAATGGCAGCCGCGAAGAGCAACACCAACTGGTTCGTGATCGGCGTCTCGGCGGCAGTGGTGGTCGTGCTGGCCGTGCTGGCATTCTTCGTCGTGTTCCTGAACAATCAGGCCACCGCCCCCGGCACGGCCCCGGAGAGCACCATCGTCAACGAAGAGACCGGCGCGATCTCGTTCGGAACGGGCGAGGACGAGATCGACACGTACGTCGACTTCATGTGCCCCGTGTGCGGCCAGTTCGAGGACGTCTACGGCGAGCAGCTGCAGGCCGCCGCGGCTGACAATCAGATCACGCTGAACATCCACCCGGTGTCGATCCTCAACCGCCTCTCCACGACGGGCGAATTCTCCTCGCTGTCGGCCGGCTCGATGTACTGTGTCGCCGAAGAGGCTCCCGACTCCACCCTCGACTACTTCAACCTGCTGTTCGCGAACCAGCCGGAGGAGAACTCCGCCGGGCTCAGCGCCGACGAGCTGAGCGCTCTCGCCGAGCAGGCCGGAGCCGGCGCCGCTGCGGACTGCATCGCCGACGGCACCTACAACAAGTTCGTCGAGTCGCAGACACAGGTGCACGAGATCTCGGGAACGCCGACCGTCGAGATCAACGGCACCCGCATCGACAACAGCGAGATCGCCACCGAGTTCGCCAAGATCCTCGGCTGATCCGCATCGTTCGCATAACGGGAGTTCCGGCATCCTGCTCAGGTTGCCGGAACTCCCGTTGTCGGATAACATAGATCCTTGGTGCCTTGCGCCTTGATTCGGCGTGTCTGAATCGGCAGAAGTACCGCAATCCAATCACCCACCGCAGATCGACCGGTCTGCAGAAGCGTCAGCGAGGCTATGGCTAAGAAAGACGGTGTCATCGAGATCGAGGGCGTGATCTCCGAGGCTCTGCCCAACGCGATGTTCCGCGTTGAGCTCTCCAACGGACACAAGGTCCTTGCAACGATCTCAGGCAAGATGCGGCAGAACTACATCCGCATCATCCCCGAAGACCGTGTGGTCGTGGAGCTCAGCCCCTACGACCTGACCCGTGGACGAATCGTCTACCGCTACCGCTGATCGGTCGAGAAGTAACACCCCAGGCATTCAGCCTGCCCGGTGAAGACAGCGAATAGGAAACATCATGAAGGTCAACCCCAGCGTCAAGCCCATGTGCGATCACTGCAAGGTGATCCGCCGTCACGGCCGCGTCATGGTCATCTGCAAGAGCAACCCGCGCCACAAGCAGCGCCAGGGCTGAGTGCCCGCCGGCCGTGCCGGCGGACTCTTCGGATCTGACTCACAACTCAATACACACAACGGCAGGATCAGACGTTTCGACAGGCTCAACGGCCCACGGGACTGACACCTCGGGACAGAGGCCCGAGCACCGATCCTGCTCCACACCTCTACCAATCTCAGGAGAACCGCATGGCACGTCTTGCCGGCGTTGACATCCCGCGCGATAAGCGCGTGGTGATCGCCCTTACCTACATCTACGGCGTCGGCCGTACCCGCTCGGTCGAGATCCTCAAGGCTACAGAGATCGACGAGAGCATCCGCGTGAAGGACCTCAGCGATGAGCAGCTGATCACCCTCCGCGACTACATCGAAGGCAACTACAAGGTGGAGGGTGACCTGCGCCGCGAGGTCGCCGCAGACATCCGCCGCAAGGTCGAGATCGGCTCCTACGAGGGCGTCCGCCACCGTCGTGGCCTCCCGGTCCGTGGTCAGCGCACCAAGACCAACGCCCGTACCCGCAAGGGCCCGAAGCGCACCGTCGCAGGCAAGAAGAAGGCCCGCTAAGCGCGGCCCCCAGGGACTAGGAGAACACTTTCATGGCTGCACCCAAGGCCGCCGCGCGCAAGCCGCGCCGCAAGGAAAAGAAGAACATCGCGCTGGGCCATGCCCACATCAAGTCGACGTTCAACAACACCATCGTTTCGATCACCGACCCGTCCGGCGCTGTCATCAGCTGGGCATCGTCGGGTGGCGTGGGCTTCAAGGGCTCGCGCAAGTCGACCCCCTACGCCGCTGGTCTGGCCGCCGAGTCGGCTGCCCGTCAGGCACAGGAGCACGGCGTCAAGAAGGTCGACGTCTTCGTCAAGGGACCGGGCTCGGGTCGTGAGACCGCGATCCGTTCGCTGACGGCCGCCGGCCTCGAGGTCGGCTCGATCCAGGACGTCACCCCGCAGGCGCACAACGGTTGCCGCCCGCCGAAGCGTCGCCGCGTCTGACCCGGCTTGTTGAGCCGCTCGGCCCTTCGGGGTCGAGCGGCTCGACGCCCGCCAGCGCGGGCATCGACTCCCAAAACTCAAAACCTCACCCCACCACATGTCATATAGCGGGCATGTGATCGAAAGGAACACAGAGTGCTTATTGCACAGCGTCCCACACTGACCGAGGAAAAGATCGTCGAGAACCGTAGCCGGTTCATCATCGAGCCTCTGGAGCCCGGCTTCGGATACACGATCGGCAATGCGCTTCGTCGCAGCCTGCTGTCGTCGATCCCCGGCGCCGCGGTCACCAGCGTTCGCATCGACGGCGTGCTGCACGAGTTCAGCACCATCCCCGGCGTGAAGGAGGATGTCACCGAGATCATCCTCAACATCAAGCAGCTCGTGGTCTCGTCGGAGCGCGACGAGCCCATCACCGCTTACCTGCGCAAGACCGGTTCGGGCGAAGTGACCGCCGCTGACATCTCGGCTCCGGCCGGTGTCGAGGTCCAGAACCCCGAGCTCGTCATCGCGACGCTCAACGAGACCGCGAAGTTCGAGCTCGAACTCACGATCGAGCGTGGCCGTGGCTACGTCTCGGCGACGCAGAACCGCAACGAGTACGCCGAGGCCGGTCAGATCCCGATCGACTCGATCTACTCGCCGGTGCTCAAGGTCAGCTACCGCGTCGACGCCACCCGTGCGGGTGAGCGCACCGACTTCGACAAGCTCGTCCTCGACGTCGAGACCAAGTCCGCCATCAGCCCGCGTGACGCCGTCGCTTCGGCTGCGAAGACGCTCACCGAGCTGTTCGGTCTCGCTCGCGAGCTGAACGTCGAGGCTGAGGGCATCGAGATCGGCCCGGCACCGGTGGAGGCAGTCAACTCCAGCGAGCTGTCGATGCCGATCGAGGACCTCGACCTCTCGGTCCGCTCGTACAACTGCCTGAAGCGTGAGGGCATCAACACTGTTTCCGAGCTCGTCGCCCTGTCGGAGACGCAGCTCATGAACATCCGCAATTTCGGCCAGAAGTCGGTCGACGAGGTGCGCGACAAGCTCATCTCGCTCGGTCTGTCGCTCAAGGATTCGGTGCCCGGTTTCGACGGCGCCCACTTCTACGGCGGCAGCGAAGACGAGTCCTTCTGACCCACCCGGATTGTCATCTGGCAGAGGCCAGCTGACCCGACCTTTCCTGACCAGGAGCTAGATATGCCCAAGCCCACTAAGGGTCCCCGCCTCGGAGGCGGCCCCGCACACGAGCGCCTGCTGCTTGCCAACATGGCGGCACAGCTCTTCATCCACAAGTCGATCAAGACGACCGAGACCAAGGCCAAGCGCCTGCGTCCGCTCGCTGAGCGTCTCATCACCCTCGGCAAGCGCGGCGACCTGCACGCGCGTCGTCGTGCGATGACCGTGCTGCGTTCCAACAAGGACGCCGGACACGTGCTGTTCACCGAGATCGCCCCGCTCGTCGCAGACCGTGAGGGCGGCTACACCCGCATCACGAAGGTCGGCAACCGCAAGGGTGACAACGCCCCCATGGCAGTGATCGAGCTCGTTCTCGAGCCCGTCGCTCCCAAGGCGAAGTCCACCAAGAAGGCTGCCAAGGCTGAGAAGCCCGCCGAGGTCGTCGAGGAGGCTCCCGCTGAGGAGGCTCCCGTCGAGGAGACCACCGACGCCGGTGCCGAGTCGCAGGCCGAGGGAGAGGCAGCCGAGGCTGCCGCCGAGGACGCTGTCGAGAAGAAGTCCGAGTAAGCACCTCGCTCGTACGATGAAGCCCGCCGCCCCGAAAGGGACGGCGGGCTTCTTCGTTGCTGCGACTCCGGAGTCAGCGCGAGCGCAGATCCTTGCGCAGGATCTTCCCGGATGCCGATTTCGGAATCGCGTCGATGAACTCGACCTGTCGCACCTTCTCGTGAGGTGCGACATACGCGGCCACGTGCGCCATCACGGCATCCGCGTCGAGCTGCGCTCCCGGCTGCACCACCACGAACGCCTTCGGCACCTCTTGCCCGTCTGCGTCGGGCGCGGCGATGACAGCCGCATCGGCGATGGACGGATGCTCGAGCAGCACCGCTTCGAGCACTGCCGGTGCCACCTGGTAGCCCTTGTACTTGATGAGCTCTTTGAGGCGATCGACGATGCGGAAGATGCCGTCGTGCGTCACGGTCGCGACGTCGCCGGTGTGCAGCCAGCCGTCGGAGTCGAGCATCTCGGCCGTGGCATCGGGCCTGTTCAGATAGCCGGCCATCACCTGAGGGCCACGGATCAGCAGCTCGCCCGGTTCGCTTGCACCGTCTTCCGGTGCGACGACGTCGGTGCCGTCTTCTGCGACGAGCCGCGCCTCGGTGTCGGCGAGCAACATGCCGACTGATGACCGATCGATGTCCGGTCGGTCGTAGGGGATCGCATGGGTGACCGGACTCGTCTCGGTCATGCCGTATCCCTGGCACACCGTGCAGCCGAGGCGGGTCGCCACCGCCGATGCCAGAGTGCCGTCGAGGGGCGCGGCGCCCGAGAAGATGACCTTGATCGCCGACGTGTCGTATTGGTCGACGAGCGGGTGCTTCGCGAGGGCGACGGCGATCGGCGGCGCGATGAAGACCCAGCTGGTCCGGTGCTCCTGGACGACGCGAAGGAAGTCCGTGAGATCGAACCGGGGCATCGTGACCAGGGCCGCGCGCTGGCGCAGCGCGAAGTTCAGCAGCACCGTCATGCCGTAGATGTGGAAGAACGGCAGGACGGCGAGCACGCGATCGTCGGCGCCGAGCGAGATCGTGGAGCGGCACTGGCTGACATTGGCGATCAGATTGCGGTGCGTGAGCATGACGCCCTTGGGGCGACCGGTGGTCCCTGAGGAATAGGGAAGCACGGCCAGATGCGTCGCCGGGTCGAAACTCACCTCGGGCGCGGTGCGGCCCTCGCCGAGCAGGGCGGGAAGCGACGGATGCCCGTCTGCGCCGTCGAGGACGATCACGTGGTCGTCGTCGAGACCCACCGCGGCTGCGGCCGCGCTCGCCCCGGGGAGCAGCGGTGAGACGGTGATGAGCCACGTCGCCTCGGCATCCGTCAGCTGATTCGCGATCTCATCGGGCGTGTAGAGGGAGTTGATCGTGGTCGCCGTCGCGCCTGCGCGGAGGATGCCGTGGAAGGCGGTCGCGAACGCGGGGATGTTGGGGCACAGGACGCCCACCGTGGTTCCGACGCCCACTCCGCGTGCGGCGAGGGCCCCGGCGAACAGGTCGATCTGCGCGATCAGCTGCCGATAGGTCGTGGTCGAACCGCTGACGCCGTCGACGATCGCGATCGCATCGAGGCGGCCCTCCTCGACGTCGCCGAACAGGAAGTCGTGGATCGAGACCGCCGGGATCTCGACATCGGGATAAGAGCTGCGCACCATGAGATCTCCTTCGATCCGGGTCATCGACGACGCCGTCTGATGCGATCCAGTGTCGCACAGGAGGAGACCGAGTCCCAGGGTTCTTTCCCGCCGGGAGCCAGGACCCCGGCCGTCCGCAGCGCGGAGCGAGTAGGGGAGCGACCTTGCGAGTAGGCTGATCCGGTGACTGATGCAGAGACCCTGAGCAGAGGGCCTCGCGCCTATACGGCATTCATCGGCATCGGCCTGATCGCGGGCCTCCTCTCCGGCCTCTTCGGCGTCGGGGGTGGCACGGTGATCGTGCCGCTGCTCGTGCTCTTCCTGCACTTCAATCAGCGGCTCGGCGCCGGCACGTCGCTCGCGGCGATCGTCCCGACGGCGACGGTGGGCGTCATCTCGTACGCGATCAACGACTCGGTCGCCTGGATCCCCGCGTTGATCCTCGCAGCGGGCTCCGTCGTCGGCGCGCAGATCGGCACCCGGATGCTGCCGAAGATCTCGCAGACGGTGCTGCGCTGGTTCTTCGTCGGCTTCCTCGTGGTCGTCATCGTGAGCCTGTTCCTGGTCGTGCCGTCGCGCGACGCGGAATTCGAGCTGCAGCTGCTCAACGGGCTCGCCCTTGTGTTCGTCGGCGTCGCCACCGGCATCCTCGCCGGGCTCATCGGCGTCGGCGGCGGGGTGATCGTCGTGCCGATCCTGATGCTCGCGTTCGGCACGAGCGATCTCGTCGCCAAGGGCACGTCGCTGCTCATGATGATCCCCACCGCGATCTCGGGCACGATCGGCAACCTGCGCAACCGCAACGTCGACCTGCTGGCCGCCGCGATCGTGGGAGTCTCCGCCTGCACGACCACCGCGCTCGGCGCGTGGCTGGCCACGCTGATCGACCCGACCGTCGGAAACATGCTGTTCGCGGCATACCTCGTGGTCATCGCGGTGCAGATGGCGATGAAGGCCATCAAAGGGCGCAAGAAGAAGGACTGAGGGCGGTCCTTTCGCCCGCAGATGAAGCGATCTTCATCTGCGGCTCATCGTGGCATCATGATCGACCGGCATCATGGTGGCATGACCGACCTACGACGACTCCTGATACCGGGTGCCCTGATCGCCGTGCCGGTGATCTTCGCGGCAGGCAGCATCGCCCTGGCGCAGACGCCTCCGTCGCCGCAGATACCCACGAAGCCGGTCGTCGTGCAGTTGGCGCCCTCCGCCGAGCCGAGCGCCCCTGCCGCACCGCAGCCGACGACACCCGTCGCCCCCGTGCCGGCGCCCGCCCCGGCACCCGCGCCAGTGCCCGCCCCGGCACCAGCCCCGCAGGTCGGAGACGACGATGACGACGACGACGACGACGGCGGCGATGATGACTGATGCGCCCACCCTGCCGATCGACATCATCGATCAGCCGGCGCCGCAGCCCACCCGATCTGACGACACCCCCGCCCGCGCGTCTCGCGACGGCGCGCCGCTGCGCACGCTGCGTCCGCGCACGCTGCCGGCTCGATGGAGGATCACGCTGTGGATCGTCCTCAGCACACTGATCACGCTCATCGCGGTGGGACTCATGGGACGGAGCATCTTCCTCGCCAGCGTCGAGCAGGCCGCGAACTCCGAGATCGAGCAGGAGGCGGCCGAGTTCTCCCGCTTCGCGGAGGATTCCGCAGCCGGGGCCTATTCCTCTGCCGAGGAGATGCTCACGGAGTACCTGGCCCGCCAGTCGGCGCACGAGGACGAGGTGGTGATCGCGGCCGTCGACGGACAGGTGACCGCGATCGCGAACGGTCGTGCGGATGCCGGAGACGCCGGCGACGTCCCGCAGGCCATCGACCTGTCCACTGTCGCAGGTGGCGAGGCGCTCGTGAGTCGTCTGCTCGGCGCGGAGGCATCCTCGGGCGCGCTGGAGTCGTCCGACACGGGTCCGCTCCGCTGGGGGCGACTCGACTTCATGGCCGGCGAGCAGCAGGGAGCGGTCCTGATCCTGCAGTACACGCAGGAGGCTCGTGCGCAGGTCGATGACGCCTTCGTGACGATCGCCTGGGTGGCGTTGATCGGCGTGCTCCTCAGCTCCGGCGTCGCGTGGCTCGTGGCTGGGCAGATCCTCGCCCCGGTCCGTGAGGTGTACCGGGTGGCGCGAGACATCGGTGAGCGCGATCTCACTGCCCGCGTGCCGGTGGACGGCACCGACGACATCGCCGCGGTGGCGACGACCTTCAACCAGATGCTCGACCGGCTCGAGGCGGTGCACGCGACGCAGCAGCGCTTCGTCGACGACGCGGGGCACGAGCTGCGCACACCGATCACGATTGTCCGAGGTCAGCTCGAGCTGCTCAGCGAGGATCCCGATGAGCGTGCGGCGACGCTGCGGCTGGTGAGCGGAGAGCTCGACCGGATGAGCCGGATCGTCACTGACCTGCTCGTGCTGGCTCGCGCCGAACAGCCCGACTTCGTGCGGGTGGCGCACTGCGAGGTGTCGATGCTGACGCTCGACATCGAGGCGAAGGCCCAGGCTCTGGGCGATCGTCGCTGGCAGCTCATGGAGATCGCCGAGGGTTCTGCGGAACTCGATCCGCAGCGGATCACGCAGGCGGTGCTGCAGTTGACCGCGAACGCGGTGCAGGTCACCTCCGACGGGGACCGGATCGAACTCGGCTCCCGGTTCGACGGCGAGGGGGCGGAGCGCCGCCTGCGGCTGTGGGTGCGCGACAGCGGCCCCGGTGTCGCGGCGGTCGACGCGGAGCGCATCTTCCAGCGGTTCGCCAGAGGGGACAGCGCCGGGGTCCGCCGCGGCTCGGGACTGGGGCTCGCGATCGTGCGGGCTATCGCCGACGGACACGGCGGTTCGGCCTGGGTCGACAGCGTGCTGGGAGAAGGGGCGATGTTCGGAATCGACGTGCCCGCGCCCGTGACGGCGGGCGTCGCGGACGCGTCGGACGAGAGGAAGCACTGACATGCGGAACATCCTGATCGCCGAGGACGACCCTCACATCACCTCGTTCGTGCGTCGCGGACTCCGGGCCGCGGGATACGACACCGCCGAGGCTGCCGACGGCCACACCGCACTTCTGATGGCGCGCAGCGGGACCTTCGACCTCGTGCTCCTCGACATCGGCCTCGGCGGCATGGACGGTTTCGACGTGCTCGCCAATCTGCGCGGTGAAGGGGTCACGACCCCGGTGATCATCCTCACGGCGCGGGATTCCGTCATCGACACGGTGCGCGGGCTCGAGAGCGGCGCCAACGACTACGTGACGAAGCCGTTCCAGTTCGCCGAGCTCGTCGCCCGGGTGCGGCTGCGCATCGGCGATGGGGAGGGGCGTGCCACGGGGCCCGTGCTCTCGCACGGCGACGTCCGTGTGGACGTGCGGGCGCGCAGCGTCACGGTCGCCGGGGCGATGCGCGAGCTCACCTCCCGCGAGTTCTCGCTGCTCGAGGTCTTCCTGCAGAACGCGGGGCAGGTGCTGTCGCGCGACCAGCTGATCGGGCACGTGTGGGGCATGGACTTCGACCCCGCCTCGAACGTCGTCGACGTCTATGTTCGCGCGCTGCGCAACAAGATCGGCTCCGAGCGCATCGAGACGGTCCGCGGGGCGGGATACCGATTCCGATGAACGCCTCCACCGACCGCATCCTTCCCACTGCCGAGCGCGCCCGCTTCGCCACCGTGCCCCCGCATCGGGCTGACGCGCTTCCGTCCGCGCGACGGAGCGCATCCCCTTCCTCCGCCGGACGCGCGACCCGCACCCCGACGTCAGCCGGCCGCCGGCTCGTTCTGCGCCTCGGGGTCGTCGCCGGGATCGTCGTCGCCGGCGTCGCGATGGCGATCGCATCGACTGCACCCGCGTCCTCCGGCGGCCCGACGCTGCCGATCGCGGTGACCATCACGGTCTTCCTGCTCGCCGTCTGGGCGTGGGCGGCCACACCTCTCGACGACACCCTCGTCGCGTTCCTCGCCGCGGTCGCGCTCATCGTCACCGGCATCCTCCCGGCGAGCACGTTCTTCGCGTCGCTCGGAGACGAGACGATCTGGCTGCTGATCGGGGCGTTCGTCATCGCCGCGGGCGTGTCGTCGTCTGGACTCGCCCTGCGCGGCGCCGCGCACCTGCTCCGCCTCGCCCGCGGGCCGCGCAGTCTCTTCCACCTGACGACCGTGGCGCTCACACTCACCGCCTTCGCCGTGCCTGCGACCTCGGGACGCGCTGCGCTCGCCGTTCCGGTGTTCACCGCGGTGTCCGACGTCCTGCCCGGCCGCGAACGCGTCGTCAGGGCGCTCGCGCTGCTGATGCCGACGGTCGTGCTGCTGTCTGCCGTCGGTTCCCTGCTCGGTGCCGGTGCGCACATCATCACCGACCAGCTGCTCCGCGCCGCCGGCGAGCCGGGGTTCACGTTCCTCGGGTGGCTGTGGCTCGGCCTCCCTCTCGCGATCGTGTCGTCGCACCTCGCGTGCGAGATCATCCTGTGGCGCTTCACCCGCCGCACCGACCGGGCCACGCCGTTGCGTCTGAGCCCCTTTGATCTGGCTCGCACCGCCTCGACCGGTGTGACGGGGCCGTTCAGCGCGCTCGAGCGTCGGGCGGCAGTACTGCTCGGAGCTGTCGTCACCCTCTGGGCGACCGAGCCTCTGCACCTGCTCTCCCCGGCCCTCGTCGCGCTGCTCGGAGCCGTGGCTGCCGTCACTCCGGGGATCGGCTGCACGACCTTCCCGGCCGCGGTCAAGCGCGTGCCGTGGTCGCTGCTGCTCTTCCTCGCGGCGACCCTCGCGCTGGCGTCCGCGCTCACCGGCACCGGCGCCGCGACCTGGCTGAGCACCACCGCACTCGCCCCGATGAGCAGCCTCGGCTCCGCGAGCGCCGTTGTGTTCGTGCTCGTCGTGATCGCGGTGTCGACCGCCGCGCACCTGCTGATCCCGTCGCGGTCGGCGAGGTCGGCCGCGATCATCCCGGTCGTGATCTCCGTGGCGCCCGCGCTGGGCGTCGATCCCATGGCGGCGGCATTCGCGTCGACTGCCGCCGCGGGCTTCTGCCACACTCTCCCCAGCTCCGCCAAGCCTGTCGCGATGTTCGCCGATCCGGAAGTCGTCTCGCACAGCGTCACTCCGCAAGATCTGCGGCGGCTCTCGGTGTTCCTCGCACCGGCGATGTTCGTGCTCGTCTCCGTCTTCGCGCTCTGGATCTGGCCGTCGATGGGTCTGCCGCTGCTGCGCTGACCCTCGCCGCGACTCCCGTCATCCCACTCTTCCGCGTGCACCACCGGTGCACCGGTGATCGTCGTGCCCGCACGGGCAGAACTCGCCCCGAGGGGCGCAGAAGGAGGAATCATGTCCATTCACATTCCGCAGCGCATCCTGATCGCACCGAGCGGCTTCAAAGAGAGCCTGAGCGCAGAGGCGGTGGCCCAGGCGATCGCCTCCGGTGTGCGTCGGGTCATTCCCGGCGTGCAGGTCGACGAGTTCCCGGTACCGGACGGCGGCGAGGGAACAGCCGCGGCGCTGGCCGCGGCCACCGGCGGCGAGCTCGTTCCGTGCGTGGTGACGGGGCCGGTCGGCTCCCCGGTGCAGGCTCACTGGGCACGGCTCGGCGGCCATGCGGCGGGAACGGCGGTCGTCGAGATGGCATCCGCGGCGGGGCTGCGGCTGGTGCCGCGCGACCGTCGCGACCCCGGTGAGACCACGACCCTCGGAGTCGGCGAGCTCATCGCCGCCGCCCTCGACGACGGCGCCGAGCGGATCGTGGTCGGCTGCGGAGATTCCGGCACGAGCGACGGAGGCGCGGGGGCCCTTGAGGCCCTGGGCGCGCGGATTCTCGATTCCGACGGCGCACCGATCCCGGCCGGCGGGCGGCACCTCGGTGAGGCGGTCGCGCTGGATCTCTCGGGGCTGCATCCTCGCATCGGCGAGGTCGAGATCGTCCTCGCCTGCAACATCCACAACGTGCTGTGCGGGCCGCGCGGAGTGGCCAGGGTCTTCGGGCCGCAGAAGGGCGCGACCCCCGCACAGGTCGAGCACCTCGCGGCGGCGCTCGACACCTGGGCGGGACTGCTCGAGGAGCAGAGCCCGTTCGGCGCCACGATGGACGTCCGCACAGGCGGAGGCACCGGCGCGTCCGGCGGTCTGGGCTCTGGGCTCGCGGCTGTGCTCGGAGCTCGTCTCGCACCGCGCTTCGAGGTGCTGCTCGACAGCGGCCTGCTGCCGATCGCGCTCGACGAGCTGATGGCGGTCGCCGATCTGGTCATCACGGCAGAGGGCGCCATCGACTTTCAGACGCCGCGGGGAAAGGTGCCGGCGGAGATCGCGATGCGGGCGCGCGTCGCGGGAGTGCCCGTGCTCGGGATCGCCGGTTCTCTGGGGGAGGGAGCGCCCTCCGTGCACGACATCGGGATCGATGCGATCGCGTCGATCATCACTGTGCCCATGCCGCTGGCACAGGCTGTGGAACAGGGTGAGGCGCTGCTGCGCGATGCGGCCGAGCGGAGCATGCGGATGGTGCTCCTGGGTTCCGCGATGTCCGCGAGAGGTGCCTGAACGCCGACCGCCGTGCCGCCCCTCGGTAGGATCGAGGGGTGGCAGTGAACCAAGATCTTCTCGGCCGGGAGTTCCCGCCGACGTCCCCCTACCTCGTCGGTCGCGAGAAGGTGCGCGAGTTCGCGCGCGCCGTCTTCGCGGACGCCCCGCAGCACACCGACGTCGAGGCCGCGCGTGCGGCCGGTTTCGCCGACGTCGTGGCGCCGCCGACCTTCGCGATGGTCATCCAAGACCTCACGCTGCAGCAGTTGCTCGCCGAGCCCGACTCGGGCATCGTGCTGGCGCGCACCATCCACGCCGAGCAGAAGTTCACCTACTCCCGACCGATCGTCGCGGGCGACGAGCTCACCGGAAAGCTGCGTGTGACCGCCATCCGCATGATGGGCGGCAACGCCATGATCACCAGCGCAGCCGAGATCACGGATGCCGCCGGCGAGCACGTCGTCACCGCCACGAGCGTGCTGCTCGTCGGCGCCGAAGAAGGAGCAGAGTGATGCCGTTCGCTGTCGGAGACATCGTCGCAGAGCGCACGGTGCACATCACCCGCGAGTCGCTCGTGCGCTACGCCGGAGCATCGGGCGACTTCAACCCGATCCACTACCGTGACGACATCGCCGCAGAGGTGGGCCTTCCGGGCGTCCTCGCGCACGGCATGCTCACGATGGGCATCGCCTCGTCGGTGGTCGTCGCGGCTCTCGAGCCGGGCACGCGGATCCTCGACTACGGCGTGCGATTCACCAAGCCGGTCGTGGTCGACCCCGCAGACGGAGCCGACCTTCACGTCGCCGCCACCGTCGGCGCCGTCGACGAGGAATCGACGCGCATCGACCTCAAGGTCACGTTCGGCGAGACGACGGTGCTCGTCAAGGCGCAGCTGCGCGTCGCCGCCTGATGGGTGACGGCGTGGTGCACGAGGTCGAACCGCTCGAGCTGGCGACTCTGACGACCCTCCGCACAGGCGGGGCCCCCGAGCGCATGCTCGAGGCGTCGACCTCCGCCGAACTGATCGATGCGCTCACCGACGTGTGGTCTCGCGGTGACGAGTGGTTCGTCCTCGGCGGTGGCTCCAACCTGTTCGTCGGTGACGACTCGTTCGAGGGCACCGTCATCCGCATCCTCACCCGAGGCATCGAGGAGCTACCGTCGCCGCACGCCGGACGCATCCGGCTTCGTGTGCAGGCGGGTCACGGCTGGGACGATCTCGTCGCCTACGCCGTCGAGCACGGCTATGCCGGGCTCGAGGCGATGAGCGGCATCCCCGGCACCGTCGGCGCCTCACCCGTGCAGAACATCGGTGCCTACGGTCAGGAGATCCAGGAGACTCTCGTCGAGGTCGAGCTGATCGACGAGGCGACGGGCGAGGTGTCGGTCGTTCCGGCATCCGAGCTCGGGCTCGGGTTCCGAACCTCTGTGCTCAAGCACCACTACGGCAGCGTGCCACAGCGCCGCGCCGTCATCCTGTCGGTCACGGTCGATCTTCTCGTCGCCGAGCAGCGCGTCGTCCGCGGCGAGCAGCTGCGCAGGGCGCTGGGTCTCGACTCGGACGCCCCAGTGCCGCTCACCTGGGTGCGCGAGCGGATCCTCGCCACGCGCGCGTCGAAGGGGATGCTGCTCGACGAGAACGACCCCGACACGCATGGCGTCGGCTCGTTCTTCCAGAATGCGATCGTGCCCGAGGTCGTCGCCCGCGCGCTGCCGCCCGAGTGCCCGCGCTGGCCGGTGACCCCCGACCTCGACACCGTCACGGTGATCCCGCTCGCGTCGTACGAAGGCTACGTGCCCGCCGCGAAGCCGGAGGCGCCAGACGTGAAGGTGAGCGCAGCCTGGCTGATCGAGCAGGCCGGAATCCGCAAGGGTTTCAAGCTGCCGAGGTCACGCGCATCGGTCTCGACCAAGCACGCTCTCGCCCTCACGAACCGGGGCGGCGCCACGGCGGCCGAGGTGTCTGAGCTCGCCCGCTTCATCCAGAGCCGCGTCCACGCGGAGTTCGGACTCGTGCTGCAGCCGGAGCCCGTGCTGCTCGGCGTCGAACTGTAGCGGCCCGTGCTCGAGTGGCTCCAGGCCGAGTGGCCTCAGGTTCTCGGTTTCGTCACGGGCGCGATCTGCGTCTGGCTCGCCGGCCGCCGCAACGTCTGGAACTACCCGATCGGCATCGCCAACAATGTGGTGCTGTTCGTCGTGTTCATCGGCGCGGGACTCTATGCGACCTCGGTGCTGCAGGTCGTCTACCTGCTGATGGGACTGCACGGGTGGTGGCGGTGGACCCGTGGCGCAGAGCAGAGTCGCACCTACGTCGTGAACACGCCTCGTCGCGCGTGGCCCTGGCTGGCGCTCGCCGCAGTCGCCGGCACGGCCGTGCTGGTGTGGGTCCTCATGACGTTCACCGACTCGCAGGTCGCGATCGCCGATGCGGCGACCACCGCCGCGAGTCTCGTGGCGCAGTACATGCTGAACCGCAAGTGGATCGAGAACTGGTTCGTGTGGATCCTGGTCGACATCGCCTTCGTCGGTCTCTCGATCGCCGCGGGGCTCTGGGTCATCGCAGCGCTGTACGTGCTCTTCATCGCCCTGTGCGTGATCGGCTTCCGCTCGTGGAGTCAGGCGGCCGCCGCCGACCGAGAGACCTCCGCGGTCATGGCGCCCGCCCGAAGGTGAGGCGACGCGCATGAGCGGACACGGCCTCGTCCTCGGCAAGTTCTATCCCTTCCACAGCGGTCATTCGCACCTGATCCGTCAGGCGCAGCGAGAGAGCGACCGGGTCACGGTGCAGGTGCTGGGCGCATCGGTCGAGTCGATCCCGTTGGCGGTGCGAGCGGACTGGATCCGTGAGTCGCACCCGGGAGTGCGCGTCGTCGCAGCGATGGACGATGCACCGGTCGACTTCGAGTCGGAGGCGGCCTGGGACGAGCACATGGCGCTTATCGCCTCCCTGCTCGACGGTCCTGTCGACACGGTGTTCTCGTGCGACTCGTACGGCGGCGAGCTGGCCAGGCGCCTCGATGCGCGCTGGATGCAGATCGACGAGGGGCGGCGGGTCAATCCCGTCTCCGGTACGGCGATCCGTGCCGATGTCGCCGGCAACTGGCATGAGCTCGCACCGGCCGTGCGCGCGTGGCTGACCGCGCGCGTCGTGGTGCTGGGCGCGGAATCCACCGGGTCGACGACCCTCGCCGAGGCACTCGCCGATCGTCTGGGCACGCTCTGGGTGCCCGAATACGGCCGCGAGCACTCCGTGATCCGCGACGGCGGGCTGACCGCGCCGTGGCGCAGCGACGAGTTCGACCTCATCGTCGACCGGCAGATCGCGCTCGAGCAGCAGGCGCTCAGGCAGGTGCCGGTGCCGGTGCTCGTGTGCGACACCGACGTGCTCGCGACGGCCCTGTGGCACGAGCGCTATGTCGGCGCGGTGGCGCCGCGCCTGCATGAGGCGGCGGCCGCGCACCCGCCGCTTCTCTACGTGCTCACGGGCGACGAGATCCCGTTCGAGCAGGACGGCCTGCGCGATGGCGAGCACATCCGCCACGACATGCAGCAGCGCTTCCGCGACGTGCTCGCCGCGCAGGACGTGCCGTGGCTCGAGGTGCGCGGCGATGTCCCGACGCGGGTCGACGCCGCGGCATCCGCTCTCGAGCCTCTCCTCATCGAGCATCTGCGCTTCGCTGTTCCGCTCGAGGGGCGGCCTCTCGACGAGCAGCGGGCGCTCCAGCAGGACGCACGATCGACATCGTTAGGATGATCGCATGCCCGACCGCTGGAACCGAGTGTCCGCATCACCCACGAACCCCGGCAGCGGCCACGGCGTCGAGTCTCTGACAGCCGAAGATCTCTTCCGCCCGGCCGCGCGCACTGCCGTGCCGCTGGATGAGAAGCTGCGTCAGGTCTACTACTGGATCGTCAACCGTGCGGTGATCTCGCCCTACTACGACATGGAGTTCTCGCACGCAGAGCCGCTGTCGATCGGGCTGGGGGATGCCGGGGCCGCGGTGTCGCTCCCGACGCAGGCGTCGTTCTCGTCGAACGTCCTCGTGCCGCTGCTCACCTTCGCGGTCGGCGGCAAGTGCCTGCTCGTCGGTGGGCCGGGGCGAGGCAAGACGACCGTCGCCGTGCTCATGGGCGTGCTCGCCGGTACCGCCTCCGACGATGTGCGGCGAAGCGTGCAGCAGGGGCAGCCGCAGCTGACGGTCAGCGATCTCGTCGGCATCCCGCTTCCGCGCGACCTGGTCGCCGCCGAGCGTCTCACCGACATCCGCATCGCCTGGCGCGAGTGGCTCGGGCTGCCCGTCAAGATCATCGACGAGTACAACCGCATCCCGACCAAGACCCAGTCGGCGCTGCTGACGATGGTGGCCGAGGGGTATGTCGAGAGCCACGACCAGATGCGCCGCACCGCGCCGGACGGCGGGGTGGAGAGCTGGTTCTTCACGGCCAACGACGACGCGGGCGGCGGCACCTTCCCCGTCATCCAGGCCCTCCGCGACCGGATGGACGTCACGGTGCAGGCGGCAGGATTCAACAGCCGATTCTTCGACGAGCTGATCACCCGCGTCGAGGCGGGGGAGAAGCCCGAAGAGCATGTGCCCGCCGAGCTGACGTTCGATTCGGCCGAGCAGACCGAGATGCGCGCGCAGATCCGCGCGGTGCCGATTCCGGATGCCGTGCGCGAGCGCCTGCGATTCTTCCTCAGCCACTTCGAGTTCGTGCAGCACGGCGGACGCCGCTTCGAGTACCGCACGAAAGACGTCGTGACCACGGCCGGCGGCCGGGTCGGCGAGGTGATCGAGGCGAACAGCGGCGCCGACCTCGAGATCGACCTCGGCGCGCAGACCCGCAACGGCCTGTCGGTGCGTGCTCTGCAGACGCTCATCATCTACGCCAAGGCGATCGCGTGGTTCCGGGGCGCCGATAGGGTCGAGCTCGATGACGTCGCGGCGGTGCTGCCGTTCGTGCTCCGAGGCAAGCTGCTGCCGAACGCCACTCATCCCCGGTTCGATGTCGGGGCGGAGCGCGAGCTCAGCACAGACACGGTGAGCTGGCTGGCCGACCTGTTCACGCAATCATGCCGCCAGTACGACGCGCTCGGCCGCGACGCCGACGATGCGGTCGCCGCCCTGCTCGCCGAGTTCGACCGCGGGCTCGACGGCCTCCCGGCGCTCGAGGCGTCTCGACGCATCACCACCGTCGAGGCCCAGCTGCGCCGGATCGCGACGGTGGGCAAGCTCTACGGGCGCGACTTCGACGACGTGATCGCGCTGAAGTATCTGCATCAGCGGTACACGGCCTACGTGCGCTGGCAGGAGCTGCGCGGGTGAATCGCGTCCCCGTGAAGCTGGCGAATGCGCCGGCGCCGTTCCCTCCCGCAGAGCTGCCCGATCTCTCCGCCGCCGGGCTCGACACCGCGCTCGCGTCGGCCTCGGTGCGTGGCGCTCACGGTGATCCGCTCCTGTTCGCCAGGGCGCTCGCCGCAGGAGTGGAGCAGGATCCTGCAGCGGCGACCGATCGCGACCGGGCGCTCGATCTCGTCGCGATCGCCGCGTGGCGCTCGGGTGCTCTCGGTCTGCGCGATGACGCACTCGCTCGCCTCGGGCATCTCGACACCCCCGAGCAGCGTCTGGCCGCCGCGGCGACGCTCGGAGTCGGAGTCGATGTGCTCGACGAGTTCCGGCGCCGGCAGCAGACGGATCGATTCTGGTGGCCCGGCCGCGTCGATCAGCGCGGGTATGTGCTCGCCGTCGGTGGGTTCCGCGGAATCGGAGGAGCGTGGATCCGGCCTCCCGAGCGCGTCGAGACCCTGGCGGATGCCGGAGCCTTCGCCCTCCTGGTCGCGGGCTCGTGGTGGCGACTCGACAGCGATGTCTGGGGTGCGCGGCTCTCCGTGCTCTCCGAGGCGCCGAGCACGGTGCACTCCCGCGATGACGGGGTGAGCATCGTCATCGGACCGGACACGCATCTCGCGTGGGTGCACGTGAGGGATCAGGCGTGAAAGCTCCTGCCGATCGACTGCCGCTCAGCGACGACGCCCGCGCGGCGTGGGAGCGGGCGCTGGCTCTGTGGCGGGTGCGGCTCGACGATCCGGCGGTGCGCCCGGGAGCCGCCGACGAGCACGGCGCACCGGCCTGGTTCTCGTTCCCGCCGTCGGTGACCGTCGACCCTCACTACCTCGCCGAGCGCGGCCTGTCCGATGAGCTGTGGAGCATGTTCGCCCACGAGATCGGGCACCATGTGCTCGCTCCCAGTACCCGGATCGATGCGCTCAAGATCGACCATCAGATGGCCAAGGCCATCGCCGCCGTGTCGCTGCACTCGAACCCGGGGGAGGGAGCACGACGTCTGTCGAACCTGTGGAGCGATCTGCTGGTCAACACGCGCCTCGCGCAGCTGCAGCGCGCAGAGCCGGGGATCGCGGCCACCTCCACCCGCGACCTCGGCATCGTGCGTCTCGGCCGTGCCCTCTACCCGGCACCCCAGGGAAGCACCGACCGGCTGTGGTGGGTGTACTGCCGGGCATACGAGCTGCTGTGGCAGCTGCCCTCCGGCACCCTGTGCGCGCTCGAGCCGCCGCCGCGGCCGGCCCGGACTCTCGCACAGAACTCCCTCGTGCCGCTGAGTCGGATTCCCGAGAAGCACCGCGAAAAGGAGCGCCTGCTGCGTGAGGCGCAGGCCGAGAGTGCGCGGGTGGCCGCCGAGCTCGCCGGCGCGACCGCCACCAACCCCGGAGTGGACGCCGCGCTCATCGCCGACACCGTGCGCACCTTCGGCACCGACCCGGTCTCGGGTGCCGCCCGATTCGGCGTGATCGCCGCGCCGTACCTGGCCGAGCTGGAGGGGGCCGCTCAGAGTGGCGCCCGAGAGCCGGTCAGCGGATGCGGTGTCGACGACGCACCGGCGACGGCCGAGGAGCTCGGTCGCATCCTCGCCGACCAGCGTCTGCGAGACGACCTGCCCCGGCATCCGGGCATGGTGCTCGACCCTGATGACGAGGATGCCGCGGAAGAGGTGTCGGATGCGGGGTCGCGAAAGGACGGCCAGCGTCTGACGATCGCGCGGACGCTCGCGTTGTACAGCGAGAGCGGCGAGGATGCCGTGCTCGCCGCCTGGTACCGCAACGAGGCGGCCAGGTGGGTGCGCCCGTACACGCGCCCTGCACCCGCGACGCCGATCGGCGGCATCCCCGGTCCTGACGAGCTGTGGGAGGTGGGCGATGCGCTCGCCGACCTCGACTGGCCGCTGACGATGCGCTCGGGCACCGTGATCCCCGGCGTCACCACCCGCCGGCGCTCCGAGCTCGATGACGAACCCCTCGTGCAGGAGACGAGTCTCGAACTCGACCTCTACATCGACTCGTCGGGTTCCATGACGCATCCGCGGCAGGGCTCGCCCGCGGTGCTCGCGGGAACGATCCTCGCGCTCTCGATCCTCCGCGGCGGCGGTCGGGTCAGGGTGACCAGCTTCTCGGGAGCCGGCGACGTGGCGGGGATGCCGCGCTTCGGCCGCGATCCGTCGGAGATCGTCGCCGCGATCTCGCTGTTCTTCGGGCGATCCACGTCGTTCCCGCTCGACCTCTACTCCGCCAGATACGCCGGTCTTCCTGCGGCAGGGGAAGACGCACCTCGTCATGTGGTGGTGCTGTCGGATGACGGGCTCGTGTCGATGTTCGGGGTGGGCAATGAGCCGTACGCCGGCGTCGCCAGGGCCGTTCGCGAGGTGCTCACGACGGGTACGCTCGTGCTCATGGACCCCCGACACCAGGTCGCGACACTCGCAGAACGCGACGGTTACGACGTGGTGTACCTCCGGACGATGGCCGAGGCACCCGCTGCGTGCGCGGCACTCGCGGCGGCGCTGCATGGCTGACACCGAGGCGCTGCTCGCCGCCTGGAGCGAGCGCTCAGACGGCGAGGCCGAGGCCTGGGCTCGCGCGAGACCGGGGCCGTCACTCGAGTCCGTCGCCGGGCGGATCTCCCGCATCCCGCAGGAGTTCCTCGACGAGCGCATCTCGCTCCGAGCGCTCGCCGGAGACGTCCTGGGTGGGCAGATCGTCGCGTCGAGGTTCGACGACGACCCGCGTGTGCGCCAGGGTGCCGCGATCGGACTGTGGCTCGTCGCCAGCGAAGGCGTCATCGAGCCGCTCGAGCCGGCGCTCGCGAGCGGGTGGGCCGGCCTTGCCGTCGACGCGCTCGCACTGCGCGTCGCCCCGGTCGCGTCGCCGTCGGAGTGGACCTCAGACGATGAACGGCGCACTGAAGCGGCACGCACCTTCCTGCTCTGGTGCGGGTTCCTTCCGGCGGGTGAGGATGCCGCGACCGCCGCCTCACTGCTGGCGGCCTGCGACTCGCTCGCCCGCAATCGGGCGCTCGCCGATGCGTTCGAGGGACACCGGCACAGGGCCGAGATCGCTCGCAAGCTCGCAGAGGCGCGCCGCAAGGAGGCGGCTGCGCGGTACTCCAGTGAGTGACCCCGACCTCCGAGGGGCGCTCGTGCTCGCCGAATACGCACCGGGGGAGGCCGCAGTGCTCTCCGACGCCGAGCGCTGGCCGACGCTCGACGCCGCAGGCAGTGCTCGGCTGAGCCACTGGCGAGAGCACCCCGACGCCCCGCACTGGACGCACGCCACGGGCGACCGCCTCACCGCCGAACAGGTGCAGCGGGTGCGGCATCCGCTCTCGACCGACGACTGGCTGACCGACCATCTCGCCGCAGCACGACGCACGCTGCGCTACCGCGGGATGCCGACTGGCTGCACGCTCGATGACTTCCCCACGATCTCGCGGGCGGACCTCGTCGACGACCTCGCAGCGTTCGTTCCGCTCGATGCGGATCTCTCCCGGATGCTGCACGGCACGAGCTCCGGGTCGACCGGTGCAGCGCTGCTCATCCCCGATGACGTCGAGGAGGTCGCGCGCGGCTTCCACCTGCTGGTCGCGCTCGCGGCGTCTGCGGGCGCCTCGGTGACGATCGACGGCGAGCGGATGACCGTGGCGAACCTCGTCTTCCAGCGGCAGGCCTTCACCTACGTGTCGGTGATCTCGAGCTTCGCGCACCGGGCGATGGCGCGGCTCAACCTGCATCCGACGTCGTGGAGAGGTCTCGGCGCCCGCTCCCGATTCCTGGCCGAGGCGGATCCGCAGATCCTCAGCGGGCACCCGACCAGCCTCGCCGAGCTGCTCGACGCCGGGCTCGACTCGGTGCTGCATCCCGCCGTGATCTTCTCCGGCGCGATGGCGCTGTCGGCCGCATTGCGCGCACGACTCGAGGCGGCGTTCGAGTGCCCCGTGGTCGACGTGTACGGGTTGCACGAGACGCGCCCGATCGCCGCGCGCATCGACGACGGTCCGTTCCGAGTGCTCGATCGCCGCGTGCACGTCGAGGTGTGGGATCCTCGACGCGAGGTCGCGCTGCCGCCGGGAGCGATGGGCGAGATCGTCGTGACCGCGGGAGAGAACCCTCTGCTGCCGCTGGTGAGGTACCGCACGGGCGACTACGGGCGCCTGGTGCACCTCGACGGCGGGGCGGTGGGGATCGCCGATCTCGAGGGGCGAGAGAACACGCGGTTCCGGGCCGGCGACGGCACACTCGTGCCCTGCGTCGAGCTCACGCAGCATCTGCAGGCACACGGGGCGCAGGGGTGGTCGATCGACCAGGATGCCGCCGGTCGCGTGCACGCCGTGATCGTCGGCGGAGACGAGTCCGGCATCCGCTCGGCTCTGGGCGCGCTGCTCGGGGTCGAGTTCGAGCTGCGGCAGGTCGAGCGCCTGATCGACCTCGGCGAAGGCAAGCCGCGGCGCTACCGCAGTGCCGTGCCCGACTGACAACGTCGCCGGTTCGCCGTACACTCGCGGCATGAGCGGACTGATCCCCTACCTCCTGTTTCCCGGGAACGCAGCCGAAGCGCTGGAGCACTACCGGTCGGTCTTCGGTGGGAAGCTCCAGCTGCTCGACTACGCCGGTGCCGCGCGCCACGACGGGCCGGCGGATGCGATCGCACACGGACAGCTCACGGGGCCCGTCGAGCTCGCGGGTGCGGATGCCGGCGCCGATGACGACGCGGTGCAGATGAGCGGGATGTTCCTCTCGCTGCTCGGCACGGCGGATGCGTCGACGCTGACCAGCTGGTTCGACCAGCTCTCGAAGGAGGGCAGAGTGATCGACGCGCTGCAGAAGCGCCCCTGGGGCGACTACGACGGTACGGTCATCGATCGCTACGGCATCCGCTGGCTGATCGGATTCCACGACGAGGCGTGAGCACGGGCCGGGCTCGGTTCGCTCGGCCCGACCGAAACGCCGAGACCCCCTCGTGTCCGGGCGGATGCGAGGGGGTCTCGGCCGTTGCAGCCGGGCGCGGGAGCGACTCAGCTGAACAGGCGCTGCAGGCGCTGCACGCCCTCGAGAAGCTGGTCGTCGCCGAGTGCGTACGACATGCGGATGTAGCCGGAGGGACCGAACGCCTCGCCGGGGACCACGGCCACCTCGGCCTGCTCGAGGATGAGGTCGGCGAGTTCGAGCGATGTGGTCGGTGTCTTGCCGCCCCACGTGCGGCCGAGCAGACCCTGCACGTCCGGGTAGACGTAGAAGGCGCCGAGCGGGTTGGGCACGACGAGACCGTCGATCTTCGACAGCTCCAAGACGATCAGGCGGCGACGGCGGTCGAACGCCTCGCGGAACTGCTCGGCCTCGGTCTGCGGGCCGTTGAGTGCGGCGATCGCGGCCTTCTGGGCGACGTTGTTCACGTTGCTCGACAGGTGGGACTGCAGGTTGGCGGCGACCTTGATGGCATCCGCGGGTCCGACCATCCAGCCCACGCGCCACCCGGTCATGGCGTAGGTCTTCGCGACGCCGTTGACGAGGATCGTCTGGCCGGCCACCTCGGGCACGGCCTCGACGATCGAGGTCGCCTTGACGCCCTCGTAGGTGAGGTTCTGGTAGATCTCGTCGGAGATGATCCAGATGCCGTGCTCGAGAGCCCACTCGCCGATGGCCTTGGTCTCTTCGGCCGTGTACACCGAGCCGGTCGGGTTCGAGGGGGAGACGAACACCAGCGCGGTGGTGCGCTCGGTGCGGGCCGCCTCGAGCTGCTCGACCGTGACCTTGTAGTCCTGGTCGGCGCCCGCGAACACCTCGACGGGGGTGCCGTCGGCGAGGCGGATCGCCTCGGGGTAGGTGGTCCAGTACGGAGCGGGCAGCAGCACCTCGTCGCCGGGGTTCACCACCGCCTGGAACGCCTGATACACCGACTGCTTGCCGCCGTTGGTCACGATGACCTGGCTCGGCGAGACCTCGAGTCCCGAGTCGCGCAGCGTCTTCGCTGCGATCGCCTCCCGCAGTGCGGGAAGTCCCGGAGCCGGGGTGTAGCGGTAGCTCGCCGGGTCGGCGAGGGCCTCGGCCGCTGCGTCCACGATGAACTGCGGCGTCGCGAAGTCGGGCTCGCCCGCGGCATACGAGATGACGGGCTTGCCTTCGGCTTTGAGGGCCTTCGCCTTGGCGTCGACCTTGAGGGTCGCGGATTCGGCGATGGCGGAGAGCTTGCGAGAGAGAGGAGCGCGTTCGGTCACGACTACGAGCGTACTCGGGTGGGACCGGTCGGTGAGGGGGCGGATGTCATCAAGAATCGCGGTTCTTTCCGGCGCTCAACGCAGAGCCGATCGGTGCAGCGTCTTGCGTCCGTCGTCGCCGCTGCACGAGGAAGAACGCGCCGATCGCGACGGCGAGGCATGGGACCCCGAAGGGGAGCGTCGAACGGAACTCCTCGGTAAGCGCGGTCGAGACGGCGATCGCCAGCATCAGCATGGCTCCGATGATCGCGCCCGGCCGCGAACCCCACACGGAGTACTTCGGCTTCTCGCCGCGCGCGGCCAGGCGGCGGCGGAACGCGACGTGGGTCACGAAGATCATGAACCACGTGAAGAGCGCCCCGAACATCGAGATCGCGAACATCATCGCGAAGGCATCGGCCGGGTTCAGCACGTAGATCACGGTCGCGACCGCGATGCCGCCCGTCGAGAGCAGCAGGGCGTTCAGCGGAGCGCCGTTCCTGCCGACCTTGCCGAACATCCGCGGGGCCTCGCCGGCGCGCGATAGCGAAAACATCATGCGCGTAGAGATGTAGAGCTGGCTGTTCATGGCCGACAGCGCGGCGATGATCACGACGAAGTTCAGCACGGAGTCCGCGAAGGGGATGCCGATGACCTGCATGACCGTGACGAACGGGCTCGATCCGGAGAGGATCTCGGAGACCGGCGCGATGGAGACGATCAGCGACAGTGTCAGGATGTAGAAGACGAGCAGTCGGAAGGCGGTGACCTTGAAGGCCTTCTTCACCGCCTTCTCCGGTTCGGTGGCCTCACCGGCTGCGACCGCGATCATCTCGATGCTGAGGTAACTGAAGATCGAGACGATCACGGCGAACCACATGCCGCTCAGTCCGTTCGGCATGAAGCCGCCCTCTGCCGCCCAGTTGTGCACCCCACGCTTCTGGTCTCCCGAGAAGAAGACCAGCCAGCCCGCGACCACGATGAACGAGATGATCGCGAAGACCTTGATCGCAGAGAACCAGTATTCGAGTGTGCCGAAGCTCTTGACGTTCATCGCGTTCACGAGGATCAGCGCTCCGCCGAACAGGATGACCCAGATCCACGGCGGGATGTCGGGGAACCACAGCTGCATGTACTCGCCGACGGCAGTGACCTCGGTGCCGACGGCGAGCACGATGCACCCCCAGTACATGTAGCGCACGAGGAATCCGGCGAGCGGCCCGATGTAATGCTCGGCATATGCGCCGAACGACCCGGAGGTCGGGTGCTGAACGGTCATCTCGGCGAGCCCCGCCATCAGTAGCAGGGCGATCATGCCGCCGATCAGATAGCTCAGCACGACGCTGGGGCCGGCGAATCCGATCGCGAACCGGCTGCCGAGGAACAGTCCGGTGCCGATCGCGCCGCCGAGCGCGATCATGCCGAGCTGCCGTGCGGTGAGGGCTTTCTGCAGACCGATCTCTCGGGTCTGGATGTCGGAGAATTCAGTCATGGCTGTCCTTCCAGCGTCGTTGCATTCCGGTGAGGCGCGCCACGGCGGCCGACTTCGGACTCGAGCGCGACGAGAGTCTTGCAAGGATTCGACCTCGATGGCACAGTCGTGAAGATGATTCGAGAAGTTTCCGAATTCTCGAATCCTGTTCGAGCTGGGACTCGGCAAAGGGGGATGATGATGTTCATGTTGACGGACGGCGACCGACGGATCCTGCACGAGCTGTCTCGGAACGGCCGCCTATCGAACAAAGAGCTGGCGGCCCGTGTCGGACTCGCGCCGTCGACGTGCCATGGTCGTGTGCGCCTGCTCGAGGATGCCGGGGTGATCCGCGGCTATCGCGCGGTCGTCGACCCGCAGGCGGCGGGGGCGGCGATCAACGCGCTGGTGTCGGTCGCGGTGCTCGACCACGCCCGCAGTCAGGTCACCGATCTCGTCCCGCTCATGCGGGCGCTGCCCGGAGTGCAGCAGGTCTTCCTCCTGGGCGGTGATCGCGACCTCGTGATCCACGTCGCGACCGCCGACGTCCCCGCGCTGCGGGAGTTCATCAGGATCAACGTCGGGGCTCATCCCGACCTGGGGCAGTCGCAGACGCAGCTCGTCTTCGAGCACGCAGTCGGCGTCGCCCCGGCGTGAGCAGAGGCGCGGGGCATCGTGGCACGGCCGCTACGCTGAATGCTCATGAGTGCGGACGGGATGCCGATGGATGCTGACGAGCTGACCCCTGAGGCCGGAGTCCGGCCGCAGCACCTCATCGTGACGGTGTTCGGCCGCTACGTCCGTGCGCACGGGGGTGAGATCCGCATCGCGGCGCTCATCGAGATGATGTCCGCGCTGGGCGTCGACCCCGGCGTCGTGCGCTCCTCGGTCTCGAGGCTGAAGCAGCGCGGGATCCTTGTGAGCGAAGGAGGAGGTGCCTACCGACTGTCGTCGTCGCTGGAGGGCGTCTTCGCGGCGGGTGATCGCCGCATCTTCGAATCGCGAAGGGCCGAGACCTCCGATCCGTGGCTGCTCGCATCGTTCAGCGTTCCCGAGAGCGAGCGGCCGCTGCGCCATCAGCTGCGCAAGCTCCTGCAGCGGCTGGGGTTCGGACAGGTCAGTGGAGGGCTCTGGATAGCTCCCGGCCTGATCGCGGAGGAGACCGTGACCGCGCTGCAGGGGGCCGGTCTCGACGGTTACGTCGAGCTGTTTCTCGGCTCGCGGGTGTCGTCGGACCCACTCGACGAGGGCGTGCGCGAGTGGTGGGATCTCGACGCCATGGAGCCGCTGTATCGCGGGTTCGTCGAGTCCTTCGGCGCCGTGATCGGCGAGACCGACGAGCGACTCGCGTTCGCGGCCCACGTGCGCGCCATCACGCAGTGGCGTCGTCTGGTCTACCTGGATCCGGGTCTGCCGCTCGGGCTGCTCCCGGACGGATGGATCGGCGTCGAGGCCGCCCGTGTCTTCGCCGAGCTCCACGCGGCCCTCGAGCCATCGGCCGAGCGCTTCGTGACATCCGTGATGAGCTGACACTGCATATCGGTATCGCACTTGCGTGACGATCGTCACGTGTGTGACACTTCTTCGACACGGAGCGAAGGAGCTTTCATGACCGAGCACGAACTGCGCTGGGACAGGGTCCCGCAGGTGACCCGCAGCGGAGAAGAAGACACCCAGACGATGTCGTCGGGCGGGTGCGTCCGCGTCTCAGGCGTCGGACCCCAGCACACCGAGGCCACGAAGATCTGGTTCGGCCAGGTGTCGAACGATCCGGGTTACCGGTCGCTCCCGCACCACCATGGCGAAGCCGAGACCGGGGGATACGTGCTCCGGGGCGCCGGCCGCATCTACTTCGGAGAGGGCTACCGCGAGTACCTCGACATGGCCGCTGGCGACTGGGTCTTCGTGCCTCCGTTCATGCCTCACGTCGAGGCGAACATGTCGGTGACGGAAGAGCTCGTCTGGCTCACGACACGCACCCCCGACAACATCGTCGTGAACCTCGACGACGTCGATGACTCGACGCTCGAGGGCTTCCGTCGCGTATGAGCACCTCCGCCGCGTTCCATCGCGCGATCGCTCTCACCGAGGTGACGACGACGCGAGCCGACCGGGCGTTCGAGGCGCAGCCGCAGCCGGTGCCGTGGCCCAAGGCCTACGGCGGAGACCTGGTCGCCCAAAGAGTCGCGGCGGCTCTTCGCACGGTGGGCGACGACCGGTCGCTCCACTCGGTGCACAGCACGTTCCTGCGTGGTGTCGATGTGGCAGAGCCCGTTCGCTACGAGGTCGAGATGATCCGCGACGGCAGGGGGTTCTCGACGCGACACGTGCGCGGGCATCAGCACGACCGGCTGGCGTTCATGGCTACCGCGTCGTTCCACGTGGCCGAGGAGTTCCCCGAGCATGCTCCGCCGATGCCGGAGGTGCCCATGCCCGAGCTGCTGCGCTCGTCGGCCGAGGTCCTCTCGGGCTTCGACGGCGCAGACATCGAATACTGGTCGCACGGTCGCAGCTTCGATATGCGACATGTGCCGGGCAGCGTCTACCTCGAGATAGAGGGAGAGCGCACGGCGCACCAGGCGGTCTGGGTGCGCGCGTTCGACCGGCTCGATGACGACCCGCGCACCCACCAGCTGGCCATCGCCTATGTCTGCGACTACACGATCCTCGAGCCGGTGCTGCGGGTGCTCGGGCTTCCGTGGCGCACCGAGGGGCTGGTGACGGCCAGCCTCGATCACGCGATGTGGTTCCACACGGCTGCTCGTGCCGATGAATGGCTGCTCTACGCGCAGGAGAGCGCGGCGATCTCCGACGGCCGCGGTCTCGGCCTCGGCCGGTTCTACACCCGTGACGGGCGGCTCGTCGCCACCGTCGCGCAGGAGGGGATGATCCGTCCGGGTCGTCCGCTCTGACCACACCTCCACTTCAGTCCGAAGGGACCAGCAATGACGCTTTCCCCCTCTGCGCACGTCGACACGTTCACGCGCGATTCTCTGCCACCGGCCCACCTGTGGCCCACCCTCGAGTTCACGATCCCGGATGTCCAGTACCCCGAGCGTCTGAATGCCGCGGCCGAGCTCCTCGACCGCACGATCGACAGGTTCGGCGCCGACCGCCCGGCGATCCTGCTCGCCGACGGCACCGCGTGGAGCTATCGCGAACTGCGCAGGCGCGTCGACCAGTTCGCTCAGGTCCTCACCGAAGACCTGGGCCTCGTCCCGGGCAACCGGGTGCTCCTGCGCATGCTCAACGGCCCGTGGACCGTGGTCTGCTGGCTCGGGGCGCTCAAAGCGGGAATGGTCGTCGTCACGACGATGGTGGCGTGGCGTGCGCGAGAGCTGCGCCCGATCGCCGAGCGAGTGCGTCCAGCCGTCGCGGTGGTGGATCACCGAGGCGCGACCGACGCCGAGGCCGCGTTCGCCGAGCTGGCCGTCGCGCCCGCCGTGCTCGTCTCCGGGGGTGATGACGACGCGCTGATCCGTGCCTGCGACGCGAAGACGGGCGAGTTCACAGCGGTCGACACCGCGGCCGATGACGTCGCTCTCCTCGGCGCCACCAGCGGCACCACCGGCGTACCGAAGATCACGATGCACTTCCACCGCGACATCCTCGCCAACGCCGACACCTTCGCGCGCCACGTGCTGCACCTCACATCCGACGACGTGAGTGCGAGCACGGCGCCGCTCGCCTTCACCTTCGGTCTCGGCGGCAACGTCGTGTTCCCTCTGCGCACCGGAGGCGCCATGGTTCTCGTCGAGCGCGCGACCCCGGTCGAACTCGCCAAGCTCATCGAACCGCTCGGCGTCACTGTGCTCTACACGGCTCCGACCGGCTATCGCAGCGTGATCAAAGAAGGACTGGCCGCGAGCTGCGCCGTCTGCGCATCGCGGTCGCGGCCGGCGAGCACCTCACGATCTCGACCTTCGAGGCGGTGGAGGCCGCCAGCGGGTTGCGGCTGATCAACGGCATCGGCGCGACCGAGATGCTGCACGTGTTCATCTCGGCATCCGGAGACGACATCCGTCCTGGTACGACGGGGCGCGCCGTGCCCGGGTATCGCGCAGCGATCCTCGATGACGACGGGCGCGAGCTCGGCGTCGGTGAGCCCGGGCGGCTGGGAGTGATCGGGCCGACCGGATGCCGCTACCTCGACGACGAGCGTCAGAGCGTCTACGTGCACGACGGCTGGAACATCACCGGCGACACGTTCGTGCGCGACGAGGACGGTTACTTCACCTTCCAGGCACGCAACGACTCGATGATCGTGACCGCCGGGTACAACGTCGGGGCTCCCGAGGTCGAGGAGGTCGTGCTCGGACACCCGGATGTGCTCGAGTGCGCTGTCGTCGGCTGTCAGGATCCCGAACGCGGCATGATCGTCGCGGCGTTCGTCGTGCCGCGCGACGGCGTCTCACCGTCGGCCGACCTCACGACGAGCATCCTCGACCACGTGAAATCCCGACTGGCGGTCTACAAGTGCCCGCGTCGCGTCGATTACTTGACCGAGCTGCCCCGTAATCCCAGCGGCAAGGTGCAGCACTTCATCCTTCGCGAACGCGCGGCCGTCTCGGCCGACGTCGCCGTCACAGAAACCCGAGGAGCCTGACATGCGCGCAGCCGTCATCGGCGGAGGCCCTGCGGGGCTCTACTTCGCCGCTCTCATGAAGCAGCTCGATCCCACCCACGAGATCACGGTCTGGGAGCGCAACGCACCCGACGACACGTTCGGCTTCGGGGTCGTCTTCAGCGATGAGACCCTCGGCGGGATCGAGAACGCCGACCCGGTCATCGCGCAGCGCATGGGCGAGCAGTTCGCGCGCTGGACCGACATCGATGTCGTGTTCGGGGGCGAGACCCACACCATCGGCGGGCAGGGCTTCGCGGCGATGGGTCGCAAGGAGCTGCTGCAGCTGCTGCAGCAGCGCTGCCTCGAGCTCGGCGTCGAGATCCTCTTCCGCACGCCCGCGCCGGACGCCGCCGAGCTCATGGAGCAGTACGACCTCGTGCTCGGCGCCGACGGCATCAACTCCTTCGTGCGCGGACAGTTCGCAGACCGCTTCGGCCCCGATCTCGATCGTCGCGTCTCGAAGTACATGTGGCTCGGCACCGACCGGGTGTTCGAGGCGTTCACGTTCGCCGTGCTGAACACCCCGCACGGTGTGATGCAGCTGCACGGCTACCCGTACTCCGATGAGCGGAGCACCTTCCTCATCGAGATGCACGAGGACGTGTGGCGGGCGGCCGGCCTCGACGCGACCGAGAACGAGGTCTTCCCTCCCGGTGTCAGCGACGAGCGCTCGGTCGCGAAGATCCGCGAGCTCTTCGCCGACGTGCTCGGCGGTCACGAGGTGCTGACGAACAACTCCAAGTGGCTGAACTTCACCACGGTGCGAAACGACCACTGGCACCATGAGAACCTCGTGATCCTCGGCGATGCGGCCCACACCGCGCACTTCTCGATCGGTTCCGGCACGAAGCTCGCCATGGAGGACGCCCTCGCGCTCGCCGCGTGCCTGCACGAGCACGCGTCGCTCGATGAGGCGCTCGACGCGTACGAGGCGGAACGTCGCCCCGTCGTCGCCTCGACGCAGCGTGCGGCGCAGGCCTCGCTCGAATGGTTCGAGAGGATCGGTCAGTATGCCGATCAGGAGCCGCTGCAGTTCGCGTTCAACCTGCTGACCCGCAGCCGTCGGATCACACTCGAGAATCTGGCGATGCGCGACCCCGAGTTCGCGGCGGAGATCGTCCGAGGGGCGCCGCTCCAGAGTCGCGACGACGACGAACCGGCGATGTTCCGCCCCCATCACATCGGCCGGCTGGAACTCAAGAACCGCATCGTGGTGTCGCCGATGGACATGTACTCGTCGGTCGAGGGGGTGCCGGGCGACTTCCATCTGGTGCATCTGGGCTCCAAGGCCATGGGCGGTGCCGGACTCGTCATGACCGAGATGGTGTGCGTGTCGCCTGAGGGGCGGATCACACCGGGGTGCGCGGGGCTCTACACCGACGAGCAGGCCGGTGCGTGGAAGCGCATCGTCGACTACGTGCACGGCCATTCGACAGCCAGGATCGGTGTGCAGATCGGGCATTCGGGGCGCAAGGGCTCGACCCGCCGGATGTGGGAGGGCATCGACCGGCCTCTCGAGCAGGGCAACTGGAACACGGTCGCCCCGTCTGCGCTGCCCTACGGGGCCGAGAATCAGGTGCCCCGAGAGGTCGATCGCGAGACCATGACGGCGATCCGGGAGGAGTTCGTGGCGGCGACGCATCGTGCCGCCGACGCGGGATTCGATCTCGCGGAGCTGCACGCCGCTCACGGCTACCTCATCTCGTCGTTCCTGTCGCCGGTATCGAACCAGCGCACCGACGAGTACGGCGGCTCGCTCGAGAACCGGCTGCGGTATCCGCTCGAGGTGTTCGACGCGATGCGCGCCGCATGGCCCGAGGAGCGCCCGCTCACCGTGCGCCTGTCGGCCGAGGACTGGATCGACGGAGGCAACACGGTCGACGACGCCGTCGAGATCGCCCGTGCCTTCATCGCGCACGGGGCCGCGGCGATCGACGTGTCCTCCGGCCAGATCGCGAAGCACGAGCGTCCGCAGTTCGGCCGCAGCTATCAGACCCCGTTCGCCGACGCGATCCGCAATCGGGTCGCGGCCGCAGCCGGGGTCAGCGTGATCGCTGTCGGCGCCATCTCGAGTCATGACGACGTCAACTCGATCCTGCTGGCGGGGCGCGCCGACCTCGTCGCTCTCGGACGCACCCACCTGTGGGACCCCCAGTGGACCCTGCATGCGGCTGCGGATCAGGGTTACCGCGGAGCGGGAGCAGAGTGGGTGCCGCAGTTCCGCGCAGGCTCGCGGAAGCCGCCGTCGTCGCGCACCGACGCCGTTCGCCCTCGGCTCGCTCTCGTGAGAGATCCGCAGACAGAAGGCGTCGAGGCGAGCCATCGTCGCTGGACGCCGGCACCGTCGACGGCCGACGCTCTCGCCCACTGACTCAGCGTCGACCGACGCGCAGATCCACAGACACACCGATACGAAGGAGACCGCACATGTCGCGGCAGATCATCAACCCGGACTCGCTCGTGAAGCCGAGCGGATTCGCCCATGGTGTCCGAGCAGGGGAGTTCGTCTACCTCGGCGGGCAGACGGCGATGGATGCCGAGGGGCACATCGTCGAGGGCGGCATCGTCGAGCAGTTCGTCCAGGCGTTCTCGAACGTGCTCACCACGCTCGCCGCCGCCGGGGGCGAACCGCGCGACCTGGTCGACGTCACCATCTATCTCACCGACGTCGAGGAGTATCAGCGCAACGGACGCGAGATCGGCCGACACTGGCGCGAGCTGGCAGGCACCGAGTACCCCGCGATGGCGGGGATCGGAGTGACGCGGCTGTGGCAGCCCGAGGCGCTGATCGAGATCCAGGGCGTCGCCCACATCGCTGCATCGCAGGACAGCTGATGCGTCTCGCCACGGTGCGGCGAGAGGGCCGCACGCATGCCGCCGTCGGGGATGCCGCCGGTTGGGTGCTGCTCGACGAAGCGGATGCGCAGGAGCTGATCTCCGCGCCGGACTGGCGGACGCGTGCAGAGGCCGCGCTGCGGCATCCGGCCAGAGTCGATGTCGAGGCGCGCGAGCTCGCGAACCCCGTGCCGCGGCCGTCGAAGGTGTTCTGCTGCGGATTGAACTATCGCGACCACATCGTCGAGACCGGTCGGCCGGTGCCCGAGTTCCCGACGCTGTTCGCCAAGTTCGCCGACACGCTGACGGGCGCGGAGGACGACATCGTCGTGCGCAACACCGACAGGCTCGACTGGGAGGCGGAACTCGCCGTCGTCGTGGGCGCCGAGGTGCATCGAGCAGACCGCGAGCAGGCCCAGGCGGCGATCCTCGGATATGCAGTCTCGAACGACATCTCCATGCGCGACTGGCAGCAGCGCACCCTGCAGTGGCTGCAGGGCAAGGCGTTCGACGCGACGACACCGGTGGGGCCCTGGGTGGTCACCGCCGACGGACTCGACCCGCGCGACGGGCTGCGCATCACCTGTGCGGTGAACGGCGAGCTGGTGCAGGATGCAGACACGTCCGAGCTCGTGTTCGACGCCGCCGACCTGGTGGCCTACGTGTCTCAGATCACGGTGCTGCGCCCGGGAGACATCGTGCTCACCGGCACGCCCGGGGGAGTGGCGCTGGGGATGCCGGAACCGCGGTGGCTCCGCGACGGCGACCTGGTCACGACCGAGATCGAGGGGATCGGCGTGCTCCGCAACACCATCCGCTTCGACGACCGGCCCTAGGCCGGGTTGCAGACACGGAGAAGGGCCGAGGAGGTGACTCCCCGGCCCTTCTCCGTGTTCGTGTCCGTCAGGCGGACGTGAGGCCGTGGGCCTTGGCCACGGCATCGAGTGTGATGCGTCCGCCCTGCACGTTGAGGCCCTTGGCGAGAGCGGCATCGTCTGCGGCCGCACGCTCCCAGCCCTTGCCTGCGATGGCAGAGACGTAGGGAAGGGTGGCGTTGGTCAGCGCCCGGGTGGCCGTCTCGGGCACGGCGCCAGGCATGTTCGCGACGCAGTAGTAGATCGAGTCGTGCACGGCGAAGGTGGGGTCGTCGTGCGTCGTGGGACGCGAGCCCTCGAAGCATCCGCCCTGGTCGATCGCGATGTCGACGAGCACCGAGCCGCGCTTCATGCCGGCGACCATGTCGTCGGTGACGAGCTTCGGCGCTGCGGCACCGGGGATCAGCACCGATCCGATCACCAGATCCGCGGTCGCGAGCTCTTCAGCGATGTCGTAGCGGCTCGACGCACGGGTCTGGAGGGCGCCGCCGTAGCGGTGCTCGAGCTCCCGGAGTCGCGGCAGCGAGATGTCGATCACCGTCACCTGGGATCCGAGTCCGAGCGCATTCGCGGCCGCATGCTCACCCGCGACGCCGCCACCGATCACGACGGTCTTGGCGCGGGGGGTCCCGGCGATGCCGCCCATCAGCACTCCGCGTCCGCCCGCGGACCGCATGAGGGAGTACGAGCCCATCGTCACGGAAAGACGACCGGCGATCTCGCTCATCGGCACGAGCAGAGGCAGGCTGCGGTCGGGCAGCTGCACGGTCTCGTAGGCGACGGCCGTGGTTCCCGCGTCGACGAGCGCGGTCGTCAGCGCCCGGTCGGCGGCGAGATGCAGGTAGGTGAAGAGGGTGAGGTCGGAGCGCAGGAAGCCGTACTCCTGGGCGATCGGCTCCTTCACCTTGATGAGAAGGTCTGCCTCGCCCCAGGTCTGCTCAGCGGTCTCGACGATCTCGGCACCGGCGATCCGGTAGGCCTCGTCGGAGATGCCGGAGCCGACTCCCGCTCCCGACTGCACGAGCACGCGATGGCCCTCGTGAACGAGCCGGTCGGCACCCGCGGGGGTGAGCGCGGTGCGGTTCTCGTTGTTCTTGACCTCGGTCGGCACGCCGATCTTCATCGATCCTCCAAGTTGCGGTTGCGTGAGTGCATCTCAGAATCGCAGAAACGTCGATGATTCGACAGAATGCCTGAAGAACATTCGTTCAGTCCAGCGATCCTGCATAATCATTCGCATGGAGACGTCATCCGAAGCCCCTCAGACGAACACCCTTCGGGCACCGGCGCTCGATGCGGTCGATGCGAGGATCGTACAGCTGCTGAGCGCGGACGGGCGGATGACCAACGCAGAGCTCGCCGGCCAGCTCGGCGTGGCACCGTCGACCGCGCACGCCCGCCTGCGTGCACTCGTGGATCGAGGAGTCATCAGCGGCTTCCACGCGAGCGTCGACGAGCGGATGCTGGGCGCCGGCCTCCAGGCCATCATCGGCGTCAGCCTTCGACCGAGCGCCCGGCGCGAGAGCATCGTCGAGTTCGCCGATCGCGTGCGGGCGCTGCCGCAGGTGATCCAGGTCTTCTTCCTCGGCGGAGACGACGACTTCCTGCTGCACATCGCCGTCGCTGACTCGTCCGAGATGCGCGAGTTCGTGCTCGAGCACCTGTCGGCGCAGAGCAGCGTCGCCTCGACGCGCACCAGCATCGTGTTCGACTACCACCGCAACTCGGTCGCCGCCTCCTTCCGTTGAGCCGCTGAGCCGCTGAGACCGAGGCCGGATCGAGCCTCGGTCGAACGTATATATTGCTGTGCCTCACCGGGCCGAATTATCGTGAGGGCGGGGATTGGGGCGGCGGGCGCAGAAGGCGGCTCGCACCCGCTGGGGGATGAGATGGCGCGAGTACTCGATGATGCGGAGATGGCCGCGTGGCTGGGTCGACTCTCGGGCGGACTGTGGGTGCCGCCGGAGGCCGGTGACGGCGCGCGCGATGACGCGACGGTGCCAGGTGGTTCTCAGCAGAGGTGATGCGACTCGACGGGCCGCTCGGCATGCTGCAGCTCTCGAACTTCGGCACGATGAGCGCCGCTGATCCGGACGCGTTCGAGGCTGCCCTGTTGCGCAGATCCATCGGCGCCACGATGCTCTACAGCACGCTCGAGACCTCGCACACGGTCAGCTATCAGGTCGGTGCTCCGGAGGGCATGGACATCATCATCCTCGGCACGTCGAACCAGGGAGGACAACGGTTGCGCACCGCTGCGGGCGTGCAGCTGATGAGCGTAGGGCGGATGGGATTCATGTCGAGTCTCGGGGCGTCATCGATCGAGCACCTCGGGGTGAGTGAGACGACCGGTGTGGTCGTGCCGGTCTCCGCCGTGCCGGGATACCAGCACGCGCTCGCCGCAGGAGCCGGCATGTTCCCCGATACTCCGCTGACCAGGGCTGCGGGAGCCGCCCTGGGGCGGATGCTGTTCGAGTGGGCGAAAGATCCCGATCAGGGAGAAGGAGCTCTGGCGGGCACCGAAGCGGCGCTCGTCGCGCTCGTGCGCAGTCTCTTCCGGCAGTTTCCCCGTGACGGCGAGACGGATCGCGCCAGTCTGGTGCGCGCAGAGGCGGATCGGATCATCGAACGACGCCACCGGGATGCGGCGTTCGGGATCGCGGAGCTCGCAGCGGAACTGCACGTCAGCCGTCGCCAGCTCTTCCGGCTGTACGCCGGGATGGACGAGAGTCTCGCTGCTCGGTTGCTTCGTCGGCGGTTGGTGACGGCACGGGAGCAGCTGGTGTCCACTCCGCCCCAGGATCTCGCGACGGTCGCGGTGCAGTCCGGTTTCGCAGATGCGGCAGCGCTTCGTGCCCAGTTCACCCGTCACGTCGGGGTGAGCCCGAGTGCGTTCCGGATGGCAGCACGCACGCAGTCCCCGCGCCTCGCCGAGGCGATGCTCCTCAGTGACGAGCAGCCGGGACCCTCAGCCTGAGTCGACGGCGTCGGACGCCGGAACCGAACGAGGGTCGCCGCGTTCGAGATCGCGGGTTCCGGCGCGGTCGGCGCGCCGACTGGCGCGGTGCGCAGAGTGACATGCGACCGCGATTCCGGTGCCAACTGTCGCACAGCGTGCCGGGCTCCGCTCATCCGGTGACGGGACGGTCCGGGGCGCTTCCGGCAGCCTGAGCGCGTGCATAACCTGAACCTGCCCGTGTCCCCAGGCGGGCCATGACGGCAGGTGATGCGGGAGGCGCGACTTCTGATGATCCGGCCGTCACGGCTTCCGGACGAGGCGGATCGCCCGTCCGGAAGCTCGGGGAAAGGCGCGAGAGCGTCGGGCACGACGGATCGCCGGCGCACAGCGCCGGCGGACGTGCGGGTGCCTCGGTCGGGGGGACCGAGGCACCCGCGAAACCCTGCGTGACCGCAGCGCTCAGCCCGGAGCGAGGCGCGGATGCCGCCCTCAGGCGCCGAACGCCGAGGGGAGTGCGCAGTAGTCCGCGAAGCGTCGGGTCGGATGCGCGGGGTCCGAGACATCGACGATCGCAGAGGCGATCGAGTGTGGCGCCTCGTCGCCGGCGAGCTGCCACACGATGAAATTCCAGAGTCCGCGGGCTGATGTCCCGAGCAGCTCGGGCGGACCCGAGACGATGAGGACGGTGCCGCTGTCGGGGGTGGCTCGGAACGGCGCCACGATGTCGGCACGAAGAGCCTGCTCGTCGCCGTCCACGGCGTGCTCCCGCTCGACCCTCTGACCTGCCGACGTCAGGGCGGAGGCGAAGTCGTCGGCTGCTCGGCGTGAGCGCTCGGCATCCGCTCCGGCGACGACGACCAGCCGGCGGCCGCGCGGGTACAGGTGCAGGAACTCGGAGGAGATGTCGGACCAGACGTCGCTCATGATCTCAGGCTACGCCCGTTCTCGAGGGGGTGGACCGAACGGGCTTCGAGTGTCCGTATGCGCACGCAAGGGCCCTTCGGATGCCGAACCGCGGCATCCGAAGGGCCCTTGCGTGCAGAGAGGGGTCAGGCCTCCTCGACGAGGAAGCGGCTGTAGGCGCCGAGCGTCAGGAACGCCGGGAACTCCTCGTGCAGCGCGACGTCGCGGAACACCGATGCCGCGTCGTCGAAGCGCTCGCCGTCGCGTCGCTCGACCTCGTCGAGCACCTCGCCGATCAGGCCCTCGACGTACTCGGCGGTGATCGGTGTGCCGTCCTCGGTGGTGCGGTCCTGGTGGATCCACTGCCACACCTGCGAGCGGCTGATCTCGGCCGTCGCGGCATCCTCCATCAGGTTGTCGATGGCCACCGCGCCGAGCCCCCGCAGCCACGCCTCCAGGTAGCGGATCGCCACAGAGACGTTGTCGAGCACGCCCTGAGCCGTGATCGGGCGGCCGATGTGCAGGTCGAGCAGCTGCGACGCGGTCACCAGGACCTCGGGGCGCTGACGATCGATCTGATTCGGGCGGTCGCCGAGTACGGCGTCGAACTCGGCCTGTGCCGTGGGGATCAGGTCGGGGTGGGCCACCCACGTGCCGTCGAAGCCGTCGCCGGCCTCGCGCTTCTTGTCGGCCGAGACCTTCTCGATCGCACGCTCGGTCACCTCGGGGTCGCGACGGTTCGGGATGAAGGCGCTCATGCCGCCGATCGCGTAGGCGCCTCGCTTGTGGCAGGTCTGCACGAGCAGCTCCGTGTAGGCCCGCATGAACGGCACCGTCATCGTCACCTCGCTGCGGTCGGGAAGAACGAAGCGCGCCCCGCGGCCGCGGTAGTTCTTGATGATCGAGAAGATGTAGTCCCAGCGTCCGGCATTGAGGCCGGCGCAGTGGTCGCGCAGCTCGTAGAGGATCTCGTCCATCTCGAACGCCGCGGGCAGGGTCTCGATGAGCACGGTGGCGCGGATCGTGCCGTGCGGGATGCCGATGTACTCCTCGCTGAACGAGAACACGTCGTCCCACAGCTTCGCCTCTTCACTCGACTCGAGCTTGGCGATGTAGAAGTACGGTCCGCGGCCGTTCGCGATCAGCTCCTGCGCGTTGTGGAAGAAGTAGAGCCCGAAGTCGACGAGCGAACCGGATGCCGCGGTGCGGCGCCCTGCGCGATCGGTGAACTGCAGGTGCTTCTCGGGCAGGTGCCAGCCGCGAGGGCGCATCACGATCGTCGGCGTGCGCTCGGCGGTGACGCGGTACTCCTTGCCCGGCCCCGACTCGCTCGCGGGGCCGGTGAAGGAGAGCTCGCCGCGGATCGCATCGCGCAGCGACAGCTGGCCCTCGACGACGTTCTTCCAGGTGGGGCTCGTGGCGTCCTCCTGGTCGGCGAGCCACACCCGCGCTCCGGAGTTCAGGGCGTTGATCGTCATCTTCGGATCGGTCGGCCCGGTGATCTCGACCCGACGGTCTTCGAGCCCGGGTCCGGGACCGGCGACACGCCAGTCGGCATCCGCTCGAATGTGCGCGGTGTCATCGCGGAAGCGCGGATCGTGCCCGTTGCCGATCTCGAACCGGCGGCGCATGCGGTCGGCGAGCCGGTCGTGACGGCGAGCGGCGAAGCGGTGGTGCAGCTCGGTGAGGAACGCGATCGCCTCGGGAGTGAGGATCTCGTCGTAGCGCTCACGCAGGGGACCGGTGACGCTGATCGCCGGACCCTGCTGCGTCGTCTGGATCGGAGCGGTTGTCGGAGGAGCGGTGGGAGTGGTCATGATCTGAGTCCTTTGCGATGGCTTAGTGGAACTGCGCGGCTTCGGTGGAGCCGGCGAGGGCGAGGGTCGCGCTGTCGGGGTTGAGCGCGGTCGAGATGACGTCGAAGTAGCCTGTGCCCGCCTCGCGTTGGTGCTTGGTGGCGGTGTAGCCGTGCGCCTCTGCGGCGAACTCGGCCTCCTGCAGCTCGACGTACGCGCTCATGGCGCGATCGGCGTAGCCGCGGGCGAGGTCGAACATCGAGTGGTTCAGAGCATGGAAGCCGGCGAGCGTGATGAACTGGAACTTGTAGCCCAGGTCGGCCAGCTCCTGCTGGAACGTCGCGATCTCGGCGTCCGACAGGTGGCGCTTCCAGTTGAAGCTCGGGGAGCAGTTGTAGGCGAGCATCTTGCCGGGGAACTGCTCGTGGATCGCCGCGGCGAACGCACGGGCCAGCTCGATGTCGGGCTCGCCCGTCTCGACCCACAGCAGGTCGGCATACGGTGCGAAGGCGAGGCCGCGGCTGATGACCGACTCGATGCCGGGGCGGATGCGGTAGAAGCCCTCGGTCGTGCGCTCGCCGGTGGTGAACTGCTGGTCGCGCTCATCGACGTCGCTCGTCAGCAGGTCGGCGGCGAGAGCATCCGTCCTGGCGATGATGACCGTCGGCACTCCCGACACGTCGGCGGCGAGACGTGCCGCGTTCAGGGTGCGGATGTGCTGCTGCGTGGGCACGAGCACCTTGCCGCCCAGGTGGCCGCACTTCTTCTCGCTCGCGAGCTGGTCCTCCCAGTGGATGGCGGCTGCCCCGGCCTGGATCAGCGACTGCGCGAGCTCGTAGGCGTTGAGGGGGCCACCGAAGCCGGCCTCGGCATCGGCGACGATCGGTGCGAGCCAGTCTTGTGTGACCTCGCCCTCGGCGTGCTCGAGCTGGTCCTGGCGGATCAGCGCGTTGTTGATGCGACGCACGACCGCCGGCACCGAGTTGGCGGGGTAGAGCGACTGGTCGGGGTAGGTCTGGCCGGCGAGGTTGCCGTCGGCCGCGACCTGCCAGCCGGAGAGGTAGATGGCCTTGAGGCCTGCCCGCACCTGCTGCACGGCCTGGCCGCCCGTGTAGGCGCCGAGCGCTCGCACGTAGTCCTCGGTGTGCAGCAGGTTCCAGAGGTTCTCGGCACCGCGGTGGGCGAGGGTGTCGTCCTCGCGGACCGAGCCGCGGATGCGGATGACGTCCTCAGCCGAGTAGGTGCGCTCGACGCCGTCCCAACGGGGATCCGTCTCCCAGATCTCCCGGAGCTCGGCGGCCGTCTGAACCTGGTCGCCGGCACGCAGACCTGCGGGTCGCGGGGTGTGGTTCTGAGCGGTGTTCGTCATGGTGTCTCCTCCGTTGGATGCCCGGACCGTGAAGCCGGGTGGCGTATTTCCACTGTGGGTGAAGATCTGGCCCGAACTTGGCCAATCAACGTGTGAAGATCAATAGAAATTCTGTTTCTGTGACAGAATCGGCCGCATGAGCAACTCAGCGGCCGAAGAAGACGCCGACTCCCTCACGATCGGACGACGCATCCGTCAGTTGCGCACCGCGCGGGGAATGACCCTCGACGATCTCGCAGCGGCGGTCGATCGGGCCCCGAGTCAGATGTCGATGATCGAGACGGGCAAGCGCGAACCGAAGCTCACTCAACTGCAGGCGATCGCGCGAGCGCTCGGTGTCACGATCGATGCGCTGCTCGAGGGCGAGCCGCTCGATGAGCGCAGTGCGATCGAGATCGCTCTCGAGCGCGCCATGAAGGGACAGACGTTCCAGGCGCTCGGGATCGAGCCGTTCCGCATCGCCAAGAGCATGCCGACGGATGCACTGAAGGCACTGCTCGCGCTGCACGGCGAGATCGACCGGCTCCGGGACGAGCGGGCGGCCACGCCGGAGGAGGCGAGGCGCGCGAACGTCGAGCTGCGTCACCTCATGCGCAGGCAGGACAACCACTTCGCCGACCTCGAAGCCAAAGCCGCCGAGATACTCGCGGCGGTCGGTCATCCCGGCGGTCCGCTCACGCAGCGCACCGCATCCGAGATCGCCGCCTACCTGGGGTTCACGCTGCACTACGCGCCCGATCTGCCGCAGACCACGCGCAGCGTGGCCGACCTGGCGAACGGGCGGCTGTACCTCTCAAGCAGTGTGCCGGCCAAGGGTGACGCGAGAACGGCCGTGCTGCAGGCGCTGTCCAGTCGTATCCTCGGGCATTCGGAGCCGCGCAGCTACGCCGAGTTCCTGCGCCAGCGGGTCGAGACGAACTACCTCACCGGGGCGCTGCTGGTTCCCGAGGCCCACGTGGTGCCCGCGCTGAAGGATGCGAAATCACGTCGGGCGATCTCGATCGAAGACCTTCGTGATGCCTATTCGGTCTCGTACGAGACGGCGGCGCACCGCTTCACGAATCTCGCGACCCGCCACCTCGACATCCCCGTGCATTTCCTCAAGGTGCACGAGTCGGGGACGATCACGAAGGCCTACGAGAACGACGACGTGAACTTCCCGACCGACCGACTCGGGTCGATCGAGGGCCAGATGTGCTGCCGGCGGTGGACGAGTCGTGTCGTGTTCGACGAGGACGACCGCTTCAATCCGTACTACCAGTACACCGACACGGGCAACGGCACTTACTGGTGCACCGCCCGAGTCGAGGCGTCGAGCGAGGGGCTGCACTCGGTGAGCGTGGGCGTGCGCTTCGATGACACCAAGTGGTTCGTCGGGCGTGACACCCCGCACCGCGGAGTGTCGAAGCACTCGGTCGAGGTCTGCTGCCGCCGAGCGCCCGCCGACCTCGAGGGGCGGTGGCGCGAGAACTCCTGGCCGAACGTCAGGACTCCTCGCACCCTGCTCGCCACGTTGCCGACCGGGGCGTTCCCCGGTGTCGACACCACCGACGTGTACGAGTTCCTCGAGGCGCACGCACCTCGCTGAGCGACCTCAGCTCAGCGCCACGGGCTTCTTCGGCACCAGCGACACGGCCACCGCGGCGACGATCGCCACGAGGGCGAAGGCGACGAAGTTCCACTCGACGCCGATCGCGAGCGACGCCAGCCAGCCGCCCATGATCGGGCCGAGGATCGCACCGATGCGTGCGAAGCTCAATGCCCAGCCCGCGGCTGTCGCGCGGACGGAAGCCGGGTAGTAGTCGGTGATGTAGGCCGTGAGCACGAGCGACGTCGAGATCGACCCGATGCCCGAGATGGCCACGAGCACCAGATTCACGAACATCCCGTTCGGGAACATGAGCAGAAGACAGGCCACTCCGCCCAGCGCATAGAAGATGATGAGCACCGGCTTGGCGCCGAAGCGATCGGCGAGGTAGCCGACTCCCAGGCCGCCGACGGCGGACGCGAGGCTGAAGACCAGCAGGAACGTGAGTGCGGGGCCGAGGTCGTATCCGGAGGCGCGCATGATCGATGGCAGCCACGAGTTCAGGCCGTAGACCAGCAGCAGCCCGGCGAAGAGCGAGATCCAGAGGAAGACGGTCGAGCGCAGGTAGCTTCGGGAGAAGAGCTGGTGCAGGATGCTGTGCCACGGCCGACGCTCGCCCTCGGGAAGAGCCGGGCGGTCGGTGGGGATGTAGGGGTGGATGCCGAGCCGATCGGCGAGGGCGACGGCCTTGTCGTGACGGCCGCGGTTCTCGAGGGATTCGAGCGACTCGGGCAGCACCTTCGCGATCACGGGAATGAGCAGGATCGGGAGCGCGCCGACCGCGATCACCCAGCGCCAGCCGAGGTGCGGGAGCAGCAGGATGGCGACGAGCGCCGACACGACGATGCCGAGCGAATAGCCGGAGTACATGATCCCGTAGTTCAGCGCGCGCCGACGTGGGGCGGAGAACTCGATCGTGAGCGCGGCGGCGACCGGGATGATGCCTCCCATGCCGAGGCCGCCCAGGAAGCGGAAGAGGCCGAAGATCTCGGGCGTGGGGGCGAGCGCTGCACCGAGCTGCATCACGGTGAAGATCGACATCGACACCAGCAGCATCCGCTTGCGACCGACCCGATCGCTCAGCGTGCCGATGAAGAGGGCGCCGATGAGCATGCCGACCAGAGCCCAGGAGGCGAGACCTCCGAGCTCGACGGGGGAGAGCGACCAGGCGGCATCCTCGGCGAGAGCGGGCAGCACCGCGCCGATCACGCCGATGTCGTAGCCGTCGGCGAGGATCGCCATCCAACAGCTGAAGAGGACGATCCCGGTGACGCGTCGCGGAACGGGCCAGACGGTCTCGTCGGTGCGGGGCGGGGAAGCGGTAGACATCGTCGTCTCCTTCACATGACGCGCCAGTGCGTCGGGGTGGATGAAGCGCTCGAGCGCTGTGTTGAAACTATGACGAACGTCACGAAAACGCAATATGCAATCGACTAGTGCCCTAGAGCGGCGCAGATCAGCATCCTGACCGGCGCGCATGCGGCATGCGAATCACACCGCGTTCCAACGCAGGCGAGGAGTGCTCGCGAACTCGGTCAGCACGACGCCCGCGTCGGCGACGGGGAACATCGTGATCAGCAGGGGAGTGGTCTCGGAGACGGCGGCGACCGCGTAGACCAGCGCCGCGGGTCCCTGCTCGCGGGTGACCCCCACGCGGGTGTGTCGTCCGTCGACGGTCGCTGTGCCCGACAGCGATGCGCTGTGGAGGATCCCGGATGCCGCGGCGCCTGCTCTGTGGAGCAGTGTGGCGCCTTCGAGCCAGGGCAGGAACGCGTCGGGTGCGAGAGCGCACGCCTCTGCGAGCGCAGGTGTCACCCAGCGCTCGCGCTTGAGCCCGTACGGCGTCTCGACGAGTGACAGCAGATAGCCGTAGCAGTGCAGGAGTCCGGCGTTGCCGACGGGCCACTGCGCCGCTATGCCTGCTCTGCGGTGCAACTCGTCGAACAGTGCCCGAGAGATGACGGGCGCGCCGATGTTCTCGTCGATCACGGTCGACCGGCCCCAGGCGTCGAAGCGTCCGTGCTCGCGGTCGTCCTCGAGTGCGGCGGCGAGCCACGGGAGACTGTCGACGGCTGCACGTGCGGTCGTGGCCGAGTCGGACTGTGCTCGGGTTGCAGCGGTCGTGAGGTCGTCGATTCCGGACACGGCGTTCACGCTACAAGATCCCGGTGGACGGAGTGTTCACACGGCGTTCACATGATCGGGACTTTCTGTCCACAATCACTGAGCATGCTGGACGGAGCGTCCGCGAGATCAGAGTGCGGATGCGGAAAGAACACCGTGAACTCCATTCTCCTCTTCGACTTCGACGGCACGATCGCCCTCGGGGACGGGCCCGTCCTGGCGTACGCCACGCAGGTGGCTGCCGCTCTCGACGACGACCACGGCTTCGTCGACGGCATCCGCGAGACGCTCTCCGCCGCCGACGGTGGGGCCCTCGACGGCTACGACGCGGTGCGGCGGGCTGCGGCTGCCCGTGGTGCGGATGCCCGCATGCTCAGCGCCGCGTATCTGGCGAGCCGAGCAGAGCTCGCCACCGCAGCGGCTCCGATCACCGCACCCGACGGCCTCGCCGCCTTCCTCGCCGCTGCTGCGGCTGACGCGGAGCTCGTTCTCGTCACCAACGCACCGGCGATCCGCATCGACCAGGCGCTGGACGCGCTCGGCCTCGCCGGGCTCTTCGACCGCATCGTCACGAGTGCGGGCAAGCCGGCCGGTCTCGATGCGTTCCTGGCGGATCTGCCCGCGGACGCGCGGGTGCTGAGCATCGGAGACATCTGGCACAACGACCTCGCCCCCGCCCATGCGCGCGGCCATGCGACCGCTCTGATCGGTGGCTTCCCCGATCCAGATGCGACCCCCACCTACCGCGCTGCCGACTTCGCGACGCTGATCCCTCAGCTCGACGCGTGGCTGCGCCCCTGAACCCGCACCTCTCCACCCTCCCTCACCCACCACACATCGAAGGATGACAATGCGTACCTCCCCCTTCCGCCGGACCGCCGCGGGGCTCGTCGCCGCGGGTGCCCTGCTCGCCGTCGTGCTCACCGGCTGCTCGACCGACACGGCCGCGCCCGACGAGTCCGCCGCCCCCGCTGCCGATCCCGAGTCCCTCGTGCTCGCCCTGGTGCCCTCGCAGGACCAGGACGGCCTCGTCGACACCGCGGCACCGCTCACCGACTACCTCACCGAGGAGCTCGGCATCGAGGTCACCGGTGTGGTCTCCAAGGACTACCAGGCCGCGGTCGAGGCGATGGGGGCCGGTCAGGCGCAGATCGGCTTCCTGCCGTCTCTGCAGCTGTGGCAGGCCAATGACATGTACGACGCATCGGTCGTGCTGCAGACCGAGCGCAACGGCAACATCACCTATCCCGCGCAGTTCATGACGAACAACCCCGACAAGTACTGCGACGACCAGCCGGTCGAGCGCGACGGGATGCTGTTCTGCAACGGCGCTGACGCCATGTCGGGTCCTGCCGGTCTCGACAGCATCGACAAGGTCGAGGGAGCGAAGGTCGCGCTGCTCGGACCCGGCTCACCCGCCGGCTACATCTACCCGGTCCTCGCGCTGCAGGAGGCGGGACTCGACACCGACACCGACATCCAGCAGATTCCCGTGACCGCGAACGACGCCTCGGTGCTGGCGATCTACAACGGCGACGCCGAGGTCGGCTTCAGCTTCTGGGATGCCCGCACGATCGTTCAGAAGGACACCCCCGATGTGGGCCAGAAGGTCGTGGTCTTCGCCCTGACCGAGGAGATCCCGAACGACGGCGTCGCGCTGTCGTCCGACCTGTCGCCCGAGCTGCAGGACCGCATCTCCACGGCTCTCGAGGACTTCTCGAACACCGAGGAGGGCTCCGAGATCCTCACGAGCATCTACTCGATCACGAAGCTCGCGCCCGCCGATCCCGACTCCCTCGATGTCGTCGCTCGCGCCGCCCAGGCCCTGGGGCTCCAGTAAATTGTCCGATCAGATCCAGCACGTGGACGCCGCAGCCCAGGCTGCGGCGTCCACGCCGTGGTCCATCCGTCTCGATGGCGTCACGGTGCGATACCCCAACGGGACGATCGGCCTCGACCGCGTCTCCCTCGACATCGACGCCGGAGAGATGGTCGCCGTCGTCGGCCTCTCGGGTTCGGGCAAGTCCACTCTCATCCGCACGATCAACGGCCTCGTGCCGGTGACGAGCGGAACGCTGGACGTCGGCGAGCACCGCGTCAGCGGAGCCTCGCCCCGCACCCTGCGGCGCCTGCGCGGCGACATCGGGATGGTGTTCCAGGGGTTCAACCTCGCCGGCCGGGCGAGCGTCCTGCAGAACGTGCTCGTCGGGCGTCTCGCCCACACGCCCCTGTGGCGCACCCTGCTGGGCGCGTACCCTGACGCCGACCGGCAGCTGGCCTACCAGGCGCTCGACCGCGTCGGCATCCTGCCGAAGCTCCACTCGCGCGCATCCGACCTCTCGGGTGGGCAACAGCAGCGCGTCGCCATCGCACGCGCACTGGCGCAGGAGCCGCGCATCGTCCTGGCCGACGAGCCGGTCGCGAGCCTCGACCCGCCCACCGCGCACGGTGTCATGAACGACCTCCGCCGCATCAACCGAGACCTCGGCATCACCGTGCTGGTCAACCTGCACCTGCTCGACCTCGCCCGCGAGTACGGAGCACGGATGATCGGGATGCGCGCGGGCAAGATCGTCTACGACGGTCCGGCAGCGAGCGCGACGGATGCCGACTTCGAGAGCATCTACGGTCGATCCCTCACCCCCGACGATCGGCTCGACACATGACCGAGGCGACACCGGCACCGCTCGAGATACCTCTGCGGCCGCGCGGCGCGTGGCGTGGGCCCGTGATCCTGCTGGCGGTCGTCGCCATCACCGTCGTGATGTGCCTGCCCGGCATCGGCATCGGTGTCGACCTCTCGGCGATCGCGCGCAACTGGCAGAACGGCGCCGACAAGATCATCAAGCTGCTGATGCCCGACTGGAGCTTCTTCCCGCGCACGCTCCCGCCGCTCATCGAGACGCTGCAGATGGCCGTCATCGCGACGGCGATCGGTGCGGTGATCTCGCTGCCGCTGAGCTTCTGGGCGGCTCGCGCCACCAACCCGAACGCTCCGGCGCGCGTCATCGTGCGCGGCATCCTGAACGTCATCCGCAGCGTCCCCGACCTGCTCTACGCAGCGATCCTCGTCGCGATGGTCGGTGTCGGCGCGCTCCCCGGGATCCTCGCGCTGCTGCTGTTCAACGTCGGCATCATCGTCAAGCTCGTCTCGGAGGCGATCGACACCAATGACCGGGGTCCGCTCGAGGCCGGCCGAGCGGTCGGTGCCACACAGACGAAGATCAACCGCACACTTGCGCTCCCGGATGCCTGGCCGGCGTTCGCGAACCAGACTCTCTACGTCTTCGAACTCAACGTCCGCGCCTCGACGGTGCTCGGTCTGGTCGGAGCCGGCGGCATGGGCCTGCTCATCGACGCCGTCCGCACGTTCTACCGCTACGACCAGCTCTCGCTCATCATCCTGGAGATCCTCATCGTCGTCATCGTGATCGACCTCGTCTCCGACGCCATCCGACGGAGACTCGTATGACCACCGTGCTCACTCCGCCCTCTGCCGTCACGGTCATCCCGGACAAGCCGCGCCGACCCTGGCTCATCGCCTCATGGATCATCGTCACCGCCATCGTCGTGCTGGCTTTCTGGTCGATCGACATCAACTGGGCACGTCTCGCCGACCTTCCTGCCGAGATCGTCCGCTACACGTTCCTGATGTTCGGCAGCCCAAACTGGGAGAAGCTGCCCGAGGCGCTCTGGCAGACCTGGCGCAGCATCGAGATGGCGTGGGTCGGCACGATCCTCGGCATCCTGCTCGCGACCCCCATCAGCCTGCTCGCCGCGCGCGGCTTCGGCCCCGCCTGGCTGCGCGCACTGCTGCGCGGGCTGTTCTCGCTCATCCGGGCGGTTCCCGAGATCATCATCGCGATCGTGATCCTCTCGGTCACGGGGCTCACGCCGTTCACGGGCGCCCTCGCGCTGGCGATCAACGGCATCGGCACGCTCGGCAAATGGGGCTATGAAGCAGTCGAGGCGGTGCCCCGCGGGCCGATCGAGGCCGCACGCGCGGCGGGTGGTGGCACCCTGCAGGTGCTGCGCTGGGGTGTCTGGCCCCAGGTCGAGCCCGCGTTCTGGTCGTTCTGGCTGTACCGCTTCGAGATCAACGTGCGCTCATCGGCCGTGCTCGGTCTGATCGGCGTCGGCGGAATCGGTGACATGCTCACCTCGTATACCCAGTACCGTGAGTGGTCGACGGTGGGTGTCCTGCTCATCGTGGTCGTCGCTGTCACGATGCTGATCGATGCCGTCTCCGGTGCGATCCGCCGCCGGATCATGGAGGGAGCCCGCACCCGTGTTCTCGCCTAGCGCTCCGCCCACCGCTCGAATCGCCGCGGTGCTCAACACCCTGCAGCCCGCCGAACGCCGCGTCGCCGAGCTGATCGTCGAGTCGGCGGAGGCGGTGGTCGAATGGACCGCGCAGGAACTCGCCGACCGAGCGGGTGTCGGCCGCGCCACGGTCGTGCGCGCGTGCCAGAGCTTCGGTTACCGCGGTTACCCGCAGCTGCGCGTCGCGCTCGCCGCCGAACTCGGCAGCGGGCCGACGGAGGCGGGCATCGACCACGGACCGGGCGCGCTCGGGCGGATGCGGGGCGAGATCGGTCGTCTCGCGGCGTCACTGCCGGCGCTGACGAGTCTGCTCGACGCGGATGCGGTCGACGAGGCGGTGCGGCTCGCGGCATCCGCTCGTCGTCTGCTCGTGCTCGCCAACGGCCTCTCCTCGCCGATAGCCAACGATCTGGCCATGAGGCTCACGGCCTCGGGGCGCTCGGCGGAGTTCATCGCGGATGCCATCGCGCAGCAGATCGCGGCACGCCACCTCACGCCCGACGACGTCTGCCTCATCGTCAGCGGATCGGGCGCGAACGAGGCAAGCCTTCGCGTCGCGACTGCGGCGGCGCGCGGCGGCGCGACCGTGATCGCGCTGACATCCTTCGCCTCGTCGGCGCTGACCGAGGCGGCCACGCTGTCGCTCGTGATCGCTCCGACCGGCGTGAGCTTCCGCGACGAGCTCGAGCACACCTCGCGCGTCGCATATCTGGTGTTCGCCGAGGTATTCGCCGCTGCCGTCACGACGGAACGGGGCGCGGATGCCGTGCAGGCGCGCGCACATGCGCTCGAGGTCGTCTCCGACAACCTCGGCGAGGGCGAGTAGGCCGCGGCAGCGCTGCTGCGTGCCGCGGCCGCCGTGAGACCGGGGTTTCGGGGTGAGAGCCGTGTGCGTGCGGTGGGTTTCGTGTCGGAAGGGCGGCTTCGGCCGAGTGGGTGCCGCGATGGTCGGTGAGACCGCGGTTTCGGGGTGAGACCGGGGTATCGGGGTCAGACCGGGGTTTCGGGGTGAGACCCGTGGGTTTCGTGTCGGAAGGGCGGCTTCGGGTGGGCGGGTGTCACGACGGTCGGTGAGACCGGGGTGTCGGGGTGAGACCCGTGTGCGTGCGGTGGGTTTCGTGTCGGAAGGGCGGCTTCGGCTGGGCGGGTGTCACGACGGTCGGTGAGACCGGGGTGTCGGGGTGAGACCCGTGTGCGCGCGGTGGGTTTCGTGTCGGGAGGTGGGTTTCGTGCCGGAGGGGAGCAGGGGGAGTAGAGGGGGAGTGGGGCCGGCCGGCTAATCCCGGGCCGTCTGCAGCAGCGCCCACAGCTCTGCGCGGGCGGGGAACGACGACAGATCGCTGCCGAGCAGGGAACCCGCCTGAGTGATCCGCGACCGCAGCGTGTGGCGGTGCACGCCGAGGGCCGCAGCCGCCGGATCGGACTTCGCATCGTGCTCGAGCCACGTGCGCAGCGAGCGTTCGAGGTCGCCGCCTGATCGCGCATCGTGGTCGCGGAGGGGCGCGAGCCGAGACTCGGCGACCAGGCGGGCCTCGTCGGTCGCGAGCGCGCTGAGGATGCTGGATCCCGCAGCGTCGGCGAAGTGGAACACCCCTGCCCCGGACTGCTGTCGCAGCGCCGCGAGCGCCTGAGCGTGGGCACGCGAGAACGCGTCGTACGATTCCGACCCCGACGCCCCGATGCGGATGCCGAAACGAGTGGCGACCTCGTCGAGCAGTGCGTCGTCGTCCATCGACAGGCAGAGCACGACGCCCTCCGCAGATTCGGCGAGGAAGCTCGCGGTGCCGTGCTCGGCGCGGCGGCGGTCCCACCAGTCTGCGAAAGGTCCGGTCGGGGCGTCCGCGGCGATCGCCACGACGACGGGCGCCGACGGCATGCCACCGAGCACTTTGCGAGCGAGGGTCGGGTCGTCGTCGAGCAGGGAGCTCAGCAGCTGCGAGTTCAATCGGCGCTTGCTGCGGGCGAGCTGGTCGCTCTGCTCCAGCGCGAGCCCGGCCATCGCGATCACCGACGTCACGACCGTGCGGGCCTCGGCGTCGAGCGCGTCGACCGCCAACGCGATCACTCCCCGCAGATGTCCGCCTCGTCCGACGGTGAAGAGCGTGAACGTCTGATCGTCGATCGTGAGCGACTGCCCGGCTTCGAGTCCACGGGCGAGGATCTCGGTGGCACGTTCGCCGAGTTCGGCCAGCCGGCCCGCTGTCACGGCTGACCGGGGGTGCGAGAGCTGAAGCGAGCCGGCTGCGTCGTACATGCCGACCCAGACTCCCAGGCGCCTCCCGAGCTCGGCGACGGTCGCGTCGAGCCCGCGGGGGCGGAGTGCGGCCAGTGCCAGCGCACGCTGGGTGTCGAGCGCCCAGGATCTGCGGGCGTAGGCCTGTGCGGCGATGGCCTCGGAGTGCGCTCGGGCGATCGCGATGAACGGCGTGCGGTAGGGCACCTCGAACAGCGGGGTCCCGCGGCGTGCGCACTCGAGGATCAGCTCCTCGGGGATCCCGGCGCGATGCACGTCCGTGCCGAAGCCGAGGCCGAGCACCCCGCGGTCCGCGAGCCGCCCCACGTACACGTCGAAGTCCGTGCCGGCGTCGAACTGGGTGCCGGTGGTCAGCAGAGCGAGGTCTTCGGCGAGGAACGGCGTCGGGTCGGCAAGGTCGGAGCTGTGCACCCAGCGCAGGGGGCGATCGAGCGCGCCCACCGGGAGGTCGCCCTCGCTCGAGATCAGGGCGAGTCCGAGGTCGCGACGTCGGAACAGGGCGCGCAGAGTGGGCTGCTCGGTGTCGTCCATGCCGATGCTCCTCTCCCGTCGCCAGAACCCCGGAAGTGTACGGTCGGGCGATGATCTCAACGAGATTGTACAGTCGGGCGAATGCGCCTGTCGCGGATCCGGCCGTACGCTCGCGGACATGGCACTCCTCGACACCGCAGCTGTTGCAGTCCCCCTCGGCGGACCCGACCTCCCCCAGGAGCGACGTCTGGTTACCGACCTCCCCGGCCCCCGCTCGGCCGAGATCCTCGCGCGCAAGGCGGATGCCGTCGCCGCGGGCGTCGGGCACACGGTTCCGGTTGCGGCCGTCGCCGCCGGCGGAGGAGTGGTCGTCGACGCCGACGGCAACTCGCTGATCGACCTCGGCTCGGGCATCGCCGTGACGACCGTCGGCAACGCGCACCCCAAGATCGCCGCAGCAGTGGCCGCGCAGGCCGCACAGTTCACCCACACCTGCTTCATGATCTCTCCGTACGAGTCGTACATCGAGGTGGCCGAGGCACTGAACCGGCTCACCCCCGGTGACTTCGCCAAGAAGAGCGCCCTGTTCAACTCCGGCGCCGAGGCCGTCGAGAACGCGATCAAGATCGCTCGCAAGCACACCGGTCGCCAGGCGGTCGTCGCCTTCGACCACGGCTACCACGGACGCACCAACCTGACGATGGCGCTGACCGCCAAGTCGATGCCGTACAAGAGCGGTTTCGGGCCCTTCGCCCCCGAGGTCTACCGCGCACCGATGTCGTACCCGTTCCGCGACGGACTCGAGGGCGGCGAGGCCGCAGCCCGCGTCATCCTGCAGCTCGAGAAGCAGATCGGCGCCGACAACCTCGCGGCGGTCATCATCGAGCCCATCCAGGGTGAGGGCGGCTTCATCGTCCCGGCCGACGGATTCCTGCCGGCGATCGCCGACTGGTGCCGCGCCAACGGCGTCGTCTTCATCGCCGACGAGGTGCAGACCGGCTTCGCCCGCACCGGCCACATGTTCGCCAGCGAGATCTTCGGCATCGAGCCCGACCTCATCACGACCGCCAAGGGCATCGCGGGTGGTCTGCCTCTCGCCGCCGTCACCGGGCGCTCCGAGATCATGGACGCCTCGCACGCGGGCGGCCTCGGCGGCACGTACGGTGGCAACCCGATCGCCTGTGCCGCAGCGCTCGCCGCGATCGACGTCTTCGAGAACGACGGCGTGATCGAGCGGGCCCGCGAGATCGGCGAGATCCTCACGACACGCCTCGCAGCCATGCAGCAGCAGGATGCCCGCATCGGCGACATCCGCGGGCACGGTGCGATGATCGCCGCCGAGTTCGTGAACCCCGAGACGAACGCGCCGGATGCCGCACTCACCGCCGCCGTGGCCAAGGCGTGCGTCGCCCAGGGCGTCATCGTGCTCACCTGCGGCACCTACGGCAACGTCATCCGCTTCCTGCCTCCGCTCTCGATCGGCGACGATCTGCTGAACGAGGGCCTCGACGTCGTCGCGGACGCACTCGCGGCGAACGCGGGCTGACAGACCAGCGGTCGCGGCTCGCTGCGACCGCCACCACACGTCCGGCCGCGACGAGGATCGGGGGATTTCGAGTCGCGGCCGGCACACACATTTCCAACGAAGGAGAAGCAGATGGCTGAGATCACTCGCGACGTGCTGATCGTCGGAGCCGGGGCCGCAGGGCTCACGGCCGCGAACGACCTGCGCAAGGCCGGACTGTCGGTCGCCGTCCTCGAAGCACGTGACCGCGTCGGCGGCCGCCTGTGGACCGACGTCATCGACGGCGCCATGCTCGAGATCGGCGGCCAGTGGGTCTCGCCCGATCAGGATGCGCTGAAGGACACGATCGAGGAGCTGGGGCTCGAGACCTACAGCCGCTATCGCGAAGGCGACAGCGTGTACGTCGGACCCGACGGACAGACGCATCGCTTCACGGGCGAGATGTTCCCGGTGTCCGCCGAGACCGAGGCCGTCATCGCCGAGATCACCGAGCGCCTCGACGCCATGGTCGCCGAGATCGACCCCGACCGCCCCTGGGCGCACGCCCAGGCCGAAGAGTGGGACTCGGTCACGTGGGACGCCTGGCTGCGGGCGCAGACCGACGACGACGAGGCCGTGCGCAACCTGGCCTTCGCCACCGGATCCGCGATGCTCACCAAGCCCACGCACTCGTTCTCCCTGCTGCAGTCGCTGCTGATGGCAGCATCCGCCGGTTCGTACTCGAACCTCGTCGACGCCGACTTCATCCTCGACAAGCGCGTCGTCGGCGGCCTGCAGAAGGTGCCGCTGCTGCTCGCCGAGCGACTCGGAGACGACGTGCTGCTGAACCAGCCGGTGCGCTCGCTCGAGTGGAGCCCCTCGGAAGGCTCGGGAGCCCAGTCGTCGGTCGTCGCGACCACCGACGACACCACCGTGCGCGCCCGCTTCGCGATCCTCGCGCACGCTCCGGTGCTCTACAGCCGCATCGCCTTCGTGCCGCCGCTGCCGCGTCGACAGCACCAGATGCACCAGCACATCTCGATGGGCTTCGTCATCAAGGTGCACGCCGTCTACGACCGCCCGTTCTGGCGCGAACAGGGCCTCAGTGGCACCGCGTTCAGCCCGTACGAGCTCGCGCACGAGGCGTACGACAACACCAACCACGGCGACGAGCGCGGCACCCTGGTCGGCTTCGTGAGCGACCAGAACGCCGACGACCTGTTCACGCTGTCGGCCGAGGAGCGCAAGGAGCGCATCCTCGAGTCCCTCTCGCACTACTACGGCGACGAGGCCAAGAACCCCGTCGTGTACTACGAGAGCGACTGGGGCACCGAGGAGTGGACGCGCGGCGCGTACGCGGCGAGCTTCGACATGGGCGGACTGCACCGCTACGGCGCGGACCTGCGCTCGGCCGTCGGACCCATCCACTTCGCCTGCAGCGACATGGCAGGAGCCGGCTACCAGCACGTCGACGGCGCGATCCGCATGGGGCACCTCGTCGCATGGAGCATCGTCGAAGCCACTCGCGCCACCGGCGACGCCGCCGAGGTCGGCTGATGACCGGCGCGGTCGTCGTCGGCTACACGGCGACGGATGCGGGAGCGGATGCCGCTGCGCTCGGCGCGCGGCTCGCCCGCAGCCTCGGTGCTGTCCTGCACCTCGTGATCGTGCTGCCATCGGAGGGCACCCGGAGTGCCGCGGTTCCGCCGGAGCGCGCGTACGAGGAGCACATCCGGCGACAGGCGAAGGAGTGGCTCGAGGACGCCGTCGTGCGGCTGCCGCAGGAGCTCACCCGCACCGGCCACGTGCGCTTCGGCGAGTCGTTCGCCGAGGGGCTCATCGCCGCCGGTGAGGAGTTCGACGCCCGCCTGATCGTCATCGGCACCGCCGGCGGCAGCATCTTCGGCCGTCACCGCCTCGGCAGCGTGGCCTCCGAGCTGCTGCACTCGTCGACCATCCCCGTCGCGCTCGCCCCCGCCGGCACGGCGGAGCAGGACGACCATGTGCTCCCGCGGGTGACGGCCGCCGTCGGCAACCGCGCCGGCGCCGACAACCTCCTCGACGAGGCCGCCGCGATCGCGACCGAGTCGCGCGTCGGTCTGCGGCTGGTCTCACTCGTGCCGTTCGACGTGCCGCCCGGTCTCGACACCGGCGCGATCCGCATGGTCGGCGACGAGCACGCGAGCGAAGTGCTCGAGGTGGCCAAGGGGCTGCTGCCCGAAGAACTGAAGGCCGAGGTCGAAGAGGCCCCCGGCGACACGGTCGAAGACGCCGTCGCGAATCTCACGTGGCTGCCCGGCGAGGTCGTCCTCGTCGGTTCCAGCCGTCTGGCGCAGCCGCGCCGCCTGTTCCTGGGCTCGACCGCAGCGAAGATGCTGCACGAACTGCCCGTGCCCATGATCGTCGTCCCGCGCACCCGCGCCGAAGCAGGAGTCCGCTGATGAGCAGCTCGAACCGGGCGACGGAGCCCGCATCAGGAGTCACGACAGGAATCTCCACCAAAGGGCTGTCTGCGGGGACCGTCGGTCTCATCGGGGCCGTCGTGATCGGCATCTCATGCATCGCTCCGGCCTACACGTTCACCGCAGCCGTGGGGCCTACGGCCTCCGAGGTCGGGGCGCAGATCCCGGCCGTCATCCTCCTCGGGTTCATCCCGATGCTCCTTGTGGCCTTCGGATACCGGGAGCTCAACAACCGGATGCCCGACTCGGGAACCTCCTTCACCTGGGCGACGCGGGCGTTCGGCCCGTGGATCGGGTGGATGGCCGGATGGGGCCTGATCGTGGCGACCATCCTGGTGCTGTCCAACCTCGCGGGGGTCGCGGTGGACTTCCTCTTCCTGCTGCTCTCGCAGATCACGGGCAACGCGGACATCGCGGCGATCGCGTCGAACACCTGGGTCAACATCGGCGTGTGCCTGCTCTTCATGCTCGGCGCCACATGGATCTCCTACCGCGACATGCAGACCACGCAGAAGCTGCAGTACTGGCTCGTCAGCTTCCAGATCCTCGTGTTGGTCTTCTTCGCCGGCGCCGCGATCGTGCAGGCGGTGAACGGCAACGGCTTCGACTACCAGCCGTTCGACCTCAACTGGTTCAACCCGTTCGCGATCTCGTCTTTCAGCGCCGTCGCCGCCGGTCTGTCGCTGTCGATCTTCATCTTCTGGGGGTGGGACGTCACTCTCACGATGAACGAGGAGACCAAGGATCCCGAGAAGACGCCTGGTCGCGCCGCGACCGCCACGGTTCTCACCATCGTCTCGCTCTACCTGCTGCTCGCCGTCGCGATGATCATGTTCGCGGGCGTCGGTGACGGCGAGCTCGGCCTCGGCAACGGCGACATCCAGGAGAACGTGTTCTTCCACCTCTCCGGTCCGATCCTCGGCCCGCTGGCATTCCTCGTCTCGCTCGCGGTGCTCACGAGTTCCGCGTCGTCTCTCCAGTCGACGTTCGTGGGGCCGGCGCGGACCCTGCTCGCGATGGGACACTACGGCGCACTGCCCAAACCCTTCGCCAAGGTCAGCCCGCGCTTCTTCACCCCCGGGTTCGCGACCATCGTGTCGGCCATCGTCGCCTCGGCGTTCTACGCGGTGATGCGCGTGGTCAGTGAGGACACGCTCTGGGACACCATCCTGACGCTCGGCATGATGATCTGCTTCTACTACGGCATCACGGCCTTCGCCTGCGTCTGGTACTTCCGCAAGCAGTGGTTCGACTCGACGAGGAATCTGTTCTTCACGTTCCTGTTCCCGCTCATCGGCGGGATCATCCTCGGCATCCTGTTCTTCACCACGCTGATCGACTCCATGGACCCGGCCTATGGCTCCGGGTCGCAGATCGGCGGAGTCGGCATCGTCTTCATCCTCGGGATGCTCATCATCGTGGTCGGCATCGCGGTGATGATCTGGCAGCGGATCAAGCGCCCGGCGTTCTTCCGCGGCGAGACGCTCAGCATGGATGCTCCTACCAGCATCCGCAGACGCTGACCGCGTCCGCCGCATCCGCATTCCTCCCTCCCCACAGAAAGAGATTCATGAGCACTCAGACTGAGCAGGCGCTGCTCGACAGCATCCCCACCGGCCTCTTCATCGGGGGAGAGTGGATCGACGGCGAGACCGGCGGCACGTTCGACGTGCAGGACCCGGCGACCGGTGCGGTCATCCGCACGATCGCCGACGCGACGCCGGGTGACGGCATCCGGGCACTGGATGCTGCCGTCGCCGCGCAGGACTCGTGGGCGGCAACTGCGCCGCGCACCCGGAGCGAGATCCTCCGCCGCGCCTTCGACCTCGTGCAGGAGCACAAGGAGGACCTCGCGCTGCTGATGACCCTCGAGATGGGCAAGCCGCTCGCCGAGGCCCGCGGCGAGGTCGCCTACGGCGGCGAGTTCCTGCGCTGGTTCAGCGAGGAGGCGGTGCGCATCAGCGGTCGCTACGGCATCAACCCCGAGGGCACCGGCCACATGGTCGTCTCGCAGCGGCCCGTCGGCCCGTCGTTCTTCGTGACGCCGTGGAACTTCCCGTTCGCAATGGCGACGCGCAAGATCGCTCCCGCTCTGGCGGCCGGCTGCACCGTCGTGATCAAGCCCCCGGCACTCACGCCCCTGACGACGATGTTCTTCACCTCGCTGCTCGAGAAGGCCGGCCTCCCTGCCGGTGTCGTCAACGTCGTGCAGACCTCGAAGTCGTCGGCGCTGTCGGCCCCGATCATCGCCGACCCGCGTCTGCGCAAGCTGTCGTTCACCGGCTCGACCGAGGTCGGACGCAAGCTCATCGCCCAGGCCGCCGAGGGCGTGCTGCGGGTGTCGATGGAGCTCGGCGGCAACGCCCCGTTCGTCGTGTTCGACGACGCCGACCTCGACAAGGCGGTCGACGGCGCACTGGCGGCGAAGTTCCGCAACATCGGCCAGGCGTGCACCGCGGCCAACCGCTTCATCGTGCACAAGGACGTCGCTGACGAGTTCGCCCGCAAGGTCACCGAGCGCGTGAAGGCGATGAAGATCGGCCGCGGCACGGAAGACGGAGTCGCGATCGGACCGCTCATCGATGAGGGCGCTGTCGCGAAGGCCGGAGAGCTCGTCGATGACGCCGTCGAACGCGGCGCCACGCTGCTCGCAGGCGGCAAGGCGCTCGAGGGCACCGGCACGTTCTACGAGCCCACCGTCCTCACCGACGTCGTCGCCGGCTCGGCGATCCTCCGCGAGGAGATCTTCGGACCGGTGCTCGCGATCGCGACCTTCGAGACCGAGGACGACGCGGTGCGTCTCGCGAACGACACCGAGTACGGGCTCGTGTCGTACGTGTTCACCGAGAACCTGCAGCGCGGTCAGCGCATGATCGACAAGCTCGAGACCGGCATGATGGGTCTCAACGTGGGCGTCGTGTCGAACGCGGCGGCACCGTTCGGTGGCGTCAAGCAGTCCGGTGTCGGCCGCGAGGGCGGTCTCGAGGGCATCCACGAGTACCTGTCCACCAAGTACACGCTGATCCCGATCTCCTGACCACCACCTCCGGTCTGGGTCCCTGAGCCTGTCGAAGGGCCCAGACCGACAACATGAGAGGACTCGACATGACCGATTACGCCGTCATCAACCCCGCCACCGGAGAGACGCTGGCGTCCTTCGACACGTTCACGGATGCACAGATCGAGGAGGCCGTGGCGGCCGCCGACGCCGCGCACCGCGACTGGTCGCGTTCCTCGACCGTCGCCGAGCGCGCAGCGCTCCTCCGCCGTGCGGCCGAGCTGCACCGCGAACGCCGCGAGGAGCTCGCCGACGTGTTCGTGCGCGAGATGGGCAAGCCCCGCGAGGCAGCCCTCGGAGAGGTCGACTTCGCGGCCGACATCGCCGAGTACTACGCCGACCAGGCCGAGGCGATCATGGCCGACCAGCCGATCGCCATCCTCGGAGAGGGGTCGGCGATCGTGCGCCGTTCGTCGCTCGGACCGCTCGTCGGCATCATGCCGTGGAACTTCCCGGCCTACCAGATCGTGCGCTTCGCGGCTCCGAACCTGATCGTCGGCAACACCATCCTGCTCAAGCCCGCGCCGCAGTGCCCCGAGTCGTCGACCGCGATCGAGGCGATCTACCACGACGCCGGATTCCCGAAGGGCGCCTACCAGAACGTCCTCGCGACGAACGACCAGATCGCCGACATGATCGCCGACCCGCGCGTGCAGGGCGTCTCGCTCACGGGCTCGGAGCGCGCAGGCGCTGCGGTCGCCGAGATCGCCGGACGCAACCTCAAGAAGGTCGCGCTCGAGCTGGGCGGATCCGACCCGTTCATCGTGCTCTCGACCGACGACCTCGACGCCACGGTGCAGGCCGGCGTCGACGCGCGTCTCGACAACAACGGCCAGGCGTGCAACGGTGCGAAGCGCTTCATCATCGTCGACGGTCTGTACGACGAGTTCGTCGAGAAGTTCACCGCGGCGATGGCCTCGGTGACGGCGACCGACCCGATGCTCGACGACACCGTGCTCGGCCCTGTCTCGTCTGAGACGGCGGCCGAGAACCTGCAGAAGCAGATCGACCAGGCCGTCGAGCAGGGCGCGACGCTGCTGACCGGCGGCACGCGCGACGGAGCGTTCTTCGCGCCGACCGTGCTCGCCGACGTCACCCCCGAGATGAACGTCTACCGCGAGGAGCTCTTCGGCCCTGCTGCGGTCGTCTACCGGGTCGCCGACGAGGACGCTGCCGTCGCTCTCGCGAACGACACGACCTTCGGTCTCGGCTCGTACGTCTTCACCACCGACGCCGAGCAGGCCGAGCGGGTCGCCGACAACATCGAGGCGGGCATGGTCTACGTCAACCTCGTGCTGGCCGACAGCCCCGAGCTGCCGTTCGGCGGCATCAAGCGCAGCGGCACCTCGCGTGAGCTGGGGCATCTCGCCGCCGACGAGTTCGTCAACAAGAAGCTCATCCGCATCGGCTGAGCGTCTGTGCGAGGGAGGGGCGGATGCTGCGGCATCCGCCCCTCTGTCGTCTCCAGGGCAAGTCTCCGGACCGACCCCCGGACCGGCCGCCGGGCGTAGGTTGGAAGCATGGCAACCGTCGCAGCGAACATCGTCAAGACCCTCCGCGCCAACGGGATCGACCGTGTCTACGGCCTTCCGGGGGACTCCCTCAACGGGTTCACCGACGCCCTCCGAAAGGACGGCGGCATCCGATGGGTGCACGTGCGGCATGAGGAGTCGGCGGCCTTCGCGGCGGCGGCGGATGCTGCGCTCACGGGAGACCTCGCGGTCGTCGCCGGCTCGTGCGGGCCGGGCAACCTGCACCTGATCAACGGCCTCTACGACGCCAACCGCTCACGAGTCCCGGTGCTCGCGATCGCGGCGCACATCCCCACGACCGAGATCGGCACGGGGTACTTCCAAGAGACCCACCCGCAGGAGCTCTTCCGCGAGTGCAGCGTCTACGTCGAGTACGTCGCAGACCCGAAGCAGATGCCTCGCCTTCTCGAGATCGCGATGCGCGCCGCGATCGAGCAGCGCGGGGTCGCGGTGCTCGTGATCCCCGGCGACGTCGCCCTGGCGGAGATCGCCGACGACCGAGCCGTGGTGATCGAGCGGTCCCACCCGGTGATCGTGCCGAGCGGCGACGAGCTCGCCCGGGCGGCGACTCTGCTGAATGCCTCGAAGAAGACCACGATCCTCGCCGGAGCGGGTGTCGAGGGTGCCCACGACGAGGTCATCGCCCTGGCTGATCGCCTCGGCGCCCCGATCGTGCACGCGCTCCGAGGCAAGGAGTTCATCGAGTACGACAACCCGTTCGACGTCGGCATGACGGGTCTGCTCGGCTTCGCCTCCGGCTATCGGGCGATGGAGGCGGCCGACACGCTGCTGGTGCTGGGCAGCGACTTCCCCTACGAGCAGTTCTACCCGGAGCACGCGAAGACCATCCAGGTCGACATCCGCGGATCCCAGCTCGGCAAGCGGCATCCGCTCGATCTCGGTCTGGTCGGCGATGTCCGTGCGACCGCCGAGGCGCTGCTGCCGCGCCTCGCCGAGAAGAGCGATCGTGATCACCTCGACGATTCCACCGCGCACTACCGCAAGACCAGGGCGAAGCTCGACGACCTCGCGACGCCCACGAAGGCCGGTCGGCCGATCCACCCGCAGTACCTCGCCCGGCTGCTCGACGAGCAGGCGGCGGATGACGCGGTGTTCACCGCGGATGTGGGTTCGCCGACCGTGTGGGCCGCCCGCTACCTGTCGATGACGGAGAACAGGCGGCTGATCGGCTCTTTCACGCACGGCTCGATGGCCAACGCCCTGCTGCACGGCATCGGCGCGCAGGTCTCGCATCCTGACCGGCAGGTGATCGCCCTCGCCGGTGACGGCGGGCTCGCGATGATGCTGGGCGAGCTGCTCACCCTCACGCAGAACAAGCTTCCGGTGAAGACGATCGTCGTGAACAACTCGTCTCTGAACTTCGTCGAACTCGAGATGAAGGCCGCCGGCTTCGTGAACTACGGCACCGCGCTCGACAACCCGAGCTTCGCGGCGATCGCCGAGGCCATGGGCATCTTCGCCCGCCGCGTCGAGAACAGCGAGGATCTGCCGGATGCCGTCCGCGAGGTGCTCGCACATGACGGCCCCGCGCTGCTCGATGTCGTCACCGAACGGCAGGAGCTGTCGATGCCGCCGGCGATCGAGGCAGCGCAGGTCAAGGGCTTCGCGCTGTATGCGATCCGCACGGTCATGTCGGGCAAGGGTGACGAACTGCTCGACCTCGCACGCGCGAACTGGCGTCAGTTCCTCTGAGTCTCAGCATCCGCTTGTCGCGCGCGGCGTCCCTGTGCGCTTCGCGAGTCCGTGTGCGCCTCGTAAGTCCGAATCCGCGAGATCTGGACTTGCGAGGCGTACACGGACTCAGGAAGCGCTCGCGGCGCAGAGCCTAGCTCTCGATGAGCGCACGTACCTCGGCCGCCTCGACCTGGCGACCGAGCGATTCGAGCACGTTGCCGAGCTCGAGCGCTGACACCTGCCGGAGCGGCGCGTGGTCCACCGCGTGCTCGAGAGCGCTGCGGTAGATCGGCACGGCGTCAGCCGCGCGGTCGTCGCCGGCGAGCAGGCGGGCGGCGAACAGCTCTGAGCCTCCGGCCGAACCTGCATCCCCGATCCCGGCGAATCCGTCGGCTGCCGTCAGTGCCGCGGCCACGGCCTCATCGATGCGGCCGAACTGAGCGAGCGCCCGACCTCGCGAGTCGGTCACGTCGGCCAGCAGCCATCCCGCCTCGTGCTCCTGAGCCAGTGCTGCGACCTCGTCGAACAGCGCGAAGGCGCGGTCGTCCTGCTTCGCGCTGTAGGCCTGGCCCAGGTTGTGCAGCACGTCGGCGAGGGCGCCGATCGCCTCGGGGGCCCTCCGCACGATCTCGGATGCGGTTTCGAGCGACTCGATCGCCTCGTCGTGCTCGTCGAATCGGGCGAGGATCTTCGCACGCTCGGTCAGCGCCATGGCCTGATCGGCGTGCTCTTCCGCCTCGCCGAAGAGATCGGCCGCATAGCCGAAAGCGCCGACCGCCTGACCGAACTCGCCGGCCGAGCCGAGGGCGCGGGCGAGCAGCGATGCCGTCATCGCGCGAGAGGCGGCAGGTACCTCGGACTGCTCCTCGCGCTCGAGAACCTGACCGAAGAGTTCGGCGGCCACCTCGGCATCACCCGCGGCGAGCATCGCCCGAGCGAGGCGGAAGTCAGCCCCGGCCTGATCGCCGCCCTCCTGGGCGACGAGACGCGAGGTGACGCGGTAGCGGGCGACGGCCTTCTCGGGGTCGCCGGCGTCCTCCCAGAGCGCCCCGGCGAGCAGGTGCGCGGTGGCCAGGGCCGTCGTGGCGCCGAGCCCGGCCAGGAGACGCGACGCCTCATCGGCGTCCGCGGCGCCCTCCTCGTAGTCCTCGCTGCCACCGCGCACCCTGGCACGCGTCTGCAGCGCCTGGGCGCGGTGGCCGACGCTGAGGTCGTCCTGGGCCAGGAAGCGATCGAGCAGAGCGGATGCCGCCTCGATGTCGCCCTTCTGCAGCACCGCCGCGATGGCGACGAGCGTCGTCGTGTTCGAGAGACGCACATCGTCGGCGTCGGCGAACGCTCGGGCAGCGATCTCGGCCATGTCGAGTGCCGCATCGGCTTCGTCGGCCTGCATGTGCAGAGATGCCCGGCTGATCGCCACATCTCCGCGGGACCACGCCGGGAGGGAGTGCGCATTCGCGAGCTCGTCCTCGAGTGCCGCCGCGGCATCGGCGGTGTTCAGCCCGAAGGTCGCGAGGCCGAGGCGCTGCTCGAGTTCGGCCTGTGCGTCGAGGCCGGCGGCGCGCAGGGCATCGATCCGCGCGGGCAGCAGGTCGGCGGCCTCGTCGGCACGGTCGAGGGCGATGAGGATGCCGAGGCGCATCGACATGAGCTGAGCGAGCTTAGAGGGATCCTCGACTCCGAGAGCGTGCGGCAGAGCCTGCAGCGTCTCGTGCTCCGCTCCGAACTGGGCGAGATCCATGACACGGTCGAACCAGGCGTCCGGATCGCCGGGAGTGGTCGAGTCCGGGGCGGCGGCGAACGCATCCGACCTGATCGGCACGTCGTAGTGCTCGTCCGCGAGAGCGCGCAGGCGGGCGAGGCTGCGTGCGTGGCCCTCGGTGCCGTCGCGGCGATCGAACTCCGAGCCGATGCGCTCGGCAGCAGCCCACGCGGCGGCGGCGAGCTCGGCTGCGCCCCACGTTCCGTCGTGCTCGCCGAAGAACGCGGTGAGTGCGGGAGAGTCGGCGCCGCGCACCGGGGCGTCGCCGTGGCCAGCCGCGGTGACGCGGTCGAGCGCGAACGCGAATGCGGCCAGCGCGGCGAAGTGCGCGTCGACGTTGAGCCCGTCGTGCGCGAGCCAGGCGATGTGCCGCTCGACCTGCGCGAGCGCCCTCGCCTCATTGCCTGTGAGGGCGGCGAACACGATGTTGTTGGCCACGATCCGCAGGTTGTCGGGGTTGTCCTTGGCGAGACGGTAGCTGCGCAGATGCGCGCTCTTCGCCTCGTCGAGGCGCCCGGCGCGCAGGTAGGGCACGAGCACGCGCGACAGGGCGTGCTCCGGCTCTTCGCCGCACGAGAATCCGCCCTCGAGCATCTCCTCGACGAGCCGGATGGCCTCGGCGTCTCGATCGGTCTCCGCGAAGAACCCGGCGAACTGGCTGCGCCCGCACGCGTCGCAGTGGCTGTGGTCGTCGCGGGGTGTGGCCTCCAGCTGCACCCGCAGCGCCTCGGCGTCGTCGATGCGCCCCGCATCCCACGCGTCCTCGAATCGTGCCGTGAGCACTCCGCTCATGCCGAGCCCGGCCGCGCGGTAGTGCGTCTCCATGTCATCGAGCACCGCCGCGATCTGCTCGACCGAGAAGGCGGGAGACGAACGCAGAGACGATGCCATCCACTTGAACTGCCACATCAGATCGGCGCCGCCGTACTCGAGGTCGGCGGGGAACCGCTGCGGGTCGGCGTCGTGCCGGGCGAGGCACCACGCGAAGGAGTTGAGCATGACGTCGGTCGCGCCGTTCATGTTCGCGGACGCGGTCTGCCGCATCCGCGCCTCGTACTCGAGCCGCTCATCGCCGAGCTCGACGGCGAGTGCGACGGCATCCGCCACCAGCGCCTGCTCCGCCGGGCCCCACGGGGTGCGATCGATCTCCTCGATGAGCTGCGTGAAGCGCTTCTGCGGACGTGTCATGGGGATCCTTCGAACGGAGCGAGTGTCGGAGCGCGTGGTCAGACGGCATCGTCGAAGGGGATCGAGTCCTCTTCGATGCCGGCCGAGAGCGAGACGAGATCCGAGAGCGCGGTGCTCATGAGCGCACGATCGGAGTCGGAGAGCGGGTGGTGACCGGCCAGCAGCGCCTGGATGTAGAGCAGCTGCACGGTGCGCGCGAACACCGCGTCGTCCTGCACACGCACCAGCGCCCGCACGACACGGTTCGACCAGTTCAGGCACAGGCGTGCGCTCAGATCGTCGTCGCGACGGGCCGATACGGTCGAGTCGATGCGGTCGAGCACGCCGCCCCACAGCGATCCGGTGATGCCCTTCGTGCGACCGCGGTCGATCCGGCGCAGCACCTCGGGGTCGGCGACATAGAGCGCTGCGAGCTCCGGCTGGTCGATCGATCGCACCGTGACGGAGCATCCGGATGCCGTCAGCACGCCGCCCGCTCTCTCCTCCAGCGCCATCGCGGCATCCCGGTCGTCGAGGGGCGGAGGATCGAGACGGTCGAGTTCACCGGCGACGTCGACGAGCTCGATCGTGACGTGCGGGTAGAGCCCTGGCAGCAGGCGTACGAGGTCCGCGTCGTACAGGTACCCGCCGTTGACCAGCACCTCGGAGCCGGGGGAGATGCCGGCGACCTGGCGGAACTCGTCGACCGACTGCGCGAAGCGCACGTGCGGATACCGCTCGACGAGATCGCCGATGCGCATCGTGCCGTGCGTCGTCTCGAGGGTCAGCCACCGCGTGATGAACTGTGCGAGCTCGTCGTCGTGGCGCACGAGCGACTTCAGGCCGACCTCGTGGACAGCCACGAACTGTGCCAGCCTGTGCGGCTCGCGCAGCCCCAGCTCGAGCACCCAGCGACGGATGCCGGCGCCCAGCTGCTCGCGCACGCGCTCGAGCGCCGCGTCGTCGACGAGCGACTCGCGGCTCGCCGTCGGGGCGAGTCCCGTCGAATCGACGACCGCCCGCACGAAGAACGCCCATTCGGGCAGCACGTCGTCGACCCGCTCGCCCAGGAGCATCCTGCCGAGGTACATGCGGGTGGCCTGACGAGCACCGGGTGGGGGAGCGTAGGGGAGCACGTAGGCCAGCCCTCGGGTGCCCGTGGCGGGTTCATGGAGCTCGATCGCGTCGAGCGGTGTGGCGCCCAGCAGGTCGCGCCCGTACTGCACGGCGCCGTCGATGTCGTCGACGGCGTCGAGGAAGGGCGCGCGCCTCGTGATGTCGATGTCGCCGCTCGCGGACTCGAGCGTCACCCGCACGGGCAGGAACTCGGCGAAGGTGGCGGCCAGCTCGCGAACGGCTGCAGGCCGCAGCAGCTCGTCGGCGTCGAATCGGGGCTTCAGGTGCACGCTCGTGCCGATGGGCAGGTCGTCGTCGATCTCGACGACGCGGAAGGTGCCGTCGGCGCTGCCGGTCCACTCGACGGCCGAACCGCCCCGTGCGCTGCGCGAGCGGATCACGATCGAATCGGCGACCATGAAGCAGCTGAGCAGGCCGATGCCGAACTGACCCAGGTAGTCGCTGCGAGGAAGATCGAAGATGTCGCGCTTCGAGCTGCGTCCGACCGTGGCGAGCAGATCGCCCACCTCCGCGGCGTTCAGACCCACCCCGTCGTCGCGCAGCACGAACTCGCCGGAGGCGTCCGTCAGTGCGGTGATGCGGATGCTCCCACCCTCGCCGTCGACCTCTCGCCGTGCCGTGATGGCGTCGCGTGCGTTCTGCAGCAGCTCACGCAGATACACTCGCGGACTCGAGTAGATGTGGCGGCTCAGGAGGTCGACGACACCGCGCAGGTCCACTTGGAACTGCTGCACGTCAGCGCTCACTGCGCCTCCTCCCGTTTCGTCCGCTCGCCGAGCCTAACAACAACGACGAGAGCGGGTCCGGTTCGGCGCCGACCGACGGATGCCGTATGCTTGTCGAGCAGTTGTTGTCTGCATTCTTTCGCCGTGCCCCGGTCCTTCCGGTCCGGCAGCGGTGGCAGGATGAAGATGACACCCCGAGACCTCCCGGTCTCTAGGGCGGTAGCTCAATTGGCAGAGCAGCGGTCTCCAAAACCGCAGGTTGCAGGTTCGATTCCTGTCCGCCCTGCGCGTCAGCACACGCTGACACACGAAAGGTACATTCAGGATGGATCAGGACGAACCGCGCGGCGAGGTCGTCGCGGCCGGCGCCACCCGCGAGAAGAAGCGTGGCATCGCGGGCTTCTTCGCAGGCATCGCCCTGTTCTTCCGTCAGGTCATCGCAGAGCTGCGCAAGGTCGTCACGCCGACCCGCAAAGAGCTGGTCAAGTTCACCGCAGTGGTGCTCGTCTTCGTTCTCATCGTCATGGGCATCGTCTACGGACTGGACACCCTGTTCGCCTGGGTGACGCACATCGTCTTCGGGGTCCCGGGCGCCTGACGCCCTCGCGGCCCTGGCCGCAGTGATTGGAAAGAAACAACGTGTCTGAACGATATTCCGACGACGCCGACTGGGCGACGGCTGCTGAGCAGTCCAGCGAAGAGGACGAGGCCCAGGAGGGCAACGTGCTCGCTGCGGAAGAGCAGTCGGTCACACCGGCCGAACATGTCGCCCTCCACATCGAGGACGTCGACGGAGACGACGACGCCGTTGCGCAGGACGACGACACCGACATCGACATCAACGACCCGGAGGCGGACGCGATCGTGAACGACGCTCTCAACCTGGACGAAGCGGCTGAGACTGAAGCTGCCGCTGAGGTCCTCAACGAATCCGTGGCGGAAGAGACCGCTGAGCTCGAAGCCGCTGAGGCCGACGAGGTCACCCCGTACGACGGACCCGACGTCAACGGCGACGAAGACGCCGTAGCCGAGTCGGACGATGACGAGGACGCCGAGGAAGACCCGTACGAGGCGTTCCGCATGGACCTTCGGATGCTTCCGGGCAAGTGGTACGTCATCCACTCGTACGCCGGGTTCGAGCGCAAGGTCAAGGCCAACATCGAGCAGCGCAAGTCGACGCTCGAGGTCGAGGACGAGATCTACCAGATCGAGGTCCCGATGGAAGACGTGGTCGAGATCAAGAACGGCCAGCGCAAGATGGTCACCCGCGTGCGCATCCCGGGCTACGTGCTCGTGCGCATGGAGCTCACGGAAGACACCTGGTCGGTCGTGCGCCACACTCCCGGCGTCACCGGCTTCGTGGGCAACGCCCACAACCCGACGCCGCTGCGCTTCGAAGAGGCCTTCAACATGCTGAAGTCGCTCGTCGAGGTCAAGGACGTCCCGACCGCCAAGAACATCGCGTCGAAGGGCGGCCTCGCCGTCGCTCGTCCGCTTCCCGCCGAGGTCGACTTCGAGGTCGGCGAGACCATCACGATCAAGGAGGGCTCGTTCGCGGGGCTTCCCGGTTCGATCAGCGAGATCAAGCCCGAGAGCGGCAAGCTCACGGTGCTCGTGTCGCTCTTCGAGCGCGAGACCCCGGTCGAGCTGTCGTTCGACCAGGTCACGAAGATGGTCTGACCGACACACGCTTATCGAGAACGGCCGTCCCATTCGGGGCGGCCGTTCTCGCGTTCGTGGCACGCTGTCGCGTCAGGTAGACTTGTGTGGTTTGCGTGCCGCTTCGGCGTGCGCGCAGACGACCGCAGCCCGGAGATGCCGGGTTCGCGGGAGAGCGGATGCACCCGCATCCGTTCGATGAAAGGAAGAGGATATGGCACCGAAGAAGAAGGTGACCGGCCTGATCAAGCTTCAGATCAACGCCGGTGCAGCCAACCCGGCGCCGCCGATCGGCCCCGCGCTCGGTCAGCATGGCGTCAACATCATGGAGTTCTGCAAGGCGTACAACGCCGCGACCGAGTCGCAGCGCGGCAACGTCATCCCCGTCGAGATCACCGTCTACGAGGACCGCAGCTTCACGTTCATCCTGAAGACCCCGCCGGCCGCGGAGCTCATCAAGAAGGCCGCCGGCGTGCCCAAGGGCTCGTCGACGCCTCACACGGTCAAGGTCGCGAAGATCACCAAGGACCAGGTCCGTCAGATCGCCGAGACCAAGCAGGCCGACCTGAACGCGAACGACATCGAGGCTGCCTCGAAGATCATCGCCGGCACCGCCCGTTCCATGGGCATCACGGTCGAGGGCTGAGGAGAATAATCATGGCTACCAAGTCCAAGGCTTACAAGGCTGCCGCCGAGAAGATCGAGGCAGACCGTTTCTACACTCCCAGCGAGGCAGTCGCGCTCGCCAAGGAGACCGGCTCGACGAAGTTCGACTCGACCGTCGAGGTCGCGCTGAAGCTCGCAGTCGACCCCCGCAAGGCAGACCAGATGGTGCGCGGCACCGTCATCCTGCCCCACGGCACCGGTAAGACCGCCCGCGTCATCGTCTTCGCCACCGGCCCCGCGGCCGAGGCAGCGATCGCCGCAGGTGCGGATGAGGTCGGCGGCGCCGAGCTCATCGAGAAGGTCGCCGCAGGCTGGACCGCGTTCGACGCGGCCGTCTCGACCCCGGAGCTCATGGGCCAGGTCGGTCGTCTCGGAAAGGTCCTGGGTCCGCGTGGACTCATGCCGAACCCGAAGACCGGCACCGTGACCCCCAACACGGCCAAGGCCGTCGAGGAGATCAAGGGCGGAAAGATCGAGTTCCGCGTCGACAAGCACGCCAACGTGCACTTCGTCGTGGGCAAGTCGTCGTTCTCGGCTGACCAGCTCAACGACAACATCGGCGCAGCGCTCGAGGAGATCGTCCGCCTCAAGCCGTCGAGCTCGAAGGGCCGTTACATCCAGAAGGGCGCCGTGTCGACCACGTTCGGCCCCGGCATCCCGCTGGACGTCAACTCCATCTGAGTGTGATTCCGGAAAGGCCCCCGCAGAACTGCGGGGGCCTTTCTGCATCCCGAGCGACATCCGGCGTCATCGGATGTTGGGATGCAGGTCGGATGCCGCGTACTGTGAATGAGTTCCGCGCCACAGCAATAGCGCCTCACCGCACCCCAGGAGGGTCACATGTCCCGTCGCCTCATCGCCGTCACCGCACTGGTCGTCGCCGCAGCAGCACTCACCGCCTGCAGCGGAAGCACGACCCCCGCTGAGAGCAGCTCGAGCGAGGGCGGCTCGGACTTCGGTCTCGTCAACGACGGCGTGCTGACGGTCGCCACCGAAGGGACCTACCGTCCGTTCAGCTTCCACGGCGACGGTGGAACGGGTGACCTCACCGGCTTCGACGTCGAGATCATCCAGGCTGTCGCCGACAAGCTCGACCTCGAGATCGAGTTCCAGGAGACTCAGTGGGACGCGATCTTCGCGGGTCTCGACGCCGGACGCTTCGATCTCATCGCGAACCAGGTCAGCATCAACGAGGAGCGCCAGGAGAAATACCTGTTCAGCACTCCGTACACCGTCTCGCCCGGCGTCATCGTCGTCGCCGAGGACGACGACTCGATCTCGTCGTTCGACGATCTCGAAGGCAAGACCACCGCGCAGTCCCTCACCAGCAACTGGTACGAGCTGGCCACCGAGTCCGGCGCCACGGTCGAGGGCGTCGAGGGCTGGGCGCAGGCCGTCGAGCTGCTGCGTCAGGGCCGTGTCGACGCGACCGTCAATGACAAGCTGACCTTCCTCGACTACGAGACCACCAACAGCCCGTCCGCTCTGAAGATCGCCGCCGAGACCGATGAGGCCGGCGAGCAGGCGTTCGTGTTCACCAAGGACAAGACCGACCTCGTCGAGGCGATCGACGGCGCGCTGGAAGAGCTGCGCGCAGACGGCACCCTGGCCGAGATCAGCGACAAGTACTTCGGCGAAGACGTGACGCAGTAGCCCATGGAGAATCCCTGGCAGCTGTTCCTCGATTCGCTCGGCCCCATCGCCCTCGCGGGAGTGACGGTCACGGTGCCGCTCGCGCTGGTGTCGTTCGCCCTGGGGCTCGTGATCGCGATCGGGATCGCCCTGATGCGCATCTCGGTCAATCCGTTGCTGTCGGGCATCGCCAGGTTCTACATCTCGGTGATCCGAGGCACGCCGATGATCGTGCAGCTGTTCGTGATCTTCTACGGCCTCGGGTCGATCGGACTCAAGATCGACCCATGGCCCAGTGCCATCATCGCGCTGTCGCTCAACGTCGGCGGCTACGGGGCAGAGGTCGTGCGCGCCGCCATCCTGTCGGTACCCAAGGGGCAGTGGGAGGCGGCGTACACGGTAGGCATGAACCGCACGCGCACACTGACCCGGGTCATCCTCCCGCAGGCCGCCCGGGTCTCGGTGCCGCCCCTGTCGAACACGTTCATCTCGCTCGTGAAGGACACCTCGCTCGCCTCTCTGATCCTCGTGACCGAGCTCTTCAAGGTCGCGCAGCAGATCGCATCGGCGACTCTGGAGTTCATGGTGCTGTATCTCGCGGCCGCCCTGGTCTACTGGGTGCTGTGCCTCGTGCTGTCGTTCGGCCAGAGTGCACTCGAGAGGAGGCTCGATCGCAATGTCGCTCACTGACCCCGCGCACGCGCACACGTCCACCGCAGACGCTCTTCTCACGGCACGCGGCCTGCACAAGCGCTTCGGCGACAACGAGGTGCTCCGGGGCATCGACCTCACGCTGCACCGCGGCGAGGTCGTCGTGCTGATCGGTCCGAGCGGGTCGGGCAAGACGACCGTCCTGCGGGCGCTCAACGGCCTCGAGACGCCGGATGCCGGCACGATCGTCGTCGCGGGCGGGCCCGACATCGACTTCGCTCCCGAGGCGCCGGTGCCGAAGCGCACACGCGCGCAGAAGCGACTCGCGCTGCGCGACCGCTCGGCGATGGTGTTCCAGCATCACAACCTCTTTCCGCATCTCTCGGTGCTCGAGAACGTCATCGAGGGTCCGTGGCGGGTGCAGGGCAGGCCGAAGGCCGAGGTGATCGCCGAAGCGCGCGTCCTGCTCGCCCGGGTGGGGCTCGCCGACAAGGAGAATGCTCGTCCGCACGAGCTCTCCGGCGGTCAGCAGCAGCGGGTGGGCATCGTTCGCGCACTCGCGCTGCGCCCCGACCTCCTGCTCTTCGACGAGCCGACCAGCGCGCTCGACCCCGAACTCGTGGGGGAGGTGCTGCTGGTCATCAAGGAGCTCGCCGATGAGGGGTGGAGCATGGTGGTCGTGACGCACGAGTTGAGCTTCGCGCGCGAGGCGGCCGACCACGTGCTGTTCATGGATGCCGGCGTCGTCGTCGAAGAGGGGGCGCCCGCCGACATCTTCGGCGCTCCGCAGCACGAGCGCACGAAGAAGTTCCTCACCCGCATCCTGCGGCCTCTCGACGGCGACTGACCGGCGGGGCATCTCGACGAGGTCGGGAGGAGTCCTTCCAGCCGCCTCAGGCTCAGAGCACCGGCAGCACCAGACTGACGGCCAGCGTGATCATGACGACCGCGATGAGCGCGTCGAGGATGCGCCACGAGCGTTCGGTGCGCAGCCAGCGACCGAGGTAGCGGGCGCCGAACCCCAGCGCGGTGAACCACAGGATGCTGGCGGTGATCGCGCCGGCCGCGAACAGCCAGCGCTCGTCACCGTGGGTGGCCGCGATCGACCCGAGCATCAGCACGGTGTCGAGGTAGACATGGGGGTTCAACCAGGTCAGCGCCAGCGCCGTCGCGATCACCGGGGCGAGCGCCGTGCGAGTCGCCGTCGCAGGGCCTGCGCCGTTCGATCGCGCACTCGAGCTCTCGGCGTCCGCCGGGTCGACCCGCAGCTGCTCACCACCCCGCCACGCACGGCGGGCCGCGAGGATCCCGTACGCCAGCAGGAACAGCGCACCAGCCCAGCGGGCCACGACGACGAGCCACGGAGCCGCCGAGATGACGAATCCGAGTCCGGCGACGCCCGCAGCTATCAGCAGAGCGTCGGACACGGCGCAGATGATGACGACGGGCAGCACGTGTTCCCTGCGGATGCCCTGGCGAAGGACGAAGACGTTCTGGGCGCCGATGGCGACGATCAGTGAGAGGCCGAGGCCGAGGCCGGAGAGCACGGGGAGCATGGTCCCAAACTAGGATCAGTCACCCATCAACACCAGTTCGGATTCCTTGCCGACCATTAGCATCACTAATGTGAAGATCGATCCAGAACTCGCCGCCACACTCGCCGCCGTCGCTGATGAAGGAACCTTCGACGCGGCATCCCGAGTGCTGGGGGTGACGCCCTCTGCGGTGAGCCAGCGATTGAAGAGCCTCGAGGAGCAGCTCGGACGCGTGCTCGTGGTGCGCACCAAGCCTGCGCGCCTCACGGAGGCCGGTGAGTCGGTCGTGCGACTGGCGCGGCAGATCGCGTTGCTCGAGCACGACGCTCTCGTCGGGCTGGGTCTCGACGACGTGAACGCGCCGCGCACCCGCATCCCTCTCGCCGTCAACGCCGACTCGATGGCGACGTGGTTCCTCGGCCCGCTGGCGAGGCTCTCCGCAGCGCACGAGCTCGACTTCGACCTGCATCGGGACGACCAGAACTTCACGGCCCGTCTGCTCGAATCCGGCACGGTCATGGCTGCGGTCACCAGCGAGGCGGAGCCCGTGGCCGGATGCTCCGTCTCACCGCTCGGCGTGCTGGAGTACCACGCGATGGCCGCGCCTACGTTCGCCCGGCGATGGTTCGGCGACGGCATCACGGCGGAGAGTCTCGCCGTCGCGCCGTTCGTGGACTTCGACCGTCGCGACACTCTTCAGCATGAGTGGCTGAGTGCCATGGGCGTCGCGCAGCAGGGGGTCCCCAGGCACTACGTGCCGGCGTCGCATGACTACGCGCTTGCCGTACGACTGGGGCTCGGGTGGGGAATGATGCCGCTTCTGCAGAACGATCACGAGCTGGTGCCGCTCGGCGGACCGCCGTTGCGCGTCAGCCTCTACTGGCAGCAGTGGAATCTACGGTCGCGGCTGCTCGACACGATCGCCGCCGAAGTCGCGTCCGAAGCGCGGCGAGTGCTGTCTCGCTGAGCAACGAGCCAGCCGATCGGTTGCGAACAGCGTCAGACGTTCTGTCGACAGAAGTCGTCTGAGATGGTCATTCGTGATGTCATTGCCCTTGTAATCGAGGAGTTCTTGGACAAAGCTGTCGGCAATGACAGGAACACTCGGATGCGGGCCGTCGTAGGGCGACCATCCCCAGGCATCAGCGGTTCGCGAATTCCGGAGGGGGAATGTCATGGCTGAGAAGAACACGCAACGCAAGGTTCTGGCAGTGCTGGCCGGTGGGCTGGTGCTCGGCGTCGGGATCGGGGTGACGCTCGCAGCCTGGAACGACTCGGAGTTCGCGACCGGCACCTTCACCGCAGGCTCGTTCAACCTGGAAGGCTCGACGACCAGCGCCGACGACGGGTACGACGACCACAACGTCGATCTGGGTGACACCGCGGCGTCGCTCGTCTTCCAGTTGCCCGCGGTCGCGTCGTCGATGTCACCGGGCGATGTCGTCTATGCGCCGTTCTGGGTGCGCCTCGACAGCACGACCACCAACAGCGCCACGCTGCTGCCGTACGGGATCACCGCGGGAACGGGGGGCAACGAGGCCAACCTCTCGTACACCGTGACCGCGATCGAGGCCGCCGACACCTGTGATGCGACGGCGACGGGAACAGTCGTGGCGACCGGCGCGACCCTGAGCGATCAGACCGGAGCGACGTCGCTTCCGCTGGCCGAGGGCACTCCGGCCGGAACGGCGGGGGTGCCGCTGCAGCTGTGCTTCGCGGTGACCGCGGGTGCCGGTCTCACTCAGGGCGCCACCGCGACCGCGACCTGGGAGTTCACGGCCACCTCGACTGCGGACTGATCATGGCCGACACCCGCAGAGGCATGCGGGAGGGGAAGCGACTGCTCTCCCGTCGGATACGCGCCGTGCTCGCGGGCGGACTGGTGTTCGGCGTCGGCGCGACGATGACCCTCGCCGCCTGGAACGATTCCGAATACGGGAATGCGACCTTCACCGCGGGGAGGTTCGACATCGTGGGTGCGACCGACGGCGCCACGTTCTCGAGCCATCCCGTAGGCACTCCGGCCGCACTGTCGTTCAGCGCACCGTTCTCGGCGATGGCTCCCGGCAACACGACCTATGCGCTGTTCAGCGTCCGCACCGCGAATCCGTCGGTGGCGGGGACTCTGCAGCTCAGCGTGACCTCGACGGCGGGAACCGGACTCGGAACGTACCTGTGATACGGCGTGCGGGCGATCGCAGGCACGTCCTGCAACAGCACCACGTATGCGGCCGGCACTGCGGTCGTCCCCGACAACTCGTTGATGTCGGTCGGGGGCACCGGAACCCAGGCTGCAGCGGCGAACGGCGGAACGACCGTGAACTACTGCTTCGCCGTGACGCTGCCGGCGGCGACCGACAACGCCGCCCAGGGTCTGACGGCGATCCAGACATGGCAGGTCGCCGGAGTGTCGAGCTGATGCGCGCGCAGCGCTGCGGATGACGTCTGAGGAGCAATGATGAGCGCACCGACGAGGCGGAGCCTGCGCGAGCAGGCGGCCACGATCGGCGAGTCGCCGTCTGCGCCCACGGCTTCGGCATCCGTCCCGCCCCGTTCGACTCGGCGAGGTCTCGGGCGCATGCTCGCCGACGCCCTGCTCTGGCTCGCGGCCATCGCCGGACTCGCCTGCATGGTGCTGGTGATCGTCGCACTCACGGCGAACATCACTCTCATCATGTTCCGCACCGGATCCATGGCCCCGACCATTCCGGCCGGGTCCGTCGCGGTCGTGCAGAGCGTCGCGGCCTCACAGGTGCAGGTCGGTGAGGTGGTCACCGTCGATCGAGAGGGCGCCCTGCCGGTCACCCACCGGATCACCTCGATCGCGCCGGGCGCGAGCGAGGACGAGCGGGTGATCACGATGAGAGGAGACGCCAACGCGGCCGACGATCCTTACCCCTACACCGTGCAGACGGTGCGCGTCGTGCTGTTCTCGGTTCCGGGGATCGCCACCGTGATCGTCGCGATGGGCAACCCCTATGTGCTCGGCGGGCTCACGATCGGCGCGACGGCTCTGGTCGTCTGGGCTTTCTGGCCCCGCTCGACGAAGGATCCTCGGGCGCGGCGCGAACCGACGGGAGTCGACCGATGAAGCGGAGGGCCGCATGCGCGACGGCCCTCTCGGCGATCGTCGCCGGAGTGCTCGTCGTGGCGGGCCCCGCGTCGGCGGCACCCTCGACGCAGGTCGTGCAGGGCGAGGTCCTGCGGCTGGTCTCGATCGCCGACTGGGACGCCGCGTCGAGCCTGCTGCCAGGGCAGCCCGTGCAGTGGGACGTGACGGTGAGTGCCGAGGCGCCGGACCCGGGGACCGTGGCGGTGGGGATCAGCGCGACCGGCGGCGCGGCGCTCAGGGTCGACGCGCTCCGCTGTGCGCAGGAGTGGCACGAGGGCGGCTGCTCCGGGGGAGCCACCACGCTCGAATCCGGCTGGTCGATATCGCTGGACGGGGTCGAAGTGCCGCTCGTCGAGATGGCGGACACAGAGGTCGCGCACCTCAGGCTCGTCATCGCCCTCGACGGCGAGGATGGTGGCAGCACGCACGTGCGGGTGCACGCGCGCGGCGCCGGTGAGTCGGCGACGATCGGGCCAGACGGAGGGCTCGCGACGACGGGCGGGGCACCGTTCGCGCCCTGGGCGATCGGCGGGGCGCTCGCCCTGGTCGCGACCGGTGCCGCGCTGAGCTCGGTGCGGCATCGTGGGGCGACTCGTCCTGGGGAGTGCCGGTCATGACCACGCGGCGACGGCGACGCATCCTCGCCGGACTCGTCGGCGCGACGCTGCTGCTCGGAGTCGGGTTGGCCCCGACGGCCCAGACCACGGATGCCGCCTTCACGGACCCGGAGTACTCGCGGACCACGATCACGGCGTTCCGGGTGCCGGCACCCACGATCATCGCGTGCGCGGTCACGAACAACGTGCTGGGAGTCTTCCAGAGCGTCAGGCTCGATTGGACATCGCCGTACCCCGCGGCCGGAACCAGGCTCACGCTCACCCAGGGGGCGACGACAGCCGTGGTGCCCGCCTCGAACATCACGACGACCGGGCCGGCCGCGGGCCTCTACACGCACTCGGCCGTGCTCACGCAGGCGCTGCTGACCAGCCTCATCTCCACCCTGCTCGGCAGCACGACGACGATGACGGCCACGAACCTGCTGGCGGGCACGACGTGGGTGTCGGCGGGATCATCTCGCCAGCTGTCCATCGCGTTGCTGGGATTGAACGCCTCCTGCACCTGAGGGCAGACGCGGCCAGTGCGTTCAGTCGGCGAGTGCGAGCGCGCGGAAGGCGTCACGCTCGCGAAGGTGCTCGCGGCGGCTGGCGGCGGCGGCAGCCGCAGCATCCGCGATCCGTGTCGGCACCTGCATGCCGGTGGTCCGCCGGTACAGCTCGTCGATGAGGTCGGTGGCGAGGCCGACGAGCTTCGCGATCTCTCGGTCGTCGCGGTCGATCCAGACGCAGCGGGGCTCATCGTGGATCGGAGCGAAGTCGACGTGCTCCTCCCAGACGAACAGGGTGCGCTCGGCTCCGAGCACGTGCTGCTGCCACCAGATCTGGCGGAGGTAGGTGCGGGGGATGCCGCGGAACGCCTTGTTCGTGGTCTTGATCTCGGCGAGCTTGACGCGACCGTCTGCGTCGACCGCGATGCCGTCGGGGGTCGCGAGATGGCGATGCTCGACCTCGGCGCGGAACAGGGCCGACGACGGGAGGATGCCATGAGTCGCCGCCACCCAGGCGGCGATCTCGGGTTCGCGGCGTCGCCCGTGGTCGGTGTAGGCGTTGCCTCCGAAGCGGGGGCCGCCGCCGAGCTTGGAGTCGGCCGCGCGCGCGATCGACCTCTCGCTCGTGAGTCCGGCGACGTCCGTGGCGGTGATCCCGCGCGAACGTGCCCTCATCCAGGCCACGCGGTCACGGGAGTCCGCGACGATGCGAGCTTGGAGTTCGGGGGTCACCTATCGAGGGTAACCCCGGTCGCCGACTCTCACTTCCGCACACGCCGCCCCGCGGCATCCCTCAGGCGCTCTCCGCGTCGGAGGCGGGTCAGTCGAGCGTGGGCCACCCCTCGGGGCCGGAGGATCCGGCGACATAGTCGTCGAGCGGCACATCGCCACGCCGCCACGCCTCGAGGATCGGGGCCACGATGCGCCACGACTGCTCGGCGGCGTCTCCGCGCACCGCCAGCATCGGATCGCCGTCCAGCACGCCCGACAGCACCTCGGCGTACGCCTTGAGCGCACCCTCGCCGAGCTCGGCCGACAGGGTCGCCCGCTCCAGCTCGAACGGGTCTTCCGACGCGTTGAGGTTCAGCTCCAGCGACATCCGGTCCGGGCCGAGCGAGAACCGCAGGACTGCGCCGTCCGACGTGCCGGTGAGTCCCCGCGGCAGATGGCGGACGGGACGGAAGCGCACGACGATCTCTCTGGCTGGTGTGCCGAGGGCCTTGCCCGAGCGGAGCCGGAAAGGGATGCCCGCCCAACGGGCGTTGCGAACCTCGAACGTCGCCTCGGCGAGAGTCTCGGTCTGGCGGTCCGGATCTACCCCTGGCTCGTCGACGTACGACGGCTTCGGCGTTCCGTCGACCTCTCCGGCGGTGTATCGGGCTCGGCGCGACGACGCCGCGGGGTCGTCGCCCCACACCGTGGTCGCACGCAGCACCGCGCCGGTCGCGGCGCGGAAGTCGACCTCGTCGAGAGTGGCGGGCTCCTCCATCGCGAGCACGGCGAGCACCTGGAGCAGGTGGCTCTGGATCATGTCGACCAGCGCGCCGGCGTTGTCGTAGTACCCCGCGCGCCCCTCCAGCGCCAGGGATTCGTCGTAGACGATGTCGACCGATTCGATGCTCTCGGCCGACCAGAGCGGTTCGAGGATGCGGTTGGCGAACCGTGCCCCGAGCAGATTCAGCGTGGTCGAGCGGCCCAGGAAATGATCGACTCGGAACACCTGGCTCTCCGGGACCAGCGCCGTGAGTGTCCGGTTCAACGCTCGCGCGCTCGCCTCGTCGGTGCCGAACGGCTTCTCCATGACGAGCACCGCACCGTCTGGCAGCATCTCGGGCGTGAGCGCCGCGATGGACGCCGCGGCGACCGACGGAGGCACGGCGAAGTAGAGCGCGACCTGCCCGGTGCGGTCCCGCAGCAACGCCCGCAGGTCGTCGGCGCGAGTGATGTCGGTACGCACGTACGTGACATCCACGCGCGAGAGGGCGTCCTCGGCATCCATCGACGCGAAGGCCGTCCGGACGACTGCCTCGAGATCGGAGGCGCTCCATTCCTCGCGGTCGGCGCCGACGATGTGCACGGAGCGAGAGGGTTCGCGCGTCAGCAGCTGCCCCATCGCGGGAAGGAGGAGCCGAGAGGTGAGATCGCCGCCGGCTCCGAAGATCACGAGCGTCGTCGCTTCCGTCATGCTCTCACCGTAACCCGTCCGCTCGGTGCGTGGCCATGGCAGACTCGGTCGATGCCCGCACCGATCGAGGACTATGCCCTGCTCAGCGATTGCCGCACCGGCGCGCTCGTCTCGAAAGAGGGCAGCATCGACTGGCTCTGTCTGCCTCGCTTCGATGCTCCCTCGCTGTTCGGAGCCCTGCTCGGAGAAGCGAGCAACGGATGCTGGAGTCTGCGCCCGCTGGATGCGGCGGCGACCTCGCAGCGGCACTACGTGTCGGACACGTTCATTCTCGTCACGCGCTGGGAGACGGCTCACGGCATCGCCGAAGTGCAGGAGTTCATGCCGCTGCATCCTTCGCGCAGCGACGTGGTGCGCCGGATCGTCGGGATCGAAGGTCGGGTCGAGTTCGTCACCGAGCTGCGGCTGCACTTCGACTACTCGCGCAGACTCCCCTGGGTGCGACAGGTGGGCACGAGCGAGGAGCCGGCCCTGCGCGCGACGGCCGGACCCGAGGCCGTGATCGTGCGCGGAGTGCGGCTCATCGCGGAGGATCATCGGCATCGGGCGACGCTCACGGTCTCTGCCGAGGAGGTCCGGGACCTGACCCTCAGCTGGTTCCCCTCGCATGAGCATTCTCCGAAGCCTCTCGACATCGACGGCGCGATCGCCGCCACGCGATCTTGGTGGCAGGGCTGGGCGAGTGGCATCCAGCACGAAGGCCCGTACCGCGGTGAGGTCGTGCGGTCGCTGCTGGTCCTCCGGGCGCTCACGAACAAGGACACCGGCGGGATCGTGGCTGCGGCGACGACGTCTCTCCCCGAGGAGTTCGGCGGCTCGCGGAACTGGGACTACCGATTCGTCTGGCTGCGGGACGCCGCGCTCACGCTCGAGGCCCTCATCGCGCACGGGTTCCTCACCGAGGCGCACCACTGGCGGCGCTGGCTGCTGCGTGCCGTCGCCGGGGAGCCGAACGAGGTGCAGATCATGTACGGGATCGCCGGGGAGCGCGATCTCCTCGAACGCGAGCTCACGAGCCTGCCCGGCTACGGAGGCGCCGCCCCGGTGCGGATCGGCAACGGTGCGGTCGACCAGTACCAGGGCGACGTGATCGGGGAGGTGCTGGTCGCTCTCGAGTGCGCCCGGATCGCCGGCCTCGAAGAGGGCGACTTCTCGTGGCCGCTGCAACGGGCACTCATCGAACAGGTGATCGCCTCGATCGACCGCCCCGACAACGGCATCTGGGAGATCCGGGGTGAGCCGCAGTGGTTCACGCACTCCCGGGTCATGATGTGGGCAGCGCTCGATCGTGGTGTGCGCGCCGTGCGCGAGCACGGCCTCGCCGGCGATGCCGATCGCTGGGCGACGGTCCGCGACAGTCTGCGGCGCGAGATCGACGAGCGCGGCGTCGACCCCGTCGAGGGGTACTTCACCCAGCACTACGGCTCGACCGAGGTCGACGCCTCACTGCTCGTGCTCCCGCAGGTCGGGTACTGCGCGCCGGACGATCCGCGGATGCTCCGCACAGTGGCGCAGATCGAGCGGACTCTGCTCACCGAGGGATTCGTCCGCCGCTACCGCACGGAATCCGGCGTCGACGGGCTCGAGGGAGGGGAGCATCCCTTCATCGCGTGCAGCTTCTGGCTGGTCGAGCAGTATGCGGCGACCGGGCGCACCGACGAGGCCCGTGATCTGATGTCGCGATTGATCGACATGACGAACGACCTCGGCCTGCTCTCGGAGGAGTACGACGTCGGGCAGGACCGGCAGGCGGGCAACACCCCGCAGGCACTGTCGCATCTGACTCTGATCCGCGCGGCCGACGCGCTGGCCGGGCACGGAGGCCGAGCCGCGAACCGGCGATGATCCCGACGATTTGGGAGGTGCCGATGCCCTGGGGTACAGTTGTCGTAACCGAAGACCGCTGGTCATCATCGTGCGCGCAAGCGCAGGAGGATTGAAGCTCTGCTCAGCAGGGGCCCGCGCAGGACACGAACTTCTCAAAGCTCCGTGCGCTTGCGCCGGAGCTTTTCTGTTGCCAGGGGTCGGAATCGGCGCCTCACCTCCGTGCGGCGCCTCGTACACACCAAGGAGTGACCATGGCGCAGAAGGACGCATCGGTTGCCGAGCTCACGAAGTCATTCGAGAACTCGACTGCCGTTCTGCTGACCGAGTACCGCGGTCTGACGGTTGCCCAGCTCAAGGAGCTGCGCAACAGCATCCGTCAGGACGCTGAGTACGCCGTGGTGAAGAACACGCTGACCAAGATCGCCGCCAACAAGGCTGGCATCACCGCGCTGGACGACGACCTCAAGGGTCCGTCTGCCGTCGCGTTCGTGCACGGTGACTTCGTCGCCACTGCCAAGGCTCTTCGTGACTTCGCCAAGGCCAACCCGCTTCTCGTGATCAAGTCGGGCATCTTCGAGGGCAACGCCCTCTCCGCCGACGAGGTCAACAAGTACGCCGCGCTCGAGAGCCGTGAGGTTCTGCTGGCGAAGGCTGCGGGCATGATGAAGGCGACGATGGGCAAGGCTGCCGCCACCATCGATGCTCTTCGCGAAAAGCTGGAGACCGCTGAGGCCGCGTAAGCGACCTGCGATCTCGTTCAACACACCCACCTATCTAGGAGATACATCATGGCTAAGCTCACCACTGAGGAGCTGCTCGAGCAGTTCGCAGGCCTGACCCTCGTCGAGCTCAACGACTTCGTCAAGGCGTTCGAGGAGAAGTTCGAGGTCACCGCTGCTGCCCCCGTCGCCGTCGCAGGCGCAGGCGGAGGCGCTGCTGAAGAGGTTGAGGAGAAGGACTCCTTCGACGTCATCCTCGAGGCTGCCGGCGACAAGAAGATCCAGGTCATCAAGACCGTCCGCGAGCTCACCTCGCTCGGTCTCGGCGAGGCCAAGGCCGTCGTCGACGGTGCTCCCAAGGCCGTGCTCGAGGGCGCGAACAAGGAAGCAGCCGAGAAGGCCAAGGCTGCCCTCGAAGAGGCAGGCGCCACGGTTACCCTCAAGTAATCCGTTCCAGGTCGCGGCCTAGTGCCTCGTCCTGGAAGCGTCTGAACGCTTCACGAAAGCCCCGGGTCCGCCCGGGGCTTTCGTGCGTCCGGGGGCAGGTCGGTCGTTGAGCGAGGCCGGCGGAGCCGCCCGAGACGAAACGTCAGCGCCGACCCGCGGTGGAGCTGCGCACGACCAGGGCGGATGCCGTCACCGTGCGCTCGCGGGGAGAATCCGGGTGTTCGATCTGCTGCTGCAGCAGCCTCACCGCCTCGTGCCCCTGCTCGCGCGGTGACTGCTTGATGGTGGTGAGCGCGAACATCTCGGCGTGCTCGTGATCGTCGACTCCGACGATGCTCAGCTCTGTCGGGACTGCGATGCCCAGACGCCGTGCGGCGATCATCGCGCCGATCGCTGCTTCATCGCATACGCCGACGACCGCGGTGGGGCGCCCCCGGCGGTCGCCGAGCAGTTCGACGGCCGCAGCGTAGCCGCCCGGCATCGTCGGTCGTGCGTCGGCGATCCGGGCGACGGCTTCGAGGCCCGCCGCCGCCAGGGCCTCGAGGTATCCTTCGACCCGCTGCGCATCGCCGAAGCTGAGATCGTCGGGGTCCGTCGAGCCGCCGACGAAGGCGATGTCGGTGTGCCCGAGCTCGATGAGATGCTCGGTGGCGATGCGCGCGGCGGCGATGTCGTCGATCGACACGGCGCTGGACCCCTCGCTGTAGGGGCCCACGCTGACCAGAGGACGCTCGGACCGATGCAGTCGCTCGAGCTCGTGTGCGCTGGGCTGGATGCCGACCGCGATGATCCCGTCGAACCGCCGACCGGGCAGCACCGCGTCGAAGAGACGCTCGCGGGTGTCGGTGCCCTCGCGGATGCCGTACAGGGCGAGCTCATAGTCGAGGGCGAACAGGGATTCCTGAATGCCGGCGAGCAACTCGGCGAAGAACCAGCGATCGACAGGAGGCATGATGACTCCGACGGTCTGCGTGCGTCCCGTCGCGAGGCTGGTCGCGGACGAGTGCGCGACGTAGGCCAGCTCGTCGGCAGCATCGGTCACCCGCTTGCGGGTGCCTTCCGAGACGTATCCGCGTCCGCTGAGTGCCCGGCTCGCGGTCGCCTTCGATACGCCTGCACGCGCCGCGACATCCGCGATCGTGCTCATGGGTCCTCCTCGACCATGATTCGGCGCGTTGCTCCCCCCGCGCCGATGTCAGCGTAGCCGTTCGTCAGCGGTAAAGGAACCGGTTCCATACGAATGGCGAGGGAGCGCTCCCATGTCCAGGGGTCGGACATCTCGAATGGTTGCGAGCTTGTGATCCTGGCTTATTGTGCCGGGATATCAGACCCCGGTAGGTTGTCCTGGAATCGGTTCCCGATTCTGCGCCAGGGGCGGCGCGGACGAGGGGAATCGCACAACTCGAAGAGGAGAATTCACATGGGTCTGTCACAGCGTTCCCGGCGTTACGCGCCAATCGCTCTGCTGGGGGTCGCGGGAATCGCGCTCGCCGGCTGTGGTGCTCCCGGCGGCACGGACGGCGCTGCCGAGGGCGGCGGCGGAGGAGACAACACCGTCACCATCTACGGCACGATCGTCGAGGGCGAGGCGGAGCTCCTCGCGGAGTCCTGGGCGGACTTCGAAGAAGAGAACGACATCGAGATCAAGTACGAGGGCAGCCAGGACTTCGAGACCCAGCTCGGCACGCGCGCACAGGGCGGCAACCCGCCTGACATCGCGATCTTCCCGCAGCCGGGTCTGTTCGCGGACTACGCCTCGCGTGACCTGCTGAAGCCGGCTCCTGAGGCGGTCAAGGCGAACGCCGAGGAGTACTGGACTGAGGGCTGGGTCGAGTTCGGCACGTACGACGGCACCTTCTACGGCGCGCCACTGATGGCCAGCGTCAAGGGCTGGATCTGGTACTCGCCGACGAAGTTCGCCGAGTGGGGCGTCGAAGAACCGACGACCTGGGACGAGCTCCTCGCCCTCACCGAGACGATCAAGACCGCGAGCGGCAAGGCTCCCTGGTGCGCCGGCTTCGAATCGGGCGTCGCGACCGGGTGGCCCGGCACCGACTGGATCGAGGACCTCGTGCTCCGCAACGCGGGCCCCGATGTCTACGACCAGTGGGTCAAGAACGAGATCCCGTTCACCGACCCCCAGATCAAGGAGGCCTTCGACGCGACCGGTGAGATTCTGCTCAACCCGGAGTACGTCAACGCCGGCTTCGGCGATGTGCGTTCCATCAACTCGACCGCGTTCGGCGATGTCGCGGCGCAGGTCGCCAGTGGCGAGTGCGCGCTGACCCACCAGGCCTCGTTCCTCTCGGGCTTCTACCCCGAGGGCACGAACTTCGCCGAAGACGGAGACGTCTGGGCGTTCCTGACGCCGAGCCAGAACGCAGACGAGACGCTCATCACCGGTGGCGGCGAGATCGTCGGCGCGTTCAGCGACGACGAGGCCACGCAGAAGGTGCTCGAGTACCTCTCGAGCCCCGAATGGGCGGACAGCCGCCTCGCTCTCGGCGGAGTGACGTCGGCCAACAAGGGCGTGAACCTCGATGTGGTGGAGGATCCGATCCTGCAGGAGTCGATCAAGCTGCTCCAGGACGACTCGATCACGTTCCGCTTCGACGGTTCCGACCAGATGCCCGGTGCCGTCGGCTCCGGAACCTTCTGGAAGGGCATCGTCGCGTGGGTGAACGGCACCTCGACCGACGAGGTCCTGAACCAGATCGAGACCGGCTGGCCTTCCAGCTGATCGGATGAGGTGGGCCGCCCCTCGGGGCGGCCCACCCTTCTCTCATCCGGTCCGCGCATGCTCGCGCGGACCGCTGATCAGCTCCGTCTCATGAAGGGGAATCCATGAACGCGACTGTGTTCTTCCAATGGATCGGGTCTCTGCCCCCGATCGCCCAGGCCCTCGCCGTGGTCATCGCCTTCGCGGTGGTCGTCGTCGTCATCCTGCTTCTCGTCGACATCGCGCCGCGAAGAGGCGCGCTCTACACCGGCATCCGCCTGGCGATGTGCCTGCTCATCCCGTTCGCGGTGATGTGGTTCTTCAACTCCTATTACTGGGCGATGGGAGTCGCGGTCGCCGTCGGCGCCCTCTTCTTCTTCCTCGACTACCGGTCCCGCGATGGAGCCGGGTACCTGATCCAGCTCGTCGCCTTCATGGCTCCGGCCATGCTGCTGCTGCTCGCAGGTCTGATCCTGCCGTCGATCCAGACCGTGTACGCATCGTTCTGGAACTCGACCGGCAGCGACTTCGTCGGCTTCTCGAACTACCTCTGGATCTTCACGCAGTCCGACGGCGTGACCTCGGTCATCAACACGATCGTCTGGGTGCTGCTGGTTCCGACGCTCTCGACGATCGTCGGTCTGGCCTACGCGGTCTTCATCGACAAGACCCGTGGCGAGAAGATCTACAAGCTGCTGGTCTTCATGCCGATGGCGATCTCGTTCGTCGGCGCGAGCATCATCTGGCGCTTCGTGTACGCCTACCGCGGCCCGGAGTTCGAGCAGATCGGTCTGCTCAATCAGATCCTGGTCTGGTTCGGCGGAGAGCCGCAGCAGTTCCTGCTCAACGGTCCGTGGAACAACCTCGCGCTCATCGTCGTGCTGATCTGGGTGCAGACCGGTTTCGCGATGGTCGTGCTCTCGGCATCGATCAAGGGTGTTCCCACCGAACTCCTCGAGGCGGCCGAGCTCGACGGCGCGAACGCCTGGGAGCGTTTCCGCTCGGTGACGATCCCGTCGATCCGACCCGCACTGATCGTCGTTCTGACCACCATCTCGATCGCCTCGCTGAAGGTGTTCGACATCGTGCGCACGATGACCGGTGGCAACTACGGGACGTCGGTGCTCGCGAACGAGATGTACACCCAGTTCTCCAAGTTCGAGGCGGGTCGCAGCGCTGCGCTCTCCGTCATCCTGTTCATCCTGGTGCTGCCGATCGTGATCTACAACGCGCGCCAGATCAAGAAGCAGCGGGAGATCCGATGACCGACACAGTGAAGTCAGACACGGGCGCCAACAGCACGAGAGCGATCACGACAGGCGGGCGCTTCGAAGCGTCGGCTGGCCGTGCACGCAAGCGTCTCAGTCGTCCGTGGGCGACGGTCGCCTCGATCGTCATCGCCGTGGTGTGGACCATCCCGACGCTCGGACTGTTCATCTCGTCGTTCCGCGAGAGGGATGCGATCGAGACGACCGGGTGGTGGACGTTCTTCACCAACCCGCAGTTCACGCTCGACAACTACTCGGCCGTGCTGCAGTCGGGTACCACCCAGCTGACGATCCTGGAGTCGTTCTTCAACTCGATCGTCATCACGATCCCGGCCACGCTCATCCCGTTGATGATCGCCGCGATGGCGGCGTACGCGTTCTCGTGGATCGAGTTCAAGGGTCGCAACGCGCTGTTCATCTTCGTGTTCGCGCTGCAGATCGTGCCGATCCAGATGGCGCTGGTTCCGCTGCTGTCATCGTTCTCGCGGGGCATCAACCTGTTCGGCGTGCAGGTGACGCAGGGTCTCGACGTCGCCGGCGGCTACGCCCAGGTGTGGATCGCCCACACGATGTTCGCACTGCCGCTGGCGATCTACCTGCTGCACAACTTCATGTCGGAGATCCCCGGCGAGATCATCGAGGCTGCACGCGTCGATGGAGCATCGCGCGGTCAGATCTTCTTCCGGATCGTGCTGCCGCTGACCATGCCGGCGATCGCGTCGGTGGCGATCTTCCAGTTCCTGTGGGTCTGGAACGACCTGCTCGTCGCCCTGGTGTTCGCCGACGGCGCCGCCTCGCCGATCACCAAGGTGCTCGCCGAGATCACCGGTCGCGGCGAGGGCTGGTACCTCCTCACCGCAGGCGCGTTCGTGTCGATCATCGTTCCGCTGATCGTGTTCTTCTCGCTCCAGCGGTACTTCGTGCGAGGACTCCTGGCGGGTTCCACGAAGGGCTGATCGGCTCTCACTGAGCTGCGGAACACACGATGCCGCGATCGGGCGCAACACAGCCCCGGTCGCGGCATCGTCGCACGTACGCTGTGAACATGAAGTACGCAGACTCCATCGTCGATCTCGTCGGCGACACGCCCCTCGTGAAGCTCCAGCACGTCACCGAGGGCGTGGAGTGCACCGTGCTGGTGAAGCTGGAGTACCTCAACCCCGGCGGCTCGGCGAAGGATCGCATCGCCTCGCGGATCATCGATGCGGCCGAGGCATCGGGCGACCTGCAGCCGGGTGGAACCATAGTCGAGCCTACGAGCGGCAACACCGGCGTCGGCCTCGCTCTGGTCGCCCAGCAGCGCGGGTACAAGTGCGTCTTCGTGCTGCCGGGCAAGGTCGGAGACGACAAGATCGATGTGCTCCGGGCCTACGGTGCCGAGGTCGTCGTCACCCCGACCTCGGTGGCCGCAGACAGCCCGGAGTCGTACTACAGCGTCAGCGATCGGCTCGCCCGCGAGATCCCCGGAGCGTTCAAGCCGAATCAGTACGAGAACCCGAACGGCCCGCGGAGCCACTACGAGACCACCGGTCCCGAGATCTGGCGCGACACCGACGGGCTGATCACGCACTTCGTCGCCGGCGTCGGCACGGGCGGCACGATCACGGGCACCGGGCGCTATCTGCGCGAGGTCTCGGAGGATCGCGTGCGCATCGTGGGGATCGACCCCGAGGGCAGCGTCTACAGTGGCGGCACGGGGCGCCCGTATCTGGTCGAGGGGGTAGGCGAGGACATCTGGCCCGGCGCCTACGACCCGACGGTTCCGCACGAGATCGTCGCGGTCGACGACGCCGAGTCGTTCGCGATGACCCGGCGGCTCGCGCGTGAAGAGGGGATCCTCGTCGGCGGCTCCAGCGGCATGGCCGTGGTCGGCGCGCTGCGGGTCGCGCGTGACCTGCCGGCGGACGCCGTGATGGTGGTGCTGCTGCCCGACGGAGGACGCGGCTACCTCAGCAAGATCTTCAACGACGGCTGGATGCGCTCCTACGGCTTCAGCGAGGTCGAGGAGGGCGAGACCGTGGGCGATGTGCTGGCCTCCCGCACCCTTCGGCAGGCTCAGGGGCCCGGGGGAGCGACGAGCATCCCCGACCTGGTGCATGCGCACCCGGCCGACACGGTGCTCGAGGCCATCGGCATGATGACCGAGTACGACGTATCGCAGCTCGTGGTGCTGAGCGCGGAGCCTCCCGTGATGATGGGCGAGGTCGTCGGCACGGTCGACGAGAAGGGGCTGCTCGACCTGCTGTTCCGCGGAGACGCCAAGCCGGCGGATGCCGTGGGAGAGCATGTGGGGGAGCGGCTGCCGCTCATCGGCATCCATGCTCCTCTCGCGCAGGCGAGGGCCGCGCTCGCCGACGCCGACGCGCTGCTCGTCACGCTCGACGGCAAGCCGCACACGGTGCTCACCCGGCAGGATCTGCTGTCGTACCTCTCGCGCTGACGCCCGGCGTAACAGGGGCGACTGCCGCCCCCGGGGCGGACGTAGGCTGAGGTCATGTCCGAGCATGCTTTCGCCACCCGAGCCATCCACGCAGGTCAGGCGCCCGACCCGACCACGGGGTCGATCATCCCGCCGATCTACCAGGCGTCCACCCATGTGCAGGACGGCATCGGCGGGTTCCGCGACGGCTACGAGTACAACCGCGCGGGCAATCCGACACGCTCATCGCTCGAGACGCAGCTCGCGGCGCTCGAGGGCGGCGCGAACGCCCTGTCGTTCGCCTCCGGGCTCGCGGCGGAAGACGCGCTGCTGCGCGGCATCCTGAAGCCCGGCGACCACGTCGTGCTCGGCAACGACGTCTACGGCGGCACCTACCGCCTGTTCGCCCGTGTGCTCGCGCCGTGGGGGATCGAGTTCTCGACGATCGAACTGTCCGACGTCGACGCGGTGCGCGCGGCGATCCGCCCCGAGACGAAGATCGTCTGGGTCGAGACTCCCAGCAACCCGCTGCTGAAGATCGTCGACATCGCGCTCATCGCCGAGATCGCGCACGCGGCCGGAGCGATCACGGTCGTCGACAACACCTTCGCCTCTCCCGCGCTGCAGCAGCCGCTCTCGCTCGGCGCAGACCTCGTCGTGCACTCCACAACCAAGTACCTGGGCGGGCACTCCGACGTCCTCGGCGGGGCGGTGGTCTTCGCAGACGACCGCTTCTTCGAGCAGATCAAGTTCCAGCAGTTCGCGGTCGGCGCCGTCTCGGCCCCGCTCGACGCGTGGCTCACGACCCGCGGCATCAAGACGCTCGCGGTGCGGGTGCGCCAGCACTCCGAGAACGCGCAGGCCATCGCCGAATGGGCCGCGGCTCGCCCGGAGTTCGCGACCGTCTACTACCCGGGGCTCGCCTCGCACCCGGGCCACGACATCGCCGCACGACAGATGAGCGGCTTCGGCGGCATGCTGTCGCTCGGCCTCTCGGCGGGTGCGGATGCGGCGAAGGCGTTCGCCGAGTCGACCGAGCTCTTCCAGCTCGCCGAGTCGCTCGGCGGCGTCGAGTCTCTGATCGGCTACCCGCCGGATATGACCCACGCCTCGGTGCGCGGCACCGCACTCGCCGTGCCCGAGAACGTCGTGCGACTGTCGGTGGGCATCGAGGGCGTCGACGACCTCATCGCCGATCTCGAGCAGGGACTCGCGCGCCTCAGCTGACTCCAAGTCGGCTAGCGCCTGGTGGTCCACCGCTGAGTGGTCAGAAACGCATCCCCGGAAGGCCGGATGGATGCGTTTCTGGCCACTCAGCGTCGATGCGGCATGCAGGTGCGTGCGAACGGGCTGTAGCATGGACACTTCGCCCTGATCGAATCGATTCGACTTTCGTCGCCGATCCGACCGCTCTCGCGACTCGATCTCTCACTCTTCCTGCACGCCCTCGAACTCCGGAAGGACCGTCGTGCCCGACGCTCCACGCACTGACTCCATCTCGACCTCCACCCCCGAGCGGACGGCCACCGGCAGCATCCGCATCCCGTCGGCGACCGGCGCGATCCGCACGCTCGGCTCGAACCCCGCAACGGCGCCGATCATGCTGCACCCCGGCGACTCGATCTCGAACGGTCGCCGCGCGCTCTACATCGTGCTGCTCGGGGCGCTCACCGCCCTCGGCCCGTTCACCATCGACCTGTACCTGCCCGCCTTCCCGGTGCTCGAGCAGGACTTCGAGACCACTGCCGCCGCGATCCAGCTGACGCTGACCGGCACGATGATCGGCTTCGCACTCGGGCAGCTCGTGGTGGGGCCGCTCAGCGACAAGGTCGGTCGGCGCATCCCGCTGATCGTCGTCACCGCCCTGCATGTGCTGGCGAGTGTCGCCGCCGCCTACGCCCCGACTCTTCCGCTGCTCAGTGGCGCTCGCGTGCTCATGGGCGTCGGGGCCGCCGCGGGTGGCGTCGTCGCGATGGCCATCGTGCGCGACCTGTTCGGCGGACGCCGTCTGGTCGTGATGCTGTCGCGGCTCGCGCTGGTCTCGGGCGTCGCCCCGGTGATCGCACCTCTGATCGGCTCATGGCTGCTCACGCTGATGCCGTGGCGCGGCATCTTCGTCGTGCTCGCCCTGTACGGCGTGGTGATGCTCGTCTCGACCGTGGTGTTCGTCCCCGAGACGCTGCCGATCGCGCGCCGCCAGGAGAAGGGCGGCGCCACTGTCATGCAGCGCTATCGCTCGGTGTTCTCCGACCGCGTCTTCATCGGCGTGCTGATCATCGGCGGCATGACCTTCTCCGGGCTGTTCTCCTACCTGTCCGCGTCGCCGTTCCTGTTCCAGCAGACCCACGGACTCGACGCGCAGCAGTACGGCCTGCTGTTCGCCGTCAACTCCCTCGGGGTCGTAGCCGGTGTGCAGACGGCCTCTCGGCTCGCCGCACGATTCGGCCCGCAGTGGGTCATGGCGTACTCGACCGCGGTGCTGCTGTTGGCCGGGGTCGCGATCATCGTGACCGACCAGCTCGGCCTCGGGCTCTGGGGCACGGTCATCCCGCTGTTCTTCTTCATGACGGCCTGCGGCTTCACCTTCCCGAACGTGCAGGTGCTCGCCCTCGACCGCCACGGCAAGGCTGCGGGCACCGCGGCATCGGTCATCGGCGCCACGAACTTCGGCGTCGCAGGACTCGTCTCACCGGTCGTCGGATGGATCTCGCACGGCACCGGAATCACCGCCACGAGCATGGCCTCGGTCATGGTCGGCTGCGCCGCGATCGGCATCCTCTCGCTGTGGTTCATCGTGCGCCCACGGACCGTCGGCATGCTGGCTCCCTGATTTTCAGCTTCCGACCGGCAGAATAGAGCGATGAGAAGACGAACGCTGCTGTGGACGGGAACAGGGATGCTCGTCGCGGCGACGCTCCTCGGAGCGGCGATCGTGTTCGGATACACAGAGCCACCAGGATTCGACACCTGGTGGAATGAGACGGTCAGCGCGTCGCGCTCCGACTGGATGCTGTCGTTCGCTCTGCTGCTCGATCACATCGGCGGGGGCTGGATCGCGATCCTGCTCGTGCCGCTGCTGCTGATCGTCGCGCTCCTGATCGCCCGGCGATGGCAGGCTGCCGTGTTCGCCGCCGTGGCGTTTCTCGTGAGCGCCGGTGCAGTGCAGCTGCTCAAACACCTGTTCGGCCGCGCGCGTCCGGAGGACATGATCGTGGCGAGCGACTTCGGTTCATTCCCCTCGGGGCATGCAGCCAACGCCGCGACGATCGCGATGGTGCTGTGGCTCGTGTTCCCGCGAGTGTGGACCGCGATTCTGGGCATAGCGTGGGTCGTGGCGATGGCCATCTCGCGCACGCTGCTCTCGGTGCACTGGGCCACCGACACGCTCGGCGGGGCGCTGGTCGGGGCCGGCGTGGTGCTGGTGCTCGGGGCGTGGCTGCTGCCGTGGGTGCAGTCGGCGACGGGGCGGCGCGATCCTGCGGTCGCCTCGGTAGGCTGACAACTCACCCCACTCATCGAGGAGCAGCAGTGCCGCGCATCCGTCCGTATCATCCGTCCGACCGTGATGCTCTCTACGAGGTGTGCGTGAGGACAGCGGATGCCGGTGCAGACGCGACCGGCCTGTTCTCCGACGACTCGCTCTGGGGCGACCTGTTCGCGGTGCCCTATGTCGAACGGCATCCCGACCTCGCCTGGGTCGTCGAGACCGATGACGAGCGCGTGATCGGCTACATCGTGGCGACCGACGACACCGATGCCTTCGCCACCTGGTTCCGCGACGAGTGGTGGCCGACGCTGCAGGACCGATATCCGCAGGCGGCCGAGCCGACGACCCGCGAGGAGCGGATGATCGAGCACGGTTACGCGCAGGCACCCGGCCGCGACGCGAACGCGGCGGACTACCCGGCCCATCTGCACATCGATCTGCTGCCCGAGACGCAGGGACAGGGACTCGGACGGCAGTTGATCGAGACGCTGTTCGCCGAGCTCACCCGCCGGGGAGTGCGCGGTCTGCACCTGGGCATGGACCCGAACAACACCCGAGCGGCCGCCTTCTACGAACGGCTCGGGATGACGCCCCTTCCCGCAGAGCCGGGTGGGCAGAGCTTCGGCGTCACGTTCGGCTGATCGGCGCGAGTCGATCCTTCAGCGGTCGATCGCGTGATCCTCGGCGTGAGCACCGTAGTAGTCGGACTGCTGCCGCATGAGGTCCCGCATCGACACGCCCGGCCCGATGCCGTAGACGGTTCCCACGAAGTCGAGCTGGCGCTGAATCTTCCAGATCTCCTCATGGCGTTCCGGGGGCAGGATCGATGCGGGTGAGCCGACGGCGACCCATCCGATCGGGACCACCGCACTCGGCTCCACATTCGTGTTGACCTGCACGACGCCGTTGATGCGCACCTCGGCTCCGGTGCCGATGCGGCTGCCGGGGAAGAGCGAAGCGCCGGTGGCGATGAACACCTCGTCTTCGACGATGCTGCCGTTCACGTGGGTGTGCGGTCCGATCATCACTGCTGCTCCGATGCGCGCCGGGTGACCTGCGCGACCGCGAATCAGAGCATGCTCCATGACGACCGTGTTCTCGCCGACGGTGACCTCGCCGTCCTCTGCGGTGATCACCGCTCCGTGCAGAACGCGCACACCTGCGCCGATCCGGACATCTCCCACGATCATCGCGGACGACGCGACGTAGGCGCTCTCGTGGATCACGGGTTCATGATCGCGGTGGCTCACGAGCATCTGAGGGCTCCAATCATCGCTTTCACCCTAGCGATCCTCGCTGGCGCTCGGTTCTCCCCGAATCCCACGGTGCTCGATAAAAAGACCAAGGGCCCCCGCTGGTGCGGGGACCCTTGATCTTTTTGGCGGTGACGGCGGGACTCCGGTGCTCGCTTCGCTCGCTCCTCCCCGAATCCCTGGTGCTCGATAAAAAGATCAAGGGCCCCCGCTGGCGCGGAGACCCTTGATCTTTTTGGCGGTGACGGCGGGATTCGAACCCGCGGTTGCTTGCACAACACACGCTTTCCAAGCGTGCTCCTTCGGCCGCTCGGACACGTCACCAGGGAACAACCTGAACAGTCTATCCGATCGCGCGGACGACCCCGACCAGGCGTCTCGGATGCCGATGATGCTCCCGCTGGGCGGGATTCCGTTGATCCGGTATGCGATGCGCCCTCTCCTTGTGCTCGCGCCGATCAGCTTCCTAACCTCAGGAGGAGACGAATAGTCGTCACGTGAAATCACTTGCGCGTCGATCGGCGCAACTCCTGAAAGGACATCGATGACGACTGTCGATACCGCAGCCTCGGCCAGCACCGCTCTGCGCATGGCACTGCGCACCGCTCATTCCCGTTCGCTCGCAGATCTCGGACTCAGCGCGATCGGTCGCGCCCGATTCGGGTGGCGCGACCGGTCGATCGGCTCGGTCGTCGAGCGCGCCGGCGGACGGTACTGGCTGCGCGTCGTCTGGTCTGCGAGGGGCCGGGCGCGTGGCGCCTGGTGGACCGGCAACCAGGAGGCCTCGCGCATCGACGGGGTTGCGAAGCCGCGCCTGCTCGACGTGCGGGCCTGGGAGGAGGGGCCGCTGGTGTACCGCGCCGAGCTGATGACCCTGCTGCCCGGGAGGGCGTGCGCGACGGACGCCGTGCTCGTAGGAGCGCCGGGTCTCGACGAGTCGTGGTGGGGAGAGCTGGAACACAACCTCGAAGCCCTGTCCGAGGTGAGCACGGATCGGATGGTGCTCGACCCCGAGATCATGCGCCGGCGGATCAGCGTCTTCTTCGGCCTCGAGATGGACATCGACTCAGGCGATTGGGCTCCGAGCCACGGCGACCTGCACTGGAACAACATCCACCGGGATCCGTTCGCGATCGCCGACTGGGAAGCATGGGGCCTCGCCCCGCGCGGGTACGACGCCGCGTTTCTGCTCGGTCACTCGCTGGCAGTGCCTCACGTCGCCGATCAGATCGCCCGACGCTTCCGGCGCGACCTGGAATCGGAAGGCGGAATCGTGTCGCAGCTCTATGTGATGACGAAGCTGCTGACCCGCGCCGACGCAGGAGAGCACGAGCACCTCGTGCCCGCGCTTCACCGCCACGTGGGGCGCCTTCTCGGCACGCGGGTTCCCCTCGCTCGTGCGTCGTCTTCGGTCACGACCTGAGGCCGCGAACGGAAAATATTGCAGCACATTTGATGGATATATAGCCTCATCTGAGGACGCAGCGATGCCTGAAGGCATCTCGACATTTCTGGGGAGAAATGCACATCAGCACGACTGAGGCATCGCGGGAAAGCCACGGACTGGAGCTCGTCGGGGCACGGGCGCTCCGTGAGTGGATCACCGGCGAGCAGGAGCAGTACTCACGGGTGTTTCTCGTCGAAAGCGGCGCCGGAGCAGAGAGCGTCGCTGATCTGGCCGGCGAAGACGATGCGGTTCTGCTGCACGCGCAGAGCGGTCCCTATGACGGACCCGCCGATGCCGTTCGCTTCACGGGCGCGCTGAGTGAGATCGGTGACGAGCTGTTCTTCGGCGAACTCGGCGTCGAACTCCAGGACTACGTCGCTGCGGCGTACGTGCAGATCATCGGCCCCACGACGGTGGGCTTCTTCGATGAGACGAGTTGGCAGTCATTTCTCGATGATGCCGACCTCGCTCGTCGCACGGGAGTCTTCCCATCGTCACTGATCGACCCGCGGGTGCTGCTCGCGAACCGCCGCGCTCTTGCGGCGCCGGGCGAACTCGCGACTCCGAGCGCGATCAGGGTGGGCTCGGATGGGCTGGTCAGCGTCGGCATGCAGGGCGAGGTCGTCGGCGAGGTCGACGAGCTGAAGACCGTGATCGAGTCCTGCGTGCCCCGTGCTGTGGCTTTCGGAGGCTTGGCGCCGAGTCGAGAACTCATCGAAGACCTGACCGTCCGCGGATGGATCGGTCGGTACCTCAATGCGACGGACCTCATCAAGATGCTCCGCCTGGAGAACGGCATCACGAGGATCTCGGGATTCGGCTGGTCGCTCATCGACGACGACCGCGCAGACGCCGAACCGCTGTCCTCGGATCCTCTCCTGCTCGAGGCCTCAGACGGCTTCGTGCTCGCCGACACCGCGACGCTGCGCCGCCAGCTGCTGTCGCCAATGACCGCGAAGGTCGTCGCCGCCACTCAGACCTCGAGCGCGCCCGAGGTCGCGGTCGAGAGATTGGCTCGGGAGTGCGGCCTGTCGGAGTCTCACGCGAGCACGCTGTGCCGCGACGCTGCCACCGCGCTCAACATCCACTTCGGCACACAGGTTGATGCGTCACGCCGGGCGACGCCGGGCAGCGGACGATGAGCGTTCCGCACGCGCTGTGGACGTCGATGCTTCCCGCGGACGCCACGTTCACGCGAGACCGTGTCGCCGTCGGAGCGGCCGGGAACCGCATCGAGTTCGCGGACGGATCCACACGCCTCAGCGCGACGAGCGGCCTGTGGAATGTTCCCCTCGGCTTCGGAAATCGAGCGGTCGCTGACGCCGTGAGCAGAGCGGCGCACGACGCCTCGTACCTGACCCTGTTCCGCGCGCCGCATCGGTACGCCGAGGTAGCGGCTGACGCGCTCATCGAGCTCGCCGGCCCGCTCCGGTACAGCCGAGTCATCTTCTGCACGTCGGGCGGGGCGGCGAACGACTCCGCGATGAAGCTCGCACGACAGTACTGGGCGCAGCAAGGGGCCGCGTCGCGGTCGCTCATCGTCGGTCTGAAGGGCAGCTATCACGGCACGATGTACGGCAGCCACGCACTGAGCGGAGACGACCTCCTCCAATTCGTCTACTCCGTCGACCGCAGGTCGGTGCGGCATGTCTCCCACAGCGATCATGGGGAGGAGCTGGAGACGCTGCTGAAGCGGGAGGGTCCCAGAATCGCGTCTGTGGTGGTGGAGCCCGTCCTGGGCAGCGGCGCGCACGCGCTGTCCGATGCGTTCGTATCGCGGCTCCTCGACCTGCGCGAGGAGTACGGGTTCCTGATCGTCGCCGATGAGGTCGCGACGGGCTTCGGACGCACCGGCACGATGTTCGCCACAGACGAGTGGGCTGCCCCGCCTGACGTCCTCGTTCTCTCGAAAGCGTTGACGAACGGCGCGACGGGCGCCGCAGCGCTGCTCGTGGGAGCGCACGTCGCGTCCGCGTTCACGCGCGGGGGCTGGACGTTCGTCCACGGCGAGACGCAGGCGGGGACGCCCGCGTGCGCGGCGGCCATCGTCGCGGTGATCGAAGAGCTGCACCGCATCGACGTCGAGTCGACCACGCGAGCGCTCGCGGCCGACCTGTGGCGTCTGGCGACTCGGCTGAAGTCCGACAGTGCGGTCGCTGAGGTGACAGGAAGAGGCTGCTTCGTGGGGCTCGCCCTTCGCAACCAGGACGGGAGTCAGCTCTCGGGGGCCGAGGTTCTCAGAGTCGTCGACGCCATCGCCGAGAACGGTGTGCTCGTGCAGCCGGGCCCCAGCGCCATCGAACTGATTCCGGCGTACGGATTCAGCACGAGTGAACTTCTCGAGATCGATTCCGCTGTGCGCGCGGGCATCGCGCAGACGCAGGAGTTTCAGCATGAGCTCTGAGTTCGCTGCGCGGGTCCCGACTCTCTGGCACGGGCACGACATCGCGCGGCAGACGACCACACGGCTCATCGCCGATCGAGAGACCCTCGTGGTCGCGGATTCGTCGGTCGCAGCACGGGTCGTCGCTGACTACTCGGCCAGAAGGATCGAGGTGGACGCTCACTCCATGACGGTCACGGCTGTCGCCGGCATGGCGGAGGAGATCGTTCGTCGGCCCCCCAGCGTGATCGTCGCCGTGGGCGGAGGAAGCGTTCTCGACGCCACCAAGATCGCGTCCCTCGTGCTCGCTCCGGGGCGCATGTTCGACTTCGCCATCGAACGCGCGTCGAAGTCGGCGCTGACCTTCCTGCCGGATGCTCGGCCACCCGTGGACATCGTCGCGGTGCCGACGACGCTGGGCACCTCGTCGGAGACGAACAGCGTCAGCATCCTCAAGAACGAGAGCGGCTATCGGCTCATCGTCGGACGATCCCTGAGGCCCCGCCACGCCATCATCGATCCCTGCAATCTGAGAACCCTCACGTCGGCGTCCGTCAGGGAGGGAGCACTCGAGGCATTCCTCCGTCTCGCGGGCGCCTCGACGGGGTCGCGGCGAAGTGCCAGGGGGCGACGTGACGCGATCGCGCTCGCGGGTGCTCTTCTCGAGACGGCCTCGGGTGACGTGGAAGCTGCCGACTCACGTCTGCGTCTTGCTCGTCTGAGCGCCGCCACCCAGCGCAGCGCTGCGTTGCGGGGGCACGATCCCTACAGTGCTCGCCACTGGTATGTGGCCAACGAAGTCGCCTTCGTGCTGCAGGTTCGCAAGATGGTCGCCACAGCGGCGATCATCGCGGCGGTCTGGCGTCGAGTGTGCTCGGGAGACCCACGGTGGGGAGATCGCGGGAGCCTCGAAGAGTTCTGGACGAGCGTCGCCGGCCGGGTCGCGCTTCCCCTCGACCCACCCACCGGTATCGCCGCACTCGTCGACCGCTGGGGGATCCCACCTCCGCTACGGCCGACCGCTCAGGCGATCCGCCGCATCTCCGCCGCCACGGAAACCGCGTGGGGAAACCGCTACCCGATGCTCGCGGGTCTTTTCGCAGACGACTTCTGCGATCTGCTCCGTGATTCCTACTGGAGCGAAGGGAGGTGAATGAGATGAACGAAAGCGTGCACACGCATATCCAGTTCCAAGAGCTGGAGGGAATGGACGCCCCCAGCTGGGAGAGCTTCTATCAGGGCGCGATCAGTGCGCTGGTGCTGATAGGGATCGGCGCTGCCGCCGCGACGTGACCCTGTCGAGCAAACAAGAGGAAATGGGAGGGAGGTGAGTATGCACGCAGCAATGCCGACCCTCGAGTTCACCGAACTCGAGGCCATGGAGGCGCCGGATGACGCCCTTGATTGGACCCGCGGATTCGCCGTCGGCGTGATCATCGGAATCATCGCCCTGACATAGGAGTCGCCTTCGCAAGGCGTACCGAGGAGGTAGGAAATGCAGACGAAGTCGCTCGAGTTCGTGGAGCTCGAACACATCGATGCGCCACTCGAATGGTGGGAGCACGCGAGCTACATCATCGCCATCATCGGCGGTGCGGCAGCGATCGCGACCTGACCGAAGGGGTGCGGGTGGCTCAACACGCCCGCACCCCGTTTTTCCCCCCCCCCCCCCACTGAGAGGTGATGCGTGAATGTCCGGTTCTCTTACTGAAACCGTGGCGGCGAGGCTCCGCACGGTCGGAGCGGTGCCGAAGGAGCAGGATCTGTATTCGGGTGCCGGCGCCGATTTCTATGATCGGCTGGTCGGACCCGACCGTGCGGAGATCCGAGAGATGCTCGCGCTCGCGAGAGAGGCCGAGGGACCGATCCTCGATGTTGCGGCGGGGAGTGGGAGGTTGACTGTTCCGCTGGTCAGGTCGGGCAAGCGGGTGACCGCGATCGATCTTTCCGACGATATGCTCTCCCGTCTTCGTCGAACGCTGCCGGACCACACGATGCTGGAGTGCGTCGTCGGGGACATGCGCGACTTCTCGCTGCCGCAGCGGTTCGGGCTCGTGATCATCGGAGCGACCTCCATCACGTTGCTCGACAGCGTGGGCAGATCCCTCCTCTACGCGAATGTGCGACGTCACCTCGCGGCGCAGGGCGTCTTCGCCTTCACGGTTGCCGGAGCCGCGTCCGCGGAGAGCTTCTCGGTGTCGAGGGACTGCGAGATCGAGGTCCCCGGTCCCGACGGCACGGAGAGGTATCTGTTCTCTCAGCAGGTGGAAGAGGATGGCGCGGCGCGGGTGGTCAACTGGGTTCGCGTCGCAGACCTCGCGGAAGGCGGCGAAGTGACAGTGCTCACGAGCCGTCTGAGAGTGCTCGACCACGAGATCCTCTCGCGAGAGCTCGTCGACGCGGGATTCGCCGTTCCGGCTGCCTCTGCCGTTCGGACGCTCGGTGGAGAGGACATCATTCTGCTCACGACGACGTGGGCGGGGCACTCGGAGGCGATGGATGCCGATGCGTCCCGGTAGCCTCCCTCGACGCCGACAGTCTCGGTCAGTGGAGGATGCGCTCGCTGCCGACTCGTGCCCCCTCCTCGCCTCCGGCGTCGTCTTCGAACAGGCGGCCGAAGACGGGATATGGATCGCGATGCTGCACGGAGTGCCCTCATCGAGGGTCTCTCGGGCGGTCGTCGATCTGCTGCGAGCGATGAACGGCGAAACCGCACTTCACGATCTGCACCGGCGCTTCGCCCCTTCCGAGTCGTTGGAGCACTTTCTGCACCTGGCCCAGCGATTTCGCGCGTGCGGGCTACTCGAGGGCGGCAGGAAGCTCCCACCCGGCCGAGTGGTCTACCGGCCCCCATTCACTCTGCAGATCGCGACGCTTCGCGCACCTGCCATCTTCGGTCGTCTGGACCGACTGATCGTCCGGCTCTCACGCCGAGCAGTTCTGGTGTCGGTTGCGATTCTGGTGTGCCTGGGACTCCTCGCCGCATCCGCTCAGGTGGACGAGCTATGGGCCGCCCTCACCACGCCGGTGCCGCTCGTCGCCCTGGTGTATCTCGTCGCGGCACTCTCGCTCATGACCCTGCTCCACGAGAGCGCTCACGGCGTCACTCTCACGAGGTTCGGAGGCAGACCCCGAAGGGCGGGCTTCATGCTCTTCTACCTCAGCCCGGCATTCTTCGTGGACGTGACGGACGGGTGGCGGCTCCCGGAACGCCGGCAACGCGTCGCCATCGCACTGGCGGGGCCTGCGGTGCACGCTGTCGCCGGCGCGATCGCGCTCATCGGCGCGCTCGTGCTCTCGCAGCCCGTGGTCCACCAGACCGCGCTGCTCCTCGCCGTCTCCTGCGGCGCCATCGTCCTCATCAATCTGATCCCCTTCGTGCGGTTCGACGGGTACATCGCGCTCATGAGTGCTCTGGACGAGCCGAACCTGAGGGATCGGGCGATCGGCGATGGCTCGGACTTCCTGGCCGGTCTGCTGTTCGGAGGCCGGCGGAGGATCAAGCGTCTCGACAGATGGTGGAGCGTGCCGTTCGGTCTCGCGTGCCTCACCACCCCGGTCGTGCTGGTGGTCTTCGCCGTCGCCCGCATAGCCCGAGCACTCGCGGGCGGCGGACCGATCCTCGGTGTGCTCGTCGTCGCTCTCGAAGTCGTCGTCGTTCTCGCCGGTGCCGTGATTCTCGTCAAGGCCCTCCGCCGCGTGCTTCGTTCCGGCGTTGCACGGCTCCGATTCGGGTCCGTCGTCACCGCGCTCGTCGCGAGCATCGTGATCGCCGGCGCCGTGATCCCCGTCCCCGTGACAGCGACCTTCGGCTTCACCGCGCACGGTGACAACGTGGTCCTTCTGCGCGCCGGCGAGACCGGCGACGCAGTCGAGGCGGACGTGCCCGACGGTGCGCCTGTGATCCTGATGAGCAACGGCATCCTCGCGAATGAGCAGGTCGGAGAAGGAACGGTCGGGTCGCGGCGAACGGAGCCGACGAGGGTGCCGCTCGAGGCGCTGTTCCCGATCACGTCGGACGGTGCGACGGTCTCCGCCGTGATCATCGCCGCGGTGGACGTGTCAGAGGAGAGCGGCTCCCTGCCTGCGACGGGGCAGGCGCGAGTCGAACTCGGTGTGAGAAGTCTGTGGCAGACGCTCTGGGTGACCGGAGTGGCGATGCCACTGTCATCTCTTCAGAGCGGAGAGGTGGGAAAGGAATGAAGATGAACGATCACGCGATCGAGGTCCGAGGACTCACGAAGAGGTACGGAGACCGGGCCGCGGTCGAAGAACTGTCGTTCGCTGTGCCGTACGGGTCGATCGTCGGCCTCCTGGGGCCCAACGGCGCGGGCAAGTCGACGACTCTGCGAACGATCGTCGGCCTGCTGAAGCCGACGATCGGCGACAGCCTCATCGACGGCATGCCGTTCTCCGCGCTCGACAATCCGGCATCTCACGTCGGTGTCCACATGGACGGCTTCGGCTTCGAGGGCGGTATCACCGCCCGGCGTCATCTGGAGATCTGCCGGCTCGCGGCGGGGGCCCAGCGTGGACGAGTCGACGAGGTGCTCGAGGAGGTCGGGCTCGCGGCGGATGCCCGTCGCCGAGTGAAGACCTTCTCGACGGGGATGACCCAGCGTCTCGGGCTGGCCGCAGCCCTCATCGGCTCGCCCCGGACACTCATCCTGGATGAGCCGGCCAACGGGCTCGATCCCGACGGCATCCGCTGGCTTCGCCGGTTCCTGCGCGGCTATTCGGAACGCGGCGGCACCGTCCTGATCGCCAGTCACCAGCTCGCTGAGCTGGAACAGGTCGTGGACGAGGTGGTCGTCATCAAGCGGCGCGCGCTCTTCGCCGGAAGGCTCGGCGACCTCGTCACGAGCGACGCCGACTCGCTCGAGAGCAAGTACTTCGATCTCGTTGAAGGAGCATCCGCATGAAGGGAACCATCCGAAGCGAAGCCCTGCGCTCGGTGAGCGGCTCGTCCATCCTGGCGGTCTACCTCGTGGCCGTCCTCATGCCCGTGTTCGTGCTGTTCTCCGACGGCTCGCGATTCGACCTCGCCGGCGTCGATCCTGCTGTGGCCACCGCCCTGCTTCTGGAGCCGCTCGCCTGGTCGGCCATCTCCGCGGCGTTCGTGGGCGCCTACGGCGTCACCCGCGAGTGCTACTACGGCTCGATGGACAGAACGCTCACCGGGGTCGGTTTCCCTCGCGCCTTCTCGGGGAAGATCGTCGCCGGTGCCGTCGTCGCGGTCGCCCTGTCGGTCTGCATCTTCGTGGTGTGGACGGTGGGCGTCTCCGTCCTCCTCGCTCAGAACGGATCGACGCTCGCGCTCACCGGCAGCGCATGGCGTATCTACGCGGGTGCGCTCGTCGGGGTGGTGCTCGGCGCATTCATCGGCGGGGCGATCGGCTGGATCACCAGGAACTACTACGTGACCGCGGCGATCATCCTGGTCCTTCCGATGGTCGTGGAGTTCGCGCTGCTCCGCACTGCGCCGGAGCTCGCGAAGTTCTCACCCGGGCTGGTCCTGGCCGCGCTGGGCGTTCCCGGATACCAGGACCGACTGCTCGAGTTCGTGCCCGCCCTCTGCCTCGCGCTTCTGTGGGCTGCCGGTCTGGTCGCCGCCGCGTGGGGCATGGGGCGAAGGAAGCTCGGGTGATCGGCCGGGCCTTCCGAGCTCACGCCCGCAGCTTCGCGGGCGATGTCGTGCTGTTCTGGGTGGCGGTGGCAGGGTTCGTGCTGTCGCTTTCGGTGGCGACGAACATCCCACCGGAACTCGCAGATGCACCCGCCGACGTCCGAGCCGCTCTCACGGCGCCGTACGAAGCGGTGCTCGCAACGTATGGAGCAGTGCTCGCGGCGGCCTACGGTTCTTTCCGATACACCGTCGACCGACGAGACGGTGTCGTCGCTCAGCGTCTGATGCTGCAGCCTCGGTGGGCGACTCTGTTCGTCAGGGTGCCCGCCTCCGCCCTCGGCGGAGCGATCGTCGCTCTGGCCGGAGCCGTCGGCGGACACGTCGCGCTGACGGTGGCCATGGGCGGTCCTCCGCTGGAGTGGGCGTCGGTCGGGTCCGCCCTGGGCCTCGGCGCGCTGGCAGGGCTCTGGGGTATGGGAGTGGGAGTCGTCGTGCAGGCCCATCTCGTCGCACTGTTCGCGGCTCCGATGTCGATGAGCGTGGCGGTCCTCGTGGCGATCTTCTGGGGACCCGGCGCTGTGTACCTTCCCCTCCTCGCGATGCTCGAAGCGCTGCGGTTCGATGTCTCCGCGCTGGGTATCCCGCCGAACGAGGGGATCGACAGCTCCACGGCTGTGCTGGTGACGGCCGCCTGGGTGCTGGGGGCGCTCGTCGCTGGGGGACTGTCGTTCATGAACCGCGATGTGAGGTAGCAGCCTCCAGCCGCCTCCGCGAGGGCCGGCGGTCAGGTGGCCGACGTAAAATCACTGGGTGGCAACACCCAAGATCGTCCTCTTCTACGTCTTCACCCCGCTTGCCGATCCGGACGCGATCCGGGTGTGGCAGCGTGACCTCGGCGAAGCCCTCGGGCTGCGCGGCCGGCTCCTGATCTCGAAGGACGGAGTCAACGGCACGCTCGGCGGTGACCTGCCGGCGCTCAAGAAGTGGGCGCGGTCGTTCCGGTCGTACGCTCCTTTCGCTCACGCGGACATCAAATGGAGCGAGGGCACCGGCGTCGACGCCGATGGTCGCAGCGTCGATTTTCCGAAGCTCAGCGTCAAGGTGCGTGACGAGATCGTGTCGTTCGGAGCGCCGGGCGAGCTGCGCGTCGATGAGCACGGCGTCGTCGGAGGCGGCACCCGGCTGACACCCGAAGAACTGCACGAGCTGATGGGGGAGCGCGGCGACGACGTCGTCTTCTTCGACGGCCGCAACGCGCTCGAAGCGCAGATCGGCCGCTTCCGCGGAGCCGTCGTTCCCGACACGGAGACCACGCGCGACTTCGTGCAGCTGCTCGACTCCGGGGCGTACGACGATCTCAAGGGCAAGCCGGTCGTCACCTACTGCACAGGCGGCATCCGGTGCGAGGTGCTCTCGAGCCTGATGACCGCGCGCGGGTTCGGCGAGGTGTACCAGCTCGAAGGCGGCATCGTGCGCTACGGCGAGCAGTACGGCGATGACGGCCTGTGGGAAGGCTCGCTCTACGTGTTCGACAAGCGCGGATCCGTCGACTTCACCGACCATGCGGCAGTCATCGGCGAGTGCGCCGGATGCGGCACCGCGACCAAACGGACCGCGAACTGTCCCGATCTGTCGTGCCGCACCCAGTTCGTGGTCTGCGGATCCTGCGACGCCGTGCGCTGCGAACTGCACGCGGCCTGACTCCGTCCGCGTCCGACAAGGCCTCGGACGGGACGCGACGCGACGCGACGCGACGATCTCAGGTGAGCAGCAGCACGTCGGTGCGGGGACTCGCGAAGAGCGATCGCGGAATCAGGAACGCGTGGAGCCTCGTCCATCTGTCGACACTGCGGCGCAGCTGAGCCGTCACCTCGACGAGGGCGGCGTCGAGATCTCGCGTGGCATCGGCCGACGGGCGGGCATAGCTGGCCTGCTCGACCGCGGCGACGAGCACCCGCACGGCGTCGGCATTCACGTGGCTGTCCCTGACGAGATCGTCGCCGCGCATGCGCGGCGTCTCGGCATCCGACAACGGCACGCGGAGATCCTGCATGGTCGCCCGCAGCTCGGTCCAGGCCGCCCCCGCATCGCCGCGTCGTGCGCGCCCGCGTCGGGCCACGCGCAGTGCGAGACGGGCGAGTGCGGGCAGCAGCAGCACCATCAGCACGCCGAGCGTCGTCAGCACGACCGGGGTGGGGTCCAGTCGCCGGAGCTCTGTGGCCGCCCCTGCGTTGTCGCCCGCGTCTTCACGCTCGAGATCCGGCCCTGAGGTCTGCTCGGTGCTGGGGGCGGCCGTCGGAGCCGGCGTCGCAGCGCCGCCCGCACCGCCGCCTTCGGTGGCCGCAGCGCTGAAGGCCGTCGGAACCCCGAGCGAGGCAGTCGGCTCGAAGGGCACCCATCCGACGCCGGGGAAGAGCACCTCGGGCCACGAGTGCAGCTGGTCGCTGGAGACCGAGTACACCGCTTCATCGTCGCCGCGGGTGGTCTCAGTCAGCGCACCCGGGAGATAGCCGACGACGATGCGCACCTCCATGTCGAGGCTCTCCGCCATGAGCGCGAACGCGCCGGCGAAGTGGATGCAGTATCCCGACCGCACATCGAGGAACCGCGCGACCGCGTCAGCGCCGGTGCCGTCGAAGCCCTCATCGACCGGAGTCTCCAGCGAGTAGGCGAACTGGCTCCGGAACCACGACTGCAGCGCGATCAGCCGGTCGTAGTCGTTCGTGGCGTCAGCGGTGACGTCGGCGGCCGTCTCACCGATCACCTCAGGCAGTTCGACGGGTTCCGTGTCGGGGTCGACGATCGGCGCAGCGGCGGGGAGCCCGCGGATCTGCTCGAGAGTCGGCGACACCTCGAGCGACCGCACCGTGTAGTCGTTGCCGACGGCATCCGCAGTGCGAGAGGCGAGAGTGCGGTTCTCGGGGCTCACGCGCCAGGTCGAGGGGAGTCCCTGCACACTCGTGGCGGGGTAGGGCACCGGAAGCCACGAGCTCGACATCCGGATCACCCTGATCGAGGTGTTCTGCTCGGTGGTCTCGATGTCGTCCGTCCATTCGGCGGGGCCGAACCCCTCGCTCTGCGCCTGCAGGTCGCCGCGATCCGGCTCCCACACGCGGCCGTCGAACGCCGACAGCGTCGTGAGTCGCAGATAGGGAGCGGTGTCCGCCGTCGTCGCCATCGTGAGCACCTCGACCGGATTCGGTTGCCGCAGGTCATCGCCGAGTCGTAGCGACGCGTCGACGGTGACGCCCGTGCCTGTGCCCGCGAGACTCGCCGCGACGGGCAGGGCCGGTGCGATGATCACGGTCGCCGCCAGCGCGGCGACGCCGACGCCCGCGGCGACCGCGGTGGACGTGCGTCGGGGTGATTCGGGGTTCTGTGCCGCCGTATACCGCAGCAGGACGAGGATCAGGATGCCGAGCATCACGAACCAGACGACGTTGACCCCGCCGAGGGTGACGATCATCGGCATGGATCCCACGACCGCCGTGAGGAGGCTGGCGAGGATCGCTCCGCGCTGCGCGACCAGCTGGTCGAGGAGGATGGCGACGACTCCGAAGCCGACGCCCATCACGGCTTCGAGTCCGGGGGACGCGGCGAGCGGCGCAGAGCCGAAGGCGATCTCCTCCCAGGCCGAAGCTCCGAGCGCCTGGAACGTGAAGAAGGTCGCCTCGGTGGGGATGAGGCCGAACACCGCGGTATCGCCGGCCACGAGCAGGATCACGGCGCCCATCACCGCCAGGATCTGGACGGCGATGGTGACGAGGTCGCGCGCCCAGGCCGCACGACCGCGCATCAGAGTGCGCGATGCCATACCTGCGAGCGCGGTGACGACGATCACCGCAAGGACGGCGAACGACCAGCTGCCCGGTTCGATGACCGACGTGAACGGCCACACCGCGACGAGCCCGGCGGCCGCGGCCAGCACCGACGGCACGACCGTGCCGACGGGCAGCTCGTGCTCACGGTGCCAAGACAGGCGGGATCCGCGCTCGGCCTTCCGCTCAGCTCGTGACATCGGTCGCTCCCCGTTGCTCGGCGGTGCCGCCGATGCGGTCGGGCAGCACGTCTTCCCACGCCTCTGCGACATCGTCGCCCAGTCGCGCGAAGCGCCAGCCGTGCCGTTCGGCTGCCGCTGCGGCCCCGCGGTGCGGCGCGGTCGCGAACAGCATCGGGGCCGCAGCGCCCGAGGGACGCAGCAGAGCGGCATCCTCTTCGTCGATCTCGCCGGTGATGTAGACGAGCGGGCCCGGAGGGGTGCCGCCGACCAGGGTCGTGATGTCGCGGGCCTCGCCGCGAGGGCCGACCAGTGCGAGGGCGACGAGCAGACCGTCGCGGTCGTCTTCGTGACCGCGCAGGGTGCCCAGCAGAGTCCCGCTGCTGTCGATCACGTCGACGCCGTATCCCTCCTGCACGAGGTGCACGGCGACGGAAGCGCACATCGACACGGCGGTCTCGAACGCCGGATCCTCGTCGGCTCCGGGGCGTGCCCAGCGTGCGGCGCTGCGGTCGAGGATCACGAGCGCGTCGGGGCTCGACTCCTCTTCTTCCTGGCGCACCATCAGCTGCCCGCGGTGCGCGGTCGCCCGCCAGTGGATGCGACGCATCGAGTCGCCGGGGATGTAGCGGCGCGGCGACAGGTTGTCGCTGCCCTGTCCGAGTCGGCTCGACGAGGTGTGCGCGGTGCCGCCTGCGGCGCCGACCTTGACGGTCAGCGGTGCGAGTGTGAACACCTCGGGCACGACCGTCACGGAGCGGGTCTCACCGAACGCCTGCTCGCGCTGGGCGAGGCCGAAGGGGTCGACCGTGCGCAGCACCAGCGGCCCGATCGGCCAGACACCGCGTCGCACACCGGTGATCAGGTAGCTCAGCTGCCCGGTCTCCGACGGGTACTCGCCGGCCGAGTCGCCGGTGACCGCAGACGGGAGCACATCGCGCCAGAGCCCTCGCGGCACCCGCAGGGCGCGCAGAGTGAAGCGCAGTGTGACGCGAGACGTCTCCGACACCGTCAGCAGGTCGGTCGAGACCTGACGCGTGACCGAACCGGCGCGGCGGGGCAGTCGCACGACCAGCACCGAGAAGACGGTCAGAGCGAGAAGGAGGACGCCGATGTAGAGGAGGATCGGCGCGCCGACCGTGTTCGCCGCTATCAGGCAGCCGAGACCGGAGAGGAGCGCACCCGTGCCCCGAAGGGTGAGGGTTCGACGGCGGGGCATGGCGAGCGAAGGATCAGGAGCGAGCGGTCACGGGCACCCGCACGCGCTCGACGATCTGTCGCAGGGCCGCCTCGACGGGCTGAGCTCCGGCACGGTGCGCTCCGCGGGCGGGAAGGAGGCGGTGCGCGAGCACAGGGATGATCAGTGCCGTCACGTCGTCGGGGATCACGAAGTCGCGTCCGTCGAGCGCCGCCCACACCTTCGCGGCCCGGATCAGCTGCAGAGTCGCCCTCGGACTCGCACCCAGGTGCAGGTTGGGGTCTGCGCGGGTCGCCTGGGCGAGAGCGACCGTGTACTCCTCGAGAGCCGGGGCGACGTGCACGGAACGGGCCCAGGCGATCAACCCCGAGATCGACGCCGCGTTCGCGACGGCTCTCACCGCGGCGAGCGGGTTCACGGTGTCGCGCTGACGGAGCATGAGGGCTTCGGCGGCCGCGTCGGGGTAGCCCATCGAGATGCGCATCATGAAGCGGTCGCGCTGTGCTTCGGGCAGCGCGTAGGTGCCCTCCATCTCGAGAGGGTTCTGGGTCGCCACGACCAGGAACGGGTCGGGGAGCATGTGCGTCGATCCGTCGACGGTCACCTGCCCCTCTTCCATGGCTTCGAGCAGTGCCGACTGCGTCTTGGGGGACGAGCGGTTGATCTCGTCGGCGATCACGATGTGCGCGAACACCGCGCCGCGCTTGAACTCGAACTCCCGATCGACGGGGTTGTAGACGCTCACACCCGTGACATCGCCGGGGAGGAGATCGGGGGTGAACTGGATGCGGCGGACAGTGGCGTCCACACTCGCGGCCAGCGCACGCGCCAGCACGGTCTTTCCCACGCCCGGTACATCCTCGATCAGCAGGTGTCCCTCGGCGAGCAGGCACACCAGCGCGCTCCGCACGGCATCCGGCTTTCCGTCGATCACCCGTCCGACAGACTCGACGATGGCCGACGTCTGCGCGGCGAACTGCTCGGCGTTGACGACGGCCGGGGTCAGGGGCGGGTTCTCTGGCATGCGTTCCCTCTCGCGTGGGCGCTGCGGTGCGCGTGATCTGATCGTAACCCGGCTGTCTACGGATGGGGTGGGAACCGTGCTCCGGCTCTGCGGCACGGTGTCGTCCGCGTCGCGGATGTCAGCCCCAGACGCGGGCGCGGGGCTCTGCGGCGTCGAGTCGGTCGTCGGCGCTGCGAGCGACCCGCAGCAGCGCGAGTCCCTGCATCCCGGTGAGTTCGTGCAGCGTGCAGGTGCCGATCAGCGCCTGCCAGTGCTCGCGGAAGCGCTCGGCGTCGCCCCGACGGCGGGCGATCAGCCGCGGCACCGCGAGCAGGGTGCGCCCGGGGGAGAGCCGATCGGCGAGACGTTCGAGCGGACGCAGTCGTGGCAGGCCGGCCGAGTCGATGCGCAGCAGGAAGCGCGGAGTGCGCACCGGCGCGAAGAGCTCCTCGACGGCATCCGCGATCACGCGCGCGTCGGGGGCCGATCCTCCCAGCTCGATGCGGATGCGGGACGGATCCGCAGCGTCCGGTCGCGCCCCGATCACCGACTCGTCGACGCGTCCGATCCGCTGCGCATCGTGCAGGGTGCGGGCGATGGCGATCGCCGCCGCCCGGTAGATCTCGGCTGGCCGCCGGCGGTCGCGCAGCAGCCGGGCGAGCATCCGCAGCGCTGAGACGGTGGCAGCGACGGTGCCACCCCCGAGCGCGAGCGCGGTCCAGAGCAGCGGGGCGACATCGGCTCCCGATGCGATCAGCACGCCGACGAGCCCGCCCACTCCGGCCGTTCCGGCGACGAACGCTCCGACAGCCCCGGCGCCGGCTGCCTGAGCAGTGCGCAGCAGAGGTGCGCGCGACGTGCGGCGCACCGCCACGACCTGGCGTTCGCGCGGCTCGTAGCGGTCGCCGATCCGCCACTCGGTCCTGGTGCTGCTGCGGGTCGGCCAGCGTTCGCGCAGCAGCGCGTCGAGATCGCCGATCGAGGTCGACGCGTCCTTGTCGAGCACGCGTTCCCACGCGTCGAAGGCCGCAGTGGGGAGTGCGTGGCCGAGTCCGCTCACGATCCGACCGTCGCCGTCGGCGCTCAGGCCCCACAGATGCGAATGCCGCCGGCGCAGTCGACCCGGCTCGGACGAGTCGTCGAGGTCGACATCCGAGGGGATCAGGCAGACGACCGACCAGTTGTGCGCGACCTTCTCGGGCCAGTCAGGGTCCAGGCGCAGCGTGCGGCCTCGCAACTGCTGTGTTCCTGAGGAGGTCGCCACGGTCGTGAGGTCGATGAGGGTGTTGACCGCCGGGCAGTCCCAGCCTTCGCCGAGAAGCCCGCGGGTGCCGACCAGCAGCCGCACGTCGCCGCGGCGGATCAGCTCCGACACCGCGCCGACGATACGTCCGCTTCCGACGCCCCGCACCTCGAGATCGCGCGCGGGGCCGGTGCCCTCGGCGACGTCGACGGGCTCGCCGAGGATCTCGGCCAGCGCGTCGGCGAGGTCGACCGCATCCTCGACGCGGACGCGCAGGTGCTGAGCGGTGAGCAGCACGGGCCGCAGCCCGGCGGTGACGTCGTCGACCGAGAGCAGGTCGAACGTGCGCAGCGCCCCTGCCGGTGCGTCTCCGGCCAGGCCGCGGTTGTTGCCGTGCTCGACGAAATCGGTGACGACGACGACGCGGATGCGGTCGCCGTCGGGGCCGTCGAGTTCTCGGCGGAGGATCTCGACGGCGGCATGGTCCTTCGCGGCCGAGAATGCCAGGGTGCTCTCGACCGGGTTGCGGCCTCGACGGATGCCGCGGTCGGTGAGGGCGTACCCGAAGTCGGCGAGAGAGCGTCGCACGTACTCCCACTGTCGTTCGGCAGCGGGATCGGACAGGAGCCGTGCCTGAGCGAAGCGAGAGAGCACCGCGAGCAGGTCATCGGTGGTGCAGCGATCGAGCAGCGCCGGCGGGATCGCGTCGATGAGCGGATGCCGCGGTGCGACCGTGCGCAGCACGACAGCGCAGGAGCGCGTGAGAGTGAAGTCTGCCGAGAACGCGCGGTCGAGGCGGGTGAGCAGGGCCCCGTCGTCGTCACCAGAGGCGTTCGCGGGTTGCAGCTGCTGCTCGAGGTACGACACCGCGTCGGGCGTCAACAGCACCCGGGTGATCATGTCGTGGAGCAGGGCCTCGTGTCGACGGATGAATCCGGCCTCCGCGGGCGTGGGTTCCGTGAACATCACGTGGTCGCGGTAGGGGGCCAGATGCCCCTCCTTCACCACGGCCGGGGTCGGCACCTCGTAGTCGACCTCGCCGAGCAGCTGGCTGTAGTTCTCGAACTCCGTCTCGTCGTCGGGCGACGGAAGGGTCGCGGTCAGGCCGATCAGCAGGGGCTCGACGCCGGTCTCGCGGATACGACCCGCGAGGTACGCGACCACGAGGGCCCAGTGGTCGAGCAGATGGTGGCATTCGTCGAGCACGACGGTGCGCACACCCGCGGCCACGAGTCGATCGATCAGGGCGACGGCGTTGGGATGCAGCACGCGGGCGAGTTCGGCGGGCCGTCGCCTCGCGAAGTGCGAGCGCAGGCGGCGGGAGCGGGCACGGATGCCGCTGCGATACCTCCCCGGGTTGTCGATCGCGAGTTCGGCGAGCCACGTCGCCGCGTCCGCCTCCGCGCGCCCGCCTGCCGTGAGCTCCTCCACCCACACAGAGCGGGCGAGCTCGTCGAAGGGCGAGCCGTCTCCGGTGACGCTGAGCAGCTGATAGGTCAGCGCGGTGAGATCGCCGATGCGTGCGGGGTCGTCCGAGACGGCCGCGGCCCCCGGCGCCAGTTCCTCCGCGGTGCGCACCCACTGCTGACGGATCGTCACCGTCGGCGACAGCACGAGGGTGCGATGGCTCTCGCGTGCGGCGAGCAGCAGGCCGAGCAGGGTCTTACCGGAACCCGGCGGGGCGACGATGTGCAGCGGACCCGCTGCTCCCGGTGCGAGACGCTCGAGCACCTCGGCCTGGTAGGTGCGCAGTATGCCCGCAAAACGCCACGTCGACAGGGGAGCGGCGGTGACGGGATCCATGACCTGCCCAGTCTGTCAAAGAGCGGGTGCAGACATCGGCTAGACTTGTCCACGGCTCTCCGCGTGGCGGCATCCAGGCCAATTCCCCCAGGGCGGAAACGCAGCAAGGGTAACCGGGCTCTGCTGGGTGCGCGGAGAGTCACTTTCTTTTTGTCAGCGTCCTCCGGGTCAGTCCTGACAGGATCGTGACGTGACAAGGCCAGATGTGATCAGCACCGCCGATTCCCCGCGATCCAGTGCTCTCGGCCGTTTCGCAGCGCCTCTCCTTCTGGTCGCCCTGATGTGGGCCGTGCAGCTCGTCGATGCGGTCCTCCCCGGCTCCTTCACCGGCTTCGGGCTCCGCTCGTGGGATCTCTCGGGCCTCGGCGGCATCGTCGTCGGTCCTCTTCTGCATGCGGATTGGGCGCACCTGATCGGCAACACCGTGCCTCTTCTCGTGCTCGGCTGCCTCGTCGCAGTCGAGGGCGCGCGCAGGTTCTGGGCCGTCACCGCGTTCGCCGCCGTGATCGGCGGACTCGGCACATGGCTCGTGAACGCACCCGGGGCGTTGACGGTCGGGGCGTCAGGCCTCGTCTTCGGATACTTCGGATACACAGTCATGCGGGTCTTCGCGCCGGGGAGGGTCGCACACCGCGTGCTCTATGCGATCGTCGCGCTCATCGTGATCGGCCTCTACGGCGGTTCCATGCTCGCCGGCGTCGTCGGCGTGCGCGAGGGCATCTCGTGGCAGGCGCATCTGTTCGGCGCGATCGGCGGCGGGATCGCCGCATTCATCGGCAGAGGCCGCACCAAGAGCCGGGGCGCATGAGCGCGACCCAGAGCACCCGAGGCGCCGCGACTCGAAAGAAGCCGGCAGCCAGAAAGACGGCAGGAAAGAAGTCGGCGAGCAGGAAGCCGCCGACCCGTCAGCGGTCGCGCACGCGTCGTGCGTCGCCGCGTCGACGAGCGCAGCGGCGGATCCAGCGCGCGAAGCTGCTGCGTCGCATCGCGCTGTCGGCCGCAGCCGTGATCGTCGTCGCGCTCGCCGCGGTGCTGATCCCGCTGGGGCTCGCTCACGAGAAGCCGCTGGCGATCTGCATCACCGATCCGACCACGTTCCCCGAGTCCGGCGTCGAGGGCTGGCAGGGCGAGCAGCTCGAGAACGCGGCGACCATCATGCAGACGGCGACCGCGCTCGGCTTCGGCCGCGACGGCCAGATCCTCGGGGTGATGACGGCGATGGGCGAGAGCAGCCTGAACAACATCGACTACGGGGACTGGGAGACGAGCGGGTTCACCAACCCGGACGGCAGCCGGACGACGAGCATCGGGCTCTTCCAGCAGCAGCACTGGTGGGGGTCGGCCGAGCAGCGCATGGACCCGGCGACCGCCGCGACGCTGTTCTACGAGCGTCTCGCAAGAGTGCACGACTGGCAGTCGATCGACCAGTCGCTCGCGATCCACCGGGTGCAGATCAACCTCGACCCCACGTACTACACGCGCTACGCGGCGGATGCCACGGCCGTGGTCGACGCTCTCTCCAGGCCCTGCTGAGCGATTTCGCACGGCTGTCAACCCAGCGAGATCATGAGGTCGTGCACCTAGGGTGGAGCTGTGGCGCAGAGCATCTACATCACCTCGGCCGAAGGCCATACCGGTAAGTCGACCATCGCCCTCGGCGTGCTCGACGCGCTCATGCGCGTCACGCCCCGGGTCGGCGTCTTCCGCCCCATAGCGCGGTCGGTCACCGAGCGCGACGACGTGCTCGAGCTGCTGCTCGCACACGACGGCGTGCACCTCGACTACGACGACTGCATCGGCGTGACCTACGACGATGTGCGCGACGATCCCGACCGAGCGCTCTCGACGATCGTCTCCCGGTTCAAGGCCGTCGAGGCCCAGTGCGACGCCGTGGTCATCATCGGCAGCGACTACACCGATGTCGCCAGCCCGGCGGAGCTCGGATACAACGCTCGGATCGCCGCGAATCTCGCGGCACCCGTGCTGCTCGTGCTGAGCGGTCGTGATCAGCAGCGTCAGGCCGAGCAGCTGGGCACGACCACCGCGCGCACTCCCGCCGCGGTCGGACAGATCGGCGCGCTCGCGCTCTCCGAGCTCGAGGTCGAGCGCGCAGAGCTGTTCGCCGTCGTCGTCAATCGCGCCGACCCCGACGCACTCGCCGACATCGAGGCCGCCGTCTCAGCGGTGCGTCCGCAGAAGACCACGCCCGTGTGGGCGATCCCCGAGGACCGCACCCTGGTGGCGCCGTCGATCGACGGCATCCTAGCCGCCGTCGACGGCCGTCTCATCAAGGGCGACCCTGATCGTCTCGGTCGCGAGGCCCTGACGATCGTGGTCGCGGGCATGTCGATGGTGAACGTGCTCCCTCGGCTCACGGAGGAGTCGGTCGTGGTGATCCCCGCCGACCGCACCGAGGTGCTGCTGGCGACGCTGCTCGCCGATGCCTCCGGCACGTTCCCGCGGGTCGCCGGCATCATCCTCAACGGCCCGTTCCCGCTGCCGGAGCCGATCGTGCAGCTGCTCGACGGCTTCACCTCGACCGTGCCGATCATCGCGACCGACCTGGGCACCTACGACACCGCGGTGCGCGTGATGGGCGCGCGGGGACGCATCTCTCCCGAGTCCCGCGGCCGCTACGACCGCGCGTTGGGGCTCTTCCAGACACACGTCGACATCGCCGAGCTCACCACTCAGCTGGGTCTCGCCGAGTCGCGCGTCGTGACTCCGCTGATGTTCGAGTACGGACTCATCGAGCGCGCACGCTCCGACCGTCGCCGCATCGTGCTGCCGGAGGGCGATGACGATCGCATCCTCCGTGCGGCCGCCACCCTGCTGGCCCGCGAGGTCGCCGACCTCACGATCCTCGGCGACGAGTCGGCGATCCGGGCCCGCGCGGTCGAGCTGGGGGTCGACATCTCGGCAGCGCAGGTGATCAGCCCGACCGATCCTGAGATGGTCGACCGCTTCGCGACGGAATATGCGCGACTGCGTGCGCACAAGGGCATCACGCTGGCCCAGGCGGCCGACACCGTCACCGACGTCTCGTACTTCGGCACGATGATGGTGCACCTCGGGCTCGCCGACGGCATGGTCTCGGGCGCCGCCCACACGACCGCGCACACGATCCGCCCGTCGTTCGAGATCATCAAGACGAAGCCGGGGGTCAACGTCGTCTCGAGCGTCTTCCTGATGGCGCTCGCCGACCGGGTGCTCGTGTACGGCGACTGCGCCGTGATCCCCGACCCGACCAGCGAGCAGCTGGCCGACATCGCGATCTCGTCGGCCGCCACCGCGCAGCAGTTCGGCATCGAGCCGCGCATCGCGATGCTCTCGTATTCGACCGGCGAATCCGGGTCGGGTGCCGATGTCGACAAGGTCCGCGCCGCCACCGCTCTCGTGCATGAGCGCGCACCGGAGCTGCTCGTCGAGGGACCGATCCAGTACGACGCCGCCGCCGACGCCGCGGTGGCGAAGGCGAAGCTCCCCGACTCCGCAGTGGCGGGGCGCGCGACCGTCTTCGTGTTCCCCGACCTCAACACCGGCAACAACACCTACAAGGCCGTGCAGCGCTCGGCGGGCGCCGTCGCGATCGGACCAGTGCTGCAGGGACTCAACAAGCCGATCAACGATCTGTCGCGCGGCGCGCTGGTCGACGACATCGTCAACACCGTGGCGATCACGGCCATCCAGGCACAGTCCGAAGGAACGACCGCATGAGCGCCATCCTCGTCATCAACAGCGGGTCCTCGTCTCTCAAGTACAGCCTGATCGACATCGAGAACGAGAACGAGCTCGCGGCGGGCCTCATCGAGCGCATCGGGCAGGATCTCAGTGCGATCCGGCATACGGTCCGTCCTGACACCACCGCGGATGCCGTCGTGGCGATGCTCGACGCCTCGTACGACTCCGAGCGCCCCGTCGCCGATCATGGTGCGGCATTCACGGTGATGCTCGAGCAGTTCGCCGAGCACGGCCCGCTGCTCGACGAGCATCCTCCGGTCGCGGTCGGTCACCGTGTCGTGCACGGCGGGGCGAGGTTCTATGCGCCGACTCTCGTCACTCAGAACGTCGAGGACCAGATCGAGGAGCTCTCGGTGCTCGCCCCGCTGCACAACCCTGCGAACCTCGCCGGCATCGTGGCGGCGAAGGCGGTGTTCTCCGACGTCCCGCACGTCGCGGTGTTCGACACGGCGTTCCATCAGACCCTGCCGCCGGCCGCTTACACCTACGCGATCGACGCCGCGCTCGCCGCCGAGCATCGGGTGCGCCGGTACGGATTCCACGGCACGAGCCACCAGTTCGTGAGCGAGTCGGCGGCCGCGTTCCTCGACCGCGACCTCGGCACACTGCGGCAGATCGTCTTCCACCTCGGCAACGGGGCATCGGTGACCGCGATCGACGGCGGGCGATCGGTCGAGACGTCGATGGGGCTGACTCCGCTCGAGGGGCTCGTGATGGGAACCCGGTCGGGCGACCTCGACCCCGCGGCGCTGGTGCATCTGTCGCGGAGAGCCGGATACTCGATCGACGATCTCGACGCGCTCCTGAACTCGCGCAGTGGCCTGAAGGGGCTCGCCGGGCACAGTGACATGCGCGACATCCTCGCCGGCAGGGATGCCGGAGATGCGGCGGCGACGCTCGCTTTCGACGTCTACATCCACCGGCTGCGCGCCTACGCGGGGTCGTACATCGCCCAGCTCGGCGGTGTCGACGTGATCTCCTTCACCGCGGGGGTCGGCGAGAACGCGGCTGCCGTGCGCGCAGAGGCGATGGCGACGCTCGGATTCGCCGGCGTAGAGATCGATCAGGAGCGCAACGCGGCGCGGCAGCGCGGCATCCGACGGATCTCCACCGACGAGTCGCGCGTCGCCGTGCTCGTGGTGCCCACGAACGAAGAGCTCGAGATCGCCAGACAGACCTCCCGAATGCTCTGATCGACACGCCTCGGGGGTTACCGCCCGGCGCCGGGCGCCACTACGCTTGCACAGTGGCACGGAGAGGTGCCGGCAATACCCCTCGTCCTTCTCCTGGAGGCTCCTGTGCCCGAAGCCCTGCCCGATCCGCTCCGCGCCGAAGGCGTCCTGTTCGACCTCGACGGGGTGCTGACGCCGACCGCCGAGGTGCACATGCGCGCCTGGAAGGTCGTGTTCGACGACGTGTTCGAACGCTGGGGCATCACGCCTCCGTACTCGGATGCCGACTACTTCGACTACGTCGACGGAAAGAAGCGCTACGACGGCGTGGCGAGCCTGCTGCGCAGCCGCAATGTCGAGATCCCGTGGGGAGCGGTCGACGACCCGCCCGAGGCCGAGACCATCTGCGGCATCGGCAATCGCAAGAACGCCGCATTCGCCGAGTCACTGCGGGGCGAGGGCATCGCCCCGTTCCCCGGATCGCTCGCGCTCGTCGAGAAGCTGTCGGCAGCCGGCATCCCGATCGGCGTCGTCTCGAGCTCCAAGAACGCCGAAGAGGTGCTCGCCGCCGCCGGCATCCGCTCGTTCTTCCGCGTCGTGGTCGACGGCGTCGTCGCCGAACGCGACAACCTCGCCTCGAAGCCCGCCGCCGACATGTTCAGCGCCGGCGCCGTCGCTCTGGGCGTCGATCCCGCCCGCAGCATCGCCGTCGAGGATGCGACCTCGGGCGCGGCCTCCGCGGCCGCCGCGGGGTTCGCGATCGTCGTCGGCGTCGATCGCGGCACCGGAGCCGATGCGTTGCGCGCCGCCGGCGCGACCGTCGTCGTCAGCGATCTCGACGTGTTCGTCGACGCCGCGGCCGACCAGGTCGCCGACCTCGATTCAGAATCCGCCGCTCAGGCCATCCGCTCCCAAGACGAGGACACCGCATGATCGACCGCGACCGCTTCCCCGTAGACCCCTGGCGACTCATCGAGACGCGATACTCCGAAGACGGAGTGGCCGAGACGCTGTTCGCCGTCGGCAACGGCTACCTCGGACTCAGGGGCAACCACATCGAGGGCCGAGGTGCCCACGAGCACGGCACCTTCATCAACGGTCTGCACGAGACGTGGCCGATCCGGCACGCCGAGCAGGCCTACGGCTTCGCCGAGGTCGGGCAGACGATCGTCAACGCACCCGATGCGAAGGTCATGCGGGTGTATGTCGACGACGAGCCGATCTCGTTCGACGAGGCCGACGTGCGCGAGTACCGCCGCACTCTCGACATGCGCACCGGTGTGCTCGAGCGCACCGTGGTGTGGGAGACGCCGTCGGGCAAGCGCGTGCGCATGCGTGACGAGCGCATCGTCAGCTTCGAGGAGCGTCACCTCGCCGTGCTCCGTCTCGAGGTCGTCGTCGAGAACGCCGACGCCCCCGTCACCGTCAGCTGCCAGATGATCAACCGCCAGGACGGTGCAGGTGTCTACGCGGGCACCCCCAACCAGGCGAAGGGCGGATTCGATCCGCGCAAGGCCGAGAAGATCGCCGAGCGCGTGCTCGAGCCCGGCGAATACTGGCAGGACGGATTGCGCTCGGCGCTGTCGTACAGCGTCGCGGACTCCGGCATGACGGTCGCCGTCGTCGCGGATCACATCATCGAGACCGAGAACGACTACACGTCGCGCACGCTGATCGAGGCCGACATCTCGAAGAACGTGTTCCGTGTGCAGGCGAAGGCCGGGGTGCCCATCACGGTCACCAAGCTCGTCAGCTACCACACGTCCCGAGGCGTGCCGGCCCGCGAGCTCGTCGACCGCTGCCGTCGCTCCCTCGACCGCGTCGCGTTCGAGGGCGTCCAGGCGCAGTTCGACCGGCAGGCCGAGTGGCTCGCCGCCTTCTGGGGCCGCAGCGACGTGCAGATCGGCGGGCATGAAGACATCCAGCAGGCGACCCGCTGGTGCCTTCTGCAGCTCGCTCAGGCCTCGGCGCGCGCCGACGGAACCGGCGTGCCCGCGAAGGGCGTCTCGGGGTCCGGGTACAGCGGCCACTACTTCTGGGACACCGAGATCTATGTGCTTCCGTTCCTCACATACACGTCGCCGCAGTGGGCGCGCAACGCTCTTCGGGCGCGAGTGCTCATGCTTCCGGCGGCCCGCCGCAGGGCCGCGCAGCTCAACGAGGCGGGCGCGCTGTTCCCCTGGCGCACGATCAACGGCGAAGAGGCGTCGGCCTACTACGCGGCCGGCACCGCTCAGTACCACATCAACGCCGACGTCAGCTTCGCGCTCGGCAAGTACGTGCGCGCCACCGGCGACGACGACTTCCTGCGACGCGAGGGCATCGACATCGCGATCGAGACGGCTCGCCTGTGGGCCACGCTCGGCTTCTGGCGCACCTCGCGGCTCGTCGCCGACACGAAAGACGACGACGGCATCGAGACCTTCCACATCCACGGTGTGACAGGACCCGACGAGTACACGACGGTCGTGAACGACAACCTGTACACGAACGTCATGGCGCGCTACAACCTGCGCTACGCGGCGAGGGTCGTGCGAGAGGCGCAGGAGGCCAACGGCGAGGAGTTCGCCAGGGTCGTCGAGCGCACCGGCCTCGCGGAGGGCGAGGCGGAGGGCTGGGAACGCGCCGCCGATGCGATGTTCATCCCGTTCAGCGAGAGCCTCGGCATCCACCCGCAGGATTCGCTGTTCCTCGAGCGCGAGGTGTGGGATCTCGCCCACACGCCGAAGGAGCAGCGGCCGCTGCTGCTGCACTTCCACCCGCTCGTCATCTACCGGTTCCAGGTGCTCAAGCAGGCGGATGTCGTGCTCGCGCTGTTCCTGCAGGGCAACCACTTCACGCCGGAGGAGAAGAAGGCGGACTTCGACTACTACGACCCGCTGACCACCGGCGACTCGACGCTGTCGGCGGTCGTGCAGTCGATCCTCGCCGCCGAGGTCGGCTACCAGGATCTCGCTCTGCAGTACTTCCGGCAGTCGCTGTTCGTCGACCTCCACGACCTGCACCACAACGCGGCCGACGGTGTGCACGTGGCCTCCGCCGGCGGCGTGTGGACGGCTCTCGTGTGCGGCTTCGGCGGCATGCGCGATTACGCCGGCGAGCTCAGCTTCGACCCGCGGCTGCCTGCCGACTGGCCGTCGCTGTCGTACCCGTTGCAGTGGCAGGGGTCTGCGCTGCAGATCACGCTCACGACGGGCGAGCTGCGCGTCCGCGTGCTCACCGGAGATCCGGTGCCGTTCACGGTGCGCGATGTCGCACACATCGCCTCGACCGAGGAAGAGGTCGTCGTGCCGCTCGCCGATCAGGGACCGATGATCCCCGGGCGCCCGTCGCTGCGGCAGTTCGCGGACGCCCTTCGCGAAGACGGCACGCGCCTGTCGGCTTCCGTCCCGGTCATCACGACCGCTATTCCCATCATCGAGTCGATCGACTGAGGGTGCTGATCACCGCAGCTCTGTTCGGGCTCGCGCCCGCGCTGCTCCTGCTCGTGCTCGCCGTGGTCGAGCGTGCCCGCTCGGTGCAGCGCGTCGCGTCTCCCGGGGCGCGGTTCGCGCCCGCCGAAGGCGCGACCGTGCTGTATGACGCGCTGCTGCTGAACGCGGATCGGAGGGCGGTCGCCGCCGCTCTGATCGATCTGGCCGTGCGCCGCAAGGTGCGGCTGCTCGTCGATGCGGACACGGTGGCGCCCGGCGGGTCGCGAAAGCGCGCGCCTGTCGGCATGGAGATCGTGGAGGGCGCGACGTTCACGCCCGAGGAGCTCAGCGTCCTCGAGACGCTGTTCGGTCCGGATCACACTCCGGGGCGGGTGCGACGGTTCAGCTCGGATGCTCGGGCGTTGCACCGACGGGTTCGCGGGGTCATCGACGAGACGGAGAAGCGACTCGCATCCGCGGGGCTCATCGCCCGGGGGCGACGAGGATGGGCCACGTTCCTGATCCGCGTCGCCGCCGTGCTGGTGACCGGGGTCTGCCTCCTCCTGCTGATCGCCGCCTGGGCGGTGAGCGAACCGGGTGCCGCGCTCTACGTGGTGCTGATCGCCGGTCTGGTCGCCGCGGTCGCCGCCATCGTTGTCGCACCGAGTCCCTGGCGCCGATTCCACCCGGCCGCGCAGCCGATGCGCGAGCATCTCGCCGGGATGCGCGAGTACATCGCCCTCGCCGAGGCGGAGCCGCTGCGGTTCTCGCAATCGGCCGGGGGAGCGGACCTGAGGGCGGATGTCTCTCCTGAAGCCGCGAGCGCACGACTCGAGAGATTCCTGCTCAACGAGCGACTGCTGCCCTATGCGGTGCTCTTCGGCCTCGAGCGATCGTGGACGGCTGTGCTGCAGACCGAGTCGCGCGAGCTGCGCGTCGCCGAGGGGATAGGCGACGCCATGGAGGTGGCAGGGGCCGTGATCGACGTGATCCAGCTGGTCGGAGGCGTCGTGAATCTGGTGAACGCCGTCGGAGATCTGGTCGACGCGACCGGTGGGGTCGTCGAGGTCGTCGGCGGCGTCTTCGAGGCGGTGTCGTCGTGATTCCTCACCGCACTTCGGCGGCCCGAGCGGCGCGCCGAGGATCACCGCACGATCGTCGGCGCCCGGCTGCCGGAACGTCCGTGGCACGCCGTAGGCTGTTCTGGTGACCACAGCCCTCTACCGCCGCTACCGCCCCGAGTCGTTCGGCGAGATGATCGGGCAGTCCCAGGTGACCGAACCTCTGATGACCGCCCTCCGCGGCGACCGTGTCGGCCACGCATATCTGTTCTCCGGACCCCGTGGGTGCGGAAAGACGACGTCTGCGCGCATCCTCGCCCGCTGCCTCAACTGCGCCGAGGGGCCGACCGACGTGCCCTGCGGCACGTGCCCGAGCTGCGTCGAGCTGTCGCGCGCCGGCGGCGGATCACTCGACGTCGTCGAGATCGATGCGGCCAGCCACAACGGCGTCGATGACGCCCGCGACCTGCGCGAGCGGGCGACATTCGCCCCCAGCCGCGACCGCTACAAGATCTTCATCCTCGACGAGGCGCACATGGTGACGCCGCAGGGATTCAACGCCCTCCTCAAGCTCGTCGAAGAGCCGCCGGAGCACGTGAAGTTCATCTTCGCGACGACCGAGCCCGAGAAGGTGCTCGGCACGATCCGCTCGCGCACGCACCACTACCCGTTCCGTCTGGTGCCGCCGGCCGCGATGCTCGAGTACGTCGAGAAGCTGTGCGGCGAAGAGGGCGTGGTCGCCGAGCGCGGTGTGCTGCCCCTGGTGGTCCGGGCAGGAGGAGGCTCTCCGCGAGACACCCTCTCGCTGCTCGACCAGCTGATCGCCGGGTCCGATTCGCCCGCGGGCTCCGAGACCGTGACCGTCGCCTACGAGCGCGCTGTCGCTCTCCTCGGCTACACCCACGCGGCCCTTCTCGACGAGATCGTCGACGCGCTCGCCGCCGCCGACGCGGCCGCGGCGTTCCCCGCCATCGACCGCGTGGTGCAGACCGGGCAGGACCCCCGTCGTTTCGTCGACGACCTGCTCGAACGCCTGCGTGACCTCATCGTGATCGCGGCCGTCGGAGCCGGGGCATCCTCCGTGCTCCGCGGCATCGCCGACGACGAGCTCGCTCGCATGCGCACCCAGGCGGATTCGTTCGGTTCGGCGCGGCTGTCGCGCACGGCAGACATCGTCAGCGCCGCTCTCGACGACATGTCGGGCGCGACGTCACCCCGACTGCACCTCGAGCTGATGGTCGCTCGTGTGCTCGCCTCCGGAGGGGCAGCGGTCGCGGCCGTCCCGTCCGCGCAGAGCGCCTCGGGAGCGCCGGCACGCGCGACGAATGCTGGTGCGTCTCAGCCCGCTGCTGCTGCTGCCGCTGCTCAGCCCGGTGCGGTTGCTGCCCCTGAGGCTGCAGCCGCCGCTGCCGCGACCGATCCCGTCGAGGCCGAGTCGGCTGGCGCCCGGCCGACTGCTGTCGTGGCCGAGGCCCCTGTGGCCGAGAACGCGGATGCCGAGCCCGTGGCGTCGCGCGCTGCGACGACGAGCACACCCGCCGCCGAACCGGTGGCCGACACCGCGGTGCCCTCAGGCCCGGTCGCGTTCGAGCAGATCACCGCCGCCTGGCCGGCCGTGCTCAAGAGGCTCGAGAGCGTCAGCCGCACGTCATGGTTGCTGGCCACCGCCGTGCAGCCGCTCGCGTTCGTCACCGAGACAGAGGTGCTGACCCTCGGCTTCGCCAGCCAGCACGACGTGGCGAAGTTCAAGGGCACGACGCCGGGTTCCGGCCCGTCCGATCATCTGCGCGGAGCCATCGAGCAGGAACTCGGTGTGCGGGTCAAGTACCTGCCCGCACCGATGCCGACGGGTGGTGCTCCTCGCCAGCCCTCCTCGCCCGCAGCGGCGCGCCCGGCAGACGACGCGCCCGCATCGGAGCCTGCGTCAGCGAGCTCACCCAGCGCTCAGGCACCGCGATCTCAGACACCTCGTCCTCAGACGCCGGACGCTGAGACGGCCGCCGCTCGGACATCACCGCCTCAGAACAACCGTGCGTCCTCAGCCCCGGTGACCGAATGGGCGGTCGCGTCGATTCCGGCATCCGAAGTGGCGGTGCCGGTCCCGGCGCCCGCCCCGGTGCCGGCCGCGGCGACGACCCCGCCGGCGGCCCCGTCGGCAGCCCCTGCGGCCGCGCCGATGCCGACGCCCTCGACTCCGAGCGATGATCGGCCCGGCGAGGGAGACGAACCGCCGCCTCCCCTCGACGACGAGCCGCCCTATTTCGACGACGAACCGCCGTACGACCCGTCCTACGAGCCTGCGCCGACGTCGCAGGCCGCACCGACGGCCGCCCGCGCGCAGTCGGCGTCTCCCTCCGCATCCGCGCGGTCGACGCCTGTGCAGGCAGCCCCGGTGCGCAAGGTGGCTTCGGCCGCAGCAGCCCCGGTGATCACTGAGCGCACCCCCGCCGGGGGAGTCCAGCGCTACGGCGAGGCCGTGATCCGCCAGGTGCTCGGCGCGACGTTCGTTCGCGAAGAGCCCTACGAGCCCCCGACGAGGTTCTCCTGATGTACGACGGAATCGTTCAGGAGCTGATCGACGAGTTCGGTCGGCTCCCCGGAATCGGCCCCAAGTCCGCGCAGCGCATCGCATTCCACATCCTGCAGACGCCGACGTTCGACGTCGCGCGGCTCGCCGAGCTGCTCGTCGAGGTGCGGGTGCGGGTGCGCTTCTGCGAGATCTGCGGCAACGTGTCGGAGCAGGACCGCTGCGCGATCTGCCGCGACCCCAGACGCAATCCTGCCCTCATCTGCGTGGTCGAAGACGCGAAGGACGTCGCCGCGATCGAACGCACCCGTGAGTTCCGTGGTCTCTACCACGTGCTCGGCGGGGCGATCAGCCCGATCGCCGGCATCGGACCCGACGATCTCCGCATCGCGCAGCTGATGACTCGGCTCGCCGATGCCACGGTGCAGGAGGTCATCCTCGCGACGAACCCCAACCTCGAGGGTGAGGCGACGGCCAGCTATCTCAGTCGTCTGCTCACCACCATGCAGATCACCGTGTCCCGCCTCGCCTCCGGACTTCCGGTCGGTGGAGACCTCGAATACGCCGACGAGGTCACTCTTGGGCGCGCCTTCGAGGGCCGTCGCGTGCTGTGAACGCCCAGGGCGGCTTCACGCGACGCGGCTGGCTGCTGTTCGGCGCCATGGCGCTGCTGTGGGGCGTGCCCTATCTGTTCATCAGCATCGCGGTCGAGTCGTTCTCGCCGCCCGCCATCGTCGCAGGGCGCACCCTCATCGCGGCACTGCTGCTCCTGCCGTTCGCGCTTCGAGGCGGTGCGCTGAGAGCTGCGTGGAAGCACTGGCCCTGGGTGCTCGCCTTCGGGCTCGTCGAGATGGCCGGCCCGTTCCTGCTGCTCGGTCACGCAGAGATGACCCTGCCCTCGGGCATGACCGGTCTGCTCGTCGCGACGGTGCCACTGTTCGCCGCCCTGATCGCCCTGAGCGGCGGGGATCGGGGCGTTCTGCGCCCGACGCGCGGAATCGGCCTTCTCGTGGGATTCATCGGCGTCGCGATCGTGGTCGCCGGCCCCGGACTCTTCGGCGGAGAGGTCAGTCTGCTCGCGGCCGGGGAGGTGCTGCTGGTGGCCGTCCTCTATGCGATCGCGCCCTTCATCGTGGCGCGCAAGCTCAACGACGTCCCCTCGCTGGGCACCATCACGCTGTCACTGCTCATGATCGGTGTGATCTATCTGCCCATCGGTCTGCTCACGCAGCACGAGGTGCCGACGCTTCCCTCGATCTTCGCGCTCCTGGCGTTGGCCGTCATCTGCACCGCCGTCGCCTTCCTGGCGTTCTTCGCGCTCATCCGCGAGGTCGGTCCTGTTCGTGCCCCGCTGTTCACCTACGTCAACCCGGTCGTGGCGATAATCCTCGGGGCGATCGTGCTCGCCGAGCCCCTGACACCGGGGCTGCTCATCGGATTCCCGCTCATCATCGTGGGCTGCTGGTTCGCCGCCACCGGCGGACGCCTCCGCCCGCAGGCCCCCGCAACTCCCGACCTGGCTGTCGCGCCCCTGCCGCCGGCTCCCTGACTTCGCTCGACAGCGTCACATGCGAAGAAGCGCATACGCGCCGATCGTAGAATGAGTGTGGGCGGATCCGCCCGACATCCCAGGGAGTGAACGTGGCCCTCATCGTGCAGAAGTACGGCGGCTCCTCAGTCGCCGACGCAGAGAGCATCAAGCGCGTCGCCAAGCGCATCGTCGATACACGCCGTGCGGGGCATGACGTGGTCGTCGCCGTGAGCGCGATGGGCGACACGACCGACGAGCTGCTCGACCTGGCGAACGAGGTGGCTCCGATCCCCGCTCCGCGCGAGCTCGACATGCTCCTCTCGAGCGGAGAGCGCATCTCGATGGCGCTCCTCGCCATGGCCATCCACTCGATGGGGTTCGAGGCGCGTTCGTTCACCGGCAGCCAGGCGGGAATGATCACCGACTCGCAGCACGGTGCGGCGCGCATCGTCGACGTCACGCCCATCCGTCTGCGGGAGGCCCTCGATGAGGGGGCGATCGTCATCGTCGCCGGGTTCCAGGGGTTCAACCGCGACACCCGTGACATCACCACGCTCGGCCGCGGCGGCTCCGACACGACGGCCGTCGCCCTGGCCGCGGCCCTCGATGCGGATGTCTGCGAGATCTACAGCGACGTCGACGGCATCTTCACGGCTGACCCTCGCGTCATCCCGAAGGCGCAGAAGCTCGACCACATCGGCAGCGAGGAGATGCTCGAGCTCGCCGCCAACGGCGCCAAGGTTCTCTATATCCGCGCCGTCGAGTACGCACGCCGTCACGGCGTCCTGATCCACGCCCGTTCGACGTTCTCGTCGTCCGAGGGCACATACGTTCTGGGCGAGGGCATGAAGAACCCTCGCGAAGCCGAGGGAGCAGCAGCCATGGAAGAACCGATCGTCGCCGGTGTCGCCACCGATTTCGGCCAGGCCAAGATCACGGTCGCGGGCGTTCCCGACGTTCCGGGCAAGGCCGCGGAGATCTTCAAGATCGTCGCCAAGTCCGGCGCGAACGTCGACATGATCGTGCAGAACGTGTCTGCGACCGGTCGCACCGACATCTCGTTCACGGTTCCCAAGGCCGACTCCGCGGGCGCGCTGAAGGCGCTGGCCGGTGAGCAGACCGAGGTCGGCTTCCAGAACCTCGTGCACGACGACCAGATCGGCAAGCTGTCGGTCGTGGGTGCCGGCATGCGCACGCACTCCGGCGTCTCTGCCGTGCTGTTCGAGGCGCTCTCGGCCGGCGGCATCAACATCGAGATGATCTCGACCTCCGAGATCCGCATCTCGGTCGTGCTGCGCGACACCGACCTCGCCGAGGCCGCCCGTACCGTGCACACCGCCTATGGCCTCGACGGCGACGCCGAGGCGACCGTCCACGCCGGCACCGGGCGCTGACCTCAACACGATAGACTCACCGAAACCCTGACATCGGCGCCAGGCACGGCATCCGCACCCCGACGTCGCGCCCGAAGCCTCGCATGCAGTACTGCACGACGCCAAGGAACATCATGACCCGCATCTCCGACTCAGGACTCTCCGTCGCCATCGTCGGCGCCACCGGCCAGGTGGGCACCGTGATGCGAGAGATCCTCATCGAGCGATCCTTCCCGATCCGCGAGCTGCGCCTGTTCTCGTCGTCGCGCTCCGCGGGCACGGCCATCGAGTTCGGAGGAGCGACGGTCATCGTCGAAGACGTCGAGACCGCGGATGCCCGGGGCATCGACATCGCCCTCTTCTCGGCCGGTGCGACCGCCAGCCGCGCCTACGCTCCTCGTTTCGCCGAGGCCGGAGCCGTCGTCGTCGACAACTCCAGCGCCTGGCGCAATGACCCCGAGGTTCCGCTCGTGGTCAGCGAGGTCAACCCGCATGCGATCGACGACCGCCCTCGCGGCATCATCGCCAACCCGAACTGCACCACGATGGCCGCCATGCCGGCGCTGAAGGCTCTGGATGCCGAGGCGGGCCTCGAACGGCTCATCGTCTCGACGTACCAGGCCGTCTCCGGTTCCGGCCTCGCCGGTGCGCAGGAGCTTCTCGGCCAGGTCGAGGGCGTGCTCGCCCAGGGCGACACGCTGCGTCTCGTGCACGACGGCTCGTCGATCGACTTCCCCCAGCCCGAGAAGTACGTCGCGCCGATCGCATTCGATGTCATCCCGTTCGCGGGCAACCTCGTCGACGACGGCCAGAACGAGACCGATGAGGAGAAGAAGCTCCGCAACGAGAGCCGCAAGATCCTCGAGCTGCCCGACCTCCGCGTCGCGGGCACCTGCGTGCGTGTGCCGGTCTTCACGGGTCACTCGCTCTCGATCAACGTCGAGTTCGCCCGAGACATCACTCCCGAGCGCGCGACCGAGGTGCTCTCCGCGGCTCCCGGCGTCGTTCTCGATGAGGTGCCCACCCCGCTGCAGGCGGCGGGCAAGGATCCGAGCTTCGTCGGTCGCATCCGCGCAGATCAGTCCGCGCCCGAGAACAAGGGCCTCGTGCTGTTCATCAGCAACGACAACCTGCGCAAGGGCGCGGCGCTGAATGCCGTGCAGATCGCCGAGATCCTCGCCGAGCGCCTGGTGGCCATAGCCTGATCGCATCCCCGCCATGCGGAACCGGTCTGATCTGGCCCGCCCGCGTGGTCGGCAGCGCCGTGACCTCGAACTAGACTGTTCCGGTGACCGAAACCGTCGATGTCGTCTTGATCGGTGGTGGCATCATGAGCGCCACCCTGGGTACCCTGCTGCACGAATTGCAGCCGGATTGGAAGATCGTCGCCTTCGAGCGACTCTCCGATGTGGCGCAGGAGTCCTCGAACCCCTGGAACAATGCGGGCACCGGCCACGCGGCGCTCTGCGAGCTGAACTACATGCCGCAGCAGAAGGGTGCTCCACTCGACCCGGCCAAGGCCGTCTCGATCAACGAGCAATTCCAGCAGAGTCGTCAGTTCTGGTCGTCGCTGGTCGACAGGGGAGTGCTCGACGCTCCGTCGACCTTCATCAACGCGACCCCGCACATGACGTTCGTCCGCGGTGAGAAGGACGTCAAGTACCTCAAGGACCGCTACGAGGTCCTCAAGAAGCAGCCCCTGTTCGACGGCATCGAGTACAGCGAGGACTCGCGCGTCATCAACAAGTGGGCGCCGCTGCTGATGCAGCAGCGCCGCAAGGGTGAGCCGTTCGCGGCCACCCGCGTGCCCGCGGGCACCGACGTCGACTTCGGTGCGCTCACGCACCAGCTCTTCGACCACCTCACCGATTCGGGCGTCACGCTGCGCACCAACCACGAGGTCAAGAGCCTGAAGAAGCAGAAAGACGGCACCTGGCTCATCAACTACCGCACGACGATCGGGCGCACGCCCAACCAGATCAAGGCGCGCTTCGTGTTCGTCGGCGCCGGCGGCTGGGCGCTCAAGCTGCTGCAGCGCTCGGGGATCCCCGAGATCAAGGGCTACGGCGTCTTCCCGATCGGTGGTCAGTTCCTCAAGACCTCGAACCCGAAGATCGTCGCCCAGCACCAGGCCAAGGTCTACTCGCAGGCATCCGTCGGAGCGCCGCCCATGTCGGTGCCGCACCTCGACACCCGTGTGGTCGACGGCGAGGCCTCGCTCATGTTCGGTCCGTTCGCGACGTTCAGCCCCAAGTTCCTCAAGAACGGCTCGATGCTCGACATCGTGTCGCAGGTGCGCACGCACAACCTGTGGCCGATGCTGCGCGTCGCGTTCGCGAACCCCGACCTCATCACGTACCTGGTGGGGGAGCTGATGAAGAACCACGCCAAGAAGGTCGACAGCCTCCGCACATTCATGCCGACGGCGAAGGACGAGGACTGGACGCTCATCGACGCCGGTCAGCGTGCACAGGTGATGAAGAAGGATGCCAAGAAGGGCGGCATCCTGCAGTTCGGCACCGAGGTGGTCGCGGCAGCCGACGGCTCGATCGCCGGTCTGCTCGGGGCCTCGCCCGGTGCGTCCACTGCCGTGCCGATCATGCTCGATCTGCTCAAGAAGTGCTTCCCCGAGGAGTACCCCGGGTGGGAGTCCGAGCTGCGTGAGCTCATCCCCACGTTCGGCGAGCAGCTGAACAAGAGCCCCGAGCTGGCGGCGAAGTCCACCGCGGCGACGGCGGCCACCCTCGGCATCAACGAGTAGCGCGCCGGTGGCGAAGCTCTACTTCCGCTACGGGGCGATGAACTCGGGCAAGTCCACCTCGCTGCTCCAGGCCGCCTACAACTACGAGGAACGCGGTCAGCATGTGCTGCTCGCGAAGCCGGCGATCGACACCAAGGGCGCCTCCGAGATCGCGAGCCGTCTCGGGGTGACTCGAGAGGTCGACTTCCTCATCGGCGCCGATGCCGACGCGCGAGCGCTGTTCGCGGCGCAGCGAGAGGCGGTGCGCAGCGCTGCCGCGGGGGAGCACCTCGCGGGCGGAGCGCTCGACGTCGCGTGTCTCCTCATCGACGAGGCGCAGTTCCTCACCTCCGAGCAGGTCGACGACCTCTTCCGCATCGCGATCGAGGACGGCATCCCGGTGATCGCCTACGGGATCCGCAACGACTTCTTGACGCACGCATTCCCGGGTTCGGCACGGCTTCTCGCCATCGCGCACTCTCTCGAAGAGCTCAAGACCATCTGCCGCTGCGGGCGCAAGGCCGTCTTCAACGGCCGCGTGGTCGGCGGGCGCTTCGTCTTCGACGGCGATCAGGTCGCGATCGACGAGGGCGCCGACGGGTCGGTGGCGCCGGAGATCACGACGTACGAGTCGCTGTGCGGTGCGTGCTACCTCGAGGAGTCCGGCGGGCGTCTGGGCTGAGAGCCCCCTGCACATCCTCCCTCTGCCTTCGGGCGGTGTCTCGGCATGCGCGGATTGCGTGGTCTGACCACACGCGCTACTGTGGTCAGACCACATGAGCACGACCGCGACGGACGCAGCCGAACGCGAACGATGAGGAGAGCGGATGCCGGAGCAGCCTGCACGCGCCTGGCGCCTCGTCCTCGAGCACATCGAGCGGGACCTTCTCGACGGCCGCCTCGGCCCCGGCGACCGCCTCGCCTCTGAACGCGACCTCGCGGCCGACCTCGGCGTCGGGCGATCGAGTGTCCGCGAGGCTGTTCGCGTGCTCGAGGTGATGGGCTTGATCCGCACCGCGACGGGCTCAGGGCCCCAGTCGGGGGCGATCGTGATCGCCACGCCGACCGGCGGCATGTCGACGCTCCTGCGTCTCCAGGTCGCTGCGCAGGGCTTCCCGCTCGCGGATGTGGTGCAGACCCGTCTGCTGCTCGAAGACGCCGTCGTCGAGGCGTTGGCCGGGCAGGACGAGCCCGATCTCTCTGTCGCGCACCGAGTGATCGAGGCGATGGAGGCCGACGCGCTCACGTCCGCCGAGTTCCTCGCCCTCGACGCGCAGTTGCACCTCGCACTCGCCGAGTCCAGCGGCAACACCGTCGTCGCGGCGATCATGGCAGGGCTGCGCACGGCGATCGAGTCGTACGTGCGGGAGGGCGCGGCCGCGATCGACGACTGGGGCGCCATGGCCGACGTGCTCCGCTCCGAGCATCGAGCCATCGTCGGGGCCATCGCAGCGGGTGATGCCACGGCGGCGAGGACTCTCGTTCGTGCGCACATCACCGGCTACTACACCGCGGCGGGCCTCACCCGCAGCACTCGACCCACCGACTGAGAGGACACGACATGGTCCAGCGCCAGGTTCCCAACCCCGCAGAGCTTCTCGACCTGATGAAGTTCAAGAAGCCCGAGTTCAACGGCAGGAAGCGTCGTCTCGACGCTGCGCTCACGATCGACGACCTGCGCACGATCGCGAAGCGTCGCACGCCGAAGGCGGCATTCGACTACACCGACGGCGCGGCCGAGGGCGAGCTCTCGCTCACGCGTGCGCGCCAGGCGTTCCAGGATGTCGAGTTCCACCCCGGCATCCTTCGCCCGGCTCCGTCGGTCGACACCTCGGTCGACATCCTGGGTGGTCCGTCGGCGCTGCCGTTCGGCATCGCCCCGACCGGCTTCACCCGCCTCATGCAGACCGAGGGCGAGGTCGCCGGCGCCGGCGCCGCAGCCGCGGCCGGCATCCCGTTCACTCTCTCCACTCTCGGTACGACGTCGATCGAGGGCGTCAAGGCAGCGAACCCGCACGGCCGCAACTGGTTCCAGCTGTACGTCATGCGCGATCGTGAGATCTCGTACGAGCTCACCCGTCGCGCGGCTGCCGCGGGCTTCGACACGCTGCAGTTCACGGTCGACACACCGGTCGCGGGCGCGCGACTGCGTGACAAGCGCAATGGATTCAGCATCCCACCGCAGCTCACCCTCGGCACGATCGTCAACGCGATCCCACGTCCGTGGTGGTGGTACGACTTCCTGACGACGCCCAAGCTCGAGTTCGCGTCGCTGAGCACCACCGGCGGCACCGTCGGCGAGCTGCTCGACGCCGCCATGGACCCGACGATCAGCTACGACGACCTCGCCGTGATCCGCGACATCTGGCCCGGCAAGATCGTGATCAAGGGCGTGCAGAACGTCGAGGACTCAGTGCGGCTGCGCGACGCCGGCGTCGACGGCATCGTGCTGTCCAACCACGGCGGGCGTCAGCTCGACCGCGCGCCGATCCCGTTCCATCTGCTGCCCGAGGTGCGCAAGGCTGTCGGTGACGACTTCACGGTCATGATCGACACGGGCATCATGAACGGCGCCGACATCGTCGCCGCCGTGGCACTCGGCGCCGACTTCACGCTCATCGGCCGTGCGTACCTCTACGGGTTGATGGCGGGCGGTCGTGCAGGTGTCGACCGCACCATCGAGATACTGCGCACCGAGATCGAGCGCACCATGCGACTCCTGGGCGTCGCCTCCCTCGCCGAGCTCGAGCCGTCGCATGTCACCCAGCTCACTCGCCTCGTGCCGGTGACGCGCACGGGCTCCGACGCGGTCGTGCGCTGACGCAGCCTGTTGTCAGGCCGCGGGTTCGGCGACTGGCCGTGCCCGCGGCGGCCAGGGGATGAGCATCGACGTCCTGCGGCGATACTCCGCGTAGGCCGGGTACTTGCCGGCGGTGATGGACTCGGTGAAGATCGTCGAGCCGACGAACAGGACGCTGAGCAGGATCGGGCCGATGATCGTCCCATTGATCACGCCGCCGAGGAACCCCGCGCCAGATGCCACCGCGGCACTTGCCCCGATCGCGTAGAGGACCCACCATTGGCTCTGCTCGAAGAAGAAGTTGGGGTGGCGGCTGTAACGGAACAGCCCCTCGGTGACGAAGCCCGGAGCCAGCGTGCCACCGGCCTGCTTCTTCCGTCGGTGGAACTCCCACTGTTCGCGGTCGGCGACGGTCTCGCCGACCAGCAGCAGGAGGAAGAGCGCACCCAGGAGAAGATCCGCGGCGTTCAGCGGGGCGGGGTTCTGCCGAGCGACCTCGGCCGGAAGCGTGATCAGCACGAGCAGCGTCATCTGGTACCCGATGATGAACAGCAGGTTGAAGATCTGGAACTGCCAGGGCTTCATGCGCCCACGCAGAATCGCCCACCGATAGTCCTCCATGCCGGTGTATCCGCCCTTGCGGGCGAAGTTGAAGGTCAGGCGGATGCCCCACGCGGTCACGAGCGCCGCCATGAGGGTCAGACGGCCAGCGTCGTCACCGCTCGCGATACCCGCTCCCGCGAAGATCCAGATGTAGACGACCGGAAGGATCGACCATGCCCGGTCGACCCAGGAGGTGTCTCGGGTGAGGAGAGACAGGATCCAGCACGCCGCGCTCGCGACTGCTGCGGTCAGGATGACGATCAGCAGCGGTTCCATATCGACATGCTAGAACTCTGCAGCCGATAGTGGGGGAGGCGGGTGTCGACGGTCAGAGGGTCGGGAGAAGCTCGTCGAGCTTCTCGGCGGTGTCTTCCCAGCCCTCGACGGCTACGGAGGGCACGCCGATCGCGAGGACGGGGTAGTCGTTGCCGCCCTCGTCGAGTCGGTCGCCGTAGAAGAGCATCGACGTGAGCGGGATGCTGGTGTGCTCGGCGAGCTGCTTCATGCCGAATGCCTTGTCGATGCCCGCCAGGGTGATGTCGATCGAGGTCGAGCCGCCTGACCGCACCTCGAGGTCGGGAAGTCGCGCCGCCACGGCGTCGCGCAGAGACTCCCGCTTCGCACCGGACGGGTCCCACTCGTGCTTCGCGTCACGGGGAGCTTTCTGCCCGAGTGCCGAGAAGGTGATCTGAGATCCGCGGTCCTCGAGGATCTCGCCCCACGGCTGCGCCTCCCAGAGCCCCAGGCGCTCCGCCTCTTCACGCAGTGCGGTGAGGGCTGCGGACTTCTGCTCGGCGGTGAGGTCGTGCGCGTAGAGCGGCGAGAAGTCCGTGCCGTCGTGTCGCAGGTACCGGGTGCCGCAGGTCGGGAGCAGATGCAGTCGTGCGGCGGACTCGCCATCGATGGCCCCGAGCCGAGCGATCACCTGCGCGCGGAACTGGGTCTCGTTGCCGCCCGAGATGATCGCGACATCGACCTTCTGCAGCAGGGCGAGCAGCAGCGTGGCCATGCGCGGGTCGATCGGCTCTTTCGACGGGGCGAGGGTGTCGTCGAGATCGAAGGCGACGAGTGCGGGCGAAGTCATGATGCCTCCAGGGTAGGCGGGCGATGCTGAGAGAAACGCGGTGCGAAGAGCAGGGTGCCCGTGATCGCGATGGCGACCCCGATCAGGGCTCCGCCGGAGTTCGCCACCACATCGGTGAGGGTGGCTGCGCGATGGGGCAGTACGAGGCGCTGGAAGGCTTCGATCGAGAGCGACAGCGCAGGTCCGAGCACGATCGCCAGGGGCCAGAGGCGGCGCGGCACGAGGATGAACGCGAGGATGCCGATGGGCACGAACACCAGCACGTTGGCGATGATCTCGAGGCGGGTGAAGTCGAGAGACTCCCACCCCAGGCGGTGCGCGGACGACAGCACGAGATCGAGCAGGTTCGGCATCGACTCCTCGACGCGCGCGGGCGTGAGTGTGAGCAATGCCAGGCCGATGAAGAACGGGATTCCGAGAGCGAGCGCGATACCGCGGGTGAGCCGGCGCGGGGGCGGCAGCAGACGACTCACACGGTGCCTTTCACCTCGGGACGGATACAGAGAAGGCCGCCCGTGAGGACGGCCTTCCGGTGTTACTGGTCGGGGTGACAGGATTTGAACCTGCGACCTCTTCGTCCCGAACGAAGCGCGCTACCAAGCTGCGCCACACCCCGTTTTGCAACCCTCCGAGTCTACAGCGAAATGCTCTCAGCGCCGAATCGAGGCGTCAAGCGCGCGCCGTCAGCGTGAGCAGCGTCGCCTCGGGGCGGCATGCGAAGCGCACCGGTGCGTAGATCGAGTGCCCACAGCCGGCGCTGACGTTGAGCGGAACCGTGCGGTCTCCCTGCGTCCACGTGCTGAGGCCCTTCGCCTGCTTCAGCGGGATGTCGCAGTTGGCGACGAGAGCGCCGAAGCCCGGCAGGCAGACCTGGCCGCCGTGCGTGTGGCCTCCGAAGATGGCGTCGGCACCGAGATCGACGAAGCCGTTCAGCACTCGCTGATACGGCGCGTGGGTGACTCCGAGCACGGTCGTGTCGGCATCCCGCTTGCCGAGGGCGTCGATCGCATCCGGCAGATCTTCGAGTCGATCCCAGTCGCAGTGCGCGTCGCTCACCCCGAAGAGGTCGAGCGGGTTGCCGGCGACCGTGAGTCGTGCAGCCGCGTTGTTCAGCCCCGTCCATCCGAGCTCGTCGGTGAAGTAGGAATCCATCGCATCGGTGTCGAGGAAGTTCAGGTCGCGCGGTCGCTCCGACGGGCCCGCGAAGTACCGGATCGGATTTCGCGGCGACGGGCCGATCACGTCGTTCGAGCCGTGCACGAAGACGCCGGGGATGCCGGCAAGAGGATCGAACGCTCGTCGGATGCCCGCGAGACCGTCTCGATGCCCCAGGTTGTCGCCCGTGTTGATGATGAGATCGGGCTTCAGCTGCGCGAGGGAGGCGAGCCAGTCCTGTTTGCGATGCTGCCACGGAGCCATGTGCGCGTCAGAGATGTGCAGCACGCGCAGTGGCGCTGAGCCGGGGGCGAGAGCGGATGCCGTCGCCTCACGCACCGTGAACAGGTAGCGCTCGATGCCGATGCCCCAGACGGCGGCCGCAGCACCAGCGGCCCCCACCGCGCCGAGCGCGATGAGGGCCGGGTGTGCCGCATGGCGCGACGTCACTTGCAGCTGACCTTGATGGACGTGCTCTTGGTGGTCGCCGTGTTCGCTGCCGGGTCGGTCGACGTCACTTCTGCACTCTGTCCGTTGCATGATCCGTCGAAGTCGATCGACGAGAACCCTGCGCCGAACAGAGCGCTCTGCGCTTCGGACTTCGACTGGCCTGTGACGTCCGGCACGGTCGCGCCCTGGCCGTTGCTCGGCGAGATAGTGATGGTCGCCCCGCTCGGAGCCTGTCCGGACGGGTCCTGAGCCATGATCACATCGCCTGCGGGGCCATCGACGGCCGGGCCGACATTTGCGGTGAAGCCTGCTGCCTCGATGATCGAGCTCGCTTCTCCGACCGACTTGCCCACGACATTCGGAACGTCCGTCAGCACCTGGCGGACCAGCTTGTCATCGGGCCGGGGGAAGTCGCCGGCGGGGTAGACAGCGTTCGCGGCTCCCTGGATCGCTCGGGCGAGCCCGTAGCGGATGTCGCCCAGTCGGGTGCCATCGCCGTTGCGGAAGTCGTTCAGCGGCACGCGGCCGTCGACGTTGCCCACCCACACCGCAGTCGTGACCCTGGTGCTCGACTCGACGAGCATCGTGTGCTCCTTCTCGGCGGTACCGGTCTTGCCGATCAGCTGGGTGCCGTCGAACGGGTTCGCCCTGGTGCCCGTGCCGTTGCCCTCCATGACGCCGCGCAGTGCGAATGCGGCGGTGGCGGCCACCTCGGGAGTGAGCTGAGGAGAGCAGTTCTGCGCAGGAGGCGTGATCTCCGCTCCGTTCTCACCCACGACCCTGTCGATCACGCGTGGCTCGCAGTAGACGCCGCCGTTCGCGACCGCCGCGTAGGCGCCGGCCATCTGCAGCGGGGCCACGCTCTTCGAGCCGAGGACCGTCGGGAACGGATCGTTCGGGGCGGTGTTGGAGGTGGTCCCGCCGACGGTGATGTCATCGCCGTTGCCGTAGTGGACGCCGAGTCTCTTGGCGACCTCGTTGATGTCGCAGAGGTCGAGCTGCTGCGCCATCGCGAGGAAGCCGGTGTTCAGCGACTGCGCGGTGAACTGCCGCACGCTGCCGACCGAACCGCCGGAGTTGCCGAAGTTGTTGATCTTGGCGCTGTTCGTCACCCGGTCCCCGCACTTCGTGAAGGGACTGAAGGTCTTGAGACGGCCGTCGAGCACCTGGTTGACCGAGTGGCCCGACTCCAGCCAGCTCAGCAGCGTGAAGAGCTTGTAGGTCGATCCGGTCTCGAACCCGTAGGTCGAGCCGCCGTGGGCCTTGTCGGCGGCGAAGACCTGCGAGGTCTCGCCGGCGGCGAGGTTCGCCTCGGTCGTCTCGTTGAAGACGGTGTTCTGGGCCATGGCGAGAATGCGCCCGGTGGACGCTTCGACCGACACTCCGGCGCCGCCGACGAGGATTCCGGGCATAGCCTGCGGAACCTGCGACCTCACGGCGTCGATCGCGGTCTGCTGCACACGCAGGTCGAGCGAGGTGTAGATCTCCATGCCACCTCGGCGCAGGTTCGCGCGACGTTCCTCTTCGGTGGCTCCGAAGGCTTCGTCGTTCTCGATGACGGCCTTGACGTACTGGCAGAAGTAGGCGTTGTCGCCTGCGGCCCCGCAACCCTGCTGAGGCTCGCTCAGCACCGGAGTGATCGGCGTGGCCACGGCCTCGTCATGTGCGGCCTGCGTGATCTTGCCGTCGAGCAGCATCCGCTCGAGCACGTAGTCTCTGCGGTCCTTCGTGTCCTTGTAGCCGTCGGCGTCTCCGTTGTGTGCGACTCCGGCGTCATCGGTCCAGATCCCGCCAGGGCGGTCGATGCGGAACCTGTTGGGCTCCTGGACCATGCCGGCGATCGTGGCCGCCTGAGCGAGGCTGAGGTTCGCGGCGGTGGTCGAGAAGTAGCGGTTCGCTGCGGCCTCGATGCCGTAGATGGTGCCACCGAAGTTGGCGATGTTGAGGTAGCCGAGGAGGATCTCGTTCTTCGAGTACTCCTTCTCGATCTTCAACGCGTAGCGCATCTCCTGCAGCTTGCGCTCGACACCTTCGCCGCCCTCGGCGACGGCGGCATCGAGGAAGCACTGCTCGATCTGAGTGGAGTAGTCCTCGGCCGCAGGATCGACGTCCTGCTCGCACTCCTGCACCTGGACGTTCTTGACGTACTGCTGGGTGATCGTGGAGGCGCCTCGGTCGGTGGTGCCCGCGACATTCCCGACGGCGGCCTTGATGGTCGCGCCGAGGTTGATCCCGCCGTGAGTGTAGAAGTTCTTGTCCTCGCTCGAGAGCATCGCGTCGTACATCACCGGTGCGACCTGGTCGTAGGCGACCGGGATGCGCTTCTGCTCGTAGAACGATGCGAGCGCGACGGGGTTGCCGTCGAGACCGGTCGCGTAGATCGTCGACTGCTGCATCGGTGCGCCGACCTGGAGGTTCTCCGGGAGGTCTTCGAAGATGGTGAGGGCCTGCGACCCGGCGATACCGGTCATCGCCAGCACAGGGGTGACGCTGGCCGCGACGAGGAGACCGGCGACGGCGCTCAGCCCGACGAGTCCGAGGACTCCGCCGAGCGCACCTTTCACCGTGCGATTCTTTTGAGGCATACGCTAGATCGTAGGGGAGTTCCCTGAATACCGCCTTTGACGCAGCCGCCAGCGCGGCTGCCGCCAGACAGGAGAGCCATGACCACCTGGGAGTACCTCACCACACCGCTGCTGATCCACAACACCGCTGCGATCCTCAACAACTGGGGCAAGCAGGGCTGGGAGCTCGTGCAGGTGATCCAGGGGCCCGAGGGTGGGCTCGTGGCCTACTTCAAGCGTCCGGTGTCGGCGGATGCCGCAGGCAACGCCGGTCTCGCGGCCGCCGCTGAGGCGTCGCGCCAGTTCGAAGGGGGCGCGGCATGAGCGTCTCCCAGCGTCTGGCCGAGCTCGGCATCGAGCTTCCGGCTGTGGCCGCGCCCGTCGCCGCCTACGTTCCGGCCGTCGTCCACGACGGACTCGTCTACACCTCCGGTCAGCTGCCGTTCACTGCCGGTGAGCTGCCGGCGACCGGCAAGGTCGGCGCAGAGGTCAGCGCCGAAGACGCGAACGGCTACGCCCGCACCTGCGCGCTGAACGCCCTCGCCGCGGCGGCGGATGCTGCCGGGGGAGTGGACAGGATCGGCGGAGTGCTGCGAGTCGGCGGCTTTGTGGCATCCACGCCCGATTTCACCGGCCAGCCCGGCGTCATCAACGGAGCGAGCCTCGTGCTCGGCGAGATCTTCGGCGACGCCGGTCGTCATGCGCGCGCGGCCGTCGGCGTGCCGGTTCTGCCGCTCGACAGCCCGGTCGAGGTAGAGGTCACCTTCATCCTCGCCTGACCGTCCTGTGAAGAAGGCCCCTTCCCGAATCGGGAGGGGGCCTTCTCGCATCGGCGCTACTTGACCTGGGCCGAGATGATGCTCATCACCGCGGTGTCTGCCAGCGTCGTGGTGTCGCCGACCTCGCGTCCTTCGGCCACGTCGCGCAGCAGCCGCCGCATGATCTTGCCCGAGCGGGTCTTCGGCAGTTCGCCGACGATGTAGACGTCGCGGGGGCGTGCGATCGCACCGATCTGCTCACCCACCCAGACGCGCAGCTGCTGAGCGAGGCCGGCGGGGTCGTGCGCCGAGAGGTAGCTCTCCTTGATGATCACGAACGCCACGACGGCTTGGCCGGTGGTCTCATCGGCGGCTCCGACCACAGCGGCCTCGGCCGTGGCCTCGTGCGCCACGAGCGACGACTCGATCTCGGCGGTCGAGAGTCGGTGACCCGAGACGTTCATGACGTCATCCACTCGTCCGAGCAGCCAGAGGTCGCCGTCGTCATCGAGACGAGCGCCGTCGCCGGCGAAGTAATAGCCCTGCTTCTCGAACTTCTCCCAGTACGTCTCCTTGTAGCGCTCGGGGTCGCCCCAGATGCCGCGCAGCATGCTCGGCCAGGGTTCGGTGACGACGAGAAGACCGCCGTTTCCGTTGCCCACCTCGGCGCCGGTCTCATCGACGACGTCGATCGAGATCCCGGGCAGCGGCACCTGCGCGGAGCCCGGCTTGGTGGCCGTGACGCCAGGGAGCGCCGACACCATGATCGCGCCGGTCTCGGTCTGCCACCACGTGTCGACGATGGGCGTCGTGCCCGCACCGATCACGTCGCGGTACCAGATCCAGGCTTCGGGATTGATGGGTTCGCCCACCGAGCCGAGCAGACGCAGCGACGACAGGTCGAACTTCGCCGGCACGCTGCGGCCGATCTTCATGAACGAGCGGATCGCGGTCGGCGCCGTGTAGAAGATCGAGACCTTGTACTTCTCGATGATCTCCCACCAGCGTCCGGGGTGCGGGGCGTCGGGGGTGCCCTCGTAGATCACCTGGGTCGCGCCGTTCGCGAGCGGGCCGTAAGTGACGTAGCTGTGCCCGGTGATCCATCCGATGTCGGCCGTGCACCAGTACACGTCGGTCTCGGGGTGCAGGTCGAACACGTACTTGTGCGAGTACGCGGCCTGGGTCAGGTATCCGCCGGAGGTGTGCAGGATGCCCTTGGGCTTTCCGGTCGTGCCCGAGGTGTAGAGGATGAACAGCGGGTTCTCGGCGGGGAATGCCTCGGCCGTGTGCTCGGGCGACGCGGCCGGAACCACGTCATGCCACCAGAGGTCGCGGCCGTCCTGCCAGTCGACCTCGTTCTCGCCGCGTCTGACGACCAGCACGTGCTCGACGGTCTGCTGCTCGCCGTCGCCACGGTCTGCGAGGGCCTGGTCGACAGCCGGCTTCAGTGCCGAGACGCGACCCTTGCGGTATCCCCCGTCGGCGGTGATGACGAGCTTGGCGCCCGCATCGTCGATGCGGGAGCGCAGGCTGTCGGCGCTGAAGCCGCCGAACACGACCGAGTGGATGGCGCCGACCCGTGCGACGGCGAGCATCGACGCGACCGCCTCGGGGATCATCGGCAGGTAGATCGCGACGCGGTCTCCGTGACCGACGCCGAGGCCCTCGAGCACATTGGCGACGCGCTTGACCTCGTCGGTGAGCTCGGCGTAGGTGATGGTGCGCGAGTCGCCCGGTTCGCCCTCCCAGTGCAGGGCGACGCGATCGCCGTTCCCCGCTTCGACATGCCGGTCGAGGCAGTTGTAGGCCACATTCAGCTCGCCGTCGTCGAACCACTTCGCGAAAGGAGGAGCCGACCAGTCGAGCACACGCGTGAACGGCTTGTGCCAGTCGAGGAGCTCGGTGGACTGAGCAGCCCAGAAGGCCTCACGGTCGGCCGCCGCGCTCTCGTACAGTGCGGGGGAGGAGACCGACTGTGCGACGAACTCCTCGGACGGCGGGAACTGGCGGGTCTCATCGAGAAGATGATCGATCTGGCTGCTCATCGGCAGGCGCTCCTTTGCGGCGTAGCAGGTCGTGCGGGCATGACCGCGTTTGCAGCGATCAGGTCAGGGCGAATCTAGTCTCGCCCACCGACACCGCATACTGCCGGAAGTCGGTACTGGGGTGGGTTTTGTCAGGACGGTCGCCTTGCGTACACTCGACGACAGCCGAATTCTCATTCTGGCCTTGGCGTGCCCGATTCCCCCATGAGGGACGCCGTGGGCGGCATCTCATTCCCCCCGTGAGATGCCGCCCTCTCTTTTTCGGGAGCGCTCCCATCGGGGACCGGCCCCTCGAGCCCGTCTTCGCGACCTTCTCTGCACGCCGAACGTCCGGTCGGGGTTGCCCACAGGCGCCGTCGGAGCCTCTCCCTGCGTGGGTCGTGCGTCCGGCGCTGGGCCTAGCTTCGGGGGATGCCCGATCCCTTCGTCATCCAGCCGCGCGGTTCATCGTCGCTCGTCGACGGCGCCACACGAGGAGGTGGCATGCCGCTGCGGGTCGATCCCGTCTTCGGCCCACTCGCAGAGCACTGCGCCGACGAGGAGGTCACCGACATCTTCGTCAACGGCGCCTCAGGGCTGTTCGTCGACCGGGGCCGCGGCGCCGAGGCCGTGCGTGGGTGGAGCGCATCCGAACGGGAGGTTCGCGATCTCGCGGTCGCGCTGGTCGGCCTCGGCGGTCGCCATCTCGACGACCAAGCGCCCTGCGTCGACGTGAGGCTCGAGTCCGGCATCAGAGTGCATGCCATCCTCTCGCCGGTCTCGACGTCGGGCACGGCGCTGTCGATCCGCGTGCCCAGAGTGCGCGCCGCGGATCTCGATGCGCTGGCGGCGCTCGGTGCCTTCGACGCAAGGCAGCACAGGTGGCTCCTCGGTCTGGTGGCTGAGCGCGCGAACATCCTCATCACCGGCGGCACCGGCACAGGCAAGACGACTCTGCTGTCGGCGCTGCTGTCGGCCGCGCCGACCTCCGAGCGCATCGTCACCATCGAGGATGTCGCCGAGCTCGTGTTATCTGCACTTGCATCTCATTGAACCAAAGAAGATCCCTGGTCGCAGATCATAACGCCCTGATTCTATGTCGTGAGGCACGAGCGACACGAGACCTCGGGTGCGCCGTCCCTCTCGCGCCAGTGCAGCCGCGCTTCGACCCGCGCCGCGTCCTGCTTCAGCATGGGATCTTGAGTGACGAGATTGCGCGGAGAGGATATGGGATATGCAATATTGCATAAGTCGTCGGCGCTCCCGACCGCACGTCGCCGTGCCTTCAGAATTCGAAGCGTGCCGGACAATTATGCGCGCGTCGCCCACGCAATGGTGGACGTGCTGCGTGACCGCACGCGCGAGCTAGGCCTGACGCAGGTTCAATTGGCTGAACGTGCCGGGATCACTCAAGACCGTGTCTCTCGCGTCTATGGGCATGGAGTGACATTGTCTTTTGAAGTGGCCATTGCTCTATGCGCTTCTCTTGACCTCTCTCTTGAAGCTGCTTATCAAGCGGCGCGACGCCGTGCGTCGACCGAAGACTCGGGGCGCCGTCCAAAGTAGCGACCGCAGCGGTTACTGGCCGCCCCATGTCTGGCGCTGACGGAATGGGTGGGCATCATCGCCCGGAACAACTAGTGGATCACGCGGTGAACGGGGCAGATGCTGCTGTCGAACGGTGCGGCAGGATTTGCGCGAAGAAATGCCCCATGGTCGTTCCTGGACGGGTCGAGTGCCCGGCCGAGAACGACGATTCTGGCCGCAACACCTCGCTGCTCGAATGCTGCCGCCACAGACTCGGCGTGCCCTCCAGTGACCCACGTGTCGTCGAGGACGAGCACTTTGCCAGTCCCAGGAGGGAGGTCGATTTCCCAGTGCTCCGGACTCAGGGTTCGTCTGGAGTTTCTCGTTCCGCCGACGGGTCCGACGTAGCGAGCAGTGGCTCGTGGCACATTCGAGCTCAGCATGTTCACGATGTTCTGCTCAAAGGGGTGAGGTCCCGGTCGGAGGCCACTCGTGCTCGGTATGTGAGCGATTGCGAGTGGATGGTCGGCGTCGCGCTTTGCTAGACAGTCGGTGTGGCGAGTAAACGCCAAGGCGAACATGGTTCGCAGGCGTCCGAGCTGGTCCGGGGATACGGTCGCTTCCTTGTATTGCCGCAGGTCTTGATAGCCCTGGGAATCCATGGGCGCCCAGCTGAGTGCGACGACACCCCCGCGAGCGAGTTGAATGCCGGACCGCTGGAACGCTTCGCAGGGAACGCAGTGGTTGTAACTCGGAGACGACGTCGGGGCGGAGCAGCGTACGCAGAGCCCGGGGGTGTGCGCGGGAACGTTCCGGTATGCGCCCCGGATGACGCGCTCGGGCTCGTCAAACTCAGAGTCGCTCACGACGCGAGGAGAGCGCCGAAGAATGATCCCTGGGCAGCTTGGTCTCGCCTCCGATGAAGTGCGAGCACCAGGTCTGCGGCATCATTGGCGTCCTCGGCCACGGATACGTCGTAGCCACCCTTGAGTATGTCCTGTGCCCACGCGATTGTCCGCGCGACGTGTGCGCTCAGGATCAGCGGGCGCCCGTGCTTGAGTGCGGCACGTGCTTGAATTCTGGTGCCTGATGTCTCGCCGGCCTCGGCGATAACGGTCGCAGACGAGAAGCCGGACATGACCACGTTGCGCATTGGGAAGGATCGCTTGCTCGCCGAGGCGCCCGGGGGAAACTGAGACAACAGGAGGTGGTCTCGGGCCAACTCGTCCTGGAGAGAGGCATTCTCGCGCGGGTAATAGACACCATGTCCGGTACCGATGACTGCCACTGTGCGGCCGCCGGCCTCGAGGGATGCTCTGATCGCAACCGTGTCGATGCCTCGGGCGAGGCCGCTCACGACGGGAACGTCGTGACTGGCGAGGATTCGTGCGAGGTCGCGAGCGAAGGCTTCGCCGCCCTGGCTCGGTTGGCGCGTCCCGACGATTGCCACTGCGTCGTTGTCCCGGCTCGAGAGTGCTCCCTGCCAATAGAGCACAGGTGGGGCATCGTGGACTGTGCGGAGGGCCGCGGGGTAGTCGTCGCTCACGACGGTCGATACATGAATTGACCGTCGCTCAAGATCCGCAACCATCGACGCGGCTGTTTGGAGTTCGCCGTCACGTTCACCGTTGATGAGCTGCCCGTCATAGGAGGCGTCCAGAACCGCGGTGGGGGAGCCGAGCTGCTCGATCTGCAGGCGCGTCGATGCCCAAGAAAATTTCGGGCGGCTCGCGAGGGCGAGCAGTGCCAGGCTGTCTTCGGGGGCTCGCATGAACACAGGTTACCTCCGGTCACCGACATGCCGTTGTGTGGCTTGGTCTCAAGAATTATCACCGCGCGATGGACGCGTGAACCGATGACGCGCGCGTGTCATGTGCGACCCATCGCTGCGTGCGATCCCGGGAGTGCAGTTCTCTCGCCCGCAAAGTGTCGAGAGTGACCTCGCTGGCGGTCGAAGAGCCTCGTTCTCCCGTCGGAGGGTCTCCGCGGAGAGTATGCGATATGGCATAATCAGTAGCGCTACGAAGCAATCATTCCTTCGGCTGAGCGCATGCCGCGCGGCTCGACCTGCACGTGCCGCTGCGCATCGGCTCCGGGTCGCCTCGGTGTGTAGGTCTCGTTCAGGTCGACCCCGATTGTGGAGTAGCAGTGACTGATTCGCGACCGATCTGGTGGAGCGCTACGGAGGTCCAAGCGCCCGATACTTGGAGCGAGGCGTTCGAGTCGCTCACTGCCGATGCGCGTGCGGACCGGCTGGGTCTCGCGGCGGGCATCTTTATCGCCCGGGTTCGCCGGCGGACGGGGCGCGGACCGACGTTCTCCGAGTTGTTCGCCGAGCTCTTCACCCACGAGCCGCTTCACCCGGAGTGGCCGGCCGGCCTCACCTATCCCGCGCGTGCCTCGATTCACCATGCGTTCCGTCTGCATGTGGCGATTCAGTGGAAGAGGCGCGGCTGGATCAGTTGGGATCCAGGCGTCGAGCGCAGTCTACGAGTGGGCCCGACGTTCCGCGAGCGCTCCCGTGCACGGCAGGCAGCGAGGGCCCGATGAGAGCGCTTGAGTACACCTCAACCACCGCGTTGCCGGACCAGCGTGTGGCGGTCTGCGGCGACTGGCACGGCAACATTGGCTGGGCTCGCACGATTGCCCGGGTCCTCCCTTACCTCGCGTCAGACGTGACGACCATGCTGCATCTCGGCGACTGGTCCATGCCAGAAGCAGAGATAGACGAGATCTTTGCCGAGACCGGTATCGAGCGCATCCTCGTGACCGTAGGCAACCACGAGCCATTCGACCAGATCAGCCCGCTTCTCAACCAGCGTCCAGGTCACGCCGTGCGCGTCTCGAAGCTCACCTGGTTCCTCCCGCGACCGGCTCGCTTGACCATCGGCGGTCGTCGAGTTCTGTCCCTGGGTGGCGCCGCGTCGGTAGACCGTCGGTCCCGCATTGAGGGACTGACCTGGTGGCCGGACGAGGCAATCACCGATGAGCACATCGCCGCAGCCATCGCGGGAGGACCCGCCGACCTGATGCTCACCCACGAAGGACCGGCGGGTACGCCCGTCCGTCCGGTTCGCGAGATCCTGAAGACGAATCCCCACCGCTTCCCGGACGCTGCGCTCGAGGCGTCTGCGGCGTCTCGAGCGCGAGTGAGTGAAGTCTGGGACGCAGTGCGACCCGAGCTACTCGCCCACGGGCATATGCACGTGCCCGCCGGCGGGAAGACGAATGACGGCCGTCGGGTCGCGAGCCTCGGACGGGACGGGCAGGAAGGCAACCTGGCGATCCTCGATATGCCCACGCTCAAGATGGCGACTCCGAGCCTTGCCATCATCCGCGGCATGACTGAGCGGGCCGACATCGACCGCGACCGCAGGATCCGCAATGTCGCCGAGTCGCTGCACGAGGCAACGCTGGACGGACTCAAGCCCACCCCTCAGGCTCTGCGTGACGCGCAGGACTACGTCGATGGGCGGCGGACCCTCGACGAGATCATCGACGATGTCGTTCGCCGACACACACAGCTCCCAAAGGACGAGCTGTGACCAATAGCGACGACAACCCGTCTCCTTGGGCCGAGATCATTGGCCCCTGCTACACCGCGGCGTCTCTCGCTCGAGTCCTCAGTTGGGCGGAATCCGACGTGGCCGAGGCGGCGGCATCGCTCACGGTACTCGAGCTGAGAACCATCGACGATGTGTTGCTCTATCCTGCGTTCCAGGTCTGGGATGGACAGTTGGTCCCGGGTCTCGGCGATGTGCTCCGGGTGCTGAGCACCGGTACGAAGGGGCGGTGGACCTGGGCGCAGTGGCTGCACACCCGCGTGGATGACGAATCGGGTGAGGAAGCTCCGAGCGCCATCGAACAGCTCTTGAGCGGGCAGCTCGATGACGTGCTGCGCGATGCGCGGCACACTGCCTGGGCCTGGAGCAGTTGAAGCGACCGGCGAACGGTCCACCAGCTCATCGTTCTAGCGAAACGCGGGCTGAGCTACCCTCCAGCATGGGCTTTCTCAACTGGTTGGTGCGCCGACGTCCGCCGACAGTGAGCCCCGGCAGCGCCGGAACCCCCGCTGAGCCGATCCTCGTCTCACGACGCGAGACTGCGGCGGGAATCACGGTATCCGCCTACGCTTCCGGAGGGCCGCCCAAAGGGTACGTCTCGCCCTATCTGTCAGCCGACGAGGCCAACGCATTGCTGCACGTAGATGACCGCGGGCTGCCGAACCTCAGGATTGTCGAGTTCCACAGCGAGTGGTGGCTGTCCGAAACCTCGACCGGCCGACTGGTCAACGCGGGATCGCTGGCCCTGAGACGCCTCGGCATCTGGAGCGTGCGCGTGCGCGGGGGCGAGCACGCTCCCGGCGATCTTCGCATCGGGCCCGCCGAACTTGTACGTGAGCCCGAGAACGAGTTCGACGCGAACGCGGTGGCCATCTATCAAGAAGGCATCCGTTGCGGGTACTGGAACAAGGGCGCGGCCCGCTCCTTCGCGAAGCTACTCGACAGCGGCCAGGTGCTGTCCGCGTACGCGATCTCCGCTCACCCGCCGAAGGTGATCGCCGCGGAACCGCCCGTCATCGCGCACCTTGTAGCCAGATTGCGCCCCTAACCGAACCCCAGTACGTCGTGGTTACGCCGAGTCATCTCTGACTTCCACGGCGTTGCCCCACACCCAGCACCGGAATAGCTGCTCACCTGCGCGAAATTCCACCCCGGCGGCTTGCGGCGTGGACCGGACGAGCTTGGCATCGACACGGATCGCCTCCGGCCCAAACCGCACCCACGCCCGCACGCTCACGTACGGATGCGGGTAGAGAGTCACGGGTTGCGCGCGCAGCGCCAACTCTTGGTCGGTCAGCGACTGGAGCGGACCAGCACGAGCCGCGGCGAGGATGGCCTGATGCTGCGCGCGCAGGTCGTAGTGCGCTGCCAGCCGCTTACTCGTTCCCATGCCGGCTCCTCTCTCCGGCCATCCTCAACGCTAGCAACATTCGAACACTTGTTCTATTCTGAGGGTATGAGAACTGCGGCAGAACACCCTCCGGCAACCATATGGATGGTCGACGACATCCCTGCGCGGATGATGTTCGCGGGGCGCCGGTGGAAGGTGTCCGACACCCCGACGCGGCTTCGTAGTTCGATCTGGAACGCGCCGCTCGGACCTCATCGAAAGCTCGACGGCTGGCGCTTCCCAGCCACTGACGAGGCCGGGCGTTCATTTGTGTTCGACGTCTTCCGGGGAGAGGGCGGCTGGCACGTGCATCACAGTTACGACTGAACACATCAGCAGTGCGTCGTGAGCCTCCGCCAAGGGTGCGCACGCTCACCAGATCAACGTCCTGAGGCCGGACCGCTGCACCTCGCGGCACGAGACCGTGAAGGGCCACGAACCATCCGGTGCTTGCGCCTGAATAGAATCATCAAGGTTGTCTTAGAGAGGCTGAACTATGGGGTTCAAGGTCCGCAAGTCCATCAAGATCGCGCCCGGCGTGCGACTGAACGTATCGAGCAAGAACATCGGGGTATCCGCAGGCGTCCGAGGTGCGCGCGTCAGCGTTAACACCAACGGTCGCGTCACGCGGACCGTCGGCATCCCCGGCACCGGAATCTCCCACACGAAGTCTTCGAGCGTCAACGCAAAACGCCCCACTCCGCGTCCTCGCCAGCAGCCGCAACCGGTGGCGCCTCCCAAGCCAAAGAAGGTCAAGCCCGGCCTCACTGCTCCTGCGTGGGAGAAGCAGCTGTTCAAGCAGCTCAGCGGGCCGGCTGATGCCGCCGCTATCCACGCCGTTGGTCAGCAGACCCCGACGGCCGCACCGACGGCCGCGATGGTCGAGGTGCTCCGAGTGGCCGCACCGACCCGCGATGATGCGCGCGCTCGGGTGCTGCTCGGATGGCTCTTCGACACCGGGTACGACCCCGCGGCGGACCCGTTCATCACCAAGTACGTGGAGACGTCCGAGGTCAGCATCCCCATCGCTACCGGGGTCACGGCTGTGATGCGATGGGACCGCCAGGCGCTCGGGCTGCTGGCTGCCGAACTGGAGCAGGCAGCAGGAGATTCGGGTCGAGCCGTGGCCATTGTTGAAGCGCTCGAGCCCACGACGGTCGCGGCCGTGTCCCTCGCCGAGCTCTACGCCGACCAGGAACGATGGGCCGACATCGTCGACGTGACCAACGGGCTTGCCAATGACGACGTGGCAGCGACGTTCCTTCTGATCCAACGAGGCACCGCCCTGCGCGAGCAGGGATACTACGAGGCGGCCCGTGAAGCCCTGAAGGAAGCGCTTCGCGTGCGGTCGCGCCCGGTCGAGCTGCGTCACCTCGCGCTCGTCGCCAGGGGGCACACCTATCTTGCTGAGGGCAAGAAGGCGATGGCGCGGAAAGACTACGAGCGGGTTCTCGCAGACAACGCCGCCTACCCCGGACTCACCGACATGCTCGCCGCGGTGACTTCTTGAGTGCTCCTCCTGCCGGCTGGTTCCCCGACCCTGAGAACACGAATCAGACGCGCTGGTGGGATGGACAGCAATGGACGGCGCAGACCGCCCCGCCGCCGCCACCGACCGGCTTGCTTCCTCCGCCCGCGGGAAGCGTTCCGGTCGCGGCGATGAAGCGGAGGATTCCCACCTGGACGCTCATGGCTGGCGGCTTGGTCGCAGTCCTCGCCACGGTGTTCCTCTCGCCTCTGGTCGCGTTGATCGCGCTTGTCGTGGCAATCACTGGGGTCGTCGCGCTCGCACGTAACTCCCCAACTTGGCTGCGCTTCACGTCTCGGAAGCGTGCAGTGATCTGGACCGTTACGTCCGCCGTCGTCTTCTTCGTCGCGGGGAGCATCAGCACCGCCGTGTATCCGACGGACGACAGCTCGGCAAGTGACGAGCCGGTATCCGTCACGACACCGGTCATCACCCCGGCACCAACGCCCACGCCGACACCGTTCGCAGATGACGCAGCAGCGCCCGTAGCTTTTGCCGGCGAGGCGGGCACGGCGAAGGACATGTCCGCGACGGCTGACCAGCCGGCTCTTGCCGTTCTCGCGACGCTGGAGGTGAAGGGCCGCGCTCCGAAGACAGGGTATGACCGCGACGAGTTTGGTCAGCGCTGGCTCGACGTGGACCGCAACGGCTGTGATACGCGGAACGACATTCTGGCCCGCGACCTCGCGGACCTGGTCAGGTCGGGGCCGTGCCGAGTAACCTCCGGATCGTTCCTCGACCCGTTCACGGGCGCCGAGATGCTGTTCGTCCGCGGACAGGGAACCTCTGAGCTGGTGCAGATTGACCACGTCGTGTCGCTGTCCGACGCATGGCAGAAAGGCGCTCAGCAGCTCACGGCAGATCAGCGCGCGACGTTCGCGAACGACCCGCTGAACCTCCTCGCGGTCAACGGTGCAGCCAACGCGCAGAAGGGCGACGGCGACGCGGCAACGTGGTTGCCCGCCAACCGCGACTACCGCTGCACATACGTCGCACGTCAGGTAGCGGTGAAGGCCACCTACGGCCTGTGGGTGACGCAGGCGGAACGCGACGCCATGATGCGCGTGCTCGAGACCTGCCCGGACGAGCCCGCGCCGAGCTCTGCTTTCGCCGCACCGGCTCCGCAGCCGGCACCGGAACCCGCGCCCGTGCAGCCTGATCCCGCACCGGTACCCGTGCAGCCCACACCGCCACCCGCGCAGCCCGCACCGGCTCCCGCAGAGCCTGCACCTGCTCCGGCCCCGCCTGAGAGCACGTTCTACGCGAACTGCGACGCGGTGCGCGCCGCAGGCGCTTCGCCCCTGTACGCAGGGTCGCCCGGATACAGCCGGAAGTTGGACAGAGACGGAGACGGCGTCGCCTGCGAGTAAGCGCTATCGAATAGTCCCGCACCGAAGCGCGGTCCGGGCACAGGCCTGATGGCACAGTGGGTGGATGGCAAGACGACAATCGGGGCACACAAGCCCGTCAGATCCGACTATCGGAATCGCTGGCCTCGGGCGGATGGGTACACCGATAGCGAGGTCTCTCGCTCGGTCGTTCTCTGTCAACGCCTTCGATATCGACCCCGAGAGGGCGTCGAGCACGCCGGACCTGCGCTGGTCAGCAACCCTGCGCGCCCTTGCCGCCTCCTCGGACGTCTTTGTGACCGTCCTCCCGGGTCCGCGAGAACTACAAGCGACCATGGCCGGTACGTTCCCGCACCTTGCTGCGGGCTCCCTGTGGATCGACATGACCTCCGGAGACCCCGAGACCACAAGAGATCTTGCTGCCAGTGCAGAGAAATACGGCATTGGCGTGGTCTCAGCGCCTATCGGCGGCACCCCCGAAGACGCCGTTCGACGCTCTTGCCGTGGCAGCATCTGAGGCCATGCTCATCGGTCAAGGTCTGGGACTCTCCGCTGCCGACCTCCATCTCCTGTTGCGGGACAGCGCCGGCGGCAGCCGATACCTCGATAACCACGCGGATCGACACCTCGAGGGTGACTACCTGGAGACGTTCGGCATTGACCGAGTCGTCGAGGAACTCAGCACCGTGTCCCAGATGAGCAAGACCGCGGGCGTCGCGTCCGACGTCCTAGACGCATCCGCGCGAGCGCATCAGGCTGCGCTGGAACGCTTCGGCCCCGAGCCAGGCGAACTGCTCGCGGTGAAGCTTCTTGAAGAGGCAACGGGGCGCACCCTCCGACGGTGAGGGTGACCTCGGCCGGATCAGTGCTGGCGTTCGATCTCGCCGATGTCCAAGACCTCGTCTACGAGCATGATGCCGCCGCTGGAGTTGGCTGTGTGCATGAGTTCTTCAACCCAGCGGACGTTGATCTGCGGTGCCTCGGGCTCGTCGAACACGAAGCGCAGCGGGATGGAGGGGTGGATCCAGATCGTGGAGCGCCCACCAGGCTCCGCTTCGGGGTGCTTCCAAGAGAGGGTGAAGGTCTCGTTGCGGCGCAGCTTGGTCGCGATGACGATCTTCAGGTGCGCCAGCGCCCGATCCTCGATATGGATCGGGTCGTGCTGAGGACCGTAGAGGAGTGTTGCCATATCGCCACCCTAATGACCGTGGCGGAAGATGAATGACAGTGGATGAAGGTGGAGTGGCGCCGCGTCTCAATGCAGGCGAGAGTAGAGATACTCCCCTCAGAGCGGTCACTCCGGCTGCTCCTCTTGGCACGAGTTCCGGTGGAGACAGAGGAAGGAGCCCCTCATGGGCAAGTTCGTCTACGAGGGTGGTCACAAAGTCGAGATCGAGGACCGCGCCCTCACTCACCTCCAACTCGTCATGACCGCGAAGCTCCGCCGCGGGGAACCGTTCACGTTCACCTGGCGCGAAGACGTCAGTGTCGGCGGCGGTCGGACCACCGTGTGGATCCACGCAGGCTCGTCGATGTCATTCAAGTTCTACGGCAGCCGGCAGCCGCCCATCAACCGCGCCTGGGTCGACGCGCTTGCCTTCACTGCGAACGCACCTTCCGGCCTCTACCTCGTACCTGAGCCCGCTGAGGGCTCGACGCTCGACCGCGATTTAGCAACTTCCACCGCCTAGCGGAAAATGCAACCCCCTTTAGTGACTGGTGCGGCGCGGTCGTATGCTCGCATCCGTGCGTGCAGAGCCTGTCCTTCAGGCCGAGGTCATCATCGGTGGCACTTCGGTGGTTTTGGCGGACTCTGAGGACCGGCGGCAGTTGCGTCGTCAGATCGAGGAGGCGGCCGCGACGAACGGACGGTTCGTCGACATCGAGGCGTCGGACGGCAGCGAGGTGAACGTGTTCGTCACGCCAACCACTCACGTGTCCTTCCACACCCGACAGGTGTCGCCCGAGGAGGCGCGCTCGCCGATGGTGTTGTCCGTCGAGGGGAATTGGGATCTGCTCTGAGCAATCCGGCCTCGCTGGAGATCGGTCGCGATGGCCTTCGACGGGCGCGGCGGCGACGGCGGCATTGACGTCGACTTCCGATCCACGCGCGCCAGTCAACTCATCTTTTACTGAAGTACTTCCCCGGAGTGTTCTCCGGCGGTTTCGGTACCGGCGCACCCTGATCGAGAATCATTGCTCGAGGGTTCGAGGCATACCCCGATGTGGCTTTGGTCGTGTCACCCAACCCCACGGCCAATCACCATGTGGAGGCGACCGTGTGCTCGGCAACCCAGCCGATGCTCTTCCGCACGTAGGTAGTTTCCAGGCGAAGACGCCAGATGGCATGACTTCCCCAGATGGTCGCATCCGTGTGTGTACGAGCGTCCAGAGTTGCGATGTCACCGTCCACCTCGATGCTCACTGAGACGTCTGCGACCGCGTGGTACGTCATGCTGCCGCGTTCAATCTCGTTGAACCACTCCGTTCGCGGCTGGACGTATCCCGTCATGTGGGTGAGCGTGTAGTGGGGGCTCAGGAGCGAGCTGAGCGCAGATGTGTCCGCGTCGACCATCGCTTCGCACATCTCGTGGAAAACAGCGAGGACCTCGTCGCGCGCGGCGCTGTCATTGGGGGTCATGATGCCTTCCTAGCGAGCCTTGGAAAATGAATCGATGATGGAGGTCGAAGATGAAGCTGCGCGGTGTGAACAGCACTGGTGACCTCGCATCCGAACGCAGACCCGTGGGTGCGCCTCAGCGAACGGCGTTCAGCACGTGAAGATCAGATCTTGGAGATCGACGGAGTCGGCGAATCCTGCGTGGTGGCCCAGCTGCCCAGCATGCGCAGGGCGTCGGCAGAGGCACTGCCGGGTTCCGCTGTGTAAGTAGAGAGGGTGAGGCCGGGGTCAGCCGGTAGCTCGAAGGCTTCGTATGTGAGTTCGAGGTCACCGACGATGGGGTGGCGGAGCTTCTTCACGCCCGTGCGGTGGTAGCGGACATTATGGGCCGCCCAAAGTGTGCGGAAGCGGTCCGAGCGGGTGGAGAGCTCACCGACTAGATCCGATAGGCGCTTGTCGTAGGGGTTGCGGCCTGCCTCCCCGCGCATGGTGGCAACGAGCTCCTGAGTGTTCTTCTCCCACTCGACGTAGAAGTCGGGGGCGGCGGGGTTGAGGAATGCGAAGCGTGCGCTGTTCGGGGCGGGATCGGCGAACACGGGTGCGTAGAGCGCTCGACCCAACTGGTTCGATGCGACGTAGTCGAAGTAGTTGTTGCGGATCATCGCGGGCGCATCGGTGATGGCATCCAGCAACCGCTGGATGCTGGGCCGGATCTCATTGGCGCGCTTTCGCGGCTTCCGCGACACGGGCGACGCGTTGGCGGTGCGTGCAAGGTCGAAGAGGTGGGCGGTCTCCGCGTCGTCGAGGTGGAGGGCGCGCGCGAGGGCGTCGAGCACGCTGTCAGAGACGCCCGAGAGGTCGCCGCGTTCGAGGCGGGTGTAGTAGTCGACGCTGACGCCTGCCATGAGTGCGACCTCTTCACGTCGTAGCCCGGGCACACGGCGGTTTCCCCCGTAGGCGGGGAGTCCGGCCTGGTCGGGGGTGATGCGGTCTCTGCGGGTGGAGAGGAACTCGCGAACTTCGCTGCGGTGATCCATGCCCTCGACGTTACGCCGAGCGGGCACGCGGTGGGAGGGTCTGCCAGTACCTGGGACACCCGCCCCTGTCTCAGTCCACCGTTCGGTGGTGGCATTGATGTCGGAAGGAAACACCATGACAGACACCATTCGCACGACGCCGCTCCACAAGGGCGCGATTCTCACCATCGTCCTGGTGAGCTACTTCATGATTCTGCTGGACAACTCGGTGATCTTCACCGCGTTGCCGAGCCTCCAGGCCGACCTCAACCTCTCGTCCGCAGAGCTCGCGTGGGTGCAGGATGCCTACACGCTCGTCTTCGGTGGGCTCTTGCTGCTGGGCGCCCGCGCTGGCGACCTTCTGGGGCGCAAGCCGGTTTTCATCTTCGGTCTCGTCGTCTTTGCTGTCGCGTCGCTCCTCATCGCGCTCTCACCGGCCGGATGGTGGATCATCTCCGCTCGTGCGCTGCAAGGAGTCGGAGCGGCCATCGTGGCCCCGTCCGCGCTGTCTCTCATCACCGTCAGCTTCGAAGGCGAGGAGCGCACGCGAGCGGTGGCCTGGTATTCCGCAACCGCGGGTATCGGTGCAAGCCTCGGCCTTGTTGTGGGTGGCGGCGCAGCGTCCTGGTTCTCCTGGCGCGCGGGGTTCTTCATCAACGTCCCCATCGGCCTGGCGATGATCCTCCTCGCCCCGAAGTTCCTTCCGCGCACCCCGAAACTCCCCGGACGGTTCGACATCGCCGGAGCCATCACCTCGACCGTCGGTGTGGGGTCCCTCGTGTTCGCGATCCTCTACGCCGCAGAGTTCGGATGGGGAACCGTCCCGACCATCGTCGGCTTCATCCTCGCGGCCGTCGTCCTGACCGGGTTCGTCTTCGCCGAGGCGCGCGCGACGCAGCCCATCATGCCGCTGCGCCTGTTCACGAGCCGCGTCCGCACCGGCGCCTATGTCACACGCCTTCTGTATCTCGGAGCGATGATTGGGTTCTTCTTCTTCACCAGTCAGTTCCTGCAGGAAGCGCTCGGCTTCACGCCGCTGCAGGCGGGACTCGCGTTCCTGCCGATGACGTTGGTGAACTTCGCCGTTGCGATGCTGATTCCCCGCATCACCCGCAGGTTCGGCGACACGATCACGCTCATCGTCGGCGCGGCTCTCACGCTCGCGGGAATGGTCTGGCTCAGCCGCATCGCCATCGACAGCGACTACGTCACTGCGGTCGCTCTGCCGATGCTCCTCATCGGCGCCGGTCAGGGCTTCGCCTTCGCTCCGATGACCAACTTTGGAATCAGCGGAGCCACCGCACGTGACGCCGGAGCAGCGTCAGGTGTCGTGAACACCTTTCACCAGGTCGGGTCGTCCCTCGGACTCGGTGTCCTCGTCGCCGTCGGTGCCGCTGCGGCCGGGAACAGCGCCGACCAAGCCGTCGCCATCACGGCGGAGGCGTCCGCGGCGCTCTCGACCGCGAGCGTATTCCTCCTCGGGTCGCTGGTCGCTGTTCTCGCCCTCATCGCACCTGCAGCGGCCGCGAACGCCCGCACGGCGCGCTACGCAACAGCCCACGTCGAGTCAACGGAGAACTGACGCCCGCCAAAGCCGCGATAAGGGAGGTACCAGCAGAACCTTCCTCGCACTCCCATCCCGGACTGGGATAGAACCACGACCTCAACACACCATCAACCTTGAACCCCACCCACGGTTCACACACCAAGGAGCAACACAATGCGTGCAGCAGTCATGTACGGAGCCGGAGACGTCCGCATCGACACCGTCCCGGATCCCCGCATCACAGACGCCACCGACGCCATCGTGCGCGTCGTCGCCGGATGCATCTGCGGATCCGACCTTTGGCCCTTCGCCTCGATGGACCACTCCGAGCACGGCAACCGCATGGGCCACGAGTTCGTCGGCGTCGTCGAAGAGATCGGCAGCAACGTGAAGGACATCTCGGTCGGTGACTTCGTCATCGCCCCATTCGTCGCCTCGGACGGCACTTGCGACTTCTGCCTCGAAGGCCTGCAGACCTCCTGCCGACACGGCGCCCATTGGGGCGGCGACGACGACGGTGGCCAGGGTGAGCGGGTGCGCGTCCCGCTCGCCGACGGCACCCTCGTCGTCGTCCCCGCGGGTTTCGACGACGCACTCATTCCCTCTCTCCTCGCCCTGTCCGATGTCATGTCGACCGGGTACCATGCCGCCGTCGCTGGCGGTGTGAAGGAAGGGTCCACAGTCACGGTCATCGGTGATGGCGCCGTGGGCCTGTCCGCTGTGTTGTCCGCGAAGATTCTCGGCGCATCACAGATCATTCTGATGGGCCGCCACAAGGCACGCACCGACCTGGGTGTGGAGTTCGGCGCCACGGACGTCGTCGCAGAACGTGGCGATGAGGGCGTCGCGCGTGTGCGCGAGCTCACCGGAGGCGACGGCACCCACATCGTGCTCGAGGCCGTCGGCCTCAAGCCCGCACTCGAGACCGCATTCGCCGTCGTCCGCGCAGGCGGAGTAGTCAGCCGGGTGGGTGCTCCCCAGTTCTCTGAGGTCCCCCTCGGCTTCCCGGAGTTCATGAGCAACATCACCCTCACCGGCGGTGTCGCGCCAGCCCGCGCCTACATCCCGACGCTGCTCCCGCTCGTGCTCGACGGCACCATCAACCCCGGTCGAGTGTTCGACCGCACCGTCGACCTCGACAGCGTCCCCGCCGGCTACCAGGCCATGGCCGACCGCGAGGCGCTGAAGGTCCTTGTCCGCCCGTGACCGCCCGACCGTCTGAAATGGAACAGCGATGACCGAGAGCCTCACTCCGGCGCAACGAGCTGTCGGTGATTTCTCGCCCAAGCTCGTCGACCTGACCGACAACGTCCTCTTCGGAGACATCTGGGAGCGAAGCGAACTGTCGCCTCGCGACCGCAGCCTCATCACCGTCGCGACACTCATCGCCAACGGCTCGACAGAGCAGCTCGTCGGTCACCTCCGCATGGCCCAGCAGAACGGACTTACACGAGCGGAGCTCACTGAGGTCATCGTCCACCTGGCGTTCTACGCAGGGTGGCCTCGCGCGATGAGCGCGGTGACCGTCGCGAAACGCGTCTTCGAGGACCAGCAGAACACGGAACAGGAGAACAAGTCATGACCGATCTCACCCTCAACAACGGCGTCACCCTCCCCGCCATCGGGCTCGGCGTCTTCCAGAGCGCCCCCGAGGAGACTGCGGCCGCCGTCGCCGAGGCCCTGCGCGTCGGCTACCGCCACATCGACACCGCCGCCGCGTACCGCAACGAGCGCGAGGTTGGGGAGGGCCTCCGCCGCTCCGGAGTCAACCGTGCCGACGTCTTCCTCGCGACCAAGGTCTGGGTGTCGGACTACGGCTTTGACGAGACGTTGCACGCGTTCGAGAAGTCCACCGGCAAGCTCGGCGTGGACACCCTCGACCTGCTGATCCTCCACCAGCCCGTGCCCACACGGTTCGACAAGACCATCGCGGCGTACAAGGCTCTCGAGAGGCTGCTCGCCGACGGACGCGTGCGCGCCATCGGCGTCAGCAACTTCATGCCCCACCACCTCGAGCGCCTCCTCCAGGAGTCTGACGTGGTCCCGGCGGTGAACCAGGTCGAGCTGCACCCGTACTTCACCCAGCGGAATGTGCAGGAGGCGGACGCCGCGCACGGCATCCTCACCCAGGCGTGGTCTCCCATCGGCGGCATCACCTTCTACCCCGGTTGGGGCGACGAGCGCACAAGCGTGCTGCAAGACCCAACCATCGTCGATATCGCCCGAGCGCATTCCAAGTCCCGGGCGCAGGTACTTCTTCGCTGGGGCATCCAGCAAGGGCGCTCGGTGATCCCGAAGTCCACCAACCCGACCCGCATTGCCGAGAACTTCGACGTGTTCGACTTCGAGCTCACCGCGGACGAGCTCGGACGGATCGACGCGCTCGACACCGGCGTACGCGGCGGTCCCGACCCCGACCAGCCCCGCGACGCGTTCTTCGACGTCGTCATCGACGAAGCCTGACCCCGCAACTCACGGAAAGAAGGAGACCATCATGGACTATCGCGCTCTGGGCCGTACCGGCGTAAAGGTGAGCCCGTTGTGCCTGGGCACGATGATGTTCGGCCCCTGGGGCAACCAGGACGTCGATGACAGTATCCGCATCATCCATACCGCGCTCGACGCGGGCATCAACTTCGTCGACACCGCCGATGTGTACTCGGGTGGTGTCTCGGAAGAGATCACGGGAAAGGCCCTCGCCGGACGCCGCGACGAGGTCGTCCTCGCCACGAAGTTCTTCATGCCGATGGACGAGAACCCCAATCACCGGGGCGGCTCCCGCCGGTGGATCATCCAGGAGGTCGAGAACTCGCTGCGACGCCTCGGCACCGACTACATCGACCTGTACCAGGTGCACCGGCCCAGCCCCGACACCGACATCGAGGAGACCCTCGGTGCTCTCTCGGACCTCGTACACCAGGGCAAGATCCGCTACCTCGGCTCCTCGTCGTTCTCCGGATCCCAGATCGTTGAAGCACAGTGGGCTGCCCGCGACCGCAACCTCGAACGGTTCGTCACCGAGCAGCCGCCCTACTCCATCCTCGTACGCGGCATCGAGGAAGACGTCCTGCCCACTACGCAGCGGCATGGCATGGGCACGCTGACGTACAGCCCGCTCTCCGGAGGGTGGTTGTCTGGGAAATGGAGGAAAGATGGTGCATCCGCTCCGACCTCTTCGGCGCGCCCGTCCGCGCGGTTCGACATGTCCTCACCCGCCAACCAGCGCAAGCTCGACATCGTCGAGGAGCTGGCCCTGCTCGCAGAAGCCAACGGCATGACTCTCATTGAGATGTCCATCGCGTTCGCCATCACCCACCCCGGCGTCACCTCCGCCATCGTCGGGCCACGCACGATGGAGCAGCTCGAGTCGTATCTCCCTGCCGCGGACATCACCCTCTCGACCGAGATCCTCGACCGCATCGACGAGCTCGTCGCCCCCGGCGTCACCGTCAACCCGGACGACAACAGCTACGGGGCGCACGAGCTCACCCCGACTGCTCGCCGGCGGGCGGATGGTTGAACGGCGCCTAGCCGTCGCGGCGATGCTGCTCGCAGCCTCAGGAGCGAGTATCGCTGGATGCGCTGCGGCTGAACAACCGACCCCCGCCGCAACCGAGACGACAACGCCGATGTCTGACACCGTCGCACAGGAAGACACGTACGCCGACGGCGTCTACACCGCCGTCGGATGGTACGGATCACAGCCGTCCCACCATGAGGTCACGCTCGGCATCGAGAACGGCATCGTCGGCTCCGTCGAGATCACTACGCCCGCGGAGAACCCCACATCGTTGGACTACCAGCAGCGCTTCGCGGAGGCGCTCCCCGACGCCGTCATCGGCGAACCCCTGGGCACCCTGAGCGTCGACCGTCTGGCCGGCTCGAGTGGTTGCTCCGAGGGCTTCATGGCGGCGCTCGCCGACATCAGAGAACAAGCCAACAACGAAGGAAACCAGCTATGACGGATTCACTCACCATCCTGTTCGTCGGAGGAACTGGCAGCATCGGACGCCTTGCCGCCGCCCGAGCAGCCGCCGAAGGGCACCGCGTCCGCGTTCTCACCCGCCGCCGGAACGCGAACGTCCCGGCCGGGGCGGAGGCCGTCGTCGGCGACCTCACCGACGCCTCCACCTTGACGGCAGCCGTGGCCGACATCGACGCAGTCGTTTTCACCCACGGCGCCGCCTACCAGAGCCCTCTCGTTCGCGACGTGGACTACGGAGGCGTCTCAACGTCCTCAAGGCCATCGGGAAGCGTGACGTCCGGATCGCCCTCATGACCGCCATCGGCGTCACCAACCGCGCCGGCGGCTACCACGACTGGAAGCGACGCTCCGAACGTCTCGTGCGTGCCAGCGGACACCCCTACACCATCGTCCGTCCGTCCTGGTTCGACTACAACTCGCCCAGCCAGCACGAACTGCACTTCCTCCAAGGCGACACCCGCTGGGCCGGCAGCCCCGCGGACGGCGTGATCTCCCGGGCGCAGCTCGCCGAGGTCCTCGTCGCGTCACTGACCTCGCCCGCCGCTGCGGGAAAGACCTTCGAGCTGGTGGCCGAGCAGGGACCCGCGCAGACGGATCTCGAGCCGCTGTTCGCGGCGCTCAGCCCCGACGATGGGCTCAATGGCGCCACGGATGCCGCGAACATGCCTGTCGACGAGGAGCCACGCGACGTGCGCGAGGACCTGGAGATCGCCGCTCACCTCGCGTAAACCGCATCAACGTGGTGTTCATCGCACACGTTACGCGCCGCTCGTGACCACGCGCCACGGCGTTGTCACGAGCCGGGCGCGAACGAGATCAGAGTGCGCGAGGAGGGCGGCGTAGCTCCGGTATTGCGTGACGAACGCGTCAACGTCATCTGTCCGGCGTTGCATGATGGCGTCGATGAAGTTGCGTCGAACAAGCGCCCCGACGTTCGGCAGACATCGGTCCGCCAGGGCCTCCTCCAGTTCCCGCCACTGCGCGTAGTACCGACGCTCTATCGCCTTGTGCTTCTTCGCCACCCCGCCCCGGTCCGAGCGCAGTCCCAGCGCCATCGCGTTGACCTCACGGAGATTCAGCCCGAGGCGCGCCACTGAGTCGGCGCGCTCCAAGACGACCGTCTTCGTCTCCTCAAGCGCAGCCGCGATGGCGCTGGCGTCGATGTCCGCCGACAGGTCCGGCAGCGGGATGGCGATGCGCTGGACGGCTGCGACTGAACGTGGCCGGATCGCCAACGACAACGTCCCGACAGCCTCGCGGACGTTGAGATACCGCACCGCGGAGAGATCACCTTCATCAAGTTCGTGGACGCTGATGTCGGAAGCGACCTCGTGGTTCTCGTCGCGAAACCCAGGGTTGAGGAGGTTCGAGTCGAGGCGCAGCGCGACCCGGTAGAGGTAGAACTGGGAGGCCCCGTCGTCTTGGTCGTCCATTCGCCGGAGCATGTTCTCGATGGCGGCTTCGTAGGTGCCGACGTGGAGAGCCTTCGATGTCTGTGAGGCGATGAAGCTCTCGCGAGTCGGCCCAAACGGTCGGTCCGTCCACCTGACGTCCTCGGCGAACTGCTCCGCGTACTTCTGCGACGGCCAGTCAGGTTGGGTGCTCGTGTGGTACCAGGCGAACGAGTTCAGGTCCGAGGAGCCCAGCGCGGCGTCATCTTCGTCGCGTATCGCGGCGACGGCGGGACCATAATGAATCTCCTCCCCGCAGGTCGCGCAGGGCATTCGCGCCCGGCTCTCGCCCTCCACGTAGGCGCTCTGCGTGAGAGATGAGACTGCACCACAGTCGCACTTCATGTGCAGGTCGTACTGGAATCCATCCTCGCGTTCGGCAAGATCGTAGGAGGAGCCATTCATTCGCGAATCACTTCTCCCGGTGTGAAGGACTCCACGAAGAGGCGACCGAGCTCCGTCCAGTCGTCCGCCGAGACTTGCGTGGATGAGTGATGGTCGAGTGCGTCTTCCAACGTCCAACTGTCGTAGCGGATGTGAGGCGTCGCCCACCTGCCTTCAGTCCAGAACGCGCAGGTGGCTAGTCGGCCCTCGGACTTCCCCATACCGATCCAGATCAGGTTTCCTGGATTGAAGCCGCCGATGCTCGGGAACTCGGACGCCTGCGGCCAGGACCGCCATGCGTGGTTGAACCCGAACTCGAGCGCCTGCTTTCCGCTCGTCACAGAGTGGACACTTTGGGCGAGAACCCCGAGAGCGAGACCGACGACGATCTCTTTGACTTGCTGGTCTTTCGTCTGCCGCACGCTATGAAGATAACGGGGGGCTCAGACATCGCAACGCGGCTAGCGCCTCAGGCTGGGCAGTAAGCATCCGCGCGACCGCGTTGCCCCCAAACCCAGCAGCGAAACCCTCGCTCGTCGGCCCGGAACTGGAGGGGGAGTGCTCCCATCACTCGCGCAGCGACACCTGAGTTCGCAGACTGTCCGTCCGCCATGGCGTTATTCAGTAGAGAGCAACGCGCCCGCGCATCGCGGTCGTGATGACTTGATGGTCACGCCGTCTCCCGCACGATAACGCGATGCTCGGCGATCTCGGCCCGCGGACCCTCCGCCTCGCCGTGGATTCGCGATACGAGGAGCTCCACGGAACGCTCGGCGACCCACGCGAGGCCAGAGTCCACCGTCGTCAGAGCGGGCGTCGCGAACGCGGCTTCCTCGACGTTGTCGAAGCCAATTACGGCTACCGCTTCAGGGACCGATATGCCGCGCGATTGCAATGCGCTGAGGGCGCCCAGGGCGAGCGCGTCGTTGAGACCGAACACCGCGTCGAAATGGATGTCGGCATCCAGGAGCTCGAGGACGGCACGAGCGCCAGACGCACGCGTCCAAGGGATCGGGCCTGTCAGAAGGGCGGGATCATCAACGACTCCGTGGTCCGCGAGCGCGGCCCGGAAGCCGCGCGACCTGAGAGACGCAGCGGCGGGGGCCTTGGTGTCTTCACCGCCGAGCCCCAAGATCCGTCGTCGACCGGTGTTAAGCAGATGCTCGGTGGCGTCGTATGCGCCTCGCTCGTTGTCCACGGTGACGAAATCGAATCTCCGGGAATCGGCTCGGTCTCCGATCAGGACGATGGGGACGTCGGCAGTAGCGGCCGCAATGTCATCCGCTCCCAGGCCGAGCGGCCCAAAGATGACGCCATCGACCGAGCGTCCTTTCCCGCCGCTGAGCACGTCAAGTTCGTGTTCACGCTCGCCTCCGGTGACCTCGACCAGGACGTTGACCCCGCGTCGCTGAGCCGCTGCCACTACCGCCTGAGCAAACTCGGAAAAGTAGGGGTGTGCAAGTTCGGGGATCGCGAGTCCGATGGCGCCGGTGCGACCTGAGCTGAGGTTCCGCGCCGAGATGTTGATCTTGTAGTTGAGCTGCTCGACGGCATCGGCGATCCGGGCTTTCGTCTCCTCGCGGAGATACCTGTATCCGTTGAAGTAGTTGGACACCGTCTTCTTGGACACCCCAGCGAGGCGAGCGACATCTGCCATCGTCGGCGAGCTATTCATGGTCCAACTTTCTGAGGAAACCTATTGCGAGTCTAGTGCACCGGTGTACTATCGCATCTAGTGCACCGGTGTACTACCGGCGGCAAGACTTCCATCAGCTCAACGAGGAGAACCATGGTCAGCGTCTCTGACTCGCTCGTCACCCCCGCGGCCCCGGCCCGCGGCACCGCCCTCCGCCCTGTCGACCTCCGTCGGGTGCAGCTGGACGGGGGATTCCTCGGCGACTGGCAGCGCGTCAATCGTGAGGGCACGATCCCCCATGTGATCGAACGTCTCGAGTCCACGGGAGTGCTCGACAACCTTCGGCGGCTCGTGGGGGAGAGCGACGCGGACTTCCGTGGTCCGCTGTTCGCCGACTCCGACCTCTACAAGACGCTGGAAGCCCTCGGCTGGGAAGCGACCCGCGGGGACGTGAGTGCGTTCCTCCCGTTCGTCGATGAGGCCGTGCGCCTACTCGCGGCCGTGCAGGAGGAGGACGGGTATCTCGACAGCTACTATCAGGGCCCGCACGCGGGGGAGCGCTTCACGGATCTGCCCCAGGGGCATGAGATGTACAAGCTCGGGCACCTCATCCAGGCAGCCGTTGCCTGGGCGCACGCCGGGCGCACGGACCTGCTCGAAATCTCCCTCCGCTATGTCGATCTCGTGCACTCGACCTTCGGCGCCGGAGGACGGGACGACATCGACGGCCACCCGGAGATCGAGACGGCGCTCGTGGAGCTCTCCCGCCTGACCGGCGACGACCGCCACCGCCAGCTGGCCAAGCGGATGCTCGACCTCCGGGGATATCGCACCATCGGCGAGGGCCAGTTCGGCGGCGCGTACTACCAGGACTACACGCCCGTGAAGCAGTCCAGGGAGGCGACGGGCCACGCTGTTCGGCAGCTCTACCTGCTGGCCGGGGCGGCGGACGTCGAGCTCGACGAGGCGGATGCCGGCTACCGCGAGTCCCTCGACGCGCTGTGGACGAGCGTGCATGAACACAAGATGTACGTCACCGGCGGGCTGGGTTCCCGTCACCGCGGGGAATCGTTCGGCGATCCGTACGAGCTGCCCGCTGACCGTGCGTACTCGGAGACGTGCGCGGCCATCGCCAACCTGCACTGGAACTGGCGGATGCTGCTGCTCGACGGGGACGCGCGATACGCCGACGAGATCGAGCGCGGTCTGTACAACGCCATCGCCGTGTCCACCTCCGTCGACGGCACGTCGTATTTCTACTCCAACCCGCTGCAGCTGCGCTCAGGCCACACCCATGAGGAGGATGCCCCGTCGACACGGCTGGACTGGTACTTCTGCGCGTGCTGCCCGCCCAACCTCGCCCGGCTGCTCTCCTCGATCACCGGCTACCTGCTCACCGAGACGGACGAGGCGGTGCAGTTCCACCTGTACGCCGCGGGTCGCTACGAGATCGGTGACGGCGTCATCGCCAAGGTGACAACGAGCTTCCCATGGGATGAGACCATCACGATCTCATTCGACTCGCCGACCACGCGCGAGACCCATCTTCGTGTGCCGGCCTGGGCAACGGGGGCAACCCTCGCGGTGAACGATGAGGAGGCGCGTCCGGTCGAGGCAGGGTATGTCCGCGTCGGCTCGGGCGTGACGGCGGTAACCCTTGTCCTTCCGGTCGCGCCGGTGTTCGAGCGGGCCCACCCGTGGGTCGATGGCGTGCGTGGCACACTCGCCCTGCGCAGGGGGCCGGTGTACTACTGCATTGAAGAGGCCGATCTCGAAGACGGCATCCTTCTGGAGGACGTTGTCATTCCCGCGAACCCCACGGCGGTGGACGCAGGATACGACGCTGCTCTTGCCGCTCCCGCGCTGACGATAGCCGGCGGTCGTCGCCGTTCGACCGAAGCGCAGCTCTATTCAGCCGACGCCGCGACCGCGACCGTCGAGCTCGGTGATGTCCGAGCGATCCCTTACTTCCGGTGGGCCAACCGTGCCCCTGGAGCCATGCGTGTGTGGGTGCCGACGGTCTGACACTTCCCACGCGGCCGGTCATCGGCCACCCTTCACCATAGAGAGAGGAACCACGCAATGAGGCGTCACATCAAGCCTTTCATCGCCCTGGCCGCAGTGTCGGCGCTGGGCATCAGCCTGGCCGGCTGTTCGACATCCGGTTCGGGCGGCTCCGACGACGGAGGCGGCACCGTCACCATGTGGGTGCGCGACTCCCAGTCACGATTCATGCAGCAGCTGGCCGACGCGTTCAACGAGAGCCACGACACGCAGGTCGAGATCACCCTGATCACCTCCGGCGACTACGTCCAGAAGTTCGGAACCGCCGCAGCGGGCGGGGACGCGCCCGACATCGCCTCGCTCGACCTCGTCTACGTGCCGTACTTCGCCTCGGTCGGCGCGCTCTCCGACATCAGCGACCAGTGGGACGGACTGGAGTACAAGGACGACATGAGCCCCGGTCACGTGGCACAGGGCGTCTACGAGGACGGCGTGTACTCCGTCCCGTTCACGGCTGACGTATCGGCGATGTTCTACAACAAGGATCTCTTCCGCGCCGCAGGGCTCGACCCCGAGGCGCCACCCACCACGATGGAGGAGGTGAAGGCGGCTGCGGAGGCCATCACCGCGACCGGCGACGGCAACTACGGCTTCGCCTTCTCGGGCGCATGCGGCGGATGCAACATCTTCTCGATGGGCCCCTACGTCTGGGCGCAGGGCGGAGACGTGCTCTCGGAGGACGGCGTCGACGCGAAGTTCGACAGCGACGAGGTCACCTCGACCCTGGAGCTGTACCGCGACATGTGGGATGCCGGTGCGATGCCTGCACTCGTGCAGTCGGACGGCGGCTCGAACGCCGGCGACGCCTTCAACCAGGGCAAGGTCGGCATCTACAACTGGGGCACCTTCTTCCTCAGCTCGCTCGAAGAGGAGGCGACGTTCGACTGGGGCGTCGCTCCGATCCCGGGCGCGGAAGACGGGAAGATCGGCTCCTTCGCCGGCGGTGACAACCTCACCATCCCGACCGGGGCCAAGAACCCCGAGGGCGCATGGGAGTTCCTGGAGTGGGCGACCGGCGAGGACGCGCAGGCGCTGATCGCCGAGAACGGCGTCATGCCGACGCGACTCGACCTGCTGGAAGACCTCTACATCTCGCAGGACCCGCGGTTCCAGGTGTTCGCGGACGCCCTCGAGGTCGGTCGAGTGCCGTACAGCGTCATCGAGAACGAGATCATCAACGACCCGAACGGCGTCTGGTCGACCATGATCCAGGAATCCGTCTTCGGCCCGGGCTCTGTGGCGGATGCCCAGAAGAAGGCACAGGAAGCCGCCCAGGCGCTCCTCGACGACGCCAACAGCTGACACCCCCTCTGCCGGGGCGGCCACGTCGGCCGCCCCGGCTCATCCGGAGAGAGATCATGACCGCACTTCAGCAAGCCACCCCTCCGACGCGGACACGCACGGATCGGATCGCCCGACGGCGTGGGCGCCTCGGCCTCGTACTGAGCCTTCCGGCATTCGTCCTGCTCGCGCTGTTCTTCGTGTGGCCGCTCATCCGCACGGTCATCATGTCGCTGCACGACTGGCCCCTCCTCGGAGAACCGGAGTTCACCGGCCTCGAGAACTACTTCACGGCATTCCAGGACGGGAACTTCCTGAAAGCCGCCGGCTTCACGCTGCTGTACACGGTCGTGACGACGCCGATCCTCATCACGCTCGCGTTCCTACTCGCCTTCCTGGTGCGCGGCGGAACACGCGCCCACCGCTTCTTCCAGACCATCTACTTCCTCCCCGTGGTGATCGGACTCGCCTCGGGCAGCTACATCTGGCTGTTCATGTGGCAGTCGGACATCGGACCGACGACGATCCTGCTCGGCAACCTCGGACTCGTCGACCCGACGCGCAACTTCTTCGCGGAATTCGGCTCGGCGTTCGCCATCGTGGTCGCCATGGTCACGTGGAAGGTCGTCGGGCTGCAGATGCTCCTCGTGCTCGCGGGCATCCAGGGCGTCCCGGAAGAGGTCAACGAGGCGGCGCGCATCGACGGCGCCAGCCCGTGGCAGAGCTTCTGGCACATCACCGTGCCGCTGCTGCGTCCGACGCTCGCGCTCGTGCTCGTCTTCTCGGTCGCCGGCTCCCTGCTCGCGTTCGACCAGTTCTACATCATGACCACCGGCGGACCCGCGGGGTCGACCATCACCGCGGTGTTCGAGATCTACCGGTCGGGCTTCGTCAAGTTCGACGTCGGCTACGCGTCGGCCCTCTCCATCCTCCTCATGCTCGCGCTCGGCGTCGTCAGCGCCGTGCAGATGCTGCTCCTCAGGAATTCGGACAACTCATGACCGCGACACTCTCCTCCACGACCCTCGTCGTCCTGCCCAAAGCCACCCAGGCTCCGCGGCCGAAACAGCGCATCCTGCCCCGGTTCGCCTGGTGGGTCGTCAGCATCTGCCTCGCGGTGCTGTTCCTGTACCCCATCGGGGTCATGCTCTCCCAAGTCGGCCCGGACGACCTCGCGCAGATCTTCGACTCGAGTCGAGGTCTGAGCGTCTGGACGAGCGCCGGCAACTCGGCCTTCGTAGCGCTGCTCGCGACGGCAGTGGCTGTCGTCGTCAGCACCTGTGCGGGGTACGCGTTCGCGAAGCTGCCGTACCGGGGCAGCAAGATCGCGTTCTTCGTCACCCTCGTGACGTTCATGATCCCCTTCCAAGCGATCATCACCCCGCTCTACCTGGTGCTCCGCGATATCGGCCTGCAGAACAACCTGGTCGGCGTCGCCCTCGTCATCGCGACCTTCAACCTGCCGCTCGGCATCTTCCTCATGCGCAACTCCTTCGCCGCCATCCCCTCCTCGCTCGAGGAGGCGGCGCAGATCGACGGCGCCACCGCGTTCAGCGCGATGTGGCGGGTCATGCTGCCGGTCGCGCTCCCCGGTGTCGTCTCGACCGCGCTGCTGTCGTTCTTCGCGGCGTGGAACGAGTTCTTCGCCGCGCTCATCCTCATCACCGACCAGAAGCTGTACACGCTGCCCGTCAGCATCGGCATCCTGTCGGCCGACGCGAACTTCCAACTCGACTTCGGACTCATGCAGACCGGCGTGGCCATCACCGTCATCCCCTGCGTGGTCGTCTACTTGGTGCTGCAGAAGTACTACGTGGCGGGCCTGCTCAACGGGGCCCTGAAGTAAGACTCGACGACACTACTGAAAGGCAATCTGTGACCGTCTCTCGACGACTCCTGCACGACGGATGGACCGCTCACGCAGTCAGCGGCCCGGTTCCGGACGACATTCTCAACGCCGGGTCCGTGCGCGCTGAGGTGCCAGGCAGCATCCACACCGATCTCCTCGCCGCCGGTTCGATTCCGGACCCGTACCTGGATGAGAACGAGAAGACTCAGTCGTGGATCGGGCTCACAGACTGGACCTACCGCACGTCGTTCGAATGGTCGCCGTCGTCGGATGAGCGTCACGAACTCGTCTTCTCAGGCCTCGACACAGTCGCCTCGGTCAGCCTGAACGGCGAGGAGATCGCGACCGTCCAGAACATGCACCGCACTCATCGCGTCGACGTGACGTCGGCCCTGCGCGAGGGGGAGAACGAGCTCGAGATCGCGTTCCGGTCGCCGATCCGCGCTGCGGACGCGGCGAGCCTCGAGCTCGGTGCCCGTCCGCACGCGAATCACCATCCCTACAACGCGATCAGGAAGATGGCCTGCAGCTTCGGCTGGGACTGGGGCATCGACACCACGACCTCCGGGATCTGGCGCCCCGTCGCCCTGGAGAGCTGGTCAGGGCCCAGGCTGCGCGACGCCGTCATCTTCGGCGACCTCGCAGGCGTCACCCCGCGTGTCCGCGCCAGCGCGTCCGTCGACGACGCAGCGAACGGGACGCCCGTCCGTCTGTCCGTCGCCGGAACAGTCCTGGACGGAGAAGTGCACGAGGGTCTCGTCCGTCTTGACGGGGACGTCCCCGCGGCGCGACTCTGGTGGCCCCGCGGACACGGCGACCAGCCGCTCTATGACGCGACGCTCGAGCTCCTCGGCCCCGATGGCGCGGTGGATCGACACGACCGTCGGATCGGGTTCCGGTCGGTCGAGACACGACTCGAAGAGGATGCCGCGGGTGTCGGGTTCACGGTTCTCGTCAACGACAAGCCCATCGAGATCCGGGGTGCGAACTGGATCCCCGACGACGCGTTCCCCCATCGGGTCGACCGGCAGCGCTACGCGGCACGGCTCGAACAGGCGGAGTTCGCCGGGCTCAACCTCATCCGAGTCTGGGGCGGTGGCATCTACGAATCCGACGACTTCTTCGCCGAGTGCGATGAACGCGGCCTCCTGACGTGGCAGGACTTCCTCTTCGCCTGCGCCGCGTACGCCGAGGAGGATCCGCTCCGCTCGGAGATCGAGTTCGAGGCGAAGGATGCCGTGACGCGGCTCGCATCCCACCCCTCGCTCATCATCCTCAACGGCAACAACGAGAACATCTGGGGCCGTCAGGATTGGAACTGGGAGGGACGCCTTGACGGACGCACCTGGGGTGCGGGCTACTACTACGACGTGCTGCCGGCCGTCGTCGAGGAGATCGCGCCGCACATCGCCTACACGCCCGGGAGTCCGTTCAGCCCGGACCCGGACGAACGGCAGAACGCGGCAGATCGCGGCACCATGCACGTGTGGGATGTGTGGAATGAGAAGGACTGGACGCATTACCGGGCCCACCGCCCGCGCTTCGTCTCCGAGTTCGGCTGGCAGGGGCCGCCGACCTGGAGCACGCTCACGCGCGCGGTCGGAGACGACCCGCTGACTCCGGAGTCACCCGGCATGGTCGTGCACCAGAAGGCCATCAAGGGCAACGACAAACTCACCGACGGGCTCGTCGCGCACCTCCCGCTGCCAAACGACATGAACGACTGGCACTGGGCGATGTCGCTGAACCAGGCCGTCGCCGTGCGGACGGCCATCGAATGGTGGCGTTCGCTCGCTCCGCACTGCACCGGCACGATCACCTGGCAGCTCAACGACTGCTGGCCGGTCACCTCGTGGGCCGCGGTTGATGGTGATGGACGACGCAAGCCGCTTCTCTTCGCCCTGCGAGCGGCGAACGCCGAACGACTTGCTACCATCCAGCCCAGCGATGACGGACTCGCCCTCGCGCTCGTTAACGACACGGATGAGGAGTGGCGCTCGCACTTCACCATCGCCCGTCGCGGGTTCGACGGCAGTGTGCGAGCACAGTCGTCCTGGGATGCTGTGGTCCCCGCCCGGGGGACCAATCGCCTCGAGCTACCCGCAGAGGTGGTGATCGCTGCTGAGGCGGCGAAAGAACTCATCCGCGTGAGTTCAGGGTCGGTGAAGGCGGACTGGTTTTTCGTCGAGGCGCGCGACTCCGACCTTCCCGTGCCATCGACTGAGGTCGTCGCCCGAGCCAGCGCCGACGGCTGGACCGTCGATGTGACCGCGGACACGATCATCCGCGACCTCACGCTGCTTGTCGACCGCATCGACCCGGCAGCAGAGACGGACCGCGCTCTCGTGACGCTCCTGCCGGGCGAAACCGCACGCTTCACCGTGCGCGGGGCGAGCGACGCAACACCCGAGGCGTTCGCCGACCCGCTCGTGCTTCGGTCGACGAACGACCTGCTGGTGAGCTGAGAATGAGCATCGACAGGGCTGAGGTCATCGTCACGAGCCCGGACCGGAACTTCGTGACATTGAAGATCACGACGGCGGACGGCGTCACGGGTCTGGGGGATGCGACCTTGAACGGGCGTGAGCTCGCTGTCGTGGCGTATCTGACGGAGCATGTGGTGCCGCTGCTGATCGGTGCGGATGAGTCGCGGATCGAGGACACGTGGCAGTTCCTGTACCGGGGGGCGTATTGGCGGCGGGGTCCGGTGACGATGGCGGCTATCGCCGCGGTCGACATGGCGCTGTGGGACATCAAGGGCAAGGTCGCAGGACTCCCGGTGTACCAGCTGCTCGGGGGCGCGTCGCGGAACGGGCTGATGGCGTACGGGCACGCATCGGGCAAGGAGCTGCCCGAGCTGTTCGATTCGATCCGCGCGCATCAGGCGCAGGGATACAAGGCGATCCGGGTGCAGACGGGGGTGCCGACGCTCAAGGCGATCTACGGCATCGCCGCTCAGGGCGCCGACGTCGGGGATGCGAGCGTCCGCTACGACCACGAGCCGGCGCGCCGGGGTGCGAAGCCGGTGGAAGAGGATTGGGACACCCGGGCGTATCTGAACCATCTGCCGGGGGTGTTCGAGGCGGTGCGCAACGAGTTCGGCCCGGACATCCCGCTGCTGCATGACGGGCATCACCGGATGACGCCGATCCAGGCTGCGCGCCTGGGCAAGGACCTCGAACCCTACGACCTGTTCTGGCTGGAGGACTGCACGCCGGCGGAGAACCAGGAGGCGCTGCGCCTCGTGCGCCAGCACACCACGACCCCGTTGGCCATCGGGGAGATCTTCAACACGGTCTGGGACTTCAAGGACATCATCCGCGACCAGCTGATCGACTACGTCCGCGGCGCGGTGACCCACATGGGTGGCATCAGCGCGTTGAAGAAGACCCTCGACTACGCGGCGATGTATCAGATCAAGTCGGGCATGCACGGGCCGACCGACATCTCCCCGGTGGGGATGGCTGCGGCGATGCACCTGGGACTGTCGATCCACAACTTCGGCATCCAGGAGTACATGAAGCACGGCGCGAAGACGGATCAGGTGTTCGAGCAGTCCTTCACCTGGACCGACGGATACCTGCACCCGGGCGACAAGCCGGGGCTCGGTGTCGAGCTGAACGTGGACGAGGCGGGGAAGTATCCCTATGAGCAGGCCTACCTGCCCTACAACCGCCTCCTCGACGGCACGGTCCACGATTGGTGAGTGCGAAGCAATCACTCCCACGACCGACGATACGGTCGCTAGGCTCTGCTCGATCTGAAGAAACCTAGGGCGATCTTGGCTGCTCAGGACTCCATCCGCTGCCGATGGCACCCAGGACGGGACATGGGCGTCTGAGAGCTCTCCGCACCAGGAATGAGGTCCTCAGCCGAGGTTCGGTGACCCTCCTGAGGCCTCGCGCAGCCCGTCACGAAGGAAGCCATCGACCTACCGAACGGCCGTGAAGTGAGAATCGCCGTCCGGCGACGAATCCCTTGTGGCCCCCCTCCGGGGCGCGGAGGAGGGCCACGGACGTTCAGTTCAGGGCGGTCGAGTAATCGAACTCAGGCGAGGCAATCGAGGAGAACCACTGCTTCACCTGCGCGTCGTCGTTGGTGAATGTCAGCGCCAGCTGCAGGAGCAGCCGCGCTTTCTGAGGGCGGAGGTCACCTGCCCCAATAACGCTGCCATCTTCATTGTTGTACGTTCCTTCGCCGCCCGTTCTCGTGGCGGACACCACGATGGGCCCGGTCAGTGCTTCGAGGGCGTCCTGCTGGGCAACCGACATGTCGCCGGGGCCGTGCCCAGCCGTCACCAATCCGCGGGCGTTCGCTGCTGCAGCCGTAACCGTGTCGGCCGATGCCCCGACGTACCCAGAGACGATCTCGACAGGTGCGAGGTCCGCGGCGGTGACGGTGCTGAGGTCGAACGGGGTGTTCCATTCGTCAGTTCCGCAGTGAAGAACGCGAGCAGGGGCCCGCATGGTTCGGATGACATCCTCGTTCACGACGCCGAGGGTGCCATAGTCACCCCCTTCGAAGGTGTCCATGCGGTAACCGTCCGTCTTGGTTACATCACGAGCGCTGAAGAACTGGTCGTTCAGGAGAACGACCGTGCCGAAGCACGTCGTCTTCTTGCTTGCTGCGAGGCGGATCGCACTGAACACGTTGGTGTATCCGTCGTAGGTGAACGTACCGTACTGGTGCATCGCACCGGTCACGACAACCGGCTTTGGTGACTGCACCGTCAGATCGAAGAAGTAGGCATCCTCCTCGAGGACGTTGGTGCCACCGGTCACCACTACGGCGTCGACGTCGGGGTTCGCCAGCTGGACGTCAATGGCGCGGGACACGGTGTAAAGAATTTCGTCGTCGACGGCAGCAGACCAGCTGAGGGATGCCGTCTCCACGACGCTGACGTTTGCAACATGTTCGAGTTCCGGGTACATGTCTTCGACGATGGTGGTGACGCCGCCTTCGATGGAGTCGGAGTAGTGCTGGTAGCTGATTCGGTCCTCTGCGGTCGAGGTCAGCGTTCCGCCGGCGTCGATGACAACGACGTTGGGAAGGTCGGCCGTTGCCGACGGTCCGACCGGAGTGGGGGTGGAATCGATGGATGGCAACTCTTCTGCGCCGTCATTGTTCGGTGCGGTGCATCCGCTAAGGATGAGGGTGCCGAGTGCGACGGCGGCGAGGCTGCCGAGGAGTGCTGTTCTGCGGGTCATGCTGCTGCTCCGTTCACCGACGCCGAAGCGCCGGGTGGGGTGGTGGGACACCTCGTTTCGACGAGGTGTATTCACGTTCCCAAGCTGCGATTACTCCGCTGTTTCAGCATCTGGGCGTCAGGTAAACAGACGGATTGACTTCGCTCACATGACGTTAAGCGTTTCTGCGTTTTCCGTCGTGAGCCCGTGCGCTGTGCGTAACAGCGCGAGCAACGCGCCTGCTACCGGTTCGCTTCGTGTTGCGATCCGTAGTTGCATGGCGGGCATGGCGGGCGTCAGTGTCTTGAAGACAGTGCCGTCGTGGCGCAGTGCCGTTGCATGGCCGGGGACGAGGATGACGCCGTATCCGGCGGCGACCCACGCCGCACCGTGGTAGCCGTACATGGTGATGGTGAGATCCTCCAGGTGGATGCCGTTCGTCGTGAACGCGGCGAGGATCGTATCGACTTCGATGCGTGCGCGTGCACGGTCTGGGAGCAGGAGGCGCTCACCCGCGAGGTCCGCCCATGTCACCTCCGTCTGCCGAGCGAGCGGGTGAGCCCTCGGGAGGCAGACATGGAGGTAGTCAGCGCCCAGCGGCCAGGAGTACAAGCTCTCCGGAGGGGCCGCGCTACGGAAGATCGCGGCGTCCAGCTCTCCTGTGCGAAGCATCTCGAGCTGCTGTTCGTCCCACAGTTCTTCGACGACGACAGCGACGTCCGGCAACACACTGTGGAGCCTCGGGATGAGCGTCGGCACGAGGCCAATGAGGGATGACGAGTTCACGCCCAGCCGCAGAGTTTCTTGGGTGCCGCGCGCAGCCTCATCGACGAGTGCAGGCAGCCGCCTGTAGGAGTCGACGATCTCCCGGGCTCGCGGAAGCAGGTGGTGGCCGGCAGGAGTGAGGACGACGCGGTGGGAGGAGCGCATGACCAGCGGCTGTCCCAGCTCCTCCTCGAGCTTGCGAATCTGCTGGCTCAACGCGGGTCGGGTGATATGCAAGCGTGCTGCGGCTCGGGCGAAACTACGCTCCTGCGCAACCGCGACGAAGTACTCCAGGCGGGAAACAGTCATCACTCACTCCTCGGGTCGATGAGTGCACGGTAGCTCCATCGTGTTTCCGGCGTGTAGCGATCTGATACTCGATGACGAACTGCCCGAGCACCCCGGGAGGGCGCTCCGTGCGAAACCCCGCTCGCGGGTCCGGCGCTTCGATCCGAGTGATCGCTGTCGACGCCTGCGTTTGCCCGAGGGGTCGGGCTCCGCGTCTCACGGTTCGCACCCGCGCGCCGACATGGCTGTGCCCGCGCGAGGGGCGCCTCAGGTACGGGCTCTCGCGCTGTTCTATCCGTGGCGTGAGACGACCGTGCCCCTGTCTGCGGCGCCCACGGCTATCTCTCTTCGTCGTGGGTGTCGGTTAGTGCCGGTGGGTCAGCTATATGAGGCTCGGATCCGGAGCGATGGACTTCAATGCGTAGCTCGGGTGCGACTTGGATCCGTCGGCTCGCAGCAGCACCAGGCGCTCGATGCGGGCGACGACTTGTTGGCCGACGAGATTCATCACCGTGTCCATCTGGTCCTCGTCAATCGCTCCGCTGAACTCCTGGGTCGTGCCGCGTTCCTCGATGTAGAAGAGGCGACGACGCGTGCGCATCCCGTCAAGAATCCCGTAGACAGTCAGCATGTCTCGCTTGTCCTGCGTTCCGGAGAGCAACGCTGGAACCTCAAGTGCCTGCTCCGACGTCAAGACGGAGGTCTCGGGCGCGATCCCGCCGGTGGGCTGCATGGAAAGCGACATGGATGCTGCTCCATCCAGTGCCTCAGCCAACTTCTTCACCGCGGAACGGTACTGCGGCCGGCGGCTCGGCAGAGACTGCAGTGTCCGCTCGTCGCTGGCGGTCTCGGGGAGAATCTCGATGAGTTCACGCACGGCATTCTCTGTGAGCCCAGCAACTGGTGTCTGTTCGACGGCGTCGGTCGGCACGGTCTGGCGAGGTAATTCGAAGTAGAGAGTTCCGCGCGATTGACCGATAGGAAGCAGCGGTGCCCGCTCGAGGAGCGAGCCCTGGACGGTGATGGCGGCGTTCTTCGGGTCGAGGATCGCTTTGGCGGCAAGTGCGGTCGCGTGTTGGAGCGCTGCCGTGACCTGCGACACTACGGTCGCGGTCAGCGTGCCGGTGATGTCGACGCGCAATTGCGTCGCAGGCAATGAGAACTTCTGCCGATACGCAACCAGGGAGCTGCGGCGCAGGCGACTGAGTCGGCTGTCATCGTCCGGGATCCCTGAGAGGCGTGCGCTGATGTCGTCTCGAATCACCACTCCACCTCCAGCACCCCTCGGTGGCCAAGAAGTTCTTGCCCTGTCGGAAGGGTAACCCCACCCATCCACATCGTCATCTGTTCGACGTCGTCAGGGGCGACGAAGTAGGACTCGATGCGCCCACCGAAAGGGTGTAGCACCTCGAAGTAATCCGCTCCGAGGGACCCGACAATCACATCGTGCAGGGACGAGCACAGTTGGAATCGGTGTTCCTCTGCATCGGTCCACAGCTCGACCGCGCTGGGCTCATCAGGGACGACAGCGATCTCCAGAGGATCGCACGGTCCTGCTTGCTTCGAGACGAAGGTTCCGGCAAGGAGGAGGCGGCCGCTGGGGAACAACTGCTTAACGTGCTCGAGAAGTTGTTGCAGACCGAGCCAGATTGTTCGCCTGTCCCATTCGAGCGTGTGTGACACGAATTCGCGATAGATGTCGTCCATCTCAACGAAGTGGCGTCCGGGAATCAGCCATCCGGACTGCGCATCCACAAGCTCTGCAAGCTCAGATTCTTCCCCCATGAGGGGAGTATGGCAGATAGCGCGAAGTCCCTGCTCTTTCGCCATCGTCGCGACGGCGGCCGCGTCTATCTCCCGCGCACGTTCGCAGCGACCATCATCGCGCGAACGACATCTGCTTGAGACTCGTTCTCGGACTCCAACTCTTTGATGCGTGCCTGCTGGACAGCGATACGCTTATCCCGATTCGCTGCCTCGGCGCTGAGTTCGCGGTTCACGCGCTCAAGGTTGTAGACGCGCTCCGTGAGCTCCTCGATGTCCACTCCTTCGAGCTCGGCCCCGAGTTGGCGCTCGAGCCGCTTGCGGAGCTTAACGTTCTCGTCGCGTAGCTCGCGCACATGGCGTTGAGCGAGGAGGAGATCGGTGTGCAGCGATTCGGGGGTAGTTCGTTGCCCCGCCCGCTGTGGGGCGGGGTTTATGAGCCCCTCGCGCGCTTGGGCGGCGTTTGCCTGCTCGATGGCGGAGCGAATCTCTGGAACGTTGTAGGTCAGCCAGGTGGACACGTGCGCTTTCCGTGCCACGTTCGTGTGAGTGACCGGGATTCCGGAGGCGACGAGGTCGGTGCAGGCCTCAATCGCGCGTGCGCGTTTGTTCTTTGAGTCAAGGGCTCGCGCTGCAGCCAACTGGTCGACGCGTCGCTGGCGTGCGGTGAGGGCGACCTTCGTCATCGATTCGCTCCCCGTGACTCCTGGATCGCGCGAGCGTCTGACCAGGTGGCGCGCGCCACCGCTAGCTGCGCGACGCGTCGATGCGGTCTGTAGTCAGCTGGCTTCGTCATTCGCATTCATTGGTCCTTGGCTGACAGGTCGGTGCAGTCGTGGCAAGAGTCCGACGGGTGGCCACAGCGAAGCGCTCGCGGGTCATACGTAAGTATCGTCGCCCCGCTGGCGAAGTCCGCTCGAGCCCGGATGGCGCGAGCGTGTGCAGTCGTCTGCCGATGGGCGGCGACGGCCGCGAGCCAAGCCATGGCTTGTTGGCGCCGGGCGTCGTCCGAAGGGTCCGTCATCTGATCACTCGCAGCGGGATAAGCGGCCGTTGTTCTCTGAGTTTACGCATCGCAACGGATGAATCGGCGATTGCCTGCCGTTCCTCGTCGGTGAATTCCGCCAACCGCCGATTCATTTCCTCGATGACCTTCTCGTAGGCGGCGATCTCCTCCACCATGTTTTGAATGACCCAGGGCGCCGCAGTACCGGCGATTCGCACCATCTGGAGACTGGCGCGTATCGACCGCACATGCGTTTCAATCGCGGGGAGGTAGGACGGATCAGGGCGGTACATGTCGCAGCCCGCGCATTGGAAACGGATGGGGCAAGCCGTACCTCCCGCTTTTACATTCGATGGCTCGACGCATCCGCCGAAAGGTACGGCGACGGCAGCAATCTCGTATGCAACGGCCGAGTCGAACGGCGCCGGAGCCCCATGGCGCGTCATCGCGAGCGGCGCGAGTGTCTGAGCGGCCTCTCGCTTTCTCTTTTCAGAGACCTCGAAGTAGTTGAGCGTCGTGGACGTGGACTTATGATCCATGAGTTCGGCGAGCGCCTCGACACCTACTCCTGCGTCCGCATGGCGTTGTGCGTAAGAGTGACGAAACGAGTACGGGATGAGCCTGCCGGTGAAGCGGACGTAGCCACCCGTCTTCTTGTCGGGGACATCGGAGTCTAGCCATGGCACAGACGCCACCAGCCGTTTCAGTGCTCGCTTGAGTCCGCCGGTCGTGAGGTGTCCGTTCGCATCGCGACGGCCCGCCGACGGTGATGGAAACAGCCATTCGTCAAAACCGTCCGGCAGGCTAAGGGTCTGGCGATGAGCTTCCCATTCGAGAACACGGCGCGCGAGGTCGGCACCTATCGGTACTGTGCGGCCTTCTCGGCCCGCCTTGTGATTGTCGTAGGTGAGGGTGAAGCCGCCTGACGTCTCGCCCCAGTCTGGGGCGTTCTCCACGACGCAGCCAACCTTGAGCGAGCACACCTCGTTGGGTCGGCGCCCCGTCTCGGCGAGAAGCTCCAGCGCGGTCTTGTGCATGTGCAGGAGGGTCTCGGCGTTGATCAGGCTCCCTAGTTGACCTGAGGCCAGCGGCAGTTTCGGGATCGCGTCGACCAGGGCCACGACGACTCGGTTGGGCAGGGCCATCACCGTGCGGGGTGTCTTCGTTCTCGCTATTCCTTCCTCGGGATCTACGACGAAGCCAGGAGACACGCCTTGCATGTGGCCGGCGCCCCAGAGGTAACGAAGCGCGCGGCGGAGAGCTGTGAGGATGACGCTCTGTCGGCCGCTGGAGTAGCGTTCGCCGGACTTGCTCTTGAGGCGTACGAGAAGTGCCATTGCCCGCTGAATGTCCAACGCACCTGCCGTGGACGGATCGACACCGTCCGCTCGCTCGGCGATGGCATCGCTCAACACTGAGAAGCCGATGATCGCGAGGCGAACGCGCGTCACGTCTGGGCGGATCTCCCGTGCCCATGTCTTCGCCAGCTCTCTCAACCAGACCTGTCGAATCGGCGTGAAGTCCACCAAGTGTCGCTTACTGAGCCACTTTTGTTCCCCGTTCGTCTGCACGTACTTGTCGCGACGCTGTCGCTCAGTGGGCAGTTCGGTGAGATAGCTGTCCCAGAGATCGCCGGCGGTGGGATCCACACCCTCGAACTGATCTCTCAGGTACTTCAGCGTGACGAACATACGTCTCACCATCGCTGCTCGGGAAGTGTTCTTCGCGCGGTCGAAGCCCATCATCTCGGCTTCGAACCCGGGCTCGAGCAGCGACGACTTCGCAAGAGCCAAGACGGGCAAGAGGCGGACCATCCCTTGGGGATCGATCATGTAGCCCGCGCGATCCTCGGTTTGCAAAGACACGAGTACCTCGAGGCGAATCGACTCGGATAGCCCGATGAGGGAGAAGTTTCCTCGAGCGTGTATCGGTGGTGTCGTCGCGGCGAACACCTCCTCAGGCAGCGGGGTGGCGGCGACATCGGACGTCTCCTTCGCCCTCTGCAGGTACTGCGCGCGGTGAGCGGGACACAGCGACGTGTTAAGCCAAGCTCGCGATCTACCGCACAGAGGAACGCTGCATGTGCCGGTGCTGGCTAACGGCGCAGGGACTCCAGACCTCGCCCAATCAGCGGCGCTGACGCCGGACTTCTTCGCTGTCTGGCGCCACGTCTCATGGTGAGACATGCACAGAACCCCGTATTGCACGGTGCGCTGGCACCGAGCTGTCGGAGACACGACCACACACAGCTCCTCCTCATCCCCGGTCCGGCGCGTGTTGACGCGGTTGGGGATGGACTTCAGGAGCGAGGCCTCGTTGCCGTCGTGTCGACGCAGATGGGCATAGCATGTGGCACAGCGACCGCCTCGTACGCTGGAGAGTAACGGGCACGTGGGGGTGCTGCACCGATAGAGCCGGGTGTGAACATTCTCAGGGTCCCCGTGGAAAAACCACGCCGACTGATTCCACTCCGATGAACGCCAATCGCGTTCCACACTGGCGCGCAGGAAAGATGTCCAGTCGTCGAACTTCTCCTTCGTCTGAGGAACCTGCAGCCGAGCGGCTTCGAGGTGCGCAATGGTGTCAGTCATTGTCGGGGGAGTAGTGATCGAAGTGACGGTAACGGTCCAGATGAGACCGCCCGAGCTCGGCAGCAGCGCGCAACTCGTCGTCGAGGACGTGAGCATAGATCGCGGTGGACTGTGGACTGGAATGTCCCAGGAGCGCCTGTAGTACCGCGATATCTACTCCCTCCCTCCTCATTCGCGTCGCAGCGGTATGGCGGAAAAGGTGAGGGCGGAGTGCGGGGTACCCCGTACGCTGGCGAAGGCTTGCGAACAATCGCATAACAGCGCTGTATGTGAGCGGGGTACCAGCGTTGGCAACGCTCAGGCTGACGAACACATAATCCGAGTCGTCATCATGGACGATCTCATCACGCTCGATGCAGTAGTCACGGTACGCAGCCACAACATTTCCGAGGACAGGAACAGCCCGGTCCATCCGAGATTTCGCCCACGCGCGGTTTGCATTATCGGACCGGCGGGCGATCTCGACGTGGGCGCCCGCGACTTCGCAGCCGAGAGCGGTCGAATCGGGCAAAAAGTGCAGGTCCGACCGACGCAGGCCTAGTGCCTCTCCGATCCGCATCCCGGTCCCGTCTAATAGCAGCAGGAGGAAACGGTCGCGCGCGGTAGTCGTCGCATCAACTGCGGCGGTCACCTGGTCGCGCGTCAGGGTCTTCGGAGCTTTCGTTGACACTTTCGCGCGCAACTCGGAGACGAACTTATAGCGGTACTGCCCATGCTCGCCTGCATCAAACCCAGCAGGGGTGTTCGTGAGGTACGTCGGCTCCACCAGTCGCTCGGTGACGGAGCGTTCCACCCACCCGGACTTAACGCAGAATCGCAGAAACTCGTGCACCGCGGTCAGTGTGAGGTTCACGGTCCTCGGTTTTCGGGGTGGCATCGCCTTCGTTGGTGCGCCCTCGTCCTCGCCCGCCTTCGTCAATCGCGGCCCCTCAAGCGACGTCTTGAACTTCGCCATCTGGGGAAGCGTGATCGTTCGCCAATCCACCGCCTTCTGGTCGGCCCAGTTGAGAAAAGCCGCGACCTTCGGCATATAGCTGCGAATCGTATTCTCTGACCTGCCACGCCCCAACAAGTACATGGCGAAGTCGCGGGCCTCTACTACCGGTTCGAAATCCTCAGAGTGGACCACCAACCAGAGTCTGCTGCCGCTGAACGGCATCGTCGCAGGATGGACCTTGTATCTCACCATGATGACTCCTGTGTCTCGTAGGTGCAGGATAGCGATGAGGGACGTCATCGTCCTCGCTCGTAACATACATCCCTCAGGCGGTAGGGTCCAGTGCAGATAACTGCGGCCGCGGCACCCGCACCATGTCGCTCTCGAGGCGCGGCAGTCGAACCTCGAGGGCGCCGGCGGCATCAGCCTGGCACGGCTGGTCCGCGAGTCGCTGCGCATGCGGCCCGACCGTCTCGTGGTCGGTGAATGCCGAGGCGAAGAGGTGAGAGAACTGCTGACGGCCCTGAACACCGGGCACGATGGCGGCGCCGGAACCCTCCACGCGAGTGGTCTGAGCGATGTGCCGGCCCGGCTCGAAGCACTCGGCGCGCTGGCATCGATGGACGCCACGGCGCTCGCACGCCAAGCCGTGAGCGCGTTCACGATCGTCCTGCATCTCGACCGGGCGCCCGGCGGGCAGCGCCGCATCGCGCAGGCGGGGGAGCTTGCGCTGGCCGGTGACCGTCTGAGCATCGAGGAGGTGCGACCGTGGTGAGCGTTCGGCGACGGGGCGCCGACGACGCCGGAACCGACGCGGCTACCTCCGTGCAGACGCTCGCCGTGCTGCTGCAAGCCGGCGCGGTGCCTTTGGTCGCCTGGCGTCACCTGGCCTCGATCGGCGACGTGCACGCCGCGTCCGTAGTGGATCGAGTGGACGACGGCGCCCCGCTCATCGCCGCGATCGAGGCTGAGGGAGGCCCGTGGCGAGACCTCGCCGCCGCGTGGGAGGTGGCGACAACCGTTGGGGCGCCTCTGGCCGAGGTGCTGCGAATGATCGCCGAGACGCTTCGCGACGCCGCATCGGCGGCCGACGACGTGCGAATCGCCCTGGCTGAACCGGCGGGAACCGCGCGGCTGCTCCTGTGGATGCCGTTCGCGGGTCTGCTGCTCGGTTTCGCCCTCGGCTTCGACACCCTCGGCGTCATCTTCGGGACGCCTGCGGGCGCGGCCTGCGTCGTGGCCGGGCTGCTGCTCGTCCTCGCGGCCCGAGGCTGGACGAACCGACTGCTTCGGCGTGCGAGACCCGAGCCGGGCACGCCAGGCATGCAGGCCGAGCTCATGGCGGTCGCTCTCTCCGGGGGCGCCTCGATCGATCGTGCCCTGCGCCTCGTCGCGGAGAGCCCGGCGTCTCGTCGCGGAGACGACGCGCGAATCCGTGCGGTGCTCGAGCTTTCGCATGCCGCGGGGGTGCCCGCCGGCGAGCTCCTTCGCGCCTCCGCCGGTCAGGAGCGCCACGCGTCGCGCGTCGACGGCCGCATGCGCGCGGCGAAGCTCTCGACGAAGCTGCTGATCCCGCTCGGCGTCTGCACACTGCCGGCCTTTCTCCTGCTGGGAGTCGCTCCGCTGCTGCTGAGCGTGCTCCTCTCGACTCCGCTGCCGCTGTGACGGCTGCCGACCACAGGATGCTCCTGCATCCGCACACAGAAAGAAGAAGGAACCCATGAACACTCTCCCTCCACTCACTCGACGCCGTTCCGCGACACTCTTCGGAGACGACAGCGGCGCGGCCACCGCCGAATACGCGATCACGACGATGGCCGCCGTGGCCTTCGCGGGGCTGCTCGTCGTCATCATGAGGTCGGATGAGGTGCGCGGCATCCTCACCGACCTGGTGCGTCGGGCTCTCACGGTGTCGTGATGAGCGCCGATCGTGACGGCGAGCGCGGGTCTGTGGCCGCCGAGCTCGCACTCGCGCTGCCTGCAGTGGTCCTCACGCTTCTGCTCGGGGCCGGTGCGCTGGGCGCGGCGTCTCGGCAGGTCGCACTGCAGGATGCCTCGGCCGACGCCGCGCGGCTTCTCGGCCGGGGGGAGGACGCGGGCAGGGCATCGCACGCGGTGTCGACCGCGGTGCCCGGTGCCGGAATGTCGAGCAGCTCATCCGGTGATCTCGTCTGCGTGCAGGCGCACGCCGACGTCGCGATCGGCGGATTCATCCGGATCCCGCTGCGGGCGTCCAGCTGCGCGCTCGCCGGAGGTCTCTGATGGCGGACAGTGCAGGGGAGGGCAGCTGATGGCGGGCTCGGCTGTTGCGGCCGGTGTCCTCTCGGTCGCGGCGGCGCTCTCGCTGGGGCTCGCGGCTGTCGGGGGAGCCGCGGTCACCGCGCAGCGGGCCGCGGGGGCTGCGGATGCCGCCGCTCTCGCCGCCGCCGACGCTGCCAGCGGGGCGATCGTGACCGCCGAAGCGCCGTGCGCTCTTGCTGCTCGCATGGCGGCCGCCTCCGGCGCGACCCTCACCGGCTGCGCTGTGCAAGGCTTCGTGGCGACCGTACAGGTGAACGCGGCGTACGCTGGACTCGCTGCCGTCTCCCGAGCCCGTGCTGGGCCACCCGAGGGATCCTGACGGCGGCACGAGCACTTTCCGGCGAAAATGCAGGCGACCACTGTGACCAACCCATCACGGCGGTGTGTATGGTGTGCTTCGAAGAAAGGACGCTCCCTTGGCTGAAGGCAAGAAGCTCGTCATTGTCGAGTCCCCGACGAAGATGCGGTCGATTCAGGGATACCTCGGCGATGGCTATGAGGTGCTCAGCTCCGTCGGCCACATCCGCGACCTCGCAGACAAGAAGGACATCCCCGCCGCCGACAAGCAGGCGTACGGAAAGTACTCGATCGACGTCGACAACGACTTCGACCCCTACTACGTCGTGTCCGATCGCAAGACGAAGACCGTCGCCGAACTCAAGCGTGCGCTCAAGACCGCCGACGAACTCCTGCTCGCCACTGATGAGGACCGCGAAGGTGAGGCCATCGCCTGGCATCTGCTCGAGACCCTGAAGCCAAAGGTCCCCGTCAAGCGCATGGTCTTCCACGAGATCACGAAGGACGCGATCCAGGCGGCTATCGGAAACACCCGCGAACTCGACACCGACCTCGTCGACGCGCAGGAGACTCGCCGCATCCTCGACCGCCTGTACGGCTGGGACGTCTCGCCCGTGCTCTGGTACAAGGTCAAGACAGGCCTGTCGGCCGGACGCGTGCAGTCCGCCGCCACCCGCATGATCGTCGAGCGAGAGCGCGAGCGCATGGCGTTCGTGTCGGCCGAGTACTGGGATGTCGAGGCGCTCGCCTCGTCCTCCTCGGCCTTCAAGGTCCGCCTGGTCCGCGTCGACGGTGGCCAGCTCGCCCGAGGCACCGACTTCGACGACGATGGAAAGCTCAAGAAGGCCGTCGTCATCCTCGACGAGAAGAAGGCCGCAGCTCTTGCCTCGGCCGTGGATTCCGCCGGAGCCGGTCAGGTCACCAAGGTCGAGGCGAAGCCCGGAACCCGCAGCCCGTACGCGCCGTTCACCACCTCCACGATGCAGCAGGAGGCCGGCCGCAAGCTCTCGATGAGCGCGAAGCAGGCGATGAGCGTCGCCCAGCGGCTGTACGAAAAGGGCTACATCACCTATATGCGTACCGACTCCGTGGCGCTGAGCACCCAGGCGGTGCAGGCGGCTCGCAGTCAGGCCGTCGCGCTCTACGGCGACACCGCGGTGCCGCTCAAGCCTCGCGCCTACAAGTCGAAGAGCAAGAACGCGCAGGAGGCGCACGAGGCGATCCGTCCCTCGGGCGAGAACTTCCGCACCCCGAAGTCGGTCGCCTCGGAGCTCGACCGCGAGGAGCACCGCCTCTACGACCTGATCTGGAAGCGCACCGTCGCCAGCCAGATGGCCGACGCGAAGTACGAGACCACGACCGTCACGATCGCGGTGGATGCTGCCGGGCAGAACGCCGAGTTCACCGCGTCGGGCACCGTGTACACCTTCAAGGGCTTCCTCGAGGCCTACGAAGAGGGACGCGACGAGAAGCGCAACGACAAGGATGCCGACGAGAACCAGTCGCTCCCGGTCGTCGCGGTCGGCGACGAGCTGCGCATGTCGGACGCCGAGGCCAAGGGCCACCGCACGACCCCGAAGCCGCGCTTCACCGAGGCGTCGCTGGTCAAGGCGCTCGAGGAGCACGGCATCGGCCGCCCCTCGACGTTCGCCAGCATCATCGGCACGGTGATCGACCGAGGCTATGCGACCAAGCGCGGACAGGCTCTGGTGCCGACCTGGCTCGCCTTCAGCGTCGTGCGCCTCCTCGAAGAGCACTTCGCCACCCTGATCGACTACGACTTCACCGCCGCACTCGAAGACGACCTCGACGCGATCGCCCGAGGCGAGCAGAAGCGCGTCGAGTGGCTGCGTTCCTTCTATTACGGCTCTGATTCGCACGTCGGCCTCCGCCAGACCGTCGACAACCTCGGCGAGATCGATGCGCGTGCGCTCAACTCCACCCCCATCACCGACACAGCCACGCTGCGCTTCGGCAAGTACGGTCCCTACCTCGAGGTCGCGAACCCCGAGGCTCCAGACGAGAAGCCGCGCATCGTGAACGTGCCCGAAGATCTGGCGCCGGACGAGCTGACCGCGGCCAAGGCGCAGGAGCTCATCGATGCGCCGGTCGCCGGTGACCGAGTGCTGGGAACCAACCCGGACAACGGCAAGATCGTCGTCGTCAAGGACGGACGCTTCGGACCCTACGTGCAAGAGAACGACCCGGTGTCCGAGGACGCCGCCGTCGATGAGGCGACTGGTGAGGTCGTCGAGGCCCCCAAGCCCAAGCGGGGAGCGAAGAAGCCCGCGGCCCCCAAGCAGCGCACCGCGTCGCTGTTCCGTTCGATGTCGGTCGACACGATCGACCTCGACACCGCCCTGCAGCTGCTCAGCCTGCCGCGCGTCGTCGGAGCCGACCCCGAGAGCGGCGAGGAGATCACCGCCCAGAACGGCCGGTTCGGTCCGTACTTGAAGAAGGGCGCGGACTCCCGCTCGCTCGAGAGCGAGTCGGAGATCTTCGACGTGACCCTCGAGAAGGCGCTCGAGATCTACGCGCAGCCGAAGTACGGCGCCGGATCCCGCCGTGCGTCGAGTGCGCTCGCCGAGTTCGAGGCCGACCCCGTCAGCAACAAGCCGATTCGCATCCGCGACGGGCGCTTCGGCGCCTATGTCACGGACGGCGAGACGAATGTGACGATCCCCCGTGGGCAGAAGGTCGAGGACATCACCTTCGAGATCGCGGTGCAGATGCTCGCCGACAAGCGCGCGAAGGGTCCGGCTCCCAAGCGCGGTGCGGCCAAGAAGGCCCCGGCCAAGAAGCCCGCCGCGAAGAAGACGGCGGCCAAGAAGCCCGCCGCGAAGAAGCCGGCGGCCAAGAAGCCCGCCGCCAAGAAGCCGGCGGCGAAGAAAGCCGCGGCCAAGACGACGGCGACGGATGCCGAGAAGGCCGCCGCACGGTCCGCGGCAGCCAAGAAGGCCGCGGCGACCCGCGCCGCTAACGCCGCGAAGAAGGCCGGTTCGTGACGTCAGGCCCAGGAATCTGGATCACCCTCGAGGGCGGAGACGGATCGGGGAAGACCACGCAGTCGAACCTCCTCGCCCAGTGGATGACGGATGACGGGCGAACCGTCGTGCGCACCCGCGAACCGGGTGGGTCCGAGGTCGGTCAGCTGATCCGCGACATCGTGCTGCACCACCGAGGCGACATCGCTCCGCGCGCCGAGGCTCTTCTCTATGCCGCCGACCGCGCGCACCACGTCGCGACGGTCGTCCGGCCTGCTCTCGCCCGCGGCGAGGTCGTGCTGCAGGACCGCTATCTCGACTCATCCGTCGCCTACCAGGGTGCAGGGCGCGTGCTCGACGGCGAAGAGATCCGCAACCTGTCGCTGTGGGCCGCTGAGGGCGCACTGCCCGACCTCACCGTGCTGCTCGACCTCGACCCCGAGTCGGCTCGCGTGCGACTCGATTCGGCTGACAAGCCCTTCGACAGGCTCGAGGCCGAGAAGACCGAGTTCCACGCCCGGGTCCGCGACGCCTACCTCGCTCTGGCGCGAGCCGAACCGGAACGGTTCCTGGTCATCGACGCCGCAGCGGCGCCCGAGGTCATCGCCGCGCAGATCCGCGAGCGGGTCGCGACGCTGATCGGCTGAGCCGCCCGCCCACCCGCCCGCCGGCCCGCCCGCCCGCGCGCCGGCGCGCCCGCCCGACTGCCTGCCTGCCCGCCGGTACGCCGCCTGCCTCGGGTCGACCCCGCGCATCCGGTGGTGGTTGCCGTGCACGTCGGTGCTCCCGATTAGGCTGAGGACATGCCCCAGACTGTCGCCGCCCCTTTCCCGTGGGCCGATGTGTGGGGGCAGGATGCCGCGGTCGACACTCTGCGCAACGCCGCATCCGATCCTTCCGCGCTGTCGCACGCCTGGCTCATCACCGGCCCTCCCGGGTCGGGGCGCTCCACGCTCGCGCACGCCTTCGCCGCTGCGCTTGTAGCGGATCACCCCGACGACGAGGCGGCGATGCGTCAGGTCCTGGCGGGAACGCATCCTGATGTGACCGCATTGCGCACCGACAAGGTCATCATCACGATCGCGGAGGCTCGTGCGCTCGTCGAGCGCTCGTACTTCGCGCCGTCGGCCGGCCGCTATCGCGTGATCGTGGTCGAAGACGCCGACCGCATGGTCGAGCGCACGTCCAACGTGCTGCTGAAGGCTCTCGAAGAGCCGCCCGAGCAGACGGTCTGGATACTCTGCGCCCCGAGCGAAGCCGACCTGCTGCCGACGATCCGCTCCCGCGTGCGCTCGCTGCGGCTGCGCGAGCCCGACGTCGCAGACGTGGCGCGCCTGATCACCCTCCGCACGGGGGTCGACGAGGGCATCGCCGAGCAGGCCGCTCGTCATGCGCAACGGCACATCGGCATGGCCCAGCGCCTCGCCACTGATGAGGCTGCCCGTCGCCGCCGCGACGAGACCCTGCGGTCGGTGCTGGGGGTTCGCGGTGTCAGCGACGCCGTCGAGGTCGCCGGGCGCATCATCCAGGCCGCCACGGACGACGCCAAGGCGCTCACCGCCGAGCGCGACGCCGCCGAGCGTGCATCTCTGCTCCGGATGGTCGGCATCGCCGAGGGGCAGGCCGTTCCGCCGGCTCTGCGCACACAGATCTCCGCGCTGGAGGACGACCAGAAGAAGCGTGCGACCCGAAGCCTGCGTGACGGCATCGACAGGGTGCTCACCGATCTGCAGTCGCTGTTCCGTGACGTCGTCATGCTGCAGTTCGGCAGAGACGACGAGCTGATCAATCGCGAGCTTCGCGAAGATCTGGCCGCGCTGGCAGCGGCCTGGCCCGAGACCCGTACTCTTGTCGTACTCGACCACCTTGCCGACACGCGCCAGTCGCTGGAGCGCAACGTCGCACCGCTGCTCGCCCTCGAGAGCTTGCTCGTGACTGTCACGAGCGGGAGGACACCGTGAACAATCGACCGACTTCCCGCTTCCGACGTGCCGTCGCCGTGATCGCCGGCCTCGCCGCAGCCTCGGTCGCACTCTCCGGGTGCCTGTACTCGATGATCCCCGAGCAGGCCGCGCCGAAGCCCTCCGCCACGAACGCGCCGGACACTGAGGGCGTGTCAGAGGACCTGCTGCCGTTCTACGGGCAGACGCTCACCTGGAGTGAGTGCGGCACCGGGTTCGACTGCACCGACGTGACAGCTCCGCTCGACTGGGAGAACCCGGGCGAGGGCGAGATCACCCTCGCCGTCGTGCGCCATCAGGCGACGGGGATCTCCCAGGGGTCACTGCTGACGAATCCCGGTGGCCCCGGCGCCAGCGGTGTCGAGCTCATCCGTGACAGCCTCGACTTCGCGGTCGGAGCCGATCTCATTGACGACTACGACGTGATCGGATTCGATCCCCGCGGCGTCGGAGAGTCGACCGCCGTGACCTGCTTCGATGCTGCAGGCATGGACGACTACCTCTACACGATCCCCGCAGGGAAGCGGGGGAGCGCGGAATGGGAGGCCGAGCTGCTCGAGTCGCACAAGGAGTTCGCCGACGCGTGCGAGGCGAACAGCGGCGGCATCCTGCCCTACGTCACCACGATCAACGCCGCACGTGACATGGATCTGATCCGCGCTGTGCTCGGTGACAAGCAGCTGAACTACATCGGCTACTCGTACGGCACGTTCCTCGGCGCGACGTACGCCGACCTGTACCCCGACAAGGCAGGACGACTCGTGCTCGACGGCGCGATCGATCCGGCCGTCTCCGGGCTCGATGTCGGCGCGACCCAGGCGCTCGGATTCGAATCGGCTCTCCGCGCGTACATGCAGAACTGCCTCGACTCGGGCGAATGCCCGTTCAACGGCACGGTCGATGAGGCCATGGCCGACCTCGGGGCGCTCCTGGCGAGCGTCGACGCGAACCCGCTCGAGAACGGCGACGGACGCATGCTCGGCGCGGACGCGCTGATGACCGGCATCATCGCGGCCCTGTATTCGGCAGACAGCTGGCAGTACCTCACACAGGCGCTCGACGAGGCTCTGCAGGGTGACCCGACGACAGCGTTCTTCCTCGCCGACTTCTACAACGGACGTGAGAACGGCACCTATCTCGACAACTCGAGCGAAGCGTTCCGCGCCTACAACTGCATGGACTATCCGGTCGAAGACGACCCGGCGGCAGAGGCTGCGACCGAGGAGAAGATCGCCGACGGCGCGCCGACGATCGCTCCGTATTGGAGCGGTCCGGACTCCTGCTCGGTGTGGCCCTACCCGCCGACCGGCACGCGCGGCGAGATCAACGCCGAAGGCGCAGGGCCGATCCTCGTGGTCGGCACGACCAACGACCCGGCGACGCCGTACGAGTGGTCGGAGTCGCTCGCGGCGCAGCTCGAAGAGGGCGTGCTGATCACCCGTGTGGGCGAAGGGCACACCGGATACAACAAGGGCAACACGTGCGTCGACGACGCTGTCGAGGCGTTCCTCCTCGACGATGTCGTGCCCGAGGGCGACGTCCGCTGCGAGTGATCGTGGCTCGATTCGCGGTGCGGCTCCGGAACGGGTAATATCGATGATCGCGCCGCTTTAGCTCAGTCGGCAGAGCATTTCACTCGTAATGAAAAGGTCGTCAGTTCGATTCTGACAAGCGGCTCCAGCAGGCCCCGTGATGTGAACAACATCTCGGGGCCTTTTGGTTTCCTGCCTTGGGGCCACCGGTGGGGCGGCGTACTCTCAGATCATGAGCAGAGCACTTCTGATCGTCGACGTGCAGAACGACTTCACCGAGGGCGGTGCATTGGCCGTCGATGGTGGCGATGCTGTGGCATCCGCTGTCTCCGCCTTCCTGGCCGTACACGCGGCCGAGTACGACGTCATCGTCGCGTCGCGCGACTGGCACGACGCCGAGGGCGACAACGGCGGCCATTTCGGAGAGGCGCCGGACTTCGTCGACACGTGGCCCGTGCACTGCGTCGCGGGCACACCCGGCGCCGACTACGACCCGCTGCTGGTGACCGATGCCGTCACGCATCATGTGCACAAAGGACAGGGACGCCCTGCGTATTCGATGTTCGAGGGCGCGACGGAATCGGGTGAGACCGTCGGTGCGATCCTCACAGCGGCGGGTGTCCTCACGGCCGATGTCGTCGGCATCGCCACAGACCACTGTGTGCGGGCCTCTGCGCTCGACGCAGTGGCGCACGGGGTCCGGGTGCGCATCTTCACCGATCTGATCGCGGGTGTCGCACCAGAGCCGAGTGCGGCGGCCCTCGCAGAACTCGCTCATGCGGGCGCCGAGCTCGTCGAGAGCGACGCTGCGTGACTCGCAGCGTCCTGCTGCTGCGAGCTGTCAACGTCTCGGGTCGCAACCGGGTGCCGATGGCTCAGCTGCGCGAGGTGCTCGCTCCGATGCTGGGTGAGGTGTGGACCTACATCGCGAGTGGGAACATCGTGTGCGAGCACCCGGACGATCCGACGTCCGCATGTGCGGACGTCCGCGCGCTGATCGTCCGCGAGTTCGACGTCGACACCCCGGTGATCCTGCGGACGCACGACGCTCTCGTCCATGCCCTGGATGCGCACCCGTTCGGCGGCGCGTCGGAGAAGCTGCTGCACGCGATGTTCCTCGAGGCGCCGGCAGCGCCCGGGGCCGTCGAGGCGCTGCAGGAGCGGCTCATGCCGGGGGAGCGGATCGCGCTGGTCGGCGGCGATCTGTGGATCGACTACGCCGAGGGCGGCGTGCACAGCACGAGGCTCACCAAGGCCGTCCTCGACCGCGCGCTCGGTGTCGCCGGCACGGCGCGAAACCTCCGCACCGTCCGAAGGCTCGCCGAGCTGACCGCATGAACGAGCCGGAGCCGTTCGTGATGACCCTGCCGTTCACCGGGCGGTGGATCGTCCAGAACAGCCCGGCGTCACGCATCCCGAGCCACGGCACGGAGCTGTTCGGCAGCTCGCACGCGATCGACTTCGTGCCGGTCGACGCGAGCGGTCGCAGCGCACCTCGCAGTCTCGGGAGCATCTTCGGAACCGAGCCCGCCTCGGTGTTCGTCGGCTTCGGGCGTCCGATCCTCGCGCCCGTGTCGGGCGAGGTGGTGCGGGTCCACGATGGGGAAGACGACCACGTCGCCCGTCGATCGATCGGAGCGCAGCTGAGTTACGCGCTGACGCAGAGATCGCGTGTGCTCGCCGGGGCACCGGCGATCGCCGGAAACCACGTCGTCATCCGTCGTGACGGTGCTCTCGTGCTGCTCGCCCATCTGAGGGCCGGGAGCGTGCGGCCGCGACTCGGTGACCGAGTGTCGACGGGGGAGATGATCGGTGAATGCGGCAATTCGGGGAACAGCACCGAACCGCATCTGCACCTCCAGGTCTCGGATTCGGTCGAGCAGGACGGCCGCGGGATCCCCCTCGCGTTCGTCCGCGAGGAGGCGCAGACCTGGGTGCCGCGGAACGGCGAGATCGTCGCGGCCTGATCGGACGGTCAGTCCGAGGTCTCGCGGCTGATCGCGGCGGGAGGTGTCAGCGGGTGCGCCTGCAGGTCGACGCGATGCGTGCCGCAGCCGACGCAGCGGACGTACACGACGACGCCCTCGCTGGTCGGATGCCGTGAGTCCGCGACCCAGGCGTGCTCATGCGCGGTCGTGGTCTGACGGGGGATCGGCAGGGTGTGCAACGTGGTCATGTATCCAGCGTGATGTAATGGCCTTATGCATCTCAACCCTTACGGCGAGTATGCGGTTCTCCTCGCCGCATCCCTCGCCGACGACTTCCCCGTCGATCGAGCGGGCATCGAGGAGCGCACCCTCGAGATGGGCATGACGATGACGTTCCCGCCCGCCCCCGACGATCACGCACGGGTCCGCGAGGTCATCGACGACTGGCTGCGGGTCGTCGATGCGGCGGACCCGGATGCCCGTGCCGAGATCCTCAACGCGCAGATGGTCGACGCTGCGGCATACCCGCGACTGACGAACCACGACGGCGAAGGCTGGCACCTGCACTACCGCGACGACGTGAGATCTCTGCCGTACGTGCTGCGGGCTGTCTTCGCCGTCGGCACGTCGCTGCACCTCGTCACGCGTGGCATGGATCGGCTGGGCCGCTGCGCGGCCTCGCCCTGCACGAACGTGGTCGTCGATGTGACCCGCAACGGCCGACAGCGGTTCTGCTCGGTGCGCTGTGCGAACAGAGCGGCGGTCCGGCGTCACAGGGCTCGCGCTGGCTCCTGACGCCGGACCGCCGGGTGTTCGGATTTCAGATCACGCGGTCTGCCCTGCGTGCCGCCCCTCGGCGACCTCTTCGATCAGCTTCGCGTTGAAAGCGGGGAGATCGTCGGGAGTGCGGCTGGACACGAGACCCTCGTCGACCACCACTTCTTCGTCGACCCAGGTGGCACCGGCGTTGCGGAGGTCGGTCGCGAGGCTCGGGTAGCTGGTGAGCGTGCGTCCGTCGACCACGCCGGCCTCGATCAGGATCCAGGCGCCGTGGCAGATGACCGCGACGGGCTTGTGCTGCTCGAAGAAGGAGCGGGCGAGGTCGATCGATGCCTTGTCGAGCCGCAGGTGGTCGGCGTTCACGACGCCGCCAGGAAGCACGAGAGCGTCGAACTCGTCGGCCTTCGCGGTCTCGGAGGTGAGGTCGACGTGCTGCACATGACCGTTCTTCCCGGTGATCTGCTGTCCGTCCGGTGCGATCAGCGTGGCGCTCGCGCCCTCGCTCTGCACCGCTTCCCAGGGACTGGTCAGCTCGCTGTCCTCGAATCCGTCTGTCGCGAGAAATGCCACTCGGCTGTCGGTGAGAGTCGCCATGATGCGTCCTTTCGTGGGGTGAGTGTCCCGGATGGGGACGCCACGACTCTCTCGCAGGGTGCCGACGTACTGAAGGGGGTGGCCGGATCCGGCCGACGGTGATAAACGGTGGGCCCCGTGGGGCTCGAACCCACGACCCGCGGATTAAAAGTCCGATGCTCTGCCAACTGAGCTAGAGGCCCGCCCCTCCAGTCTAGGGCGCAAAGAAGGAGCCGCTGACGACGTGTCGTCAACGGCTCCTTCTCCATCCCACCGACCTCCCCCGAGAGGTGAGATGGCTTACCGAGTGTCCGCCTCGGCGTTCCCTTGCCTTACTCGGCCGGGGGCATCAGGACCGTGTCGATGAGGTACACGGTCGCGTTCGCGGTCTGAACTCCACCGCAGATGACGGTGGCATCGTTGACCATCAGGTCGTCGCCGCTGCCGGTGACCTCGAGGTCGGCACCCTGGACGGTGGTGTGCATGCCGGCGATCTCGTCAGGGGCGACCTGGCCGGGGACCACGTGGTACGTCAGGATCGAGCTCAGCGTGGCGCTGTCGGTCTTGAGTGCCTCGATGGTGGCGGGGTCGATCTTCGCGAAGGCGTCATCGACGGGTGCGAAGACGGTGAACTCGTCGCCGTTCAGCGTGTCGACGAGGTTGACGTCGGGGTTCAGCTGTCCGCTGACTGCGGCAACCAGCGTGGTGAGCAGCGGGTTGTTGGATGCTGCGGTGGCGACCGGGTCGAGAGACATGCCCTCGACGGATCCTGCGCCGTCCGGAACAGCCTCTGCGTATGCGGCGCAGCCGGGGCCGACCAGGTTCGCGGCCGGATCCATCGTCTCGGTCTCAGGAGCCATCGTCTCGGACGACTCGGGGGCCGTCGACTCTGCCGGCTCTTCGGTGGTGCCGCCCATGGAACATGCGGAGAGCAGGAATGCGCTCGCAAGGCCGAGGGTGATGGCTGCGGTGACCTTCTTCTTGGTGCTGAACATCTCAAGCTCCTTCAGAACACTGCCACGGCCTCTCCGTGGCGTTGACAGTCGTTCGGAGCCCCTGCGGGATCGGATGGGAGAAATCGCAAAGTTTTTTCCGCGCCGCCGAATCCAATCCGTTTCGGGGGTCGGCGGCGAACAGGTTTCGACGAAGAACACTTAAGAGGACTCGTTTCCGTCACTTTCGGGTGGCGGCTGCACGGGAAAGCGGGGTGGATGCGGCATGCTGTTAGAGATGGTCATCGACGGAATGGACGTACCCGAAGACGGTACGGCTCGGGATGCTGTCGCTGACCTGCTCGTTCGCATCGGCGACGGTGATCAGCGCGCATTCGCGGAGCTCTACGACACTCTGTCTTCCCGCGTCTTCGGCCTCATCCTCAGGGTCCTCGTGAACCGCTCGCAGAGCGAAGAGGTGCTCCAGGAAGTCTTCTTGGAGATCTGGCAATCCGCTACGAAGTTCGCTCCGAACAAGGGGCAGGGAAGAACCTGGGTGATGACGATCGCGCACCGTCGTGCGGTCGACCGGGTTCGGGCGTCCCAGTCCAGCGCGGACCGAGACGTACGAGCCGGGTTCAGAGACATCGGAGTCGCGCACGACAGTGTCGCGGAGACGGTGGAACTGGGCATCGAGGGCGAGAAGGTCGTTCACGCGCTCTCCGGTCTTCCTGAGGCGCAGCGCGAAGCTCTCGTTCTGGCCTATTACGGCGGTTACAGTCAGAACGAAGTGGCTGTGCTCGTGGGAGCACCGCTGGGGACGATCAAAACACGGATGCGGGATGGGCTCTCGCGACTGAGGACAGCTATGGGGGTGACGGCATGAACGAGCAGGAATTCGCAGAACTCGCGGCAGGAGCAGCGCTCGACGCGCTGTCGCCCGATGATCAGCAGCGGTATCACGCCGCCCTCGCAGCGCACCCGGAATGGCAGCGCATCGTGGATGCCGACGCCGACAGCGCGGGCTTCCTCGCCGACGGCGTAACGCAGGCCGCGCCCTCGCCCGACATCCGCGCCGCCCTGCTCGCACGCATCGCCGTCACCCCTCAGAACGGCGACGTCGTTCTCACGGATTCGATACCAGACAGCACGCCTGGCGAGACGGCGGATGCTGCAGCGGTCGCCGATTCAGCGCCCGCCGCACGCGGTGGAGACGACACCCCGAAGGCTCCCAAGCACCGCCTCCGCTTCCTCTTCGCCCTCGCTGCATGCCTCGCGCTCCTCGTGGGCGTGGGGGCAGGCGCGGTCGCGATCAACACGTACATCAACCGACCGGCGAGTGTCGTCGCGCTCGAGGACATTCAGGCGGCGGGCGACGCTCAGCAGGCCAGCGTGTCGCTCGAGAGCGGTGGCACTGCGACCGCGCACTGGTCGGCGTCGCTCGGCAAGTCCGTGCTCGTGACCGACGGCATCCCGTCGCTCGCCGAGGGTGAGACGTACGAGCTCTGGTACGTGCGTGGCGACACTCCGGTGTCGGCAGGGGTGTTCGCGGCAGACGGCGGCGAAGCGACAGCGGTGCTCGCGGGTGAGATGCACGCGGGCGATGTGATCGCGGTCACAGTGGAGCAGGATGGTGGCTCGCCCTCGGGTCTGCCGACGTCCGATCCCGTCGTCGTGATCCCGACGGCCTGATCCCTCGGATCGCGCGTACCCTGGACTGATGCCTGAGCAGTTCTCCCGTCCGGTGCGCCGGCCCACCAGCGCCTTCGACAACATCGTGGGCAGCCATGATCCCGCCGAAGAGACACGCGTCGCACATGCGACCGCATCCGCTCTGCTGACCCGTGTGCGTGCCGATGAGAGCGGAGTGAGCGCCGACCGGCTCGTCGCCTTCGCCCACGAGCACGGCATCGACGAGATCGCCGAGCTCTGGTCGAAAGCGCCGTCTCGCACGCTGCCGGGCGCGCTGTGGCGGCTGTACATCCTGCAGCTGGCCATCCACGGCGATCCACAGACTGCGGCCCTGCTGTACGAGCGGGGCAGGGTGGAGCTCGCATCCGTGGATGCCGTGATCGCCGGAGCGCCGGTGCCCGCGAACCCCGATGAACTGGTCGCCCTCATCGACACGATCCTCCGCGGGGCGTTCCGCGGCGACTTCGCCGTGGCGCTCGACAGGGCGGCGGCCTTCTGCCGCGTGCAGGCATCCGGTGCGACGCACACCGCCGACGACTACGAGCCGACCGAGCCGTCGCGCGCCAGCGAACTCACCACCCGCGCCCTGCGGCTGAGCAGCTATGCGCAGGACCTGTCGGCCTCAGCAGCGCTCTGGCGCACCGGCGCCCTGGCCTGATCCCGCGATCGCACCGAGGTGATCTGCGCCCTGACATGAAAAGACCGGGCCGCAAAAACGCCTCTCGGCGGAAGGCCGCTCGCAGCGGCAAAAATTGGAGCCCGGGGTTATGCGGCCCGGCCACTCCAGTGTAACAAGATCACGCTGAAGCTATTCCCGGGCTCTAGGCTCGGATCATGACACGGCGCTTTGCTCTGATGATCGATCCTGCGGCGGCTGACGTCGACCGCTCCGACTTCGCAGACACGTTCACCCTCGTCGATGCCGCGGCCCCCGCACTGAGCGTGGGAGAGCTGAGCACGCAGCGCGGCGACGGCGTGTTCGAGTCGATCGGCGTGATCGACGGGCACGCTCAGGAGGTCGTGCCGCACCTCGAGCGGCTCGCGCACTCGGCGCAGCTGTGCGACCTGCCCATCCCGAATCAGGCGCAGTGGCATCAGGCCATCGAGCGTGCGGCCGCCCACTGCGAGCAGGGCGAGTACGTCATCAAGCTCATCCTCAGCCGTGGGGTCGAGCACGGACCCACACCGACCGCCTGGGTCACGGCTGCGCCGGCATCCGACTTCTCGGCGGTGCGCGTGCGGGGAATCCGCGTGGTCACCCTCGACCGCGGGTACGACCTCGACGTCGCCGAGAAGGCACCGTGGCTGCTGCTCGGGGCGAAGACCCTCTCGTACGCCGTCAACATGGCGGCGCTTCGCGAGGCGCACCGACGCGGAGCCGACGACGCGATCTTCCTGTCGCGCGACGGCTTCGTGCTCGAGGCGCCGACCGCGTCACTGATCCTGCGCTTCGGTGACCGATTCGTGACGCCGGCGCCGAACGGCGGCATCCTGCACGGCACGACCCAGCTCAGCGTCTACGAGCACCTCACCGCGCGTGGATTCGTCGCGGAGTACGCCCAGGTGCCGGCATCCGACCTGCCGCGTGCAGATGCCGCCTGGCTCGTCTCGAGCGTCCGCCTCGCCGCCCCGATCACCGCCATTGACGCCGTCGAGCTGCCGGTCGACCACGCCCTCACCGCCGAGCTCAACGAGTACCTCCTCTCGCCCCGCGACTGAAACGACGAAACGCCGTGGGACCAGAGGGTCTCACGGCGTTTCGAGCCTTCAGCGCCGAAGCTGTGCCCGCGACGAGAGGAGGCTCAGAAGAAGAGGAGGCAGAACCGGATGCTTATCCGAAGCGACCCGAGACGTAGTCCTCGGTGGCCTGCACCGACGGGGTGGTGAACATCGTGCGCGTGTCGTCGTACTCGATGAGCTTGCCGGGCTTGCCGGTTCCGGCGATGTTGAAGAATGCGGTCCGGTCGGACACGCGGCTCGCCTGCTGCATGTTGTGCGTCACGATGACGACGGTGTACTCGGACTTGATCTCGGCGATGAGCTCCTCGATCGCGAAGGTCGAGATCGGGTCGAGCGCCGAGCAAGGCTCGTCCATGAGGATCACGTCGGGGGAGACGGCGATGGCACGCGCGATGCACAGACGCTGCTGCTGGCCGCCCGAGAGCCCGGAGCCGGGGCGGTCGAGGCGGTCCTTGACCTCGTTCCACAGGTTGGCGCCACGCAGCGACTTCTCTACGAGGGCATCCTGATCGCTCTTCGCCATGCGCGTGTTGTTGAGCTTGACGCCCGCGAGCACGTTCTCCTTGATCGACATGGTGGGGAACGGGTTCGGACGCTGGAAGACCATGCCGACCTGACGGCGCACCAGCACCGGGTCGACGCCGGCGCCGTAGAGGTTCTTGCCGTCGATCAGCACCTCGCCCTCGACGCGTGCGCCGGGGATGACCTCGTGCATGCGGTTGAGGGTGCGCAGGAACGTGGACTTGCCACAGCCGGACGGTCCGATGAACGCCGTGACGGTGTTGGGCTTGATGTCGATGCTGACGCCTTCGACGGCGAGGAAGTCGCTGTAGTAGACGTTGAGGTCGTTGACTTCGATGCTCTTGGACACGTGTGATCCTTCTTCTTCAGTCGGGAAAGACGGCTCAGCGGCCGTTGATCTTGGGGGCGAACACCTTGGCGATGATCCTGGCCAGCAGGTTCAGCACCATCACGATGACGATCAGGGTGAGGGCTGCGGCCCAGGCCCGGTCGAGGTAGGCATCGACGGGGATGCCGGGGTACTTGGCCTGCATGTACGAGAACACGGGTAGCGTCGCCATCTGCCCGCTGAACATGTTCAGGTTCATGCCCTGCACGATGCCGACCGTGAGCAGCAGCGGCGCGGTCTCGCCGATCACGCGCGAGATCGCGAGCATGATGCTGGTCAGGATTCCGGCGATGGCGGTCGGCAGGACGACCTTGATGATCGTCAGCCACTTCGGGACGCCGAGCGCGTAGGCAGCCTCGCGGAGCTCGTTCGGAACGATGCGCAGGAGCTCTTCGGAGCCGCGGACGACGACCGGGATCATCAGCACCGAGAGGGCCAGTGAGCCCATGATCCCCATTCGGGTGCCCGGTCCGACGATGAGCGCGAACACCGAGTAGATGAAGAGACCGGCGACGATCGACGGGATGCCGGTCATGACGTCGACGAGGAAGGTGATGCCGCGGGCGAGCTTGCGACCCTCGCCGTACTCGACGAGGTAGATCGAGGTCATCAGGCCGATCGGCACCGAGATGATCGTCGCTCCGAGCGTGATCAGCAGCGTGCCGTAGATGGCATGGATCGCGCCGCCGCCCTCGCCCACGATGTTGCGCATCGAGAAGCTGAAGAACTCCCCGTCGAAGCGCATGAGTCCGTTGACGACCACGGTGTAGAGCAGTGAGATGAGGGGGAGGAGCGCGACCACGAAGGCGCCGGAGACCAGTGCGGTCATGAGGCGGTCGATCGCGTGGCGGCGGCTCTCGACCACCGACGAGATGACCATGATCAGCGCCATGTAGAACACGAGGCCGACGACGAGCGTGAGTGCGATGTTGAAGTCGGCCGGGTCGCCGCCTGCATTGACGAAGGCGAAGATCGTCGCCGACAGCACGAATGCGACCAGCAGGAGCGCCCACGGTGCCCACTTGGGCAGGTGGCCTGCCGAGGTGGTGTGCACCGGAGCGACGACGGACGAGGGAGACGGAGAGGGGGTGAGGGTGGCGGTCATGTCAGTTGGCTCCCGAGAACTCGGCGCGGCGCGAGACGATCCAGCGGGCCACGAAGTTGACCGCGAAGGTGACGATGAAGAGGATCAGACCCGCCGCGATGAGCGTGTTGACGCCCTCGTCGTGAGCCTCGGGGAACCGCAGCGCGATGATCGCGGGGATCGTCGTGGGGTTCTCCGGGTTGATCAGGTTGAACGTGACGATGCCGAGGGGCGAGAGCACGAGTGTCACTGCCATGGTCTCGCCGAGCGCGCGGCCGAGGCCGAGCATGGCGCCCGACACCATTCCACTGCGTGCGAAGGGGAGCACGGCCATCCGGACCATCTCCCAGCGGGTCGCACCGAGCGCGAGTGCCGCCTCCTCGTGGAGCTTCGGCGTCTGCAGGAAGACCTCGCGGCAGATCGCGGTCATGATCGGCAGGATCATCACGGCGAGCACGAGGGATGCCGTGAGGATGGTCTTTCCGGTGCCCGACGGGGTGCCGCTGAACAGCGGGATGAACCCGAGGTTGTCGTTGAGCCACTTGTAGAAGGGCACGAGCATCGGCGCGAACGTGAGTGCGCCCCAGAGACCGAAGACGACCGAGGGCACGGCCGCCAGCAGGTCGATGATGTAGCCGAGGAAGCCGGCGAGACGGCGCGGGGCGTAGTGCGAGATGAAGAGTGCGATGCCGATCGCGATCGGCGCGGCGATCACGAGAGCGATGAAGCTCGACCACAGCGTTCCGAAGACGAAGGGCCACACCCAGGAGAGGAACGACTGTCCCTCGAGGATGTGGTTGTTCGAGGTGTCGGACGACAGGGCGGGGAGCGCCTGCACGATGAGGAAGACCGCTACCGCGGCGAGGGTGACGAGGATGATGATTCCCGCAGCCAGCGCGGTGCCGGAGAAGATGAGGTCACCCCGTCGGCGTGGGGCGGTGCGCGTCCCGGGGGAACGGGCGGTATCGGGACCCGTTGAGGTTGTGGTCATCGGAGCGACTCCAGGCTCTGAGGGACTTTCGGGGTTTTCATGCGGGTGCCCCCGCGGTGTCGGTCGAGTCCTACGACCGACACCACGGGGGCGTCGGGACCGGAGCTCAGCGGTGTGCTGAGCCTACGGTCACTCCGTGACGATCGCGTCGATCGCCGTGTTGATCTGGTCGCGCAGGGCGTCTGAGATCGGCGCGCTGCCTGCGGCCTCTGCGGCGGCATCCTGGCCCTCGGCCGATGCGACGTACTGGAAGTACGCCTTCACCAGGCCGGCGGCCTCGGCGTCGTCGTACTCGACGCAGCCGATGAGGTACGACACGAGGGCGATCGGGTACGAGCCGGCGGGTGCTGCAGCCGGGTCGACGGCGTATGCGAGGTCGTGGTCGGAGCGGCCCTCTTCGAGCGGCGATGCCTCGACGAGCGCTGCTGCGGCCTCGGCGGAGTACGCGACGTACTCGCCCTCGACCTCGACGGCGACCTGTCCGAGCTCGGAGGTGCGGGACGCGTCGGCGAAGCCGATGTACCCCACGCCGTTGGTGATCGCGTCGACGACGCCCGAGGTGCCGTCGCCGGCCTCGCCCGTCTGGAGCGGCCACTCGTCGCTGGCCTCGTAGGTCCAGACGTCCGGTGCGACGGCGTTGAGGTACTTGGTGAAGGTCTCCTGCGTGCCCGACGCGTCTGCGCGGTGCACGGCGACGATCGCCTGGTCGGGCAGCTCGACGCCCTCGTTCTGCGAAGCGATGGCGGCGTCGTTCCAGTTGGTGATCTGGCCCGCGAAGATCTTGGCGATGGTCTCGCCGTCGAGGTTCAGCTCATCGATGCCCTCGAGGTTGAAGGCGACGGCGACCGGCGAGATGTAGACGGGGATCTCGACGATGTCATCGGAGGCGCAGGAGCCGAAGCCGCCAGCGGCCAGCTCGTCCGCGTCGAATGCGCGGTCGGAGCCGATGAAGTTCGACGAGCCGGCGATGAAGTTCTCGCGGCCGGTGCCCGAACCCGTCGCGGTGTAGTTCACCGTGGTGTCGGGGTTGGCGGTCTGGAATGCGGCGACCCAGGACTGCTGGGCGGCCTCCTGCGAGGAGGCTCCGGTGGCCTCGATCGTGCCGGAGAGGGTGGACGTGCTGGGCTCGTCGCTGGAGCCGCCGGCTCCGCCTTCGTTCGCGGCACAGCCGGCGAGGGCGAGAGCGGCCACGGCGCCCACGGCGCCGATACGTGCGATTCGGGAGATCTTCACTGTGGATCCTTCGATCTTTGATGTGGTGGGGCCCGGTGCAGGGCACACAGTGACGCTATGTGCGGCGGTTAACGAGACTCTCCCGCTCAGGTGAACGGGAGGTGAACGGCACGCGTCTCTCTGGGGCATGCGAAAGGCCGCATCCGTTGCCGGATGCGGCCTTTCGGCGCCGCTGGCAGCGCGCTAGACCTTGGGGATGTGCGTCTCGATCGCGATGATCCCCGACCCCGGATTGGATGCCGAGAGGTGCACGACCGAGAAGGCCGCAGGTTCCAGAGCGGCGGCGCTGCTGACGTATGAGCCGCGGACCGTCCCGGTGGCCAGGGCGGTCTCGGTCAGGATTCCCGGAAGCACCGGGCCGTGGCTGCACAGCACGGCCGGCTTGCCCGAGCGCACGCGGCGACCGACGACCGAGCGCAGATCGTCTTCGCCGTCCTCCCATGCGTCCTGGCTGATCTTCGGCGTGGTGACTGTCTTGCGATCGAGGGCCTTCGCGAGCGGTGTCACGGTCTGCATGCAGCGCACGGCATCGCTCGTGATGATCTTGCGCACGCCGAACGCCCGCAGCGGGCCGACGATCGATTTCGCCTGCTGCACGCCACGATCGGTCAGAGGCCGTTCGGCATCCGGGCCGTCCCAGTCGCGGCGCGAGAGCGCCTTCGCGTGGCGCAGGGCGATGATCGGGAACGTGCGCAGCACGCCGTCGTCGACGAGCTGGGTGAAGAAGTCGAGTATCTCGATGTCGACCGGGTAGCTCAGACGGGCGCGCGCTTTCTTGACGCTGACCCATTCGAGGGCGGCGATCTCGCGATTCGGCACGAACGTCGAGGCACGGATGGCATCGGACGTCGCCTCGGCCGCCCAGTAGTGCACGACCTTCTGCTTGCTGGAGGGCAGGTGGTAGCGGCTCACGCCGACGGGAACCCCGAGCGAGACGCGGATGCCGGTCTCCTCGTGCACCTCCCGCACTGCCGTCTCGGCGAGCATCTCACCGGGGTCGACCTTGCCTTTGGGAAGCGTGACGTCGCGGTACTTGGTGCGATGGATCAGAAGGATCCGCAGCTTGCCGTCGATGAGTCGCCAGACGACGGCGCCGGCCGCGTAGACGGCCTTGTCCGTCCACTTCGACCGTGTGGCCCTGGTGCTCGAATCGTCGCTCATCGAACCGCCCGTGCGCGACGACGTCGCTGGACCAACCCCATGGTCTTGTCCTGCAGATCGATGAGCGGCTTGCCGGTGGCATCCGTGGCGTGTCTGGTCCAGACGCCGTCGGCCCCGAGGTGCCACGACGTGGTGCCGGGGTCCATGGCGAGGTCGAAGAAGTCGAGCAGGTCCTTCATGTGACCGGGGTCGGTGACGCGCACCAGCGCCTCGACCCGGCGGTCGAGGTTGCGATGCATCATGTCGGCGCTGCCGATGTACACCTGGGCGTCGCCGTCGTTGTGGAACGCGAAGATGCGCGAGTGCTCGAGGTACCTGCCGAGGATGCTGCGGACCGTGATGTTGTCGCTGATGCCCTCGAGATCGGTGCGGAGGCTGCAGATTCCGCGCACCCACACGTCGACCTTCACTCCGGCGGCGCTGGCGCGGTACAGGGCGTCGATGACCTCCTCATCGACCATCGAGTTCACCTTGATGCGGATGCCGGCCGGCTTGCCGTTCTCGGCATTGCGGCGTTCGTGGTCGATCTGGCGCACGAGTCCCTTGCGCAGGTGGAGGGGAGCTACGAGAAGGCGCTTGAACTTCTTCTCGATCGCATACCCGCTGAGCTCGTTGAACAGACGGGTGAGGTCCTTGCCGACCTGGGCGTCGGTCGTGAACAGCCCGAAGTCCTCGTAGATGCGGCTGGTCTTCGGGTTGTAGTTGCCCGTGCCGATGTGCGAGTAGTGGCGCAGCACCCCGTCTTCCTCGCGGATGACGAGCGCGAGCTTGCAGTGGGTCTTGAGCCCGACGAGGCCGTAGACCACGTGGACGCCCGCCTTCTCGAGCTTGCGCGCCCAGACGATGTTGTTCGCCTCGTCGAAGCGGGCCTTGACCTCGACCAGCGCCAGCACCTGCTTGCCCGCCTCGGCGGCGTTGATCAGCGCCTCGACGATCGGGCTGTCGCCCGAGGTGCGGTAGAGCGTCTGCTTGATCGCGAGCACGTGCGGGTCGCGCGCAGCCTGCTCGAGGAACGACACGACGCTGGTGGTGAACGACTCGTACGGGTGGTGCACCAGCACGTCCGACTTGCGGATCGCCTTGAAGATGTCGGCTCGGGTGTTGCTCCCGGTCGGCTGGAAGGCGACGGCCGTGGTCGGAAGGTGCGGCGGGTAGCGCAGATCGGGGCGATCGATGCGCGACAGGTCGAAGAGACCTCGGAGGTCGAGCGGCCCGGGGAGCCGGTAGATCTCCTGGTCGGTGATCTCGAGCTCGCGCACGAGGAGGTCCATCGTGACCTCGTCCATGTCGTCGGTGATCTCGAGGCGGATCGGCGGACCGAAACGGCGGCGGAGCAGCTCGGCCTCGAGCGCCTGGATGAGGTTCTCGCTCTCGTCCTCCTCGATCTCGACGTCCTCGTTGCGGGTGAGGCGGAAGGCGTGGTGATCGAGGACCTCCATGCCGGGGAAGAGGTCGCCGAGGTGGTTCGCGATGAGCTCTTCGAGCGTGAGGAAGCGCTTGATCTCGCCGGAGCCCGGAACCTCGACGAAGCGGGGCAGCATGGGCGGCACCTTGAGGCGCGCGAACTCCTGACGCCCGGTGCGGGCGTTGCGGATGCGGATGGCGAGGTTCAGGGACAGCCCGGAGATGTACGGGAAAGGATGCGCGGGATCGACCGCGAGCGGCATCAGCACGGGGAACACCTGTGCCCCGAAGTACTCGGAGAGCTTGGAGCGCTCTTCGTCGGTGAGCTCGGACCACTCGGTGATCTCGATGCCCGACTCGGCCAGCGCCGGACGCACGAGCGACTTCCAGGCGTCGGCGTGGCGCAGCTGCAGCGCGTGCGCTTCGCGGGCGATGTCGGCGAGTGCGTCGGCGGGGGAGCGGCCGATGTTGGTGGGCACCGCCAGGCCGGTCACGATACGGCGCTTGAGCCCGGCGACGCGCACCATGAAGAACTCGTCGAGGTTGCTCGCGAAGATGGCGAGGAAGTTCGCGCGCTCGAGTTCGGGGAGCGACGGATCCTCCGCGAGTTCGAGCACGCGCTGGTTGAAGGCGAGCCAGCTCAGCTCGCGATCGTGGTAGCGGTGGTCGGGGAGGAGGGCGTCGTGGGACTCGATGGCATCGAAGTCGTCATCTTCAGCGTCACCGAGACCTGCGTCGGCGAGTGCGGGATCGATCATGGGGTACATCTAAGCACCGTGAGGTGACGCGTGCGTGAACTGACGTCGAGTGCGTCACCGCGATGCGGCGACCGTCTCCTCGTCGTAGACGTTGAATCGGTACCCGACGTTGCGGACCGTGCCGATGATCTGCTCCTGGTCGCCCAGCTTCGCCCGCAGGCGTCGCACATGCACGTCGACGGTTCTCGTGCCGCCGAAGTAGTCGTAGCCCCACACCTCGCTGAGCAGCTGTTCGCGGGTGAAGACCCGCGAAGGGTGCGTGGCGAGGAAGTGCAGCAGCTGGAACTCCTTGTACGTGAGGTCGAGCGGGCGCCCTCTGAGTTTCGCCGAGTAGGACTGCTCGTCGATCGTGACGCCGGAAGCCTGCACACGGGTCGGCTCTGCGACCTCGTCGCGGCGGGCGAGGGCGAGTCGCACGCGGGCGTCGGTCTCGGCCGGGCCGGCGGTGGCGAGAAGCACGTCGTCGATGCCCCAGTCGCCGGACAGCGCGCTCATCCCGCCCTCGGTGACGACGAGCAGCAGCGGCGCATCCTGGCCGGTGGCTCGCAGCAGGCGACAGAGAGACTTCGCACCGACGAGATCGAGACGCCCGTCGACGATCACGATGTCGTACTCGGGGGCGCTCACGAGTTGGGCGGGCTCGGCCGGGATCTGGCGCACTCGATGGCTGAGAAGCTCGAGTGCGGGCAGGACCTGCTCCGAGACCGGAGCATTGGTCAACACCAGGACCTGGGCCACACGCACTCCTTCCGGGCGGCGGGGTACGCCGTGCCGCAATGATACCGGGCGCCGATGGGTCACAATGGTGTCATGACGGATCCAGCGCTCGCACCGCGTAATGCCTTCGTCGGCGTGCTCATCGTCTGGGCGGTCGCGTTCGTCGCCTCCATCGGCGTGGGCATCTTCGTCGCCGAGGAGTGGCGAGTGCCGTGGCTGCTCGTGGTCTTCGGCGCGATCGTGCTCCTCTCCTTCGCCGTGCAGCTGCAGTACGGGCGCACTCAGGGCTTCATCTTCCGAGTCGGCGCCAGCACGATCGGCGCGCTGCTGCTGATGGGCGTGATCTCGGTCGGCTTCGGTCTCGCCGCTCTCGTCACATGAATCGCGAACGAGACAGTCGGCGCGCTGGAGGGTAAAGTGGAGGCCATGGACCTCGTGGCGCTCGAACTCTTCTTCATCGGACTCCTGGGCCTGGCGAGCCTCGCGATCGTCTTCGTCTCGGTCGTCGTGCTGCGGAACCTCTTCCGCGGCCAGCGCTGAGCATCGTGCTCGAGCTGCCCACAGACCTCCCCGCCGACCTCGCGCCGCTCTCGTGGCTGATCGGCGTCTGGGAGGGCACCGGCGTCATCGACTATCCGGTCGGCGACGATCGTCTGCAGGGCGAGTTCACCCACCGGGTGAGCTTCAGCCATGACGGTGGTCCCTTCCTCAACTACTCCGCGACTGCGATCTTCGCGGGTGAAGACGGTGCTGTGTCGATCCCGCTCGTCGCGGAGACCGGCTTCTGGCGCCTCTCCCGCCCGGCATCCGACGCCGATGCCGGCCCCGCACTGCTGCCGCCGCGCGCCGAGCCCGTCGTTCGCGGTGTCGACGACGTCGAGGCTCTCCGCGCTTCGTCGGGCGGGTTCCCCATCGAGGTCTCGATCGCCCACGCCGACGGCATGCTCGAGCTCTACCTCGGCGAGATCAACGGCCCTCGCATCGACATCGCGTCCGACGCCATCGTGCGCGGAGCCGGGGCCAAGGAGTACGGCGCGGCCACGCGGATGTACGGCCTGGTCGACAATCACCTTCTCTGGGCGTGGGACATCGCAGCCCTCGGAACACCGATGCGGTCGCACGCCTCCGCCCGACTCGCGAAGGTCTGACATGACCGGATTCACCGACATCCCCGGCGCTGTGATCGGCGAGCACGGCATCGCGCACTTCGGCGACGCCTTCCGCGAGCAGCGTCGCCTGGCAGACGGCGCGGCCCTGGTTCCGCTCGACGACCGGACGGTCATCGAAGTCGCGGGTCCCGAACGGCTGGGGTGGCTGGATTCGATCACCTCCCAATCCGTCGGGCGACTCGCTGCCGGTGAGAGCACGGAACTGCTCGTGCTCGACCCTCAGGGGCGCGTGGAGCACGCGGCAGGAGTCGTCGACGACGGCTCGTCGACCTGGCTGATCGCGGATGCCGACGACGCGGACGCCCTCGCGACCTGGCTGACGCGCATGAAGTTCCGCACCCAGGCGACTGTGACCGTGCGTCCTGATCTGGCGCTGCTCGGCTTCGTCGACGGCGGCGCTGCGGCTGAGCACGCGACTGCTGCCGCATCCGCTCCGGCAGGTGCTCCGCTCGTCTGGGCGGATCCCTGGCAGCGGGTGAGCGCGGGTGGGCATCAGTATGCCGAGGTCTCCGATCACCCGGGCGCTGAGCTCGCGTGGAGGGTGGCGATCGCGCCGACCGATGCCGCTGACGCGCTGGCGGCGACCCTGTCGTCCGAAGAGGTGGCGGGGCTTCTCGCCGCCGAGGCGCTGCGTGTCGCAGCCTGGCGTCCGCGGTGGTCGGCTGAGGTCGACGAGCGCTCGCTTCCGCATGAATCCGACTGGATCCGCACGGCGGTGCACCTGAACAAGGGGTGCTATCGCGGCCAGGAGACGGTGGCCAAGGTGCACAACCTCGGACACCCGCCACGCAGACTGGCGGCTCTGCACCTCGACGGCAGCGAGGCGGTGCTGCCCGCAGTCGGCGATGCGGTCTTCGCCGGCGACGATGAGGTGGGGCACATCACCTCGGTCGCCAGACACCATGAAGACGGCCCGATCGCGCTCGCGATCCTGTCTCGTCGCACGCCGGTGGGCGATCTGATCGTGCGCGCAGAGGGCGCGGACATCGCCGCGACCCAGCAGGTCATCGTGCCGGCGGATGCGGGTGCCACCGCCGACATCCCTCGTCTGACCCGGCTGTCCCGCCGCCCCAGTGCCCCGGATCCCCGTCAGACGGGCTGAACCGGGCGACGAGCGAGCGTTCGTCAGGGGAGCGGAGCCACGGCATCCCAGGGGAGCGTGAGCTCGCCCAGTCGCCACCGGCTCTTGCCGCCCCGCACCGGCCACCCCTGATCTCGCAGAGCGGCGACCGAGGCGAGGAATCGCTGGGTCGCCCCGAAGGTCGACAGCGACGCTGCACGGTCCCACTCGCGATCGAGATCGACGAGCAGCGAGTGGATCCGCTCGCCAGGCACATTGCGGTGGATCAGCGCCTTCGGCAGTCGTTCCGCGACGATGCTCGGATGCTCGAGGTCTGCGAGCCGCAGCGAGATGGTGAACCGCAGCGGAGTTCCCGTCGGGTCCACGTCGACCCAGCTCGACACGCGCCCGATCTCGTCGCAGGTGCCCTCGATGAGCAGCCCGTCAGCAGACAGCCGAGTCGCCATGGTGCGCCAGGCGCTCGCGACATCGCCCTCGTCGTACTGCCGCAGCACGTTCATCGCCCGGATCACCGCCGGCCGCCGTTCCGCCGGCAGCGGCACCTCGAACCCGCCGCGGGCGAACGAGACCCGGAGGTCGGGGGAGAAGGGAGTGCGCGCAGCCTGCACCTCGGCGAGCTGTTGATTCGCGGTGGCGACTCTCTCGGGGTCGATCTCGAGGCCGCGCACCTCGGCGTCCGCGCGCACGCGCTGCAGCCGGGTCGCGAGCTCGAACGCCGTCACCCCGCTGGCTCCGTAGCCGAGGTCGATCACCAGCGGATCCTCGGCTCGGCGGAAAGCGGGGCTCGCGGCGATCCATCGATCGTTGCGGCGCAGCCGGTTCGTCCCGGTGGTGCCGCGGGTCGGCCGACCGAGAGGAGATGACGCCATGCGTCAATCCTCGCAGGGCACGGGCGTGGACGCGTCGAGCTGCGCCGATAAACTGACGTCATGACTTCGAAGCGCACCCTGATCCTGCTCCGTCACGGCCGGAGCGAGTGGAACGAACTGAACCTCTTCACCGGCTGGGTGGACGTCCGCCTGAACGAGCAGGGCAAGAAGGAGGCCCAGCGCGGCGGCGAGCTGCTGGCAGAGGCCGGCATCCTCCCCGACGTGCTGCACACCTCGCTGCTCAGCCGCGCGATCCAGACCGCGAACATCGCACTGGATGCGGCCGACCGCCTGTGGATCCCCGTCACGCGCTCCTGGCGCCTCAACGAGCGCCACTACGGTGCTCTGCAGGGCAAGGACAAGGCGCAGACGCTCGAGGAGTTCGGCCCCGAGCAGTTCCAGCTGTGGCGTCGCTCGTTCGACGTGCCGCCGCCCCTGCTCGACGACGAGAGCGAGTTCAGCCAGGTCGGCGACGTGCGCTACGCCGACATCGACGGCGAGGTGCCCCGCACCGAGTCGCTGAAGCTCGTCATCGACCGCCTGCTGCCCTACTGGAACGACGCGATCGTGCCCGACCTCGAGGCAGGCAAGACGGTTCTCGTCACCGCCCACGGCAACTCGCTGCGCGGCCTCGTCAAGCACCTCGAGGGCATCAGCGACGACGACATCGCCGAGCTCAACATCCCCACCGGCATCCCGCTGGTCTACGAGCTCGACGAGAACAACGTCCCCACCGGCCCCGGCCGCTACCTCGACCCCGAGGCCGCCGCCGCCGGTGCCGCAGCCGTGGCTGCGCAGGGCAAGAAGTAGCAGAAGACGAAGAAGGGGGCGGATGTTGTCAGCATCCGCCCCCTTCTTCTGTGTCGTGATGCCTCAGGCGTGACCGAACTCGCGCTGCTGCTCGGCCGCGAGGGGGATGTCCTCTTCTTCGACGCGCCAGTCACCGGTCGCGAGGTACACGACCTTCTTGGCCACGGCGACCGCGTGGTCGGCGAAGCGCTCGTGGTAGCGGCTGGCGAGCGTGGCGTCGACCGTCGCGGTCGCCTCGCCCTTCCAGTTGTCGCTGAGCACCTTCTCGAAGACGCTGGCGTGCAGTTCGTCGATGTCGTCGTCGGTGTTGCGGATGGTGTCGGCCAGGCGCAGGTCCTGGGTGCGCAGCAGCTCGGAGAGAGTGCGTGAGATCTCGACGTCGAGCTCGCCCATCTTGGTGAACGTGCCCTTGAGGCCCTTCGGGATCGCGCGCTCGGGGAAGCGGAGGCGAGCGAGCTGGGCGATGTGCTCGGACATGTCGCCCATGCGCTCGAGCGACGCGCTGACGCGCAGCGCGATCACCACGATGCGCAGATCGCGAGCGACGGGCTGCTGACGGGCGAGGATCTCGATGGCCTGCTCGTCGAGCTTGACGGCCAGCTCGTCGATCTTCGCGTCGTCGGCGATGACCTCTTCGGCGAGCTCGACGTCGCTGGTGGCGAACGCACGCGTCGCCTTGTCGATCGAGACCGTGACGAGGTCGGCGATCTCCACGAGACGGGACTGCAGGTCCTCGAGGGACTGGTGGAAGACTTCGCGCATGTGGGCGCAACCTTTCATTCGGGTCTCGACTGTGGTGACAGCGCGAGACGGCTGGGTCGTCCGCGCGGGAGGAGAGGTCCGCGCTCCCGCACAGGCCCGAAAGCGATTGTCTGCTTCGAAGGTTAACGAACGGTGCCCAGCACGTGAATAGTACTTCTCGCGTTGTCGCCAGGGCAGGAGAACCCGCCGATCCGGCGGTGAACGCACTCTACGCTGGGGTTATGACCTTGCCGCAGATCGCGCTGCTCGCGTTGGCCGTCGGCCTCGTGATCGGCATCGGCCTCTCGCTCCTGATCGCCTGGGCATACCGCGCGAGGGCGCGAGTCGCCGATGAGACGTCACTCGCGGTTCCGGCCGGCGTCACCGCGGTGCTGGGCAGCATGGACGATGCGGCCTGCGTGGTCGATTCGTCGGGCCTCGTGCTCGCCGTCTCCAAGGCGGCCACGCGATTCGGCATCGAGGTGGGGGCGCCGCTCGAGAACCCGGAGCTGCGTCAGCTCGTGCGGGGAGGGCGGAATGAGGGGAGCTCGGCGACCGAGTCCCTGCGCATCACCCGCGGCGGGCTCAGCCTCGACCCGCGACTGGTGTCGGCCCGTGCGAGCGCGATCAGCCCGCGCATGACTCTGCTGATCATCCGCGATGTCACCGAGCAGGAGCGTCTCGACCAGATGCGCCGCGATTTCGTGGCCAACACCAGCCACGAGCTCAAGACCCCCGTCGGGGCGGTCACGCTGCTGGCCGAGGCCATCGAGTCCGCGGCAGACGACCCCGCGCAGGTGCGTCACTTCGCCGCCCGGATCTCGGCCGAGGCCACTCGTCTCGGGCAGCTGACCGGCCGCATCATGAGCCTGTCGAGACTCCAGACCGACGATGCGCTGTCGGACGTGCGGCCCGTCTCGATCGACGAGGTGCTGGCGACCGCGCTCGAGGCGCATGTCGTGCAGGCCGACTCGGCAGGGGTCGAGCTCGCTCGTGGCGGCGACCGGGGAGTCTGGGTGCGCGGTGACTCGCAGATCCTGATCGAGGCGTTCGGCAACCTCATCGCCAACGCGATCGTCTACTCCCCGAAAGGATCCCGCGTCGGCATCGGAGTGAAGGCAGACGACGGTGTCGTCGAGGTCGCGGTGTCCGATCAGGGCATCGGCATCGCGGAGGCGGACCGGGAGCGGATCTTCGAGCGCTTCTACCGCGCCGACGAGGCGAGGTCACGCCGCACCGGCGGAACCGGACTCGGACTCTCGATCGTCAAGCACGCCACGCAGCGCCACGGCGGAGAGGTGCGCCTGTGGTCGCGCCCCGGACGAGGCTCCACCTTCACCATCAGGCTTCCCACGATCGATGCTCCCCCGAGCATCGACAGGGACAAGAAGAACAAGAAGAAGCGCGAGCGCAAGGCGGCGAAGGCCGCAGCTCGCGTCCGAAACGGAGAGAACGCATGACCCGCATCCTTCTGGTCGAAGACGAGCCCGACCTCGCCGACCCGCTCGCCTACCTGCTGCGCCGAGAGGGGTATGAGGTCGAGATCGCCGAGGACGGCCCGGGAGCGCTGACCGCCTTCCGCGAGCGCGGCGCCGACGTCGTGCTCCTCGATCTCATGCTGCCGGGGATGCCGGGCACCGAGGTGTGCCGGCAGATCCGCTCGACCTCCGCCGTGCCGATCATCATGGTCACGGCCAAGGACTCGGAGGTGGACATCGTCGTCGGGCTCGAGCTCGGTGCTGACGACTACGTCACCAAGCCGTACTCGTCGCGTGAGCTGCTGGCTCGGATGCGCGCGGTGCTGCGCAGGGTGGTGCAGGCCGACAGCGAGCTCGACGAGCGAGTGCTCGACGGCGGCCGCGTCTCACTCGACATCGACCGCCACACGGTCTCGGTCGCCGGTCAGCAGATCAACATGCCGCTGAAGGAGTTCGAGCTCCTCGAGGTGCTCATGCGCAACTCGGGTCGCGTGCTCACACGCGGGCAGCTCATCGACCGGGTGTGGGGCAGCGACTACTTCGGCGACACCAAGACGCTCGACGTGCACATCAAGCGCATCCGCTCCCGGATCGAGGAGAACCCGGGCGAGCCTGTCATGCTCGTCACCGTCCGCGGCCTCGGCTACCGCTTCGAGGGCTGAACGCGAGCGCGTCTGGAACCATACAGAAGAGGCCGTCACCCCCGGGGGTGACGGCCTCTTCTTCAGCGTGTGCGCCGGATCACTCCGAGGGAGCGGGGGCGGCCGTGTCGGACGGGACCGGCTCCGGCGTGGGGGTCGACTCTTCGGTCTCGTCTTCGGCCTCGGGCACCAGGTCGGCGTAGTAGGGCAGCGAGCCGTCGAGCACCGGGACCTCGGTCTTGGTGCCGGCGCCGTCGCCCGACTGGAAGTGGATCTCGATCGTGGCGCCGGGCATCGTGTCGAGGCCGTCGATGCGCAGCGGCTCCTCGCCTTCGGTGCCGAAGCTGACGGTCTTGCCCGCGGGGACCGAGACCGTGAAGGGCTTGTCGATGCCGGCGACCGTCATCGTGAGAGTCGCCTTCTCGGTCGTCGGGTTCACGACGGCGGCGACGAAGTTGCCGATCGAGCCGTCTTCGTTCGCGACGACGAACGCGTTGCGCACGTCGAGCGGGCCGTCCGAGTCCGAGACGTTCACGCCGTCGGAGGCCGAGTACTCGATCTGCGTCGACTGCGGCGAGATGAACGTGCAGCCCGTCGCGCCGAGAAGAACGAGGGCGCTGACGGCGGCAGACGCAACAAGGCGCGATTTCACGGGTCCTCCTGAGGTCCGACGGGATATCCGCATCCCATTCTATGCGCATGCGGGGTGCCGCCTGAGGACGTGGGGGCGCGAACCTTAGCGCATTCCCCCTGTGGTATCCTTGAGGTTGCCGAAAGGACAAGTTTTTATGCTTTTTGAGGTTGGCGAAACTGTCGTCTATCCGCACCATGGCGCTGCGACCATCATCGAGGTCAAGGAGCGCATCATCAAGGGTGAGGCGAAGAAATACCTGAAGCTCAACGTCACCCAGGGGGACCTCATCATCGAGGTGCCCGCTGAGAACGTCGATCTCGTCGGGGTCCGCGATGTCATCGGCCGAGAGGGCCTCGACGCTGTGTTCGAGGTGCTTCGCGCGCCGTTCACCGAAGAGCCGACCAACTGGTCGCGTCGTTACAAGGCGAACCTCGAGAAGCTCGCCTCGGGCGATGTCATCAAGGTGAGCGAGGTCGTCCGCGACCTGTGGCGTCGGGACCAGGACCGCGGGCTGTCTGCGGGTGAGAAGCGGATGCTGGCCAAGGCTCGTCAGATCCTCATCTCCGAGCTCGCGCTCGCTGAGAAGACCGACGAGGACAAGGCGAGCGCACTGCTCGACGAGGTCCTCGCGTCCTGAGTGGACTGAGAGAAGGCGGATGCTTCGGCATCCGCCTTTTTTCGTGCGCGCCGGTAACGTGAACCTGGTGAGCATGCTTCCCGTTCCTGACACCGCGATCATCGTCGTCGCCGCCGGCTCCGGCACCCGACTCGATGCCGGAGCGCCCAAGGCGTTCGTCGGCATCGACACGCATTCGATCCTGCGCCATGCGCTCGACGGCGTCTTCGCCGCGGCCCCTGCCCAGGTGATCGTCGTCGCACCGGCGGGTTACGAGGGCGACGCCGAGACGGAGCTCCGCGCGGCCGCCGGGGATCGCATCGATCTCGGCAGGATCGTGACGGGCGGCGACACGCGTCAGGAGTCCGTCGCCTCCGGTCTCGACGCGCTCTGGGGCGATGTCACGCGAGTTCTCGTGCACGACGCGGCGCGCGCGCTGACGCCCCCCGAGATCATCGATGCGGTGGCCGCGGCCACCGACGGTGAGAGCGGTGTGATCCCGACGCTCCCGGTCGTCGACACGCTCAAGCGGGTCGACGGCGATGCGGTCGTCGCGCCGATCGATCGCTCCCAGCTCGCCGCCGCGCAGACTCCTCAGGGGTTCCCGCGCGCTCTGCTCGAGGCTGCATACGATGCGGCGACGGCCTCCGGCATCGAGTACACCGACGATGCGGCGCTGTTCGCCGCCGCCGGGCATCTCGTGCGACAGATCGCCGGCTCGCCTCGCGGATTCAAGATCACCACACCGGCCGACCTCGAGCGCGCCCGGCATCTGTTGGCGGACGTGCAGAGGCCGGTCGCCACGCCGGCCCCTGCGCCGCACTCGACGTGGAGCGGCCCCAGGGTCGGACTCGGCACAGACGTGCATGCGTTCGGCGGAGACGGCAACCTGTGGCTGGCCGGCATCGAGTGGCCGGGGGAGCGAGCCCTCTCGGGACATTCCGACGGAGACGCCGTGGCCCACGCGATGGTGGACGCCCTGCTGGGGGCCGCGGGCCTCGGCGACATCGGCGAGCACTTCGGCACCGCGCACCCCGAGTATGCCGGAGCCCACGCCGAGGTCTTCCTCGCCCGCACCCGCGAGATTCTCGCAGAAGCGGGCTACGCGATCGGCAACGTGTCGGTGCAGTTCAAGGGGAATCGACCGCGCTTCAGCGGCCGCCGCGCAGAGGCCGAGCGCGTGCTGTCCGCCGCGCTCGGCGGCGCGCCGGTCTCGGTCACGGCCACCACCACCGACGGCTTGGGCTTCACCGGCCGCGGTGAGGGCATCGCGGTGACGGCGGTCGCCATGGTGCACCCCGCCTGACCCGCCGCCGTCGGGGAATGCGTCGGCATCCGCCGTCGTTGTCGGACATCGTCGTGCGGTGCTCGCACGCGGAGAAGGAGACGTCATGAGGATTCTCGTCATCGGTGCCCGCGGTCAGGTGGGACGAACCGCCGTCGACGCGCTGGATGGTCATGAGATCATCGCCGCGTCGCGCAGCAGCGAGCCCTCGGTGGACGTCACGGACCCGGCGTCGATCGAGCGTCTGTTCGCGACAGTCGGCCAGGTCGATGCCGTGATCGTCGCGGTGGGAGAGGTTCCGTTCCGGCCGCTCGACGGGCTGAGCCGTGGCGACTACGAATCCGCTTTCCGAGGCAAAGTGCTCTCGCAGCTCGATGTCGTCCGCGTCGGCACGCCCTTCGTGCGCGACAGCGGTTCGATCACGCTGACCTCCGGCATCCTCGCGCGTGAGCCCATCGCCACCGGCGCCGCCGCGTCGTTCGCCAACGGTGCCGTCGAATCCTTCGTGCTCGCGGCGGCCACCGAGCTGCCCCGCGGCATCCGGATCAACGCCGTGAGCCCCTCGGTGCTCGAGGACGCACCGTCGTATCACTCGTCGTTCCCCGGCTTCGTGCCCGTGTCATCGCACCGCGTCGGGCAGGCGTATGCGAAGAGCGTGCTCGGGGTGCAGACCGGTCAGGTGTTCCGGGTCGACTGAGGGGGCGGCGGGGCCGGTCGAAAGGCCCGGGGTCACACCCAGTCAACGCGATCGGCGGCCCGGTAGGCTTGTGCGGTGACTCTCCGCCTCTACGACACCCGCGCACAGCAGCTGCGCGACTTCGTGCCTCTCGATCCCGAGAACATCACGATGTACGTCTGCGGACCCACCGTGCAGTCCGGCCCCCACATCGGGCACGTTCGGGCTGCACTGAGCTTCGATCTGCTGCGCCGCTGGTTGACGCACCGGTACGGCCGGGTCACCTTCGTGCGCAACGTCACGGACATCGACGACAAGGTGCTCGTGAACGCGACCGACGTCGAGCCGTGGTGGGCGCTGGCCTACCGCATGGAGCAGGAGTTCACGGCGGCGTATGCCGGCATCGGAATCCTGCCGCCGACCTACGAGCCGCGCGCGACCGCATCCGTTCCGCAGATGCAAGAGCTGATCCAGACCCTCATCGAACGCGGCCACGCGTACCCCGCGCCCGACGGCTCGGGAGACGTCTACTTCGACGTGCGCTCGTGGTCGGACTACGGATCGCTGACGAACCAGTCGGTCGACGCCATGGAGGCGGCGGAGGACGCCGACCCCCGGGGCAAGCGCAACCCTCAGGACTTCGCGCTCTGGAAGGGCACCAAGCCCGACGAGCAGGCGGATGCCACGTGGCAGTCGCCCTGGGGCGCAGGCCGCCCGGGGTGGCACATCGAGTGCTCGGCGATGTCGAAGCGCTACCTCGGCCCTGAGTTCGACATCCATGGCGGTGGCCTCGACCTGCGCTTCCCGCATCATGAGAACGAGCTCGCGCAGTCGACCGCTGCCGGTGACGGCTTTGCGCGGTACTGGGTGCACAACGGTCTCGTGACGGTTGGTGGCCAGAAGATGTCGAAGTCCCTCGGCAACTTCACGCTCGCACATGAGGTGCTCGCCGAGCACGACCCGCTCGTGGTCCGCTACGCCCTCGCTGCCGCGCACTACCGTTCGAGCCTCGACCTCTCCGAGTCGTCGTGGACCGAGGCAGAGGCGGCGCTCGGGCGCATCCGCACGTTCGTCGAGCGTGCACTGCGCATGCTGCCGAAGACCTTCGGCTGGGCGGACAAGACACCGCTTCCCGCCGCGTTCGCGGCGGCGATGGACGACGACCTCGGCATACCGCAGGCGCTCGGAGTCGTGCACGACACCGTGCGTGCAGGGAACGCGGCGCTCGACACGGGTGACACTGAGAGCGCGATGACGGCCTGGCACGAGGTGCTCGCGATGCTCGAGGTGCTCGGACTCGATGTCGTCGGTGCGGCGTCGCGCGGCGATGCCACGGCATCCGCTCTCGACGCGCTCGTGCAGACGATGATCACCCAGCGTGCGCAGGCGCGCGCTGACAAGGACTGGGCGGCGGCCGATCGCATCCGTGATGCGATCGCCGCCGCAGGAATCACGCTGGAGGATTCTCCGGCCGGAACTCATTGGAGTATCGATGGCTAAGCCACAGCGCCCCGGCGCAAGCAACGGCAAGAAGAAGGGCCCCACCAAGGGCACCGGCGGACTCGGACGCAAGTCTCTCGAGGGCCGCGGACCGACCCCCAAGGCCGAGGATCGCGCCTGGCACCCCGCTGGCAAGCGCAAGGCTGCGGCCGAGCGCTATGCGGCCTCAGGCGGAAAGGGCAAGCCGGGGCAGGGACAGCGTCAGACCGCCGGCGGCAACCCGAACCGCTCTGCTCGCGCCAAGGACAACACCACCGAGGTCGAGGTCGTCACCGGCCGCAACTCGGTGCTCGAGGCCCTGCGTGCGAAGATCCCCGCGTCGGCGTTCTACATCGCGCAGCGCGTCGAGATGGACGACCGGGTGAAGGAGATGCTGTCGCTCGCCACCAACCGTGGCATCCCCGTGCTCGAGGTCACGCGTCAGGAGCTCGACCGCATGGCCGGGTACGACGGCGTGCACCAGGGCGTCGCCGTCAAGGTGCCGCCGTACGAGTACGCCCACCCGCAGGACCTGCTCGAGGCTGTTATCGCCAAGGGCGAGGTGCCGCTGTTCGTCGCCCTCGACGGCATCACCGACCCGCGCAACCTCGGCGCGATCATCCGCTCGACCGGAGCCTTCGGCGGTCACGGCATCATCCTGCCGCAGCGTCGCTCGGCCGGTGTGAACTCCGCGGCCTGGAAGACCAGCGCCGGCGCGGCCGCTCGCGTTCCCGTCGCACTCGCGACGAACCTCACCACGCAGCTCAAGGAGTTCAAGAAGCAGGGCGTGTTCGTGCTCGGCCTCGACGGCGACGGCGACGTGCTGCTGCCCGAGCTCCAGTTGGCCGACCGCCCGGTCGTGATCGTCACCGGCTCCGAGGGCAAGGGACTGTCTCGTCTGGTCGCCGAGACCTGCGATCAGATCGTCTCGATCCCGATCTCGGCCGTGACCGAGTCGCTCAACGCCGGCATCGCGACCTCGGTCGCGCTGTACCAGGTGTCGACCACCCGCAACGCGAAGAAGTAGGGGAGCAGCTCATGGCTCGCATCGTCGTGCTCGGAGGAACCGGCTACGCCGGCCGCCACATCGTCTCGGAGGCGGTGAGCCGCGGGCATGAGGTCATCTCGGTGTCGCGCTCGGAGCCGTCGAACCCCGTGCCGGGTGCGCAGAACGTGCAGGGGTCGGTGCTCGACCTCGCGAGCCTCGGCGACGTCTTCGACGGCGCTGACGCGGTCGTGTCATCGCTGTCGCCTCGCGGTGACATGGAGAACTCGGTGCTCGATGCTCTCGGCGGCGTCGTCGATGTTCTGAGCGGCACGCAGACCCGCATCGGCGTGGTCGGAGGCGCCGGCGGAAGCCTCATCGCTCCCGGAGGACCCCGGCTGTTCGATCAGGGATTCCCTGAGGAGTACAAGCACGAGGCGCAGGTCGGCATCGACTCGCTCGCGCTGCTGGAGAAGACCGACGACTCGCTCGACTGGTTCTTCGTGCACCCGGCCGAGGTCTTCGGGCCCTGGGCCGAGGGAGAGCGCACCGGTCACTACCGCGATGGCGGCGACGTGATCGTGCGCGATGCCGAGGGCAAGTCGTACATCTCGGGTGCCGACTTCGCCGTCGCCGTGGTCGATGAGATCGAGCAGGGCAACCACCACCGCGAGCGCTTCACCGTCGGGTACTGACGCCGCGTCTCCTTCCGCTGAGAGAAGGAGCGAGGTCAGACGAGGTCGCGCCAGTCGACGTCGTCGGCGGCGACGGGATGCGTGCCGGTGATGACGGGCAGGCTCATGGTCTCGGTGGGCGGACCCATGATGGTCGCCTCGTCACGGCGGTGCCGCAGCACCTCGTTGATGTAGCTCGTCAGTACCTCGGCGAGCGGCACCGAGCGGCCCTGCGCCTGTGACAGGTACCACCGGTGCTCGAGCACCTGGTGAAAGACCTCGGCGGGCTCGAGCTTGGCGCGCAGCTCCCAGGGAATCGCACGCACGACGGGCTCGAACACGCGGGTGAGCCACTCGTGCGCGTACATCTCCTCGTCGGCCCACTGCTTGGTGGAGCGAGCGCGGAACTCATCGAGATCGTTGAGCAGACGCCGAGCCTGGTTCTCTTCGACATCGAGTCCGGTGAGGCGGATGAGGCGGCGCTGGTGGTGTCCGGCATCCACCACCTTGGGCTGGATCTCGACGACCGTGCCGTCTGAGGTGGTCGACATCGACATCTCATCGATGTCGAAGCCGAGGGCGTTGAGACGCTCGACGCGCTCGGTGATGCGCCAGGTCTCTGCGGAGGCGAACGATTCCTGTGCCGTCAGTTCGGCCCACAGCGAGCGGTACGACGAGACGATGCCGTCGGCGATGGCGACCGCGTCGACGCCGTGCTCCAGTCGTCCGCCGGCGGCGAGATCCATGATCTCGCCGGCGATGTTGGTGCGGGCGAGGTCGAGGTCGTAGGCGCGCTGGCCGTCGGTCAGCCCCTCCTCGTGCAGCTCACCGGTCTCGGCATCGACGAGGTAGGCCGCGTAGGCTCCAGCGTCGCGGCGGAAGAGAGTGTTCGACAGCGACACGTCGCCCCAGTAGAAGCCCACGTTGTGCAGGCGCACGAGAAGCACGGCCAGGGCGTCGACGAGACGCGTGGCGGTGTCGGGGCGCAGCACGCGGGTGAACAGCGCACGATAGGGCATGGAGAACCGCAGGTGCGACGTGACGAGGGCGGCAGCGAGCGGCTCGCCGTCGGCATCCGAGCGCCCGGCGATCACTGCGACGCGGTCGACGCAGGGCACGTCGAGTCGGGCGAGGTTGCCGAGCATCTCGTACTCGCGCTTCGCCATCTCATCGGTCGTCTCCTTGACGGCGACGACCTTTCCTGACAGATCTGCGAACCGCACCAGATGCCGCGAGAGCCCCTTGGGGAGCGACACGATCAGCTCGGACGGCCACTTGGCGAGCGGTGTCGACCAGGGCAGCGCGAGGAGACCCGGATCGATCGAGCTCGCGGTGATCCGCAGCGCATCCTGCATGTCTCTCCAGTCGGTGGGGGTGGAAAAGAAGACGCGGCGCGGGCGACCGAAGTCAGCCCGCGCCGCGTCTGTGGATCCGATCAGGCGGAGACGATCGGCTTGTCGTTCAGGCGCACACCCGACTCGATGTCGAACGCGTGCACGTGGCCCGCGTTCGCAGCCAGCGTGACGGTCTCGCCGGCGTTGGGGTGGCTGCGGCCGTCGACACGTGCGACCAGGTCGGCGCGCTTGCCGTTGATCTCGGTGTGTCCGTAGAGGTAGCCGTCGGCGCCGAGCTCCTCGACGAGGTCGACGACGACCGAGAGGCCCTTGCCGTCGGCGGGGCCGACGGTGATGTCCTCGGGGCGCACACCGACCGTGACCTGCGAGCCGTTTGCGCGGCCGACGGTGTCGCGGTCGAGCGGGACGATCTCGGTGCCGAAGCGCACGCCGCCCTCAGCCAGGTCTGCGCTGAAGAGGTTCATGGCGGGGGAGCCGATGAAGCCGGCGACGAACACGTTCTCGGGCTTCTCGTACAGGTCGCGCGGCGTTCCGACCTGCTGGAGCAGACCGTCCTTGAGCACGGCGATGCGGTCGCCCATGGTGAGCGCCTCGGTCTGGTCGTGCGTGACGTAGACCGTGGTGACACCGAGACGGCGCTGCAGCGACGCGATCTGTGTGCGGGTCTGGACGCGCAGCTTGGCGTCGAGGTTCGACAGCGGCTCGTCCATGAGGAAGACCTGGGGCTGACGGACGATCGCACGGCCCATCGCGACTCGCTGACGCTGACCACCCGAGAGGGCCTTCGGCTTGCGGGTCAGGTACTCCTCGAGGTCGAGCAGCTTCGCAGCCTCGAGAACGCGGGTCGCGCGCTCTTCCTTGCCGATGCCGGCGATCTTGAGCGCGAAGCCCATGTTCTCGGCGACGGTCATGTGCGGGTACAGCGCGTAGTTCTGGAACACCATCGCGATGTCGCGGTCCTTCGGCGGCACGTCGGTGACATCGCGGTCACCGATGAGGATGCGGCCGGCGTTGACCTCTTCGAGGCCGGCGAGCATGCGAAGCGAGGTGGACTTTCCGCAGCCGGACGGGCCGACGAGGACGAGGAATTCGCCGTCGGCGACCTCGAGGTTGAGCTTGTCGACAGCCGGGCGGGTTCCGCCGGGGTAGAGGCGGGTGGCCTCGTCGAAAGTCACAGATGCCATTGTGTTTCTCCTTCACCGGCAGGTACGTGCCGGACGATCCGTAGTGATAGAGCGGCGGAGCGATCCGCCGTGACCCCTCATTGGGTCGGAATCAGTATGGCAGAAGCACGTCCATCTGGGTATTTCTCAGCCTGGCTGGTTAACATCGATCTCGGCCGCCTTTCGCGGCGTTCGCCGCCCGAGTGGCGTCCGGGGCCACCCTGCCCCCCTGAGACTGTCTAGAGGAACGATGTCGAGCGACGAGACGCCGAACGTCCCCAGCACTCGCAATACGCGTGAGGCTGTGCGGGAGAAGGCCCAGAAGGTGCACGCCCAGCAGTCGAGGGCGCGCGTGATGCGACGGATCATCCTCGGCGCGATCGCCATCGTCGCCGTCGGTGCCATCGGAACCGCCATCACCCTCGCTGTCTCGGCGCAGGTGTCGAAACCTCAGCTCACCCCGGGCGGCATGGACGACGACGGCATCCTCGTCTCGGACATCAGTGCGTCGGCGATGTCTGACGAGACCGTCGCACCCCCGAGCCCGGAGGAGACCGAAGCGGGTGGTGAGGCTGCGCCGACTCCGGAGCCCACCACGTCGAGCACGGTCGACATCCACATCTACGTCGACTATCTGTCGCCCGACGCCGGAGAGTTCGAGCGTGCGAACGCGCGCCAGCTCGTCAACTGGATCTCCGAAGGCGCGGCGACCGTCACCTACCACCCGGTCGCGCTGCTCACCGCGAGCTCGAACGGCACCAAGTACTCCCTTCGCTCGGCGGCGGCCGCGGCCTGTGTCGCGACGCACTCGCCCGCGCAGTTCTATGCGTTCAACCACGACCTGCTCGACGACCAGCCCGAGGTGAACACCGACGGCTTCTCCGACGAGGAGCTCGCCGCGATCGCGGGCGCGGTCGGCTCGGACAACGTCAAGAGCGTCCGGTCGTGCATCGAGGATCAGGACTACGTCACCTGGGCGAAGGAAGCCACGTCCCGTGCTCTGGAGGGCCCGCTCGTCGGTTCGGACGACCTCGTGCTCACTGCCGCGCCCATGATCGTCGTGAACGGCGAGGCCTACGTCGGCGCCCTCGACGACCCGAGCGAGTTCTCGCAGTTCGTGCTCACGGTCGCGAGCGACGCGTACTACGCCACCGAGACTCCGACTCCCGCGCCGACCGAGACCACGGAGCCTGCACCTGCGGAGACCCCGGCGCCGTAGTTCGTCGCCGCCCGCCGCCCATCGCTAAGCTGGGAGGCACCCGCCGACTTGGCGCAATTGGTAGCGCACCGTACTTGTAATACGGGGGTTGCAGGTTCAAGTCCTGTAGTCGGCACCACGCACTAAGGCCCGCGTCCCTGGAATCACCGGGGATGCGGGCCTGTGATCTCTATACCGCGGGCACTCGGTTGAGGAATCGCTCCACCGTCTGACCCAGCACGACGTCAGGTCGCAGTTCATCCACGAGATCCCAGTCGACGTCTGGTCCCCAGTGGAAGTGGAACTCTCGGAACAGGTGCTTTCCCCACCACGACAGGTAGCCGGCGAAGTCGCCGGTCCCGAAGAACGAGTTGCCGAAGACGAGCACCCTGAGCGGGCTCGGAGCGGTGCTGTTGGTCCACCGGAACCGCCGGCCCCTCATGCCACCCTCGGCAGGGAAGTGCTTCTCGACCATCGTGATGCCGCCCGCGTAGGCGGCAAGCTCATCGTCGCTCGGCTCGACGATCCGCGAGTAGACGGGCAGCCCGAAGCGCCCGGTGAGGTCACCGACGGCATACCTGAACTGGTACATGCGAACGGCGTCCGTGAGAGGCACGAGCTGCGGGTCGATCTGAGCGGCCAGGGCAGAGAACATCCGCTGAGCGCCGACCGCCGAGAAATGCGTGTCCGTCATCAGGTACGGATCGTCGACATCGCTCCACTGCTCGAAGGGGGAGAGGCCGCTGACGTAGAAGTCGGCGTCACGCAGCCTGCTCTCGATCTCTTGGAGAACGGGGCTCGCACCCTCGATATCGAGAGGTGCGTCGTCGCGCAGGACGGTCAGCTTCTCCGGAATGATGGTCTGCACGAACCGCATCCCACGTGCGTCGCATTCTTCTCGTCGCTGGTCGAGCACGTCCATCCAACGGTCGACTCGCGACATGAGCGCGTCGTCGACGGGTTCATGGTAGAGGGAGAGCAGAGAGTTGCTCCCACCGGTGAGGAAGAGATGCCCGCGCAGCCCGATGACCGCTGACCCATCCGTCGATGGCAACCCTGCCGGGAGGAGCATGGGGGACAGATTGCCCGCCTCGACCTGTGGTTTCACCGCGTCACGCTCAGCCCGAGACCACAGGGCGGGTGAGGACACACCATCGAGCTCTTCGACGGCAGCCTTTTTGAGGACGGCGAGACCGTCATTCCCGAGGCTCATCGGATGCGATCTGCCGTCGCTGTGTGCGGTGACGACTAGCCGGCCGGAAACGACATCGAGCGCGGTGATTCGTCGTGAACACTGGAGGGAGAACGTCGTGTCTTGGCTCGTGATCTTCCGCAGATCACCACGGGAGCCGCTCGGATTGGTTTCCCCGACGGTGCCACCGTCGAAGGTTGCGACCACGCGAACATCCCGGTTGTCCTGCGTCTCCGCGTCGAACACCCAGCCACTGATGGTCTGTCGGTCGAAGTCGAAGCGTTCCGCGTATCCGTGCACCCGGCTTACTGTAGCGAACACGCTCAATGCCACGTCCGGGCCACGAAGCACCCGCGTGCGCGGTCGGGTCGCGGTGGTCGGGCTGCACCCGCAGGTGCCCGCACGGGCTCCGACATGTCACACATCGTCACACGCGAAATAACGCGAGCAGGTCACGGGTTGTCCCGAGTATGACTCGTATCGGACACAGTGATCTTGACGTCTTCCCCCTCTCGCTCGGCGGCAACGTGTTCGGCTGGACGGCCGACCGCGATGCGTCGTTCGCGGTGCTCGACGCGTTCGTCGACGGAGGCGGCGACTTCATCGACACAGCCGACGTGTACAGTGCCTGGGTGCCCGGCAACCCCGGAGGCGTGAGCGAGACGATCATCGGCGAGTGGCTGGCGTCTCGCATGCCGGAGGGCGTCGTCGTCGCGACCAAGGTGAGCCAGCACCCGGAGTTCACGGGACTCTCGGCCTCGAACGTGCGCAGGGCCGCCGAGGCCTCGCTCGCTCGCCTCGGCGTCGACACGATCGACCTCTACTACGCCCACTACGACGACGAGAGTGTGCCGCTCGAAGAGACGGTGGGCGCGTTCGCGCGGCTCGTCGACGACGGCCTGGTTCGGCACGTCGCCGTGTCGAACTACTCGGCCGATCGCATCCGCGAGTGGGTCGAGATCGCCCGACGCACGGGCGTCGATCTTCCTGTCGCCGTGCAGCCGCACTACAACCTCGTGCATCGGAACGACGTCGAGGAGACGATCATCCCGGTGGCCGAGGAGTTCGACCTCGGTCTCGTGCCCTACTATTCGCTGGCGAGCGGCTTCCTCACCGGCAAGTACCGCTCGGCCGATGTCGAGGGGCAGGCGTCTCCGCGTGCGTCCGGCGCGGCGAAGTACGCGACCGAGGCAGGGCTGCGGATCATTGACACCCTCGAGGAGATCGGCGACGCGCACGGTGCATCGATCGCCGCGACCTCACTGGCCTGGCTGCGTGCTCAGCCGACGGTCGCCGCCCCCATCGCGAGCGCTCGCGCGGTGGAGCAGGTTCCCGATCTCCTCGCCGGCGGGCGGCTCGATCTGGCCCCTGATGAGGTCGACGCTCTGAACCGCGTCTCGGAGTGGACCCCGGCGAAGGCCTGAGGCCCCTCGTTCTGCCCTCCGCCCCGAGCTAGGGATCGGAGGGCAGGGCATCGTCGTCGACGAGACCGAGACGATGCGCCAGGATCACCAGGTGGATGCGGTCGCGGGATCCGAGCTTCGAAAGGATCCTGCCGACGTGGGTCTTGACGGTCGATTCGCTGACGAACAGCGCCTGGGCGATCTCTGCGTTCGTGAGTCCGCGCGCGATCTCGACGAAGACGTCGTGCTCACGGTCGGTGAGCTGCGCCGTGATGTCGTCGATCGCAGGCGTCTGCGGTGCAGCGGGCGTCGCACCGAGCGTCGGTGTCACATGCTCGAGCAACATCCGCGTGATCCGTGGCGAGAGCGCGGCATCGCCCCTGTGGATGGCGCGGATCGCCGCGATCATCTCGTGCCGCTGGGCGTCCTTCAGCAGGAATCCGCTCGCCCCGGCGCGGATCGCACCGAAGGCGTACTCGTCGAGATCGAACGTCGTCAACACCAGCACGCGGGTCTGCGGGTGCTGGCGGACGATGGCCTCGGTCGCGGCGATCCCGTCGAGCCCCGGCATCCGGATGTCCATCAGCACCACGTCGGGGTGCAGCTCGGTCGCCTGGGCGATCGCGTCGTGCCCGTCTGCGGCTTCGCCGACCACGATCATGTCGGGCTCGGCGTCGAGCACCATCCGGAATCCCACACGGATGAGGGCCTGGTCGTCGACGAGGAGCAGTCTGATCGGCTCGGTCATGGTCTCTCCTTCGGATCGCCGTCTGTCACTGCCGGTGACGTCGTGGGGAGCTCGGCGCGCAGCATCCACCGCCCGCCGTCGACGGGTTCGGAGGTGATCGTTCCTCCCGAGTGCGCTGAGCGCTCGGCGAGTCCGCGCAGGCCGAACCCCGATGACCCGACAGAGCCGATGACGCCGTCGTTCGCGATCTCGATGGTCACCGCATCCGCGGCGTGCACGAGTCGCACCTCGATCGACGTGGCCGCCGGAGCGTGCCTCATGGCATTCGTGACGCCCTCCTGCACGATGCGCCCGACCGCGTGCGCCAGGGCGGGCGAGAGCGAGGCCGCTCCGGTGACCGAGAGCGACACGGGAAAGCCGGCTCGCTGCGCCGCAGCGACGGTCTCCTGAGGGGGCGTCGGCTCGAGGGGTGCGAGGGGCAGCGGCGAATCGTCGGCTCGGAGCACGCCGAGCATCGCACGCATCTCGGTGAGCGCGCTGCGAGCCGTCTCGGCGGCGGAGGATGCCGCTGATCGCGCCTGAGTCGGGTCGGGTGTCGCAGCCGCGCCCTCGGACAGTGCGACGATCACGGTGAGCGAGTGCGAGACGATATCGTGCATCTCGCGGGCGATGCGGGCGCGCTCTCCCGCCGCGGCCAGCTGAGCCTGCTGATCGCGTTCGACGAGCAGCTGACGGGAGCGGTCGATCACGGCTGCGAGGTAGCGCTTGCGCCCGCCCACGTTGACGCCGATGAGCGTGCCGATCAGGCCGAGCACGAGCGACATGATGACCGCGTTCGCGGCGATCTGCAGAGTGATGACGCCGGAGAGCACCAGCAGGCCGCCGAACGCGGCGAGCGACGCGAGGGCGATGCCGAAGCCTGTCCACGCGGCCCGCGACGACCGGTAGACGGCGAGTGAGTAACAGGTGACCAGCAGCAGCGGCGAGCCGATCGGCTGCAGCGCGAACAGGAACGCGGCCTCGAGCGCGAAGGATGCGACGAACGGCACGAGCGGCCGACGGCGCCGCCACAGGAGCGTCGCGCAGGCTGCGACGACCGACGCGGGCACCAGGATCGCGACGCCGATGGCGAGAGGCATCGGAAGATCGCGGGTGATGACACCGGCCGGAACGAGCGAGAGCAACAGGCACACGAGCGCGATCAGGACATCGGCGACCACCGGATGCCGCGCCCAGAAACGACGCAGGACGCCCGGGGGACGCGGCAGCCGCAGCCCCTCGTCCTCGCGGACTGAGGTGCTGCGGCTGCGCGTGCGGGTCACCGGGCGACTCTACGCGGGTTCATCGTGTCGCGATCTCGCGTCACGCATCACGCGTGCGGAGCACGGCCCAGGCTGCGAGCATGCCCGCAGCGACCCAGCCGGCGAGCGTGAGATATGCGGCCGGGCCCTCGAGAGCAGCGCCCTCGGGGAGGATCGCACTCTGGGCTGCGGCCACCGGGAGGTAGTTCGCGGCATCCATCACCCAGGCCCAGGCCTCGCCGGCGACCGCGAAGAAGCTCGCGACGATCGGCAGCACGAACAGCAGGCCGACGGTTGCGGCGATCGCTCCGGCGCCCGAGCGCAGGACGAAACCGAACGCCACTCCGATCAGGGCGAACACGGCCATCGCGAGCGACGAGACCACGATGGGCAGGATCGACGCTGCGGGGTCGCCCCAGTCGATGCCCTGATCACGCGAGGCGACGACCGCGGAGACCGCCAGAGCCGCTGCCGCGAAGATGACCAGTGACGACACGAACATGAACAGACCGACGACGACCGCCTTGGCGCCCAGCACGGATCCGCGCTTCGGGTTGGCTGCGAGCGTCGAGCGGATCATTCCGGTCGAGTACTCACCGGTCACCGAGATCGCGCCGAGGATCCCGGCGAGCAGCATCGTGAACTGGATCGGCATGACGACGGCCTGGATCGGTTCGAAGCCCGGCATGTCGATCGCCTGGGCGATGAGCACGGCGATGCCGATCGTGAGGATCGCCGCGATGCCGATCGACCACCAGGTCGATCGGAGAGTGGCCAGCTTGATCCACTCGCCGCGCACCGCCCTGACGAACGAGAGACGGTGGCCGGTGTCGACATGCTGACGGCGGAGGGGAGGAGCCTGGACGGTCATGAGATCTCCTTGGTGCGGTACTCGACCGAGTCGCCGGTGAGGGCGAGATACGCGTCTTCGAGCGATCCGGTGGTCGGGGTGAGTTCGTGCAGGGGGATGCCGCGCTCCGCGGCGAGGTCTCCGATGCGTGACGCGGGCAGACCCACGATGTCGATCAGATCGGGAGCCGAGCTCACGATCTCTACCGACGGTCCGCCGACCGCGGCAGCCAGGTCGGCTGCTCGGGGCGTGCGGACGCGCACCGTGTTGGTGGTCCAGGCGCGCACGAGCTCCTCGAGCGGAGCGTCGGCGAGCACCTTCCCCCGGCCCATCACGATGACGTGATCGGCGGTCTGCGCCATCTCGCTCATCAGGTGGCTGGAGAGCAGCACGGTGCGTCCCTCGGATGCGGCGTGACGGACGAACTGCCGCACCCAGCGCACACCCTCGGGGTCGAGACCGTTTACCGGCTCGTCGAGGATCAGCGTGTGCGGATCGCCGAGCAGGGCGGAGGCGATGCCGAGCCGCTGTCCCATACCGAGCGAGAACTTGCCCGCACGCTTGCGGGCGACGGGACCGATGCCGGCGAGATCGATGACCTCGTCCACGCGGGATGCGGGGATGCCGTGGGTCGCCGCCATCGCACGCAGGTGATTGCGCGCGGTGCGGCCGGTGTGCACGGCCTTGGCGTCGAGCAGCACTCCCACCTCGGTGAGCGGGGCGCGGAGCTTGCGGTATTCGCGCCCGCCGACGGTCGCGATGCCCGAGGTCGGCCGGTCGAGGCCGACGATCATGCGCATCGTGGTGGACTTGCCTGCGCCGTTCGGCCCGAGGAATCCCGTGACCGTGCCCGGCTGCACCGTGAACGACACGTCCTGGACGGCTGTCTTGTCTCCGAATCTCTTCGTGAGGCCTTCTGCTGTGATCATGTCTACGACGCTATCGACCGGCGCATCGCCCCCGCGTCCCCCCTGGGTACCGTTCCATGAACGTCAGGAGTCATCCTCTCGGCGGATACCGTGGGCCGGCCGCCTCAGCCGGCGGGACGGCCGAACAGCTCCGGGTCGACCGGACGCTGCGTTCGGGGGAGCTTCTCGACCACCAGTCGGTACGACTCGGTGACGAGTTCGGTCACGAGGTCCTCTTCGAGCGACGGCCCCGGCATCAGGGTGATCCAGTGCTTCTTGTTCATGTGATAGCCGGGCACGATGTCGGGGAACGTCTCGCGCAACGCGAGGGAGTCGTCGGGGTGGGACTTGAGCGTCACGCGCCCTGTGCCGTCGAGGGGAATCAGCAGGAAGACACGCCCTCGCACCTTGTAGACGTCCCACTCGGGGCCGAACGGGTTGTCGCGCGCCGCACCGGGAAGCTCTTCGGCACGCGCAGTGGCTGCAGCGCCCAACTGTGTCGAGTCCATGCTCAGAACAGCCGATCCGCGCCTCTGTCGTCTGCGCGGGGCGCAGCCTGAACTCGCTCGTCGATCCCGGCCGCCGCGAGCAGCGCCTCGTCGATGATCTCCTTGGTGGGCTCGGCGGTCAGCCAGTCTTCGCTCAGCGCCGCGGGGATCAGCAGCGGCATCCGATCGTGGATGCCTGCGAGATGCGGGGGAGCCGGGCGCATCACGATCGAGTAGCAGGTGAAGGACTCGCCATCGGCCGTTCGCCCTCGCTGGGTGACGGCCGCCATCCCGAAGAGCGCACCGTCGTCGACGACGAACTCGTGCCAGACGCGCTCGGGTTTCTTCATCTCGTACCAGCTCGTCGCCGGCACGAGAGCGCGGGTCTTCAACCCGCCGGGGCGCTCCTGCAGGCGCTCGGAGCGGGTGTTGATCGACGGGAACTTCGAGGGCTCTCCACCGATCAGGAACCCCCACCAGGCGGGTTCGAGCACGGGCTCGGCCTCGGGCTGCACGACGATCGGGTTGAGGTTGCGCAGATTCCTGCCTGTGGGGCGCACGGTCTCGCGCGCGTTCTGCTCGGCCCAGCCACGGAGACCGTCGAGCACCGCCTCATCGGCGGCGGCCAAGAGCTCGGTGTCGGTGAACCGGGGGTCAAGTCCGTAACTCGCGCACATGCCGTCAGGCTACGCCCGGCCGCCGACATCATGCGCACGACGGGAAGGCGGCCCACGCTCGGCTAGGGTCGACAGGTGACCCAGGCCCGTCGACTTTCTCCGCCCCTCGCGCTCGGCGGAGCAGTGGCCATCGGCGTCATGACCGCGATCCAGGCGCGCATCAACGGCGTGCTCGGTGTCGAGGTCGACAACGGCATCGTGGCCGGCCTCATCTCCTTCTCGGTGGGTCTCGCGGCTCTCGCAGTGGTGATCGCCTGCATCCCCTCGGCGCGTCGAGGCGTCGGACGCCTGCTCGGCGGCATCCGTGATCGGTCGATCCCGTTCTGGATGCTGCTCGGCGGCGCCTGCGGCGCACTCACCGTCTCGACTCAGGGCATCACGGCCGGAGTGCTGGGCGTCTCGCTGTTCACGGTGGGAGTCGTCGCAGGACAGACCCTCCACGGGCTCGTGCTCGACCGCATCGGGTTCGGTCCGGCCGGCGTGGTCGCGATCACGCCGGGGCGCGTGCTGGGCGGAGCACTCGCGCTCGCCGCGGTGGGCATCTCGCTGAGCGGGGAAGTCCTGACCACGGCGCCGCTCTGGATGCTCCTCCTGCCGTTCGCGGCCGGCGTCGGCATCGCCTGGCAGGCCGCGACCAACGGCCGTCTGTCGCAGCGGTTGCGCTCGCCCCTCGCGGCGACGTTCATGAGCTTCATCGCCGGCACCCTCGCCCTGCTGGTCGCCGCCGGCATCAGCATCGCGGTGCGGGGTGCACCCGACGTGCCGCCCACCGAGCCGTGGCTGTACCTCGGCGGATTCCTCGGCGCCGCGTACATCCTGCTCGGCACCTTCATCGTCGCGCACACCGGAGTGCTGCTGATGGGACTCGGATCGGTGCTGGGTCAGCTCGCGACCTCGGTGATCATCGACCTGCTCTGGCCGGCTGCCGCAGGCCCCGCGCCCTGGCAGATCATCGGGATGGTGATCGTCGCCGTGGCATCCGTCGCTGTCGCGCTGCCCCGCCGCAGGCGGAGCTGACCTACTTCTTCTTCTTCGCCTTCGGCTTCGGTTTCGGCATCCGCGTCACGAGGCCGCGCGCATCGACGGGCTTGCGGCGACCGGGCCTACGGCCGGCGGGCTTGCCGCCGACGTACAGCCACCCGAGCAGCTCTTCGTTCTTGCCGAGGCCGTGGGCCTTCGCGACGGCCTTCGAGCGCGTGTAGTGGCCCGTGCGCCACAGCACGCCGAATCCGGCCTCATCGAGCAGCAGGCTGAGCATGTGGGCGACACCCGATGCCACGGCCTCCTGCTCCCAGCGGGGCACCTTCTCGCTCTTGCGGTAGCTGGCGACGACCGCGATCAGCAGCGGAGCGCGAAGCGGCTTCGTCGAGGGGGATCTGTCGCCCTCGGCCTTGGCGATCGCGGCGCCCAACAGCTCTCGGTCGGATCCGCGCAGCTCGATCAGGCGCCACGGGCGCAGTGAAGAGTGGTCGGCGACGCGTCCGGCAGCGGCGACGAGCTTCAGCAGCTCGTCGCGCGACGGCGCCTCATCGGTGACCTTCGAGGAGGACTGCCGTGCGCGAACGGCCTCGAGGGCGCTCACGACTCTTCGGGCGTGAAGTTCAGGGCGATGGAGTTCATGCAGTAGCGGTCACCGGTCGGCGTGCCGAAGCCGTCGGGGAAGACATGGCCCAGGTGCGAGCCGCAGTTCGCGCAGCGCACCTCGGTGCGCACCATGCCCAGGGTCGTGTCCTCGATGAGCTGCACCGCGTCGGGGCGGATCGACTCGTAGAAGCTCGGCCACCCGCATCCGGAGTCGAACTTGGTGCCGCTCTTGAACAGCTCCGCATCGCACGCCCCGCAGGTGTAGAGGCCGGCGCGGCCCTCGTCGAGCAGCTCGCCCGTCCAGGCACGCTCGGTCGCGGCTTCGCGAAGCACGGCGTACTGTTCCTCGCCGAGCTCGTTGCGCCACTCTTCTTCGGTCTTGTCCACGCTGTACGACATAGGTCCTCCCGGGGTCTGTTCCATTCTCTCGCGTTCAGGGGCACTCGGCGTCACGAGAGAATGGATGCATGACGGATGCCGTGCGGCTGCGCTATCGACGGTTCGCCGATGAGGAAGCGCCTGGGCGCAGCGACCTGTATGCCGACTGGGCGTCCGGTGTGGCGGACGACCCCGAGATGCAGCGGGTGCTCGCTCGGATTCCGGAGAACCGCAGGCAGCCGCCGCTCGTGTTCGCCGTGACGCGGATGCTGGGTGTGAGCCTCGGCCGCTACGACGCCTGGCGTGCGTTCGTGCTCGCCCGCGCCGACGAGGTCGTGCGCGAATGCGGCGATCGGCGCCTGCAGACCAACGAGCCGCTCCGGCTCGCCCCGCTGCTCCCGGTGCTGTCGGAGATCGACGGACCGATAGCCCTGCTCGAAGTCGGGGCCTCGGCCGGTCTGTGCCTGTATCCCGATCGCTACTCGTACCGCTTCGTCGGGGCCGACGGTCGGATGCGCGCGGCACTCGATCCGGCGGACGGGCCGAGCCCCGTCGTGTTGCAGAGCAGAGTCGACGGGCCACTCCCCGCCGTGAGGATGCCGGACATCGCCTGGCGCGCCGGCATCGACCTCGCGCCGCTCGATGCGCGAGACGACCGAGACCGTCGTTGGCTGCAGGGACTCGTCTGGCCGGGAGAGGAAGGGCGCGAGCAGCGGGTGCGAGCGGCGCTCGACATCGCGGCGTCCGATCCGCCCCGCCTCGTCGCCGGAGACGCGCTCGAGAGGATCGACGCGCTCGCAGCCGAGGCGCCCCGGGGTGCCACTCTCGTGATCACGACCCCCGGCGTGTTCGTGCACATCCCGCGAGAGACGCGCACGGCGCTCGTCGAGCGCATCAGAGTGCTCGACGCCCGCTGGGTGACGATCGATCCTCCCGCGCTGCTGGACGTATGGCAGCCCCCCGTGCTCGCCGAGGAGTGGCCCGGCTTCGTCGTGGCGCTCGACGGGGAAGTGCGCGCGGCGGCCGATCCGCTCGGCAGATGGTGGGAGTGGCGCACCGGAGTCGACGCTTCCGCGACCTAATCTGGTCACATGCTGGGAGATCTGAGCGAGCGGGATCGCGCGATCCTCGCGCTCGAGACCGCGTGGCCGCGGCACGGTGGTGCGAAGGAAGAGGTCATCCGCACTCAACTGGGCATGAGCGCGGCCCGTTACTACCAGCTCCTCGGTCGCCTGATCGAGTCGGAGGCGGCGTTGGAGTACGACCCGATGCTCGTGCGACGGCTGCGTCGCATCCGTGATGCCCGGTCGTTCCAGCGCGCCGCACGCACCCCGGGCTTCGTGGGCTGACGAGGCTCGCGCCACGCGTCGGTGCCGCTCGATGCGGATACACGGGTCGGTGCCATTAGCATCGAGGAGTGTCAAAGCTCAGCCGAGATCGATTCGACGACGTCCCCCGATCGTCCGGACGCGTCGGAGCGCATCGCGCCGAAGCCCCCGGGATGAACGGCTGGGTGGTCCTCCTGTGGTCGTTCGTGGCCGCTCTCGTGCTCATCATCGGCGGCATCTTCGGCTCGCTCGTGGTGATGGGGCGCATCAGCCTCTTTCCAGAGGCTGTGCCCACGTCGAGCCCCGCGCCGGTCGAGACCGGTGTCGTCGACGTCACGTACTCGGTGATGATCCTCAACGCGTCACCGGACGAGGGTCTCGACGAGCAGATGCGTGATGTGCTGATCAACAACGGCTGGGCCGCCGATGTCGTGTTCGCGAGCGACAGCGCGAGCCAGGACTTCTCGACGACCACCGTCTATTACGTCGCAGAGGAAGACGAGCTCGCGGCGATCGGTCTCGCGAACCTGATCGGCGGTGCCGAGGTCGAACAGAGCGACTTCTACTCCGACCTGAACGACACGGGCGCGAAGCAGCTGACGGTCGTGATCGGACTCGATCGTGCGACGACCGCGCCGGAGACGCCCGCAGACACTCCTGCCCCGTAGACCGCCGCGCGGTCCGTCCGCGCAGCTTGCACTCGATGGGGTCGAGTGCCAGAATGGCGTTAGCACTCTCTCACTCTGAGTGCTAAACCCAACGTCTACGTCCAGGAGGGACGAAAAAACTCATGGCAAAGATCATTGCTTTCGATGAGGAGGCCCGACGCGGCCTCGAGCGCGGCCTCAACATCCTCGCCGACGCTGTCAAGGTGACCCTCGGCCCGCGCGGTCGCAACGTCGTGCTGGAGAAGAAGTGGGGCGCCCCCACGATCACGAACGACGGTGTCTCCATCGCCAAGGAGATCGAGCTCGACGACCCGTACGAGAAGATCGGCGCGGAGCTCGTCAAGGAGGTCGCCAAGAAGACCGACGACGTCGCCGGCGACGGAACCACCACCGCCACGGTGCTCGCTCAGGCTCTGGTGCGCGAGGGTCTGCGCAACGTCGCAGCCGGCGCTGACCCGATCTCGCTCAAGCGGGGCATCGAGAAGGCCGTCGCGGCCATCACCGAGGAGCTCCTCGCCAGCGCGAAGGAGATCGACTCCAAGGAGCAGATCGCCGCCACCGCATCGATCTCCGCTGCTGACCCCGCCATCGGCGAGCTCATCGCCGAGGCGATCGACAAGGTCGGCAAGGAGGGCGTCGTCACCGTCGAGGAGTCGCAGACCTTCGGCACCGAGCTCGAGCTCACCGAGGGCATGCGCTTCGACAAGGGCTACCTGAACCCGTACTTCGTGACGGACCCCGAGCGCCAGGAGGCTGTCTTCGAAGACGCCTACATCCTCATCGCGAACCAGAAGATCTCGAACATCAAGGACCTTCTGCCCATCGTCGACAAGGTGATCCAGGACGGCAAGGAGCTCGTCATCATCGCCGAGGACGTCGAGGGCGAGGCTCTCGCGACTCTCGTGCTCAACAAGCTCAAGGGCATCTTCAAGTCGGTCGCCGTCAAGGCTCCCGGCTTCGGCGACCGTCGCAAGGCGCAGCTGCAGGACATCGCGATCCTCACCGGCGGTCAGGTCATCACCGAAGAGGTCGGCCTGAAGCTCGAGAACGCCACGCTCGACCTGCTGGGTCGTGCTCGCAAGGTCATCGTCACCAAGGACGAGACCACGATCGTCGAGGGTGCCGGTGAGGCAGACCAGATCGAGGGTCGCGTCACGCAGATCCGTCGCGAGATCGAGAACACCGACAGCGACTACGACCGCGAGAAGCTGCAGGAGCGCCTCGCCAAGCTCGCAGGTGGCGTCGCCGTCATCAAGGCGGGAGCGGCAACCGAGGTCGAGCTCAAGGAGCGCAAGCACCGCATCGAGGACGCCGTTCGCAACGCGAAGGCAGCCGTCGAGGAGGGCATCGTCCCCGGTGGTGGCGTCGCGCTGATCCAGTCGGGCACCAAGGCTCTCGACGCTCTCTCGCTCACGGGCGACGAGGCGACCGGTGCGAACATCGTTCGCGTCGCGATCGAGGCTCCGCTGAAGCAGATCGCCCTGAACGCCGGTCTCGAGCCGGGTGTCGTGGCGAACAAGGTCTCCGAGCTCCCCTCGGGCCAGGGCCTCAACGCGGCAACGGGTGAGTACGTCGACATGTTCGCCGCAGGCATCATCGACCCGGCGAAGGTGACCCGCTCGGCTCTGCAGAACGCAGCGTCGATCGCGGCTCTCTTCCTCACCACCGAGGTCGTCGTCGCTGACAAGCCTGAGAAGGCTGCTGCTCCGATGGGTGACCCGTCGGGTGGCATGGACTTCTGATCCATCAGCACTGACAGAAACGCCCCGACTTCGGTCGGGGCGTTTCTGCGTTCGCGGGTGATCGAACCCGTGGATCAGCGGAACAGGCTCGCCGAGTACTGATCGGCGTCTGCATACTGTGTCGCTGCGCTGCCCAGCGAGTGCCCGATCGATTCGAGCACCTGCTCGACGTGCAGCTGCGCTCCTCGCCATTCCTCGGCACACGACTGGAATGCGGCCGATGCCGTGCCGACCCACGTTGCCTGCAGCTGCGTGAGCTGTGACATGAGCGTCGCGGACTCGGTCTGCAGACGCTCCATCGTGGCCAGCGCCGCGCCTTGCGCGGCACCTACGGCTTCGGTGTCGACGGTGATGACGGACATGGGAACTCCTCTCGATTGGTGCTCTGACGATAGGGGAGAGGAGATCCCCGAATGCGGGGCGAGTGAACCTCGCGACGCCCGCTGTGGAGAATCAGCGGATGCCCGTCGACGTGCAGAAGCGCCGTGCGGGAGAGCCGTACAGGAGCGCCGTGCAGGACTGCGAGGGGTGGCGGTCAGAGATCCAGTCGCTCGAGTGGCTGAGTGTCCTCCAGAAGGTGGGCGGGCGTCGCGCGTGAGGGGGCGAGGGGCAGGGTGACGGTGAAGGTCGCTCCGCCACCGGGCGTCTCCGACACCGCGACGCTTCCGTGCAGCGCTTTGACGATGGATGACACGATCGCGAGGCCGAGTCCGGAACCGCCGGTCTCGCGCGCTCGCGAGGTGTCGGCGCGCCAGAAGCGCTCGAAGATCTGCTCGCGGATCTGGGGTGGGATCCCCTCGCCGTGGTCGACGATCGCGATGCTCGCCGTGCCTCGCACGCGATCCGCATCGACGACGATCTCGATCGGACTCTCCTCGGGTGAGAAGCGACGCGCGTTGCCGAGCAGGTTCGTCACCACCTGACGCACCTTGTTCTCCTCGCCGAGCACGATCGGCGGGGTGCGCACAGGGATGTCTGCCGCTTCGGTGAAGTCGATCGCGGGCACGTCCGCCGCGGAGCTTCGCGAGCGACGGCGCAGGCGGGCGAGCGTCCCGCGCGAGAGCCCACGCGGCGCCGGCACCTCGGGTGCGGCGGGGACGACAGGCGTCGACCGAGTGGTGACATCGATGAGCGGAGCGTCGACCGTGCGATCGATGACGGTCACGGTGCGCGCCGGAGCAGCGGCGCGCAGATCGAGGGCGGCGTCGCGGGCGATGGGGCGCAGATCGAGTGCCGCGATCTCTGGTTCGCGCTCTTCGTCGAGGCGCGCGAGCGCAAGGAGATCCTCGACGAGAACACCCATGCGGATCGCCTCCTTCTCGATACGCTCCATGGCACGTGCGGTGTCTTCCTCGCCCTTGATCGCGCCCATCCGGTAGAGCTCGGCGTACCCGCGCACGCTCACCAGGGGCGTGCGCAGCTCGTGGCTGGCATCGCCGATGAAGCGCCGCATGTGCTGCACGGTGCGGTCCCTCTGCGCGAGCGATCCGTCGACGCGATCGAGCATCGTGTTGATCGCGCTGTTGAGGCGGCCGACCTCGGTCGTCGGCTCGAGATCGGTGAGACGCTGCGTGAAGTCGCCCGCGGCGATCGACATGGCGGTGGACTCGACCTGTCCGAGCCTTCTGAACGTCAGAGTCACGAGCCCGCGGGTGAGCAGCGCGGCCAGGAAGATGGTGACGAAGGCGACCGTGATGTAGATGCCGAAGTACTGACTGATGATGCGATCCGCGTACTCGAGCGGCATCGCGACGATCTGGATCCGCAGCGACCCGTCACCCTCTCCCGGCACTCGCGCGACGGCCGCGCGGAAGCTCGAGCCCTTGGTGCCCTCGATCGTGAACCGGGTGTCCTCGTTGGCCTGCACATCGAGGGGGGAGTACGACGATGGGAAGAGCGGGGCTCCGTTGGCCGAGTTGCCTGTGGTCGTCTGCAGCACGCCCTCGGCATCGTAGATCGCGACGAAGAAGTCACGGGGTGAGTCGGTGGGGGTGTAGACGGTCCTGCCGTCTTCGACCGTCACCTCGAAGTACCGATTCGCGAGATCGGCGGAGACCAGGGCCGGCAGCTGCGCATCGATGTTGTCGACCAGCGAGTTGCGCAGGATCGGCGCGGTGCCGATGCCTGCCGCGAGCAGCCCCAGGGCGAGCACGGCGACCGTGACGCCCGTCACCTTGGCGCGCAGGCTGATCGACCGCCACCACTTGGTGATCGCGTCAGGCTTGTGCGCCATGCGGACCTCCCTGGAGACGGATGCTGTGCGGCGTCAGCGTGCGGCGGTGAGCCGGACTACTTGCCGACCTTGAGCATGTATCCGAAGCCGCGCTTCGTCTGGATCACCGACTCCTCGGTGTGCGGGTCGATCTTGCGACGAAGGTACGAGATGTAGCTCTCGACGATGCCGGCATCCCCGTTGAAGTCGTACTCCCAGACGTGATCGAGGATCTGAGCCTTCGACAGCACGCGGTTGGGGTTGAGCATCAGATAGCGCAGCAGCTTGAACTCGGTCGGGCTGAGCTCGATCGACTCCTTGCCCACGTGCACGTCGTGGGTGTCCTGGTCCATCGACAGCTCGCCTGCGCGGATGATCGACTCCTCGTCGGCCTGCATGGTGCGGCGCAGGATCGCCTGGGCGCGGGCGACGATCTCGTCGAGGCTGAACGGCTTGGTGACATAGTCGTCGCCGCCGGCGTTGAGCCCCTCGATCTTGTCGTCGGTGCCGTCCTTCGCGGTGAGGAACAGGATCGGCGCGGTGAAACCCGCGCCGCGAAGACGCTTGGTCACGCTGAAGCCGTTCATGTCCGGAAGCATGACGTCGAGGATGATGAGGTCCGGCTCTTCCTCGAGCACCGCCGAGATGGTGGCGGCGCCATTGGCCACCGTCTTCACCTGGAACCCGGCGAAGCTGAGACCTGTCGAGAGCAGGTCGCGGATGTTGGGTTCGTCGTCGACGACCAGGATGCGCGCATCAGTCATGTCCCCATTATGGTGACTTCGGCCATGCGGATGCTGACTATCCGTCGGAGCGGCGCTTTCGCCCTCCGCGTAGCGGTGCCGTGCGGAGGGCATCGAGGCGGTCAGGCCGCGATCGCGTCAGCGTCCATGATCGTGTAGCTGTACCCCTGTTCGGCGAGGAACCGCTGGCGATTCTGGGCGTAGTCCTGGTCGATCGTGTCGCGGGCGACCAGCGTGTAGAAGCTCGCCGTGTGCCCGGACTGCTTGGGGCGCAGCAGCCGACCGAGGCGCTGAGCCTCTTCCTGCCGCGAGCCGAACGAACCGGAGACCTGGATGGCGACGGACGCCTCGGGGAGGTCGATCGAGAAGTTCGCGACCTTCGACACCACGAGCAGCGAGATCTCTCCCTCGCGGAAGGCGCGGTAGAGCTCCTCGCGCTCGTCGATGGGCGTGGCGCCCGTGATCTGCGGGGCGTTCAGCGACTGCGACAGCGTGTCGAGCTGGTCGAGGTACTGACCGATCACCAGGATCCGCTCGCCCTCGTGCTTGGCGATGAGCTCACGCACAGCCGAGATCTTCGCGGGTGCGGAGGCCGCGAGACGATAGCGCTCATCGTCTGTCGCGGCGGCGTATTCGAGCCGGTCGTCCGGCGGCAGGTCGACCCGCACCTCGTAGCAGACGGCGGGGGAGATGAACCCCTGCGCCTCGATCTGCTTCCACGGAGCGTCGAAGCGCTTGGGGCCGATCAGGCTGAACACATCGCCCTCGCGGCCGTCCTCGCGGACGAGCGTGGCGGTGAGGCCGATCCGGCGCCGAGCCTGGAGATCGGCGGTCAGCTTGAACACGGGCGCGGGCAGCAGGTGCACCTCGTCGTAGACGATGAGGCCCCAGTCGAGTGCGTCCAGCAGCGCGAGGTGGGCGTACTCGCCCTTCCGCTTCGCCGTGAGGATCTGGTAGGTCGCAATGGTGACCGGCTTGACCTCTTTGGCCTGGCCGGAGTACTCGCCGATCTCCTCGGGCGTGAGGCTCGTGCGCTTGAGCAGCTCGTCGCGCCACTGTCGTGCTGAGACGGTGTTGGTCACGAGGATCAGGGTCGTGGTCTTGGTGGCGGCCATGGCTGCGGCGCCGACGATCGTCTTGCCCGCGCCGCACGGCAGCACCACGACGCCCGAGCCGTCCTTCGAGAAGGCGTCGACGGCATCCTGCTGGTAGGGGCGGATCTGCCAGCCGTCCTCGGCGAGCTCGATCTCGTGAGGGGTTCCGGGCGTGTATCCGGCGAGGTCCTCGGCCGGCCAGCCGATCTTCAGCAGCTCCTGCTTGATCTGCCCGCGCGCCCACGCGTCGACCACGAAGGTGTCTGGGGCCGGGTGGCCGATCAGCAGCGGCTGGATGCGCTTGTTGTTCGCGACCTGGGCGAGCACTGCGGGGTCGGTCGACCGCAGGATCAGGGTTCCCTCGTCGTCACGCTCGATCACGAGGCGTCCATACCTTTTCACGGTCTCGCGGAGGTCGACGGCGACCGACGGGGGCACGGGGAAGCGCGACCAGCGGTCGAGCGTCTCGAGCATGTCTTCGGCGGTGTGCCCTGCTGCGCGCGCGTTCCACAGTCCGAGCCGCGTGATGCGGTAGGTGTGGATGTGCTCGGGCGCGCGTTCGAGCTCGGCGAAGATCGCCAGCTCGTGGCGGGCGCTCTCAGCGTCGGAATGGGCGACTTCGAGCAGCACTGTGCGATCGCTCTGGACGATCAGGGGTCCATCAGACATAGCTGTCCAGTTTACTGGGGTATCACGACGGCGGCGCGGATGCTCGACACCGGAAGCGTGCGTTCGACATCCGCCGCGCGATCTCGGCCGCGGAGGCGTCCTCCACCGAGCCCGGTGGCTTCGAGGATCAGCTCTCTCGTCGACCCGTCCGGCATGCCGACGCTGACGCGGAGCACCGCCTTCGCCCGGACCGCGGCGTCGAGCTCGCGGTCGAGCCAGGCGGCATCCGCGTCCGGCCCCTGATGCGAGCGCATGGCGGCGATGAGCGAGGAGTAGTCCGGAGCGGGGTCGGGCGTCGCCTCGGAGATCGGATTCCGTTCCCGGGCGATCGGGTGTCCCTCGTCGTCGACGAGCGTCGCGGGGTACCGTGCGTCCGTCAGCGCCCAGTAGACGGTGTCGCGCCCCACGCGCGTGGTCAGAGAGGCGACGTGTTTCGTGAGGGCCAGCGGCCGCAGTCCCTGGTCGACGGCCATCGCCTCGATCAGATGCTGGTCGCTGCTCTCGATGCGCGTTCGACCGGTCTCGGGGTCGATCGACACGCGAACCAGGCCGTGACGCTGCGCGGTCTGGGTGACGAGGTAGCGGAGCGGCTGCGGGATGCCGGTGAGTGAGAGCGATTCGAGGAACTCGAGGATCGACTGCTCGGTCTCGCCGGCGACGAGCGCGTGGGCGATCGATTCCGGGGTGAAGCGATAGGTGGAGGCCTGTGCTGCGGACTCTCTCGCGGCGATCGTGCGCAGCCGCACGTCGAGCCCGGGGGCGAGAGGGCCCGGCGAGATCGCGCTCAGGTCGTTCTGGAGGAAGATGCGATCGACCTCGTTCGGGAGGAGTGCGACGAGCGCAGCGGCGTCGACGCTCGCGCCTCGGCGGATCGATGCCGCCCATGCGGGTTCGCTGTCGCCATCGACGATGAGTCCGAGCAGACGAGCGCGCTCGAGCAGCGCGGCGGTGCGATCGGCCCAGGCGGGGTCCCACGGGTGCGCCTGTGCCCAGGTCATCGTGGGCAACCATCCGCTGTCTGACGTGCGCACCCCGCGAGGGAGAGCGTCACGGAAGCCCTCGACGAGCGCGCTCCACCGGTCCGCCACCGGCGATCGCAGCCACTCCTCGGTGCGCGGCGTGGTGCGCAGCCTGCGAGCATCGGGCGCGACGAGACCCGAGTCGATCGCGATCGCGATCAGTGCGTCGATCGACTCGGCGGTGACGCCCGATTCGCTGAGCTGCCGCTTCTCTCCCGCGCTGACGTTGCCGCCGGTGAGGAGGGCGAAGGGCTTCTCCCGCGCCAGCAGCAGAAGATCGGCGAGGGCGGAGACGGTCGTGAAGGCCCGCTCGGCCGCGTGGGCGGTCTCGGCGTCGGTCGCCGGCGTCGGTGCCGAAAGGCTGAGCGGAGTCGGCTCGGGGCGGTCCTCGACGGCGGCGACGACCGGAGGAAAGGGCGCTCCGTCGGGGCGCAGCAGTGCGAGGTTCTCGAGCGTCGCCCGGTGAGCGGACTGCTCTGCGGCAGGGGTGCTCGCAGCTGCGAGGAGCATCGCTGCCTCGCCGTGCGTGAGCAGGGGCAGGACTCGCGCGATCGACGCCGGGTCGAGGAGCGCCTCGGCGGCGTCGAAGAAGTCCTGCCAGCCGACGTCCGCACGCACACGCCGCGCTGAGAACAGAGTGGTGAGCTGCTCGTCGCTCGCGGCGGAGAGCCATTCGGCCAGCGGTCGGGCGTGCGTGCTCATGACGGATACCTCAGGGCCGCGATGCCGCGCGCCCCTTGCGGATGAAGCTCATGGCGAGGAGCACGATGATCATGACGAATGCGGCGGGAAGCCCCCAGTAGGGGATCGCGGCGATGAACGGCCAGGCGCCGGTGCCGAAGTCCTCCTGCTGCATGCCGACGGCGGTGCCGATGATGATCGCGAAGAAGCAGATGATGGACGCCGCGGCGAGTCCGAGTGCCGTGAACGCCAGGATGCGATCGATGCGGCGAACGGGAACCTCAGGTTCGGGACTCTTGGTGCTCATCCGTCTCAGCCTAGTCGCTGCGGGGTCTGACGGTTCCGCATCGTGACCTACGGATTCCCTGCCCGGCGACCGGTAGGCTGGAGGTGGTCGCACACGTGCGTCCGATCCAGCTCCACACCGACTCAGCGAGGTTTCTCCCATGCCCACCGGCAAGGTCAGGTTCTACGACGAAGACAAGGGTTTCGGCTTCATCGCCAGCGATGACGGCCAAGACGTCTTCCTGCACGCTTCCGCCATGCCCACCGGCGCGGCAGTCAAGGCGGGTTCACGCGTGGAGTTCGGTGTCGCCGACGGCAAGCGCGGCCTCCAGGCGCTGTCCGTGCGGGTGCTCGAAGCCCCGCCGAGCCTCTCGAAGGCGAAGCGCAAGCCGGCGGACGACATGGCGATCATCGTCGAGGACCTCGTGAAGCTCCTCGACGGGATGGGCGGCGATCTGCGACGCGGCCGGTACCCCTCGTCTGCCCACGGCCGCAAGATCGCGGCAGTTCTGCGCAAGGTAGCCGATGACCTCGAAGCCTGAGGTGGACCAGCGTCTGATCGACGCTCACGATCTCGCGCTCGCCGCGCTGCACGAGATCACTCCGCCGTCGACCGTCGGACCCGCAGCCGACTACATCCCCGAAGAGGGCGGCTCTGTGTCGCTGCGCTTCGAGAATCGACTTCCCGGCTACCCGGGCTGGTACTGGACGGTCACGGTCGCGCGCGTCGACGACGAGGAGCCGACGGTGCTCGAGCTCGAGCTGCTGCCGGGCGACGGAGCGCTGCTCGCGCCCGAATGGGTGCCGTGGGCCGAGCGCCTCGCCGAGTACCGCGCCCACCAGGTGGAGCTCGCGGCGCAGGCGGCCGCGTCCGCTGCGGACGGTGCGGACGCGACATCGGTCGACGACGAATCCGACGACGACGATGATCTCGATGACGACGACCTCGACGACGACGACGACATCGACGAGGACGAGCTCGCCACCGAGCCGCGCGTGCTGCATGCGGGCGACCTCGACGGAGTCGACATCGACGAACTCGATGACTCGGCCGCTGCGGACGACGATGAATCCGACGAGGACGATGAATCCGACGAGGACGACGAGGACGACGAGGACTCGGACGCGGACGACGAGGACTCGGACGACGAGGACTCGGATGACGAGGACTCCGACGACGAGGAATGACCCTCCGTTGAGACGAATCAGAGAAGGGGCCGCGTGCGAACGCGGCCCCTTCTCTCGTTGACTGCCGGCGTCAGGCGCCCTGCTGCTCGAGCACGTAGTCGAGAGAGCGAGTGAGCTGTCGGATGTCGTCCGGTTCGATCGACACGAAGGTCGCGACCCGCAGCTGGTTGCGGCCGAGCTTGCGGTAGGGCTCGGTGTCGACGATGCCGTTGGCCCGCAGGGTCTTGGCCACGGCCGCTGCGTCGACGCTGTCGTCGAAGTCGATGGTCGCGACGACGGGCGAGCGGTGGGCGGCATCCGTGACGAACGGGGTCGCCACGGCGGATGCCGAAGCCCAGTCGTACAGGACCCCCGAGGACTCCGCAGTGCGGCCTCCGGCCCACGACAGGCCACCGTTCGACAGGATCCAGCTGAGCTGGCTGTCGAGCAGGTGCAGGGTCGTCAGTGCCGGCGTGTTCAGCGTCTGGTTGAGCCTCGAATTGTCGACGGCGTTCTTCAGGCTGAGGAACTCCGGTATGTACCGGTCGGAGGCGGCGATGCGCTCGATGCGGTCGACCGCGGCAGGGGACACCGCGGCGAACCACAGGCCGCCGTCGGAGCCGAGGTTCTTCTGAGGCGCGAAGTAGTAGACGTCCGCCTGCGCGGCGTCGAAGTCGATGCCACCGGCAGCGCTGGTCGCGTCGATGACGGTCAGAGCGCCGTCTGCGGCCACGCGCTCGACGGGCGCCGCGACGCCGGTCGACGTCTCATTGTGCGGCCAGGCGTAGACGTCGACGCCCTCGACCACCTCTGCGGCCGTGCGTGAACCCGGCTCGGACTTGCGGACGTCGGGGGCTTCGAGCCACGGGGCTGCGGCCGCGGCGGCGAACTTGCCGCCGAACTCGCCGAACACGAGGTTCTGACTGCGGCGCTCGATCAGGCCGAAGGCCGCAGCATCCCAGAACGCCGTCGAACCGCCGTTGCCGACGATGATCTCGTAGCCCTCGGGAAGACGGAAGAGCGCCGCCAGCTGCTCCCGGACGCTGCCGACCAGGTTCTTGACCGGCGCCTGGCGGTGCGAGGTGCCGAGCAGTGTCGGAGCCGCGGCGAGCAGCGCCTCGAGCTGCGCGGTGCGCACCTTCGAAGGACCGCAGCCGAAGCGGCCGTCAGCGGGCAGGAGGTCACGGGGAATCTCGATCGCCATGCGTCGATCCTACGGCGTGAACCCCGAGCGCCCCGACCTCATGACGCCCTGATGTCCGCGCGGGAATGTAGGCTTGCCTAAGAAGACCCGGAGGGCCACATGACGGACTTGATCGACACCACGGAGATGTACCTCCGCACCATCCTCGAACTCGAGGAGGAGAACATCGTGCCGCTGCGTGCCCGAATCTCCGAGCGTCTCGGCCACTCGGGTCCGACGGTCTCGCAGACGGTCGGGCGCATGGAGCGCGACGGTCTCGTCGTCGTCTCCGAAGACCGCACCCTCGAGCTGACCGACGCGGGCCGCCGCAAGGCCGTCAACGTCATGCGCAAGCACCGTCTTGCCGAGCGTCTGCTCTCCGATGTCATCGGTCTCGACTGGGCGTACGTGCATGAAGAAGCCTGCCGCTGGGAGCACGTCATGAGCGAGCAGGTCGAGCGTCGGCTGGTCGAACTGCTGGGCCACCCGACCGAATCTCCGTACGGCAACCCGATCCCCGGACTCGACCAGCTGGGAGACACCCCGGCGCGCACCTTCGACGAGGGCGTCATCGGGCTGGTGCAGAAGCTGAACGCCGCAGGCGCTCCGATCGACGGAACCGTACGTCGTCTCGCCGAGCCCGCTCAGGTCGATCCCGAGCTGCTCGAGCAGCTCCGCGATGCGGGAGTCGTTCCCGGCGCGAAGGGCGACTACCGCTTCAACGAGGGGTACGTCCTCATCCAGATGGAGGGCAAGGCAGACGGACTGGAACTCCCCGTCGAGCTCGCCTCGCACATCTTCCTGGTCGGCGAACCCGCCTGACAGACCGATCCGATCGGCCCGAAATCCGCGTGATTCCGCCTCTCCGAGGATTGCCAGGTTCGTGGGGTGACAGGATCGTTATCTTCCGGTAACCTCGGACAAGTCGTCGAAGAAGCCCACTGACGACACCCGAGAGGACTCGCCTTCCAGGCTCGTCGACCTCTCGGTCAGACCGCACAACGTACCCGAGCTACATTCGTGCCACGAGAGCAGAGTGCCGACGAGCCAGCGCTACCCGAGCGCGCAGGCGCTGGAGGATCAAGTTTTGGCCAAAGACATCGAATCGCCCATGAAGACAACTGAAGATCGAGCAGTCGCACGCAGCTCTCGCAGCCGCGTCGACGCTCGCAAGGTCGTGAAGCCCTTGCGTTCGATCGCCATCTTCGGGGCCGTCGGTGCTCTCGTCGCCGCTGTCGCTCTTCCCGCCTACGCCGCGACGAAGCCGGCCGAGACGGCGACGACATTGCAGCAGATGGCTGCTGTCGACGCCCAGTCGCTGGTCGTCGCCTCGGATGCCACGTCCGCCCCGCTCAGCCGCGGCACGTTCACCGCCACGACCCCGGGCGAGATCGAGAAGAAGAAGGCGGAAGAAGCTGCCGCAGCCCGTGCGGCCGCTGCTGCCGCCTCCGTCGCGTCGACGTCGGGGACCAAGATCGACACGGGTCGCTACGCGCTGGTGTCGCCCGGCTCCGGCGAGGTCCGGTATCCGCTTCCCCAGGGTTCGTACAACGTCAGCCGCACGGTCGGCGGCGCCCACCAGGGTGCTGACATGCTTGCTCCCGCCGGAACCCCGATCTATGCCGCCGCTGCCGGTGTCGTGCGCGCCTCGGCAGAGAGCATCGGCGGGTACGGCGTCGCAGTCATGCTCGACAGCGTCGTGGGTGGCCAGCGCGTGCAGACCACGTACGGCCACATGATCTACGGCTCGCGCCAGGTCCAGGCCGGCCAGACGGTGGCCGCTGGCCAGCTGATCGGCTTCGTCGGCAGCACCGGGCGTTCGACCGCCAACCATCTGCACTTCGAGGTCTGGGTCAACGGCGGGCTCATGGAGCCGATCGCCTGGCTCGGAGCCAACGCGGGCTGATCGCCCTACCCACCTCACTTCCTCCCGGACACGCCTCCGGGAGTTCACCCGCAGTTTCGCCCTCGGGCACTCCTGATGGGTTAGCCTGAACCCGTTGTCGCACAGGCGGGAGAAGCTGATGGAGCGAATACCGAGCATCCGAACCATGGATGCCCTCGGTCGTCACGTCCTTCTGCATCGTCCGCAGGGACACCACGGCGTTGCCGTGCGTATGAGGCGCTGTCTGTAGACAGCGCCTTTTTTCGTCCCTGCGAACGCTTCCACTCCGTGCGGCTTCGTGTGAGTCGAGAGTGCCGGGAAGCCGTCCCGGCGGATCGAGAGGATGACGATGCGCACACTTGTACTGAACGCAGGATACGAACCGCTCGCGATCGTGTCGTTCAAGAGAGCCCTGGTCCTGGTCATGAATGACAAGGCCACCGTGATCGAACGCGTGGAAGACGACCCCGTCTGGGGCAGCCACGGCGTCTACGACCGCCCCGCCGTCATCGTCCTCTCGCGTTACGTGCGCATTCCCGCAAGCAGACGGGTGCCGGTGACCCGGCGGGGAGTCCTGCGCCGCGACAATCACCGCTGCGGCTACTGCGGCAAGGCGGCGTCGACCATCGACCACGTGATGCCGCGCTCGCGGGGCGGAGCCGATTCGTGGGAGAACCTCGTCGCCTGCTGCCTGCGCTGCAACAACACCAAGAGCGACCGCACTCCGCAGGAGATGCGCTGGGAGCTGCGGTTCGCGCCGCGTCCTCCTCACGGCACGGCGTGGACGGTGCGTGGCACCGAGCGGAGCGATCCGAGGTGGGAGCCGTACCTCGCCCTCGCGGCGTGAGCGGAAGGCGGGGGCGAGGCTTCCTCTAGAATGGAATCCTCGCCCCCGTAGCTCAGCAGGATAGAGCAGCCCTCTCCTAAAGGGCAGGTCGCTGGTTCGAATCCAGTCGAGGGCACCTCTCAGTCGCGACCGCTGCGCCACAGCTTCGACGGCCACCAGATCACTCGGCCCAGGTCGTAGGCGAGCGCCGGCACGAGCAGCGAGCGCACCACGAACGTGTCGAGCAGCACGCCGAACGCGACGATGAACGCGAGCTGCGCCAGGAACAGGATCGGGATCACACCCAGTGCGGCGAAGGTCGCAGCGAGCACGAGGCCGGCGGAGGTGATGACGCCTCCCGTGATCGAGAGCCCGCGGAGAACGCCCTCGCGGGTGCCGTGCTCGAGAGATTCCTCGCGCACTCTGGTCATCAGGAAGATGTTGTAGTCGATGCCGAGCGCGACCAGGAACACGAACCCGTACAGCGGCACGGCAGGGTCGGCGCCGGGGAAGTCGAACACGCCGTTGAACACCAGCGCCGAGACGCCCATGGCCGTGCCGAACGACAGCACGGTGGTGATGATCAGCAGCACCGGGGCGAGGATCGAACGCAGCAGCAGCATGAGGATAAGCATGATCACCACGAGGACCACGGGGATGATCAGGTTGCGGTCGTGGATCGAGGCATCGTTGGTGTCGATGGCCGTCGCGGTGACTCCTCCCACCAGCGCATCGATCTCGTTCAACTCTGCGCGCAGATCGCGCACGGTGGCGGCAGCCGCATCCGAGTCGGCCGCGTCGGTCAAGGTGCCCTGCAGCAGGACCTCGCCGTCGACGACGGTGGGCTCGGGAACAGGGGTCCCCGGAGGGCCGACCGCGGCCAGTCCGTCTTCGGTGACCGTCGCCGCACCGCTCGGTGAATCGGCAGCCGTCACCGAGACTCCGTCGACGCCGTCGTCGGCGAGAAGCACGTCGGCAGCATCCTGCAGCCGCTCCTCCGCGACGACCACGTAGACGGGGCTGCCCGAACCGCCGGGGAAGTGCTCGCCGAGGGCCACCTGTCCGTCGCGGGCTTCAGAGGCGCCGAGTACGAGGTCGGACTGCGGCACGCCGACGGCGTTGAGCTGCAGCACGCCGGAGGCGCCGGCGAGCAGCACCAGGGTCGTAACGATCCAGATGACGCGCGGACGCTTGGTGATCAGGTGCGCGAGTCGCGCCCACAGCCCCGTCTTGCGCATGCCGTGCTCCTCGGCGACGACCTCGGGCTCGAATTTCGGACGCCGGGGCCAGAAGACTGCACGGCCGAACAGCAGCAGCAGCGCAGGAAGCAGCGTGAGCGCTGCGAGCATCGCGAACACGATGCCGATCGCGGCCACGGGACCGAGAGTGCTGTTGGACTTGAGGTCGCTGAGCAGCAGGCACAGAAGACCGGCGATCACCGTGCCGCCGGAGGCGACGATCGGCTCGAACGAGCCCTTCCACGCCGCGAGCACGGCCGTTCCCTTGTCCTGGGAGACTCGGAGTTCTTCGCGGAACCGCGCCACCAGGAGCAGGGCGTAGTCGGTGGCGGCTCCGATGACCAGGATGAACAGGATGCCCTGGGTCTGGCCGCTGAGCAGCAGCACCTCGAACTTCGCGAGCCACCACACGACCAGCAGCGCCACGCAGAGCGCGAACAGGCTCGTCGAGAGCACGACGATGGGCAGCAGGAACGAGCGGTAGACCAGCACCAGGATGACGAGCACCGCGAGCAGGGCGACGCCCAGCAGCAGTCCGTCGATGCCGGCGAACCCGGCGACGAGGTCAGCGCTGAACCCCGCAGGACCCGTGATGTAGACCGTGACGCCGTCCGGAGCGGCTTCGCGCAACTGAGCGCCGAGCGCGTCGATCGCATCGGCGAGCTCCGCGTCGCCCTCGATGGGGATGAACGCCTGCACGGCCTTGCCGTCTTCCGAGGTCAGAGCGGGGGAGACATCCTCGCTCACACCCTCGACGGACGGCGCGTCGGCCACGGCATCCGAGATGGTCTGGACATCCGACTCCGAGAGTTCGCCATCGGAGACGAAGACGGCGATCGCCGGGATGGCGTCGCTGTCGTTGAACTCGCCGAGGAGCTTCTGCACCTGAGTCGCATCAGCCGACTCGGGCAGATAGCTCGTCTGATCGTTCGACGAGACCTCGTCGACCTTGCCGAACAGCGGGCCACCGAGCCCTGCCCCGACCAGCCACACCAGGATCAGGGCGACGGGGATGAGGACGCGCGCCCAGGAATGGCGCCGCGTGCGCTCTCTGATCGGCGGGGCGGGGGCGTGCTCAGGGCGGGACATCGGGTTCCTCTCGGGACGTGCAGGGCGGGGATCAGCGGTGGTGGGCGTCAGGAGACCCAGGCGAGGATGAGGATCATCGTCGCGAGGAACCCGGCGAAGTAGTTGAGGAAGATGAATCGACGCCAGGCGCGGTTGGTGCCCGCGGAGGTCTCGTCGGTGACGTTCCACCAGGGCGCCGCGTTCACGATGTAGGGAAGCGCGAGCGCGGCACCCAAGGGGCCTGGCCACGAGGTGAACAGCATCGCGACCCCGGCCATTGCCCAGAGCGCGATCGACAGCCGCACGGTCGCACGGGCTCCGATCACGGTCGCGATCGAGCCGATGCCCCCTTCGCGGTCGGGTGCGATGTCCTGCACCGCTCCGAAGGCGTGGGCGGCCATGCCCCACAGGAAGAAGGCGACGAGCACGATGACCGCCGTGGGCGTGACGGACGCTTCGGCCAGGGCGAGACCCACGATCGCTGGGGTCACGAAGTGCAGGCTCGACGTCGTCGAATCGACGAACGGCCGCTCCTTGAAGCGGAGCTTCGGCGCGGAGTAGGCGATCACGGCGAATACGCTGAGCGCCAGCCAGAACCAGGACGCGGGGTTTCCGACCGCGACGAGGTAGACGAGGAACGGCACGTTCGTCACGACCGCCGCCCACAGGGTGACCCGGTGGATGCGGGGAGAGAGCAGCGCCCCCTCGATCCCGCCCTTGCGCGGATTGGCGAGGTCGGACGCGTAGTCGAACACGTCATTGATGCCGTACATCGCCAGGTTGTAGGGCACCAGGAAGTACAGGGTGCCGATGATCAGCGTGAGGTCGATCTCGCGCGTGCTCAGAAGGTACGCGGCTGCGAAGGGGAAGGCGGTGTTGATCCAGCTGATCGGACGGGATGACAGAACGATCTGAGCGATGTCGCGACCGACGGAGCCGCGGGTCGATGAGGTCATGAGGGCTCCTCATCGGTGGCACGGATGCCGACACGGGCGCGTCGACGGGCGCGCAGCGCCGCCCACAGGGTCGGCAGCAGCACCGCCCCGGCGAGCGGATAGGCGAAGTCCTCGAGAGGCGCGAGGCCGATGTGCACGCCGAGCAGATGATCGGCGGAGTAGTGGAACAGACCCGTCGCGATCATCACCGTGTCGAACACGGCGGTGAGGATGAAGAGCACCGCGATCGTCGCGGCCATCGCGCCGAGGTGGGCGCGATACCGACCCGAGACGACGGACAGGACGACGGCCGCCACCACCGCGGCGCCGACGAACCACGCGGAGAGTTCGATGTAGGTCACTGCTCGACCTCGCTCGGGCGCCGGCTCAGTCCCGTCAGGATCCGCACGGCACCGGTGTAGACGACCATCGTGCACACGACGAGGAAGACGAGGAAGACGGGCTCCTCGATCGGCAGCTCGGGTGCGAGGACGATCCCTGTCGCGATGGCCGAGTCGCCGCGGAAGAAGATCCCTCCGGCGATACCCGCGACGTCCCAGACGAGGAAGAATGCGAGCCCGACGGCCGTGACGACGGCCGCGGTCACGGCGTCGCGCCAGAAGAACAGCCGGAATCGCCAGTCGAGCAGCAGCATGCATCCGAGTGTGACGACCAGGACTGCCGGATACACGAAGCCCATCACTCTGTTCCGCTCGGGGACGCAGCGGTGGCTGAGACATCGAGGGGTCCGCTGGAGTGGTCGCCGCGGATCCGCTTGAGGACGATCTCGGCACTGATCAGGCACATCGGCACACCGACTCCCGGAGCGGTCGTGGCACCCGCATAGTAGAGGCCGGACACCTGACGCGACTCGTTCTGAGCCCGGAACATCGCGCTCTGGGAGAGGATGTGCGCAGGCCCCAGCATCCCGCCACGCCATGAGTTGTAGTCCGTGAGGAAGTCCGCGGGACCCTTCGTCTCACGCACCACGATGCGCTCGCGCAGGTCGTCGATTCCGGCCCAGCTCGCGATCTGGTCGATCGCCGCATCCGCCGCCTGCTCGATCGCGGCTGATCCGCCGCCGTCGGAGCCGCCCGCTCCCAAGGCCGTGTCGGCCGGGATCGGCACGAGGACGAAGAGATTCTCGTGCCCTTCGGGTGCGACGCTGCTGTCGGTGGCGCTCGGCCGGCAGACATAGGTCGAGGCAGGGGAGGGGATCTCGGGCGCGTCGCCGAAGATGGCGTCGAAGTTGGCATCCCAGTCTTCGGTGAAGAACAGCGAGTGGTGCGGCAGCTCGGGCAGAGAACCGCGAACGCCGAGCATCACCAGCACGGCCCCCGGTCCGCTCGTCCGCCGCTGCCACCACGAATCGGGGTACGTGCGAAGGTGCGGCGGGAGCAGTGCCGTCTCGGTGTGGTGCAGATCGGCGCCGGAGACGACGATGTCAGCGTCTGCCGCGTGCGCGACTCCGTCGGAGTCGCGCCACTCGACACCCGTCACGGTCGGTGTACCTGACTGCATGCCGGTGCTGATCGCCGTGACGTCGGCATCCAGCACGATCCTGGCGCCCGCCTTCTCGGCCAGCTCCGCGATGCGCTCCACGACCCGCCAGAACCCGCCCTGCGGGTAGCTGACGCCCTCGTCGAGATCGAGAGCGCTCATGAGGTGGTACATCGCCGGCGCGGTGCGGGGGTCCGTGCCGAGGAACACCGCGGGGTATCCGAGCAGCTGACGGATCACCGGATCTCGGAAGCGTCGAGCGGCGAACGACTGCAGGCGTGTGCCCAGCAGCGTGAAGAGACGAGGCAGGGCTCGCAGCACCTCCGGCGTCATCAGCGTGCGCAACCGCGTGAACGGGTTGTAGAGGAAGTAGCGTTCGGCCATGACGCGTGCGTCGTGCGCCGAGTCGAGGTACGCGTCGAGCGCCTGCGCCGAGCCGGGCTCGCGAGACTCGAACAGACGGGACACGGCTGCGCGCCCGGTGGGCACCGTGACGGAGGGCGACGGGCGCCCGTCGGATTCCGGCGCCTGGAAGACCCGGTATCCGGGATCGAGCAGCGTCAGGTCGAGCTGATCCTGCGTCGAGGTGCCCATCATCTCGAAGAAGTGATCGAACACCTCGGGCATGAGGTACCACGACGGCCCGGAGTCGAACCGGAAGCCGTCGCGCTCGATCGTTCCCGCGCGACCGCCGACCCGACTGTTCTTCTCGTAGACGGTCACATCGTGACCGTCGCGGGCGAGCAATCCGGCGACAGCAAGACCGGCGACGCCCGCGCCGATCACCGCGACCCGACTCATCGGTTCCGCTCCATCGCCGTCACGAGAACCGATCGCGCGGCCAGCAGCGCCTTGACCGGATCGGGGACCCGCACTCGACGCTCGTAGAGGCTCGAGGCCGGAGTCTTCGCCACGCGTCTCGTCAGTGCGGCGAACAGTGCGTGGGCGCTGCGCACGGCCGCTCGCGAGTCTTTGGGGAGCAGGGGGATCGAGCGCGCCGCGTCGTCGAGCTGCTCGGTGATCGTGCGAACCCAGTCGTCGCGGTCGGCGTCCGTGAGCCGGCCGCTGTCGCCGAGATACCCGCGCTGCAGGCGCTCGGTGTCGTCTGCGAGGTCCCGCAGGAAGTTGACGTTCTGGAACGCCGCGCCGAGCTGTCGCGCTCCGTGGGTCAGGGTCTCGAGCTCGACGGTCGTGCGCCTCTCGTCTCGCAGGAACACGCGAAGGCACATCAGTCCGACCACCTCGGCAGAGCCGTACACATAGCGCTCATGCGCGGCCGCGTCGTACGCGGTGAAGTCGGTGTCGGACGCGATGTCAGCGGCCATGGAGTCGAAGAAGGGCTGTGTGAGATCCTCGCCGATCCCACTCTCCCTCGCTGTGCGCGCGAAGGCGTGCAGCACGAGGTCCGTGCTGTATCCGACGCTCATCGCCCGGTGGGTCTCGGCGACATAGGATGCGAGAGCGTCGGTCTGGGCGGACTCGTCGAGTCCTGCCTGTGCGGCGACCCCGTCGACGATCTCGTCGGCGATGCGCACCATGGCGTAGATGTTGCGCACGTGCTGGCGATGTCTCTCGCCGAGCAGTCGCGTCGCGAGCCCGAACGACGTCGAGTAGGTGCGGATGACCTCGGTGGATGCGGTGTCGGCGGCGCGGTTGAATCGCCCCAGACTCGCACTCGACGCGTCGTGAGGGGTCGGGCTCATGCCTGGCGTCCTTCGAGGCGGGACGCGGAGACCAGGATCGACCGCGCGGCGTCCGAGCTGATCTCGCCGGCGAGCTCCGCCTCGGACAGCAGCGCGTAGACCGCGTCGAGCTGATCGCCGATGAGCCCGACGACGAATCGCTCGGCTCCGCATTCGCGCAGCAGATCGCGCATCGCGGTGGCGTCCTGCAGACTCAGGTCTGCGGAACCGAATCGGGGCGCGATGCGCTCCCAGGTGCTCGTCGAACGGGCGAAGGCGATGAGAGCTGTCTCCTTGCCCTCCCGCAGATCGGAGAACGCGTCCTTGCCGTGCGTGCGGTGGTCGCCGAAGACGCAGAGCAGATCGTCCTGCAGCTGGTATGCGAGGCCCAGATGGCGGCCGACGGACTGCAGCGTCGCTTCGGCAGAAGCCGAGGATTCGGCGAGGAGCGCCGCCGCTCGCAGCGGCAGGGAGAACGAGTAGGTCGCCGTCTTGTAGACGCTCATGGTGAGAACGGTGTCGACGTCCGAGGCGATGATCCCATGGCTCAGCGCGACATCGGTGTGCTCGCCGGCGACGGTCTCGAGGATGGTCTGCTCGACAAGATCGAGCAGGCGTCGTCGCGCGGGCGCCGAGACCTCTGCCCGGGCGAAGCCCATGATCGCTGCCGAGAGCATCAGGTCGCCCATCAGGATCGCGCTGGATCTGGCCCAGTGCAGCGAGCCCTCCTCGGAGGTGCCCGGCGCGCCGGCCGCGAGCTGTCCGATCAGGTTCGGTCGCTTGCGGCGGGTGAGGTCTCCGTCGATGACGTCGTCGTGGAGCAGGAAGGCGTAGTGCAGCAGCTCGATGTGCGTAGCGATGTCGACGGCGGCCGTGGTCGCGCTCTCGTCGGCATCCGGGACCAGTGCGCGGTGGATGTCGAGCAGCAGCCTGGGGCGCACGAGCTTGCCGCCGAGGGCATGGTCTGCTGTCGCACGCCAGAGTGCCGCGAATTCGCTTCCGTACGCCTCGGCGTTCTCGCAGTGAAGGTCGAAGCGCTGACGCAGCACCGATTCGACACGGGTGTTCATGTCTTCTCGCGGCGCGGCCTGCGTCACGGTCACGCTCATGGTCACACCACCCCGAGGTCGCGGAGCTGGGGGAGCTGCTCGACGAGCCAGGGGCTGAAGGCGAAGGGGGCGCCGATGACGGAGTCGGCGAACTCCGCCGGGTCCACCCATTCCCACTCGGCGACCTCGTCAGGGTCGGGGGAGAGGGGGCCGTCTGCGATGGCGACATGGACGGGACAGATCTCGTTCTCGACGATCCCGCTGGCGTCGACGGCCCGGTAGCGGTAGTCGGGCAGCACCACGGACACGTCGGTGAGGCGGAGTCCGAGTTCGTCCTTGGCACGGCGATGCACCGCGTCCGTGATGTCCTCGCCGGGGCGCGGGTGACCGCAGAAGCTGTTGGTCCAGACACCGGGCCACGTGCGCTTCGCGAGTGCTCGTCGCGTCACCAGCAGTCTCCCGTCACGGTCGAAGACGTGGCAGGAGAAGGCCAGGTGAAGAGGGGTATCGGTCGTGTGGACGGTGTCTTTGGGGCGTGTGCCGATCGCGACTCCGTCTGCAGAAAGGAGGGTGACCTCATCCAACGGGGGAACCTCCTCGATTTTCGCTAGCTTAGCTAATAATCAACATAACATGAAACATTCGTGTGTAGCATGATGTCATGCGCGACGGACCCGACGCCACCCCCCGCGGAAGCGGCGCGTCGGGTGTGCTCTCGAGACAGGAGGCGATCTCGCCCGATGGTCTCGCGCACGCCGCGATCTACGACGTCGAGTCGGCGGATCCGCGGAGCACTCTGATCGACCGGTCAGGGGTCGCTCCCGAGGACCTGCGACAGATCGCGCTGGTCATGGGAGCCCTCGGCGAGCTCAGGGATGCCGAGCAGAAGCTGTCGCTCGCCTCTCGGCGCTACATGCGCCTGAACGAGACGGACATGCGCGCGCTGCACTATCTGATCGTCTGCGAGAACCGCGGTGCGACGGCCACTCCCGGGGGGATAGCGACCCACCTCGGGATATCGACGGCGTCGACGACGAAACTGCTCGACCGCCTCGAGAAGGGTGGCCACATCCGGCGTGCACCGCATCCGACCGACCGGCGTGCTCTCGCGATCACCATCACCCCGGAGACGCGGCAGGCTGCGATGGAGACGGTGGGTCGTCAGCAGGCCAAGCGCTTCTACTCCGCGGCGCGGCTGACGGCGGATGAGCGTGACGTGGTCATCCGATTCCTCTCGGACATGGCCAAGGAGATCACGCTCCGGGATGAGCCGTGGGCCCAGCCCGGAGTCGCGACCTCGGAGTGAGTCAGTGCGCGGCGTTGTACGCCTCGACGACCGGAGCGGGGATGCGGCCCCGCTCCGAGAGCGTGTAGCCGTTGTCGTTCGCCCACGCCCTGATCGCGGCGACCTCGGGGTTGCGACCGGCGCGCTTGCGAGGTGCGGCCGATCGCGCTGACACGGCCGAGCCTGCCCGACGCCCCGCCGAGATGTACGGCTCGAATGCCGCTCGCAATTCCTCTGCGTGCGCGGTATTCAGATCGATCTCGTAAGAGGTTCCATTGAGCGAGAAATGTACTGTCTCGCCTTCGCCCACGTCCAGGACGCTTCCGTCGATGTCATCGACCAACTGGTGCACAATTCTTCTTGCCATGGAAATGACAATACTCCCGATAAACGTGTTCCGAAGTGTTAATCGTGACCGGGGTCGATCAATTTCAGGCCGACGATGCATCCGACGAGTCCGAGAAGCAACAGGATCCGCGCCCAGGAGATCTCGCTGTCACCCGTGACCATCGCCCAGATGACGGTGAGTGTCACACCGATTCCGACCCATACCGCGTAAGCGGTGCCGGTCGCGATATCACGCATCGCGAATGCGAGCCCGATCATCGAGAGCGCGAGTCCACCCACGAAGATGATGCTGGGCCACAGTTTGGTGAGTCCCTCGGATTTGCCCAGGGCAGTCGCCCATACGGCCTCGAGGACTCCGGAGATGATCAGCACTATCCACGACATGACGGTCCTTTCGGACCAGTCTTTTCGCTCACCGGGTACTGGTCTGCCTCGTCCGGGGCCGGGGTTCACCGACCAGTATTCACGATAGCCGTCGGCGCTGGGCAGTGCCTGTGCAGCTCTTACTCGGCGATTGTCGCGCGTGCAGAAGGCTCAGGGGAGCAGCCCGGCGCGGCGCGCCTTGGCCACGGCGGCGTGGCGGGTCGACGCGTCGAGCTTCGACATCGCCGTTCCGAGGTAGGCCTTGACCGTGCCCTCGCGGAGGCCCAGCTGGCCGGCGATCTCCGCATTCGTCGCCCCTAGGGCCGCGCAGGCGAGCACATCGGTCTCACGACGGGAGAGATGAATGGTCGAGATCGGTCCGGTGCCCGTCGGCACAGCGTCCTCCGCGAGCATCACGAGACGCTGCTCCACCTGCGCGATCCGCGCGCGGAGCTCGGCATCGTCGACGGATGCCCCGATGCTGCGAAGCTCTGCGAAGCTCTCGCGCAGCTCCTCGCGATGGCGAGGCGCGACGGATGCGGAGGCCGGCGTCACCGCGCGCAGTCGTCGCTCCACCTCGTCGCGAACGCGAAGCTCCTCCGCCACCGACTGCGCGACCTGCATCGCCGGAGCGGTCGTCACGCCTCCGACGGGTGTCGTGTCCCAGGTGCCGGCATAGAGCACGCCCCGAGGGCGACCGCTCACGATGATCGGCAGAGCGAGCAGCGTCCGCAGCCCCTCTCCGAGCACGAACACGTCGTAGTCATGGGTGATCTGCTGCGAGGAACCGTAGTCGCTGGTCATCCGAGGGCGCAGCTCCATCATCGCCCGCCCGCCGAGACCACGCTCGGGTCTCACCCGCAGTCCGTCGAGGCTGCGCGTGCGATTTCCGACGATGCTGGTGACGCTGACGACGCCCTCGTCGACGAGTCCTCCGAAAGTGACGGGAAATCGGGTGCGCTGAGCGAGCTCGCGCACGGCTCTGGCGACGAGCTCGGTCTCTGATTCCATCGGGGTCGATGTGCTCACGACTACCTACTTTCGGGGGTGACGGCGCTGTCCCCCGTTTCGTAGCGTCGACCCTATCATTCGCCTGGGAAACCGGGGCGAGCCGCAGCACATGAGGCAAGGAGGCCCCATGACCGACCATCCGACGGCAGATTCGCCGGGAGCGATCGACTACATCGCTGTCGAGCAATCACCACGATTCCGCGAGTTGAAGAAGACGCAGCGATCGTTCATCTTCCCGCTCGCGGCGTTCTTCCTCATCTGGTACTTCGTCTACGTCCTGCTCGCCGCATTCGCGATCGACTTCATGTCGCAGAAGGTGTGGGGCGATATCACCGTCGGACTGCTCATGGGTCTCGGGCAGTTCGTCACCACCTTCGCGATCACGATGGGCTATGTCGCGTTCGCGAATCGCAGACTCGACCCGATAGCGACCGAGATCCGTGACGAACTCGAGAAGGCGCAGGCGGAGGCATGAACATGATCCACTCTGCAACCCAGGCGGTCGAGGTCGAGAGCAATCCCATTCTCAACATCTCGATCTTCGGTGCATTCGTCGCGGTGACGTTGTTCATCGTGATTCGCGCGAGCAAGAACAACAAGACGGCGGCTGACTACTATGCCGCCGGGCGCTCGTTCACGGGGCCGCAGAACGGCTTCGCGATCGCCGGCGATTATCTTTCTGCGGCGTCGTTCCTCGGAATCTGCGGAGCGATCGCGATCAACGGCTACGACGGATTCCTCTATTCGATCGGATTCCTCGTCGCCTGGCTCGTCGCGTTGCTTCTCGTCGCAGAGCTCATGCGCAATACCGGCAAGTTCACGATGGCCGACGTGCTGTCCTTCCGGCTGAAGCAGCGCCCGGTGCGCATGGCGGCCGCGATCACCACGCTCGCCGTGTGCTTCTTCTACCTGCTCGCGCAGATGGCGGGTGCCGGCGGCCTGGTCTCGCTGCTGCTCGGCATCGACGGCCGGGTCGGGCAGTCGATCGTCATCGCGGTGGTCGGCCTGCTGATGATCGTCTACGTCCTCATCGGCGGTATGAAGGGCACGACCTGGGTGCAGATCGTGAAGGCGTTCCTGCTCATCGGCGGTGCCATCGCGATGACGATCTGGGTGCTGGCGATCAACGGGTTCAGCCTCAACACGCTGCTCGAGGCGGCCGTGGCGAACTCCGACAAGGGCGACGCCATCCTCGGGCCGGGGCTGCAGTACGGTGCGAACCCGTGGGACTTCGTGTCCCTCGGCATGGCTCTCGTGCTCGGAACCGCTGGACTCCCGCACGTGCTGATGCGCTTCTACACGGTGCCCACGGCCAAGGAAGCCCGCCGTTCGGTGGTGTGGGCGATCTGGCTCATCGGCGGCTTCTATCTGCTGACGTTGGTGCTCGGGTACGGAGCGGGGGCGCTCGTCGGTGCGGATGTGATCGCGGCGGCTCCGGGTGGACCGAACTCCGCCGCTCCGCTGCTCGCGCTGTACCTGGGAGGACCGGTACTGCTCGGCTTCATCTCGGCGGTCGCGTTCGCGACGATCCTCGCCGTGGTAGCCGGACTCACGATCACGGCAGCCGCCTCGTTCGCACATGACATCTATGCGAACGTGATCCAGAAGGGAAAGAAGGACTCCGCGGGCAACCCCGTCGAGCCCGACCCTGACGGCGAGGTGCGCGTCGCCCGGCGAACGGTGGTCGTGATCGGCATCCTTGCCATCGTCGGCGGCATCGGCGCGCAGGGGCAGAACATCGCCTTCCTCGTGGCGCTCGCCTTCGCGGTCGCCGCCTCGGCGAATCTGCCGACGATCCTCTACTCGCTGTTCTGGAGACGATTCAACACGCGCGGGGCCGTCTGGAGCATGTACGGCGGTCTTGCGGCGGCGATCATCCTCATCGTCCTGTCGCCGGTGTTCTCCGGTTCGCCGACGTCGATGATCCCCGGAATCGACATCGTCCTGTGGCCGATGAACAATCCGGGCATCGTGTCGATCCCGCTCGGCTTCTTCCTCGGCTGGCTCGGAACCGTCACGAGCCGCACCAAGGAGTCGCCACTCCTGGCGGCCGAGATGGAGGTGCGCTCGCTCACCGGGTTCGGAGCGGAGAAGGCCGTGGATCACTGATCCGGCGGTGATGCGAACGTGGACCCCGACGGCCTACTCGTCGGGGTCCACGTCGTGTGCGGTCAGCGGTGCGACTCGAGGTCGAGAAGGAATCTCTTGCGCTCGGGATGCGCGCCGTACTGCCCCGCCGTTCCGTCCCACCGCACCACGCGGTGAACGGGGACGACGATCGAGAAGGGCGTGAGGCGGCAGGCGGTGCCGACGGCGCGGGCGGCACCGGGGCGACCGGCGAGAGCCGCGATCTCGCCGTAGCTCATCGTCTCTCCCCACTCGATCGTGCTGATCGTCTGCAGTGCGGTGCGGGCGAACCCGTCGACGAGACGCCAGTCGAACGCAAGATGATCCTGGAAGCGCACCGGCGAGCCGTCGAAGTACGCATCGAGGAGCTCGGTGACCTCGTCGGCTGCGCCCGGGTCCGGCTCGGGCACGGCGCGAAGCTGACCCGAGACGTTCTCGAGAACCCAGGGAACCGAAGGGTCGTCTGATTCCGAGAGGTCGAATCGGACGAGACCCTCGTCGGAGAACACGGCGAGGGCGTCTCCGAACGGGGTCGGTGCGAAGTCGTAGCGGAAGGTCATGCCTCCATACTGACCGCAACGATCCGGCACAGGCATCGTCATGAGCACGACCGGGGGAGACCCTGCCGGCTCGCTGCCTGCGTGCAGAAGCAGTCCGCATGCGCCCGCTGCAGGCCTCTGATGGGCGGAAATACGGTGAAACCCGCCAGGGATACCGGCTGTGCGGCGAGGCGCGCTTAGTGTGTGAGGTGTGTGGCGACGTGAAGGCAAGGCTGCGGATGACGCAGCGACCGATGCCGCAGTGACCCTCGGCGAGTTGCACGAGCCGGTCTCCGGTATCGGCATCGCGCATGCCGCAGAGGCGGAGCGCACCCGTCTGCGTGCGGAGGCCGCCGACCTCGGCGGCTCATCGCCGCTCGTCAACTTCCGCGACACGGTCGAGTCCGGCATCGACATCTCGAAGGCTCACCCCGGCAGCCTTCCCCAGTTCATCACCGGCAAATCCACCCTGCTGTCGAACCTCTATCGCGACGAGGTCGGTCTGCGGACCGCGAGGCTCGCCGCCGAGCGGATCACCGCGAAGAACACCGAGCTGCGCACCGTCCGCGGCATCGAAGCCGTGCACCTCGCGGTCGGAGTCGCGGGATGGCGCATCGGCGGGGCGGAGTTCTCGGCACCCGTGCTCCTGCGGCCGCTGGCGATCCGTCGGCACCACTCCGACTTCGAGTTGAAGTTGCAGGGGGCGTTCGAGGTGAACCCGGAGCTCGTGCGGATCGCGCGCGAGCACTTCGGCATCACGATCGACGCGGCGGCGCTCGCCGCCCTCGCCTACGACGGCGGGATCTTCAAGCCTCAGCCGGTGATCGACAGCCTGCGGGCCACGACACGATCGATCGACACGTTCACGGTGCTGCCGAGGCTCGTGGTCTCGACCTTCGCCGACGTCGGCGGTGCGATGTCCCGCGACGGCGGCAGCCTCGACCATGTCGTGCTCAACGCCCTCGCCGGACACGTGGGCGACCGCGAGCAGGTCTCCGCGCGCAGACCCGACCCCCATCACACCGGACCGGATGACCGCGCGCCGGCATCCGACAATCTGCTGCTCGACGCGGATGCCGAGCAGGAGGCGCTTCTCGCGAAGATCGCGGCCGGCCACTCGCTCACCGTCGCGACCCTCCCCGGCACCGGCGGCACGCAGACCGTGATCAATGCGCTCGGCGAACTCGTGCGTGCCGGCAAGCGTGTGCTCGTCGTCTCGGCCCGGCGCTCGACCCTCGACGGTGTGCGGCATCGCCTGGCGGGCATCGGTCTCGACAGCCTGGCCGTCTCGCCCGCCAGCGTGCGCCGTGACCTCGTGCGTGCGATCGGCCGGAACGAGAAGGCGACTGCTCCGAAGGTCAGCGACGTCGATGACGCGCTGGTGCGTCTGCGCGCCGTGCTGCGGGACTACCGCCAGGCGCTCACCGCTCCGGTCGCCGGGACGAACTCCTCGGTGCTCGACGCCACGCGCCACCTCACGAGGCTCGCCTCGCTGCCCACTCCGCCGTCGACCACCGCGCGGCTCAGCGCCGAGACCCTCCGCCGTCTCGCCGATGACCGCTCGTCTGCTGCCGCCGCGCTCGCGCAGGCGGCGCGCCTGGGCGAGTTCCGCTTCGGCCCTGACGACTCGCCCTGGTACGGCGTGACCTTCGCGAGCACAGAGGCGGCGAAGTCCGCGCACCAGCTGGCGGCGCGCCTGCACTCCGAGAGCGTGCCCGCGCTGCTCGAGCGGGGTTACGCACTGATCGCCCAGACGCACATGCGTCCGTTCTCGACCATCGACGAGCTCGGTGAGTACCTGCGGCTCCTGCAGGGCATCCGTGATTCCCTCGACCGGTTCAGCCCCACCGTGTTCGAACGCCCGCTGGGGGAGCTGATCCAGGCCCACGGTTCGCGACGCGATGCGCCGGCGATGTCCGGAGCCAACCGGCGCCGTCTGCGTCGACTCGCCAAGGAGTACGTCCGCCCGGGCGTGCACGTCACCGAGATGCACGAGTCGCTGCTGCGCATCCAGGCGCAGCGCACCCAGTGGCAGCGATTCGTGGAAGCCGGTGTCGCACCCGAGGTGCCGCTCGGTCTCGCCGACGTCTACGCCTCCTGGCAGCGCGTCACCGCCGAGCTCGCAGAGCTGGATGTCGCACTCGGACGCAGAGAGCCGCTCTCGACGCTCCCCGTCGCCCGTCTCGTACGCACTCTCGCGGGCCTCGCCGCCAAGTCCGATGTCTTCGACAACCTCGTGGAGCGCGCCCAGCTGCGCGATCGGCTGGCCGAACTCGGTCTCGAGCCGCTGCTCGCGGAGTTGTCCGTTCGCCATGTCGCCGAGTCGCGCGTGGGCGACGAGCTGGAGTTCGCCTGGTGGCAGACGCTGCTCGAACGCGCTCTGCAGGAGGACCGTGCGCTGCTCGGCGCGAACACCGCTGTGGTCGATCGGCTCGAGCGGGACTTCCGTCTCGTCGACGAGGCGCATGCCGCGATGGCGGGCCCGCTGCTCGCGTGGCAGCTCGCGAACCAGTGGAAGATCGCGATCGTCGACGAGCCGCAGGAATCCCAGAATCTGAGGCGCGCACTGAAGCAGCCGGGCACGACGACGGCCGAGATCGTGAGCTCAGCGCCCACGCTCGTCGACGTGCTCGCACCGGTCTGGATCTCGTCGCCCTACCTCGTGCCGCAGATCCCCGACTCGGTCGAATTCGACACGGTGCTCCTCGTCGATGCGGCCGCGATCAACCTGGCAGAGGCCGCCCCGGCGATCCGCCGCGCCCGTCAGGTCGTGGCGTTCGGCGACCCGGTCACGCAGCTGCCGACCGCGTTCCACGTCGCCGTCGACCCGGGGTCCGAGTGGGAGCACGAGGTTCCCTTCGACTCCGTATCGGTGTTCGAGCGGCTCTCGGAACTGCTCCCGGTGATGACCCTCACGCGCAGCTACCGCGCCGGCGGCGAAGACCTCGCCGAGCTCATCAACGACGCGTTCTACGGCGGCGAGATCGTCTCCCTGCCCTGGGCGGGCTCGTATCTCGGCCGTGGCAGTCTCACCGTCGACTATGTCGAAGGCGGCACCGGAGCCCCCGACCCCGTGTCAGGTGCGGTGGAGAGCCCCGAAGCCGAGGTCGCGCGCGTGGTCACGCTGGTCGTCGAGCACGCCGTGCACCGCCCGGACGAGTCTCTGATGGTCGTCACGGCGAGCAGACGTCACGCTGAGCGTGTGCGCGCCGCGGTCACCTCCGCCTTCGCCGGACGATCGGATGTCGCCGACTTCGTCGGCCGCGACACTGCCGAGCCCTTCGCGGTGCTCACTCTCGAGGAGTCGGTCGCCGAGAGCCGCGACCGCGTGATCTTCTCGCTCGGCTACGGCCTCACCAAGCACGGCCGGGTGCTCAGCGACTTCGGTGACCTCTCGACACCGGATGGCGAGCGGCTGCTCACGGTGGGGATGACCCGTGCGCGGCGGTCCATGGTCATCGTCTCGTCGATCCGGCCCTCTTCGTTCGACGACGGTCGCCTCGAGTACGGCGCGGCCACGCTGATGTCGATCCTGGGCGGCCTCGCCACCCGTGCACGCGATGCGCGCCTCGAGGACCTCGCCGATCCGCTGACACTCGCACTCGCGCGCGAGCTGCGCCGCCTCGGCGCCGCCGTCGACGTCGACTACCGCGGCCTGCTGCCGCTCGTCGCCCAGCACAACGGCAAGGCGGTCGTGATCGAGTCAGACCCGGAGTCTCGGGGGGAGTCCCTGCGCGAGACGCTACGACTGCGCCCGCATGTGCTGCGTCGCCTCGGCTGGCACTACGTGCGCGTGCATGCGTTCGACCTCTACAGCGACCCGGTCACCGCGGCCACGCGTATCGCGGGAGTCCTGGGCATCTCGGCATCCGCGGCTCGCGCCGAGAACGACACGCAGCCGATCGATCTCTCCGATCCGCAGAATGACTGACCAACGCGACCCTGACGCGCCCCGGCAGAAGGTCGTTCGGGTCGTCGGATCGAGACGGGCCCGGCTCACTCCGGTGGCGGGAACCGACACCGACCCGGAGCGGGTCTCGAAGGAGCCGCGTCGGCCGAAGGGTCCGAAGGGTCCGAAGGGTCCGAACGACGATCAGCTGATGCAGGACGTGCCCCCGCACTACTGAGCGCCTGCCCCCGAGTTCTCCACAGGGGATACGACGAAGCGCACGGCCCGATCAGGACCGTGCGCTTCGTCGTAGGACGGCGGCGCGTCAGCTGCGCGAGCTGTTCCTGGCGAGCAGGTCGCGGATCTCGACGAGCAGTTCGGCCTCGGTGGCCGCGGCCGGCTCCTCCTCGGGCTGCTCGGCCGGGGTGCCCTTGCGGGCCTCGACGTGCGCCTTGAACGTGTTCATCGGCAGGACGAAGACGAAGTACACGACCAGGGCGACCGAGAGGAAGCTGATGATCGCCGAGATCAGGTCGCCGATCGGGAACGTGACCTCGTCGCCGTAGATGCTCGTCAGCGTCGGACCGAAGTTGCCGGCCGCATCGGCCTTGAAGAACAGCGAGACGAGCGGGGTGATGATGCTGCTGACCACGGCGGTGACGATCGCCGTGAACGCGGTGCCGATGACGACCGCGACTGCGAGGTCGATCACGTTGCCGCGGAGGATGAAGTCCTTGAAGCCTTTGAGCATGAATGCCTCCGAAGAGTCGATGTTGTCAGGAAGAAGTGCTGGTCGACGCGGGTGCCGGAGTGGTGCTCTTGGCCGGCTCCGACTTCGATGATGCCGGGGCAGGGGCGGAAGCGCCGGAGCCCGCGCGCGAGTCGGTGCGATAGAAGCCCGATCCGTTGAACGTCACGCCGATCGATCCATACTGCTTGCGCAGCTCGCCGCCGCATTCGGGGCACACGGTGAGGGCGTCGTCCGAGAAGCTCTGCACGGCGTCGAAGGCGTGGCCGCACGAACGGCAGGCATAGGCATAGGTGGGCATTGCGATCCTCGCGGGTCAGCGTCGCGTCGGCGACAGGTGCAGGGTCTGCGTGGGAGTCACGATGCCGGAGACCGGCTGATCGTGCACTTCCCTCGGCAGGAAGTCGAGTACCTCGGAATCATAGATGACTGCGTAGACAGGTGGGCACTTCTCCATCGATCCGATGGTCTTGTCGAAGTATCCGCGCCCCCAGCCCATGCGCATCCCGGTGCGGTCGACGGCGGCGGCGGGGATCACCATCAGATCGACGTCGTTGACCGCGATCGGACCGAGGACCTCGCCGGTGGGCTCGGGCAGCCCGAACAGGCCCTCGGTGATGTCGTCGTCATCGGTCGCCACCGCCCAGTCGAGCAGGCCGTCTGCGCGCGTCACCGGAAGCAGGACCCGGATGCCGCGGCGCACGGCCCCGGTGACGAAATCCCTCGTGCCCGGTTCGGTCGTGGTCGAGAGGAAGCACGAGATCGATCGGGCGCCGAGCGACTCGACGAGTTCATCGAGTCGCTGTGTGATGGCGGATGCGGCGGTCTCTCGCTGCGCGTCGCTCAGCAGCTGGCGGCGCTCGCGGAGTTCGGCGCGAAGCGCGCGCTTCTCATGCTCGACGTCATGGGACATGCCTCCGAGTCTACGGTGGCATCCCCACTAGGCTGTGTGGATGGGTATTAGGAAGATGAAGGCTGTCATTCCCGCTGCAGGATTGGGAACACGGTTCCTGCCGGCGACGAAGGCGATGCCGAAGGAGATGCTGCCGGTCGTCGACAAGCCGGCCATCCAGTACGTCGTCGAAGAGGCCGCCTCCGCCGGGATCGACGACATCCTCGTCATCATCGGCCGCAACAAGAACGCGATCTCCAACCACTTCGACTCGGTTCCCGAGCTCGAGGTGAAGCTGATGGAGAAGGGCGACACCGGTCGCCTGGCGCGGGTCATCCACTCGAGCGATCTCGCCGACATCCACTTCGTCCGACAGGGCGAGCCGAAGGGCCTCGGTCACGCGGTGCTGCGCGCTCGCACGCACGTCGGCGACAGCTCCTTCGCCGTGCTTCTGGGCGACGACCTCATCGACGAGCGCGACCAGCTGCTCACCGAGATGATCGCGGAGCACGAGCGCACCGGTGCTGCCGTGATCGCCCTCATGGAGGTCGACCCCGCGAGCATCCACATGTACGGCGCCGCAGCCGTCGAGGACATCGAGGGATCGGATGCCGTGCGCGTGACCGACCTCGTCGAGAAGCCGGCCGCCGAAGATGCTCCGTCGAACCTCGCGATCATCGGTCGCTATGTGCTTCCCGCGTCGATCTTCGAGGTGCTCGAGCGCACCGAACCGGGCAAGGGCGGAGAGATCCAACTGACCGATGCGCTGCAGGAGCTGGCGACCAGCCCCGAGGGCCCCGGTGTGGTCGGCGTGATCTTCCGCGGACGCCGGTATGACACCGGTGACCGCGTCGACTACATCAAGGCGATCGTGCAGCTGGCCTCCGATCGCGATGACCTCGGTCCCGAGCTGCGTCCGTGGCTCAAGGAGTTCGCGGAACGCCTCTAGGCGTCGTCGCGGTCGTGGGCGCGCGGATGGATCAGGCGACAGGGATGCGGCACGGGCCCATCGAGCTGCGCCTCGTGCGCTCCCGGGACGCGAGGGCTCTGCAGCACGAGCTGCTGAGCAACCGCTCCTGGCTGCAGCCGTGGGAGGCCACCGTGCCGTACGGCTCGGTCTCGTTCGACATGCGGCTCAGCATCCGTCGTCTGCTGCAGCAGTACCGCGACGGTGCGGGCTATCCGTTCGTCATGGAGTACGAGGGCGAGATCGCCGGGCAGCTCAACGTCTGGGGGGTCTCGCGCGGGTCGCTGTGCTCGGCGACCATCGGCTACTGGGTGAGCGAGCGCTTCGCGGGCAAGGGCATCGCGCCGACGGCTGTCGCACTCGCGACGGACGCGTGCTTCACGGAGTACGCCCTGCATCGGATGGAGATCTGCATCCGCCCCGAGAACGTCGCGAGTCTGAGGGTCGTGCAGAAGCTCGGGTTCCGCTACGAGGGGCTGCGTCGCCGGTACATCCACATCGACGGCGACTGGCGCGATCACTACGCGTTCGCCCTGACGCGCGAGGACGTGCCGCAGGGTGTGCTGGCCAGGTGGCTGAACGGCGAGGTGCCTCCCGACGCCGCGACGATCCCTCCCTCCGACCGTTTCGCGCTCTGACACGCCGCGGAGTTCAGAACTCGTCGCGACACACGCTGCCACTGAGCGTCGTGACCACCGATGTTCCCGTACCGTTGTCGACATGGACGGGCCAGTGCTGAGCGGGGGAGTGATAGTCCTCGTCGCCGTGCTCCTGTGGATGCTCTATCTGCTGCCCTCGTGGCGCGGACGGTTCCAGTACGACGCCGCAGAGCGCAACGCCGTCCGCCTCAATCAGGCCCTCCGGGTGCTCGCCGAGACCAGCGAGACTCCCGGCGAGGTGCGTCTCGAGCTCAACGCGCGGACCGCTCTCGCGCAGCAGAAGCTCGCGAAGCGCCTGCAGTCGGAGAGGGAAGCGGCCGAACTCATGGCTCTCCGGCAGGAGCTCGCGGCAACGAGGGCTGATCCTGTCATCCGCCAGGCGCGCGCTCGTCGCCGCGTGCGCATCGTCGCCACCTCGACTCTTCTTCTCGGTCTCGTCATCGCGGGACTGGGCGTGTGGCAGCTGATCGCCCTTCAGGCTCAGCTGCTGCTGTGGGCCGGTGGTGCGCTGATCGTCGTGGCCGGCTACGCCCTGCAGCGCATGTCGGCGGTCGCCGCCCGCGCCGCTCGACGTTCCGTCCGGGTCGCCGAGCAGCCCGTGCAGAGGGTGGCGCCCGAACTGCACGATCAGGGACGAGCGACGTGGACTCCGCGTCCGCTGCCCGAGCCGCTGGTGAGCGTCGCAGGCTCTCGCGCGCAGGTCGCGCGAGCAGAGTTCGATGCGCAGGAGGAGCGCCGGACCGCGGCTCGCCTCGCCGAGCTGCGCGAGCGTGCCGAGCGCCTGGCGCCCGCGGCACCTGTCCAGATCCCCGCCGCCGCTCCGGCCGCCTCATCTCCCTTCGCGAAGATGGGATACGTCGACGACGCCGAGATCGAGGCGCACGTCCGCGACCTGCTCGCGAAGCGTGCAGCCGGCTGATCCGCGCGGCACGAGCGGGTCTTCGAGCGTGATAGCGTAGAAGACGTCAGGGCCTATGGCGCAGTTGGTAGCGCGCCTCGTTCGCATCGAGGAGGTCAGGGGTTCGAATCCCCTTAGGTCCACCGACGAAGGAAGCCCCTCCGAGCGAAGCACGGAGGGGCTTCCTTCGTCTATACGGCTGAGTGATTCGGGGAGCCACCGCAGCGAAGCGAGGATGGCGGAGTCCCCTTAGGTCCACAGACAGACGAGAGCCCCCCGAGCGAAGCACGGGGGGCTCTCTGTTTCTGTCAGATGCGTGTCTGGCGACGGTGGCTGAGGGCGACGTCGACGAAGGTCGCGGCGCCGGCGCCCACCGCGTACGCGACGAGATCGCGCGCGTCGAAGCCGACCCCCAGGACGAGTCGAACAGGCCAGAAGGTCTGAGCCCACAGCGCCGGCAGACCGGTGAGCTGGAAGCATTCGATCAGCGTGCACAGAACCAGCACGGTCGCTCCGACGAGCCAGAAGGCGGCGCGCGGGACCGCGATGGCGATGACGAGGTAGATCATCACCGCGTAGAGGGCGTCGCCGGCGAAGTCCGCTATCGGGCCGGTGCCGGCGATGTGCGTGACGAGACCCGCCCCGACCACCAGTACGGCGCCGACGAGCAGGCGTCGTCGACGCGCACGGACCGATGGATCGCGGGGTGAGATCGACGGCATCGGCGTCTCGGTCTTCACCTACTTCCGATTCGCGCGGTAGTACGCGAGCAGCGCCTTCGTCGATGCATCCTGAGCCGCGATCGCCGACTCGTCGCCGCCAATCGCCGGGGCGATCTGCATCGCGAGCTGCTTGCCGAGCTCGACGCCCCACTGGTCGAACGAGTTGATGCCCCAGATCGTGCCCTGGGTGAACGTGATGTGCTCGTAGAGCGCGATGAGCTGGCCGAGCACCTGCGGCGTGAGTGCGGGCGCGAAGATCGAGGTGGTCGGACGATTGCCGGCGAACGTGCGTGCGGCGACGAGCGCACCCGTGGTTCCCTCGGCCTCGACCTCTGCGGCGGTCTTGCCGAAGGCCAGGGCCTTGGTCTGGGCGAGGAAGTTCGCCAGGAACAGCTCGTGCACGTCCTGCCCGCCGTCGGTCAGCGGGTAGGCCGGGTTCACGAAGGCGATGAAGTCCGCCGGGATCAGCCGAGTGCCCTGGTGGATGAGCTGGTAGAACGCGTGCTGGCCGTTGGTGCCGGGCTCTCCCCAGAACACCTCACCGGTGTCGGTGGTGACGGGTGTGCCGTCCCACCGTACGGACTTGCCGTTGGACTCCATCGTCAGCTGCTGCAGGTAGGCCGGGAACCGGCTCAGCTGCTGTGCGTAGGGCAGCACCGCATGCGACTGCGCCCCGTGGAAGTTGACGTACCAGACGTTGAGCAGACCCATCAGCACGGGGACGTTGCGCTCGAGCGGGGTGGTGCGCACATGCTCGTCGACGGCGTGGAACCCGGCCAGGAGCTCGCGGAACGCGTCTGGACCCAACGCGATCGCGAGCGACAGCCCGATCGCGGAATCGACCGAGTAGCGACCGCCGACCCAGTCCCAGAACCCGAAGGCGTTGGCCGGATCGATGCCGAACGCGGCGACCTTGTCGAGCGCGGTGGACACCGCCACGAAGTGGTGTGCGACGGCGTCTGTGCGGGCGTCGTCGTCGTCGGAGATTGCGCCGGAGGCCAGGAGCCCGGCCCACAGCCAATCGCGCGCCAGACGCGCGTTCGTGAGCGTCTCGAGGGTGGTGAAGGTCTTCGAGGCGACGATGAAGAGGGTCGTCTCGGGGTCGAGGTCCGCGGTCTTCTGCGCGAGGTCGGTCGGATCGATGTTCGACACGAACCGCGCCTCGATGCCGGCGTCCGCATAGGGCTTGAGTGCCTCGTAGACCATGACCGGTCCGAGGTCTGAGCCGCCGATGCCGATGTTGACGACGTGGGTGACGCGCTTGCCGGTGATGCCGAGCCACTCGCCGGAGCGGACCCGGGTGGCGAACGCGCTGAGCGCCTCGAGCACGGCCTGCACATCGGCATCCACGTCCTGCCCGTCGACGACGAGCGCGGGGGAGGACCCTGCGGGCCGCCGCAGCGCGGTGTGCAGCACGGCCCGGTCTTCGGAGGTGTTGAGGTGACTGCCCTCGAGCATCGCCGCGTATCGATCGGCGACACTCGTCTGCTCGGCGAGGCGCAGCAGCGCCGCCAGCACCTCCTCGGTGATGAGGTTCTTCGACAGGTCTACGTGCAGATCGGCGAGTGGGAAGGTGAGGCGCTCGGCGCGGCCTGCATCGGCGGCGAACCAGCCTCGCAGATCGGCGGTGATCGACTCGCGCAGCGCGGCGAGCTCGGACCAGGCGGGAGTGTGTGTCGGATCAACGGGAGCGGTCATGGAACCACGGTACTGCCGCACGCGACCCGATGCGCCCGCGATGACGTCGGGTCTCGTCCTAGGATTGCTGCGATGACCGACACCGTGCCCGAGACGACCTCGGAGAGGCGACTGAGGCGCGAGATCGGTCGCAGGTTCGTGCGTGCTCCGTTCGCATGGGGACTGCTGCTCCTGGTCGCCGCGATGGTGTGGACCGTCGCGGGCGACGACCTGAGCTTCTTCCCGTTCCTGCTCATGCTGGTCGGCGGCTGGAGCGTCGCGTTCTCGTTCGTCAACGCGACGATGGAGATGCGCCCAGTGCGCGCCGGTGTCGCGGTGCATCTCGGTGTCGGGGTGTGCCTGACAGCGGTGATGGTCGTCGTGATTCGATCCGACGGCGTCCTGCTGGCCGGCCTGCCCGAACCGATCCGCGCGATCGTCGTGGTGCTCCAGATCGCCGCCGGCCCTGCCGCCGGGTGGATCTGGCTGGGCCTCCTGTCGCGTCTCACGGATCTCATCGGGCATCGTGATGCGAAGAAGCGACCGCCTCCCACTGCGCCCGAGTGGGAGCGTGAGAACGGCGGCGACGGCTCCGGCGTGGAGTTCTCGGCCCTCGATCTGCGGATGCGCACGCTGACTCTCGTCATCGTCGGGGTGGTCCTGGTCGTCGGCGTCGCAGCAACGGCGCTGCTCATCGCGTTCGACGACACCGTGATGCGCCTCGGCGCCCGTCTCGTGATCATCCTGATGGGTGCCGCCGTCGGCCTGCCGGTCTATCTGCTGCTCAGAGGGGCGCTGCGCCGTCGGACGCTCTCGTGCAGTGTCGCGTTCGGCAACGACGAGCTGCGCATCCGCGCGGGGACGGCGATGCACCGCATCCCCTTCCGCCAGCTGCAGCACCTCGTCTGGCGAACCCGCTCGGACTACGCCCGCATCGAGGTGCGGGGCGCGGGCGTCGACCTCTCGCTGATCGCCGGGCTCGCCGCGCCGCCACCTGGTCGCACCGGCGAGTTGCCCGCGCTGCCGCGCCGGGTCTTCCGACGGCTCGAACTCGCGGGGTTGAGCGTCGAACGCTCGCGCCGTGATGAGGTCGTGACGTTCCGGCGCCCCTGATCGCGCACGCGTGTACACGATGGCGCGCGCCCCGGGGTACGGTTTCCTTCATGGGAAGACTGCGATATGACGGCACATCGGAGCCGATCCTCATCGATGACGAGACGCTGGCTCATCTGAAGGTCATCGTCGGAACGAAGCTGCGTCGCCAGGAGAGCTTCATGATGACCTGGCTTCCTCCCGAGGGCGGCGATCCTGGGCGTGTCACGGTATGGATCCACCCGGCGATCCCCCTGCAGTTCCTCTTCAGCTCAGCTGAGCCCCAGGTCATCCAGAAGCTGCGGATCGAAGAGATCATGCACGCCCTCAACGCGACCGGGGAGCTCGTGATCGACGACTACGTGCAGGCGAAGATCGCCGACGGGAGCACCTCGAAGTCCTGAGCTACTCGGCCGGGTAGCCGTCCGTCTTGAGCAGGCGTGCCAGGTGCGCCGCATTGCGCGCCGCGGTCGCGGTCGCCTGTGCGACCTTCTCGGGGGTCTCGTCGAGATCCTTGTAGTCGACGGTCTGCATCGCCTCCCCGTTCCAGTAGATCGACGCCTGAGCGGGCACGGAGTACCCGACGTCGTTCAGTGACTGGAACAGGATCGCGGCGATGTGGTGTGCGCCGTCCTCGTTGCCGACGATGCCGGCGATCGCGACCTTGTCGAAGAGCGTCGGTCGTCCTGCGTCGTCCGTCTCGCTCAGCTCGGCGTCGAGGCGTTCGAGAACCCGCTGCGCGACGCTCGAGTGCTGGCCCATCCAGGTGGGCGTCAGAAACACGAGGATGTCGGCGGCGAGCACCTTGCCCCGCAGAGCCGGCCACTCGTCGTCGCCGCCCATGTCTGCCTCGACCCCTGGACTGATGACGTGATCGACGGCGCGAACGAGTTCGCCCGTGACTCCGTGCTCGGCGAGCGATGAGAGGATCTGCGAACCGAGAAGGTCGGAGCTCGATTCGGCGGGGGAGGGCTTCAGCGTGCAGGAGATGGCGAGGGCGGTCAGTCGTGTGCTCATGACTTCACGAAATCACCGTCCGGAGCGCACGCCCAGGGGGTTCCGTCGCTGGGTCGTCTGCGCTAGACGGTATCCTGGATGACGGCCGCTACGACTAGGAGATCCCGTGATCCTCAGCTTCATCTTCTTCATGATCCTCTTCCTCGGAGGCATCTGGCTCATGGGGCTCGCGCAGTCGCTCGAAGACTTCCAGGCGATCGTCTTCATCGGCGGACTCCTCGTCACCAGCCTGTCGATCGCATTCATGATGCGTGCGGGCGGTTCGGCCACTCGTCGCAAGGACAACTGGTCGGGCAACGCCACCGAATAGTCAGCGCCTTCTGGCCAGCCTCGCCTCGAGGTTGGCCTTCACCGCCGGCCATTCCGGCTCGATGATCGAGAACTCGACGCTGTCGCGCAGCGCGCCGTTGCGGTATCGGCTGATCGCGCGCATGACGCCGTCCTGCTTCGCGCCGAGGCGTTCGATCGCGGCGCGCGACTGGAAGTTGACCCACTGCGTGGTCAAGCCGACTCTGAAGACCCCGAGTTCTTCGAACGCGTGCCGGAGCAGCAGCAGCTTCGATTCGGCGTTGGTGCCGGTTCCGTGCGCCGACGGGCGGTTCCACGTGTAGCCGATGTGCAGCCGCGGGACCTCTGCTTCGAGGTCGTAGTACGAGGTGAGACCGAGGATGCGGCCCGAGGCGTCGAACGCCGTGAAGGGGATCATGCCGCCGCTCTCGATCAGGCCGATGCGACGGTCGATCTCGGCGGCGAGACCCTCGGGAGAGGGCACCGAGGTGTACCAGGCCTGCTTCCACAGATCGCCTTCGCTCAGCGCATCGAGGAGGCCGTCGTGATGCGAGGTCTCCAACGGGCAGAGCTCGACGAGGCGACCGGTGAGCGTGATCGGGGCCGGGGTGGTGCGGAAGGTCATGGATCCATTCAATCAGCGCCACACCCCAGCGCCGGATCACGCGGTCAGTGTGCGGTGCTCCCATTGGCCTCGGCCCATCGTCGCGCTGACGTACGTGGCGTCGCCGACGCGGCGGAGCAGTCGCTGGTAGGCGGTCACGATCTCGATGGTCACTCCCAACTCGAACGCGAGGCTGGCCGGATGGGTGCCGCGCACCCTCTCGGCTTCGGCATAGGCGTCGGCGCTGATCAGCAGGCGCGCAGCCCATTCGTCGGCGCGTCGCTCCTGTCGCGCTCGGATCGACGGATCTGCGGTGGGGACGTGACCGAGCACGGCGTGCGCCAGCTCGTGCGCGATCACGCTGCAGGTCGCTCTGCGGCTGAGGCCAGGGGCGACGCGGATGGTCGCCGTGTGGGGTTCGTAGCCGCCGTGGCTGCGACCCCGGCGTTCGACCAGGTGCAGCCCGTTCTCTTCGAGCAGGCGGAGGAGGGCTTCCATCATCCTCCTCATCGCAGGGGCGTCAGTCGTACAGGTCGTCGGTGTCGTCGGCGTGTGCGAGGGGAGACTCGAACGCGACTTCGGATCGATCTTCGCGTCGACCACTGACATCGGTGCGGGGGTGGAGCGGGGTGATCGTGGCGCCGCCACGCTCGACCTCGGAGCGGAACCGCTCCTCCGCGCGGGCGATCATGATGTGGGGTGCGAGGCCGACGGACGCGCTGACCGCGTACACGATGGGAACCGGGATCGACCGCTTGCCCGTCACGTAGTTGTCGAGTGCGCTCCTCGCGATGCCGATCTCCCGCGCCATCGCGGCGATGCTGCTGCCTGCAGCGCCGATCTCGGCACGGAGCTGGCGGCCGACCGCCGCGTTGAACTGCTCGCCCGGTGTCTTCACGTGAGTCACGATAGCACCGCGATGAAGCCAGGATGCCGTCATACTGGTGCGCGGAACGCTTGCTGCTCCACGTGTGCGGCGATACTGTCGATGAATGACGACAGATGTACGACATGTGGTGGCGACCGCGGTCGAACAGGAACTGCTGCGCGCGGGTCGCAGCGCTCAATGGCTCTCCCGGCAGCTGGGGATCACCGGCGCCGAGCTGCGTGAGAGACTCGCAGGCGAGGCCGACTTCACCGTCACCGACCTGGCCGAGATCGCGCAGGCGCTCGACATCGCCGTCGCGCAGCTCACCCCTCGCCCGCACTAGCGTGGGGGTATGAAGACCATCCCGTTCGGATCCGCCACCGCCCCCGCCGTCGTCGCCGGAATGATGCGCATCGACGACAAGGATGACGCTCAGATCCGCGAACTCTACGACACGGCCCGCAGCGCGGGCATCGACTTCTTCGACCACGCCGACATCTACGGCGGGAGCATGCACTTCTGCGAGCGTCGCTTCGCCGAGGCACTGGGACTGAGCGCCGTCGAGCGCGACGAGATCGTGCTGCAGACCAAGTGCGGCATCCACCCCGCTGAGGGTGCGTTCGACTTCTCGTACGAGCACATCGTCCGTCAGGTCGAGGGGTCCCTCGCGGCGCTGCGCACCGACCACATCGACGTGCTGCTGCTGCACCGTCCGGACGCGCTGGTCGAACCCGAAGAGGTCGCCAGGGCGTTCGACGAGCTCGAGGCCGCAGGCAAGGTGCGCGCTTTCGGTGTCTCGAACCACACCCCTCGGCAGATCGATCTGCTCCGTACCGCGGTCACGCAGCCACTGGTGGCCAATCAGCTGCAGCTCTCGATCACACACGCGCCGATCCTCGCGCAGCCCGTCGCGGCGAACATGGCCGGAGAAGACCAGAGCGTCGTCCGCGACGGTGGCGGCATCGTCGAGTACTGCCGTATCAACGGCATCGCGATCCAGGCCTGGTCGCCGTTCCAGGGCGGCTTCTTCACAGGTGTCTTCCTCGGCAACCCCGAGTACGCGGAGCTCAACGGTGTGATCGATCGACTGGCGGCGTCGTACGGAGTCGCGCCGATCGCGATCGCGACCGCATGGATCACGCGTCACCCCGCCAAGATGCAGGTCGTGCTCGGAACCACGACTCCGCAGCGGGTGCAGGATGCTGCTGCGGGTGCCGATATCGAGCTCACCAGGGCCGAATGGTACGAGCTCTTCCGCGCGGCCGGGCACCTGCTGCCGTAGCCCCGACGGGAGACGCGCGCGTCGTCTACCCTGAACACATGCCGTTCCTGTTCTCGCTCCTCGTTATCGCGCTGATGGTCGCCGCGATGGTGGACATCATCAGGAAAGATGACGCGCAGGTGAGGTACCTGCCGAAGATGGCATGGGTCATCATCGTGATCCTGCTGCCGCTGATCGGCAGTCTGCTGTGGTTCGCGATCGGCAGGGAGTACTCCGAGGCGGGTCTTCGGATCCCTCGGATCCCCCGCACGCGGACGGCCGCTCGACCCGCGGCGCGCCAGCCAGAACCTCGCACGGCGCCGCCGGTCGACGCCCGCAGCACCGAGCAGCAGATCGCCGATCTCGATCGTGAGATCGAGGAGTGGCGGCTGCGTCAGGAGATCGAGAAGCGCAGGCGCGAGGAGGGGGACTCGTCGAGCGGCGCCGCTGACGCTCCTCGCTAGTCGACGCGCTCGAGGTCGAACGACTCCCGCAGAGCGTCTTCGAGGTGCGCGTACGCGAACTCGAATCCGGCGACCGTGAGCTTCTCGGGGATGACCCATCGGCTCTTGAGGATCAGCTCGGTCTCGGTGCGGATGCCGATGGCGCCGAGCTCGAGCATCCACCGCGGCATCGGCGGGCCGATGCGCGCACCGAGCAGCCGCCGCACGGTCGCCATGAAGTCGGCGTTGTCCGTCGGGTTCGGGGAGGCCGCGTTCACCGGCCCATCGAGGGTCGGCGTCACCTCGAGGAAGTCGATGATGCGGGCGATGTCCTCGACGTGCACCCAGCTGAACCGCTGCCGCCCGCGGCGTGCTCCGGGATGGTGCACGGTGCCGGCGGCCCGGCGGGCACGACTGATCGGCCACCGACCGTCGTACTGTGCCCCACCGAGCCCGAGCCGGGCCAGTCGCTTCAGCGGGCCGAGCACGCCGCCGTGGCCCAGCACGATCGCGCTGCGCAGGGCCACCCGGCGCGTGTGCGGCAGATCGTCCGCGAACAGGGCGCGCTCCCACGCCTTCGCGACCTCGACGGAGAATCCTGTGCCGATCTCGCCCGACGACTCGGTCATGGGTCGCTCTTCCGCATGGCGGTAGATCGTCGCCGTCGACGAGTTGATCCACAGCGGGGGAGGACTCGCGGCTCTCGAGATGGCGGAGCTCAGCGACGCGGTGGTGTCGAGGCGCGAGCGGAAGATCGCTGCGCGATTCTCGGGTGTGTAGCGGCAGTTCACGCTCTTGCCCGCCAGGCCGATCACGAGCGATGCGCCGTCGACGGCGCGATCGATCGCCGCCTGGTCGCCCCAGGAGATGTCGGCGCCCGAACGCGAGATCGTGATGACCTCACGGCCCGCCGACCGCAGGCGCGGGATCAGGTACTGCCCCATGAACCCGGTCGAGCCGCCGATCACGACGGGGCCTGCCGAGCGGGACGTCGGGTCTGTCACGGGGTCTCGCTCTCGATCGCGTACTCGAAGAAGCCGGTGTACTCGTAGACCCGACCGAGCAGAGGGGCATCGATGGTCATGTTCACGTGATGCCGCTCGCGCTGCTCATCCCAGCGCTCGACGAGACCGATGCGCGGACGCAGGAAACGCGGTGCGGCGATGCGCAGCCGCCCGAAACGCATCCCGACGCGGCGGATCGTCAGCACGACGGCGCCATCGCGCACGTCGATGTCGAAGGTCGTGACGACGGTGCGATGCGGGCCGATCTCGTTGCGCAGGATGCGGTTCTCGCCGAGAGAGACGATGTCGGGCATGACCCACGTGCGCCCGGGGAGGTCGAAGTGCCTGACGGCCAGCGCTTCGCCGTCGACCGTGCGGTTCTCGATGCGGAACGGCACGTCGCGCTCCCACCCGGCGAACGCGACTCCGAGGGACTCCGCGATGCGGAACACGGGCCACAGCCAGCGATGACGAGACCCCGCGGTCGTGAAGACCCCGGTGCCGACGCCGACGTGACCTTCGGGGATCGTGCGGAAGTACCAGGCTGTCTTCGGGTGGAGTTCCGAGATGCGCTCGCCGAGCGCGCGCTCGTAGGGCGACCGTCGATCAGTGCCTGGTGCTGTCACCCCTTCACCCTAGCGAGAGGTCGGCCGCAGCAGTCGGTCGAGCAGCGCGAGCGCCTCGTGCTGCGGGGCGGTGTCGTCGAGCAGCCACTGCGTCTGCAGGCCGTCGGAGGCGGCGACGACCAGGGCGGCGACGGCCTCGGCATCCACGTCCTCGCGCATGCGTCCGGTCGCCTGCTGCTCCCGCACGACCTCGGCCATGTCCGCGCGCAGCCGCGCGAAGCGGGTCGTCGCGAACTCGCGGGCGGCGGGGTGACCTTCTTCGAGAGCGGCGGCGACCAGCATCGAATACAGCTGCACGAGACCGGGGACCTCGCGGTTGGTGCGCGCGGACTCGATCATCCGCTCGACGGGGGTCGCGTCCGGCTGGAACGCGTCGGGGTGCTGACGCTCAGGCGCCGTGCTCTCCTGGTAGACCGCGACGAGCAGCTCTTCCAGCGACCCGAAGTAGTGCGTGAGGGCTGAGTGCGTGACGCCGACGGCGCTCGCGATGGAGCGCAGGCTCGTGCGGTCGGCCCCGCGCGCGGCGAAGACCTCGATCGCGCGGTCGAGGATCTCCTGACGCCGGGCGATGCCCTTCGCATACGCACCGCGCTGGCGCGGGCGATCCTGATCGTCGGTCATGGTGAGAGTGTAGCGATATGAAAACTTCCGCGCGGAGGTATTTGGTGATAGCGTGCTCGGACAGACGGGCGAAGACAGCCCGCACGTCACCGACGACCGAAGGAGACCCCGTGGCGATTCAGACTTCCATCCAGCTGTTCACGATCAAGGATCAGCTCGAGACCGACCTCGAAGGCTCGCTGAAAGAGGTCGCCGCCAGAGGCTTCACGGCCGTCGAGCCCTACGACTTCGTGCGCCGTGCCCAGCCGCTCGCCGACGCGCTGTCCGTCGCCGGTCTCACCGCGCCCTCCGGTCACGCATTCCTCGCCTCCGAGTCGTTCGTGAACCCCGACGGCAGCGGAACCACGCTCCCCGTGCCGTCGCCCGCCGAGGTCTTCGCCGCGGCGAAGGTGCTGGGCATGGACACGGTCATCGACCCGTACACCGAGCCCGCGCGCTGGGAGACGGTCGAGCAGATCGAAGAGACCGCACGTCTTCTCAACGAGGCGGCCGCCGTGGGTGCCACCGTCGACGTGCGCGTCGGCTATCACAACCACGCCCACGAGCTCGAGGCCGTCTTCGACGGCGTGACGGGACTCGAAGTGCTCGCAGGCCTGCTCGACGAGCGCGTCGTGCTCGAGGTCGACCTGTACTGGGTCGCCCGCGGCGGCGTCGACCCTGTCGCGCTGCTGCAGCGCCTGGGCGACCGGGTCATCGCGGTGCACGCCAAGGACGGCACGCTCGACCCCGCGCTGCTGAGCGCTTACCCGCCCGCCGACCAGGTCGCGGCCGGAGAGGGCGAGGTTCCGCTGGTCGAGGCCATCGCCGCGGCACCGGCGCTCGAGCTCGCGATCGTGGAGTTCGACCACTTCGAGGGCGACCTCTGGGACGCGATCGAGCGCAGCCGCGTCTACCTCGACGAGAAGGTGGCCGGCTGATGGCGATCGGCAACGGTCCCGTCGGCGTCGGCATCATCGGCGCGGGCAACATCAGCGACCAGTACCTGTCGAACCTGACGACCTTCCCCGACGTGCGGGTGATCGCGATCGGCGACCTGCTCGAGGAGCGCGCGAAGGCGCAGGCCGAGAAGTACGGCGTCCCGCGGGCGGGCGGCGTCGAGCTCGTGCTGAACGACCCCGAGATCGACATCGTGGTGAATCTCACGATCCCCGCGGTGCACGTCGAGGTGTCCGAGGCGATCCTCGCCGCCGGCAAGCACGTGTGGACCGAGAAGCCGATCGGCGTCAGCCGCGACGAATCGCTCCGCCTGCTGCAGAAGGCGGATGCTGCGGGGCTGCGCGTCGGCGTCGCACCCGACACCGTCCTCGGGCCGGGCGTGCAGACGGCGAAGCGCGCGATCGCCCGGGGGGACATCGGTCGTCCGCTGTTCGCCCAGACCACGTTCCAGTGGCAGGGGCCGGAGATCTTCCACCCGAACCCCGCGTTCCTGTACGCCAAGGGCGCGGGTCCGCTGCTCGACATGGGGCCGTACTACGTCTCGGCTCTCGTGCACGTGTTCGGCCCGGTCGCCGCCGTCGCCGCGCTCGGTCTTCAGGGCAGCCCGACCCGCACCGTGCAGGTCGGCGAGCTCGCAGGTCACGAGTTCCCCGTCGAGATCCCGTCGACGCTGAGCGTGCTGATGGACTTCGAGCAGGGCGGACAGGCGCAGAGCCTCTACAGCACCGACTCGCCGCTGCTGCGCACGGGCATCGTCGAGATCACCGGCACGGAGGGGACGATCGTGATCCCCGACCCCAACACCTTCGGAGGCGAGATCACGATCACCCGGCCGCTGACGCAGGCTTTCGTCCCGCCGGCGCCCATGACGCAGGAGGTCGTCGACGTCGTGCAGGAGGGCGTGCTCTCGGGCCGCGGTGTCGGTCTGCTCGACATGGCTCGATCTATCGCCGCCGGTCGGCCGCATGTCGCCACGGGGGAGTTCGGCTACCACGTGCTCGACACGCTGCTGTCGATCGAGGAGGCTGCCGAGTCGCGCAGCTTCGTGCAGGTCGCGAGCACGATCGACGAGGTCGGCTCGCTCGAGGCCGACTTCGACCCGTTCGAGGCGACGCTCTGAGAACCGCCGATGTGGCGACGAGGGTGCGGTCAGCGCGCCTTCGTCGCCACATAGCGGTCGACGTTCGCGGGTGAGAGCACCTCGCGGGCGACCATGATCGCGGCCCCGAGCACGGCGGCCCTGTCGCCCGCCTGCGACTGCACGATGGCGAGATGCTGTGTCGCCAGGGGGATGGACCTGCGGTAGACGACCTCGCGCACCCCGGCGAGCAGGTGCTCGCCGGCCCGGGCGATGCTTCCGCCGAGCACGATGATCGACGGATTGAGAAGGTTCACCACCGTCGCCAGGACCTCGCCCACATCGCGTCCTGCCTGCCGCGTCGCCTCTATGGCTGCGGCGTTGCCCGATCGCACCAGGTCGATCACGTCCGCGGGGCTGTGCGCCTCGTGCCCAGCGTCGCGCAGCGCCGTCGCCAGTGCCGACCCGCTCGCGAGTGCCTCCAGGTCTCGCTCGTCGCCTGGCTCCCTCGTCGACCCGGCGCCGCTCGGCACCTGAACGTGCCCCATGTCGCCTGCTGAGCCCTGCGCGCCCCGCTGCAGCTGCCCGCCGGCGATGATGCCGGCTCCGATGCCGGTCGAGACCTTGACGAAGATCAGGTCGTCGACGTGCGGCCACGTCGTCGCGTGCTCGCCGAGGGCGAGGATGTTCACGTCGTTGTCGACCAGCACGGGCACGTCGAACGTGCGCTGCACATAGCCCGGGACGTCGAAGCGGTCCCAGCCCGGCATGATCGGCGGGTTGGTCGGACGACCCGTCGAGTGCTCGACCGGTCCGGGGACGCCGATCCCGATGCCGAGCAGCGGGACGCCCCCGGCGGTCGGGGTCTCGAGCAGCGTGGCCCCGTCGGCGAGGATCACGTCGAGCAGACTCTCGGGCCCGTCGGCGATGTCGATCGTGCGGGTGCGCGAATCGAGGATCACGCCGGCGAGATCCGCGACGGCGATCGTGGCATGCGTGGCGCCGAGGTCGACGGCGAGCACGACCCCGGCGCGGGAGTTGAAGGCCAATCGCGCCGGCGGACGCCCGCCGGTCGAGACGGCCTCGCCCGCGGGGCGGAGGAGGTCGGCGGCGAGCAGGGCGTCGACGCGCAGTGCCACGGTGGAACGGGCGAGGCCGGTGATGGCTGCGAGCTCGGCCTTGGTGCGAGCGGTGCCGTCGCGGAGGATCTGGAAGATCTCGCCTGCGCCGGGGTTCGCTGCCGCGGCGGTGCGGAGTGCGTCGACCATTGCGTCAGTAAACCACAGACTTGACACAGCTCTCGATCGACTTCCGATTCGTTACAAAGAACTTTTGACAAAGCTCTAGCAAAAGTCGGAGAGCCTGTGTCAGACTCGCCGGCATGACAACGGATGTCACTGACACCGGTCTCGGAACGATCCGAGCCGGCATCCTCGGCGGAGGATTCATGGCCCGCGTGCATCGCACCGCGGCCAGAGACGCGGGCGGCGAGCTCCGCGCCGTCGCCACCCGCTCCGCCTCGGGCGGACGCCAGGCCGCAGACGAACTCGGTGCCGTGCGTGCCGAGATCGACGCCGCCGCTCTGCTCGACGCCGACGACATCGATGTCGTGCACATCTGCACCCCCAACGCCACCCACGCCGAGCTGGCGCTCCGAGCGCTCGAGTCGGGCAAGCACGTCATCTGCGAGAAGCCCCTGGCCACGAACGCCGCAGACGCCCGCAGGCTCGCCGAGACAGCGGCGTCGCGAGGGAGAGTCGGCGCGGTCCCCTTCGTCTACCGCTACCACCCGATGGTGCGGGAGGCGCGTGCGCGCGTCGCGCGGGGAGACATCGGCGAGCTCCTCACCCTCGACTGCTCGTATCTGCAGGACTGGATGCTGCGCGACACCGACGACGACTGGCGGGTGCGCTCGGCATCCGGCGGGTCGTCACGGGCATTCGCCGACATCGGGTCGCATCTGTGCGACCTCATCGAATTCGTGATCGGTCAGCGCATCCGCTCCCTGAGCGCTCGCACCCGCAGGGTGTTCGCCGAGCGGGCGGGCCAGGCGGTCGACACCGAGGACATCGTCGCGATCCTCGTCGAGACGGAGTCCGGCGCCCTCGGTACGCTGCTCATCTCGCAGATGGCGGCGGGTCGCAAGAACGCCCTGACGCTCGAGCTGCACGGCTCCAGGCAGACACTCCGCTTCGAACAGGAGCGGCCGGAGGAGCTGTGGATCGGCATGCGCGACGAGTCCCGGCTGCTGCTTCGCGACCCCGCCACGGCCGCGCCCGACTCGGCCCGTCTGCAGCGGGTGCCGTCGGGGCACGCGATGGGCTACCAGGACGCCTTCAACGGCTTCATCGCCGATGCATACGCGGCGATCGCCGGTGCGACTCCCGACGGGCTGCCGACGTTCGAGGACGGATTCCGCTCGGCCGTGCTGACCGAGGCGGTCCTCGCCTCTGCCGCCGCCCACGGACGATGGACGGAGGTGGCGGCATGACCGCGACGATCACCCAGCCGGTGCTGGAGGTGTCGGGCATCCGCAAGTCGTTCTTCGGCGTCGAGGTGCTGAAGGGCATCGACTTCGACGTGCGTCCGGGCGAGGTGCACGGCCTCGTCGGCGAGAACGGCGCCGGCAAGTCGACGCTCATGAAGATCATCGCCGGGGTGCAGCCCGCTGACGAGGGCATGGTGCGGTACCGCGGCGCAGAGGTGCGACATGCGCACCCCCGACAGGCGATGGATGACGGCATCGTGACCGTCTTCCAGGAGTTCACGCTGCTGCCGGAGCGCACGGTCGCGCAGAACGTCTACCTCGGACGCGAGCCCCGCCGAGTCGGGTTCGTGGATCAGAAGGCGATGATCCGTCGCACCGGAGAACTGCTCGCCGACCTCGGCGTCTCGTTCATCGACCCTCAGGCGCGGGTCGGGTCGCTGACCGTCGCCGAGCAGCAGATCGTCGAGATCGTCAAGGCGCTGTCGTTCGAGGCGCAGGTCATCTCGATGGACGAGCCGACCGCCGCTCTCAGCGACCGCGAGGTCGAGCTGCTCTACGCCATCATCCGTCGGCTCACGTCTCGCGGGGTGGCGGTCATCTACGTCTCGCACCGGCTCAAGGAGATCTTCGACCTGTGCGACCGCATCACGATCCTCAAGGACGGCGCTCTCGTGTCGACCGATGAGAAGGGCGCGCTGACGACCGACGAGCTCGTCCGTCGCATGGTCGGCCGCTCGATCCAGTCGTACTACCCGGATGCCGTGGCAGGCACAGTCGTGGGCGAGCCGCGTCTCGAGCTCGACGGCTGCGGCAACGCCTTCGTCGACGGAGTGTCGCTCACCCTGCGCGCCGGGGAGATCGTCGGCATCGCAGGACTCCAGGGATCCGGGCGCACCGAGCTGGTCGAGGGGATCTTCGGGATCGATCCGTTCGTGCGGGGGTCGATGCGGGTCGACGGCTCTCCGACGCGCATCACGAGCGCCAGGATGGCGGTCCGGGCAGGACTCGCGCTCGTCTCGGAGGATCGCAAGGCCCAGGGCCTCGCGCTGGGGCAGTCGGTGCTCGACAACACCCTGCTCGTGATCCGCAGCGTCTTCGCCGGCCGGACCGCCCCGTCACGACGCGAGGTGCCGGGAGTGCTCAGCTCACTGGAGATCAGCTCGCGGGGTCTCGACCAGGAGGTGCGGTTCCTCTCCGGCGGCAACCAGCAGAAGGTCGTGCTCGCCAAGTGGCTGCTCACCCAGCCCCAGATCGTGCTCTTCGACGAGCCGACCCGCGGCATCGATGTCGGGGCGAAGTACGCCGTGTATCAGCTCATGCGCGAGCTGGCGGCTCAGGGCAAGGCGGTGCTGATGGTGTCGAGCGAGCTGCCCGAGGTGATCGGCATGAGCGATCGGATCCTCGTGATGCACGACGGCGAGCTCGTCTCCGAGCTGCCTGCAGGGTCGGCCGAGCATGAGATCCTCGGCGCGGCCACAGGCGCGACCACCGACGGAGGTGCACGATGAAGCGGCTCCGGATCGACTCGACGGTCATCGTGCTCGGCATCCTGATCCTGACCCTCATCGTCGGCGCGATCCTCGTCGGCACCGTGGGGCGCAACTTCTTCAGCCCCGGCAACATCCGCGACATCCTCACCGGCATGAGCGTGCTCGGTCTCGTCGCGATCGGCCAGACGCTCGTGGTGCTGGGCGCGTCGCTCGATCTGTCGGTCACCTATGTCGTGAGTCTGTCGAGCCTGCTGGCGGCGACGATCATGAACGGCAACCCCGCGAACGTCCCGGCGGCCGTCGCCGTCACCCTGCTCGTCTGCGCCGCCATCGGCCTGGTCAACGGCCTGATCGTCACCGTGCTGAAGGTCAACGGCTTCATCGCCACCCTCGGTGTGGGCCTCATCCTGCAGGGCATCCTCAACACCAACTTCGAGGGCTCGGCGGGCAGTGTGCCCTGGGAGTTCCAGCTCATCGGCGCGACCGGAGTCGGGCCTGTTCCCGTCTCGACCATCATCATGATCGTGCTCGCGGTGCTCGTCTGGTTCCTGCTGAACCGCACCCGCACCGGCGCCCACCTGTACGCGGTCGGCGGCGACCCCGAGATCGCACGCCTGTCGGGCGTGCGCACGAAGCCGCCGCTGATCGCCGCGCACGTGCTGTGCTCGGTGTTCGCAGGGCTCGCCGGTCTGCTGCTCGCCAGCCGTCTGGGTGTCGGCAGCCCCACCGTCGGCCAGCAGGGCGGCTACGCCCTGCTGTCGATCGCCGCGGTCGTGCTCGGCGGCACGCTGCTGCTGGGCGGACGCGGCTCGATCTGGGGCGCGATCGGCGGCGTCGCGATCCTCGCGGTCGTCGACAACGTCATGAGCGTCATGCAGGTCAACCCGTTCCTGAAGGACGTCGTCCGCGGCGTCGTGATCGTCGCCGCCGTCGCGGTCTACAGTCGGCGCTCGATCCTCCGTCGTCGCCCGCGCTTCGGAGCAGGCGGCACGCGGACCGGGGGAGACGATGCCGCCAAAGCGGCGGAGTCCGAGATGGCGGCTGCAGCATCCGAACTCGCCGATACGAGCCCCACCGCGGAAGGAGGACGCGCATGAACGCGCTGCGTACACTCGTGAGCCCCCGGGGCGCGGTGTTCCTGCTGCTGGTGATCCTGCTCGTGGCGGTCATGATCCTCAATCCGAGCTTCGCCGAGCCCGGGCAGTTCATGAGGTTCATCCAGCGGGTCGCCCCGATCGCGATCGTCGCGATCGGCCAGTACTTCGTCATCATCGCGGGCGAGTTCGACCTGTCCCAGGGCTCGCTGATCACGGCGCAGGTGATCATCGCCGGCAACCTCGTCGGGCAGGACGACTCGCGCACGATCCCGGTGCTGCTGCTCATGATCGTCTTCGGAGCGGTCGTCGGACTCGTCAACGGCGTCATCACGACGCTGCTCAAGGTGCCGTCCTTCATCGTCACGCTCGGCATGATGCTCGCGCTTCTCGGCGGCGTCATGTGGTGGACGGGCGGAGCGGCCACAGGCAACCCGGCAGACAGCTTCCGCGAGATCGGCCGCGGCGGCATCCGCGATGTGCCGCTGCTCGAGTTCATCCCGTGGGCGGTGTTCATCCTGATCGGCTGGCTCGCCCTCGGCATCTGGATCACCAAGCGCCCGCTCGGCAAGCTGCTCATCGCGGTGGGCGACAACGCCACGGCGGTCGACTTCGCCGGTGCGCGCAGCGCCTGGGTCACGACCCGCGCGTTCGTGATCTCGTCGCTCTCGGCGACGCTCTCGGCCGTGCTGCTCGTCGGATACGCCGGGGTGCACCCCTCGGTCGGCCGCGGCTACGAGTTCGTCGCGATCACCGCGGTCGTCCTCGGCGGAGTCGTGCTGGGCGGCGGGCGGGGCTGGATCGTCGCGGCGGCGGCCGGTGCCTTCGCCCTCGAGGCCCTCTTCATGCTGCTGAACATCGCCGGGGTTCCGTCGACTCTGCGAGACGCCGTGCAGGGCGTCATCATCATCGCCGCCGTCGCGTACTCCGCGGTCGCCTTCCGCGCACGACGCAAGCGCGGCCCACAGACTTCTCCGGTCCTCGAGACCGCAGAACCCGCAACAACCAGCACCATCCACACAGAAACCAGAGGAGATTAGCAATGCGACGATCAATGAAGATCGCCACCGCAGGGGTGGCTCTCTTCGGCCTCATCGCGCTCGCCGGGTGTACGACAGACCCGTCCGTGGCGCCGGCGGAGTCGGAGAACCCGGAGGAATCGGCAGAGACCACGGAGTGGTTCGACCAGGAGCTCTTCGACAAGCAGATGGAGGAGCGCGGTGTCGAGCCCCAGGGTCCGGCGGACGAGCCGTACCTCCAGCACATCAACGCCGAGATGGTCGACACCTCCGAGTTCGCGAGCGAAGGGGCCAAGAAGGCCTGCTTCGCGAACGCCTCGATCTCGAACCCGTGGCGGCAGACCGGCTGGATCACGATGAACGAGCAGCTGAAGGCACTGCAGGAGGCCGGCGCGATCAGCGAGATGGAGACCCGCGACGCGCAGGACTCCGATGACACGCAGATCGCGGACATCGACTACTTCATCTCCGAGGGCGGCTGCGACGTCTTCCTCATCTCGCCCAACAGCACCGCGGCGATGACCCCGGCCGTCGAGCGGGCGTGCGAGACCGGCAAGCCGGTGATCGTGTTCGACCGCGGTGTCGACACCGACTGCCCGGTCACGTTCATCCACCCGATCGGCGGATTCGCGTGGGGCATCGACACCGCCGAGTTCCTCATCGACAACCTCGAAGAGGGCGACAAGGTCGTCGCGCTGCGGATCCTCCCCGGCGTCGACGTGCTCGAGCACCGGTGGGCCGCGGCGGAGAAGCTCTTCGACGAGGCCGGCATCGAGGCTGTGGACTACTTCACAGGCGCGGACCCGGCGGAGATCAAGAGCATCATCAGCGACGAGCTCGCCAAGGGCGATGTGCAGGGCATCTGGATGGATGCCGGTGACGGCGCTGTCGCAGCGATCGAGGCGTTCGAGGACGCCGGCGCGGACTACCCGGTGATGACGGGTGAAGACGAGATGAGCTTCCTCCGCAAGTGGAAGGACACGGGGCTCACCGGGCTCGCACCGGTGTACTCGAACTTCCAGTGGCGGACGCCGCTGCTCGCCGCGCAGATGATCTTCGCCGGCGAAGAGGTGCCGAAGGAGTGGGTGCTGCCGCAGAAGCCGATCACCGAGGGTGAGCTCGACGACTACCTCACGGCCAACGAGGGCATGCCGGACGGGCACTACGCGAAGTTCGGCGGAGAGAACCTTCCCGGTTACCCGACGGTGTGGCAGGAACGTCAGATCCCGTAACGAGCAGTGACGCTCCCGCCCTTCCGTCCGCGCACCCGCGGATGGGAGGGTGGGAGCACACGCGTCATCCCCGAAGGAGCAGGATGCCTCGCACGATCGCCGTCAACACGTGGGTGTGGACGTCTCCGCTGACCGATGCGACGCTCGGTCCGCTCGCGCGCAAGGCCGCGGGCATGGGGTATCAGGCGCTCGAACTGCCTCTCGAGAGCATCGGGGACTGGGATCCGGTGCGGACCCGTGACGTGCTCGACGACCTCGGTCTCGGCGCGATCGTCATCGGAGCCATGGGACCGGGCCGCTCGCTGCTCGCCCAGGCAGGCGACGTCGCCGCGACTCAGGACTACCTGCGGTCGTGCATCGCGGCGGCCACGACGCTCGGCTCGGCCGTGGTCGCCGGCCCTTTCTACGCGCCCACCGGCGTGGCCTGGCGGATGACGGCCGACGAGCGCGCTCAGGTGGTGCGGGAGCTGCGCGAGAACCTCGAACCGCTGGCGTCGGATGCCGCGGATGCCGGGGTCATCCTCGCCGTCGAGCCGCTCAACCGCTACGAGACCAGCGTGCTCAACACCGTCGAGCAGAGTCTCGACGCACTCGCACCGCTGCTCGGTGCCGGGGTGGGGCTGGCGCTCGACACCTACCACCTGAACATCGAGGAGAAGAAGCCGGCGGAGGCGATCCGCGCGGCGGGGTCGGCGATCGCCCACGTGCAGGTGTGCGGCAGCGATCGGGGCGCGGTCGGCGACGACCACACCGATTGGCCGGAGATCCTCCGCGCCCTCGACGATGCGGGGTATCGGGGGCCGCTCGGGCTCGAGAGCTTCACCGGCGAGAACGCGACGATCGCCGTCGCCGCATCCGTCTGGCGACCACTCGCGGCGAGCCAGGACGACCTCGCCGCACGCAGCATCCAGGCGCTGAGAGTGCTCGGCGCCTGAGCCGTCCAGCGATACGAAGGAGTGTCCATGACCACGCACCCGGTCACCCTGTTCACCGGCCAGTGGGCCGATCTGCCCTTCGACGAGGTCGCGCGGCTCGCGGCCGGGTGGGGGTACGAGGGCCTCGAGGTCGCCGCCTCTGGCGATCACCTCGACCTGCGGCGGGCAGACGAGGACGACGCGTACGTCGCCTCGCGCCTCGAGATCCTCGACCGGCACGGACTGCGGATCTTCGCGATCTCGAATCATCTCGCCGGGCAGGCGGTGTGCGATGCGCCCATCGACTTCCGTCACCAGGCGATCCTGCGCGACTACGTGTGGGGAGACGGGGAGGCCGAGGGCGTGCGCGCACGGGCGGCCGACGACATGAAGAGGGCGGCGCGAGTGGCCCGCAAGCTCGGCGTCGACACCGTGGTGGGGTTCACCGGCTCGTCGATCTGGCCGTATCTGGCGATGTTCCCGCCGGTGCCGGCATCCGTCATCGAGGCCGGCTTCGAGGACTTCGCGACCCGCTGGAACCCGATCCTCGACGTGTTCGACGGCGAGGGCGTGCGCTTCGCGCACGAGGTGCATCCGGGCGAGATCGCCTACGACTACTGGTCGTCGGTGCGGGCTCTGGACGCGATCGACCACCGCGAGGCGTTCGGATTCAACTGGGACCCGTCGCACATGATGTGGCAGAACATCGACCCCGTCGGGTTCATCGTCGACTTCGCCGACCGGATCTATCACGTCGACTGCAAGGACACCCGGATGCGGCCGCACAACGGGCGTGCGGGAGTGCTCGGCTCCCACCTGCCCTGGGGGGATCCCCGACGCGGGTGGGACTTCGTCTCGACCGGTCACGGCGATGTGCCCTGGGAGGACTCGTTCCGGGCGCTCGACGCGATCGGATACGACGGGCCCATCTCGATCGAGTGGGAGGATGCGGGAATGGACCGCCTGCACGGGGCGCCGCAGGCGCTCGCCTACGTGCGGTCGCTGCTGTGGCCGAAGCCGACCGCATCCTTCGACGCCGCCTTCAGCAACCAGACGACCGGAGACACCGCATGACCATCCAGCACACCGTCGTCTTCCGCCTCGTGCACGAGGCGGGCAGTCCCGAGGAGCGCGAGTTCCTCGCCACCGGCAGAGCCGTGCTCACGTCGATCCCCGGGGTCGAGGACTTCACGATCCGTCGCCAGGTCAGCCCGAAGAGCGACCTGGAGCATCAGTTCTCGATGATGTTCCGTGACAGGGAGGCGTACCGCGCCTACGACGCGCACCCGGCGCACACCGCGTTCGTGGCGGAGCGCTGGGTGCCCGAGGTCGCCGCCTTCCAGGAGTACGACTTCGAGGAGTGACCGGACCGGTCTCGCGACTGACCGGTCGAGTTGTGCGGGTCAGGCAGAGTCGCGCAGCTTCACCAGACGCTCGTGCCCGGTCTCCTCGAGTTCTGCGATGCTCTCGCGCGACTTGAGGAAGTCCGAGAACGAGCGGTAGCCGAGGGCCTTCTCGCTGAACGACGGGTCCATGCGACGCATGTGCGTCTTCACGGCCGAGCTGTGCAGCCACTCGTCGGCGTCGGCCTTGTCGTGCCCGAGGCGCAGCGCGCGATGCAGCAGCTCCGTCGCCTCACCCTGCTCTGTGCCCTCGGCGTGCTCGTCGACCTTGACCGGAGCGGCGGCCGGAGCCGCGGTGGCAGCCGTGGCGGCGGCCGCCTGTGCCTTGGCCTTGGCGGTCTTGGCCGGCGGCCGGGACTTCGCCTTCGCAGCGGGCTCTGCGGCGGGCTCGACGGCGGGCTCAGCCGTGACTTCCGGCACCGCGACGACGTTCGCCGGAGCGGTCTTGCTCGGACGCACCACACCGGGCAGCGAGTCGTATGCCTCGAACTCGTCGCACGCGGCGGCGAGCGACTTGGCCGTCGAACCCGCGACGCCGACGCCGATGACGTAGCGGCCCAGGCGCTTGCAGCGCTGCGCGAGGGGGACGTAGTCGCTGTCGCCGGCGACGATCACGACGTGCGTGAGGTCGGGCAGACGGAACATGTCTTCGACGGCGTCGACGGCGAGGCGGATGTCAGCGCCGTTCTTCGCATAGGCGGCTGCCGGGAAGAGCTGCACCAGGTCGACGGCGCGGGCCACGAGCTGTGAGCGGTACACGGCGTTCACCGGCGACGACCAGTCGGCGTAGGCACGCGTGAGCACGAGCGTGCCGAAGGACGCGGCGTAGTCGATGATCGCACCGACCTCGATCATGGCGCGGGAGAGCCGCTCCATTACCTCGGGGTCGGTCGGGTTCTCGGTGATGCGCTGACGGTCTTTGCCGTAGGCGTTGCGTCCGTGCACACGGTCGTACCAGGAGATGACGATGTTGTCGAAGTCGAGGTAGACCGCGACGCGGGCGTCGTTGGCCTCAGCCATTGTTGACTCCTTCACGCGGGTAGCGCACCCCGATCTGGGCGCGGATCTCGTCGAGCGTGCCCATGATCGCGACGCTCTCGGCGATCGGCAGGATGTCGCCCTCGAGCACGCCGTCGGCCACGAGGCGCTCGGCCGCATGGGCCTGGTACTGCATGCCTCGGCCTGCCACTTCGGACACGTACTCCTCGACGACGGTGCCGTCGGGGAGCACGACACGGAACGTCGTCGGGGTGTACCAGACGCGATCGATGTCGATGCGCGCCTTCGTGCCGATGATGCTCGCGGCGTTCGGGCCGGCGGCACGCGACGACGAGAGGGTGGTCGAGATCGCGCCGCCGTCGTGGGTCATGACGGTGGCGACCTCGGCATCCGCTCCGGTCTCGATGAGCCGGGCCACGGAATGGATGGTGGTCGGTGCGCCCAGGACGTCCCACACGAACGAGACGGGGTAGATGCCGAGGTCGAGCAGCGCACCGCCGCCGAGCTCGAGAGCGTTCAGGCGGTGGGTGGGGTCGTCGGGGAGGAGCTGGGTGTGGTCGGCGCTGACGGCGCGGATCTCGCCGAGCGTGCCGTCGGCGATGATCTCGCGGATGCGCACCATGTGCGGCAGATACCGCGTCCACATGGCCTCCATCGCCAGCAGCCCCCGTTCGGCGGCGAGGCGCTGCAGGTCTTCGGCCTCGCTGCGGTTGAGGGTGAACGCCTTCTCGACGAGCACGTGCTTGCCGGCCTCGAGCGCGAGACGGGCGTTCTCGTGGTGCATGGGATGCGGGGTGGACACGTAGATGATGTCGACCTCGGGGTCGGCGACGAGCGCTTCGTACGAGGGGTGTGCCCGGGCGATGTCGAAGCGGGCGGCGAACGCGTCGGCCGACTCCTGCGAGCGCGAGCCGACGGCGACGAGATCGAGCCCCGCCGTGCGCAGATCGGATGCGAACGCGCCGGCGATGCCGCCGGTCGCGAGGATTCCCCAACGAAGACCAGTCATGGTCTCAGCGTAGAGGTTCGCACCGACAGCCGGATCGCCGCGAGGATGTGTCGCCGTATTGCGCTCCGTGTCTCCGAGCTTCCGCGGCGATTGGCGGTCGCCCGGGGCGCTCGTACTTTCGGGGCATGACCGAACCGCTCATCATCGGCGCCATGGTGCGCACCCTCGGCGCCTACCCGTCGGGGTGGCGCCAGCCGGGCGCGCACCGGGATCCCTCGTCGGATGCCGACATCCTCCATCACATCGCGCGCGAGGGAGAGGATGCCGGACTCGACTATCTGTTCTTCGGCGATTGGCTGGCTACCGGGCCCGACCTCGAGTTCCGCGACCCGTATCTGCTGGCGCGCATCGACCCGGTGAGCGCGGTGCTGTTCCTGGCCGGCGTCACGTCGCGCATCGGCCTCATCGCCACCGTGAACACGACCTACGCAGACCCCTACGCGACCGCTCGCTCACTCGCCTCGCTCGACGTGCTGACACGGGGCCGCGCCGGCATCAACCTCGTCACCGGAGCCGAGCCGCGCGCTGCGGGCAACCACGGTCGAGACGCGCACGCCGACAACGAGACCCGGTACGACCGCGCCGAGGAGTTCGTCGCAGCACTCCGACGCCTGTGGGACTCGTGGAGTGAGGATGCCTGGATCGCGGATGCCGAACGGGGCGTGCTGATCGACCCGGACGGGCTCCGCGGCGCCGACCTGCACGGGGAGCACGTGCAGGTCTCGGGGCCACTGAACGTGGCCAGACCGCCGCAGGGACAGATCCCGATCGTGCACGCGGGGACGTCTCCGCGGTCTCGCGCGCTCGCGGCCACCGAGGCCGACCTGGCTCTGATCGCCGCCCCGAACCTCGCGGATGCGATCGCCACCCGTCGTGAGCTGCGCGACATCGCGGCCGCTGCCGGGCGCTCGCCGGAGACTCTGGCGGTGATCGCCCCGGTGCTCCCCGTCGTCGCGGATTCGGATGCCGAGGCCCACCGCATCGTCGAGCGGCTGCTCGCCCTCGTGCCCCTCGCCGAAGGGCATCAGCCGTCGCGCACGGCTTTCCCGGCGAACCGATCGGTCGCGGCTCTGGCCGATGCCTTCGGGGTGGCGCCGGACGACCGGCTGCGCACGGCCGGTTTCGACGACGAGGTGTCCGCCGATGAGGCCCGTCGACTGGGCGAAGCCGGTGCCGCGCTCATCGATCGGCTCACGCGCATCGCGGGCGTGCGCATCGCGGGACAGGGCAGGTCCGCTGCGCTCACCTGGCGCCATCTGGTGGCGGCGCACGCCGTGCCTGCCGCCTTCGTGGTCGGCGATGCCGCCGCGATCGCCGACCACTTCGAGGCCTGGCGCGACGAGGGGGCCGCAGACGGTTTCAACGTGCTCTCGGCCTTCCAGCCGGCGCAGTTCGAGGCGTTCACCCGTCTTGCGGCCCCGGAGCTGCGTCGCCGCGGCCTGCTCAGGCGCGCAGACATCGGCGCCACCGGCACCCTGCGCGACCGTCTCGGCGTCGGCGTCGGCGTCGGTCGTAGAGACGGGGCTGCGGCAACACTCGCGACCCGGTGACCCCCTCCGATCATTACGTCACGTTGCGCCGGGTGACCGGGCATGACGCCTCGTGACAGGGCACGTCCGTGCATGACGACTCCATTGGCGGCGGGGCTCGGAGAGTCCCTAGCGTGACCATCACCCGCACACCACGAACCACAGCATCCCTTCTCAGGAGGACCGCATGACCCGCCGTCTCATCCGCGCAGCAGCAGTCGCGCTCCCGCTCGTCCTCGCCGCGAGCCTCGCGGCGTGCGCCTCGTCGCCGGCGCCCTCGGGAGCGTCGGACGCCTCCGGTGCCCCCGTCACCGGAGGTACGCTCACGTATCTCGAGCACCAGACGTTCACGAACCTGTACCCGCCGCAGGCGGGGTTCTATCCGAACGGCGGCGTGGTCAACAACATCACCGCGCGCCTCACCTGGCAGAACCCGGACTCGCTCGAGATCGAGCCGTGGGTCGCGTCGGACTGGACCGTGAACGACGACGCCACCGAGTACACGTTCACCCTCAAGCCGGACGTCACTTTCTCCGACGGCACCCCGGTCGATGCCGCGGCCGTGGCGAAGAACTTCGACACCTACGGTCTGGGCGACCCCGAGCGCGGGCTCACCGTGTCGGAGGCGATCAACAACTACGCCTCGAGCGAGGTCGTCGACGACGACACCGTCACATTCCGCTTCTCGGCCCCTGCTCCCGGCTTCCTGCAGGCGACCTCCACCATCAACTCCGGGCTCCTCTCGCCCGAGACGCTCGACGGAACGATCGAGGACTTCGGAGCGGGCAACGCAGAGGCCATCGTCGGCGCTGGGCCCTTCACGGTCACCGACGAGAAGCTCGGCACCGAGTTCACCCTGACCGCCCGCGAGGACTACGCGTGGGCACCCGAAAGCGCCGAGAACCAGGGGCGCCCATACGTCGACGCCGTGCACGTGCTCGTGACCCCCGAGGACTCGGTGCGCATCGGCTCGCTGCTCGCCGGTCAGGCCGACTACGTGCGCTACGTGCAGGCCTTCGACGAGGACCGCGTCGAGAGCGCGGGCTTCACCCTCTATGCGCCGCAGACCCGCGGAGTGAACAACTCGATCTCGCTGCGGCCCGAGAACCCGCTGCTCGCCGACATCACGGTGCGCCAGGCGCTCGTGGCTGCGGTCGACGCGCAGGAGGTCGTCGACACCCTGTTCACCGAGAACTATCCGGTCGCGACGTCCGTGCTGTCGCAGGAGGCGCTCGGCTACAAGGACGAGTCGGAGCACTACGCCTACGACCCCGAGAAGGCCGAGGAGCTGCTCGATGAGGCCGGATGGGAGGCCGGATCAGACGGCATCCGCGAGAAGGACGGCGAGCGTCTGTCGATCACCGTGTACGAAGCCGCTCCGCAGCCGCTCTCGAAGCAGACGCTCGAGCTCGTCGCGCAGCAGCTCGCCAAGGTGGGCGTGGAGCTCACGGTCAAGCCGGCGGATGCCGGTTCGTACGCCGAGGACACTCGTGACCCGCTGAAGACCGGGTTCTACCACTCGATGGTCGGCCGCGCGGACTTCGATGTGATCAAGAGCCAGTTCCACACGAAGAACCGTGACGCGCTGATCTCGAACGACGCCGAGCTCGACGCCCTGCTCGAGGCTGTCGCCTCTGAGCCCGACACCGAGAAGCGCGCTGAGGCGTCGCAGGCGGTGCAGGACTACATCGCCGAGCAGGCGTACGTCATCCCGCTGTTCGAGGAGCCGCAGGTCTACGGCGCCGCGACCTATGTGCACGGCGTGGACTTCGAGTCGGTCGGTCGCCCCACCTTCTCGGGCGTCTGGCTCGCCGAGCACTGAGCCTGAGCGACGGTGCATCGATGAACTTCGTCCTCCGACGAGCCGGGCAGGCCGCGATCGTGCTGATCGCGGCCTTCACGGCCACCTTCTTCCTGCTGCAGCTGCTGCCGGGCGACGCGATCCTGATCAAGTTCTCCGACCCCAGTCTCGGACTGTCGCCCGAGCAGCTCGACGGGATCCGCGCCACCTACGGCACTGACCTGCCGTGGTGGCAGCAGTACCTGCACGCGGGGCTCGGGTTCCTCGGAGGCGACTTCGGCTTCTCGACGCAGTTCGGCACCCCGGTGCTGACCATGCTCGGCGAGGCACTTCCGTCGACGCTGCTGCTCGCGTCGCTCGGACTCGTGGTGGCGCTGCTGATCGCGGTGCTCGTCGCAGGACTCTCGTCGCTCGCACCGTTCGCGTGGCTGCGCGACGGCATCCGCCAGGTGCCGGGTCTGTTCGTCGCCGTGCCGGTATTCTGGCTCGGCATCCTGCTCATCCAGGTCTTCTCATTCGGCCTCGGCTGGGTGCCGGTCGTCGGCGCCGACCCGGTCGCGGGGCTCATCCTGCCGGTGCTCACGCTCGCCGTGCCGATCTCGGCGCCGCTCGCACAGGTGCTGGTGCGGGCGATCGACCAGGTGCAGGCACAGCCCTTCATCACCGTCGTGCGCGCCAAGGGCGCGCCGCCGTCGTGGGTCCTGACCCGCTCGGTCGCGCGCAACGCGGCGCTGCCGACGCTCACGATCGCCGGCGTGCTGTTCGGTGAGCTGGTCGGCGGTGCGGTCGTCACCGAGACCGTGTTCGGCCGCACCGGCATCGGCAGGCTCACCGAACAGGCGGTGTCGAACCAGGACATCCCGGTGCTGCAGGGCGTCGTGCTGCTGTCGGCGCTCGGCTTCGTGCTCATCAGCTTCGCCGTCGACCTCGTCACCCCGCTGATCGATCCCCGTCAGCGCGCCCTCTCGAAGGCAGGAGTCTCGGCATGACCGTCGCAGCCATCGCCGCATCCGCCGACCCCGCCGTCGAGCCCCCGCACGAGGATGCCGCGGCATCCGCCCCGAGCAGACGGTCCCGACGTCTCGGGGCCCGACCCTGGGATCTCTACCTCGCCATCGCCCTGGTGGCTCTCGCGGTGCTCTGGGCGGTGATCCCGGGTGTCTTCGCGCCGGGCGACCCGCTCACCGGCACCCCGGCAGACAAGCTGCTGCCGCCGAGCGCGGCGCACTGGTTCGGCACCGACACCCTGGGGCGCGACCTGTTCGGTCGCGTCGTGCACGGGTCCGTGCACTCGCTGTCCGGCGCCCTCATCGCCGTCACCCTCGGCCTCGCGCTGGGCACGATCCTCGGCGCGATCGCCGGGGCCGTCGGCGGTGTCGTCGACGACATCCTGATGCGCGTGGTCGATGTGCTGCTGGCGATCCCCGGCCTGCTGCTCTCGCTCTCGGTCATCATCCTGCTCGGCTTCGGCACCGTGAACGCGGCGATCGCCGTCGGGCTCGGCAGCGTCGCGGCATTCGCCCGTCTGATGCGATCTGAGGTCGCACGAGTGCGCCGCAGCGAATACGTCGAGGCGGCGTACGGCAGCGGCGGCACCTTCTTCACGGTGCTCCGCCGGCATGTGCTGCCCAACTCGCTCACCCCGATCGTGGCGCTCGCCGCACTGCAGTTCGGCACCGCGATCCTGGCGATCTCGACCCTCGGCTTCCTCGGCTACGGTGCTCCGCCGCCCACACCGGAATGGGGACTGCTCATCGCCGAAGGGCGCAACTACACAGCGACCGCATGGTGGCTGACCGCTCTGCCCGGTCTCGTCGTGGTCGCGGTCGTGCTGAGCGCCAATCGCATCTCGCATCGCATCGGAAGGAGATCACGATGACCGTTCTCGCCGTCGACGACCTCAGGGTCTCGTACGCCACCCGAGAGGGGCGGCGCGAGGTCGTGCACGGCGTCTCGTTCGAGATCGCCGAGGGGGAGGCACTCGCGCTGGTGGGGGAGTCCGGCTCGGGCAAGTCGACCACCGCGCACGCCCTGCTGGGTCTGCTGCCGCCAGGCGGCAGGGTCGAAGGCGGCGCGGTGCGTCTCGGCGACCTCGACATCTCGGGCTGGACGGATCGCGCCCTGCGCAGCATCCGCGGCCCCGAGATCGGTCTCGTCCCGCAGGATCCGGTGACTTCGCTCGACCCCGTGCGCACGATCGGCGCGCAGGTCGAGGAGGTGCTGAAGCTGCACGGTCACCGCGACCGTCGCTCGCGCCGGGCGCGGGCGATCGAGCTGCTCGAGCGGGTCGGCATCGACGACCCGGAGCTGCGCGTACGCCAGTATCCGCACGAGCTCTCCGGCGGCATGCGGCAGCGGGTGCTCATCGCATCCGCGATCGCCCTGCGCCCCCGCCTGCTGATCGCGGATGAGCCGACCAGCGCGCTCGATGCCACTGTGCAGCGCAAGGTGCTCGATCTGCTCGACGAGCTGCGCCGCGAGGAAGGCACGAGTATCCTGCTCGTCACCCACGACCTCGGAGTCGCCGCCGACCGTGCGCAGCGCCTGGTGGTGCTCAAGGACGGGCGCATCGTCGAGCAGGGCGCGAGCGAGAAGGTGCTCGCGTCCCCATCCGACGGCTACACGAAACAGCTGCTCGCCGATGCCCCGGCGTTCGTCACCGGGTTCCGTCGGCCCGAGGCGCCGCCGTTCCTGCGGGATGCCGCGGCGGTGGCCGCCGAGAACCCGTTCGCGATCACCGCGACCGGACTCGTCAAGGAGTTCGCGGTCGCCCGACGCGAGCGCTTCCGTGCGGTCGACGATGTCTCGTTCCGGGTGCGCCGGGGCACGACGCACGCCCTGGTCGGCGAATCGGGATCGGGCAAGACCACGACCGCGCGCCTCATCACGCGGTTCCATCAGCCGGATGCCGGGGCGATCGAGATCGACGGCGAACATGTCACCGGCCTTTCGAGGCAGCGCCTGCGCGCCCTGCGCCGCCGCATCCAGCTCGTCTACCAGAACCCGTTCGCCTCGCTGGACCCGCGGCAGCAGGTCGTCGACATCATCGCCGAGCCATTGCAGAACTTCGGTGTCGGGTCGCGCGCCGAGCGCAATGACCGCGCGCTGGCACTGCTCGACAGGGTGTCGCTGCCGAGCGACGTCGCCCGGCGCACGCCGCGTGAGCTCTCGGGCGGTCAGCGCCAGCGGGTGGCGATCGCGAGGGCGCTCGCCATCGACCCCGAGATCGTCGTGCTCGATGAGGCGGTGTCGGCCCTCGACGTGACAGTGCAGGCGCGCATCCTCGAACTGCTCACCTCTCTGCAGTCGGAACTGGGGCTGACGTACCTGTTCATCTCGCACGACCTCGCCGTCGTGCGTCGGATCAGCCACACGGTCTCGGTCATGCGCCGCGGCCGCATCGTCGAGGAAGGCAACACCGAGGACCTCTTCCACGACCCGCAGCACGAGTACACCAGGGAGCTGCTCGCAGCCGTCCCGGGACGAACGGAGCAGCCCGCATGACCGCACCCACGATCGCCTTCTTCACACGTCTGCTCGACGACGCACCACCTGCCGAGCGGTATGCGCTCGCGACCGAGCAGATCCAGCACGCCGAGCGCCACGGCGTCGGTCGCGCCTGGGTGGCGCAGCATCACTTCCGCGCCGCAGAGGGCGGGCTCCCTTCGCCCCTCGTGTTCCTCGCGAACGTCGCGGCGCAGACGTCGCGCATCCGCCTCGGCACCGGGGTCGTCACGCTTCCGCTCGAAGATGCGGTGCGCGTCGCCGAGGATGCCGTGGTCGCCGATCTGCTCGCGGGCGGGCGCATCGATCTGGGACTGGGAAGCGGCGGGACGCCGTCCTCGTTCATTCCGTTCGGCGAGGACGTGCGCGACAAGGCGCCGACCTACGACCACAAGCTCCGCCTCCTCCTCGACGCGCTCTCGGGGCGTGACATCGGCGCGGACAACACTCTCTATCCGGATGCCGGCAGCCTCGCCGACCGCATCTGGCAGGCCACGTTCTCGTCGCCGGGCGGTCACCGCGCCGGCATCCACGGGCACGGCCTGCTGCTCTCTCGCACTCAGCCGAGATCGGCCGATGACCTGCACGCACCTCTCTCGGCACTGCAGGATCCGGTGATCGATGCATACCTCGACGCTCTGCCCGACGGCATCGCTCCGCGCATCACCGCCTCGCGCACGGTGTTCGTGGCGGATGACCGCGCCGAGGCCCTGCGCTTCGCGGAGGTCGGTCTGCGCCGAGCCGCCGAGGGATTCCGGCGTCAGGGGCAGACGATCCCCGGTGACGACCTCGACGAGCTGATCGTCGCGCTCGACACCCATCTCGGCACCCCCGAGCAGGTCGCCGAATCGCTCGCCGCCGACGCGACTCTCGCGAGGGCCACCGAAGTGGCGTTCCAGGTGCACTCGGTCGATGCGCCGCACGCGCATGTGCTGCGCTCGATCGAGCTCTTCGCCGAGCAGGTCGCCCCGGCTCTCGGCTACACCCTCACCGACACCATCAAGGAGAAGGCATGACCACCGACATCGTCGACCAGATCGTGGGGGTGACGCCCGAGCTCGATGCGCTGCGGCGCCGTCGCCCCGTCACCAGGGAGCAGCTGCAAGCGAGCTTCGACGCGCTCTTCGCGCCCGTGTCGACGGAGGAGGTGTCGCAGGCCGAGCGCGAGCTGATCGCCGCCTTCGCCACGCGCCTCGCCGGTGACGAGGATGCCACGGGCACGTTCTACGCCGACCGGGCGCTGGCAGTCGACCCGCAGCGCGGGGCCGTCGTGATCGCGGAGGCAGCGGATGCCGCGGTCACCGGGCCGTTCGGCTCGTACACCGAGGTGGGATTGCAGGCCGAGAACACCGAGGGCGAGCGCTACACGCCGTCGGCCGAGGTCTCCGGGGCACTCGGCGAGCGTCTGGCCGCCGCGCTCGTGCACACGCACCTGCTCGTGTTCCGCCCGCGGGAGTCGTCGGCTGACCACATCCAGCGGCTGGTCGATGCGGGGTGGTCGGCCGACGGCATCGTGACGCTGTCGCAGCTGGTGTCGTTCCTCGCGTTCCAGCAGCGCGTGATTACAGGACTGACCGCACTTCAGAAGGGAATCGCCGCATGACCGCTCTGCTGCACGACATCGCACCGCACCCCGAGGCATTCACCCGTGCCGAGGTCGGCTGGACCCCTCACCTCCCGCCGCTCGCCGAGGAGGAGCTGACCGAGCGCCACTATGACGGGCTCGTCGACGCCTCGCGCGCGAAGAACGACTACTTCCGTCTGCTGGCGCGCGACCCCGAGGTGCTCAAGGCGCGCACGCTCGTCGACAAGGACATCTTCTACAACGCCGCTGAAGGGCTTCCTCGCGCCGAACGCGAGCTCTCGGCGACGGCCGCCTCCCGCCGCAACGGGTGCGTGTTCTGCGCCTCGGTGCACGCACGCTTCGCGGCGCACCACAGCAAGCGCGTCGACGACGTCGATCGCCTGCTCGACGAGGGCGTGGATGCCGATCTCGGCGAACGGTGGAACGCGGTGGTCGCCGCGTCTGTCGCGCTGACCGACACCCCCAGCGCGTTCGGCGCCGACGAGATCGCCCGTCTGCGTGCGGCCGGACTCGACGACCTCGAGATCGCCGACGTGATCCATGGAGCGGCGTTCTTCAACTGGGCGAACCGTCTGATGCTGTCGATCGGCCGCCCGGTGGCGCCCGCCTGAATCGGGCAAGAACTCAGAACCAGCCCACCCCTGCCGCGTCACCGGCGGGGGTGGGCTCTTCGTCTTGGCGAGAGTATCGGCATACTCCTGTTCGTCCCCATATGACTACGTATCGCTTGCTAACGTCGACGCATGGCGACTGGCGGCGGAACGTCCTACGACGTCGACACCGATGTACTGAGGGCGATGGCGTCGAAGGCACGTCGAACCGTCGGAGAACTGAGGTCGTCGGAGGTGACGAATCCCGGTGATGCCGGACACGAGTGGGTGGTCGCGGCGGCGGCGGGTTTCAGCACCGCGTGGTCCGACGGACTCTCCGACCGCGTGACCGACACCGAGGACTTCGCTGACAGGTTGGGCACGACCGCGCGCGTCTTCGACGAGGGCACCGACGCGGCGAAAGCTGAAGTCGACGCGATGATCTGGGGCGACTGATGGAGCTGGGGCAGACCCAGTCGGCCATCGACCTCGTGCCCGGGTCCGTGTCCGACGTGAGGGCGACGGCGGAAGCATGGAAGGCCCGCAGCGCCGAAGCGACCCGAGTGCGCGATGACCTCGCCACGTTGGACGACGACGGCACATGGAAAGGCGCCGCCTACGACGCATACCTCGAACGGTTCGAGCGCCAGCTGCTGCACTGGAAGCGTGCCGGGGACTGGCTCCGTGCGGGGGCGAGCGCATTGTTCACCTGGGCCGACGCACTCCAGTGGGCGCAGGACGAAGCCGACCGTGCGATCACCCTGTGGAACGAAGCGGAACAGCAGGGTGCCGCGGCGTTGATCGCCCACCGCGCTCACCTGCGCGAGTTACGGATCGGTCAGGGACTGCGGCATCCCGAAATCGACGTTCCTTTCGTCGATCCTTCTGGTCCTGCACACGACGAGGCACGCGAGGTCTTGTTCAACGCCCGGGCGACGCTCGAGGTCTATGCGCGCGATTGCGCGATCCGGTTGGACGAGGCTGCGGATGCGGCTCGAATGCCGCTGACCGACGCGGAAGCCGCGACACAGGCACAGCACGCGATGACCGAGGTGATCTTCAACCTCGCTGTCGTCCAGCCGTTTCAGGCGACGATGGACATGCTCGCGATCTCCGCCCAGACGCTGTGGGAACACCCCGACATCATCCTCGAACTCCTCGGCGGCGCTGCGATGATGGTCGGCGGTGCTGCCGTTGCGGCCGGAGGCGGTGCGATCACTGTCACCGGTGTCGGTGCACTGGCAGGCTCTCCCGCGCTCGTCGTCGCCGGAGTCGGTGTCGCCGGAGCGGGCGCGATGATGGTGGGCGACGCTGCGGGGCGGTGGCTCACCGAGAGTCACGGTGTCAGTGGTCGGATCAAGGGTCTTGATCGCGGCGATGGCCGCGACTACCTCGGGCATTTCGCCAAGGGGCAGAACGATCCGTTGTGGGTGGACAAAGAGAGGATCGGGCTCGAGATGTACGCGAAGGAAAACAACGCTGATGTGATTCGAACAAAGGTGAAAGTCGACTACGACGGCTCGCCCCAGAGCGGTCGATACTATGACGGCTTGGAGAAGAACGACGACGGTCCGAATTCTTATACGGCGATCGAGGTGAAGTCCGGGTCCGCGTTCGAGGCGTACTCGAGGCCCGGCAGTACTCAACGACAGTTTGATGATGCCGTCAACGGCGGCACCCCCGCTCGAGGTGTTCTCGAAGGGGAAGAGATTCTCGTCACGAAGGTAGAGACGGTGGTTGTGCCATGACAAAGTACGGACCATTTGCGCAGAGCTCGCCAAGCGGTTTGATGGGGTGGTTCGACGACCACAGACGACCCATCCCCGACCACTTGCGACTAATGATTGGCCACCTCGATGGCCGAGAGAAGTACACCTACATAATCTGGCGGGGTGCAGACCCTGGGAGCATCGCCGGGTTCCGCGACGGGGCGAACGACTCATTCATGCAGGCTGCGGGCTCGGCTGATGCGATGACCGTGGAAGTGCGGCTCCCCGGCCCCGATGGCGAGAGCCACCTGTACACGGTCGGACGACCCGAGCCCGCAGAGGCCACGACCACTCTCATCCCCATCAGCGACGACCGCGCGGTTCGAGTGTTCTCGAACGAGATCTTCACCGCCGACGAAGCCGCAGCGATCTTCTACACGTACTACCTCACTGATGCCGTCTCGCAGCCCTACGTGCTTCGAGAGCTGGATCTCTCGAACGAACTCTCGGAGCTCCGGTGAGGGTCTCCGTCCGTCACGACGCCGTGGCACAGACGGTCGCCGAGCTCGCGCTCACTGTAAAAACGTTCGAGCACGAACTCGACGTCCTCGATTCTGAGGTCGCGCTGTTGACGTCTGCATGGGACGGCGAGGCGCAGCGAGCCTACGAGCGCGCCCAACAGCAGTGGTCCACCGCGATCGAGAGCATGAAGGCGCTCCTGGCCGAAGCCACGCGCCGGCTGATCACCGCGAATTCCATCTCCATGGCCACAGCCGACACGGCCGCGCGCGTCTGGTCCTGAGGCTCTACGGGATCAACACGATCTTGCCCGAGGCGGCGCCGGACTCCATGAGCTCATGGGCCTGCGCCGCTTCGGTGAGCGGCAGCTCGGGCCCGAGCTCGATGACGAAGTCTCCGGTCGCGAGCAGCTCGACGGTCGCGCCCAGGGCCTCGGCCCGCCACGCGAGCTCCTGCTCGGTGAGCGGCTCAGGCGAGCCGCCCGAGAAGGCGCGGATGCCGAAGGATGCGGCGTCCGGTCCGCGCACGATCGTCGCGATGCGGTCGCGGTCGGCGACGAGTTCGAGGGACACCTCGATGGCCTCATCGGTGCCTGCACAGTCGAGCGCGACGGTCACGCCGTCCGGTGCGGCCTCGCGCACGCGCTCGAGCAGGCCGTCGCCGTAGGCGACCGGGGTCGCGCCGAGTTCGCGCAGCTGATCGTGCCGCGCGGGGCTGGCCGTGGCGATCACGGTGGCACCCCAGGCGACCGCGAACTGCACTGCCGCCTGGCCGACCGAGCCGGAGCCGCCGTGCACGAGCAGCACGTCGCCCGCCGTGACGTCGAGCGAGCGGAGCGCCTGGTAGGCGGTGCCGGCGGGGATGCCGATGCCGGCCCCCTCCGCGGCGGTGACCGAGTCGGGCAGCGCAACGAGCTTCTCGACCGGCACGGCGAGCATGCTCGAGTAGGTGCCGAGGGTGTCGCGGATCGCGACGCGGTCACCCACCGCGAAGTCGTCGACGTCGTCGCCGAGCGACTCGATCACCCCGGCGCCGTCGAACCCGACAGCACGCGGCTCGGTGATCGGCGGCGAGGGGCGCTTCGCGCTGCGCAGCTTGGCATCGATCGGGTTGGCCCCTGCCGCCTCGATGCGCACCACGGCTTCGCCGCTCAGCGCGATCGGATCGGGGATCTCGATCAGGTGCAGCACATCAGGGGAACCGAACTCTGTGTAGACGATCGCGCGAGCCATGTCCTCAGGCTACCCCCGGGATGCCAGCACTTTCATGATGCGCTGTGGCGAGACGGGCTGCGCGGTGCCGAGCCGCTGTGCGAACACGCTCACGCGATACTCCTCGAGCAGCCAGCGGGTCTCGACGAGCGCAGCGGGGGCGCCGGGCTCGAGCGGGATCGTCCCTCCGGCATCCTCGAACACCTTCGCCATGCGCTCGAACTCGCTCATGCGCGTGCGGTCCTTGCCCGGTTCGTTCGCCAGGGTCTTCAGCCGGTCGAGCATGCCGTCGAGGTAGCGGGGGAAGTGCGCGAGGCGGTCGACGCCCGCCGCAGAGACGAACCCGAGATGCAGCAGCCCCGAGAGCTGAGTGCGGATGTCGTTGAGCGGCCCCAGCAGAGCGAGTGAGTTCTGCGACTTGATGCCGCGCTCGACGTCACGCGCCTTGGTGAGGATGCGAGCGACGAGCGAGACGCAGGCGAAGAGCTCGTCGACGAGCAATGCCGAGACGGCGTCGCGCACGCGCTCGAACTCGGCCCGGGTGCGCACGATGCCCCCGGGCGCCAGCCGGTCGATCGCGCTCTGCACCACGGCCGCGCGGCAGTCCTCGATGAGGGCGGCTGCGGACTGATACGGCGACGCGGCCAGTGCGAGCTTCTCCTGGCTCGTGAGGTGCTGCTGCACATACGACGAGGGTGAGGGCACGCCGAGCAGCACGAGGCGCCGCACGCCGGCCCGGGTGGCCGCGCTCGCAGCATCCGCCGTCGATTCGACCCGCACCGAGACGGTCTTGCCCTGATCGACGATCGCGGGGTACCCGCGCACCACACCACCGGCGACCCGGGTGTCGAGCACCTCGGGCAGGTCGCCGAACGTCCAGGCGGTCAGGCCGTCCTGCTCGATGGAGGCGGAGGCAGCCGCGGCCGGCTGCGGACCCTTCGACGGCCCCGGTCGGCGGGGCGGCGCCGCGATCGAGCGGGCCACGCTGCTGCGGGCCCGATCGGCGAGCTCCGCCTGCAGTGTGCTGAGGTCGCGGTTCGATCCTGCGACGCGTCCGCGCTCATCGACGGCGCGGAAGTTCATGCGCAGGTGCGCGGGCACCCGGTCGTCCTCGAAGTCGGCAGCCGACACGAGCTGATTCGCGAGGGGCTGGATGAGGCGAGCGAGCGCCTCCTTCAGCGTGCGGTTCGGGAGGCCGCCGTGCGACTCGGGCCCGTCTCCGGCGAGCTCGGCGCCGAACTTGTCGGCCCAGTCGGCGGCGGGAACCACGTGACGGCGGATCGCCTTGGGCAGCGCACGGAGCAGACCCGTGACGAGCTCGGCGCGGAGGCCGGGCACCTGCCAGTCGAAGCCCCTGTCCTCGATCTGCGCGAGCAGGGGGAGCGGGATGACGACGCTCACGCCGTCGTCGGGGGCTCCCGGCTCGAAGCGGTAGGCGAGCCCGAGCACCTGGTCACCCTGGGTCCATCGCGTGGGGAACTCGCTCTGATCCGCCCGGCTCTCGTCGTCGAGCAGGTCGGCCTCGCGCATCACGAGCAGCTTCGGCGTGGCGGCCAGCGTCTCGCGCCACCATTTCTCGAACGAGCGCACGTCGAAGACGTCGGCGGGGATGCGCTCGTCGTAGAAGCGGAAGACCGCCTCGTCGCCCGCGAGGATGTCGCGGCGGCGTTCGCGCTCCTCGAGCTTCTCGAGACGCTTGCGCAGCTCGGCGTTGCTGCGCCAGAACGCGCTGACCCGCTTGTCGATGCGCGTCGGGTCCCACTCGCCTTCGACGAGCGCGTGCCGCACGAACATCTCACGCGAGGCCGCCCGGTCGATGCGGGCGAACTGCACGCGGCGGCGGGGGATGATCTCGACCCCGAACAGCGTCACCTTCTCGTAGGCGACAGCCGCCCCTGCATCCTTCGACCAGTGGGGCTCGGTGACCTGGCGCTTCGCGAGGTCACCGGCGAGTGCCTCGGCCCAGGCCGGATCGATCGCGGCGACCGTGCGGGCATAGGTGCGCGATGTCTCGACGATCTCGGCGGCCATGACCGCCTGCGGCGCCTTCTTGCGCAGCGCCGAGCCGGGGAAGATCGAGAAGCGGATGCCGCGGGCGCCGCGATACTCGGCCTGACGGCGCTTCGCATCCTTCGCCGGAGTCTTGGTCTGTCCCCGGCTGGGCGTGTTGCGCTCGTCGAGGATCCCGATCTGCGACAGCAGACCGGCGAGCAGGGCGCGGTGGATCGCGTCCGGATCAGCGGTGCCGGTGCCTCGGGCGTCCTTCTCCTTCACCAGCGACCGCAGCTGACGGTGCACGTCGAACCATTCGCGCACCCGCACGTAGTTCAGGTGCTCCGAGCGGCAGAGTCGGCGGAACGCGCTCGAGCCGAGCTCGCGCTGCTGCTCTCTCAGGTGGTTCCAGAGGTTCAGGATCGAGAGGAAGTCGCTCGTCGGGTCGGCGAACCGCGCGTGCATGCGGTCGGCCTCGTCGCGCACGCTCTGCGGCGCCTCCTGCGAGGGACGCTCGCGCACGTCCTGGATCGACATGCCCGCGACGATCGCGAGCACGTCGCGCGTGACGTCGGCCCCGCCGGGCCGTCCGGCCTCGATGAGCATGCGGGCGAAGCGGGGATCGATCGGGATGCGCGAGATGTTGCGGCCGATGCGGGTCAGGCGAGGGGTGTCGCCGCTTCCGCTCACGGCGCCGAGTTCGGTGAGCAGGTCGACCGCGGCCTTCACGCCGCGGGAGTCGGGCGGGGTGAGGAACGGGAAGGCGGTGATGTCGCCGAAGCCGAGCGACAGCATCTGCAGGATGACGGAGGCGAGCGAGGTGCGCAGGATCTCCGGTTCGGTGAACTCCGGTCGACTCTCGAAGTCCTCTTCGCTGTACAGCCGGATCGCGATGCCGTCGCTCGTGCGACCGGCACGTCCGGAACGCTGGTTCGCGGAGGCCTGCGAGATCGCCTCGATCGGCAGCCGCTGCACCTTCGAGCGGTTGCTGTACCGCGAGATGCGCGCGGTGCCGGTGTCGATCACATAGCGGATGCCGGGAACCGTGAGGCTGGTCTCTGCGACGTTCGTGGCGAGCACGACGCGGCGGCGCACCCCGGCGACGCGGCTCTTCTCGAACACCCGATGCTGCTCGGCGGCCGACAGGCGGCCGTAGAGCGGCAGCACCTCGGTGGGGGAGCGGTCCTTCGAGTAGGCGCCGCGCACGGCATCCGCCGCGTCCCTGATCTCGGCCTCGCCCGGCAGGAACACGAGCACGTCACCGGGTTCCTCGCGGTCGAGTTCGCGCAGCGCCGCGACGATCGCGGTGACCTCATCGGCCTCCGCCTCCCGGGCTGCCGAGCCCGCCGAAGCGTCCTCCGTCTGGGCGCGATAACGGATCTCGACGGGGAAGGTGCGCCCCGACACCTCGATGACCGGTGCAGGCACGCCGTCAGGCGAGGCGAAGTGCCGGGCGAAGCTCTCGGGGTCGATCGTCGCCGAGGTGATGATCACCTTGAGATCGGGGCGTTCGGGGAGGATCCGCACCAGGTAGCCGAGCAGGAAGTCGACGTTGAGCGAGCGCTCGTGCGCCTCGTCGATGATGATCGTGTCGTAGCGGCGCAGCAGCCTGTCGCGGTGGATCTCGTTGAGCAGGATTCCGTCGGTCATCAGCGCGATGCGCGTCTCGTCTGACACCTTGTCGGTGAAGCGCACCTTGTAGCCGACGAGGGTGCCGAGTTCGACCTGCAGCTCCTCGGCGACGCGCTCGGCGATCGTGCGGGCGGCGAGGCGACGGGGCTGAGTGTGCGCGATCCGCTCGCGCCCGAGGTCGAGGCAGATCTTCGGCAGCTGGGTCGTCTTGCCCGAACCCGTGGCACCGGCGACGATGACGACCTGGTTGTCGCGGATGGCGTCGGCGATCTCGTCCCGCGCAGCGCTGACGGGCAGCTCGGGAGGATAGAAGATCACAGGGGAAGGCATAGAACTCCCATCGTACGATTCATCCGTGAGCACTGTGTCGAAGCCCCTCCCCGCAACGCGGTGGTTCCGCGAGTTCGGGCGCGCTCCCCGCATCCTCGGGCTCGACGTGGCGCGAGGTCTGGCGATCCTCGGCATGGCGGGTGCGCACATCGGTGAGACGGAGGCGTTCGATCCGTCGGACCTGTCGACGTGGACCGATCTGGTCAACGGGCGCTCATCGATCCTGTTCGCGGTGCTCGCCGGCATCTCGATCGCCCTGATGACGGGACGCAGCACGATCCCGGAGCCGGAGCGGATGCCGAGCATCCGCCTGCAGCTGGTCGGTCGTGGCGCGGTGATCTTCATGATCGGGCTGGCCCTCGAGATGCTGAACACGCCGATCGCGGTGATCCTCACGATCTACGGACTTCTCTACGTGGCCGTCATCCCGTTCCTCCGGTGGCAGCCGTGGAAGCTGCTGATCGCCGCCGGCATCCTGGCACTCGCCGCGCCGGCCGTGCTCGCGCTGCTGGCCGCGTTCACGCTGAACCCCACCGGAGCGGGCATCAGCCTCGTGCTCTACGGCTCGTATCCGATCACGGCGTGGCTCGCGTTCGTCTTCGCCGGCATGGCTCTCGGGCGCCTGCACGTCGAGAAGCTCGAGACAGCGGCGATCATGTTCGGCGTCGGCGTGGGGCTCATGTTCGTCGGCTACGGGCTCGGCCTCGTCGGGGGTGTCGCCGGCATCAGATCCTCCTCGTGGATGACAGGCGGAGAGGGGGCATCGGGATGGGACACGTACCCCGATGCTCTGGCCGCGGCCGATCCTGGTGGCGCCGTCGTCCGAGCGATCTTCGCTGTCGACCCGCACTCTGGCGGGACGGCCGAGATCCTGGGCTCGGGCGGGTTCGCTCTGTCGGTCATCGCGCTGTGCGTGCTGCTCAGCGGGCCGCTGCGCGCCCTGCTCCTTCCGCTGGGGGCGCTGGGGTCTATGCCGCTGTCGGCCTACAGCGTGCACGTCGTGTCGGTCGCGCTGATCGCAGGACCCGGAGGTTTCTTCTCGAGCAACGCCTTCTGGGCCGCCACCGCGATCGCGCTCCTTCTCGCCACGTCTCTGTGGTCGATCCTGTTCGGTCGAGGGCCGCTCGAGCGGCTCGTCGGATGGGCTGCGACGAGGATGGCCGCCGTTTCCCCTGAGCCACCTGTCATCACCGGTCGTAGGGTGGAACCATGACGATTCCTGCACTCGAACTGAACGACGGCCATTCCATCCCGCAGCTCGGCTACGGGGTGTTCAAGGTGCCGGCCGACGAGACCGAGCGCGCCGTGAGCGAGGCGCTCGAGATCGGCTACCGCCACATCGACACGGCCGCCATCTACGGCAACGAAGAGGGCGTCGGCGCGGCCATCGCCGCCTCCGGCATCGCCCGCGACGAGCTGTTCATCACCACGAAGCTCTGGAACGACCGTCACCACGGCGAGGAGCCGCGTGCGGCCATCGCCGAGAGCCTCGAGAAGCTCGGACTCGAGAACGTCGACCTCTACCTCGTGCACTGGCCCACCCCGGCCAAGGACGACTACGTGCACGCGTTCGCCAAGCTCATCGAGCTGCGCGACGCCGGCCTCACGCGCAGCATCGGCGTCTCGAACTTCCTCGTGCCGCACCTCGAGCGTGTGGTGAACGAGACGGGCGTGACCCCGGCGGTCAACCAGATCGAACTGCACCCGGCCTACCAGCAGCGCGATGTCGTCGACTGGGCGACCGAGCACGGCATCCGCATCGAGTCGTGGGGCCCGCTCGGCCAGGGCAAGTACGACCTGTTCGGCACGCCGGCGATCGCCGAGGCGGCAGCCGCGCACGACGTCACCCCCGCTCAGGCGGTGCTGCGCTGGCACCTGCAGAAGGGGTTCATCGTCTTCCCGAAGTCGGTGCGGGCCGAGCGCCTGCGCGAGAACCTCGACGTGTTCGGCTTCGAGCTGACGGATGCCGAGATCGCGAAGATCGACGCGCTCGACCCGCTCGACGGCTCGGGCCGTGTCGGCTCGCACCCCGACGACGTGAACTGAGGCGCCCCGTTTCGACAGATGACGCCCCGTGTCGCTTTGCGCGACACGGGGCGTCGTCGTGAGTAGCGTCAACGGCATGACTGCTCCCTACCGCGTCGTCGCCGTCTCCGGCTCTCTGCACGAGCCCAGCAAGACCACGGCACTCGTCCGTGCGATCGCCGGGGCGATCGCCGAGCGCGCCGAGGTCGAGATCGAGGTCATCGAGCTCACCGACATCGGTCCATCGCTCGCGGGGGCACTCCGTCGTGACCAGCTGCCGGCGAGCGTCGAGGAGAAGCTCGTGGCCATCGAGGCGTCCGACCTGCTGATCGTGGGCAGCCCCGTCTACCGTGCGTCCTTCACCGGACTGTTCAAGCATCTGTTCGACTTCGTCGGCCAGTACGAGCTCGTCGGCAAGCCGGTGCTGCTCGCGGCGACCGGAGGCGGCGAGCGCCACGCGCTGATCATCGAGCATCAGCTGCGGCCGCTGTTCGCCTTCTTCCAGGCACTCACGCTGCCGCTCGGCGTCTACGCCAGCGACACCGACTTCGACGGCTATGTGATCGCGTCCGACGTGCTCCGCGCGCGCATCGACCTCGCCGCCGACCGTGCACTGCCGCTCGTCGGCTACGCCGCCTCTCGACCGGCGGAGCTGCTCGTCTCCTGACGCTCTCGTCGTGCGCTGATCGGCGTAGCGTGGGCGTATGACGAACCGGCTCGCCGACACGCTCAGCCCCTACCTCCGCGCACACGCGGACAACCCCGTCGACTGGTATCCCTGGGGGCCGGAGGCGTTCGCCGAGGCGCAGCGCCGTGACGTGCCGCTGCTGATCTCGATCGGCTATTCGACCTGTCACTGGTGCCACGTGATGGCGAGGGAGTCGTTCGCCGACCCCGATACGGCCGCCGTGATCAACCGCGACTTCGTGGCGATCAAGGTCGACCGTGAAGAGCATCCCGATGTCGACGGCGCCTACATGGCCGCCGCGTCGGCGTTCACGCAGAACCTGGGGTGGCCGCTGACGGTGTTCGCGACACCGCGTGGTCGCACGTTCTACGCGGGCACCTACTGGCCACCCGAGGCACGACAGCCGATGCCCGCGTTCCGCGACGTCCTCGCCGCGGTTCAGGAGGCCTGGACCCTGCGGCGGGTGCAGGCCGAGGAGTCGGCGGATGCCGTGACCGATGCGCTCGCCAGGGCGGGGGCCGCGATGCCCTCCGACCTGCCGGACGCTGCGGCGCTCGCCGGGGCGGCCGAGACGATCGCCGCGCGCGAGGATCGCCAGTTCGGCGGGTTCGGCGGTGCCCCGAAGTTCCCCGTCGCCACGACGCTGAGCCTGCTGCAGACGCCGCTGGTGCGGCGAGAGGCTCCGGATGCCGCGGCCTCCGCCGACCGGGCGCTCGCTGCGATGTCGGCGTCGGCTCTGCGCGACGCCGACGGCGGTTTCTTCCGCTACGCGACCCAGCGCGACTGGACGGTGCCGCACTACGAGCGGATGCTGACCGACAACGCCCAGCTGCTCGCTATCGCGCTCGACGCGGGGGATGAGACGACGGCCCGGGGCGTCGCGGACTTCCTCGTGGGCACGCTGCGTCGAGAGGGCGGCGGGTTCGGCGCTGCGCAGGACTCGGAGTCGTGGATCGACGGCGAGCGCAGCGAGGGTGGCTACTACCTGCGCCCGGTGTCGGAGCGCGCGGGCCTCGAACCGCCCGCCGTCGACGGCAAGGTCATCACCGGATGGAACGGCTTGGCGATCGGGGCGCTGGCCCGCGCCGGGGCGAGACTCGGCGAGCCTACGTGGATCGCGAAGGCGGAGGATGCTGCGGCCTACGTGCTGCGGGTCAACCGCGACACGGCGGGCGCTCTGGTGCGCGCGTCTCTCGACGGCACCGCGTCGCAGGCCGTCGCGACCGCCTCCGACGTCGCGCTGCTGGCCGACGGGCTGTTCGCGCTCGCGATCGCGACCGGAGAAGTCCAGTGGGCCGTCGAGGGCCGTGGTCTGCTCGATGTGGTTCTCGCAGGGGTCCATGGCGACCCGTTGCTCGCCGAGCACGGCATCGCCCTCGCGCCCGATCAGACCGACGGCGACCTGCCCTCGGATGCGGCCGCGGTCGCCGCCGCATCGCTCACCGCATGGCGACTCGGGGCAGGGGACCGCTATCGCGAAGCCGCCGCCGTCCGGGTGCGCGAGCACTCCGGGTCGGCGATCGGTCAGCCGTTCGCGCATGGCAGCCTGCTGCGGGTCGCCGCGGGGCTCGTCGATGCGCCCCGTCAGGTCGTGGTCGTCACGGAGGTGCCGGAGGGAGCCCTGGCCTCCAGGGCCCGCACGGCCGACGCGGATGTGATCGCGGTCGTCACTCCTGCGCAGGCGCGGGCATTCGCGGATGCCGGGTTCGAGCTGTTCGAGGGCAAGGGAAGCGCGGTCGAGCAGGCCTTCGACTGTCGAGCCTTCGTGTGCCGACTGCCCGTGAGCGATCCGTCCGAGGTGGCGCTCGAGCGCTGAGAGCTCAGCGGGAGTTGCGTGCAGCGATCGTAGTCCGCGTCGATTGGCCTGCCGTGCGGCATCCGGTCTAGTGTTGCGCGATGGCAGGCGCCACCTCGCGCCCCGCTTCAGGAGGCACGCGCATGACCACCGAGGTTCCGACCACCACGACCACCACCAAGGGGCTGCAGCCCGGGCTGACTCGTCGGCAGATCTCGATGATGGGACTCGGCGGCGCGATCGGCGCCGGGCTCTTCGTCGGCTCAGGGCAGGCGATCAGCATCGCCGGCCCTGCCGTGCTGATCTCCTACCTCGTCGCCGGCGCGATCGTGGTGCTGATCATGGCGATGCTCGCCGAGATGGTCGCCGCTCGTCCGAGCTCGGGCGCCTTCAGCTCGTACGCGCAGAAGGCGATGGGCCGCAGCGCCGGCAGCGCCGTGGGCTGGCTCTACTGGATCCAGCTCATCGTGGTGATCGCCGCGGAGGCCACCGGTGCCGGGGCGATCGTCGCGGCGTGGATCCCCGGCATCCCGGCCTGGGTGTGGGTGCTCGTCTTCGTCGTCGCACTGACCGCGGTGAACCTCTTCGGGGTGCGCAACTACGGCACGTTCGAATTCTGGTTCGCGGCGATCAAGGTCGCCGCCATCATCGTCTTCCTGGTCGTCGGAGTGTGCGCGATCCTGGGCTTCATCCCCGGGGTGGCGGGAAGCGGAATCGGCAACCTCGTCGACAACGGCGGCTTCGCCCCGAACGGCCTGACCGGCATCGCTGCCGCTCTCCTCATCGTGGTCTTCGCGTTCGGAGGCACCGAGGTCGTCGCGATCGCCGCCGCCGAGTCCGACAACCCCTCGCGCAACATCCGCCGGATCGTCCGCGAGGTGCTCGTGCGCATCCTGATCTTCTACGTCGGCTCGATCTTCGTGATCGTGTCGGTGCTTCCGTGGAATGACCCGGCCGTCAAGGACGGTCCGTTCTCGGCCGTGCTCGACACGCTGCGGGTGCCGGGCGTCGGCCTCGTGATGGACCTCATCGTCGTGATCGCGCTGCTGTCAGCGATGAACGCCAACATCTACGGCGCATCGCGCATGGCCTACTCGCTGGGCGAGCGCGGCCTCGCGCCCCTGGCAGCGACCCGCACCACGCTCAAGGGCGTGCCGGTGGTGGCCGTGCTCGCCTCGGTCTCGTTCGGCTTCATCACGGTCGGACTGAACTGGGCATTCCCCGACGTGGTGCTCCCGGCGCTCCTGAACGTCGTCGGGTCGACGCTGCTGATCATCTGGACGGCGACGGCGGTGTCGCAGATCATCCTGCGTCGGCGTGCAGACCGGGCGGGGGACGAGATGCCGATGCGCATGTGGGGCTTCCCGTGGCTCTCATGGGTATGCCTCGCGCTGCTCGCCGGCGTGATCTCGCTCTCGATGATCGATCCCGCCGCTCGCGTGCAGCTGCTGTTGACCATCGGTCTCACCGCCGTGCTGCTGGTGGTCGCGCGCCTGACCCGCGGCGCCTCGCGCCCCGGCGTCGCCGTCGACGCCGGCTGACGGGTCAGATCCAGCCGGGCAGCCAGTTGTGGAGCAGCCAGAAGTCGTAGGGCACGCTCATGCCGGTCCACACCGGGTAGAAGAATGCCGAGACCAGCAGCACGACGGCGAGGAAGATCATCACCGTGCGCTCACCTGACTGGCGGCGATGCAGCGTGTCGTCCCGTCGCCCGGCGATCTGACGCAGAGCGACCGCGAGCGCGATCACCAGGAACGGTGCCATCGCGACCGTGTAGAACTGGAAGATCGTCCGTTCGGGGAACAGCAGCCACGGGACGTAGGTCGCCGCGAGTCCGACCAGGGGGAACGTGAGCGCGCCGCCGACCGGCGTGCGGTCGATCCATCCGCGCACGAACCGGTAGAGCAGGTAGAGAGCCGCTGCGACGCCGGAGTACCAGATGATCGGGTTGGGGATCGTCGAGATCACCGCGATGCAGTGGTCGACGCCGCAGGGCCCGGGGTCGCTGCCCACCCACACCGCCGTGGGCCGCAGCAGCAGCGGCCACTCCCAGGCGGGACTCGCGTAGGGGTGGCCCTTGCTGAGACCGACGTGGAAGTTCAGGATCGCCTCGTGGTAGTTCCACAGCGCGATCAGCGGGTTCGGGTCGCTCTGACGGGCATAGCCGCCTGCGGTGACGAGCCACCCCGTCCAGCTGACGAGATAGGTGGCGAGCGCCGGAAGCACCAGCAGCACGAAAGAGACCGGCCCCTGGCGGAACGCTGCCGCAGTGGGCCAGAGGACCACGCCGGCACGGCGTCTCGCGAGAGCATCCGTGACCACCACGTACAGACCGAAGGCGGCCAGCGCGTACAGACCGGACCACTTCACGGCGCAGGCCGCACCGAGCGCGACACCCGCCGCGATCAGCCAGGGGCGCCGCCAGAGCACGGGACCCCACATCGGCTCGGGGGAGTCGGGAGCGGTGCGTTCGAGCAGGGGTATCGACCGGTCGCGGTCGATCAGGATGAACAGCGCGCCGAGCATCAGGAAGAACGTCAGCGGGCCGTCGAGCAGTGCGGTGCGACTCATCACGATGCTGAGGCCGTCGATGGCGAGCAGGGTGCCGGCGACGGTCGCCACCACGATCGACCCGGTCAGCCTGTGGGCGACCAGGTAGGTGAGCAGCACGGTGGCCGCGCCGAGAAGGGCCGTCGCGATGCGCCAGCCCACCGTGTTGTCGGGGCCGCCGACGGCCATCCCCAGGGCGATCAGCCACTTGCCGAGGGGCGGATGCACGACGAACGCCCCAGCGTCCGACAGAGGCAGCTGCTGCAGCGTGATGAACGCCTCGTTCGCGTCCTTGCCCCAGGTGCCCTCGTATCCGAGAGTCCACAGCGACCAGGCGTCCTTGACGTAGTAGGTCTCGTCGAAGGCGAGCTGGTGCGGGTGTCCGAGGTTGAACAGGCGCAGCACCGCAGCGAGGGCGGTCACCACGAGCGGCGCGAACCAGCGCATCATGCGCCCCCAGTCGGGGTCCTGCAGCACGCGGTCGCGCAGTCGTCCGTAGCGCGTCAGTCGCTGCTCGGGCGGAGGCAGCAGGGGCAGGGGCGCGGTCACCGCACCAGCCTAGACACTCCGCCGAGGGGCGCCGCCTAAGCTGGGCGGGTGATCATCCTCGCCGCAACACCGATCGGAAACCTGGGGGATGTCTCGCGTCGCCTCGTCGAAGTGCTCGAGAACGCAGAGGTCGTCGTCGCCGAGGACACCCGCACCACTCAGAAGCTGCTGCAGGCTCTGCAGATCTCGAACCGCCCGCGGCTGATCGCGCTGCATGATCACAACGAGAAGCAGAAGGCGGCGGAGCTCGCGACCCTCGCCATCGAGACCGACGTCGTCGTCGTGAGCGACGCGGGGATGCCGGCGATCAGCGATCCGGGCTACGGTCTCGTCGCCGAAGCCGTCGCGCAGGGCGTGACCGTGACGGCCATCCCCGGGCCCAGTGCCGTGCTGATGGCCCTCTCGATCTCGGGCCTGCCGACCGATCGCTTCACGTTCGAGGGGTTCCTGCCGCGCAAGCCGGGGGAGCGGCGGTCGACGCTGAGGGCACTCGCCGCCGAGCCTCGCACCATGGTCTTCTTCGAGTCCCCGGCCCGGCTGGCGTCCTCGCTCGCCGACATGGGCGCCGCGTTCGGCGACGACCGCCGCATCGCCGTATGCCGCGAGCTGACCAAGTTCTACGAGGAGGTGCGTCGGGGCACCTCCGCCGAGCTCGTCGAGTGGGCCACGGCAGGCGTCAAGGGCGAGATCGTCGTCGTGGTCGAGGGCGCGCCGCATCGTGAGGCATCTGCGGAAGACGCACTCGCGCAGGTGCAGAGTCTCGTGGCATCCGGTGTGCGCCTGAAGGAGGCCTGCGCCGAGGTCGCCGCGGCCACGGGCCTGTCGTCGCGCGACCTGTATCAGGCAGCGCTCGCCGCTCGCAGCTGATGGTGCAGGGCACTGACGCCGCCATCGGCTCCGCCTACGATGCGCGGGCGGCGGAGTATGTCGAGCTGGCCGGCTCGATCGAGCAGATGGACGCCCGGGATGCGGCGGTCATCGCCGCCTGGCGAGATGCGACCCCGGGGCGGCTGCTGGATGCCGGCTGCGGGCCCGGCCACTGGACCGAGTTCCTCAGCGAGGACGGGCGCGAGGCCCGGGGGATCGACCTGTCGGTGAAGTTCATCGCGACCGCGAAGTCCCGGCATCCCGGCATCGCCTTCGAGGTCGGCTCGTTCCGTGAGCTGCCGTTCGACAGTGATTCCGTCGGCGGCATCCTCGCCTGGTACTCGCTGATCCACACGCCGCCGGCCGACCTGCCCGAGATCTTCGTCGAGTTCGGTCGCGTGCTCGCTCACGGCGGCAGCATCCTCATCGGCTACTTCGACGGCGAGCCGGGCGAGCCGTTCTCTCACGCCGTCGCTCCGGCATTCTTCTGGTCTGCCGACGCGCTCGCCGAGCTTCTCGTCGATGCAGGCTTCACGATCGTGTCGAGTGAGACCCGCGGCCGGGAGCAGGGCGAGATCAGCGCCCGGCCCCACGGCTCGCTGGTCGCCGTTCACTGAACTCGACTCGAAGCCGAGCGCCTCGCAAGTCCGATTGTGCTTCACAAGTCCGGATCCGCGGCATTCGGACTTCGCAGGCGCACTTGGCCTGGTGGAGCGCGCAGGCGGTGCCTCGCTTCCCGGGTACCCTGGTGCACACGCGACCCGAGGAGGACCGAGCGTGACCAAGAAGGCGACCGTCTACGACGTCGCAGAGCGCGCGGGAGTGTCGATCGCGACGGTCTCGCGTGTGCTGCGGCAGCCGGATGCGGTGCGCCCTGTGACGCGCGAACGCGTGCTCGACGCGGTCGCAGCCCTCGGCTACGTGCCCAGCGGCAGTGCGCGCGGCCTGGCCGAACGCCGTACCGGCGTGCTGGGGCTGTACTTCCCGGGTTTCGACGCCTCTGAGGACGCTCCCGTGCTCGATGTGCTCGCCGAGGATCGGGTCGAGGTGCCGCCGTTCACGGTCGAGCAGGCGCCTGCCGACGTGGGGATGCCGCATCCGACCATGCTCTTCCTCGACGAGGTGCTGCGCGGCGCCGAGCTGGAGGCATGGAAGCAGGGATTCGTGCTCATGATCGGCGTCGGGCGGGGTGACCCCGCTCGCGAGACCGTGCGCGACATCGCCGGTCGGGTCGACGGACTGATGGTGCTGGCGCAGAGCGTGCCGGACGACGTGCTCGCTCGTCTCGCCCAGCGGATCCCCGTGGTCGTGCTCTCGGGCCCGGCTCGGGGCGACAGCTACGACCACGTGACTGTCAGCAACGCCGAGGCGATGTCAGAGCTCACGCGCCTGGTGCTCGCGCAGGCCGACCCCGGTCGACTGGCGTTCCTCGCCGGTCCGGAGGACTCGCCCGACGGTGCGCAGCGCTGGGAGGGTTTCGCCGCCGCGATGGCCGAGGCGGGCATCGCGGCGGATGACGTGACGGTGCTGCGCGGTGACTTCACGCGCGCATCGGGACACCGCGCCGCCGAGGAGCTGATCGCCCGCGGCGCGCCGGCCGCGCTGGTCGCGGCGAACGACCAGATGGCTCTCGGGGCGATCGACGCGTTCCGCTCGGCCGGCATCCGCGTGCCCGATGATGTGCGGGTCACCGGATTCGACGGCATCGAGGCCGCCGCGCTCTCGCGGCCGACCCTGACCACGGTGCGCCAGCCGATGATCGACCTCGGCCGCGCCGCCGTGCAGCTGCTCGCGCGCCGTCTCGAGCAGCCGGAGGCCGATCCGATGACGGTGCGCCTGCCGCTGCAGATCCTCGTCCGCGAGAGCTCGCAGCGCCCGGAATAGCGACCGATCTGGCACCGCTCCCATCCCTGTCGCGGTGGGGGTGAGGTGACCCCCGCGCCGTGGTCAAGGGGTTGCGCTCGCAAAATGTATGCGCTTACAATCGTTCATGCGGCCTTGGCCGTGGGGCGCCCCGACCCCCGGGACCCCCTTCATGACACAGACGACATGAGGTGGCAGTGTGGCGAAGACGCACATGCTCCGGCGCTGGCGGAGAGCCGCGATCGTGGGACTGGCGGCAGCAGCCGTCGTGCTCAGCGGTTGCAGCATCCAGATCAGTTCGCAGCCCGATCCATCGATCGGCGACGACACGATGCTCATCAATGCGGACAAGGGGAACCCCTTCTTCACGCGGAACTTCAACCCGTATCTGACCAACACGCGCACCGCGTCGCGGTGGATCTATGAGCCTCTGATCCTGGTGAACCCGCTCGACGGAACCGAGAACCCCTGGCTGGCGAGCGAATGGTCGCAGCCCGACGCCCGCACGGTCGTGATGACGATCCGCGACGACGTCGAGTGGAGCGACGGTGAGAAGCTGACGCCCGATGACGTGGCGTTCACGTTCCAGCTGCTCAAGGACAACCCCTCGCTCGACATCAAGGGCGCATGGCAGCACCTCGAGACCGTCGAGGTCGACGGCAACGACGTGATCATGCACCTCCAGACCGACGACGCCCCGTCCCTGCCGATCCTCGGTCAGACGATGATCGTGCCCGAGCACCTCTGGGCCGACGTCGAGGACCCCGGCACCTATCGCAACGAGAACCCGGTCGGAACCGGGCCGTTCGTGCTCGGCAATTACAACGACCAGCAGTACTCGGTCGACAAGAACCCCGACTACTGGCAGGCCGACAAGATCGAGATCGAGCACATCATCCTGCCGTCCACGAACTCGCAGCTCGACACCGTCACGCGCGGATACGACTGGGCCTACTCCTTCATCTCCGATGTCGAGGGCACGTGGGGTGCGGCCAGCGAGCACAACGCCTGGTGGTTCCCACCGGGCGGTGTCATCGCGCTGATGCCGAACCTCGAGGTCGCCCCGTTCGACGACGTGAACGTGCGCCGCGGCATCGCCCTCTCGCTCGACCGCGAGGAGATCGCCGAGACCGCCTCCGAGGGTTACATGGAACCCGCGGGGCAGACCGGACTCATCCTCCCCAACCAGGAGGAGTACCTCGACCCGAGCATCCCCGATCAGGGCATGATCACGCAGGACGCGGATGCCGCACTCGCCGCGTTCGCCGAGGCGGGGTACACCCTCGACGGCGACCGGCTCGTGGGGGCCGACGGGAAGCAGCTCGAGTTCGCGCTGACGACCGCCAACGGCTTCTCGGACTGGACCCGCGCGGCACAGACCGTGCAGAGCCAGCTCGCAGACGTCGGCGTCAAGGTGACTCTCAAGCTCCCGCAGCCGGCGGGATATCAGAGCGCCATCAGCAACGGCGACTTCGAGATGGCCATCGGCGGCATGGGCAACGGCAACGTCTACCAGGCGTTCAACAACCTGCTGTCGAGTGAGTTCTACGTGCCGTCCGGCGAACCCACCGCCAACAACTTCGAGCGGTACCGCTCGGATGAGGCGGACGCGCTCCTCGCGGAGTACCGCGAGACCGTCGACCCCGCGCGCCAGACCGAGATCGTGGAGGAGCTGCAGGGCATCGTCTACGACGACCTGCCCGTCATCGGCCTCTACTACGGCGGGATCTGGGGCCTCTTCAACGACTCCAAGTTCACCGGCTGGCCCACAGAGGACGACCCGTACATGATTCCGCAGAACTACGACTCGGCGCCGCTGGGCATCTTCACCCGGCTCGAGCGCGTCAAGGAGGATGACCGATGAAGTACGTCCTCCAGAAGGTCGGGCTGTTCGTCCTCACGCTGTGGGCGGCCATCACCCTGAACTTCTTCCTGCCGCGTCTGATGCCGGGATCTCCCGCCGACGCCGCGATCGCGAAGCTCTCGCAGAACGGCCCGGTGTCGGATGCGACGCGGGCCGCGATCGAGGCTCAGCTCGGAGTGCCCACCGGATCGATCTGGGACCAGTACGTGGCCTATCTCGGTCAGGTGGCCCGGCTCGACTTCGGCGTCTCGTACACGTTCTATCCTCAGAGCGTCTCGAGCATGGTCTCGACCGCGCTGCCCTACACGATCGGCCTCGTCGGCATCGTCACGATCCTCGCGTTCGTGATCGGCACGCTGATCGGCACCGCCGCAGCCTGGCGCCGCGGCACCTGGCTCGACAGCCTGCCGACGCTGACCGGATCGTTCCTCAGCACCTTCCCGTATTTCTGGACGGCGCTGCTGCTGCTGTTCTTCTTCGGATACGTGCTGCACTGGTTCCCGACGACGGGAGCGTACGCGGCGACGACCACGCCCGGGTTCACCTGGGGCTTCATCGTCGACCTCGCGCAGCATGCGGTGCTCCCCGCGCTGACGATCCTGCTCACCTCGCTCGGCGGGTGGATCATCGGCATGCGCAACGCGATGATCAACACACTGGGTGAGGACTACGTGACCTTCGCCGAGGCGAACGGTCTGCACGGTCGCACGATCGCCCTCCGATACGCCGCACGCAACGCGATCCTGCCGAACCTCACCGGCTTCGGGCTCACGCTCGGCGGTGTGGTCGGCGGATCGATCCTCGTGGAGCAGGTGTTCGGGTATCCGGGCATCGGCTATCTGCTCTTCAACGCCGTGATCGGGCAGGACTACCCGCTCATGCAGGCGCTCTTCCTGATGATCACCGTGAGCGTGCTCATCGCCAACTTCCTCGTCGACATCCTGTACGGCGTGCTGGATCCAAGGACCCGCCGATGACCTCCACCATGAATGTCAAGGTTCCCTCCGACCGGATCGCGGCTCCCAGCCCGTGGCGCTCGTTCGCCCGGATGGTGGGCACCCTCTGGTCCAACGGCAAGGCCCGACTGGGCCTCATCATCCTCGGGCTGTTCGTCGTGGTGGCGGTGTTCGCACCGCTGCTCGCCCCGTACGGCCCGAAGGTCAACACGTTCGAGCGCAACGCCGATGCGTCGCCCGCGCACTGGCTCGGCACCACCGCCGCGGGTGAGGACGTGCTGAGCCAGTTGATCTACGGCTCGCAGGTCAGTCTGCTCGTGGGCATGGCCGCCGGGCTCCTCTCGACGATCGTCGCCGTGCTGATCGGTCTCAGCTGGGGCTACATGCGTGGGTTCCTGGGCGAGGTGGTCGGCTTCATCGTCAACCTCTTCCTCGTGATCCCCGGTCTCCCGCTCATGATCGTGATCGCCGCCTACCTGCAGAACGGCGGCATCCTGATGATCATCGCGGTCATCGTCGTCACCGGATGGGCCTGGGGTGCGCGCGTGCTGCGCAGCCAGACCCAGTCGCTGCGAGGCAACGACTTCGTCACCTCGGCGCAGTTCTCGGGTGACAGCCGGGCGCGCATCGTGTTCCGCGAGATCCTGCCGAACATGACGTCGATCATCGCGGGCACGCTCTTCGGAGCGGCGACCGCGGCGATCCTCGCCGAGGCCGGGCTCGAGTTCCTCGGGCTCGGCGACTCCAGCATCGTCAGCTGGGGAACGATGCTCTACTGGGCGCAGAACTCCAACTCCCTGCTCACCGGGCAGTGGCTGCTGCTGTTCGCTCCCGGTCTCTGCATCGCCCTGCTCGCTCTGAGCCTGACACTGATCAACTTCGGCGTGGATGGCATCTCCAATCCGCGCCTGCGAGAGGGGAAGGGCCGATGAGCGCCACGCAACCCGATGACGTCCTGCTCGATGTCCAGGGCCTGTCCGTCGAATACGCCTCGCCGGGCACGACGCCGGTCACCGCGGTCGAGAACGTGTCGTTCACGCTGCGTCGTGGCGAGTTCGTCGGTCTCGTCGGCGAGTCGGGCTCGGGCAAGTCGACGCTCGGCTTCGCGCTGACCCGGCTGCAGAAGCCGCCGGCGCGGATCAGCGGCGGGCGGATCCTGTTCGACGGCCGCGACATCCGCGAGCTCGATGCCGAGGAGCTGCGTCGACAGCGTCAGGGCGGGTTCGCGATGGTGCTGCAGTCGGGCATGAACGCGCTGAACCCCGTCCGCACGATCGGCAACCACTTCCGCGACATCTTCGCCGCGCACGGGCATGTGGCCCGCGACGCCCGGGATGCGAGGGCGAAGGAGCTGGTCGGCAAGGTGGGTCTCGACCCCCTCGTGCTGTCGCGGTATCCGGGTGAGCTGTCGGGCGGCATGCGCCAGCGTGCCTCCATCGCGCTGGCTCTCTCGCTCGAACCGCAGCTCATGGTGTTCGACGAGCCGACCACCGCGCTCGACGTGCTCGTGCAGCACGCGGTCATGGACACGATCAAGGATCTGCAGCGCTCCGAGCACTTCACCGCGATCCTCATCAGTCATGACCTCGGCATCGTGCTCGAGGCCACCGACCGGGTGATGGTCATGCACGAGGGGCGGATCGTCGAGGACGCGCCGAGCCTCGACATCCTGCACCGTCCTCGGGACGAGTACACGCGGATGCTGCTGAGTCACTACGCCGATCCTCGGGCCGAGTCGATCTCGATCCCCGGGTTCGTCGACCTCGGCACCCGGCGCCGCGAGGGCCACTCTCGCACCGACCTGACCGAGACCCTGCCGACGGTGTCGCAGCGAGACACTCGCCGGGCGGATGCCGCGATCGTGGTCGAGGGCGTGTCGAAGCGCTACCCGGCACCTCGTCGTGGGGAGAAGCCCGTGACGGCGGTCGACGACGTCTCGTTCCGTCTGGAGCCGGGTGAGGCGCTCGCGCTCGTCGGCGCCTCCGGTTCGGGCAAGTCGACGATCGCGAAGCTCATCACCGGCGTCGAGAAGCAGACCGAGGGCACCGTGCGCTTCGGCGATGTCGACGTCGCGTCGCTGGGTCGCAAGGGACTCCGCGATCTGCGCAAGGACGTGCAGATGGTGTTCCAAGACCCCTATGCCGCGCTGAACCCGCTGCACACGGTCGAGTACGCGCTCAGCCGGCCGATCCGCAACTACACGCCGCTCCGAGGGCAGGAGGCGAGAGCTCGCGTGCTCGAGCTGCTCGAGACGGTGGGGCTGACGCCGGTGGAGCAGTTCGCGGCCAAGCTGCCGCACCAGCTGTCGGGCGGGCAGCGTCAGCGTGTCGTCATCGCCCGGGCCCTGGCCAGCGATCCGCAGGTGCTGATCGCCGACGAGCCCGTGTCGATGCTCGACGTGTCGCTGCGAGCCGGCGTGCTCGCGCTGCTCGAAGATCTGCGCGAACGGTGGGGCATCAGCATGCTCTACATCACGCACGACCTGCTCAGCGCACGTCTCGTCACCGAGAACATCCTCGTGCTCAACAGCGGTCGCGTCGTCGAACGCGGCGAGACCTCTCAGGTCCTTCAGTATCCGGAGGACCCCTACACGGTGCAGCTGCTCGACGCGGTGCCCAATCCATCCCGAATCTCGAAATAGAGAGGAGCACTCGTGCTCACATTCCCTGACGGCTTTCTCTGGGGCGCTGCGACCGCAGCCCATCAGGTGGACGGGAACAACACGACCAGCAACTGGTGGGCCATGGAGCATGCTCCCGGCTCGCCCATGGTGGAGCCCTCGGGCGACGCCGCCGACCACTTCCACCGGTACCCGGAGGACATGCGGCTGTTGGCGGATGCCGGTCTGAACTCGTACCGTTTCTCGATGGAGTGGGCCCGCATCGAGCCCGAGCGCGGGTTCGTCTCGCGGGCGATGCTCGACCACTACCGTCGCATGATCGACACGGCGCGCGAGAACGGGCTCGACCCCACGGTGACGCTGATGCACTTCACGGTGCCGCAGTGGTTCCAGAAGGACGGCTTCTGGCGTGCGGACGATGCGGTCGACCTGTTCTCGCGCTATGTCGAGACGGTGCTCCCGATCCTCGAGGGCGTGAAGTACGTCTGCACGATCAACGAGCCGAACATCGCGGCGATGCTCGCCGGGGGAGAGGATGCGGCGAACCTCGTCGCGTTCGGTCTGCCGAACCCCGACCTCGCAGTCGCCGACACGCTGCTCGACGCGCACCACCGTGCGAGCGAGATCCTGCACTCCGTCTCGGGTGTGCAGGCCGGATGGACGATCGCCACGCAGGCCTTCCACTCCACCGGAGAGCCCGGTGCCGACGAGATGCTCGCCGAGTACGGTGACCCTCGCGATCACTGGTACCTCGACCAGTCGGCCGGCGACGACTTCGTCGGCGTGCAGGCCTACACCCGCACCTTCATCGGACCCGAGGGCCCCCGGCCGGTGGCCGACGATGTCGAGACGACGCTCACCGGGTGGGAGTTCTTCCCCGAGGCGCTCGAGATGGGCGTGCGCAGTGCCTGGGAGCGCAGCGGCGGAGTGCCGGTGCTCGTGACCGAGAACGGCATCGCGACCGCCGACGACACTCGTCGCATCGCGTACACGCAGGGTGCGCTCGAGGGCCTGCACCGCGCGATCTCCGACGGCATCGAGGTCAAGGCGTACCAGCACTGGAGCGCGCTCGACAACTTCGAGTGGGCCAGCGGATTCCGACCGACCTTCGGGCTGATCGGCTTCGACCACGAGACGTTCGAGCGCTCGCCGAAGCCGTCGCTCGCATGGCTGGGCGAGGTCGCACGCCGCAACGGGCTCTGAGCCGGACGGCCCCGGGGTCATGCCCCGGGGCTACTCTCGGATCATGACCCACGCAGTCCGCACGAAGCGCGGAGACAGGCTCCGATCGGCGGCCGCCGGGCTGAGCGCGGCCGTCGTCGCGGTCGGCCTGGCGGAGCTGGTCGCGGCGATCGTCGAACCGAGCGCGAGTCCGTTCGCCGTGATCGGCAGCGGGCTGATCGACCTCGCCCCGAGCTGGGCGAAGGATGCGGCGATCGCACTGTTCGGCGCCGGCGACAAGGTCGCTCTCCTCACCGGGATCGCCATCGTGCTGGCCGGGGTGGCGGCGCTCGCCGGCATCCTAGAGTCACGCCGGGCGGGTGTGGGATCCGCGATCCTCGCCGCTCTCGGCGTGCTCGCGCTCGTGGCCGCGATGATCCGTCCGGGGGCGGGGCCGTTCGCGTGGCTTCCCGGTCTCGTCGCGGGGGTGGTCGCGGTCGTCGCGCTGCGGCTGCTCATGCGCAGGGTGCATCCGGTGCCGTACCTCCGTGCCGAGCATGAGGAGCGTCGTCAGTTCCTGCTGTGGACGCTCGGCGCCGCCGCCACCGGCGTCGTCGCGCTCGCGGTCGGCAACGCGGCCCGCGGTGTGACCCGGTCGATCGAGGCGGTGCGCGGTGCGCTGCGACTGCCGAAGGCAGCCACCCCGGCCCCGGCAGTGCCGGCCGGCGCCGAACTCGACATCCAGGGGCTTGCGCCGGTCGTCACCCCGAACGCGCAGTTCTACCGCATCGACACCGCGCTGATCGTGCCGCGGATCGACCCCGCTGACTGGTCGCTGCGGATCCACGGGATGGTCGACCGAGAGATCGTCATCACGTGGGACGAGCTGCTCGCCCTGCCGATGCAGGAGTCGCATGTGACGCTCGCGTGCGTGTCGAACGAGGTGGGTGGAGACCTGATCGGCAATGCCCTGTGGCTCGGGCATCCGGTCCGCGAGCTCCTCGCCCGGGCGGGCGTCGACCCCGAAGCCGACATGGTGCTGTCGACCTCGTCCGACGGATTCACGGCCTCGACCCCGATCGAGGCTCTCACCGACGACCGCGACGCTCTGCTCGCCGTCGGCATGAACGGCGATCCGCTGCCCATCGAGCACGGCTTCCCGGTGCGCATGGTCGTGCCGGGGCTCTACGGCTATGTCTCGGCGACCAAGTGGGTGACCGATCTCGAGGTCACACGGTTCGACCGCGCCACGGCCTACTGGACGGATCGCGGGTGGTCGGAGCGCGGGCCAATCAAGCTGCAGTCGCGCATCGACGTGCCGCGCCGCGGGACCCGGATCGAGGCGGGTGACGCCGTCATCGCCGGCATGGCATGGCAGCAGCACGTGGGCGTCGACGGGGTCGAGGTGCGGATCGACGACGGCCCATGGCGTCGCGCCGAGCTCGCCACCGCGATCTCGGACGACACCTGGGTGCAGTGGCGTCTCGACTGGTCGGCCGAGAGCGGAGCGCACACGATCGAGTGCCGCGCCATCAACTCGGGCGGCGAGACGCAGACGTCCGATCCGGCCGACGTCGTGCCCGACGGGGCTCAGGGGTGGCACCGCATCCTGGTGTCGGTCGCCTGAGCGTAACGACCCCCTGCATCCCACCTAGAATTGTCCCCATGCCCGCAGGCGAGTCGTTCTACATCACCACGCCCATCTACTACCCCTCCGATGTGCCTCACATCGGCCACGGGTACACCTCGGTGGCGGTCGACGCGCTCGCGCGCTGGCACCGTCAGGGCGGCGATGACACGTGGATGCTGACGGGCACCGACGAGCACGGCCAGAAGATGCTCCGCGCGGCGGCGGCGAACAACGTCACCCCGCAGGAGTGGGTCGACAAACTCGTCACCGAGGCGTGGTTCCCGCTGCTCGAGACGCTCGACGTCGCGAACGACGACTTCATCCGCACGACGCAGGAGCGCCACGAGACCAACGTGCAGACGTTCTTCCAGCGACTCTACGACCGCGGCTACATCTACGCGGGCGAGTACGAGGCGCTCTACTGCGTCGGCTGCGAGGAGTTCAAGCCCGAGTCCGAGATCGTCGACGGCACCGGTCCGTTCGAGGGCCTCAAGGTGTGCGCGATCCACTCGAAGCCCCTCGAGCTGCTGCAGGAGAAGAACTACTTCTTCAAGCTCAGTGAGTTCCAGGACCGCCTGCTCGAGCTCTACAAGACCCAGCCCGACTTCGTGCGCCCCGACTCGGCGCGCAACGAGGTCGTCTCCTTCGTGAGCCAGGGACTCAAAGACCTCTCGATCTCGCGGTCGACCTTCGACTGGGGCATCCCGCTGCCCTGGGACGAGTCGCACGTCATCTACGTGTGGGTCGACGCGCTGCTCAACTACGCCACCGCCGTCGGCTACGGCTCCGACCAGGAGACGTTCGACCGCCGCTGGCCCGCCTACCACGTGGTCGGCAAAGACATCCTGCGCTTCCACGCGGTGATCTGGCCCGCGCTGCTGATGGCCGCCGGTCTCGACGTTCCCAAGGGCGTCTTCGCGCACGGCTGGCTGCTGGTCGGCGGCGAGAAGATGTCGAAGTCGAAGCTCACCGGCATCGCGCCGACCGAGATCACCGACGTCTTCGGATCCGACGCCTACCGCTACTACTTCCTCTCGGCGATCGCGTTCGGCCAGGACGGCTCGTTCTCGTGGGAAGACCTGTCGGCCCGCTACCAGGCCGAGCTCGCGAACGGCTTCGGCAACCTCGCCTCGCGCACCACGGCCATGATCGAGAAGTACTTCGAGGGCATCGTGCCGCCGCCCGCCGAGTACTCCGAGAAGGATCTCGAGATCCAGAGGATCGTCGCGGATGCCGCCTCGAACGCGGATGCCGCGATCGAGCAGTTCCGCATCGACGAGGCCATCTCGTCGATCTGGACGATCGTCGATGCGCTCAACGGGTACATCACCGAGAACGAGCCGTGGGCGCTGGCCCGCGACGAGGCTCAGCGTGGCCGCCTGGGCACCGTGCTCTACACGTGTGCCGAGGGTCTTCGCGCGCTCGCCGTGCTGCTGTCGCCGGTGATGCCGCAGTCGACCGAGAAGCTCTGGGTCGCCCTCGGCGCCGCCGAGAGCCTCGGGCGTCTGCAGGACCAGCCGATCCGCGAGGCCGGAGCCTGGGGCGTGCTGCGCCCCGGAACCAGCGTCAACGGTCTCAGCCCGCTGTTCCCGCGGGTGGAGTCCAACGCCTGAGCATGACCTACGTGCAGCAGCGAGACGGCGAGGGGCGCAAGAACCTGCGGTATCCGGCGGCCCCCGAGCCGCTCGCCGTGCCCGTCTACGACAACCACGCGCACCTCGAGATCCTCGACGGCGATGAGCCTCTGTCGCTGACCGAACAGCTCGATCGCGCCGCGGCCGTGGGCATCGCGGGCGTCGTGCAGGCGTCGGGCGACATCGAGTCGTCTCGCTGGGCGGTCGAGGCCGCCGAGTCGGACTCCCGCGTGCTCGCCGCTGTCGCGATCCACCCGAACGACGCTCCCGCGTACGCCGAAGAGGGTCGCCTCGATGAGGCCATAGCGGTGATCGACGAGCTCGCCGCGCACCCCCGCACGCGGGCGATCGGTGAGACGGGACTCGACTTCTTCCGCACCGAGCCCGAGCGCCGAGCGCCGCAGTTCGAGTCCTTCGAGGCGCACATCGCCCTCGCCAAGAAGCACGGCATCGCGATGCAGATCCACGACCGCGATGCGCATGACGCGGTGCTCGAGACGCTGACCCGCGTCGGAGCGCCCGAGCGTACGGTCTTCCACTGCTTCTCGGGCGATGACGCGATGGCCCGGATCTGCGCGGATGCGGGGTATCACCTGTCCTTCGCAGGCAACGTCACGTTCAAGAACGCACAGAACCTGCGGGATGCGCTGCAGGTGACGCCGCTCGATCGCATCCTGGTCGAGACCGATGCGCCGTTCCTCACGCCCACACCACTGCGGGGTCGGCCGAACGCCCCGTATCTCGTGCCGATCACGGTGCGGTTCATGGCCGCCGAGCTCGGCATCGAGGTCGACGAGCTGTCTGCCCAGCTCGCCGCCAACACCCTGCGGGTCTACGGTTCGTTCGACTGAATCTCGATCGCGTGCGTGTCGGAGACCGGCTTCGCCGACACGATCTGCGAGATCGGCTTCCACACGAACAACAGGGTCAGCGCCGCGCCCACGAACGCGAACCACCACGGGGCGGTGAGCCCCCAGAACTGGGCGATCACGCCGCCCAGCGCCTGCCCGATCACCATGCCGCCGAACACGCCGACCATGTTGACCGAGGCGACCCGGCCCTGCAGCTCGGGCGGCACGAGGCGCTGACGCACGGTCGTCGAGATCGTGCCCCAGATGAACGCGTAGGCGCCGAAGACGAACATGATCACGAGCGCGACCCATCCGGTGCTGGTGAGCGCGAAGGCGAGGTGCATCAGCACCTCGAGAGACAGCACGACGCGCATGAGCGTGGCGAACGAGACGTGCCGCTCGAGCCACCCGAAGCACAGCGTGGCGAGGATGCCGCCTGCGGCGGATGCCGTGGTCAGTGCTCCATAGCCGACGGCGCCCATGTTCAGGTGCTCGGTGGCGTAGAGCACGAGCACGCCCCACGGGGCCGCCCAGGTCACATTGAAGACCAGGATGATGAGCACCAGCATCCGCACCGGCGGGTTCTGCCAGAGCCAGCGCAGCCCCTCGGCGATGTCGGTGTGCACATGCGTCTTCGCGGCGTCGCCCGTCGCCCGAGGAGGCACGGGCGTGCGGGCCATGCGCGAGATCAGCACGACCGCGAGGAGCACGCAGAGGACCTCGAGCAGGAAGGGCCATGCCGTACCCGCTGCGAAGAGGAAGGCGCCCAAGGGCGGGCCCGCGAACTGGTTGGCGACCAGATACCCGGCCTGCAGACGCGCGTTGCCGATGCCGAGATCCGCCGGCTCCACGAGCATCGGCAGCAGGGTGCTGCCGGCCGTGTCGACGAAGACCTCCGCCGTGCCGTAGAGGAAGGCCACGGCAAGCACGATCCAGATGTTCGCCGTGCCGGTGAGCAGGAATGCGCAGAGACCCGCGAGCACCACAGCTCGCGCGGCGTTGGCGAACATCACCAGCCGTCGGCGGTCGAATCGGTCGGCGATCGCTCCGGCGTGCAGGCCGAACAGCAGCCACGGAAGGAACTGCATGATGGCGCCGGCCGCGACGAGGATCGGCGATGACGTCATCGACGCGATGAGCAGGGGAGCGGCCGCGAGAGCGACACCGTCTCCGACGTTGCTCGTCCACGACGATGCGAGCAGCCAGCGGAAATCCCTGCCCATCCGACGGGGCGCGATCAGTTCACCGAGGGAGGGCACCACAGAAGACTACTGGCGGGTTCGGACACCGGTGGAGGTGGGGGACAATGGAGCAATGACAGTCACCCTGCTCGGCGCCACCGAGATCCGCCGCCTCGCCGCCGAGCTCGACGTCACCCCGACCAAGAAGCTCGGACAGAACTTCGTCGTCGACGCCAACACCGTGCGCAAGATCGTGCACGCCGCCCGCGTGCAACCGGGGGAGCGCGTCGTCGAGGTGGGGCCGGGGCTGGGTTCGCTCACCCTCGCGATCCTCGAGACCGGGGCGTCCGTCACCGCCGTCGAGATCGATCACCGGCTCGCGGCGCGTCTGCCCCAGACGGCCGAAGAGCACGGTGTTCCCGCCGACATGCTCACGGTCGTCGACGCCGATGCGCTGCGCATCACCGAGCTGCCCGGCGAGCCCACCGTGCTCGTCGCGAACCTCCCCTACAACGTCTCCGTCCCTGTGCTGCTGCACTTCCTCGAGAACTTCTCGTACCTGCAGCGCGGCGTCGTGATGGTGCAGGCCGAGGTCGCCGAGCGCATCGCAGCCAAGCCCGGCTCGAAGATCTACGGCTCGCCGAGCGTCAAAGCGGCCTGGTACGGCGAATGGAAGCTCTCGGGCACCGTGTCGCGTCAGGTCTTCTGGCCCGTGCCCAACGTCGACAGCCTTCTCGTCGGCTTCGACCGCTCTGAGGGCGAGCGCGGCACCGAGGACGAACGTCGACTCACCTTCAAGATCGTGGATGCCGCCTTCAACCAGCGGCGCAAGATGCTGCGTCAGGCGCTGTCGGGTCTCTTCGGCAGCTCCGCCGCAGCATCCGACATCCTGATCGCGGCAGGCGTCGCGCCGACCGCTCGTGGCGAGGATCTCACGGTCGACGACTATCACCGTGTTGCGCGGCACGTCGCTCAGATCGAAGACGCCGCCGTCACCGGCTAACCTGGCACGGTGACCGAGTCCCCCCGCTTCCGTCCGAACGTCCCTGAGCTCCACCGGCCGTACGCCGCCGATGAGAGCCGCTACCAGCAGTTCGAGTACCGCCAGGTCGGCACCTCGGGGCTCTACCTGCCGCCCATCTCGCTGGGCCTGTGGTGGAACTTCGGCGACAACATCCCGCTCGACAACCAGCGCGCACTGCTGCGCCACGCGTTCGACCGCGGCATCACGCACTTCGACCTCGCGAACAACTACGGTCCGCCGTACGGCTCGGCCGAGAAGAACTTCGGCCGCATCTTCGCCGAGGACTTCCGCCCCTACCGCGATGAGCTGATCATCTCGTCGAAGGCGGGCTGGGACATGTGGCCGGGGCCGTACGGCGACCTCGGGAGCCGCAAGTACATCCTCGCGAGCGCAGAGCAGTCGCTGACGCGCATGGGCCTCGACCACGTCGACATCTTCTACTCGCACCGCGCAGACCCGGTGACTCCGGTGGCCGAGACCATCGGCGCACTCGACACGCTCGTGCGTCAGGGCAAGGCGCTCTACGTGGGCATCTCGTCGTACAGCGCCGAGCGCACGGCCGAGGCCGTCGCCGTCGCCTCCGAGCTCGGCACTCCGCTCGTCATCCATCAGCCGGCCTATTCGATCCTCAACCGCTGGGTCGAAGACGGGCTCACCGAGAAGCTCGAGCAGTCCGGTGTCGGCGCGATCGCCTTCACCCCGCTCGCGCAGGGGCTCCTCACCGACAAGTACCTCGGTGACGGCACCGCCGCGCGAGCGCAGAAGCGCGGGTCGCTGCCGGATGCTCCGCTGTCGGATGACGCTCTGCAGACGCTCCGGTCGCTCAACGCCATCGCCGAGCAGCGAGGGCAGTCGCTGGCGCAGATGGCGATCCAGTGGACGCTGCGCAACCCGGTGGTCGCCTCCGCCCTGGTCGGGGCGTCGCGCCCCGAGCAGCTCGACGAGAACATCGCCGCCGTCAACGGCCCGGCGTTCACGGCCGACGAGCTCAGCCGCATCGACGAGGCGGCCGGCGCCATCGACGTCGACCTGTGGGCGTCGTCCACGGAGCTGTGACGGGAGCACCGAGATGAGCTTCGCCGCCCCCGTCGACTCCGTGCATGTGCGCGCGCCAGGCAAGATCAACGTCTACCTCGGTGTGGGCGGCCGTCACGACGACGGGTACCACGCGCTGGCGACCGTGTTCCAGGCGGTGTCGCTCTATGAGGACGTGATCGCCCGGCACGCCGACGACTTCTCGATCACGGTGTCCGGGGTCGACGACCCCGACACGGTGCCGCTGGACGATCGCAACCTCGCGATGCGGGCGGCCAAGCTGCTCGCGACCGCAGCCGGGTACGACGGCGGGGTCGCACTCGAGATCCGCAAGAGCGTTCCGGTAGCCGGGGGCATGGGAGGCGGATCGGCGGACGCCGCTGCCGCCCTCGTGGCCTGCGATGCGCTGTGGGGCACCGGGTTCTCGACGGCGCGCCTGCACGAGCTCGCGGCCCGCCTCGGCGCGGATGTGCCGTTCGCGCTGCACGGCGGAACCGCCGTGGGTACCGGTCGAGGAGATCAGCTGAACCCGGCGCTGGCGAGGGGACGCTTCGACTGGGTGCTCGTCCCGAGCGACGAGGGACTCTCGACGCCCGTCGTCTATGCGCGGCTCGACGCCCTGCGCGATGCCGAGGGTGCGCTCGCCGACGATCCGCCGATGTCGCTCGAGGTTCCGGCGCCCGTGCTGCAGGCGCTGCGCTCGGGGGACCCGGATCTGCTGTCCGAGAGCATCTACAACGACCTGCAGGAGGCTGCTCTGCATGAGCGGCCGGAGCTCGAGACCACGATCCTGCGCGGGATCCACGCCGGTGCGCTCCAGGGGATCGTGTCCGGTTCAGGACCCACCGTCGCACTCCTCTGCGGGAGCCCCGAGGGCGCGCAGGAGGTCCAGTCGCTGCTGCGCGAGCACGGGCTCGAGTCGCTGCACGTGCACGGCCCGGTGTCGGGCGCGCGCATCCTCGCCTGACACGCTCCGCCCGCGTCCTCGCGTCGGCGAGGTGCGCTCGGCGCGCGTGGCATACATAATGAAGTGACGATGTGACCGTGCACATACAAGGAGGTCTGTGATGTCGACTGCCTCCGAGCGTGCCCGGATGCCGAGCATCCGAGACGTTGCTCGACTCGCGGGCGTGTCGCACCAGACCGTCTCCCGGGTGCTGAACGATCACGCGAGCATCCGTCCCGAGACGAAGGCCAAGGTCCTCGACGCCATCGCGGTGCTCGACTACCGCCCCAATCTCGCAGCGCGGGCGCTGGTGACCAGCAAGTCCAACATGCTCGGCATCCTCGCGGCGACCGTGGGGGAGTTCGGACCCACGTCCTCGATCGTCGGCATCGAGGATGCCGCGCGCGAGGAGGGCTACTCGGTCTCGACTCTGAACCTCTCGGCCACGACGCCGGAGGCGATCGGCAACGCCCTGCGCCAGCTGGCGCGCGAGCAGGTCGACGGCATCGTGGTGCTGGCCCCGCAGGTGCGGGCTTTCCATGTGCTCAAGGGCATGGCGGTCGAGATGCCGTTCGTGTCGCTGCAGACCGCCTCGGGCTCCGATGGGGTGACACTGTCGGCCGACCAGGTCGCGGGAGCACGCACCGCCACCGAGCATCTGATCGGACTCGGCCACAGCGACATCATCCACATCGCCGGCCCCCAGGACTGGATCGAGGCCGAGTCGCGCATGCGCGGATACCTGGATGCGCTGCGCGAAGCCGATCTTCCGACCTTCCCGCCGATCCGCGGCGACTGGACGGCGGACTTCGGCTACTTCGCGGGGCAGGAGCTGTCGCGACGCCGCGATTTCACGGCTGTGTTCGTCGCGAACGACCAGATGGCGATCGGTCTGCTGCACGGCTTCCGGGATGCCGGCGTCCGCGTGCCCGAAGACGTGAGCGTCGTCGGCTTCGACGACATCCCCGTGGCCGCGCACGTCGCGCCGACTCTGAGCACGGTGCATCAGGACTTTCCCGAGCTCGGGCGTCGGGCGGTGCGGATCCTGCTCGCGCAGATCCGGGGGGAGCAGGTGCCGCAGTTCGGCCCGCTGCAGACCACCCTGCGCACGAGAGAGTCGTCGGCACCTCGATAGAGCCACAATTTGGCTCGTGGTCTTGACAGCGTCTCGGCGAGCGTAGACTATGTAATCCAATGTGAACGGTCACATCGAAGGTGACCGCCCGTCGCGAGGAAGATCTTGTGAGCACCACAGCAACGTTGCCGGTCGTGTCAGGCCCCATCCTGGAGATGCGCAGCATCACCAAGGAGTTCCCGGGTGTCAAGGCGCTGTCCGACGTGTCCATCACCGTCCGCGCGGGAGAGATCCACGCGATCTGCGGCGAGAACGGTGCCGGGAAGTCGACCCTGATGAAGGTCCTCTCCGGCGTGTACCCCTACGGCACGTATGAGGGGGACATCCTGCTCTACGGCGAGGAGCAGCGCTACCGCGACATCGCGGCGAGCGAGCAGGCGGGAATCGCGATCATCCACCAGGAACTCGCGCTGATCCCCGAGCTCTCGATCACCGAGAACATCTTCCTCGGCAACGAGATCCGCCACTTCGGCAAGATCGACTGGCGCGCACAGCGCCAGCGCACGGTCGAGCTGCTGGCCCGTGTCGGCCTGCGCGAAGACCCCGACGTCGCCGTGAAGACTCTCGGTGTCGGCAAGCAGCAGCTGATCGAGATCGCCAAGGCCCTCAACAAGGACGTCAAGCTCCTCATCCTCGACGAGCCCACCGCCGCCCTCAACGAGAACGACTCGCAGCACCTGCTCGACCTGATCCTGGGCCTCAAGGCCAAGGGCATCGCGTCGATCATGATCAGTCACAAGCTCAACGAGATCGAGCAGATCGCCGACGAGATCACGATCATCCGCGACGGTCGCACGGTCGAGACGCTCGACATCTCGCGCGGCGAGATCAACGAAGACAGGATCATCCGCGGAATGGTCGGACGCTCGCTCGAGAGCCGCTACCCCGACCGCACCCCCGAGATCGGCGAGGTCTTCTTCGAGGTCAAGGACTGGTGGGTGCAGCACCCGACCGTCTCCGAGCGCATGGTCGTCAAGGGCTCGAACCTCAACGTCCGCCGCGGTGAGGTCGTCGGCATCGCCGGCCTGATGGGCGCGGGGCGCACCGAGTTCATGATGAGCATCTTCGGGCGCTCGTACGGCAACTTCCAGGGCGGACAGATCGTCAAGGACGGCCGCGAGATCTCGATCCCGGATGTCTCCTCCGCCATCAAGCACGGGCTCGCCTACGTGAGCGAGGACCGCAAGGTGCTCGGACTCAACCTGCTCGACACGATCAAGCGGTCGGTCGTGGCGGCCAAGCTGTCGAAGATCTCGAAGCGCGGCGTCGTCGACGAGCGCGAGGAGTATTCGGTCGCCGAGCGCTACCGCAAGGCGCTGCGCATCAAGACGCCGAGCGTCGAAGAGGGCGTCGGCAAGCTCTCGGGAGGAAATCAGCAGAAGGTCGTGCTGGCGCGGTGGATGTTCACCGACCCCGACCTGCTGATCCTCGACGAACCCACCCGCGGAATCGACGTGGGCGCGAAGTACGAGATCTACGCGATCATCAACGAGCTCGCCTCGCAGGGCAAGGGCGTCATCGTCATCTCGAGCGAGCTGCCCGAGCTGCTCGGCATCTCCGACCGCATCTACACAGTCTTCGAAGGTCGGGTCACCGACTGCATCCCGGCCGACCAGGCGACACCCGAGGCCCTCATGCGCAGCATGACCTCCGCGACTCAGAAAGCATCAGCATGACCACCGACCTCACGACAACGAAGCGTGGCTTCCACTTCGGCGACATCCGCAAGATGTTCGGAAGCAACGGCACCTCGTCACTGCGCCAGTTCGGCATCCTGGGCAGCCTCATCGTCATCATCGCCCTCTTCGAGATCCTCACGCTGCTGCGTAACGGACCGAACGGTGCGACGCTGACCTCGGGCAACCTGATCAACGTCATCAACCAGTACTCGTTCATCCTGATCCTCGCGATCGGCATGGTGATGGTCATCATCATGGGCCACATCGACCTGTCGGTCGGCTCGGTGGCGGCTTTCACCGGCATCATCGTCGCGAAGTCGATGGCCGACTGGAACCTCCCTTGGCCGGCGGCGATTCTGCTCGGTCTCGGTGTGGGTGCCCTCGTGGGTGCCTGGCAGGGATTCTGGGTGGCGTATGTCGGGGTGCCCGCGTTCATCGTGACGCTCGCCGGCATGCTCTTCTTCCGCGGCGCGCAGCAGTGGATCGGTGACGCTCAGACGATTCCGGTGCCCAAGGGCTTCCAGGTGATCGGCACCGGTTATCTGCCTGAGGTCGGGCTGCCTCTCGACTTCAACGTGCCGACCATGCTCCTCGCCCTGGTCGCCGTGGCGTGGCTGGTCTTCTGGGAGATCCGCACCCGTCGCCAGCAGCACAAGATGGGCTCCGACAGCGCACCTCTGTGGGTCAGCGTGCTCAAGGTCGTGCTGCTCTCGGTCGTCGTCCTCGCTGCTGCGTGGATGTTCGCGACCGGTCGCCCCGGCACGAGCTTCCCGGTTCCGGGTCTGATCCTGCTCGCCCTGGTCATCATCTACTCGTTCATCACGCGGAACACCGTGTTCGGCCGTCACATCTACGCCGTGGGTGGCAACCGCCAGGCCGCACGCCTCTCGGGTGTCAAGGACCGCTGGGTCGACTTCTTCGTCATGATGAACATGTCGATGATGGCCGCTCTCGCCGGCATGATCTTCGTCGCCCGTTCGCAGGCGTCCGGACCCAACGACGGTACGGGCTGGGAGCTCGACGCCATCGCCTCCGTGTTCATCGGTGGCGCCGCCGTCGCCGGTGGCATCGGCACCGTGATCGGGTCGATCATCGGTGGTCTGGTCATGGCCTTCCTCAACAACGGTCTCGCGCTGCTCGGCCAGGGCGCCGACGTCGTCTCGATGATCAAGGGCCTCGTGCTCCTGCTCGCGGTCGGCATCGACGTCTGGAACAAGCAGCAGGGCCGCCCGTCGCTCATCGGTTTCATGATGCGGCGCTCGAACCGTCAGGTGGATCCGGCGACCGAGACGTTCGAACCCAACAGGACTTACCAAGCCCCTCCCGTCGACAAGACAAGGGCCGAGTAAGCGGAATCTCCGCGCAGTGCTCGCACGCAGAATCCGTCACATCACACAGAAAGAGATCACATGAAGAAGATCATCGTCACAGCGACAGCGCTCGTCGCGACGGCTGCCTTCGCACTCACGGGTTGCTCCGGTGAGCGCGGCGGCGGAACCGACACGGGATCCGGCGAAGAGGCCGAAGCAGGCTTCGAAGCAGGCTCCCCGATCGGTGTCGCGCTTCCCGACAAGACCAGTGAGAACTGGGTGCTCGCGGGCCAGCTCTTCACGGACGGCCTCGAAGAGGCCGGCTTCAAGGCCGACGTGCAGTACGCCCCGGCGAGCAACACGGTCGCCGAGCAGCAGAACCAGATCCAGGCCATGGTCACCAACGGTGCCAAGGTCATCATCATCGGCGCCAAGGATGGCAAGCAGCTCGCCACCCAGGTGCAGGCCGCCAAGGACGCAGGCGCGTACGTGATCGCGTACGACCGTCTGATCGAGAACACCGAGGCAGTCGACTACTACGTCGCGTTCGACAACTTCAAGGTCGGCCAGCTGCAGGGGCAGGCTCTGCTCGACGGTCTCGCCGAGCGTGCGGGCCACGAGGCTCCGTACAACGTCGAGCTCTTCTCGGGCTCGCCGGATGACGCCAACTCGAAGGTGTTCTTCGACGGCGCCATGGACGTGCTCCAGCCGGAGATCGACAACGGCAACCTGGTCGTCGTGTCGGGTCAGACCGAGATCGCGCAGACCGCGACCGAGGGATGGCTTCCGGAGAACGCGCAGAACCGCATGGACACGCTGCTCACCTCGTCGTACAGCGGTGACACCGTGGTCGACGGCGTGCTGTCGCCGAACGACACCCTTGCTCGCGCCATCATCACGTCGGTGCAGCAGGCCGGCAAGCCGGTTCCGGTCGTCACGGGTCAGGACTCCGAGGTCGAGTCGGTGAAGTCGATCATGGAGGGCATCCAGTACTCCACGATCAACAAGGACACCGCGCTGCTCGTCGAGCAGTCGATCAAGATGGTCGGCCAGCTGCAGGCGGGCGAGACCGTCGATGTCAACGACGAAGAGTCGTACGACAACGGCGCGAAGATCGTTCCGGCCTACCTGCTCGACCCGATCATCGTCACGAAGGAGAACGCCGCTGAGGCGTACGCCAACGTGCCGAGCCTCCTCGAGATCGTGCAGTCGTACCAGTAATCGATTCCGCTCTCACAGCAGAAGAGCCGTCCGGACCTTCGGGTCCGGGCGGCTCTTTGTGCGCTACAGCTAGCCCCAGAGGGGGTCGTCGGGATCGGGAGAGTCTGTGCCGTCGGCATCTGTCATGATGCGCGCTTCAGCGATCCACGACGTCAGATGGCCATCGCGGAGGAGATGAGGTCGCGGTGTGTCGAGCAAAGCGGCGGCGGTCACCTTGTCCAGCGGCTCATCGCTCGCGAAGATGACGACATTGCCGAGTGGCCCTTCCGCATCTTCCGGCTCTGCGTCGAGCACGACAGCGACGTGATCGAACACGGTGCTCAGGGTCGCGGCCTGTCGTCGTGAGTATTCGAACGGATGCCCGTCGAGCAGGTTCACGGCGACCACGCCCGCTGCTGCGGAGCGCGCGGCGACCCGGCGATAGAACTCCTGGCTGGCCACACGATGCCGGATGACGGCGGCATCCCAGAGATCGACGACGGTGAAGCGCGCCTCCACCCAATCGGTGTCGATTGCGGTGCGATAACTCGCTGCGTCGTCAAGTCCGGGGGACGGAGATGACTGCACCGGCGATGTCTTCTCGTTCGGAAGAGCGGCGTCCGCGACCGTCCGAGCGTCACCGAGGATGACTCGTATGTCAGACCCGGGAGGCAATGGCAGCGCGTCGATGACGGCGGCGTAGAGCGCGGGTTCGAACTCCACCACCAGCTGAGGTGATCCGGCGCGCGTCGCCTGGACGTAGCGTGCCAGCGTGAGTGCTCCGGCCCCCAGATGCACGGTGAACAGCGGCGCATCAGGCTCGGCGGCGGCATCCATTGCGCGGGCGATGTGTTGGGTGTAGCTGTACTCGAGGGCGGTGGGCTCGGTGATCGAGACGACGGACTGCGCAACTCCATCCACGCTGAGCTCGAAGCGACCGGGTCGCCTTCTCGACTGCACCAGCTTTGCCTTGCGGTTGGCTAGTGAGAGCGAGAACACCCGGCGACTCCATGGCACCTGCCTAGTTTAGGCCGGTGGGGATCGGTCGGCGGCTGCCTCTCGAGAAGCAGAGCGCCGTAGGCGAATCTTCAGCAGCCGACGCCGGCCGGGTTCTCGTCGCAGGTGTGGGCGACGAGCGCGGTGCGGGCCTCGAGGATGCGGATCTCCTGCGTGGCGCCGCTGGTCGTGAGCTGCCCGGGAACGTCGATCCACCCGCCGCCGAGGTCCACCTGCGCGGTGTATCGGATGTCGACCCGGGCTGGGTACACGCCGGGTTCGCGGTAGACGTGGCTGGTCGGGGTCGGCGTGAACTGCGCCTGACCGAGCGCCTCCCAGGTCTGCCCCGGTGTCGTCACTGTCGCGGAGCTGCCGTCGCCGTACGTGTAGTCGTATCCGGCCGGGACGAACCGCACGCGCAGCGGCACGCCGAACAGCTCGCCATCTTGGACCTGCGGTGTCGCAGCAGCGGTGAAGTTGGTCGGCATCCCGGCGATTCCGACGTTGCCGGGTTCGGCGGTGGCGAGGACGGATGCCGGGGCGAACCGCGCGAGGTCGGAGATGACGATCGTCGGGGCGCCCGTCGCCGGCGGGCTCGTCGCCGGCGCAGCGGGCCGGTTCAGACGGGGCGCACATCGCGTGGTGCCCGAGTCATCCATGCACGCCGCGAGATCGATCGCCTCCTGGCTCGGTCCCGACGGTGCGCCGGGCCCGGATGGGCCGCTCGGGCCTCCGTTGCTTCGGCGTGTGTCCGTGTTCGGGTTGGTGCCCTGCTGCTGCTGCGTGCCGGTGATGGTGAGAGACGAGCCGTCAGTGGAGCCGCAGAGGCCCATCATCTGCGAGGCTGTGGTGCAGCCGGAACTAGCCCGAGTGGCAGCGTTTGGCATGGCCAGCACTAGTGCGACGGCCATCAAGGCCGTTGCGGTCCTGGTTAGCATGTCTCCCCATCTGCGGAATCCTCGTGAGCGATCAGCAGGTTATCGCCGTCTCCGGAGAATTCCACGAGCTGCGCAACAACGTCGCCTCGGTCAGGAGGCGTGACGTCGATGCCGCCCGCGTCAACGACTCGAAACTCAGATACGTCGATGCACACCATCCCTTCGACTTTCGCGGTCGGCTCGCCAACACTTGCCTCTGTCCCGCGGAAAGACAGGATCTTCGCCTCCCCGCTGGCCCGTAGCCCCCATTCACGTAGTGACCTCTGAGCCTCGATGTCACTTTCAAGTGCGAGAGACGTAAGAAACTCCTGCGGGTCAGGCTCAGAATCACCACGTGCCCGAGCGCTTAGGGCGTCAAAATACGCCCGGTACACCTCTTCCGCCGCCGCGAACGCCTCTTCCTCGCTGGCGAATGCAGGCGTCGGGGTGGGCACCGGTGCCGGCCCTGGTGCGCACCCGAGCAGCTGGCCGAGAGCGATCGCTACCAACACGACAGCCACACTTCTTGTGCGCGTCGTCATCGGTCTGGGAGCGGGCGAGGGGCGCGAGCGAGGAGGGGTCACCGCGCCACCGTAGTCAAAGTGCGGTCGGTGCCGCCGCAGTTATCCACAGCACCAGGCGGCGACCAGCGCCTCGCTCAGAACGGCGCGCGTGCAGCATCCTCTGCCACGGTGAAGGTCACCGTGTTCGGTGCAGGAGGAGTGTCGACGTAGGTTCGGCCCGTGGGGCTCGTCCACTCCATGACCCCGCCGGGTTTCTGTTCGACGTGCCAGGGGGAGTGGTGCTTCAGAACATGATGTCGGCGACAGAAGGACGCGAGGTTCGTCTCGCAGGTCGCGCCACCGGTCGAGGCCGAGTGATTGTGGTCGAGATCGCATTTGCGCGCAGCAATCCCGCAGGTGGGGAAGCGACATCGTTGGTCCCGTGCACGCAGATGCCTGCGGAGGTGGCGACTCGGTCGATATCGGTCGACCGCGAGCACTCGACCGCTGATCGGATGCGTCAGCACCCGATCCCACCCCTTCGTCTGACCGGCCATGGTGCGTGCGGTGTCGACATCGATCGGGGCACGCCCATCGAGCTCGGCGGGCGGCGCCGCATCGGCATCCGACGCCTCGTCCGCATCGTCATGCATCAGGGTCGTCACCGGAACGGTGATCTCGATCCGCGCACTGATGGCACCGAGCAGCCCGTCTTCGCTGTCGTGACCGGTCGGCTGTCCGCTGAGCACGAGATCGGCGAGCAGGTCGGCACGGATCTCATCGACCGTTCGGTCATCCGCCTCGAACTCGCTGCCGTCGCGAGCTGCCTGTCGCTTCGCGCGAAGGTTCTCGTTGCGCAGTGCATGCGCCATCTGCGAGAGACGGTCGAACATTCCGTGGACGAGCGCAGCGGGCGCGTGCGTGTGCAGCGCCGCCATCCCGTCTTCGCCATCCGTCACCCATACGCGTCGCTGAGACCTGGCTCGCCGGTGGCGCTCCGACACTGTCGTCGGAGCGAACCGCTCGGCGACCCGCCGGGCCAACGCGCGCAGACGGTTGGGCGACTCTGCCTCGGCGATCGGGAGGATGACCGCGGAGTAGTTCTCGCGATCGCTGGGCGACTCGATGCCCGACCCCGCGTCGACGATCACCCGGGAGTGCGCCGGGCTGATCCGCCCCGCCCCCTGAGCGGCCCATACGTCGGGAAAATGATCGACCAGCAGCTCCGCGGCCGCCATCCGCCGCTCGATCGTGCGGTCGCTGACGTGCTGCACTGCAGCGATCTCGGCAGCCACGGTGCGAAGAGAGTGGTCTCCGCGATCAGGGTGATCACCTTGCTTGGCGATGTCGATCGCCAGCCGCGCGGCGATAGCCAGCAGCTCGTCGCGTGCGGCGCTCATGCTGCTCAGCGTCGCCTCCGCGACCTGCAGCGCGTCGACGAGATCGGCGAGTGTCGCCATCTGCGTGTCCGTCGCGTCGAGCAGTGCTGTCATGCCATAAGTAGATCAGGGACCACCGACATTCGAAGATAGATACGAGACATTCCGATCCTGACATGATCACGGAAAGGTAACGAAAGCATGCGACACTGGCGGCATGCTTCTCCACGCGATCGACGCCGGGACCGGCCCGAGCACTGTGCTCCTGCTCCACGGCATGATGGGGTCGTCCGACAGCTGGTGGCGCCTGATCCCGCCGCTCACAGCCAACGGCCACCGCGTCATCGCGCTCGACCTCCCCGGTCACGGCCTGTCGGAACGCGACCCGCAGCTCACGATCGAGCAGGCGGCGGCGTCCGTGGTCGAGACGGTCCGGCGCCTCGGACCAGGGCGTCCGCTCGCAGCCGTCGGCCATTCCTACGGGGCGACAGTCCTCGCCGCGGCCGCCGAGATGCTGCAGCCCGACGTCACTGTGTACGTCGACGCGGCGCTCGCCCTGACCGGAGGACACGACCGCGCGACTCTCACAGCGCAGTACGCGCGCGACCGTGGAGCGCGCCTGACTCCGGAGGATCTGCTCGCATCACGCCCCTTCTACTCCGTGCAGGATGCCGAGGTGGAGGCCCGCGCCGCCGCACTCTTCGACCCGGCCACGACAGCATCCATCTCCTGCGACACCGATCACTCCTGGCTCCCCGACGCCGGTTCGATCGTCGTCAAGGCTGAACCGAGCTCGTGGGTCAGCGACGACGACGCCCGCAGATTCGCGGCGAACGGCGCCGATGTCCGCAGCATCCCCGGGGCCGCGCACACCATCTGGTACAGCCATTTCGACGAGTTCACCGCATCCCTCCCCGAACTCTTCGGGCCACCGGCGTCACGCACGCTGCCATAGCCTCGGATCATGACGACCGCGGCGCGACCATCGAATGCGGTGCTCGCGGAGTTCGGAGTCTCCGCCACGCACCACGAGGAACTCCGCAACCTCCCCGGCGGACGCGGTCTGACCTGGCGTGCGGCCGACACCGTGCTGCGCCCCTCGGCCGGAGACGGCGAGACGCTGTGGAAGGCGAACGTCCTCGCGCATCTTCCACGCTCGACCGAGTTCCGCACATCGCGCCCGATCCCGTCGGCTTCCGGAGCGTGGACGATCGACGGCTGGGAGGCCTGGCGATGGCTGCCCGGTCGGACCGATGAGACCCGTGTGACCGATGTGCTCGCCACCGCCGCCGCATTCCATCGTGCTGTCGCGGACCTCGACCGACCTGACTTCCTCGACGCCGCAGACGACCCGTGGGCGCGGTCGGACAGGATCGCGTGGGAAGAAGAGGATCTTCCGCCGGTCCGCACGCTCCAGCACCTCGCCACAGCCTTCCACCCGGTCGACGCACCTGCCCAGATCATCCACGGCGACCTCCTCGGCAACGTGATGTTCGCACCGGGGCAGCCCCCGGCGATCATCGACTGGGCTCCGTACTGGCGTCCGGTCGGATTCGCCGACGCGATCGTGCTGGCCGACGCAGCATGCTGGCATGGACTCGATCCGACCGAGATGCTCAGGCTTGCAGACGAGAGAGCAGAAGGCCGTCAGTGCATCATCCGCGCCCTCGTGTTCCGCATCGCGACCTTCGAGCTCCTGGGCGTCTGGGATGCCGAGATGGAGTCGCGCCACGCTCCCGTTGTCGCCGCAGCGCTCAGCTGACCGGCCCACCCAGCGTGCCCGACTACCCTGGGGAGTGATATGGCACATCTTCTCGGGGCAGAAGCCCTTCACCTCGAATATCCGACGAGGGTCGTCTTCGACTCCGTGACCCTCGGCATCGAAGAAGGTGACCGCATCGGCATCGTCGGCCGCAACGGCGACGGCAAGTCGAGTCTGCTCGGCATGCTGGCGGGCATCAAGGAGCCGAACTCCGGACGCGTGACGGTGCGTGGCGGCACGACGATCGGCGTTCTCGACCAGGCCGACACCCTCAGCGACGACCTGACCATCAGCGCGGCGGTCGTCGGCGACACCCCCGAGTACGAGTGGGCGGGCGACCCCCGCATCCGCGATGTGATCGAGGGGCTGCTGAAGGATCTGCCGTGGGACGCCGAGATCGGCTCCCTCAGCGGTGGCCAGCGCCGTCGCGTCTCGCTCGCCAAGCTGCTGACGGGCGACTGGGACGTCATCGCGCTCGATGAGCCCACCAACCATCTCGACGTCGAAGCCATCACCTGGCTGGCCGGACACCTCAAGAAGCGATGGAGCCCGAACTCGGGAGCCCTCATGGTCGTCACCCACGACCGGTGGTTCCTCGACGAGATCTCGACCGAGACGTGGGAGGTGCACGACCGCATCGTCGAGCCCTTCGAGGGCGGCTACGCGGCATACATCCTGCAGCGCGTCGAACGCGACCGGATGTCGGCCGCGACCGAGGCCAAGCGCCAGAACCTCGCCAAGAAGGAGCTCGCCTGGCTGCGCCGAGGCGCGCCCGCTCGCACCGCGAAGCCGAAGTTCCGCATCGACGCCGCCAACGAACTCATCGCCGACGTGCCGGAGATCCGCGACAAGATCTCGCTGCAGTCGCTCGCGGTATCGCGCCTCGGAAAGGACGTCGTCGACCTCCTCGACGTGGGCGTGACCTATCCGACCGTCGACGGTGGCACGCGAGAGGTGCTGCGCGACGTCGAGTGGCGCATCGCGCCGGGGGAGCGCACCGGCATTCTCGGCGTCAACGGCGCCGGCAAGTCGACGCTTCTCGGCCTCATCTCGGGCACCGTCGAGCCGACCGTGGGCCGTGTGAAGCGCGGCACGACCGTGAAGGTCAAGACGCTCACCCAGCGCCTCGACGAGCTCGAAGACGTTCGGCGCGAGCCGGTGCGTGTCGTGATCTCGCGGCTGCGCACCTCGTACACGATGGGCTCCGGCTCGAAGGCCCAGGAGCTCACGCCGGGCCAGCTGCTCGAGCGACTCGGCTTCGATTCGGCCCAGCTCTCCACGCCCGTGAAGGATCTCTCGGGCGGCCAGCAGCGTCGACTGCAGCTGCTGCTCGTGCTCCTCGACCAGCCCAACGTGCTGATCCTCGACGAGCCGACCAACGATCTCGACACCGACATGCTCGCGGCCATCGAGGACCTCCTCGACTCGTGGTCGGGAACCCTGCTCGTGGTCAGCCACGACCGGTACTTCCTCGAGCGCGTCACCGACCAGCAGTTCGCGATCCTCGACGGCCACCTGCGGCACCTGCCCGGAGGTGTCGACGAGTACCTGCGACTGCGGCAGCTGCAGACCTCGGCGCCCGGCAAGTCGCAGACCGCCGTCAACACCGAGAAGAAGGCCTCCAGCCTCGACGGTGCCGCCCTGCGCTCAGCGCAGAAGGAGGTCTCGTCGCTAGAGCGCCGCATCCAGAAGCTCACTCAGCAGGTCGACAGGGCGAAGACCGCGCTGGCGGAACACGACCAGTCGGACTTCGCGGGTCTCGGCGACAAGATGAAGGCGATCAGCGATCAGCAGGCCGAGATCGAGCAGCTCGAACTCCGCTGGTTCGAGCTGACGGAAGAGCTCGACTGACGCAGCGTCTCGCCATTCAGCCGTAGCGGGAATACGGTGGCACTGCGATGCGCTGTGCTCTGGGCGGGGTTCGATGCCATCCGGGATCGCACAGCTTGATCCTGCGGTTCCCGGGAGGTTCAGATGGAAGGACTCGAGGTCACGGTCCTGATCGGACTCACGATCCTCGTGGGCACGTTGCTGGCGCCGCGCGTGCGGCTCGCACTGCCGCTCGTGCTCGTCATCCTGGGTCTGCTGCTCGGCTTCGTGCCTCAGCTGCGCGAGATCCAGCTGCCGCCCGAGACCGTGCTGCTGCTGTTCCTCCCGGTGATGCTGTTCTGGGAGAGCCTGACCACCTCGCTGCGCTCGATCCGCCGCGACTTCCGTTACATCCTGCCGATGAGCACGCTGCTCGTCGTGGCATCCGCCTTCGCCGTCGCCGGCGTCGGACTGCTGTTCGGGATGCCGTGGGAGACCGCCCTCATCCTCGGCGCGGCCGTCGCTCCACCCGACGCCACGGCCGTCGCCGCCCTCGGACGCCTGCTGCCGACGCGCATGTTCATGAAGCTCAAGGCCGAGAGCCTGACGAACGACGGCACCGCCCTGGTGCTCTACGCGATCGCGATCTCGCTGGCCCTCGGCGGCAACGTGACGCCGCTGTCGGTGACGATGTCGGTGCTCATCTCGTATGTCGGAGGCATCGCCGCCGGCGTGGTCATCGCCGCGCTCGCGTACCTGCTGCTGCGGCGCACCTCGTCGACGATCGTGATCAACGTCACGCTTCTGCTGATCCCGTTCTCGTCGTTCCTGCTCGCAGAGATCGTGCATGCTTCCGGCGTCCTCGCCGTCGTGGTCGCGGGGCTCATCGTCGCCTACGTGTCGCCCCGTGTGACGACAGCCTCGTCCCGCCGTCAGGTGGCCGCAGCCTGGCCCTTCGGGGTCTTCCTGCTCAACGGCGCGCTCTTCGTGCTCATCGGTCTCGAGGTGCAGTTCGTCGCGCATGAGATCTCAGCGGCGGCGATCGGCCGCCTGGTGCTGATCACGCTGGCGGTGTGGATGACGCTGCTGGTCGTGCGCTATCTCTTCCAGGTGATGAACTCCCTGTTCCAGCGACGCAACCCTGCGCGTCCGTCGCGCGGTGCACGGGCGCGGTCGATGGCGGTCTCGACCGTCGCAGGCATGAGAGGCGCGGTGTCGCTCGCGATCGCGCTGTCCGTGCCCGTCTCCAGCGCGACCGAGGGCGAGATCGCCGGGCGCGACGAGATCGTCTTCGTGACCGCCGGGGTCATCCTGCTCAGCCTGCTGGTGCAGGGGCCGCTGCTGCCCGCCATCGTCCGCTGGGCCCGCTTCCCCGTCGACCACGCCGAAGACGAGGAGTACGAGCTGGCCGAACGGACGATCTCGGGTGCGGCGCTCGCTGCCCTCGACGATCTCGCGGTCGAGCACGGTGTCGGGCAGGAGATCCGCGACAGGGTGCGCGCCGAGGGCTATCAGATGCTCGAGTTCTCGAACGCACGCGCACTGGCGCGCGAGCAGGCCATCGTCGACGCCGAGGCGCAGGCGCTCGACGTGATGCTCGACGAGCCCGATCCGCTCGGAAGCGGCAGCTCGATGCCCGAGGCAGGGGAGGACGACGAAGCGGATGCCGCGCAGACGGCGGTGCGGATGCCGGACCCGACGCGCATCGTCGATGACGAAGACGGCACCGACGGCGAGGGCAGGACCTTGCAGATGCTCGCGACCTCGGTCGACGTCGACGTCATGCAGCGGTCGCCGCTGCTGCGCCACGAGGAGCACACGCGCCTCAAGCTCGCCCTCCTCGACCGCAAGCGAGAGGTGCTGCTCGGGCTGCGCCGAGACCGCACGGTCGACGACCTCGTGTTCCGTCGCATCTCGGCCAGACTCGACCTCGAACAGGTGAGGCTGCAGGGCATCGAGGACTACGACTGACAGCTGTGACGCTCTGTGACGCTCGATTGTCGCGCACCGTGTCGCCCTGCCTAACGTATTCGAGTCCCCCAAGAGAGGAACCCGAACACTCATGTCCATCACAGCATCCCGTCGGACCACATCCGTCATCGCCGCGCTCGCCGCGGTCCCGCTCTTCGTCGCACTCGCAGGCTGCGCGACGGCATCCTCCGAGGCCGGTTCCGGCGACGGTGGAGACGAGACCGTCAAGATCGGTGTCGTCGGAAAGGGAGACGCGCAGTGGGCTCCCTTCGTCGAGGCAGCCGCTGAAGAGGGCATCACGGTCGAGCTCGTCGACTTCGGCTCGTACGAGCAGCCGAACCCCGCGCTCACCGAGGGCGAGATCGACCTCAACCAGTTCCAGCACATCGTGTACCTCGCCGAGTACAACAGCGCCTCGGGTTCCGACCTGACCCCGGTCGGCTCGACCGCGATCTACCCGCTCGGCCTGTACTCGCAGAAGTACGACGATGTCGACGACATTCCCAAGGGCGAGACCGTCGCCGTTCCGGACGACGCGTCGAACCAGGCCCGCGCGCTGCTCGTGCTGCAGTCGGCCGGACTCATCGAGCTCAAGAGCGGAGGCACGATCTTCTCGGATCTCGCTGACGTCGACACCGAGAAGTCCAAGGTCGAGGTCACCGCGCTCGAGGCCGCACTGATCCCCACCTCGCTGCCGGATGTCGCCGCGGCGATCATCAACAACGACTTCGTGGAAGACGCCGGACTCACCTTCGAAGAGGCCATCGCGCAGGACGACCCCGAGGACCCGAACGCGCTGCCGTACGTGAACATCTTCGCGGCTCGCGCCGAGGATGCTGACAACGAGACGTACGCGAAGCTGGTCGAGATCTTCCAGACGAACGAGGACGTGCAGGCCGGTCTGCTCGAGTCGTCGGGTGACACCGCGGTGCCGCTGCAGACCCCGGTCGAAGACCTGGTCGCCTCGCTCGAGAAGGTCCAGGAAGACACCGAGGCCAACAAGTAGGACGACGGGGGTGAACGACACCCCCGTCCGATGAGGGAGAATCGGGTGGCGCTTCGTGCGTCACCCGATTCTTCGTTCCCGAAGCAGACCGGAGCACCACATGCCGATCGTCACCCTGACGAATGTCTCGAAGACCTATCCATCCCGCACCCGTGACGAGTCCGAGATCGTGGCCGTGGACGACGTGTCCCTCTCGATCGAGAAGGGCGATGTCTTCGGGATCATCGGATACTCCGGCGCCGGCAAGTCGACGCTCGTGCGGTTGATCAACGCCCTCGAGCCGGCGACGAGCGGAACGATCACCGTCGACGGCGTCGACATCACGGCTCTCAAGGAGAGCGAGCTGCGCAAGGTCCGCGGCGGCATCGGCATGATCTTCCAGCAGTTCAATCTCTTCGCCTCGCGCAGCGTGAAGGCGAACATCGCCTACCCCCTCAAACTCGCGGGCTGGTCGAAGCCCGACATCGAGAAGCGGGTCACAGAGCTGCTGAGCTTCGTCGGCCTGGCCGACAAGGCCAAGGCCTACCCCGAGCAGCTGTCCGGGGGCCAGAAGCAGCGCGTCGGCATCGCCCGCGCTCTCGCCACCGGTCCGGCGATCCTCCTCGCCGACGAGGCGACCAGCGCCCTCGACCCGCAGACCACGCACGAGGTGCTCGATCTGCTCAAGCGCGTCAACCGGGAGCAGGGCGTCACGATCGTGGTCATCACGCACGAGATGGACGTCATCCAGACCATCGCCACCAAGGTGGCAGTGATGGAGAACGGTCGGGTGATCGAGCAGGGCGACGTGTTCGACGTCTTCTCCGCACCCCAGAACCCGGCATCGCAGAGGTTCGTCGGCACGGTCGTGAAGGGCGTGCCCTCGCCGTCGGAGCGCGCCGTGCTGAGCGACCGGCACCAGGGACGCCTCGTCACCTTCTCGTTCCGCGACGGCGACTCGTCTCAGGCGCAGGTCTTCCTCGACCTCGCCGGCGCCGGACTCGACTTCGAACTCGTCTACGGCGGCATCAACGACATCCGGGGGCGAGCCTTCGGCCACCTCACGCTCGCGATCCGCGGTGACGACGCGGTGATCGACCACACGCTCGCCGATGTCGCGCAGCGCGTCGAAGTGACCGAGATCGCCGGAGAGGAGGCACGCTGATGGATCGTCTGAACGAACTGTGGCCGGAATTCTGGGAGGCCGCGCTCGAGACCCTGTACATGACGTCGTTCGCACTCGTGCTCGGCGGCATCCTCGGTCTCGCGATCGGTGTCATCCTCTACGTCACGCGGCCAGGCGGGCTCGCTCAGAACCGCGCGGTGGCTGTCGTCGCCAACCTCGCGGTGAACTTCTTCCGACCGATCCCGTTCGTGATCTTCATGGCCGTCGCCCAGCCGTTCGCACGCGCAGTCGTCGGCACCGGAATCGGAACCACTGCCGGCGCTTTCATCATCGGTCTGGCCGCAGCGTTCGCGATCGGCCGCATCGTCGAGCAGCACCTGGTGTCGGTCTCGCCCGGCGTGATCGAGGCGGCGCGCGCGATGGGCGCCGGACCCTGGCGCATCCTCCTCACGGTGGCGATCCCCGAGTCTCTCGGCCCGCTCATCCTCGGCTACACGTTCATCGTCGTGGCGCTGATCGACATGACGGCGATGGCCGGACTCATCGGCGGCGGCGGCCTCGGTGCTTTCGCGCAGATCTACGGATTCCGCCAGTTCGAACCGCTCGTCATGTGGGCGGCGATCGTGCTGATCGTGGTGTTCGTGCACCTCGTGCAGATGCTCGGCACGCGTCTCGCGCGCAAGATCATGCGTCGCTGACCGGCGCTTCCTGCAGCGTGCGCGTCGTGGTGAAGACCCGCGGCGCGCCGCTCAGCGGATCGACGAAGTGCAACTCGCGCGCGAGCAGCTGCATGGGGTGATCGAAGTCGTCGGGCTTCTCGCCGCGGAGCTCGGGATAGAACGGATCGTTCAGGATGCCGAGTCCGAGAGCTGCGAGGTGCACCCGCAGCTGATGCATCTTGCCGCTGTGCGGGCGCAGCAGCGTGTGCACGACGCGCTCGTCGGCGTCGATCACCTCGATCAGCGTCTCGGCGTTCGGCTCCCGCTCGTCGTCGACCTGCACCTTCAGTTCGTTGCGGAGCTTCACGATGTGGTTGCGGTACACGAGGGGGAATCTCGACGCGTCCCAGTCGGCCGGGCGAGCCGACACCGCCTCGTAGACCTTCTGCACCTGCCGGGTCTCGAAGAGCAGCTGGTACGGCCCTCTGGTGGCCGGTCGCGCCGAGAACATGAGAACCCCTGCGGTCGCCCGGTCGAGGCGATGAATCGGCGCGAGCTCGTCGTTGCCGAGCAGGTTGCGCAGCCGGATCAGGGCGGAGTTCTGCAGGAACTTGCCGCCGGGGATGGTCGGCAGGAAATGCGGCTTGTCGATGACGACCAGGTCGTCGTCCTGATGGATGACCTCGATCTCGACGGGCAACCGCGACTCGACGGGAGGATCACGGTAGTACCAGATGAACTCCTCTACGCCCAGGGGCGTATCCCGCGTGAGGGGGCTGCCATCGCGGGCGACGATCTCTCCGCGGTCGAAGCGGCTGAGCAGGCCTTCGGGGTCGAGGTGGAAGAAGCGCTCGATCATGTAGGCGCCGACGGTCGGCCATTCGCCGCTCATCGGGACGTGCAGGCGCGTGGCGCCGACGCCGTCGCGCACGGGAAGAGGGGAGAGCATGGCCATGGCGTCAGAACCTCACGCGTCGAAGCTGAGGCTCAGCTTGCGCAGCAGCGCAGCCAGGCGATCGCGGTCGCCACGAGACAGCGCTTGAAGCAGGTCGTCCTCGACATCGACCAGACGCGTGATCGCGGCATCCACCCTGATGCGTCCGTCGTCGGTGAGCGTCACGAGCACGCTGCGGCCATCGGCCGGATCGCCCTCGCGTCGTACGAAGCGGCGCCCGACGAGACGATCGATGCGATTGGTCATGGTGCCGCTCGACACCAGTGTCTGCTGCAGCAGCTGCTTGGGGGAGAGCTGGAAAGGCGCCCCCGCACGGCGCAGCGCCGACAGCACGTCCCACTCCCAGGCCTCCAGATCACTGCGCCGGAACACATCCCTGCGGGCTCGATCGAGCAGCCGCGTCAGTCGGTCCATCCGCGACAGCACCTCGAGGGGTGAGAAGTCGAGGTCGGGGCGCTGGGTGTTCCAGGCGCCGACGATCCGATCAACCTCATCCGCCTCAGTCATCCGTCCATTATCGCCGGTAGCACGCAGGCGGACGTGGCAGACTTGATCCGCGGCGCTCTCGGGGGCCGCGGTCCGCCGTGGTGTAATGGCAGCACGACAGCCTTTGGAGCTGTTAGGTCTAGGTTCGAGTCCTGGCGGCGGAGCATGACTGGGAACAATCTCGCGATCATCATCCTCGCCGCAGGCCAGGGAACCCGCATGCGCTCGCGCCTGCCCAAGGTGCTGCATCAGATCGGCGGGCGCCCACTGGTCGGGCACGTCCTGACGACGGCCGGTCGCCTCGAGGCCGAGCACGTCGAGGTCGTCGTGCGGCACGAACGCGACCAGGTGGTCGCCGCGCTCGAGAAGGATTACCCGGCCGCCGTGTTCATCGACCAGGACGAGGTGCCGGGCACCGGTCGCGCGGTGCAGGTCGCGGTCGACGCGCTCCCCGCGGACTTCGACGGCGATGTACTCGTGCTCTCGGGAGACTGCCCGCTCGCCGACGCCGACACGCTGCGTTCGTTCCTCGACGCGCACCGCGCCGCCGAGGCGGAGGCGACGCTGATGACCGCGGTCGTCGACGACCCGACCGGCTACGGTCGCGTCATCCGCGATGCCGACGGCGGTGTCGACCGCGTGGTCGAGCAGAAGGACGCCACGGCAGACGAAGCTGCGGTCAGCGAGATCAACGCAGGCATGTACGTGTTCCGCGTCGCGACCCTGCGCAAGTACCTCCCCTCGGTGGGCGTCGACAACGCGCAGGGCGAGATGTACCTGACCGACGTGCCAGGTCTCCTGCGCCGCGACGGCAGCCGTGTGGCGGCATCCGTCGTCTCCGACGTCACCGTCACCTACGGCGTCAATGACCGCGCTCAGCTCGCCGAGGTCGGCCGACTGCTCAACCGCCGGATCGTGCGCCGCTGGCAGCTGGAGGGCGTCACGGTGATCGACCCGGCGACGACGTGGATCGACGACGACGCCACGCTGGCGCCCGACGTCACGATCCTCCCGAACACGCACATCCTGAGGGCCACCGCGATCGCCGAAGGGGCGATCATCGGACCCGACACGACGCTCGTCGACTGCGAGGTGGGCGCGGATGCGATCGTCCGCCGCACCGATGCCACGCTCGCGGTGATCGGCGCCGAGGCCACCGTCGGCCCCTTCTCGTTCCTGCGCCCTGGCACCGTGCTCGGCGCCCGCGGCAAGATCGGCGCCTACGTCGAGACGAAGAACGCCGAGATCGGCGAGGGCAGCAAGGTTCCGCATCTTTCGTACGTCGGAGACGCGACCATCGGACGAGGAGTCAACCTCGGTGCCAGCACGATCACGGCGAACTACGACGACGTGAACAAGCACCGCACGGTCGTCGAGGACGAGGTGCACACCGGCTCGCACACGACCCTCGTCGCGCCCGTTAGGCTGGGTGCTGGCGCCAAGACAGGTGCTGGCGCTGTCGTCCGCAAGGACGTCCCTGCCGGCTCCCTTGCCATGAGCGTCGCCCCTCAGCGCAACATCGAGGGTTGGGTCGAGAAGAACAGGGCAGGCACGGGCGCGGCAGATGCCGCAGCCCGAACCCGAGTGGCAGAGTAGGCAGAACGATGGCGCGCAAGAAGAAGACGGTCGATCTGGACAGGGACAACGGCATCGCTCCGGGTCTCGTAGCCAAGACCAAGAAGCGACTCGTGGTCGCCGGTGGTCGATCGCACCCCGAGCTGACCGCTGCGGTCGCCGCGTCTCTCGGCACCGAGGTCGTGCCGACCGAGCACCGCACCTTCGCATCCGGCGAGATCTACGCGCGGTTCGAGGTGTCGATCCGAGGCTGCGACCTGTTCCTGATCCAGACCTTCGGCGAGCCGGTCAACGAGTGGCTCATGGAGACGCTCATCATGATCGACGCCGCGAAGCGCGCCTCCGCCAAGCGCATCACCGTCGTCGCCCCGTACTATCCGTATTCGCGTCAGGACAAGAAGGGCCGCGGTCGCGAGCCGATCAGCGCCCGCCTCGTCGCCGATCTGCTGAAGACGGCCGGTGCCGACCGCGTCATGAGCGTGGACCTGCACGCCGCGCAGATCCAGGGCTTCTTCGACGGTCCCGTCGACCACCTGTTCGCCAAGCCCGTGCTGATGGACTACTTCAAGAGCACGCTGAGCGCCGAGGACCGTGAGATCCTCACCGTCGTCTCGCCCGACATGGGGCGCGTCCGCGTCGCCGACACCTGGTCGGACAGCCTGGGGGCGCCGCTGGCCATCATCCACAAGCGTCGCGACCCGAAGGTCGCCAACCAGGTCTCCGTGCACGAGATCGTCGGCGCCGTCGAGGGACGCACCTGCCTGCTCGTCGACGACATGATCGACACCGGCGGCACGATCGTGAAGGCGGCGCAGGCCCTCAAGGCCAGCGGCGCGCACCGCGTGATCGTCGCCGCGACCCACGCGATCTTCAGCGACCCGGCATCCGAGCGTCTGCAGGACGCGTCGATCGACGAGGTCGTGATCACCGACACGATCCCGCTGACGGAGTCGCGCCGCTGGGACAAGCTCACGATCCTGCCGATCGCTCCGCTGCTCGCACGCGCGATCCACGAGGTCTTCGAAGACGGATCGGTCACGAGCATGTTCGGCGGAGACGCCTAAGCAACCCATATATCGGACACAGCCCGCGCATAGATGCTGTCCCTACGGTCGAATCAACACACCGATCAAAGGCCGGGAGGACCATCATGATCCGCACGACTGTACCGACTTCTGTTCGCAAGGGCGCAGCCCTGGCCGGCGTCGCAGGACTTCTCGTCCTCGCGGGCTGCTCGGGCACGGCTGACGCCGAAGACCAGGCCACCGACACCGGAACCGACACGAGCACCGAATCCACCGATTCGGGCGCGGCGGCCGGCGGCGACTACACCGACGGCACCTACACCGCCGACGGTTCGTACCAGACACCTGAGACGGTCGAGACGATCAGCGTGACTCTCACCGTCGCCGACGGCCTGGTCACGGATGTCGAGGTGACCGGCGACCCGCAGGCCCGCGAGAGCGAGCAGTACCAGGGCGAGTTCATCGGCGGCATCTCGGACGAGGTCGTGGGCAAGTCGCTCGACGAGATCGAGGTCAGTCGTGTGGCGGGTTCGTCGCTCACCAGCGGCGGATTCAACGAGGCCGTCGAGTCGATCAAGGAGCAGGCCGCCGCCTGAGGCGCCTGATCACGGCATGACGATCTGGCGTTTCGACGCGATCGGCACGCGCTGGGAGATCGAGACGTCGCACGAGCTCGGCGCGGACGACCGTGAGCGCGTCGGCGCCGAGATCGAGCGGTTCGACCGGGAGTGGTCGCGGTTCCGTGAGGACTCATCGGTCACACGTGTCGGTCGAGACGGCGGCTCGATCTCGTCTCCCGATGCGGGAGCGATGCTCGATGCCTACCGCAACCTCTCCGAGGCGACGGGCGGCGCGGTGAATCCGCTCGTCGGGGACAGCCTCGCAGCCCTCGGCTACGACGCGTCGTACTCGCTCGTCGCGAGCTCGCCGGTCGCCGCCCCGAGCGACTGGACCGATCGGGTGCGCTGGACGGCGGGGGAGGCCACGGCATCCGCTCCGGCGCTCCTCGATGTCGGAGCTCTCGGCAAGGGGCGTCTGGTCGATCTCGTGATCGCGGTCCTCGACGATGTGCCCGGTGATCTCGTCGTGGATGCCGGGGGCGACATGAGGGTCCGCGGAGACGCGGTGCGCGTCGGCCTCGAACATCCGTACGATCCGACGAAGGCGATCGGCGTGATCGAACTGCAGGATGCCGCCCTCTGCGCCTCGGCGATCAATCGCCGCGCGTGGGGCGACGGACTCCACCACGTGCTCGACGCCCGCACAGGGGTGCCGGTCCGCACCTGGGCGGCGACATGGGCGATCGCCCGTGACGCGATGCGAGCGGATGCCGTCGCGACCGCCCTGTTCTTCGAGGGCGGCCCCGAGCTCGCCGCATCGTGGGGCGTCGAGTGGGTGCGCATGACGACCGACGGACGCGCAGAGCGTTCGCCCGGCTGCCCCGCACAGCTGTTCACCACTCGCCGATGAGGCGTCGAAGTAGGGAAGAGTAGACCTGTGATCACCTCCATCACCGCGCTGCGGCAGCGGGTCCTTGCGTTGCTCGGCGGAATCTCTATGTACCGTCTGGTGCTGTTCGCCCTGTCGACGCTCGCGCTCATCGCCGTGGTGCTGTCGGCCCTCGGCGTGATCGTGTCGCCGACACCTCTCGAGATCCTCGCGTCCTTCGTCGTGCTGGCGGTGGTCATATCGCTGGTGGATGCCGCGGCCCAGCGCATCCTGCGGCTGCCGTGGCGCATCGAGTCGTCGCTCGTCACGGCACTGATCCTGCTCTTCGTGCTCCGCCCCGGCATCGAGCCGAACGCCCTGCTCGGGCTGGCCATCGCCGGAGCGGTCGCGAGCCTGTCGAAGTATCTGATCGCGTGGCGAGGTCGGCACATCCTCAACCCGGCGGCTTTCGGTGCTGCCGTCGTGTCGATCCTCGGATCCTTCGGTGCCTTCGAATGGCTCGGGACGTCGTCGTCGTGGTGGGTCGGCACACCGTCGCTCTTCATCCCCGTGCTGATCCTCGGACTCGCGGTGCTCTGGCGCACCGAGAAGGTGCGCATCGTCGTCGTCTTCCTCATCGTGGCGATCGGGGTCTCGATACTGCGCCAGGCCGTGCAGGCGCAGGAGTTCTCGCTCGCGTTCGATCCTGGCGCTGCCCTCTCGTTCGCGGTCCTCCAGTCGCCGTTCCTGTTCCTCGGAGCGTTCATGCTCTCCGAGCCGCTGACTCTGCCCCCGCGCCGGTGGCAGCAGTTCTCGGTGGCGGCTCTCGTCGGAGCGCTCGCCGGCTGGCCGATCGCGATCGGCGGCCTCTTCACCCTCGGGCAGGAGCGCGCGCTGCTCATCGGCAACCTGCTCGCGTTCGCCTTCGCGCTGCGAGGCTCGGTGCGGCTCGTGCTCGAGAAGCGTCAGTTCATCACGCCGACCGCTCAGGAGCTGACGTTCCGCGCGAAGGGAAAGCTGAAGTTCCTACCCGGGCAGTACCTCGAGCTCGACGTGCCGCACGCCCGCCCGGATGCCCGGGGAACCCGCCGCGAGTTCAGCATCGTCTCGGCTCCGGCAGACCTCCCGATACTCCGCATCGCCTACAAGGACGGTGACCAGAAGCATCCGTCGAGCTACAAGCGCGCACTCGCTGCGGCGGAACCGGGCTCAGCCCTCGCGGTGACGGGCACCTGGGGTGATTTCCTTCTGCCGCGTTCGGAGACCCCCGTGCTGATGGTCGCCGCCGGAATCGGCGTCACGCCGTTCGTGTCGCAGCTGCGGCAGCTCCAGCTCACGGAGCAGCAGCGTGACGTGGTGCTGGTCTATGTGGCATCCGACAGCTCGCAGCTGGCCTTCCGCGACGAGCTGGCTGCGACCGGCGCGCGCGTCATCGTCTTCACGCGCGATGAGCCTGCCGACCTTCCTTCGCACTGGACCTGGGCGCAGGGCGCACGCCTCGACGCCGCCGGCCTCGATCACTACGTTCCCGACATCGGCGAGCGGCACTCGTACATATCGGGACCTCCGCGGCTCATCGCGGATCTCGCCCCCGCGCTGCAGAAGGCCCGCTCCCTCACGACGGACGCCTTCGCCGGGTACTGAATCGGGGTGCCGGTCCGGTGTGCGGAGCACCCGAGGCATGCCCTGCGGGGTCAAAAACGCACGGGAACGGCCTTTCTCGGGTGCGCTTTTGACCACGCAGCCCTGGGGACGTGACCTCAGTCGGCTGATGGGGCCGGGCTCAGGGGGAGTCGTACGGTGAACGTCGTGTCGCCGGGTTCGCTGGCGACGGTGAGGTGGCCGCCGTGACCCTCGACGATCGCCTTCGCGATGGCGAGCCCGAGGCCGGTGCCGCCGGTCTGACGGGCGCGCGAGCTGTCGCCACGGGCGAACCGGGCGAAGAGTTCATCGCGCACGCCGGGGTCGATACCGGGTCCGTCGTCGTGCACCCGCAGCACCGCCTCATCGCCCTCGCGGGTCACGCTGAGGGTGATCGAGGTGCCCGCGGGTGTGTGCGTCCGGGCATTGGCGAGGAGGTTCGCGACGACCTGATGCATCCGCCCCGCGTCGCCGACGATGACGATCGGCTCGTCAGGAGCCTCGATGTTCCAGTGATGGTCTGCCGCGGTCGGACGCGCGTCGGAGAGGCCCTCGAGCGCGAGCTGCGTCAGATCGACGGTGCCGTAGACCAACTCGCGTCCCTCATCGAGACGAGCGAGCAGCAGCAGGTCCTCGACGAGGCGCGTCATGCGCAGCGACTGGGCCTGGATGCGTTCGAGCGACGTGGTGGTGCTCTCGATGGCCGCCTCGCCGCCCTGCTGCTTCAGCGCGCGCAGCGAGAGCTCGGAGTACCCGCGGATCGACGACAGCGGGGTGCGCAGCTCGTGGCTCGCATCGGCGACGAAGCGCCGCATCCGCTCCTCGTTCTTCTGCCTCGACGCAAGAGAGTCGTTGACGTGGTCGAGAAGCTTGTTCAGAGACGAACCGACCAGACCGGTCTCCGTGCGCGGATCGGCCTCGGACGCCGGAACGCGTTCGGTGATCTGCACCTCCCCACGGTCGAGCGGCTGGTTTGCGACGCGCGTGGCGGTCGCCGCGACGGCGCGCAGCGGCCTCAGCCCCACGCGGATCGTGATGGCGGTCGTGAGGGCAAGGAGGATCAGACCGCCGATCGTCGCGAGGGCGATCACGGTGAGCAGCGTCGCGAGCTGATTCTGGATCTCGGTGCGGGGCAGGCCCGTCACGACGTTGACGCCGTTCGGGGCCTGTTGCACGACGACGAGGTAGGAGCCGAAGTCTTCCAGGGTCACCGTGCCGCTCGCGCGGCCTCCCAGCGCCGAGTTGATCCGATCGAGGTCGCTGCTGGTCAGTGGCTGCGAGACTCCGCTCAATTCGCCTTTCGTATCGGGGAACACGACGCCACTGGTGCCTCCCTCGGTGCTGGACACTGCCAGAAGGATTCCGGGAACACCGGGGTTTCTTTCGGCGAGGACGGTGTCGATGTCTGCGAACTGGGCTGGCACTTGGCTGACCCACTTGGTCACCTGCACCGAGTAGCTGTTCAGGCGCACTTCGAGCTGTCGCTCGAGCGTCCCGCCGAGCAGAGCACTGGTGATCACCGCGACGATCACGAGGATGAGCGAGACGAATCCGATCACGGCCGTCATCAGCCGTGTCTGCAGACTCATCGGTCGCCGAGCCATCCCCGTCTGGCTCACTGAGGCGCCTTGATCATGTAGCCGACACCTCGCACCGTGTGCAGCAGCGGGGTGCGTCCGGCGTCGATCTTCTTGCGCAGGTACGAGATGTAGAGTTCGACCACCGACGACTTGCCGCCGAAGTCGTAGCTCCACACCCGATCGAGGATCTGCGCCTTCGACAGCACTCGTCGCTCGTTGCGCATGAGGTAGCGGAGCAGCTCGAATTCGGTCGCGGTCAGCTCGATCTCGGTGCCGTCCCGCATCACCTCGTGGCTGTCCTCGTTGAGGGTGAGGTCGGCGACGCGGAGGATCGACTGGCCGTCGTCGGCTGTCGCGTGACCGGTGCGACGGATGATCGCGCGCAGTCGGGCGATCACCTCTTCGAGGCTGAAGGGCTTCGTGACGTAGTCGTCCCCGCCGGCGGTGAGACCGGCGACCCGGTCGCCCACGGCATCCTTCGCGGTCAGGAAGAGAACGGGGACGAGGCTGCCGGACTCGCGGAGCCGGCGCAGCACGGCCATGCCGTCGAGGTCGGGCATCATGATGTCGAGCACGAGTGCGTCCGGTTCGAACTCGCGAGCGACCTGCAGCGCCTCGAGGCCGGATGATGCGGTGCGCACCTCCCAGCCCTCCATCCGCAGGGCCATCGCGAGCAGATCGGTGAGCATCTGCTCGTCGTCGACGGCGAGGATGCGCAGGGGAGAGCCGTCGGGGCGGCGCAGTTCGGGAAGGTCGGAGCTCATGAGTACATTCTGCGGAATCACCTATGGGGTTTCTATGGAGAGCGCTATGCGTGGGCTGTGAGATCTGCCGGCCATAGCCTTCTCATCACTCCTCCCTCGATCTCGCAAAAGTCCCCTCCCTAGCGTCATCATCGGCCCGCGAACGGCGCGGCGGAAGGAGACACATGTACGGGACATATCTGCGGCGCGAGTTGGCTGGCCGCAAGAGACAGACGATGATCGTCGCGATCGGGCTCGCCATCGCGATCGCCCTGGTCATCATCGTCAATGCCCTCACCGCGGGAGTGCGTGACGCGCAGGCCCAGGCGCTGGAGTCGGTCTACGGCGTCGGCACCGACCTCACGGTCACGGGTGCCGCGGCTGAGCCGGGGGAGGGCGGCGGTCAGCGCTTCGACTTCGGATCGGAGGACGGATCGACCGAAGGAGACACGACGACGCTGAGTCAGTCGACCCTGATGACGGACTTCATGCGCGGAACGCTCGACGCGTCCGTGCTCGACACCGTCACGGCGACGGAGGACGTGACGGCGGCATCCGCTGCCCTCAGCCTCACGAACTCGACCTTCTCGGGGGAGCTGCCCAGCGGCGGCTTCGGAGCGCAGGACGGGACCACTGAAGGCGCCGCCCCCACCGAGGGCGACGCACCGCCCCAGGGTGGCGCCGGCGGAGGCTCGTTCGGCGTCGACTCGTTCACGGTGCTCGGCATCGATCCTGCCGTGACGTCAGTGGGTCCGCTCGCCTCGGTCGAGATCAGCGACGGCCGAGCTCTCGACAGCGATGACGCGGGTGCGCTCGTCGCGCTCGTCGACGCCACCTACGCGAGCACGAACGAAATCGCCGTCGGCGGCACGATCGATGTCGCCGGTTCCGACGTCGAGGTCGTCGGCATCGTGGTGTCCATCTCAGATTCCGCCGACACCGCGGCCAACGTCTACCTGCCCCTCGACACGGCCCAGGAGCTCTCGGGCGCCGGCGACGTCGTCTCCACCGTCTACGTGCAGGCCGAGTCGGCAGCGTCCATCGACGCCGTGCAGACAGCACTCGCCGACGAGCTTCCCGATGCCACGATCACGTCGCAGTCCGAGCTCGCATCGACCGTCTCAGGGTCTCTGTCGAGCGCGACCTCGCTGATCACGAACCTCGGCACCTGGCTGTCGATCATCGTGCTCGCGGTCGCCGTGCTGCTCTCGGTGCTGCTGACACTCTCAGGAGTCTCGCGTCGCACCCGCGAGTTCGGCACCCTCAAGGCGATCGGCTGGTCGAACGGACGGGTCGTGCGTCAGGTCGCAGGCGAGTCGATGGTGCAGGGCCTGATCGGGGGAGCGGTCGGACTCGTGCTCGGAATCGCCGGCATCGTCATCATCAACCTCGTGAAGCCGACGGTCGCCGCGGCGGAAGCGGGGGGATCCGAAGCGGGCCCCGGCGGCATGAGCGGTGGTCCGGCTGGCGGCGGCATGTTCCAGACACAGCAGGCGGCAGACATCGTGCTGCAGGCGCCGTTCACGCCGTGGGTGCTCATCGCCGCGGTCGGCCTGGCCGTGCTCGGAGGCCTCGTGGCCGGAGCGTTCGGCGGCTGGCGTGCCGCGCGACTCAGCCCCGCCGAGGCACTGCGTTCCGTCGCCTGACCAACACCGGATATCACAGATTAGGAGAGATCATCATGACCATCGCAGACATCGCCCCCACGGCGAATGGCACGGATGCCACGGCACCGATATACCGCGCACAGGACGTCACTCGCACATACCGGCAGAAAGGGCGGACGGTCAAGGCGCTCACCGGCGTCGATCTCACGATCAACCCCGGCGAGTTCGTCACGATCCAGGGGCCGACCGGGGGAGGCAAATCGACCCTGCTGCAGCTGCTCGGCGCGCTCGACAAGCCGTCGACGGGGTCACTGAAGCTCGGCGACATCGAGCTCGCCTCCGCATCCGCTCGTGAGCTCACTCGCATCCGGGCCGAGGAGATCGGCTTCGTCTTCCAGGGGTTCAATCTGATCCCCACACTCACCGCGGCCGAGAACGTGAACATGGCTCTCGAGCCGACCTCGCTGAGCCGCACCGAACGGTTGACCCGCGTGGCTCAGGCACTCGCCCACGTCGGCCTCGACGACCGCGGCGACCATCTGCCGACCGAGCTCTCGGGCGGCCAGCAGCAGCGCGTGGCGATCGCCAGGGCGATCGTGAAGCGGCCCCGGGTGTTGCTGGCCGACGAGCCGACCGGCAACCTCGACGAGAGCATGCGCGACGAGATCCTCACGCTGCTCGAAGGGCTGTGCGCCGAGGGCATCACCATGGTCGTCGTCACGCACGACTCGGCGGTGGCTCGCAGGGCGACCAGGCGGCTGCGGCTCGCGAAGGGGACGGTGCAGGACATCACCAGGTGAAACGCGAAGAAGGCCCCGGCGACACTCGCCGGGGCCTTCTTCGCTGTCTCAGACAGCGCTCAGTGCGTGTCTTCGGCTTCGATCTCGGTGCGGTCGCCAGACCACTGCGTGTGGAACGTGCCCGGCTTGTCGATGCGCTTGTACGTGTGCGCGCCGAAGAAGTCACGCTGTCCCTGCACAAGTGCGGCCGGGAGGCGATCGGCGCGGATGCCGTCGTAGTACGACAGCGACGACGAGAACGCCGGAGCGGGGATGCCGGCCTGAGCGGCGCTCACGACGACACGGCGCCACGAGGCCTGGCCGCGGGTGAGGGCCTCGGCGAAGTACGGGGCCGTCATCAGCACGGGCAGGTCGGGGGTCTCTGCATACGCGTCTGCGATGCGGTTGAGGAACTGCGCGCGGATGATGCAGCCGCCGCGCCAGATCTTGCTGATCGCGCCGAGGTCGATGTTCCAGCCGTACTCCGCTGCACCGGCGCGGATCTCGTCGAAGCCCTGCGAGTACGCGACGATCTTCGACGCGTAGAGCGCAAGACGGACGTCCTCGATGAACGCGGCCTCGTCGGTGACGACGAACTCCTCGTCGGGGCCGGGGAGCGCGCCCGCGACCTCGCGCTGCTCGGGGTGCGACGACAGCGAGCGGGCGAAGGTGGCCTCGGCGATGCCCGACACCGGCACGCCGAGCGAGAGGGCGGTCTGCACGGTCCAGGCGCCGGTGCCCTTGGCGCCGGCCTGGTCGAGGATGACGTCGACGAGCGGCTTGCCGGTCTCGGCATCCACCTGGCGCAGCACCTCTGCGGTGATCTCGATCAGGTACGACTCGAGCTCGCCCTTGTTCCACTCCGCGAAGATCTCGGCGATCTCGGCGGGGGACTTGCCCGTGCCGCGGCGGATGAGGTCATAGGCCTCGGCGATCAGCTGCATGTCGGCATACTCGATGCCGTTGTGCACCATCTTCACGAAGTGCCCTGCGCCGTCGTGGCCGACGTGCGTGACGCAGGCCTCGCCCTCGGCGATCGCGGCGATCGACTTCAGGATCGGGCCGAGGGTGATCCACGACTCGTCCGAGCCACCGGGCATGATCGACGGGCCCGTGAGTGCACCCTCTTCGCCGCCGGAGATACCGGCGCCGACGAAGTTGATGCCCGTCTCGCGGACGGCCTTCTCGCGGCGGATCGTGTCGGGGAAGTACGCGTTGCCACCGTCGACGATGATGTCGCCCGGCTCGAAGACCTCGACGAGCGAGTCGATCACGGCGTCGGTCGGGCCGCCCGCCTTGACCATGATGATCGCGGTGCGCGGCCTCTGCAGCGAGTCGGCGAACTCCTGGTAGGTCTTGGCAGCGATGAAGCCTGCCTCAGGGTGCTCGGAGACGAGTGTCTCGGTCTTCTCGTAGCTGCGGTTGAAGATCGCCACCGTGTTGCCCTCGCGGCTGGCGAGGTTGCGGGCGAGGTTCGAACCCATGACGGCGAGTCCGACGACTCCGATGTTCGCTGATGCTTCGGGCACAGATGGCTCCTAGATCGAGAAGAAGGGGATGCTCTCAGATTATCGCGGCGTCCGGGGTGGTGCTCCCGCGTGACGGGAGGTGTCGGACGCGAGGAGGTCAGTCCTTGCGGTACCCGGAGCGCCCGAGCGAGAACAGTGCCGCGAAGGTGAGGCCGGCGGCGCACACGGTCATCGCGCCGATGAGCCAGGCGATCGCGTGGGAGAAGAAGACGCCGTCGAGCATGAGGGAACTCCGTGTTCTGCAGAGAGGGATCGGTGTTCTCAGCCTACCGGCTCATCCGGTACCATGAGAGGAGTACCTCGGCGAGGGATGCTTCTGCGCGTGCGCTGGCATCCGTTATCGACGCGGCGAAGCAAGCCGGTGGCTTTCCTCACGTGTCTGCGTTCGAGAACAATTCCAAGACCACCGCGTAGCTGTCGCTGCGTGCCCCGAAGGAGAACCCCATGTCTGAAGACACCAAGGTCAAGGCCGAGCTCCGCGAGAGCTTCGGCAAGGGCTTCGCCCGTCGTCTGCGCGCCGCAGGCAAGATCCCCGCCGTCATCTACGGCCACGGCACCGACCCCGTGCACGTCGCACTGCCCGGCCACCAGGTCTCGCTCATCATCCGCCGCGCGAACGCGCTGCTCGAGCTCGACATCGACGGTAAGGACCAGCTCGCCCTCGTCAAGGACGTCCAGCGCGACCCGGTGCACCAGATCATCGAGCACATCGACCTGCTGGTCGTCCGCAAGGGCGAGAAGGTCACGATCGACGTTCCCGTCATCGTCACCGGCGAGCCTGCCCCCGGCACGATCGTCAACCAGGACGCGAACACGATCTCGATCGAGGCAGAGGCCACGCACCTGCCGCAGAACGTCGAGGTCTCGGTCGAGGGTCTCGAGGAGGGCGCGCACATCACCGCCGCCGACGTCAAGCTCCCCAAGGGCTCGACGCTGCTGACCGACCCCGAGGTGCTCGTCGTCGCGATCTCGATCCCGGCTGAGGAGTCGCTCGGCGAGGACGAGGCCGGAGCCGACGAGGCTTCCGTCGAAGAGGCTCCCGCCGCGGAGTGATCTCCGCAGGCGCAGCGCACAGCTGACTGCATCACAGAGGGGGCGCGAGCACATCGCGCCCCCTCTGTCGTATCCTGACCCGGGCACCGCGAAGGGCCCGCATGCGAGAGGACGACCACATGGCATCCACCTGGCTCGTGGTGGGGCTCGGCAACCCCGGCCCGCGATACGCGGATACGCGTCACAACATCGGCCAGATGGTCGTCGACGAGATCGCCTCGCGGCGCGGCGAGAGCTTTCGCGAGCACAAGGGCGGGGCTCGTGTCGTCGAGACCTGGTTGCGCCCAGGCGGCGACAAGCTCGTGCTCGCCAAACCGAACACGTTCATGAACGTCTCCGGCACGCCGGTCGCCGCCCTGGCCCGGTTCTACTCGGTGCCGCCCGAGCAGATCATCGTCGTCCACGATGAGCTCGACATCCCGTTCGACACCGTCAAGCTCAAGATCGGCGGAGGCCACGGCGGACACAACGGCGTGCGAGACATCGCCCGTGCGATCACCACGCCGGCGTTCCCGCGGGTGCGGGTCGGCATCGGTCGTCCGGTGGGTCGACAGGATCCTGCCGACTGGGTGCTGTCGCCGTTCGGCAAGGATGAGCGCGCGAACCTGCCCATCCTCGTGTCGGATGCGGCGGACGCGGTCGAGCTGCTCGTCGAGGACGGGCTGCTCGCCGCTCAGCAGAAGCACCACGCTCCCCGCTGACCTCGGCGAGGTGCCGACGTCGCGGCGCTGTTACGGCAGGAAGCCGGTCGCTGTGCCGGTAGACAGGGTCACCAGCAGCACGACCCAGAAGATGATCGGGCCGAGCACTGCGACGACGAGCGCCGTGATGCCCGCGCCGCGCGCCTGCTTCTTGCGAATCGCGATGATGCCGATGACGATGGCCGCGATGCCGAGGATGGTTCCCGTCCAGAACGAGATCTCGGCCCACAGCACCTGATCCCGCGCGGGAGCGAGGATCGACAGGAAGTCGGGATCGGTCGTGTCGAGACCGCCTGGAAGACGACGGCCGATCTCGAACCCCGCGACTCCGGCGACGATCGGCGTGACGACAGCGGCCACGATCGCGAGGATCAGCGCCAGGATTCCCAGCATTCCGGACTTCTTCTCTCCGGTGGCCGGTGCCTGGTAAGCGCCTGCGGGCGCCGTGTAGCCGCCGACCGGAACCTGATAGGCGCCGGGAGGAGCCGCCTGGTAGGTCGGCGCACCGGGCTGCTGACCCGCGAGATGCGGGTACACGGGTGCTCCCGTCGGTGCCGGGTACGCGGGTGCGGGCTGACCGGCTGGAACCGCGGGCGGAGCGCTCTGGTACGCGGGCGGAGCGCCCTGGTACGCGGGCGGTGCCGGGGGCGTCGCATACGAAGGCGGTGCGGGCGGCGCCGGCGGTGCGGGCGGTGACGACAGGGGCGAAGCGAACTGCGGCTGCTCGTCGTCCGGACGGGGCACGGGAGGCACAGGAGGGACGGCACCGGACGGGGGCTGCTGCGGATCAGTCACGCCCCCATCCTATGGCTGTCGAGGTCAGACGCGACGAAGCAGTCCGACCCGGTCGTAGACCGCTCCGAGGGTGGCGTCGGCCACGGCATCCGCGCGTGCGGCGTTCTGCGCGAGGATCCGATCGAGCTCGGCGGGATCGTCGAGAAGCTCGAGTGCGCGGGCACGCACGGGCTCGAACTCGTTCACGACGACTTCGGCGAGCCCCTTCTTGAAGTCACCGTAGCCGCGGCCCGCATACTCGTCTTCGATCGCGGGAACCTGTCGTCCCGAGAGCGCTGCGTAGATGGTCAGCAGGTTGGAGACGCCGGGCTTGTTCTCGCGATCGAAGCGCACCGAGCCTTCGTTGTCGGTCACCGCGCGCATGATCTTCTTCGCCGACTTCGCCGGGTCGTCGAGCATCCACAGCACGCCCGCGTCGCTCTCTGCCGACTTCGACATCTTCGACGTCGGGTTCTGCAGGTCGTAGATGCGCGCCGTGTCTTTCTGGATCACGGGCCTGGGCACGGCGAACGTCTCTCCGAACCGGGAGTTGAAGCGCTCGGCGAGATCGCGCGTCAGCTCGACGTGCTGCTTCTGGTCGTCGCCGACAGGCACGACATCGGTCTGGTACAGCAGGATGTCGGCGGCCATCAGCACCGGATACGTGAACAGACCCACGCTCGTGGCGTCGGCGCCGTACCGCGAAGACTTGTCTTTGAACTGCGTCATGCGGCCGGCCTCGCCGAAACCGGTGATCGTCGACAGGACCCAGGCGAGCTCTGCGTGCGCGCGGACGTGCGACTGCACGTACAACGTCGACAGCGAGGGCTCGATGCCCGCGGCGATGTACTGGGCAGCGGTGCGACGGGTCTTCTCACGCAGCTCTGCCGGGTCCTGCGCGACCGTGAGCGCATGCAGGTCGACGACCGAGAAGTACGCGTCGTAGGAACTCTGCAGGTCACGCCACTGCAGGAGCGCTCCGATGTAGTTGCCGATCTGCAGAGAGTCGGCGGAGGGCTGCATTCCTGAGTAGAGGCGTGGTTTCGTCACGGTATCAATCCTATGGGGGTGGTGGTCAGCGGGCTGATCGTCGCTCTCGTCACGGCCTGATTGCGGGGCCGCGGGCCGCCGACGTGCCCGGGATCAGTAGGTGTAGTCGACCACGACCGGAGCGTGGTCGCTCCAGCGCTGGTCGTAAGCCGCCGCACGGGCGACGTGGTAGGCGGTGGCTCGTTCCGCAAGCGCCGGGGTCGCCAGGTGGTAGTCGATCCGCCATCCGGAATCGTTGTCGAACGCCTGGCCGCGCATCGACCACCAGGTGTACGGGCCGTCGACCTCGCCGTGAAAGGCGCGCCCGACGTCGACCCAGCCGAGACCGGTACCCGTGGAGCCGTCGACGCCCTCGACCGTCTCGCCCGCTGCTCCGAGGAAGCGGTCGAAGTACGCGCGTTCGCGGGGGAGGAAACCGGCCTTCTTGCGGTTGCCGCGCCAGTTCTTGATGTCGAGTTCGCGATGGCCGACATTCAGGTCACCGGTGACCAGGGCGAGTTCGCCGTCAGTGCCGCCGAGCTCCGCGAGCCGCAGGCCGAACGCGTCGAGGAACTTCCACTTCTCCTCCTGCTTCGGGGTGTCGGCCTCGCCGCTGTGCACGTAGGCACTGACCACCGTGAGCGGGCGGTCTCCGATCAGGAAGTCGGCCTCGATCCAGCGCCCCTTCGAATCGAAGTCGTCGTCGCCGAAGTCGGTGCGCGAGGCGAGGGCCGGGATGCGGCTCGCGATCGCCACCCCGGCGCGGCCCTTGGCCGTGGCTTCGTCGTGCACGAACGTCCAACCCGGAAGTGCGGCCTCGAGGTGCTCGTCCTGCCCGCGGACCTCCTGCAGCGTCAGGATGTCGACGTCGGCGGCGTCGAGCCAGCTGCTCATGCCGTTGCGAGCCGCCGCTCGGATTCCGTTGACATTGACCGAGGCGATACGCAGATGAGGCATGCTCACCAGCCTAACGAGGGCCGCCGACATCCTTGGACGGACGCTGCAGCTCGGCCAGCAGCCGCTGGGCAAAGGCTGAGCTCGCATCGACGGGCGGGGGAGCGGAGGCCTCCAGCTCGGCGAGCGCCTGCTCCGCCGCCTGCACGGCTCTGGCGGCGGCCCAGGTGCGATACCACGGGGCCGTCTCGCGAGCCTCTCGCGCTTCGCGCGCACGAATGCGGGCTGCGGCCACCAGGGTCTGGTGCTCGGCCGCTCGCCGCTCCGCGTCGGACTGCGCCAACAGCGGCAGGTCACGGTCCTTCGCCGCGACGGCGATCCACGAGGAGGCGACCAGCATCACCACGCCGTTGACGCGGAACCACAGCAGGAGGCCGATGAAGATCGCGAACGTGGCAAGCAGGGGATTCGTCGGCGTGTAGCTCAGCAGGTATCCCGCACCGAACTGGAGGATCGTCATCGCCCCGCCGCCGAGAAGCGCGCCCGGCCAGATCGTGCTCCAATGCAGGGATGTGCCGGTGAGGAAGCGCACCATCGCCGCGAGTGCACCCGACAGCAGCGCGAAGGACACCAGCACCGTGCCGATCCGGATGCTGGTGAGGCCGTCGAGGGCGGATCCCCACCCGATCAGGCTCAGGATCCAGCTCAGTGCTACCGCGCTGGCGGAGCTGAGCAGGGAACCGGCGAGCAGCGATGCTCCGAAGATCAGAGCGGCGAGCAGATCCCGCGCCTTCAGGATGACGTAGCTGCGGCGGTCAGGCGGCAGGCCGAAGATGTCGCGCGTCGCTCGCCGCGAGAACGTCACCCAGCCGATGGCCGTCCAGATCACGGTTCCGAGCGCGATCAGACCGGTGATGCTGAGCAGCCCGGTCGTGCTGACCGCGATCTCCTGCACCTGTTGCGGGGTGAACACCCCGCCCTCGTCCTGGATCAGGTTGGGGATGTAGCTGTTGATGATGTCGATCATGCCGTCGACCGCTTCGGTGCTGCCTCCGAGCCAGAGGCCGGCGATGGCGAAGGCGAGATAGATCGCCGCGAAGATCGCGAACAGGGCCTGGTAGCTGACGCCCGCGGCGAGGAGGAACCCGTTGTGCTGCAGGAAATGCCGCCACACGCGCACGGGGAACAGCCCGAGCGTGCGCTGGGTCAGTGCGGTGGCCCGTTCCACGGCCGCGTCGAGGCGGCGGGGCTCGCTTTCAGCGCCAGCGGGATCAGACACATCCTCACCCTATCCACAGACGGAGAACGGGCGGACTCCGTGAAGGAGTCCGCCCGTCGTCGTCAGCGCGAGAGAGTCAGGGACGACCGCGCAGCACAGCCTGCTTGACCTCGGCGATGGCCTTGGTGACCTCGATGCCGCGGGGGCATGCCTCGGAGCAGTTGAAGGTCGTGCGGCAGCGCCACACTCCCTCCTTGTCGTTCAGGATGTCGAGGCGAACCGCGGCGTTGTCATCGCGGGAGTCGAAGATGAAGCGGTGCGCGTTCACGATCGCCGCCGGGCCGAAGTACTGTCCGTCGGTCCAGAAGACGGGGCACGACGAGGTGCACGCGGCGCACAGGATGCACTTGGTCGTGTCGTCGAAGATCTCTCGATCGGCGATCGACTGGACCCGCTCCTTGCCCTTCTCCGGCACGGAGTTCGCGACGAGGAACGGCTGCACCTCGCGGTACGACGCGAAGAACGGCTCCATGTCGACGACGAGGTCCTTCTCGAGGGGCAGGCCCTTGATCGCCTCGACGTAGATCGGCTTCGAGATGTCGAGGTCCTTGATCAGCGTCTTGCAGGCCAGGCGGTTGCGGCCGTTGATGCGCATGGCGTCAGAGCCGCAGATGCCGTGGGCGCACGAGCGGCGGAAGGTCAGCGAGCCGTCGACCTCCCACTTGATCTTGTGCAGCGCGTCGAGCACGCGGTCGGTCGAGTAGAGCTCCACGTCGTAGTCGACCCAGTGCGGCTCGGAGTCGACCTCGGGGTCGAAGCGGCGGATGTTGAAGGTGACGATGAACGACTGGATGCCCGTCTCCTGCGTCGTGTCCGCGGGAGCTTCTGCGATGGCGTTCGACATGCTCAGTACTTCCTCTCCATCGGCGGGTAGTTCAACTCGCCCTGCTCGTTCTTCGTGAACACGACCGGCTTCCAGTCGAGCTTGATGTGATCGCTCGGAGTGGAGGAGTGCGGATCGCCCGTGAGATAGGCCATCGTGTGCTGCATGTACTTCTCGTCATTGCGAGTGGGGAAGTCGTCGCGCATGTGGCCGCCGCGGCTCTCCTCGCGGTTCTGCGCGGCGTAGACGACGACCTCGGCGATGTCGAGCAGGAACCCCAGCTCGACGGCCTCGAGCAGGTCGGTGTTGAACCGCTTGCCCTTGTCGTCGACGTGCACGTTCATGTACCGGTCGCGCAGCTCCTTGATGACACCGAGCACGTGCTCCAGCGACTCGTGCGTGCGGAAGACCTGCGCGCCCTTGTCCATCTCGTCCTGCAGCGCCTTGCGGAGCACGGCGATGCGCTCGGTGCCCTGGTTGTTGCGCAGGCCTTCGAGCATGTCGGAGACGAACCCGGCGGGGTTCTCAGGCAGCGGCACGAACTCGGCGGTCTTGACGTACTCCACCGCGTTGCGGCCTGCGCGCTTGCCGAACACGTTGATGTCCAGAAGCGAGTTGGTGCCGAGACGGTTGGCGCCGTGCACCGAGACGCAGGCGCACTCGCCGGCGGCGTAGAGACCCGGGACGACCGTGGTGTTGTCGGCGAGAACCTCTGCGTCGTTGTTCGTGGGGATGCCGCCCATCGCGTAGTGCGCAGTAGGCATCACCGGCACGGGCTCGACGACCGGGTCGACGCCCAGGTACGTGCGAGCGAACTCCGTGATGTCCGGAAGCTTGGTCTCGAGCACCTCGGCACCCAGGTGCGTGCAGTCCAGCAGCACGTAGTCCTTGTGCGGACCGGCGCCGCGGCCTTCGGCCACCTCCTGCACCATGCAGCGGGCGACGATGTCGCGAGGCGCGAGGTCCTTGATGGTCGGGGCGTAGCGCTCCATGAAGCGCTCGCCCGAGGCGTTGCGCAGGATGGCTCCCTCGCCGCGAGCGCCCTCGGTGAGGAGGATGCCGAGTCCGGCGAGGCCGGTCGGGTGGAACTGGAAGAACTCGAGGTCCTCGAGGGGGAGGCCCTTGCGCCAGACGATGCCGACACCGTCACCCGTGAGGGTGTGCGCGTTCGAGGTCGTCTTGAAGATCTTGCCGAAGCCGCCGGTCGCGAAGATCACGGCCTTGGCCTGGAACACGTGCAGCTCACCCGTGGACAGGTCGTAGGCGACGACGCCCGAGACCTGGGTCTTGCCGTCGGCATCCTTCACCGTGAGCAGGTCGAGCACGTAGAACTCGTTGAAGAAGTTGATGCCGAGCTTGACGCAGTTCTGGAAGAGCGTCTGGAGGATCATGTGGCCGGTGCGGTCGGCGGCGTAGCATGCGCGGCGCACCGGGGTCTTGCCGTGCTCGGCGGTGTGGCCGCCGAATCGACGCTGGTCGATCTTCCCCTCGGGCGTGCGGTTGAAGGGCAGACCCATGTTCTCGAGGTCGATGACCGCGTCGATCGCCTCCTTGGCGAGGATCTCCGCAGCATCCTGGTCGACCAGATAGTCGCCACCCTTGACGGTGTCGAAGGTGTGCCACTCCCAGCTGTCCTCCTCGACGTTCGCGAGTGCAGCCGCCATGCCTCCCTGAGCCGCACCGGTGTGCGAACGCGTCGGGTAGAGCTTGGAGATGACCGCGGTCTTCGCGCCGGAGCCCGCCTCGATGGCGGCTCGCATGCCGGCGCCGCCGGCGCCCACGATGACGATGTCGAACTGGTGGTAGTGCACGCCGTCGCGCACGACGGAATCCTGGGTCTCGGTAGTCACTTCTCGTATGCCTTCTCTTCTACTTGACCAGCGTCTGGCACTGTTCCCACAGTGTGCTCGACTCGGTCACGCCGAGGCACGGGTCGAAGGTGAAGACGACCAGGGTGCCGAGGATGATGAGCAGGGCTGCGGCCAGGCCGAGGGCCCAGATCAGCGCCTTGCGAGCGGTGTTGTTCGTCACGTAGTCGTTGACGATCGTGCGCATGCCGTTGGCGCCGTGGATCAGCGCGAGCCAGAGCATGATGACGTCCCACCACTGCCAGAACGGCGTGGCGAACTTGCCGGCGATGAACGCGAAGTCCAGGGCGTGGATGCCCTCGCCCACCATCAGGTTGATGAACAGGTGGCCGAAGATGAGAACGACGAGCACGACGCCGGAGGCGCGCATGAAGAGCCAGCCCCACTTCTCGAGGTTGAATCCGCGCTGACGGCGGACAGGGGGTGCGACGGTCTGAGCGGTCATCAGTGTCCTCCTCCGAAGCCGGCGAACGCGAGCATCAGGTGGCGAGGCACGAAGCCGGCCATGATGATGCCCCACACGAGAAGCACGCCCCAGAAGAGCTGACGCTGGTACTTCGCCCCCTTCGACCAGAAGTCGACGGCGATGATGCGGAGACCGTTCATCGCGTGGAACACGATGCCGGCCACCAGCACGACCTCGCCGAGCGCCATGATCGGGTTCTTGTACGTGCCGATGACGGCGTTGTACGCCTCAGGGGAGACCCTGATGAGTGCAGTGTCGAGCACATGCACCAACAGGAAGAAGAAGATGGCGACTCCGGTGATGCGGTGAAGCACCCACGACCACATGCCTTCGCGACCCCGGTAGAGGGTGCCGCGGGGCGTCTTGGAAGTGGTTTCCGAAATCGACGGTGTCAAGCGAGCGCTTGTGGACACGGTCGTCCTCCCTGGATCGAAGTGACTCGGTCGCGTGCGGTGCGTCTTCCAAGCGTGAGCCTGCTGTCATCAGGCACGGCCGATCGGACACCATCCTATTCCCGTGAGGCGACCCCGGGCGACGAAGGGGAGCCTAAGTGTCTCGATGTCGAGACTTTCCGGGGCGCTACCCTTGCGGGGTGAGCCAACCCATCGAGAACTTCTACGCCGTGATCCCCGCCGGCGGAATCGGCAGCCGACTCTGGCCCCTCTCGCGTGCGGACGCGCCGAAATTCCTGCACGATCTCACAGGCTCGGGGCACTCGCTGCTGCGTGACACCTGGGACAGGCTGGAGCCGCTGGCCGGGGCCGACCGCATCGCCGTGGTCACGGGGCGGGCCCACCGCGCGGCCGTGGAGGCGGAGCTGCCCGGAATACCGGATCTGAATGTGTTCCTGGAGTCGGAGCCGCGCGAATCCGCGGCGGCGATCGGGTTGGCGGCCGCGATCCTGCATCGACGAGACCCCGACGTGATCATCGGCTCGTTCAGCGCCGACCACGTCATCCGCAGCACACGTGTGTTCGAGTTCGCCGTGCGTGACGCCGTCGAGGTCGCGCGGGAGGGATACATCTGCACGATCGGCATCTCCCCGACCGAGCCCGCGATCGGCTTCGGCTACATCAAGAGGGGAGCGGAGCTCGTGGTCGAGGGGGCGCGCGAGGCGGCCCTGGTCGAGAGCTTCGTCGAGAAGCCCGACCTCGACACCGCCAAGGCCTACTTCGCCGACCGCGGCTACCTCTGGAACGCGGGCATGTTCATCGCCAAGGCGAGTGTGCTGCTCGATGAGCTCGCCGCGAACGAACCGGCCCTGCACGCCGGGCTGCTCGAGCTCGCCGAGGCGTGGGACGACCGCGAGCGCCGCGGCCCCGCCGTGGATCGGATCTGGCCCGGGTTGAAGAAGATCGCGATCGACTACGCGGTGGCCGAACCTGCTGCGCGACGCGGGCGCCTCGCGGTCGTGCCCGGTCACTTCGATTGGGACGACGTGGGGGACTTCGCGTCCCTCACCAAGCTCATCAACAACGGTCGGAAGAACGACCTCGCCGTGCTCGGGCCGAAAGCCCGCGTGCTGTCGGATGCGGCCAGCGGCATCCTGGTCAGTCAGACCTCTCGCGTGATCAGCCTGATCGGCGTGAAGGACATCGTCGTGGTCGACACCCCCGACGCCCTGCTCGTCACCACCGTCGAGCACGCGCAACGGGTGAAGGGCGTCGTCGAGTCCCTGAAGCTGACCGGGCGGAGCGACGTGCTCTGATGAGCACGCTCGGTCGCTCATCGGCTGTCTTGGTTTCAGCTTTGTAACCATTCGCCAGCGCTTCGCCCTCGTGCATGCACAAAAGTCGAAACACTGGGTAACTTTGAGCGATCCGCGAGGGCCGCGGCACCGTTCAGGAGGCATGAGTTGACCATCTCCACCACCAAGAAGCTGCTCGGCGCGACCATCGCCGCTGGCGTCGTCTTCGCACTTGCCGGCTGCGGCCAGGCTCCCACCGAATCGGGCGGCACCGGCGGCGGCGAGGCCGACTCCGACTTCATCCCCTGCCTCGTCTCGGACGCGGGTGGCTGGAACGACAAGTCGTTCAACCAGTCCGCCAAGGAGGGCATGGACCGCGCAGCGGAGACTCTCGGCGTCGAGCCGATCGAGTTCGAGTCGGCCAACGACAACGACTACGCACCGAACCTCGAGACCGCTGTCTCGGAGGGCTGCTCGCTCATCGTCGCCGTCGGCTTCAAGCTCTCGGCCGCGACCGTCGAGTCCGCTCTCGCCAACCCCGAGATCGACTACGCGATCATCGACGACTACGCCGACAACGACTTCGACGGCACCACCGATGCTCCCAACATCAAGCCCCTCGTCTTCGACACGGCTCAGGCCGCCTACCTCGGTGGCTACGCCGCGGCCGGCTGGTCTGCCGCATCGGGCGTGAACAAGGTCGGCACCTTCGGCGGAATGCAGATCCCGTCGGTCGCCGTGTTCATGGACGGCTTCCAGCTCGGCGTCGAGAAGTACAACGAGGACAAGTCGGGCGCCGTCGAGGTCTTCGGCTGGGACGCCGCCACGCAGAAGGGCTCCTTCACCGGAGGCTTCGACGCGAACGACACCGCCAAGCAGACCGCCCAGGGCGTGCTCGACCAGGGTGTCGACGTGATCCTCCCGGTCGGTGGACCGATCTACCAGAGCGCTGCTGCGGCCATCGCCGACAGCGGCAAGGACACGCTGCTGGTCGGCGTCGACAGCGACCTCGCGGTGGCCGATGAGAGCGTGGCCGACGTCACCCTCTTCTCGATCATGAAGGCCATCGACGTGGCCGTCGAGGACGCGACCGTCGCCGCATCCGAGGGCGACTTCGACCCGGCTCCCTACATCGGCACGCTCGAGAACGAGGGCGTCAAGCTCTCGGGCTTCGGTGCCTTCGAGGGCGACCTGCCCGACGGGCTGCTCGACGAGATCACGGCTCTGCAGGAGCAGATCATCTCGGGTGACATCACGGTGGAGTCGGAGAACTCCCCGTAAGCAGTTCACATCCATGGCGGGGCGAGTGGTGCAAGCGGCCACTCGCCCCGCGCCGTGGACGGACGAAGACGACTGTTCGCGGCGCATCCGGGCGATCCCCGTACGATGCGCCGAAGATTCTTCGGACTCTTCTGGATGACACTTCTGGATAAGGTGCAGATATGAAGCTCGAACTTCGCGGTATCACCAAGCGGTTCGGAACCCTGGTGGCCAACGACCACATCGACCTGGTCGTCGAGCCGGGGCAGATCCACGCGCTGCTCGGCGAGAACGGTGCAGGCAAGTCCACGCTGATGAACGTCCTCTACGGGCTGTATCAGGCCGATGAGGGCGAGATCCTCCTGGACGACGTCGTCCAGCGGTTCCGCGGCCCCGGCGACGCGATGAACGCCGGCATCGGCATGGTGCACCAGCACTTCATGCTCGTCCCCGTGTTCACGGTGGCCGAGAACGTCATGCTCGGCCACGAGCAGACCAAGGGCCTGGGCACCCTCGACATCACGAAGGCGCGTGAGCACGTCCGCGCCGTCGCCGCCCGCTTCGGCTTCGACATCGACCCTGACGCGGTCGTCGGCGACCTCCCCGTCGGTGTGCAGCAGCGCGTCGAGATCATCAAGGCGCTCTCGCGCGACGCCAAGGTCCTGGTCTTCGATGAGCCCACCGCCGTGCTCACGCCGCAGGAGACCGACGAGCTCATGGGCATCATGCGTCAGCTCCGAGACGAGGGCACGGCGATCGTCTTCATCACCCACAAGCTGCGTGAGGTGCGCGAGGTCGCGGACACCATCACGATCGTCCGCCTCGGCCGCATCGTCGGCGAGGCGTCGCCCACGGCGACCAACGCCGAGCTGGCCTCTCTGATGGTCGGACGTGCGGTCGAGCTCACGGTGCACAAGGATCCGCCGCGACTCGGCGAGGGCGGCCTCGACGTCAAGGGCCTGCGCGTGCTCACCTCCGCGGGAGCCATCGTCGTCGATGGCATCGACTTCTCCGTGCGCCCAGGTGAAGTTCTCGCCGTGGCCGGGGTGCAGGGCAACGGCCAGACCGAGCTCGTCGAGGCCATCGTCGGCCTCGCGGCCAGGGTCGAAGGATCGATCACCCTCGGCGGCACCGAACTGGTCGGCAAGAGCGTGCGGGCCATTCTCGATGCCGGTGTCGGCTTCGTTCCGGAGGACCGCACCGAGGACGGACTCGTCGCGGGCTTCTCCGTTGCGGAGAACCTGATCCTCGACCGCACGGGCGACGAGGAGTTCAGCCGAGGCGGGACCATCCGCCGATCCGCGCTCGAGGACTTCGCCCGCGCACGGATCAGCGAGTACGACATCCGCACGCAGGGTCCGCACACTCCGGCAGGCACCCTCTCCGGAGGAAACCAGCAGAAGGTCGTGATCGCCCGGGAGATGAGCCGCGAGCTCAAGCTGCTCGTCGCCGCGCAGCCGACGCGTGGAGTCGACGTCGGCTCCATCGAGTTCATCCACAAGAGGATCATCGAGACGAGAGACGCGGGCATCCCCGTCGTGGTCGTCTCGACCGAGCTCGACGAGGTGGCGGCTCTCGCCGACCGCATCGCGGTCATGTACAGAGGCACGATCGTCGGGATCGTTCCCGGCGACACCCCGCGCGAGACGCTGGGACTGATGATGGCGGGCGCCGCCGAGGGAGAGGTGGCCGCATGAGCGGTACGACGCCACAGGGGAGCAGCTCGGCGGGCCAGGGATCCGCCGACCAGCTCTCGGTCAACACGACCACGACGATGCGCGATTCGGGCGCGGTTCCGCCTCCTCCTCGCGGCAACGTGATCCTGAAGGAGATGCTCCGAGGCAGCGCCGTCACGACGATCCTCGCGATCTTCCTCGCTCTGGTCGTCGGCGGCATCCTCATCGCCTTCACCAACGAGGACGTGCTGGAGGCCTCCGGCTACTTCTTCCAGCGTCCGAGCGACACCTTCGCCGCGATCTGGAACGCGGTCTACAACGGCTACGAGGCACTCGTCCGCGGAGCGATCTTCAACGCACGAGGCGCTGACTTCGCCGCCCAGATCCGTCCGCTGACCAACACGCTGGGCTTCGCCGCACCGCTGATCGCCGCCGGTCTCGGCGTCGCCCTCGCGTTCCGCGTCGGCCTGTTCAACATCGGTGCACGCGGTCAGATGCTGATCGGCGTCGCGGCTGCCGGTCTCCTCACCTTCCAGCTCGACCTGCCGTTCTGGCTGCACATCCCGGTCACCCTGATCGCCGGCATCGCCGGTGGCGCACTGTGGGGTGCGATCGCCGGTCTGCTCAAGGCGCGCACCGGCGCCCACGAGGTCATCCTCACGATCATGCTCAACTACGTGGCGTACTACCTGCTGCTGTGGATGATCCGCACACCCGGACTGCTGCAGAAGCCGGGCACGAACCAGGCCCTCGGCTACGCCACCCCTGAGAGCGCGCAGTTCCCCGAGCTCCTCGGGCCGCAGTTCCCGCTGCTCGATCTCGGGTTCGTGATCGTGATCATCGCGACCCTGTTCGTCTGGTGGCTGATCGAGCGCTCCTCGCTCGGAATGCGGATGCGCGCCGTGGGCGAGAACCCGCACGCCGCGCGCGCGGCCGGAATCAGCGTGCAGCGCGTCTACGTCTACGCCATGCTGCTCGCCGGTGCTCTCGCCGGTCTCGCGGGCATGAACCAGGTCCAGGGCGCGGTCACGACCGGCATCACCGAGACCATCGACGCCGGAATCGGCTTCGATGCGATCACCGTCGCCCTGCTCGGCCGCAGCCGCGCCTGGGGCACCTTCGCCGCCGGCATCCTGTTCGGCGCACTCAAGGCAGGATCGTTCTCGATGCAGGCGCAGGACATCCCCGTCGACATCGTGCTCGTCGTCCAGTCGCTCGTCGTGCTGTTCATCGCCGCGCCGCCTCTCCTGCGAGCCGTGTTCTTCCTTCCCAAGTCCGATGTGGAGAAGGCTGCCAAGGCGCGAGCCAAGGCCACGAAGAAGGCGGTGACCGCATGACCTCCCTCGTCCAGAGCGAAGCCGCCGACGGAACCGTGCAGCTCGCCACCGTGCGCGAGCGGCACCTGAAGGCGCCGATCGTCCTCGCCGCAGCCACCGTGCTGCTGGCGCTCCTGATCCTGCTCGTGCCGCGCAGCGGCACCAGCACCTTCCGGCTCAACGACCCGTCGTCACCGTTCGCGCTGCCCGATGTGGCGCTGCCGACGGGGCCGACCAGCTGGGTCGTCATCGTGATCCTCGCGCTGCTGTCGGCGCTCGCGTTCCTGCGGGCGTGGACGTACCGCAAGCCCTCGATCTGGCTCGTGATCGCCTTCAGCGTGATCGCCGTCTTCGGGTTCCTCGTGTGGGCGGGCGCCGGAGGTCTCGTGCCCGTCAGCAGCCTGCTGTTCGGAGCCGTCTCCCTCTCCGTCCCCCTCGTGTTCGGCGCCCTCGGCGGCGTCATCGGCGAGCGGGCGGGTGTGGTCAACGTCGCCATCGAAGGCCAGCTGCTCCTCGGAGCGTTCGCAGCCGCGCTGCTCTCGAGCGTCACCGGCAGCCCGTTCATCGGACTGCTGGGCGCCATGCTCGGCGGCGTGCTCGTCGCCGCCGTGCTGGCCGCGTTCGCGATCAAGTACCTCGTCGAGCAGGTGATCGTCGGTGTGGTGCTCAACGTGCTCGTCAGCGGTCTCACCGGCTTCCTCTACGGTGCGCTGCTCGCACCGAACGAGACCGAGCTCAACACTCCGGTGCGCTTCAGCCGCATCGAGATCCCGCTGCTCAGCGACATCCCGATCATCGGTCCGGTGCTGTTCAACCAGACGTTCATCGTCTACCTCATGTTCATCACCGTCGCCATCGTCGCCTGGGGCCTGTACCGCACGAAGTGGGGACTCCGCGTCCGCGCCGTCGGCGAGCACCCGCAGGCCGCAGACACGGTCGGCATCAAGGTCAACTCGACGCGCTTCTGGAACGTGCTGCTCGCGGGCGCGATCGCCGGCATCGGCGGTGCGTACTTCACGCTGGTGTCGGTGCCGCAGTTCGGAAAGGATATGACCGCCGGTCTCGGCTTCATCGCCCTCGCCGCGGTGATCTTCGGACGCTGGGATCCGATCCGCGCGACTCTCGCCGCGCTGCTGTTCGGCTTCGCCACGAACCTGCAGAACCTGCTGTCGATCCTCAAGACACCGATCCCCGGCGAGTTCATGCTGATGCTCCCGTATGTCGTGACGCTGCTCGCGGTCGCCGGTTTCGCCGGTCAGATCCGTGGGCCGGCGGCCAGCGGCAAGCCGTACATAAAGTCCTAGGAGAGACATGACTGACATCGACTGGGACGAGCTCCGCCAGGTCGCGACCGACGCCATGACCAAGGCCTACGCGCCGTATTCGCGATACCGGGTCGGAGCCGCCGCGCTCGTCGGCGACGGTCGCATCGTCGCCGGCTGCAACGTCGAGAACGCGTCGTACGGGGTGACCCTGTGCGCCGAATGCGCACTGGTGGGAGACCTGCACATGTCCGGCGGCGGCCAGCTCGTCGCCTTCGTGTGCGTGAACAACGACGGACAGACGATCATGCCCTGCGGCCGCTGCCGCCAACTGCTCTACGAGCACGCGATGCCCGGGATGCTGCTGGAGACCGTCTCCGGCATCCGGACCATCGATGAAGTGCTGCCGGATGCGTTCGGCCCCCGAGACCTGGAGGACGCCCGATGAGCGTTGAGCCCTTCGACGCCGTCGATGTGATCCGGGCCAAGCGCGACGGAGGTGCCGTGCCCGAGAAGGCGCTGCGCTGGATGGTCGACGCCTATACTCGCGGCTACGTGTCGGATGCGCAGATGGCGTCGTTCGCGATGGCCGTCTTCCAGCGCGGCATGGAGCGCGATGAGATCCGCGTGCTCACCGACGCGATGATCGCCTCGGGGGAGCGGATGAGCTTCGCGACCCTCGGCAAGAAGACCGTCGACAAGCACTCGACCGGAGGGGTGGGCGACAAGATCACTCTGCCGCTCGCACCGCTGGTCGCCGTGTTCGGCGTCGCGGTGCCGCAGCTCTCCGGCCGTGGACTCGGCCACACGGGCGGCACGCTCGACAAGCTCGAGTCGATCCCCGGATGGCGTGCCGCGCTCAGCAACGAAGAGATGTTCGCGCAGATGCAGGGCGATGTGGGCGCGGTGATCTGCGCCGCAGGTTCCGGTCTCGCTCCCGCCGACAAGAAGCTCTACGCGCTGCGTGACGTCACCGGCACGGTCGAGGCGATCCCGCTGATCGCATCGAGCATCATGTCGAAGAAGATCGCCGAAGGCACGGACGCCCTGGTGCTCGACGTGAAGTTCGGCTCGGGCGCGTTCATGCAGGACATCGATCGGGCACGCGAGCTCGCGCGCACGATGGTCGCGCTCGGCACCGACTCGGGCGTCGCCACGACCGCACTGCTCACGGACATGAACGTGCCCCTGGGGCGCGCGATCGGAAACGCCAACGAGGTTCGCGAATCGGTCGAGGTGCTGGCCGGCGGAGGCCCCGCCGATGTCCGCGAGCTGACGATCGCCCTGGCGCGCGAGATGCTCGCGCTCGCAGGACAGCCGGATGCCGATGTCGAGGCCGCTCTCGACGACGGACGCGCGATGGACGGCTGGAAGGCCATGATCCGTGCGCAGGACGGCGACCCGGACGCATCGCTGCCGACGGCACGCGAGACGCACGTGGTCACCGCCCCCGCCGACGGCGTGGTGTCTCAGCTCGATGCGCTGCCGTTCGGCATCGCGGCGTGGCGTCTCGGCGCAGGACGCGCGCGGGCCGAGGACCCGGTGATCTTCGAAGCCGGCATCGATCTGCACGCCAAGCCGGGCGACCGCGTCGTGGCGGGCCAGCCGCTGTTCACCCTCTCCGCCGCCGATGAGGCCAGGTTCCCGCGTGCCCTCGAGGCTCTCGAGGGCGCCTGGGCGATCGGTGACGATGCTCCGGCCACGGGGCCGATCGTGCGCGAGCGCATCACGGCCTGATCCGCAGACCGCTAGCCTGAACACAGCGAATCCGCGACCGAGAGGAATCCCCATGTCGATCGACGCGAACGGCGATGTCACCATCCAGGGGGCGTCTCTGCGAGGCCTGCCCAAGGTGTCGTTGCACGACCACCTCGACGGCGCAGTGCGCCCGTCGACCATCATCGAGCTGGCGGATGCGATCGGCGTCGATGTGCCGGAGTCGAACCCGGCCGCTCTCGGCAAGTGGATCGCGAAGAAGAGCGACTCGGGTTCTCTGGTCGAGTATCTCAAGACGTTCGATCTGACGACCGCCGTCATGCAGACGACGGAGGGACTGACCCGCGTCGCACGCGAGTTCGTGCAGGACCTCGCACGTGACGGAGTGATCTACGGCGAGGTCCGCTGGGCGCCCGAACAGCACCTCACCCGCGGTCTCTCGCTCGAGCAGGCCGTCGAGGCCGTGCAGCAGGGCATCGAGGAGGGCGAGGACGCCGCTGACAGCGACGGCCACAGCATCCGCGTCGGACAGCTGATCACCGCGATGCGTCACACCGACCGCTCTCTCGAGATCGCAGAGCTCGCGGTCGGGTTCCGCGGACGCGGAGCCGTCGGCTTCGACATCGCCGGCCCCGAGGACGGCTTCCCCGCCTCAAACCATCGGGCTGCCTTCGACTACCTCGCCGAGAACTTCTTCCCCGTCACGGTGCACGCGGGAGAGGCGGCCGGCCCGGCCTCGATCCGGTCGGCGCTCATCGACGGACGAGCCCTGCGACTCGGCCACGGCGTACGCATCGCCGAGGACCTCCACGTGATCACTCAGGAGGGCGACGAGGTGCAGGTGCAGTTCGGTGACCTCGCCCGCTGGGTGCGCGACCGCGAGATCCCGCTCGAGCTCTCGCCGTCGTCGAACCTGCAGACCGGCGCGATCGCGGCGTGGGGCGACACCCTCGCGGATCACCCGTTCGATCTGCTCTACCAGCTCGGCTTCGCCGTCACGGTGAACGTCGACAACCGCACGATGAGCGCGACCTCGCTCACCCGTGAGCTGTCGCTCCTCGTCGAGACGTTCGAGTACGACCTCGACGACCTCGAGACCTTCCAGTTCAACGCCGCGGCCGGAGCCTTCCTGCCGGTCGAGGAGCGCGAGGAGCTCGTGGAGATGATCGCAGACGGATTCGACATCTAGACAATGGCTTCCGGGGGGAAGCGACGCCGCATCGGCGTCGCACTGATCATCAGCGCCGTCATCGTGGTCGGGGCAGGCGCAGCGGCGGCGTACGCCTGGTCGACGCGTGCGCCGGAGGAGAGCGTTCCGCGCGCCGGCGCCGCCGTCATCGAGCGTCCGCTGACACCCGCTCAGCAGCTCCTCGCCGATGCCGACGACCCGCTGGCGTGTGCGGTGAGCTTCTTCGGCGACGGAGCTCCGGCCGAGCCCATGCTGCAGCGGCAGGACGCGCTCTACGCCGCTCTTCCGATACCGGCGCAGGACGGGCGCGTGTTCGCGGGGTGGTACACGACCGAGGCGGATGCCGCCGCATACACGGTCGCCGCACGCGTGAACGGTGCCGACCCCGTCGCCTGCGTCGATCAGCAGACCGAGCTGTTCGCCGGGTGGACGACCCCGGAGGCGAACGCCGCTGCCGACGTGCAGGTGCCGATCCTGATGTACCACCAGTTCACGACGAACCCGGACGGCGAGTCCGGGTGGCTGCGCGGCAACTACGCGTACATCGGCGACTTCGACGCGCAGATGGCCCACATCGCCACGACGGGCTTCTATCTCCCGACCTGGGACGAGCTCAGCGCGTTCATCGACGGCCGCCTCTCGCTGCCCGCCCGCTCGGTGATCATCACCGACGACGACGCCGACCAGACATGGTTCGACCTCGCGGTTCCGGTGATCGAGCGGAACAGGCTCCTGTCGACGTCGTTCATGATCACGGCCTACCGGCAGGATCCACCGCCGTCGATCTATGTGCTGCGCCGTTCGCACACCCATGACATGCACCAGGCCGGAGAGAACGGCAAGGGACGGATGACGAACTGGACGGCCGACGAGATCGCGGCCGACCTGAACGCGTCAGGGGACGTGCTCGGGGTGCGCGAGGTGATCGCGTACCCGTTCGGACACTTCAACGACACCGCGAAGCAGGGCGTCGCGCAGGCCGGCTTCGAGATGGCACGGACCATCGAACCCGGATACGTCGTGATCGGGACCGACAAGCTCGCGCTACCGGTCGTGCGCATCGACTACGGAATGGGCCTCGACTCGCTGATCAAGCGGATCGGCTGATCAAGCGGCCGCACGGGGCAGTATGGAGCCATGACCGCATCCGTCTTCATCGCTGGGCCGGCTTCCTGGAACTCCATCGTCGTGCTCGATCGTCTGCCGGAGCCCGTGCCCCACATGCAGTTCGCCGAGGACTCCTGGGAGACGGTCGGCGGCACGAGTGCAGGCAAGGCGCTCAGCCTCACAGCGCTCGGGCGCTCCACCCTGCTGTATGCGCTGAGCGCGGCGGACGAGCCGGGGGAGCGCGTGCGCGGCGCCCTCGGCCGGGCAGGAGTGAACGCTCTCTGGGGCCAGGGTGACGTCACTGAGCGCCACCTGAACCTCATGACCCGTCGGGGCGGGCGCGTGTCGCTCTACCTCGCCTCACCCTCGGCGACGGATGGTGTCGATGACGCCGCCCTGGTCGCTGCGATGCGAGAGGCCGATGCGATCGTGCTCGACCTCGCGGCGGAGCCCCTCCGGCTTCTTCCGGCGGCCAGAGCGACGGGGCGCCCGATCTGGGTCGACGTGCACGACTACGACGGTGAGGCAGACTTCCACCGGCCGTTCCTCGACGCGGCCGACGCCGTGTTCTGCAACGCCGACCGTCTCTCCGATCCCGTGGCCTTCCTGCGGTCGCGCATCTCGGCAGGAGCCTCGCTCGCTGTGTGCACGCTCGGTGCGGAGGGCGCTGTGGCGATCGATGCGGACGGGGTGGAGCACCGCGTGGCGGCGGCGCCCGTCGACGTCGTCGACACGAACGGGGCCGGCGATGCCTTCCTCGCGGGTGTGCTCGATGCCCGGCTCTCCGGCGCGGACGTGCCGTCGGCACTCAGCGCGGGTGCGCGGACGGCATCCGGGGTGCTCGGCACGCGGCACCTGCATCCGCTGCTCGATCCCCTCATCGTCTGACCGGGCGCGCTGAGACGCAGGGCGTCTGAGACGCGGAGCGAAGAGAAATCAGCCCTGGGGGAATGCGGCCATGAAGGGAATCAGGATCTCGGCGACCTCGGAGTGCATCTCGTCGTCCGTGATGGTCGGCGTCCCATCGCCCGCCTGGGGGCCGTAGTCGCCGAAGGATGCGTGGGATGCACCCTCGATCTCGATCATCTCGGCGCCGGCAGGAAGCAGATCGCGGGCCGCATCGATCTTCTCGGGCGTCGAGAGTCCGTCCTCGCTGCCCGAGATGCTCAGGACGGCGAGATCGGTGTCGGAGACATCGTTCGAGCAATACGACCCGAACAGCACGAGCGCCTCGGCGTCTGCGG